>NZ_PTEO01000001.1:5402500-6750000 GCF_003013355.1 Pseudomonas sp. S5D5
TACCTCAAACTGATCGCCGCCGAATCAGACGACGAACATGCGCAACGCGGCGGACAGCCCTATCCGTTTTTTCTCGCCCATGGCTTGTCGCAACCGGTGGAGCAATTCGACGCATTGCTCGGTTCCCCCGCCGATTGGCAGGTGGAATGGAAGTGGGATGGCATTCGCGCGCAACTGGTCAAGCGCGACGGCCGCCTGTGGGTGTGGTCGCGTGGCGAAGAATTGGTCACCGAGCGTTTCCCCGAACTGCACAGCCTGACCAGTGGCCTGCCCGATGGTACGGTGATCGACGGCGAAATCGTGGTGTGGAAGGACGCAGTGCAGCCCTTCGCCCTGCTGCAACAGCGAATTGGCCGCAAGACCCTGAGCAAAAAGGTGCTCGACGATGCACCGGTCGCCGTTCTCGCCTATGACCTGCTGGAATACCAGGGCGCCGACTGGCGCAACCAGCCCCAGGCCGAACGTCGCGCTCAACTCGAGCGGGTAATCGCCCAGTGCAACCAACCCGTGCTGATTCCATCGCCCCTGCTCACGGGCGCGACCTGGCAGGATCTTGCACAACAACGCGAAGCCTCCCGTCAGCTGGGCGTGGAAGGCATGATGCTCAAGGAACGCAAAGGCCTTTACGGTGTGGGTCGCACCAAGGACATGGGCCTGTGGTGGAAGTGGAAAGTCGACCCGTTCAGCGTCGACGCCGTGTTGATCTACGCCCAGCGCGGCCATGGTCGGCGCGCCAGCCTCTATAGCGACTACACCTTCGCCGTGTGGGACGGCCCGCCCGGCAGCGAGCGCACGCTCGTGCCCTTCGCCAAGGCCTATTCAGGGCTGACCGACGAAGAGATGCGCAAGGTCGACGCGATTGTGCGCAAGACCACCGTAGAGAAATTCGGACCGGTCAGCAGTGTCACGCCGAGCATGGTGTTCGAGCTGGGGTTCGAGGGCATTGCCCTGTCCAAGCGGCACAAAAGTGGGATCGCAGTGCGGTTTCCGAGGATGTTGCGGTGGCGGCAGGACAAGGCGGTGGATGAGGCTGACAACCTGGCCACGCTGCAAGACCTGCTGACCGGATGCTAAAACCCCACAAATCCCTGTAGGAGCTGGCTTGCCTGCGATGGCGGCGGATCAGTGACAGATGAATAAGCTGATCCGCCGCCATCGCCGGCAAGCCAGCTCCCAGGTTTTCGATCTGCATCAGCCCCAAATGGGTGCACTGTTTTTTGCGTGCCCATTTTCGGGCATCTCCTACACTGAGATCTCCCTCTTCCCACCTTTTAAAACGACCATTCGGAACTATGGTGCAGAAATTGCTACTTGTGTTGCGTCTGACACCGTTCAGTAACAGTCCTAAACGCGCCACAAGCGCTTATCTTGGTTTCCAGGGATTACATAATGAAAAAAGCATTGCTGACCCTTTCTGCACTGGCTCTGTGCATGGCCGCTGGTACTGCGTTGGCCAAGGAATACAAGGAACTGCGTTTTGGTGTCGATCCGTCCTACGCGCCATTCGAATCCAAGGCCGCCGACGGCAGCCTGGTGGGCTTCGATATCGACCTGGGCAATGCGATCTGCGCCGAGCTGAAAGTGAAGTGCAAGTGGGTCGAAAGTGACTTCGACGGCATGATTCCAGGCCTGAACGCCAACAAATTCGACGGCGTGATTTCGTCGATGACCGTGACCGAAGCCCGTGAGAAGGCGATCGACTTCTCCAGCGAGCTGTTCTCCGGCCCGACCTCCCTGGTGTTCAAAAAAGGCGCGAACTACTCCACGCCTGAGTCCCTCAAGGGCAAATCGGTGGGCTACGAGCAAGGCACTATCCAGGAAGCCTACGCCAAGGCCGTGCTGGACAAAGCCGGTGTGACCACCAAGGCCTACGCCAACCAGGACCAGGTGTACGCCGACCTGACCTCCGGCCGTCTGGATGCGTCCGTGCAGGACATGCTGCAAGCCGAACTGGGCTTCTTGAAGTCGCCGGCCGGCGCTGACTACGAAGTCAGCAAGGCTATCGACGACCCTTTGCTGCCGTCGAAAACTGCGGTCGGTATCAAAAAAGGTAACAAAGACCTCAAGGCCTTGCTCGATAAAGGTATCAAAGCGTTACACGATGATGGCACCTACGCCACCATCCAGAAGAAACACTTCGGCGATCTGAACCTCTACAGCGGTAAATAACACCCTGGCGCCCACCGGTTTGCGGTGGGCGCTTTTTTATCGCCATTAGGTCCTGAATTCATGTTTGAAGATCTTTTGCAAACCCTGGGGCTGGGCGCCTTCAGTTTGAAGGGGTTCGGTCCGCTGTTGCTCCAAGGGACGTGGATGACCGTAAAACTCTCGGTCGCCTCCCTGGCTGTCAGTGTCCTGCTCGGCCTGATTGGGGCCAGCGCGAAACTGTCCAGCGTCAGCTTGATCCGTATTCCCGCCCAGCTCTACACCACCTTGATTCGCGGCGTACCTGACCTGGTACTGATGCTGCTGATTTTCTACAGCCTGCAAATCTGGCTGACCGGTTTGACCGACTTCATGGAATGGGACTACATCGAGATCGACCCATTCAGCGCCGGGGTGATCACCCTGGGCTTCATCTACGGTGCCTACTTCACCGAGACATTTCGCGGTGCGATCCTCGCGGTCCCGCGTGGCCAGTTGGAAGCTGCAACCGCCTACGGGCTGAGTCGCGGGCAGCGGTTTCGCTTCGTGACCTTTCCGCAGATGATGCGTTTTGCCCTGCCGGGCATCGGCAATAACTGGATGGTCATGCTCAAGGCCACGGCGCTGGTATCGATCATTGGTCTCGCGGACCTGGTCAAGGCCGCCCAGGATGCCGGCAAGAGCACCTATCAACTGTTTTACTTCCTGGTCATCGCGGCGTTTATCTACCTGCTGATCACCAGTGCATCCAATTTCGTCCTGCGTCGGCTTGAACGCCGCTACTCCGCTGGGTCCCGGGAGGCCGTGCGATGATCGAACTCCTGCAGCAATACTGGCGCCCCTTCCTGTACAGCGACGGCCAGCACATCACCGGGCTGGCAATGACCATGTGGCTGCTCAGCGCCTCGCTGGTGATTGGTTTCCTGGTCTCGATCCCGCTGTCCATCGCCCGCGTCTCGCGCAATCGCCTGGTGCGTTGGCCGGTGCAGTTCTACACCTACCTGTTTCGTGGCACGCCGCTCTATATCCAGTTGCTGATCTGCTACACCGGCATCTACAGCATCGCCGCGGTGCGCGCGCAGCCGGTGCTGGACGCATTTTTTCGCGATGCGATGAACTGCACGATCCTGGCCTTTGCCCTCAACACCTGCGCCTACACCACCGAGATTTTCGCCGGTTCGATCCGCAGCATGGCCCACGGCGAAGTCGAGGCCGCCAAGGCCTATGGCCTCAGCGGCTGGAAGTTGTATGCGTATGTGATCATGCCCTCGGCCCTGCGCCGCTCGTTGCCGTACTACAGCAATGAAGTGATCCTGATGCTGCACTCGACCACCGTGGCGTTTACCGCGACAGTGCCCGACATTCTCAAGGTCGCACGGGACGCCAACTCGGCGACCTACATGACCTTCCAATCCTTCGGCATCGCCGCGCTGATCTATCTGACAGTGACCTTTGCCCTGGTCGGCCTGTTTCGTCTGGCGGAGCGCCGCTGGCTGGCCTTCCTCGGGCCGAGTCATTAAGGAGCCTTCATGCGTCATCAGGTTCATGAACTGATCGCGCCGGTGCCTGGCACGGCGCGGCAGATTCACAGTTTCCACTTCGGCCCGGAACAGGCTGAAGGCAAGATCTACATCCAGTCGTCGCTGCATGCCGATGAAATGCCCGGCATGCTGGTGGCCTGGCACCTCAAGCTGCGCCTGGCGCAACTGGAGGCCGCCGGGCGCCTGCGCAGCGAAATCGTGCTGGTGCCGATCGCCAACCCGGTGGGCCTGGAACAGGTGTTGATGGATATTCCGCTGGGCCGCTACGAGCTCGAAAGCGGGCAGAACTTCAATCGCTTGTTTGTCGACCTCAGTGACGCGGTGGGTAACCAGGTCGAGGCATTGCTCGGGGATGATCCGCGACACAACGTCGAACTGATCCGTACCGCGCTGTCCAACGCCCTCGCCGCGCAAACCGCCGAGACCCAGCTGCACTCCCAGCGCCTGGTGCTGCAACGCCTGGCCTGCGACGCCGACATGGTGCTCGACCTGCATTGCGATTTCGAAGCCGTGGCGCACCTGTACACCACGCCCGAGGCGTGGCCGCAGGTCGAGCCGCTGGCGCGCTATCTCGGCTCGGAAGCCAACTTGCTCGCCACCGATTCCGGCGGCCAATCCTTCGATGAGTGTTTCACCCTGGTGTGGTGGCAATTGCAGCAGCGATTCGGCGAGCGCTTCCCGATCCCCATGGGCAGCTTTTCCGTCACCGTCGAGCTGCGTGGCCAGGGCGACGTCAACCATGGGCTGGCCAGCCTCGATTGCCAGGCGATCATCGATTACCTGATCCACTTCGGCGCGATCGAGGGCGAACCCGCCCCGCTGCCGGCGCTGCCCTACCCCGCCACGCCGCTGGCAGGCGTCGAACCGGTGGCGACACCGGTCGGCGGCCTGCTGGTGTTCAGCGCCCTGCCGGGGGAATACCTGGAGGCCGGGCAACTGATCGCCGACGTCATCGACCCCATTACCGACCGCGTAACGCCTGTGCACTGCCAGAAGGCCGGCCTGCTTTACGCCCGTTCGCTACGCCGCATGGCCACTGCCGGGATGGTCATCGGCCATGTCGCCGGCTCAGAGGCCTACCGTAGCGGCTATCTACTTTCGCCTTGAGGATGCACGCCCCATGTACAAATTGACCGTTGAAGGCCTGCATAAAAGCTATGGCGACAATGAAGTGCTCAAAGGTGTCTCGCTCAAGGCCAAGACCGGTGACGTGATCAGCCTGATCGGCGCCAGCGGCTCGGGCAAGAGCACCTTTTTGCGCTGCATCAACTTCCTGGAAACCCCCAACGACGGCGCCATGACCCTCGACGGCCAGCCGATCCGCATGGTCAGCGACCGCCATGGCATGCGCGTGGCTGACGATGCCGAACTGCAGCGCCTGCGCACACGCCTGGCGATGGTGTTCCAGCACTTCAACCTGTGGAGCCACATGAGCGTGCTGGAAAACATCACCATGGCCCCGCGCCGGGTGCTGGGTTGCAGCAAGAAGGACGCCGAAGACCGTGCCCGTCGCTACCTCGACAAGGTCGGCCTGCCGGCACGCGTGGCCGATCAATACCCGGCCTTTCTCTCCGGTGGGCAGCAGCAACGGGTGGCCATCGCCCGCGCCCTGGCCATGGAGCCGGAAGTGATGCTGTTTGACGAGCCTACTTCAGCCCTCGACCCGGAGCTGGTGGGCGAGGTATTGAAGGTGATCCAGGGCCTGGCCGAGGAAGGCCGCACCATGATCATGGTGACCCATGAGATGAGCTTCGCGCGCAAGGTGTCGAGCCAGGTGCTGTTCCTGCACAAGGGCCTGGTGGAAGAGCAAGGTGCGCCGGCGGATGTGCTGGGCAACCCGAAAAGCGAGCGGCTGCAGCAATTTCTCAGCGGCAACCTGAAGTAAACGTGTAGGAACCGCCTGGCGATAGCGCCTTGAGCCCTGCGGCGATCTTTGCGCCACCCTCGCCGCGGTGCGACGCGCCTGCAAGGATTGCGTTAAACCTTTGATGCTCGGTGAAGGTCTGTGGAATAGGCCTTCCAGAGTGTCAGCCGTCGCATGGCAAAACCCCACGACTTCGCCAAAACATGGTTCGCCGCCAAGGGCTGGAAACCGTTCGCCTTCCAGAAAGCGGTGTGGGCTGCCGTCAAGGCAGGCCAGTCCGGCTTGCTGCATGCCAGCACTGGTGCGGGCAAAACCTATGCGCTGTGGTTTGCCGCCCTCAATCGCTTCGCCATCACTCGCCCGCCGGCCAGCGGCAAACGCAAAGCGCCCGCAGAGCCACTGACGGTGCTGTGGATCACGCCAATGCGGGCGTTGGCCGCCGATACCGCCCGCGCACTCGAAGCACCGCTCGAGGCCTTGCAGATTCCCTGGAGCATCGGCCTGCGCACCGGCGACACCAGCAGCAGCGAGCGTGCACGCCAGACACGCCGACAGCCCACCGCACTGGTCACCACTCCAGAAAGCCTGACCCTGATGCTCGCCCGCGCGGACAGCGAAGTGAGCCTGGCGCACCTGCGCATGGTGGTGGTGGATGAATGGCATGAGCTGATCGGCAACAAGCGCGGCGTGCAACTGCAGCTGGCGTTGGCACGGCTGCGGCGTTGGCATCCCGAGCTGATGGTATGGGGGATTTCGGCAACGCTGGGTAATCAGGCTCACGCCTTGGAGGTATTGGTCCCACAAGGTGGCGGGATCAACGTGCAGGGGCAGACAGCCAAGCAGCTGTTGGTCGACACCTTATTGCCGCCCATCGCGGAACGCTTCCCCTGGGCCGGGCATATCGGCTTGAAAATGTTGCCGCAGGTAGTGGCCGAAGTGGAAACCAGCAGCAGTTGCCTGGTATTCACCAATACCCGCGCGCAATCGGAAATCTGGTACCAGGCGTTGCTCGAGGCGCGCCCGGACTGGGCGGGCTTGATTGCCCTTCACCATGGCTCACTGTCCCGGGAGACGCGTGACTGGGTCGAGCGCGCACTCAAGGACGGGCAGCTCAAGGCCGTAGTGTGCACCTCGAGCCTGGACCTGGGGGTGGATTTCCTGCCGGTGGAACGAGTCCTGCAAATTGGCTCGGCCAAAGGCGTGGCGCGGCTGATGCAACGCGCCGGGCGCTCGGGCCACGCGCCGGGGCGGCCATCGCGGGTGACGCTGGTGCCGACCCACAGCCTGGAACTGGTGGAAGCTGCCGCCGCCCAGGATGCCATTGCGCAGCGGCACATCGAAGCGCGGGAATCGCCGCACAAGCCGTTGGATGTACTCGTACAGCACTTGGTGAGCATGGCGCTGGGCGGTGGCTTCACCCCCGATGCACTGCTGGCGGAAGTGCGCGGTGCCTGGGCCTATCGCGACCTGACCGAGGCCGACTGGACCTGGGCCCTGGGCTTTGTGCGCCATGGCGGGCTGTCGCTGACCGCCTACCCGGACTACCGCCGCGTGGAGCCCGACGAACACGGCATCTGGCGCGTCCCCGACGCCAGGCTCGCGCGCCGGCATCGCATGAGCGTGGGCACCATTGTCAGCGACGCCAGCATCCAGCTGAAATTCTGGAGCAAGGGCGGCGGCGGCAAAAACCTCGGCAGTGTCGAAGAAGGCTTCATCGCGCGCCTCAAGCCGGGTGATGGGTTCCTGTTTGCCGGACGCTTGCTGGAGCTGGTCCGGGTGGAAAACATGACCGCCTATGTACGTCGCAGCAGCGCCAAAAAAGCCGCAGTGCCGCGCTGGAATGGCGGGCGCATGCCGCTTTCCAATGAGTTGGCGCAAGCCGTGGTGGAACGCTTCGACGCTGCGGCGCGCGGGCACTACGACGGGCCGGAAATGCGCGCGGTGCAACCCTTGTTGCAGACGCAGTTGCGCTGGTCCGGCCTGCCGACGCACGACGGGTTGTTGGCCGAAGCCCTGAAATCACGCGAGGGGTGGCACCTGTTTCTCTACCCGTTTGCCGGGCGCCAGGTGCACTTGGGCCTGGCGAGCCTGTTGGCATGGCGGGTCAGCCAACGCCAACCCGTGACCTTTTCGATTGCAGTGAATGATTACGGCTTGGAGCTGCTGAGCGCGACACCGGTGGAGTGGCCTGCCCTGCTGAATGAGGCATTGCTGAGCCCGGCAGACTTGCTGGCCGACGTCGTGGCCAGCCTGAACGCCGGCGAACTCGCCCTGCGCCGCTTTCGCGAGATTGCGCGGATCGCCGGACTGGTGTTTGCCGGATACCCCGGCGCGCCGAAAAGTACACGCCAGGTACAGGCGTCCAGCGGCCTGTTCTTCGAGGTATTCAAGCAATATGACCCGCAGAACCTGTTGCTGACCCAGGCCGGGGAAGAAGTCCTGCGTGATGAGTTGGATATTCGTCGGCTGGAACAGACACTGCGGCGTCTGTCGGCGCTGCAACTGGACTTGCACGTGATAGAACGGCCGACACCGCTGGCCTTTCCGCTGTTGGTGGAACGGATGCGTGAAAGCATGAGTTCGGAAAAACTCTCCGAGCGCATCGCGCGGATGGTCAAGGACCTGGAGAAAGTCGCGGATAATGGGAAGGCTTGATGTATTACACCGTGCAATTGGAAGGTGAAACGTTATGGCTGCTGGCGGACAAGGCCGTGTATTGGCCTGCGCATCAGTGTTTGCTGATCGCCGATGCGCATTTCGGCAAGGCCTCGGCCTACCGCAGCCTCGGGCAACCGGTGCCACAGGGGACTACCACCGAGAACCTGCAACGACTGGATCGGCTGTTATCGGCCTTCACCTGCGCGCGCGTGATCTTCCTGGGCGACTTCCTGCACGGCCCTGGCTCGCATGCCAGTGGCACGCTGGGCGCCTTGCGGGCGTGGCGTGAACGCCATACAGGGCTGCACCTGACCTTGATTCGCGGCAATCACGACAAGCGCGCAGGCGACCCGCCGGCGGACTTGGACATCGAGGTGGTCGCGGAGCCGCTGCTGATGGGGCCATTCGCGCTGCAACACGAACCGGATGCGCATGCCAGCCACCATGTACTCGCGGGCCATGTGCACCCGGTGTATCACTTGCGCGGCAAAGGCCGGCAACGCTTGCGCCTGCCGTGCTTCCAGCTGGGTAGCCGCGTCAGCCTGTTGCCGGCGTTCGGGGCGTTTACGGGGGGTTATGCGGTGGAGCAGGACAATGACCACCGGATCTTTGTGATCGGTGATCACGAGGTATGGCCAGTGCGTTGACCGGCCTCCCAGTTATCAGGCGACAGGCGCAGGCGGTGGCTCGTCCGGGAGGGTCGGTTCACCGGGCTCGGTCGGCTGGGGGTAATCCGGCTCGGGTTGGCCGGGGATGCCGCCTGCGTAGGCGGGATCGGCCATCAGGGACCAGGCCAAAACACCAATCTGGTTGGGTTCAAGCCGGGCAAGTTCGGCGCTGATTCGCGGGTCGATCTTCATAAAAGTACTCCTCAAGCGTGGCCCGGCGCGTCTTGCACGCGCCGAGGCAGTACACCCAATAGAGTCACTTTCCGCAGACTAATTCCCTTGGCGTGTAGGACCTTTCGATCAAGCGCGCGGCAAGGTCACGCCACGCTGGCCCTGGTACTTGCCGCCACGGTCCTTGTAGGACACTTCACAGGCCTCATCGGACTGCAGGAACAGCATCTGCGCCACGCCTTCGTTGGCGTAGATCTTCGCTGGCAGCGTGGTGGTGTTGGAGAACTCCAGGGTCACGTGACCTTCCCACTCAGGCTCGAGCGGCGTCACGTTGACGATAATGCCGCAGCGAGCGTAGGTGCTCTTGCCCAGGCAGATGGTCAGCACGTCGCGCGGAATGCGGAAAAACTCCACGGTACGCGCCAGGGCGAAGGAGTTTGGCGGGATGATGCACACGTCGCTCTTCACGTCGACGAAGCTTTTTTCGTCGAAGTTTTTCGGATCGACGGTCGCCGAATTGATATTGGTGAACACCTTGAATTCATCGGCGCAACGCACATCGTAGCCGTAGCTGGAAACCCCGTAGGAAATCAGGCGTTCAGCGCCTTCGCCACGCATCTGGCGCTCTACGAAGGGCTCGATCATGCCGTGCTCTTGCGCCATGCGGCGAATCCACTTGTCCGATTTGATGCTCATGGCGGGTGTCCTGAATAGCGAGGTGGAAAAATTCTGTGGGGCATCTTACCGGGGCCAGCGTTGGGGTTCAAAGGGCGTGGGGGATTTGTTGATGAATGCGCACGCTCCTGTAAGTCGCGGCCAGCGGGGCCGGGACCCGGGTTGCAGGCGCTGGTGGCGGTAAATACCACCGCCAGTCACGAAAATAGAGAAACCTTCGGAAATACCATTGGCACGTCCCGGAAAAAGGGTTAAGGTGGCGCCACTGTGCTGCTTGTGTCACTGAGAATCTCTACACGATATGTTGAATTTCGATCCAACCATCTCCAAGAATTTTTCCTGCTCTTTGCACTCAGTCTCGGCCAGGGCTTTTCCTGAGTCGCAGTTAACTTTGTCCAAGGAGATACACCATGTCTAATCGCCAAACTGGTACCGTTAAGTGGTTCAACGATGAAAAAGGCTTCGGCTTCATCACTCCACAATCCGGTGACGACCTGTTCGTTCACTTCAAAGCTATCCAATCCGACGGCTTCAAAAGCCTGAAAGAAGGCCAACAGGTTTCTTTCATCGCTACCCGCGGTCAGAAAGGCATGCAAGCTGAAGAAGTTCAAGTTATCTAACTTGTACTGACTTAGTCGAAAAAACCCCGCCCTCAAAAGCGGGGTTTTTTTATGCCTTCAATTTGGTGCTGTGATTCCGCGCACAAAGCAATGTGGGAGCGGGCTTGCTCGCGAAAGCGCTGGATCAGTCAGCACATCTACCTACTGATACTGCGCATTCGCGAGCAAGCCCGCTCCCACATTTCGTCCTGCGTCGCCTATTGGAACAACGACTCACTCGACAAGCCATTCTTCTCCAGGATCTCACGCAAGCGCTTGAGCCCTTCTACCTGGATCTGCCGCACCCGCTCACGGGTCAGGCCGATCTCCAGGCCTACATCCTCCAGGGTGCTGCTCTCGTGGCCACGCAGGCCGAAGCGGCGGATCACCACCTCACGCTGCTTGTCCGTGAGCTCCGACAACCACTGGTCAATGCTTTGGGACAGATCATCGTCCTGCAACAGCTCGCAAGGATCTGTAGGACGATCATCCGTCAGGGTGTCCAGCAGGGTTTTATCCGAATCCGGACCCAGCGAGACGTCGACCGAAGACACCCGCTCGTTAAGGCCCAGCATGCGCTTGACCTCCCCTACCGGTTTTTCCAGCAGGTTGGCGATTTCTTCGGGCGAGGGTTCATGATCGAGTTTTTGTGTCAGCTCACGCGCCGCCCGCAGGTAGACGTTGAGCTCCTTGACCACATGGATTGGCAGCCGGATCGTGCGGGTCTGATTCATGATCGCCCGTTCGATGGTCTGGCGAATCCACCAGGTGGCATAGGTTGAGAAGCGGAAGCCCCGCTCAGGGTCGAACTTCTCCACCGCCCGGATCAAGCCCAGGTTGCCTTCCTCGATCAGGTCCAACAGCGACAGCCCACGATTGACGTAGCGTCGAGCGATTTTCACCACCAGTCGCAGGTTGCTTTCAATCATGCGCTTGCGCCCAGCCGGATCGCCCTTTTGCGACAAGCGCGCAAAATGGACTTCTTCTTCGGGGGTCAGCAGGGGGGAAAAGCCGATTTCATTGAGGTACAGCTGGGTCGCGTCGAGCGCCCGGGTGTAGTCAATGTATTTGTGTTGCTTTAACGCGGTGGAGTTCTTGGATTTGGTACGAACTGAAGGTACAGCAGGTCCCTCATTCGACATCGATTCCGTAGCGATACCGGTCTCCATAAGGAGAACCTCATCGTCGATGTCAAACTCCGGCGCTTCTTTACTGAGAGCCATTGTTATAGTCCTTTGGTGAGTTCGACCTCAAGCTCAAGCGACGCCTTTATCCTTGGCAACGCTGGAGCCTGTTCCTTCTACGTGAGGGAACAGGCTGTGCAACACATCAACGACGGGGTAGGAATTGCAGCGGATCTACGGGCTTCCCCTGACGGCGAATCTCAAAGTGCAGTTTCACCCGGTCTGTACCAGTTGACCCCATTTCGGCAATTGTCTGTCCGACTTTGACCTGCTGCCCCTCCCGAACCAACAGCCTGCGGTTGTGACCGTAGGCACTGACGTAGGTATCGCTGTGTTTGATGATGACCAGCTCGCCGTAGCCCCGTAAACCACTCCCGGCGTACACCACTGTCCCATCAGACGCAGCTAAAACAGGCTGTCCCAAATCTCCGGCGATATCAATGCCTTTATTCAAACTACCGTTTGAAGAGAATTTTCCAATCAATACCCCGTTTGAAGGCCACCCCCAACCGGTCGGTGCAGGCCCTGCCGGCGGCAGCGGCGCGGGTGCCGGCTTGCTCGCAACCGTAGGCGCGACGGTGCCTGCAGGCCGGGTGATGATGGTGGTCTTGCTCGAAGACGACGGCGAAGATCCGCTGTTTGTCACCACTGCCGTAGGCGTTGAACCGGTGCGCCCATCGAAGCGAATGGTCTGACCCGGATGTATCGTATACGGCACAGGAATATTGTTGCGAGCTGCAAGAGCCTTGTAGTCCCAGCCATAACGGAAGGCAATCGAGAACAGTGTGTCGCCTTTGCGAACCACGTACTGGCCAGTGGTGACCGTCGGCTTTTGCGGCACTGCGCTATTACGGTCAACCACCCGCGCGCCGCTGCTTGGCGAGCTGGAGCACGCCGCCAACAGGGAACTCAAGACAAGGCCAAGCACCAGTCGCTGAAAGCTTGTTTTACTCATACGCTGCGCAAGACCTGTGAGACTCACCCGCCGCTCCCTTTGTGGTGGCTGAACATGAACGCCTGTATCAGGCTTGAAATATGACGCAAGTATAACTGGGCATTGGCTTTTTACCGGCACACGACTGAAACGAAAAATTCATCCTGTTGAATGCCGCCGCTCATCTTGTTGACTCGATGAACCCCGCCGTAAGACACATCCTCACCAGCAGAATTCACTGCCCATGAACAAATGATCAGGCCAGCGGGCCGTTCAGCAACGGTACGAATCGCACGGCCCCCAGCACATGCCGGGAAAAGCCGTCGTCCTCACGGATAATGAGCATCAATTGTTGCACTTCGCCGGAACCCACCGGGATCACCAGGCGGCCGCCCGGCGCGAGTTGGTCGAGCAACGCTTGCGGCACATCCGTGGCCACGGCGGTGACGATGATGCCGTTATACGGCGCCAGCGCCGGCCAGCCTTCCCAGCCATCACCCCAGCGGAACACCACGTTGCGCAGGTTCAGCTCCACCAGGCGTTCCTTGGCGCGGTCCTGCAGCACCTTGATGCGCTCCACCGAGAACACCCGCTCCACCAGTTGCGCCAGTACCGCGGTCTGGTAGCCGGAGCCGGTGCCGATTTCCAGCACCTTGTCCAACGGCCCGGCGGCCAGCAGCAGCTCGCTCATGCGAGCCACCATATAAGGCTGGGAGATGGTCTGGTTATGACCGATCGGCAATGCCGTGTCTTCATAGGCACGGTGGGCCAGGGCCTCGTCGACAAACAGATGCCGAGGCGTGCGCCGGATCACTTCCAGTACCTGGGCGTTGGACAAGCCTTCCTCGTACAGGCGCTGGATCAAACGCTCGCGGGTGCGCTGGGACGTCATCCCGATGCCACGGCGCAGCAGGTCGTCTTGTTCACGAGCCATCAGCGCAGGCCCTCCAGCCATCCATCGAGACCACTGAAGGCATCACTGAAGGTGCGATCAAGTTGCAACGGGGTAATCGAAACATAACCTTGCATCACCGCATGAAAGTCCGTGCCTGGGCCGCCATCTTCAGCGTCGCCCGCAGCGGCGATCCAGTAGCCTTCCTTGCCACGCGGGTCGACCACCTTCAATGGCGCTGCCGCACGGGCGCGATGGCCCAGGCGCGTCAGCTGGATGCCGCGAATATGGTCGAGGGGCAAGTTGGGAATATTGACGTTGAGCACCGTGCGTGGCGGCAGGTCGAGGGAACCATGGGCCTCCACCAGCTTGCGCGCGAAATAGGCGGCAGTGGGCAGGTTGTCCAATTGGCGCGAGGCAAACGAAAAAGCGAACGCGGTACGCCCCAGGAAACGCCCTTCAAGGGCCGCCGCCACGGTACCGGAATACAGCACGTCATCGCCCAGGTTCGCCCCGAGGTTGATGCCCGACACCACCAGGTCCGGTTCCTGGTCCAGCAGGCTGTTGATCGCCAGGTGCACGCAGTCGGTAGGGGTACCGTTGACGCTGATAAAGCCATTGGCCAGGACCTGCGGGTGCAGCGGACGGTCGAGCGTCAGCGAGCTGCTGGCGCCGCTTTTGTCCTGGTCGGGGGCGACCACCACACACTCGGCATAATCCTGCAGCGCAGCATAGAGCGCGGCAAGCCCGGGTGCGGTGGCACCGTCATCGTTTGATATCAGAATACGCATGGGTTGTCCGTCTGCCCCACCGGCACCAGATCAACAAGCTCGCGCACCAAGACAGTGGCGAAGCATCCGGCCGGCAGGACGAATTCCAATTGCAGAATGTCCAGCGAGGGATAATGCCACGTCAACCCGCCAATGGGCAGTCGCAGAATGCGACGTTCCTGGCTCATGCCGGCTTTCACCAGCCAATCGCGCAGGTCAGCTTCTTCGGCGGCAATCGCCTGTTCCAACGCGTGGGTGGCACCCGCCGCCGGTGAGTCGCCCTCGCCCCACTGTGGACCGGTGGGGTGCAGGTCCAGAATCGCCAGGCGCGGGTCGCTGCATTCCGCCTCCCCCGCCGGAAAAAAGCTGCGACTGTCGGTGAACGCCAGCAGGTCGCCGACCTGGGCCTTCTGCCACGAACCATCGGCCACACGGGCTGCCAGGACTTTGTTGAATAGGTAGCTGCGCGCGGTAGACAGCAAGCGCGAACGCACATTGCGCTGTTCCGGCAAGGCCTTGCGCGCCGCCCATTCGCGGGCGTCGGCGACGTTGCCGCCATTGTGGCCAAAGCGCTGCGCGCCGAAGTAGTTCGGAATGCCGTGTTGGGCAATCAGTTGCAACCGCGCGTCGATGGCGGCGGTGTCAGCGTCCAACTGGGTCAGGCGCAAGGTGAAACCGTTGGCCGAATGCGCGCCCCGCTGCAGCTTGCGTTTATGCCGACCGGTCTTGAGGATCTTGAGGGTGTCGTTTTCGGCGCCGCTCATGTCCGGGTCGGCCTTGCCCGGCAGTTGCACGCTGAACCATTGGCGGGTCAACGCCTGGCGGTCCTTGAGCCCGGCATAGCTGACGGTGCGCAACGGCACGCCAGCGGCCTTGGCAATCCGCCGCGCAGCTTCTTCGGTATTCAGACCGCGCTTTTCCACCCACAGCCACAGGTGCTCGCCCTCGCCGCTCAGCGGGATGTCCAGCACCTCGTCCACCTGGAAATCTTCCGCCGTGGCCTTGAGGACCGCGCTGCCCAAGGCCTCGCCGTAGGCCCGTGGGCCCAGCAGTTGCAGGTCATTCATGCGCGCAGCAACAAGGCGACGGAGTGCACCGCGATGCCCTCTTCACGACCGGTAAACCCGAGCTTTTCGGTGGTGGTGGCTTTCACGTTGACTTGATCCAATTCAATTTGCAGGTCTGCGGCAATCAGCGCGCGCATCGATTCGATATGCGGGGCCATTTTCGGCGCCTGGGCCACGATCGTGTTGTCGACGTTGCCGACCTTCCAGCCCTTGGCGTGGATCAGGCCGACCACATGGCGCAGCAACACGCGGCTGTCCGCCCCCTTGAAGGTGGGGTCGGTGTCCGGAAAGTGCTTGCCGATATCGCCCAACGCCGCTGCGCCGAGCAAGGCATCGCTCAAGGCATGCAGGACAACGTCGCCGTCGGAATGAGCCAGCAACCCATGGTGGTGTGCAATGCGCACGCCGCCCAGGGTGATGAAATCGCCTTCAGCGAAACGGTGCACATCGTAGCCGTGGCCAATACGCATAAAAAAACGCCCCGATTTAATTCAGGGCGTGATTCTACCTACTTTTGCCTCACATTAACCGAGCAAAGCACGACCATGATGTCGCAAATGGTCTTCGATGAAGCTGGCGATAAAGAAGTAGCTGTGGTCATAGCCGGGCTGCAGGCGCAGTTCCAGCGGATGGTTGGCGGCCTTGGCCGCTTGCTGCAAGGCTTCCGGCTTGAGTTGCACGGCAAGGAAGTCGTCGCGGTCGCCCTGGTCTACCAGCAGCGGCAGCTTCTGCGAGGCTTCGCTGATCAGCACGCAAGCATCCCATTCACGCCATTTCGAGCGCTCTTCGCCCAGGTAACGGGAGAAGGCTTTCTGGCCCCAGGGGCAATCCATCGGGTTGTTGATCGGCGAAAATGCCGACACCGACAGGTAACGCCCGGGGTTGCGCAAGGCACACACCAGCGCACCATGGCCGCCCATGGAGTGCCCGCTGATCCCGCGTTTATCCGATGCGGGGAAATGGGCCTCGACCAGTGCCGGCAATTCCTGCACCACGTAGTCATGCATCCGATAGTGCTTGGCCCAGGGTTGCTGGGTGGCATTCAGATAGAAACCCGCGCCCAGGCCAAAATCCCAGGCGTTATCCGGGTCACCTGGTACACCGGGGCCACGGGGACTGGTGTCCGGCGCCACGATGATCAACCCCAGCTCGGCGGCCATGCGCTGGGCGCCGGCCTTCTGCATGAAGTTTTCGTCGGTGCAGGTCAGCCCGGACAGCCAGTACAGCACCGGCAACTTGCCGCCCTGCTCCGCTTGCGGCGGCAGGTAGACGGCGAAAGTCATGTCGCAATCGAGCACATCGGAATGATGCTTGTAGCGTTTATGCCAGCCACCAAAACTCTTCTGGCATGAGATGTTTTCCAGGGTCATGAGAATGCTCCCAGCTGCAAGCGGCAAGCAATCAGCTGCAAGTAAGGCGTGCTCACTTTCAGCTTGTCGCTTGCAGCTTGCCGCTGCTTCAGAAATGGATGACGGTACGAATGCTCTTGCCTTCGTGCATCAGGTCAAACGCCTTGTTGATGTCTTCCAGGCCCATGGTGTGGGTGATGAAGGTATCCAGCGGGATTTCGCCGGTCTGGGCCATTTCCACATAGCTTGGCAATTCGCTGCGGCCGCGCACGCCACCGAAGGCCGAACCGCGCCAGACGCGCCCGGTCACCAGTTGGAAGGGGCGCGTGGCGATTTCCTGGCCAGCACCGGCAACGCCGATGATCACCGACTCGCCCCAGCCTTTGTGGCAGCACTCGAGGGCGGCGCGCATCAGTTGCACATTGCCGATGCACTCGAAGGAAAAGTCCACGCCGCCGTCAGTCAAATCGACAATCACGTCCTGGATCGGGCGATCGTAGTCTTTCGGGTTGATGCAGTCGGTGGCACCCAGTTGCTTGGCGATTTCGAACTTGGCCGGGTTGATATCGATGGCAATGATACGACCCGCCTTGGCCTTCACCGCGCCGATCACCGCCGACAGGCCGATCCCGCCGAGACCGAAGATGGCCACGGTGTCGCCCGGCTTGACCTTGGCGGTGTTGATCACTGCACCAATACCCGTGGTGACGCCACAGCCGAGCAGGCAGACTTTTTCCAATGGGGCTTCTTTAGGAATTTTTGCCACGGAAATTTCCGGCAGCACGGTGTACTCGGAGAATGTCGAGGTACCCATGTAGTGGAAAATCGGCTGGCCCTTGTAGGAAAAGCGCGTGGTGCCATCAGGCATCAAGCCTTTGCCCTGAGTGGAGCGAATGGCCTGGCACAGGTTGGTCTTGCCCGACAGGCAAAATTTGCACTTGCCGCATTCCGGGGTGTACAGCGGGATCACGTGATCGCCGACGGCCACCGAAGTCACGCCCTCGCCGATCGCTTCAACGACCGCACCGCCTTCATGGCCCAGAATCGACGGGAAGATACCTTCCGGGTCGGCGCCCGACAGGGTGTAGGCATCGGTATGGCACACACCGG
Organism: Pseudomonas sp. S5D5; assembly: GCF_003013355.1. Taxonomy (NCBI): domain Bacteria; kingdom Pseudomonadati; phylum Pseudomonadota; class Gammaproteobacteria; order Pseudomonadales; family Pseudomonadaceae; genus Pseudomonas; species Pseudomonas sp. S5D5. The sequence goes on from NZ_PTEO01000001.1 coordinate 5,420,128, forward strand.
ACGCAACCACCCGCAACAGCACCTCGCCCGCCTTGGGCATGGCCACATCCACTTCAACGATCTCAAGGGGCTTCTTGGCTTCGAAGGCTACGGCGGCACGGGACTTGATCATCCGGGATTCTCCATCGGGTTAAAAACTGAGACGGTGAGTGTAAAACATGGCTCCCTGATTAATAATCCAGGCGAAAGCAAAACTTTATTGCTGTACAGGGATAATCGTCATGCTGGAAAACCGCTGGGAAGGCATCGATGAGTTCGTCGCCGTCGCCGAGTGCAGCCAATTCACTGCAGCAGCCGAGCGGCTGGGCGTGTCGTCGTCGCATATCAGCCGGCAAGTGGCACGCCTGGAAGAACGCCTGCAGACGCGTTTGCTCTATCGCAGCACGCGCAAAGTGACGCTGACCGAAGCCGGCCAGACTTTCCTGCAACATTGCCAACGCCTGCAGGATGGCCGCGAGGAAGCGCTGCGCGCCGTGGGCGACCTGACCAGCGAGCCCAAGGGCATGTTGCGCATGACCTGCGCCGTGGCCTACGGCGAGCGCTTTATCGTGCCGTTGGTGACGCGGTTCATGGCGCTGTATCCGCAGTTGCGGGTAGATATCGAATTGACCAATCGCCAGCTCGACCTGGTGCACGAGGGCCTGGACCTGGCGATTCGCCTGGGACGCTTGCAGGATTCACGCATGGTCGCCAGCCGCCTCGCTCCCCGGCGCATGTACCTGTGCGCGTCACCGTCCTACCTCGCCCGGTATGGTCGGCCACATAGTTTGTCGGAATTGAGCCGGCACAACTGCCTGATCGGCAGCTCGGATATCTGGCAACTGGCCCAGGACGGGCGCGAATTTTCCCAGCGGGTGCAGGGCAATTGGCGCTGCAACAGTGGGCAAGCGGTGTTGGACGCGGTCTTGCAAGGCGTCGGCTTGTGCCAGCTGCCGGACTATTACGTCCTGGAGCACTTGCACAGCGGCGCGCTAGTGTCACTGCTGGAGGCGCATCAGCCGCCGAATACGGCAGTGTGGGCGCTGTATCCGCAGCAACGGCACTTGTCGCCGAAGGTAAGGAAATTAGTGGATTTCTTGAAGGAAGGGTTGGCTGAGCGGCCGGAGTACAGCCGGTAATGCTGGGCTGTTGGTGCCGGCCTCTTCGCAGGCAAGCCAGCTCGCACATATCGCCGACTAGCGCCGATTCGCCCACTGCAAGCGCAACCACTCCAGATCTTCCGGCCGGGTCACTTTGATATTGTCCGAGCGTCCTTCGATCAGCCGGGGGGCCTGACCGGCCCACTCCATGGCCGACGCTTCGTCGGTGATCACCGCATCCGCCACCAGGCTGTCAGCCAGCGCACGGTGCAAAGCACCGAGGCGGAACATCTGCGGGGTGTACGCTTGCCAGATCAGGCTGCGATCCACGGTTTCCTGCACACGGCCGTGTTTGTCGACGCGCTTGAGGGTGTCGCGGGCCGGCACGGCGAGCAGGCCACCCACCGGGTCGTCCGCCAGTTCCGCCAGGAGTTTGTCGAGATCATCGCGGCTCAGGTTGGGTCGCGCCGCATCGTGCACCAATACCCAATCGTCGTCGCCGGCGCCCAGCGCATTCAGATGCAGCAGTGCATTGAGCACCGACCCCGAGCGCTCCGAACCGCCGTCCGCACGCTGGATGCGCGGGTCAGTGGCACACGCCAGGCTGGGCCAATAGGGATCATCAACAGCAAGACTGACCACCAGGCCCTTGAGCGTAGGGTGGTCAAGGAAACAGCCGAGGCTGTGTTCGAGAATAGTGCGCCCGCCCAGTTGCAGATATTGCTTGGGACGGTCCGCGGCCATACGGGCACCGATGCCCGCGGCAGGTATCACGGCCCAGAAGGCCGGCAAACGGTGACTCATTGGGCCAACTGGTAGAGGGTTTCGCCCTCCTTGACCATGCCCAGCTCATGACGCGCGCGCTCTTCCACGGTCTCGGTGCCTTTTTTCAACTCAAGCACTTCGGCATCGAGGACGCGGTTACGCTCCAGCAGACGCTCGTTCTCGGCATGCTGGTCGGCAATTTGCTGCGTCAGGTCTTTTACCTGCGCAAAGCTGCCATTACCCACCCATAGGCGGTACTGCAGGCCAGCCAGCAACAAGAGCAAGACGAGGAACAACCAATTGGGACTGCGCATCGAATATCGGGTATCCAGTGAAAAAAGACCGCCATGCAAAACTTTTGCAGCAACTGATAGCACGAAGCCTGGAAGAACCAGGCTTGTGCTAGATAGTCATCAGATTAGCGTCGAAATGCACACTGTCGTGATTTTTCCGACGCAATCCGCGGACTTTTTACCATTTAACAATCAGCCGCGAAACTCGCTGCGACCGTTGTATTTGGCTTTGCCGCCCAGTTGCTCTTCGATACGCAGCAATTGGTTGTACTTGGAAACGCGGTCGGAACGGCACAGGGAACCGGTCTTGATCTGGCCCGCCGAGGTGCCCACGGCCAGGTCGGCAATGGTCGAGTCTTCGGTTTCGCCGGAGCGGTGGGAGATCACGGCGGTGTAGCCCGCAGCCTTGGCCATCTGGATGGCTTCCAGGGTTTCGGTCAGGGTGCCGATCTGGTTGAACTTGATCAGGATCGAGTTGGCGATCTTTTTATCGATGCCTTCTTTCAGGATCTTGGTGTTGGTCACGAACAGGTCGTCGCCCACCAGTTGGATTTTCTCGCCGATCTTGTCGGTGAGGACTTTCCAGCCAGCCCAGTCGGACTCATCCAGGCCGTCTTCGATCGAGATGATCGGGTAGCGCTCGGTCAGGCCCTTGAGGTAGTCGGCAAAACCTTCGGAGGTGAACACGTGGCCTTCGCCGGACAGGTTGTATTTACCGTCCTCGTAGAACTCGCTGGCCGCGCAGTCCAGGGCCAGGGTCACGTCGGTGCCCAATGTGTAGCCAGCGTTGGCCACCGCTTCGGAGATCACTTTCAGTGCATCTTCGTTGGACGCCAGGTTCGGCGCGAAACCACCTTCGTCACCCACAGCAGTGCTGAGGCCACGGGCCTTCAGTACAGCCTTCAGGTGATGGAAAATCTCGGTGCCCATGCGCAGGCCTTCGGAGAACGACTTGGCGCCCACCGGCTGCACCATGAATTCCTGGATGTCGACGTTGTTATCGGCGTGTTCGCCGCCGTTGATGATGTTCATCATCGGGACCGGCATCGAGTAGACACCCGGCGTGCCGTTCAGGTTGGCGATGTGGGCGTACAGCGGCAGGTCCTGGTCCTGGGCCGCGGCCTTGGCAGCTGCCAGGGACACCGCGAGGATGGCGTTGGCGCCCAGGCTACCTTTGTTTTCAGTGCCGTCGAGCTTGATCATCGCGTGGTCCAGGGCTTTCTGGTCCAGCGGGTCCTTGCCCAGCAACAGGTCACGGATCGGGCCGTTGATGTTGGCTACGGCCTTGAGTACACCCTTGCCCAGGTAACGGCTCTTGTCGCCATCACGCAGTTCCAGCGCTTCGCGCGAACCGGTGGAAGCACCGGACGGCGCGCAGGCGCTGCCGATGATGCCGTTATCGAGAAGCACGTCGGCTTCGACGGTGGGGTTGCCACGGGAGTCGAGAACTTCACGACCTTTGATGTCGACGATTTTTGCCATTGTTGTAAACACTCCAAAGTTGACGAAAACGCTCTATACCGCTCGATTTAACTTGTGGTGCACATTGCAGGAGCCGGCTTGCCGGCGATGCGGTCCGTTGCATCGCCGCAAGGCTCGAGGGCGCCATCGCCGGCAAGCCGGCTCCTGCACAGGGATCGTGATCTTACGCGGTTTCGACGACAGGAAAACTCTTGACCAGTTCGTCCATCTGCTTGAGCTGGGCCAGGAACGGCTCCAGCTTGTCCAGGCGCAGGGCGCAGGGGCCGTCGCACTTGGCGTTGTCCGGGTCCGGGTGGGCTTCCAGGAACAGGCCCGCCAGGGACTGGCTGATGCCCGCCTTGGCCAGGTCCAATACCTGGGCACGACGCCCGCCAGCGGAATCGGCGCGGCCACCCGGCATCTGCAGCGCGTGGGTCACGTCGAAGAACACCGGGTATTCGAACTGTTTCATGATGCCGAAACCGAGCATGTCCACCACGAGGTTGTTGTAGCCGAAGCTCGAACCACGCTCGCAGAGGATCAACTGGTCGTTACCCGCTTCCACGCACTTGTTCAGGATGTGTTTCATCTCCTGGGGTGCGAGGAACTGGGCTTTCTTGATATTGATCACCGCGCCGGTCTTGGCCATGGCGACCACGAGGTCGGTCTGGCGCGACAGGAAGGCCGGCAACTGGATGATGTCGCACACCTCGGCGACCACGGCAGCCTGCTCAGGCTCGTGGACGTCGGTGATGATCGGCACGCCGAAGGCTTGCTTGATGTCCTGGAAGATCCGCATGCCTTCTTCAAGGCCCGGGCCGCGATAGGAGGTCACGGACGAACGGTTGGCCTTGTCGAAGCTGGCCTTGAACACATACGGGATCCCCAGTTTCTGGGTAACGCGTACGTACTCTTCACAGACCTGCATCGCCATGTCGCGGCTTTCCAGCACGTTCATGCCGCCGAACAGCACCATGGGCTTGTCGTTGGCAATCTCGATATCGCCTACGCGAATGATCTTCTGGGCCATCAGGGTTACGCCTTCTTCTGATGTTGCGTCAGTGCTGCTTTGACGAAACCGCTGAACAACGGGTGACCGTCGCGCGGCGTCGAGGTGAACTCAGGGTGGAACTGGCAAGCCACGAACCACGGATGATCCGGTGCCTCGACCACTTCAACCAGCGCGCCATCACCGGAGCGACCGGAGATCTTCAGGCCGGCTTCTTTGATTTGCGGCAGCAGGTTGTTGTTCACTTCGTAGCGGTGACGGTGACGCTCGACGATCACGTCCTTGCCGTAGCAATCGTGGACCAGCGAGCCCGGCTCCAGCAGGCAGTCTTGCGCGCCAAGGCGCATGGTGCCGCCCAGGTCGGAGGCTTCGGTGCGGGTCTCGACGGCACCGGTGGCATCTTCCCACTCGGTGATCAGGCCCACGACCGGGTGGCCGCTCTTGCTGTCGAACTCGGTGGAGTTGGCGTCTTTCCAGCCCAGCACGTTACGGGCGAACTCGATGACGGCCACTTGCATGCCGAGGCAGATACCCAGGTACGGCACTTTGTTCTCACGGGCGTACTGCACGGCGGTGATCTTGCCTTCCACGCCACGCAGGCCGAAACCGCCCGGTACGAGGATCGCGTCAACCCCTTCGAGCAGCGCGGTACCCTGGTTCTCGATGTCTTCGGAATCGATGTAGCGCAGGTTGACCTTGGTCCGGTTGCTGATACCGGCGTGGCTCATCGCTTCGATCAGCGACTTGTACGCGTCCAGCAGTTCCATGTACTTGCCGACCATGGCGATGGTGACTTCATGCTCAGGGTTGAGCTTGGCGTCGACCACAGCTTCCCACTCGGACAGGTCGGCACCGCCGCACTGCAGGCCGAAACGCTCGACCACAAAATCATCCAGGCCTTGCGAGTGCAGGATGCCCGGGATCTTGTAGATAGTGTCGGCGTCTTCCAGGGCAATTACCGCACGCTCTTCAACGTTGGTGAACTGCGCGATCTTGCGACGCGAGGAGATGTCGATCGGGTGATCGGAGCGGCACACCAGCACGTCCGGCTGCAGGCCGATGGAACGCAGTTCCTTGACCGAGTGCTGGGTGGGCTTGGTTTTGGTTTCGCCGGCGGTGGCGATGTACGGCACCAGTGTCAGGTGCATCAGCATCGCGCGCTTGGCGCCGACTTCGAAACGCAACTGGCGGATGGCTTCGAGGAACGGTTGGGACTCGATGTCACCCACGGTGCCACCGATCTCGACCATCGCCACGTCGGCATCGCCTGCACCCTTGATGATGCGGCGCTTGATTTCGTCGGTGATGTGCGGGATCACCTGGATGGTTGCACCCAGGTAGTCACCACGGCGCTCCTTGCGCAGCACGTGCTCGTAGACACGGCCGGTGGTGAAGTTGTTGTTCTGGGTCATGGTCGTGCGGATGAACCGCTCGTAGTGGCCCAGGTCCAGGTCAGTCTCGGCGCCGTCGTGGGTGACGAACACTTCACCGTGCTGGAACGGGCTCATGGTGCCCGGGTCGACGTTGATGTACGGGTCCAGCTTGAGCATGGTGACCTTAAGTCCCCGCGCCTCCAGGATGGCCGCCAATGAAGCGGAGGCAATGCCTTTCCCCAATGAAGAAACAACACCGCCCGTGACGAATATGTAGCGCGTCATGAAAAACCCTAGAAGTCTGCGTTAAAGCGGTCCGAGCCGCCGGGGAAAGCGAAGGAAGGCCGAAGCCCCCGATCACCTGCATTAATCACAGTGCACCTTTCAAAAAAACCGCCGCGTTGTGACAGACCAGCAATGAAACACCGGTACGTTGATCGCTACACATTTTTTGGAATCGCCCAGCAAAGACTGCTTGGTAATCGGCAACTGCTGCGATTCAGGCGAATCCACAGAAGTTGTATCAAGAAGGGAGCGTAGTCTACCGGAAAGGCTCTATCAGCTCAAACCTTGATCGCAAGTCTGTGGCACCCAATGCAATTGCCAGCGTTCGCGCGTTGCTGGCCAGAGTCCCGCAAGGCTGGGCACACCCAGCAATTGCTCGCCCTGATAGAGCAGCGGCAATCTGCCACGGACGAAACCCGGCAGCCCACTTTCATTAAGCAGGCGCTTCAAGTCACGCCGGCCTCGACCTGGCACTTCGACGATTTCACCGCCCTGGCGATAACGGACAACCAAAGGGCCTGCAGGCGCATTGCCGGTCACACTCAGCCGACCATTGCCGGGTAACTCTAGTGGGTATTGCGGATCAGGCCAGCTCACCGATGCGTCGGAAAACTCCGACCAAACGGCAGGCAGCCACCAGAGGCGCCCACGGCAACGGTGCAGCTCACCGTCAGCCAGGCACCACACAGGCTGTGCGTCGTCCTTGGCATCCCGCAGGGAAAGCCAGCTGGCCCAATGGTCGCTGTCGGGCAAGCGCGTAAGCGGAGTCAGCCAATGCCGCAGGGCGTTGCGCTGACGAGCGTCGGACAGTTCACACAGCGGCGCAAGCGCCAGCGACGGTAACGGCAGCCAGGCAAAGGGGGACGGCTGATCGGCGGTGTGCAGATCCATGTATGCCAGCTCATCGAGCAGGCCCTGGGCTTCACTCAGGTGCTCGGCCGTGCGCGCAAGGCTGGCTACGGCCTGAGGCCAGCGCTGCGCAAGCACCGGCAACACACGATGACGAAGGTAGTTGCGAGAGAAGCGTGGATCGGCGTTGGACGGGTCTTCGATCCACCTGAGCTGATGCACGCGGGCGTAGGCTTCCAGCTCTTCACGCGAAACATGCAGCAATGGCCGCACCAGATAGCCACCTGCCAATGGCCGCTGTACCGGCATTGCCGCCAACCCGCGCACCCCGGCGCCACGCAACAAGCGAAACAGCAGGGTTTCAGCCTGATCGTCACGATGCTGGCCGGTGAGCATCACCTGCCCTGCCCCCGTCACCTCGGTAAACGCCTGGTAACGCGCGTCTCGGGCGGCGCGCTCCAGGCTGGCACCGGGTTGCACCTGCACGCGCATCACACGCAGGGGCACGCCCAGGCTGTCGCATACTGACTGGCAGTGAACAGGCCACGCGTCGGCGGCAGCTTGCAGGCCATGGTGGACATGGATCGCGCTCAGTGGCGGGAGGTGGTCAGTGTTGGCCAGCGTGGCCAGGAGGTGCAGCAGGACGGTGGAATCAAGGCCACCCGAGAATGCGACGTGCCAGGCCGGGGCATTGCGCCACGGGGCAAGGGCTTGCAGGAGTTGGGCGGGTAGAGTTGGTTTCATCACACATTACCGCCGCCAATCTGGAATACGTCCGCCAAGCATACACAAAGCAAATGTGGGAGCGGGCTTGCGTGGGAACCGGGCTTGCCCGCGATGCAGGCAACTCGGGTCATCAGTGACACCGAGTTGATGCTATCGCAGGCAAGCCAGCTCCCACACAAGCCAGCCCCCACATTGAGTACCGTGTCGTGCTTAGAGGCCGTAGCTCATCAAGCGCTCGTAGCGACGGGCCAGCAGCGCTTCGTTATCCAGCTTCTTGAGCATCGCCAGTTGCGAGCCCAGTTCGGCACGGATGGTCGCGGCAGCCGCGGCCGGGTCACGGTGGGCACCGCCCAAAGGCTCGGCGATGACTTTGTCCACGATACCCAGGCCTTTGAGGCGATCGGCGGTGATGCCCATGGCTTCAGCAGCGTCCGGCGCCTTTTCGGCGGTTTTCCACAGGATCGAGGCGCAACCTTCCGGCGAGATCACCGCGTAGGTCGAGTATTGCAGCATGTTCAGCTGATCGCAGACGCCAATGGCCAGTGCACCGCCGGAACCACCTTCACCGATCACGGTGGCGATGATCGGGGTTTTCAGACGGGACATCACTCGCAGGTTCCAGGCGATCGCTTCGCTCTGGTTGCGCTCTTCAGCGTCGATACCTGGGTATGCACCCGGAGTGTCGATGAAGGTCAGGATCGGCATCTTGAAACGTTCGGCCATTTCCATCAGGCGGCACGCCTTGCGGTAGCCTTCCGGACGCGGCATGCCGAAGTTGCGACGGACTTTCTCGCGCACTTCACGGCCTTTCTGGTGACCGATCACCATCACCGGCTGGTCGTCCAGGCGGGCAATACCGCCAACGATGGCCGCGTCGTCGGAGAAGTGGCGGTCGCCGTGCAGCTCGTCGAACTCGGTGAAGATGTGCTGGATGTAGTCCAGGGTGTATGGACGGCGCGGGTGGCGAGCCAGGCGCGCGATCTGCCAGCTGGTCAACTTGCCGAAGATGTCTTCGGTGAGCGTGCTGCTCTTGTCTTGCAGGCGAGCGATCTCATCGCCGATGTTCAGCGAATTGTCATTGCCGACCAGGCGCAGTTCTTCAATCTTGGCTTGCAGGTCAGCGATCGGCTGTTCGAAATCAAGAAAATTCGGGTTCATAAGCGTCCGTCTTGGGTCGACGGCCAGGGAGTGCCTGGCCAGCCGGTTGTCTATTCGCGCCCTACCTTAAGGGAGAGGCGCGTTTAGGTCGAGATTAAATGTTTAGTCGTGATCAGACATATCTGACCGTCAACGGTATTGGAGGAAGACGTTGTCTCGCCCGAACTGGTCACGCAATGCTTGAATCAAGCCATCAGCGGGATCAATTCGCCAGGTCTCACCAAACTGCAGCATCGCCTTGGCGTCATTGCCGGTGTACTCCATGGTCACCGGGCACGCACCACGGTGGCGCTTGAGCAGGTCGCCCAACCAGCGTAGCTGATCGCCCTTGAGTGCCTCGGTTTTCACCTTCAGGCGCAGGCTTTCGGCCAGATTGGTACGCGCATCCTCCATGCTCATCACCCGCTTGATCCGCAGGCGCAGGCCGCCGGAGAAGTCGTCGTTGCTGACCTCCCCTTCCACGACCACCATGGCATCGGTCTGCAGCAGCGACTGCGCGGAATGGAAGGCGTCGGCAAACAGCGACGCCTCGATCCGGCCCGAGCGGTCGTCAAGGGTGATAAAGCCCATCTTGTCGCCCTTTTTGTTTTTCATCACGCGCAGGGCGATGATCATGCCGGCGACGGTCTGGGTGTCCCGCGCCGGCTTCAGGTCGATGATGCGTTGGCGGGCGAAACGGCGAATCTCGCCCTCGTACTCGTCAATCGGGTGACCGGTGAGGTACAGGCCCAAGGTGTCTTTCTCACCCTTGAGGCGCTCCTTGAGGGTCAGCTCCTTGGCCTTGCGATGGTTGCCGTAGACATCCGCATCTTCCTCGACGAACAGCCCGCCAAACAGGTCGGCGTGACCGCTGTCGTGGGTGCGAGCAGTCTGTTCGGCGGCCTTGATCGCTTCTTCCATGGCGGTGAGCAGCACGGCGCGGTTGCGGTCGATGTTCGCCTGGTAGGCCTTCGGCTCGTCATGGAAGTACGGGCCGAGGCGGTCCAGCGCACCGCTGCGGATCAAGCCGTCGAGGGTGCGCTTGTTGATGCGTTTGAGGTCCACCCGTGCGCAGAAGTCGAACAGGTCCTTGAACGGGCCGTCCTGGCGGGCTTCGGTGATGGCTTCCACCGGACCTTCGCCGACGCCCTTGATCGCGCCGAGACCATAGATGATGCGGCCTTCGTCGTTCACCGTGAACTTGAATTCCGAGGCATTCACGTCCGGCGCGTCGAGGCGCAGCTTCATGGTGCGCACTTCCTCGATCAAGGTCACGACCTTGTCGGTGTTGTGCATATCCGCCGAGAGTACCGCAGCCATGAACGGCGCCGGGTAGTGGGCTTTCAGCCAGGCGGTCTGGTACGAGACCAGGCCGTACGCGGCGGAGTGGGATTTGTTGAAACCGTAACCGGCGAATTTTTCCACCAGGTCGAAGATGTTACCGGCGAGGTCAGCGTCGATATTGTTGGTGGCGCAACCTTCAATGAAACCGCCGCGCTGCTTGGCCATTTCCTCGGGTTTTTTCTTACCCATGGCTCGACGCAGCATGTCCGCGCCACCGAGGGTGTAACCGGCCATGACCTGGGCAATCTGCATCACCTGTTCTTGATACAGGATGATGCCGTAGGTTGGTGCCAATACGGGCTTGAGGCCTTCGTACTGGTAGTCGGAGTGCGGGTACGCCAGCTCGGCACGCCCGTGCTTACGGTTGATGAAGTCATCCACCATGCCCGATTGCAACGGGCCCGGACGGAACAGGGCCACCAGTGCGATCAAGTCTTCCAGGCAGTCGGGCTTGAGCTTTTTGATCAGCTCTTTCATGCCGCGCGATTCAAGCTGGAACACCGCTGTGGTTTCAGCTTTTTGCAACAGCGTGTACGTCGGTTTGTCGTCCAGCGGGATAAAGGCAATATCCAGCGGTTCTTCACCGACCTTGGCGCGGTCGCGGTTGATGGTCTTGAGCGCCCAGTCGATGATCGTCAGGGTCCGCAGGCCGAGGAAGTCGAACTTCACCAGGCCGGCAGCCTCGACGTCATCCTTGTCGAACTGGGTCACCAGGCCATCGCCTTCTTCGTCGCAATAGATCGGCGAAAAGTCGGTCAGCTTGGTCGGCGCGATAACCACACCACCGGCGTGTTTACCGACGTTACGCACGACACCTTCAAGCTTGCGCGCCATGTCCCAGATTTCGGCGGCTTCTTCATCGACCTTGATGAAGTCGCGCAGGATTTCTTCCTGCTCGTAAGCCTTCTCCAGGGTCATGCCGACTTCGAACGGAATCATTTTCGACAGGCGGTCTGCCAGGCCGTAGGACTTGCCCTGCACCCGCGCCACGTCGCGGATTACCGCCTTGGCCGCCATCGAACCGAAGGTAATGATCTGGCTCACGGCGTTGCGGCCGTACTTCTCGGCCACGTATTCGATCACGCGGTCGCGACCGTCCATGCAGAAGTCGACGTCGAAGTCGGGCATGGAGACCCGTTCCGGGTTGAGGAAGCGCTCGAACAGCAGGTCATATTCCAGCGGGTCGAGGTCGGTGATCTTCTGCACATAGGCCACCAGCGAGCCAGCACCTGACCCCCGGCCCGGACCGACCGGTACGCCGTTGTTCTTGGCCCACTGGATGAAGTCCATCACGATCAGGAAGTAACCGGGGAACCCCATCTGGATGATGATATCCAGCTCGAAATTCAGCCGATCGACGTAGACCTGCCGCTTGGCCTCATAGTCTTCGGTGGTGTCCTTAGGCAGCAGGACGCTGAGGCGCTCCTCCAGGCCGTCAAACGACACCTTGCGAAAGTATTCATCGATGGTCATGCCATCGGGAATCGGGAAGTTGGGCAGGAAGTGCTTGCCCAGCTTCACTTCGATATTGCAGCGCTTGGCGATTTCGACGGAGTTTTCCAGGGCCTCGGGCAGGTCACTGAACAGCTCGGCCATTTCATCCGCGCTTTTGAGGTACTGCTCTTCGCTGTAGTTCTTGGAGCGGCGCGGGTCATCCAGGGCCCGGCCTTCGCCGATGCACACGCGGGTTTCGTGGGCCTCGAAATCTTCTTTCTTGATGAAGCGCACATCGTTGGTCGCCACCAGCGGCGCGCCCAGCTTGTCGGCGAGGGCCACGGCGGCGTGCAGATGCTCTTCATCGTTGGGGCGGTTGGTGCGCTGCACTTCCAGATAGAAGCGCCCCGGAAAGACCTGCATCCACTCACTCGCCAACACCTCGGCTTCGTGCGGGTTGCCGCCCAACAGTGCGATGCCGATCTCGCCTTCTTTGGCGGCCGACAGCATGATCAGGCCTTCGCTGGCCTCGGCGACCCACTCGCGTTCGATGATGATCGAGCCGTTGCGCTGGCCATCGATAAAACCACGGGAAATCAATTCGGTGAGGTTGCGATAACCGACGCCGTTCATCGCCAACAGGCTGATGCGGCTCAGGGGGTTATCGGGGTCCTTGTTGGACAGCCACAGGTCGGCGCCGCAGATCGGCTTGATCCCGGCGCCCATGGCGTTCTTGTAGAACTTGACCAGGGAACACATGTTGTTCTGATCGGTCACCGCGACCGCAGGCATATTCATGCCCACCAGGGTTTTGACCAGCGGTTTGATCCGTACCAGGCCGTCGACCAGGGAGTATTCAGTGTGCAGGCGTAGATGAACGAATGAAGCCGGCATAGTGATCCTGTCTTGATACATGAAAACAACAAGGCCCGGATTGTACCGGGCCTTGGCAAAAACATCAGCCTCGCGACTAAACCTCGCTGAGGCTCTCGCGCAGCTCGTAGGCCTGGCGCACCGGGGCGAACGAGCGGCGGTGGATCGGGGTAGGACCCAGGCGTGCCAGGGCTTCCAGATGAACGGGCGTCGGATAGCCCTTGTGCCCACCGATGCCGTAGCCGGGATAGATCAATTCAAACGCAGCCATTTCACGGTCGCGACTGACTTTGGCCAGGATCGAAGCGGCGGCAATGGCCGGCACCTTGCTATCGCCCTTGACCACCGCCTCGGACGGCATGGCCAGCTTGGGGCAACGGTTGCCGTCGATCATCGCCATTTTCGGCGTGATGTGCAGGCCTTCCACCGCCCGCTGCATGGCCAGCATGGTGGCGTGGAGGATATTCAGTTCGTCGATTTCTTCGACTTCGGCCCGGGCGATATGCCAGCTCAGGGCTTTTTCACAGATCTCGTCGTAGAGCTTTTCACGGCGTGCTTCGGTGAGTTTCTTCGAGTCGTTGAGGCCCAGGATCGGGCGGTTCGGGTCGAGGATCACCGCCGCCGTCACCACCGCGCCGCACAGCGGGCCGCGTCCTACTTCGTCAACGCCGGCCACGAGTGCGTGGGCTTCGGCAACCAGGCTGAAATCCAGGCCCATTTGCGTGCTCATAAAGCTTCCTGTTTGTGGCCGATCAAGCTCAACACGGCGTCAGCCGCCTGGTTCGAGGCATCCCGGCGCAGGGTGCGGTGGATGTCGTCGAAACCACGGGTCTGTTCTTCGCCGCCGTCGATCAAGGGTAGTAGAGTTTGCGCGAGGGCCTCGGGCGTTGCATCGTCCTGCAACAACTCCGGCACCAGCAGGCGCTGGGCCAGCAGGTTGGGCAAGGAGATGTAAGGGCTCTTGACCATGCGCTTGAGAATCCAGAACGTCAGCGGCGCAAGGCGGTAGGCCACAACCATCGGGCGCTTGTACAGCAAGGCTTCCAGTGTCGCGGTGCCCGAGGCGATCAACACCGCGTCGCAGGCCGCGAGAGCCAGGTGCGACTGACCGTCGAGCAAGGTCAATGGCAGGTTACGACCTTCCAGCAAGGTTTCGATCTGCGCGCGACGCTGCGGGCTGGCGCACGGCAGCACGAAACGCACGCCCGGCTTCAAGGCCTGCAGGCGCTCGGCGGCATCAAAAAACACCGAGGCCAAACGGCCGACTTCGCCGCCACGGCTGCCCGGCATCAGCGCCACCAGCGGGCCGTCGGGCAGGCCCAGCTCGGCACGCGCAGCCGCGCGGTCAGCCTGCAAGGGAATGGTGTCCGCCAGGGTATGCCCGACAAACCTCACCGGCACCCCCTTCTCTTCGTAGAACCTGGCCTCGAACGGCAGCAGGGTCAACATCAGGTCACAGCCTTCACGGATTTTCAGCACACGCTTCTGCCGCCACGCCCAAACGGATGGGCTGACGTAGTGCACGGTCTTGATCCCGGCCTGGCGCAACTTGAGTTCGATGTTGAGGGTGAAATCCGGTGCGTCGATGCCGATGAAGACGTCAGGCTTTTCTTCGATCAGCGTCTGGATCAGCAGCTTGCGGCGGGCCAACAGCTCGCGCAGGCGACCCAGCACCTCAACCAGCCCCATGACCGACAGACGCTCCATGGGGAAGTAGGACGTGAGCCCTTCAGCCTGCATCAGCGGGCCGCCGACGCCGATGAACTCCACCGCTGGATGCTGGGCCTTGAGCGCCCGCATCAGACCTGCGCCCAAAATGTCGCCGGAGGCTTCTCCGGCCACCAGCGCGATACGCAGAGTGGCCATGATCAGCGGGTGATGCCGCGAGTCGACGCCTGGATCGAGTCGCGAAACACCGCGACTTCCGGGAACAACGCTGCCGACTCGGCCAGTTGGATCAACGCCTGGTCCACCGTCAGCCCCTGACGATAAACCACCTTGTAGGCACGGCGCAGGGCGTGGATCGCCTCTTCGCTGAAACCCCGACGGCGCATGCCTTCGAAGTTCATGCTGCGGGCTTCGGCCGGGTTGCCGAATACCGTGACAAACGCCGGTACATCCTTGCCGATTGCGGTACCCATGCCGGAAAAGCTGTGGGCGCCGATATGGCAGTACTGATGCACCAGGGTAAAGCCGGACAGGATGGCCCAGTCGTCAACGTGCACATGGCCAGCCAAGGCGGTGTTGTTGACCAGGATGCAGTGGTTGCCGATCACGCTGTCATGGCCGATATGGGCATAGGCCATGACCAGGTTGTGATCACCCAGCGTGGTCTCGGCACGATCCTGCACAGTGCCACGGTGAATGGTCACGCCTTCACGGATGATGTTGTGATCACCGATTACCAGGCGTGTCTCTTCACCCTTGTACTTCATGTCCGGGGTGTCTTCGCCTACCGAGGAGAACTGGTAGATGCGGTTGTGTTTGCCAATGCGGGTCGGACCCTTGAGGATCACGTGCGGCCCGATGACAGTCCCCTCGCCGATTTCCACACCTGCGCCGATGATCGACCAGGGGCCGACCTCAACGTCGGCGGCCAGCACGGCCGACGGATCGATGATTGCGCGAGGGTCAATCAAACTCATAGTTTGCGTTCCGCACAGATGATCTCAGCGGAGCACACCGGCTTGCCATCCACCGAAGCCTGGCATTCGAACTTCCAGATCTGGCGCTTGCAGCTGATGAACTTGGCTTCCAGGATCAACTGGTCACCCGGGGTAACCGGGTTGCGGAAACGCAACTTGTCGGAGCCCACGAAATAGTAAAGCGTGCCATCGGCAGGCTTGAGGTCGAGCATTTTGAAACCAAGGATACCGGCAGCCTGGGCCATCGCTTCGATGATCAACACGCCCGGCATGATGGGATGCGCAGGAAAGTGACCATTGAAGAACGGTTCGTTGATGCTGACATTCTTGTAGGCACGAATGCGCTTTTCCTCAACATTGAGGTCCACTACGCGGTCCACCAGCAGGAACGGGTAACGGTGAGGCAGGTATTCGCGAATCTCGTTGATGTCCATCATTTCGGGGGGAAGCCTGTAATAAAGATTGGGGGCGGGCGAACTAAAAGCACGCCCCGCTAGCAAATCAAGGAGGCAGTCTAGCGGCTGTGCACACTTGATATGGAAATGGTATCAGCCTTCTGATGAAGCATTACCGCCAGGGGTCACGTCTCCAACACGCTTTTCCAGCTGTTTGAGGCGTCGAGCCATGTCGTCGAGCTGCCTCAACCGTGCTGCACTCTTGCGCCATTCAGCTGCAGGCTGCATGGCGGTACCGGAAGAATAGGCACCCGGCTCGGTAATCGAGTGGGTCACCATGGTCATGCCGGTGATGAATACGTTGTCGCAAACTTCAATATGCCCCACCAACCCTACGCCACCGGCGAGCATGCAATGCTTGCCGATTTTGGTGCTGCCGGAGATGCCTACACACGCCGCCATGGCGGTGTGATCGCCAATCTGGACGTTGTGGGCGATCTGGATCTGGTTATCGAGCTTCACGCCGTTACCGATCACGGTATCGGCCAGGGCCCCGCGATCAACAGCGGTGTTGACACCGATTTCCACGTCGTCGCCGATCAATACGCCGCCGACCTGGGCAATCTTGTTCCAGACACCTTTGGAATTGGCAAAGCCAAAACCTTCACCGCCGATCACGGCACCCGACTGGATGACCACACGCTCGCCGATACGCACATCGTGGTACAGGGTCACGCGGGGTGCCAGCCAGCCATCGGCACCGATTTCGCAGCGTGCGCCGATGAAGCAATGTGCACCGACAGTCACACCCGCCGCAATGCGTGCACCGCTCTCGATCACCGCAAACGCGCCGACGCTGGCCGCAGGGTCAACCTGCGCATCATCGGCGATGACCGCCGAAGGATGAATACCGGCGCCAGCCTTGGGTTTCGGGTCGAACAGGTGCGATACCCGTGCATAAGCCAGGTACGGGTCGGCCACCACCAGCGCATCCCCGGCAAACCCTTCGGCGTCAGCGGCTTTGAGCAACACGGCTGCAGCCTGGCTATCGACGAGGTATTTACGGTATTGGGGATTTGCGAGGAAGCTCAACTGAGCTGGGCCAGCCTCCTGCAAGGTGGCTAGCCCAGTGATTTCTTTCTCCTTGGAGCCACGCAAGGTGGCTCCCAGGAACTCGGCCAACTCGCCGAGCTTGATAGTCGCGGTCATGGCTTACTTCAGCTGGTTCATGCGCTCGATCACCTGACGGGTGATGTCGTATTGAGGCTTGACGTCGATGACAGCGCCACGCTCGAACACCAGGTCAAAGGCACCTTTCTTGATGACTTCTTCCACAGCGCTGTCCAGTTTCGGCTTCAGCTGCTTGAGCATTTCGCGGTCGGCAACTGCCTTGGCTTCGTTCAGCTCCTTGGACTGGAACTGGTAGTCACGGGCCTTTTGCTTGAATTCAAGCTCCAGGCGCTCGCGCTCGCCCTGCTGCATCTTGTCGCCACCGGCTACTAGGCGATCCTGGATGCCCTTGGCACTGCTTTCCAGAGTCTTGAGCTTGGTCAGTTGCGGACCGAATTTCTTCTCGGCATCCACGGCGTACTTCTTGGCCGCATCGGATTCCAACAGAGCCATCTGATAGTTCAGGACGGCGATTTTCATTTCGGCGAAGGCCGGGGTGGTTACCAGCACGGTGGCCAGCAGAACCAATTGAGTCAACTTACGCACGATGTACTCCTACAGAATCCGTTGTCGTTATCTTGGGTCAGACGCTTAGAACGTCTGGCCGAGGGAGAATTGGAAAATCTGGGTTTCAGCGTTATCCGGTTTCTTGATCGGCATGGCCAGAGCAAAGCTCAATGGGCCAAGCGCAGTCACCCAGGTCACACCCACACCCACGGAGCTTGCCAGGTTGCTGAGGCTCACGTCGTTGCATTGGGTTTCGGACTTCACGCCGCTCGGGTTACGGATCTGCTCGCACTTGGAGTCGAACACGTTACCCACGTCCCAGAAGACCGAAGTACGCAGCGAACGCTGATCCTTCACGAATGGCAGTGGGAACAGAATCTCCGCACCACCCTGAATCAAAACGTTACCACCGAACGGCAGCGGGTCGTTGTCCGAATCCGCCACAGTGCCTTGGTTACCGGTTACACCCACACCACGGCTTGGCGTACCACGAGGACCCAGGGTGCTGTCCTTGAAGCCACGTACCGAGTTGAAACCACCAGCATAGTAGTTCTCATAGAACGGCAAGCCATTGGTCGAACCATAACCATCGCCATAGCCCAGCTCAGTGTGCAGGCGCATGGTGTAGTTATCGCTCAACGGCTGGAACAATTGGCCGCGGTAGTCGAGTTTGAAGAACGACAGGTCGCTGCCCGGCGTCGTGGTTTCCAGGGTCAGGCTCTGGGAGTGACCACGGGTTGCCAGCACACCTTTGTTCAGGGTCGACTCGGACCAGCCGGCGGACGCCTTGAAGTTCAGGAACTTGTCACCTTCGCGACGGGTAAAGTCGAAGATCTCGTCCACGGTGTACACACCGGTCTTGATCTCATCCTGTTGCGCGGTCAGGCCAAAGGTCAGGCGCGACGTTTCGCTGATCGGGTAGCCAATGTTGGCGCCCACACCCAGGCTGTCGATCGCATAGCTTGCTACGTCAACGTCGAGGTCTTTGTAGTCGGTGGTGCGGTAGAAGGCGTTGTAGCCCAGGCTCACACCGTCGGCAGTCCAGTAGGGGTCGACATAACCGAAGTTATAGCGGCTCTGGTATTCGCTACGGGTCAGGCCGATGGAAACCTTGTTACCGGTACCGAGGAAGTTGTTCTGGGTGATCGAACCACCGAGGATCAGGCCGGCGCTCTGCGCGAAACCAACGCTGGCGGTGATGGAACCCGACGCCTGTTCTTCCACGGCGTAGTTCACGTCAACCTGGTCATCCACGCCCGGTACGGCCGGGGTCTCGACGTTGACTTCCTTGAAGAAGCCCAGGCGCTCAAGACGGGTCTTGGACTGGTCGATCAGGTAAGTCGACGCCCAGCCACCTTCCATCTGACGCATTTCACGACGCAGCACTTCGTCCGCAGACTTGGTGTTGCCACGGAAATTGATGCGGTTCACATAGGCACGCTTGCCCGGGTCGACAACGAAGGTGATATCCACGGTGTGGTCATCATCGTGCGGGGTCGGCACGCCGTTGACGTTGGCGAAGGTATAGCCTTCGTTACCGAGGCGGCGGGTGATCAGTTCGGAGGTGGTGGTCATCAGCTTGCGCGAGAACACCTGGTCCTTCTGCACCAGCAACAGCGCCTTGACCTGGTCTTCAGGGACTTTCAGGTCGCCGCTGAGCTTGACGTCACGAACCTTGTACTTCTCGCCTTCGTTGACGTTGACGGTGATGTAGACGTGCTTCTTGTCCGGGGTGATAGACACCTGGGTCGAAGCGATATCCATGTTGATATAGCCACGGTCCAGGTAGTAGGAGCGCAGACGCTCCAGGTCACCGGAGAGTTTTTCACGTGCGTACTTGTCATCGTTCTTGAAGAACGACAACCAGTTGGTGGTCTTGAGTTCGAACAGGTCGATCAGGTCGTCATCAGCGAACTTGGTATTGCCCACCACGTTGATGTGCTGAATCGCCGCCACGGTACCTTCGTTGATGTTGACCTTGAGGCCGACACGGTTACGAGGTTGCGGGACCACTTCGGTTTCCACGGTCGCGGAGTAGCGGCCCTGGGCAACGTACTGGCGTTGCAGCTCGTTACGCACACCCTCAAGGGTGGCGCGCTGGAAGATCTCGCCCTCGGCCAGGCCGGATTGCTTGAGGCCCTTCATCAGGTCTTCAGTGGAGATCGCTTTGTTGCCTTCGATCTCGATACTGGCGACGGAAGGTCGCTCGACGACAGTGATGACCAGGACGTTGCCTTCGCGACCCAGTTGGATGTCTTGAAAGAAACCGGTTTTGAACAGCGCACGAGTGGATTCCACCAGGCGACGGTCATCAGCCTGTTCCCCAACGTTCAACGGCAAGGCACCAAAGACGCTACCCGCGGAAACCCGCTGGAGGCCGTTGACGCGAATATCGGAGATGGTGAAGGACTCGGCGTGAACTTCGGCGATCATCAATACGGTGAGAACCGCAGTTAGCAGCAGACGTTTCATGAAGTCCTTTCTTATTCCAACTGGCAATAAACAAACTGCCGCAAAATGCGGCAGATTCGCAATTCAGCGAAGCGTTACAGACGACCCAGATCGTTGACCAAGGCTAACAACATCACCCCGACCACCAAACTGATACCGATCTGTATCCCCCAACCCTGCACCCGATCCGACAAGGGACGACCACGCGCCCACTCGACCAGATAAAACAACAGATGCCCCCCATCCAATACTGGAATGGGCAGCAAATTCAGAACACCCAAGCTAATACTCAGATAAGCCAGGAAATTCAGGAAATCCGCGACACCCGACTGGGCAGAAGCGCCCGCCACTTTAGCAATGGTTATCGGTCCACTCAAGTTTTTTACCGAGAGCTCGCCGAACAACATTTTCTTGAGGGATTCGAGGGTCAGCACACTCATGGTCCAGGTGCGTCGAGCGCCCTCGCCAATTGCTGCCAACGGCCCGAAACTGACCTCGCGCACCATCGATGGCGGCCACTCTACACCTTTCACCCCGGCACCCAGGTAACCCCCGGCCGCCTTGGCTTCCCCGCGCACCGCCAGGGTGACAGGGATGTCGATTTGAGCACCGTCGCGCTCAACTTTCAGCACAATTTTGGTATCAGGCCGTACACGAACCAGGTCGACCACTTGCTGCCAGTCGCCCAATGACTGGCCATCAAGGGCCAACAGGCGATCACCGGTTTTCAACCCGGCGGCCTGGGCCGGGCCTTTCGGGTCCAGCTCGGCGAGCACCGGCGGCAGCGCCGGGCGCCACGGACGGATACCCAGGGATTTGATCGGATCAGGCTCGTCAGCCCCCTTCAGCCAATGGTCAAGGGCCAGCGTACGCGGGGTTTCGGTAGTGGAATCCTGCTCGCGCACCACCACATTGACGGTACCGCTCTCACCCAGGCGACGAACCAATTGCAAATTGACCGCGCCCCACCCCGTGGTGGGCTCGCCATCAATGGATACAATTTCTTGCCCTGCGACCAGGCCGGCCTTGGCCGCCATGCTATCGGCCTCGACCGCGCCGATGACCGGGCGCACCTGCTGGCTGCCGAGCATGGCCAGCACCCAGAAGAACACCATCGCCAGCAGGAAGTTGGCGATCGGTCCCGCGGCAACAATTGCAATACGCTGACGAACGGTCTTGCGGTTAAAGGACTGGTCCAGTTGATCAGCCGGCACTTCACCTTCGCGCTCATCAAGCATCTTGACGTAGCCACCCAAGGGGATGGCCGCAATCACAAACTCGGTGCCGCGACGGTCATGCCAGCGCAACAGCGGCATGCCGAAACCGACGGAAAAGCGCAATACCTTGACGCCGCAACGACGTGCCACCCAGAAGTGGCCGAATTCGTGGAAGGTAACCAGCACACCCAGAGCAACCAGGGTGCCGACAATCATGTAAAGCGCACTCATCTAATTTCTCCGCATTCCAATCCAGTGCCTGAAGGCTCAAACACGCCCTCAAACTAACGCGCGTTGCGGTCCAGCCATTGTTGAGCCAGGGCACGAGCCTTGGCATCAGCCTCGAACACCGCTCCCAGATCATTCACTGCCACGACAGGCTCAAGCGCCAGGACGTCCTCGATGATACTCGCGATCTGCGGAAAGCGGATGCGCCGTTCGAGAAACGCCGCCACGGCCACTTCATTGGCAGCATTGAGCATCGCCGGTGCGCTGTTACCCGCTTGCGCCGCATGTCGCGCCAGGCGCAGGCAAGGAAAGCGTTGCTCGTCCGGCGCCTCGAAATCCAGCCGCGCAATTGCAAACAGGTCCAATGGCGCCACGCCGGAATCAATCCGCTCCGGCCAGGCCAGGGCGTTGGCGATGGGCGTGCGCATGTCGGGGTTACCCAACTGCGCCAACACCGAACCATCCACATAGTCGACCAGGGAATGAATCACACTTTGCGGGTGGATCACCACCTCGACTTGCTCGGGGCGTGCATCGAACAGCCAGCAGGCCTCGATCAACTCCAGCCCCTTGTTCATCATGCTTGCCGAATCCACGGAGATCTTGCGCCCCATGGACCAGTTCGGATGAGCGCAGGCCTGGTCCGGAGACACATGCTCCAGCTCAGCCAACGGAGTTTGACGGAAAGGACCACCAGAGGCCGTCAGCAGAATCCGACGCACGCCGACCTGGCTCAGGCCTCGGGCAAAGTCACCCGGCATGCACTGGAAGATGGCGTTGTGCTCACTGTCGAGGGGCAGCAACACCGCGCCGCTCTTGCGCACCGCTTGCATAAAGAGCGCACCGGACATCACCAGCGCTTCTTTATTGGCCAACAGGATCTTCTTGCCAGCATCGACCGCAGCGAGGGTTGGACGCAAGCCAGCTGCCCCGACGATGGCGGCGACAACGGTATCCACCTCGGCATCCGCCGACACCTGGCACAGCCCCTCCTCGCCCACCAACACCTGGGTAGCCAGCCCGGCAGCCCGCAGATCATCCTGCAGCCCGCGCGCCAACGCGGCCTCAGGCACGACGGCGAAACGCGGTGCGTGGCGCACACACAGGGCGAGCAATTCGCTCAAACGGGAGAACCCGGTCAGCGCGAAGACCTGATAGCGATCCGGGTGGCGGGCGATCACGTCCAGGGTGCTCAGCCCTACCGAGCCCGTAGCCCCCAGCACGGTTACCTGTTGCAGGCGGCTCACGAGGCAGTCATCCACAGCAGTACGGCGAAAATCGGGATGGCCGCCGTCAGGCTGTCGATACGATCCAGCACGCCGCCGTGACCCGGCAGCAGGTTGCTGCTGTCCTTGATCCCGGCCTGGCGCTTGAACATGCTTTCGGTCAGGTCACCGACCACCGAGATAAAGACGACGATGGCGGTGCCCAGCAGCGCCAGGAAGATCTCCTTCACCGACCAGTCACGCACCACACCCACCACCAGCGTGATCAGCAGGGTCAATGCCAGGCCGCCGTACACGCCCTCCCAGCTCTTGCCCGGGCTGACCGCCGGCGCCAGCTTGCGCTTGCCGAACGCACGACCCGAGAAGTAGGCGCCGATATCCGCGCCCCAGACAAGCACCATCACCGCCATGATCAGCCAGTTGCCCATCGGCGAATGCTTGATCAGTACCAGCCCTTGCCAGGCCGGTAGCAGGATCAACAGGCCAATGACCAGCTTGCAGGCCACACTGGACCAATGACTGCTGGTGCGCGGATAGGTCAGCACCAGGAACGTCGCCAGCGCCCACCACAAGACCGCCGCCCCCAGCACCCAGGGCGCGACGTCCGGCAGGATGTACATGAGAAACAGCAACAGCGCCACGATTGCGGCGTACACCACACGTGGCAACTGTGCACTGAAGCCCGCCAGGCGCGCCCATTCCCAGGCGCCCAGGGTTACGACCAAGCCAATAAACAGCGCAAAGCCGGAACCATCGAGCAGGAAAAACCCACACAAGGCGATCGGCAACAGGATCAGTGCTGTGATGATTCGTTGTTTAAGCATTAAACCCGGGCTCCAGCTTCGATCTGCTCGCTCGTTTTACCGAAGCGACGCTGACGGGAAGCGAAATCGGCCAGCGCATTACGCATGGCATCGTGTTTGAAGTCCGGCCAGAACAGGTCGGAGAAGTACAGCTCGGTATAGGCCAGCTGCCACAGCAGGAAGTTGCTGATGCGGTGCTCGCCACCGGTGCGGATGCACAAGTCCGGCAACGGCAGGTCGCCGGTCACCAGGCAGGTCTGCAGCAGTTCGGGCGTGATGTCGTCCGGACGCAGATGACCGGCTTGCACTTCGCGGGCCAGTCGCTGCGCGGCCTGGGCGATATCCCACTGGCCACCGTAGTTGGCTGCGATCTGCAGCACAAAACGGTTGGCCCCGGCGGTAATGGCCTCGGCTTCGCGCATGGCGGCCTGCAGTTCCGGGTGGAAACGCGAGCGATCGCCAATGATGCGCAGGCTGATGTTGTTGTCGTTGAGGCGCTTGGCCTCGCGACGCAGAGCCTTGAAGAACAGGTCCATCAAGGCACTGACTTCTTCGGCCGGGCGCTGCCAGTTCTCGCTGGAGAAGGCAAACAGGGTCAAGACTTCGACCTTGGCCTCGGCACACACCTCAATCACAGCCCGTACCGCATCGACACCCGCTTTATGCCCGGCAACACCCGGCATAAAGCGTTTCTTCGCCCAGCGATTATTCCCATCCATGATGATCGCGACATGGCGCGGCACCACAGAGGGTACAGTCTGCTTGGTCTTTTCCATGAAGGCGTCCTGACCCCTTATACGGCCATCAGGTCCTTTTCTTTCTCTTCCGTGGCCTTGGTGATCTGGGCCTCGGCGTCCTTGGTCAGCTTGTCGATATCGGCGACGGCGCGACGCTCTTCGTCTTCGCTGATTTCCTTGTCCTTGACCAGCTTCTTCAGGTCACCCAGGGCATCACGACGGATGTTGCGCACGGCAACACGAGCATCTTCCGCGGCGCTACGCGCCTGCTTGGTGAAGCCCTTGCGGGTTTCTTCGGTCAGGGCAGGCATGGAGATCAGCAGCAACTCGCCCAGGTTGGTCGGGTTGAGGTTCAGCCCAGCGCTCTGGATTGCCTTGTCGACGGCAGCGAGCATGTTGCGCTCGAACGCCACGACCTGCAGGGTGCGCGAGTCTTTCACAGTGACGTTGGCCACGCCGCTCAGCGGGGTGTCAGCGCCGTAGTAAGGCACCATCACGCTACCCAGGATGCTTGGGTGAGCCTTGCCGGTACGAATCTGGCCAAAAGCATGGCTCAGAGACTCCAGGGATTTCTGCATACGCGCTTGGGCGTCTTTCTTGATTTCGTTGATCATTGTTGGCCTTCCTCGATCAGAGTCCCTTCCGCGCCGCCGTGTACGATGTTCAGCAGGGCGCCGGGCTTGTTCATGTTAAATACGCGCAGCGGCATCTTGTGGTCGCGGCACAGGCAAATAGCCGTCAGGTCCATCACACCCAGCTTGCGATCCAGCACTTCATCGTAGGTCAGATGATCGAACTTCTCGGCATGCGGGTCTTTGAATGGGTCTGCGGTGTAGACGCCGTCCACCTTGGTGGCCTTGAGCACTACGTCGGCATCGATCTCGATGGCGCGCAGGCAGGCAGCCGAGTCCGTGGTGAAGAACGGGTTGCCTGTACCCGCAGCGAAGATCACCACTTCTTTGGAGTTCAGGTGGCGCATGGCTTTGCGGCGATCATAGTGATCGGTCACGCCAACCATGGAAATAGCCGACATCACGATAGCCGAGATATTGGCACGCTCCAGGGCGTCACGCATCGCCAGGGCGTTCATCACAGTGGCCAGCATGCCCATGTGGTCGCCGGTTACCCGATCCATGCCGGCCGCACTCAGTGCCGCGCCGCGGAACAGGTTGCCGCCGCCAATCACCAGGCCGACCTGCACGCCGATACCGACCAGTTGGCCGACTTCCAGCGCCATGCGATCGAGCACCTTGGGATCGATCCCGAACTCTTCCGAGCCCATCAGGGCCTCGCCGCTAAGCTTGAGTAGAATGCGTTTATAGCGAGCCTGATAACCACTGCCCTGCTGAGCCATTGCGAATCTCTCCTGCGGCGTATTTTTTAAAAAATTCTTGGCGAGCCGTTTACGGCTTGCGTTCACTCTAGCTGGACGCTGTCACAGCGCCATCGGAACACGGCTTTGTAAGCCAGTTCCGAGGGTAAGCCAAATAAAATCGGCCTGCCCATTTGAAAAGAGGCTGCGCGCGTGAGCGGGCAGCCTCTTTTGGGCGACAGTTGAAAACTGTCTTATTGCTTGGCGGCAGCCAGCTGGGCAGCAACTTCTTCAGCGAAGTTGTCGACCGGCTTCTCGATGCCTTCGCCTACTTTGAAGTAAGTGAAGGAAACGATTTCAGCACCGGCTTTCTTGGCCAGTTCGCCGACCTTGATTTCAGGGTTCTTGACGAACGCCTGCTCAACCAGGCTTGCTTCAGCCAGGAACTTGCTGATACGGCCCTTGACCATGTTCTCAACAATGTTTTCTGGCTTGCCTTTGATTTTTTCTTCGTTCAGCTGCAGGAACACAGCTTTTTCACGCTCGATCGCTTCGGCAGAAACTTCCGAAGGCAGCAGGAACTCAGGGTTGCTGGCAGCAACGTGCATAGCGATGTCTTTGGCCAGCTCAACGTCGCCGCCTTTCAGAACAACCGCTACACCGATTTTGTTGCCGTGCAGGTAACCACCGACAACATCACCTTCAACGCGAGCCAGGCGACGGATGTTGACGTTTTCGCCAACCTTGCCGACCAGTACCAGGCGAGCAGCTTCTTGAGCTTCGATCAGAGGCTCAACGGTAGTCAGCTTGTCAGCGAATGCTTTTTCAACGCTGGCAGCAACGAATGCCTTGAAGTCATCCTGCAGAGCCAGGAAGTCGGTCTGCGAGTTCACTTCCAGCAGGACTGCGGATTTACCGTCTTCCTTCAGGGCGATGGCGCCTTCAGCAGCAACGTTACCGGCTTTCTTGGCGGCCTTGATGGCGCCCGAAGCACGCATGTCGTCGATGGCTTTTTCGATGTCGCCGCCGGCCTTGGTCAAGGCCTTTTTGCAATCCATCATGCCTTCGCCGGTACGCTCACGCAGTTCTTTAACCAACGCTGCAGTAATCTCTGCCATTTCAAAATCCTCTTGGATAGGTTTTCAACCATTCCACCCGATCAAACGGGCGATCAATTCTTCCCGAATCTCCGTTGTAGGCCGCTGCACGTTACAGTCGCTAGGTTGCGCTGCCACAAGTGGGCGCCCACAAATGGTTTTCGAGGTGGCAAAAAGGGGGCCAAGCCCCCTTTTTGCTTACTGAGTCAACGCCAGGGCGTCAATTACTCAGCGGCTGCTACCGGAGCTTCTTCAACGAACTGCTCGGTACCGCCAGCAACGTGGTTGCGACCACGGATTACAGCATCAGCCATCGAACCCATGTACAGCTGGATAGCGCGGATTGCGTCATCGTTGCCTGGGATGATGTAGTCAACGCCTTCCGGGCTGCTGTTGGTATCGACTACGCCGATAACCGGGATGCCCAGCTTGTTGGCTTCGGTGATCGCGATGCGCTCGTGATCAACGTCGATAACGAACAGTGCGTCAGGCAGACCGCCCATGTCCTTGATACCACCCAGGGAACGATCGAGCTTTTCCAGGTCACGGGAGCGCATCAGCGCTTCTTTCTTGGTCAGCTTGGCGAAAGTACCGTCTTCGGCTTGCACTTCAAGGTCACGCAGACGCTTGATGGAAGCACGGATGGTTTTGAAGTTGGTCAGCATGCCGCCCAACCAGCGGTGATCGACGTACGGCGAACCGCAACGTGCTGCTTCTTCAGCAACGATCTTGCCAGCGGAACGCTTGGTGCCGACGAACAGAATCTTGTTTTTGCCCTGGGCCAGGCGCTCTACGAAAGTCAGAGCTTCGTTGAACATTGGCAGGGTTTTTTCAAGGTTGATAATGTGGATCTTGTTACGCGCGCCGAAAATGTACTTACCCATTTTCGGGTTCCAGTAACGGGTCTGGTGACCGAAGTGCACACCGGCCTTCAGCATATCGCGCATGTTGACTTGGGACATGATAGTTCCTTAATAAGTCGGGTTTGGCCTCCACGTATCCCAATGACCAACCAGCGGCAGCAAGGCCTCCGGCACCCAGGTCATCGTGTCGACACGTGTGTGGATTTAAGCTTTGCGGGGTATCCCCGGAAAGCGGCGCATTTTATACCACACGAAGGGCGAAAACGAAACCCGCAATCACATTTGCCGTGCGCGGCATTGGCGTAACCCTTTGAATAGAGCGAATTTAGCCCCATCTGATAGAGAGAAGCGATCATCAGAGGGTCATGATTTGACGCCATCGTCTGTTAGAATCGCGTTTTTTGGGGCTTGTGCGAGTTCTGCAACCTTTTGTCGCACACCCGTAAACCGTATTGATTTCAGCGCGTCGCGCTAGAGAGAGCCTGTATGACCGTTAGTTTGAAATCCGCCGAAGACATCGCCGGCATGCGCATCGCTGGCAAACTGGCTGCCGACGTGCTGGAAATGATTGCCGAGCACGTCAAGCCAGGCGTCACCACCGAAACGCTCAACCAGATCTGCCACGACTATATAGTCGACGTGCAAAAGGCCATCCCTGCGCCGCTGAACTACAAGGGCTTCCCCAAGTCGATCTGCACCTCGGTCAACCACGTGGTCTGCCACGGGATCCCGGGTGACAAGCCATTGAAGGAAGGCGACACCCTGAACATCGACGTCACCGTGATCAAGGATGGCTACTTCGGCGACACCAGCCGTATGTTCCACGTCGGCACCGTGCCGGTCTGGGCCGAGCGCCTGTCCCAGGTCACCCAGGAATGCATGTACAAGGCCATCGAAATCGTCAAGCCTGGCTGCCGCCTGGGCGACATCGGTGAAGTGATCCAGAAGCATGCTGAAAAGAACGGCTTCTCGGTGGTGCGCGAATTCTGCGGGCACGGCATCGGCACAGTGTTCCACGAGGAGCCGCAGATCCTGCACTACGGCCGTGCCGGCACCGGCATGGAACTCAAGGCGGGCATGACCTTCACTATCGAGCCGATGATCAACCAGGGTAAGGCCGACACCAAGGTGCTGGGCGACGGCTGGACCGCCATCACCAAGGACCGCAAGCTCTCGGCCCAGTGGGAACACACCCTGCTGGTCACCGAGACCGGCTACGAGATCTTCACCCTGCGCGCCGACGACACGATCCCTCGCGTTTCGGCGTAAGGCAGCAGCCTTGGTTTTCCCCCATTGTGTTGTGACTGACTGTTAGATAGAAAGGAAAGCCGATCGATGCCCCAGGTGGATCCCGAACTCTTCGACCGTGGCCAGTTCCAGGCCGAACTGGCCCTGAAGGCGAGCCCTATCGCCGCTTTCAAGAAAGCTATCCGCCAGGCCCGCGAGGTGCTCGACGAGCGCTTTCGCAGCGGCCGGGACATCCGTCGGCTGATCGAGGACCGCGCCTGGTTCGTCGATAACATCCTGCAAAAGGCCTGGGAACAGTTCAGCTGGAGCGAAGACGCCGACATCGCCCTGGTGGCGGTCGGCGGCTACGGTCGCGGCGAGTTGCACCCCTACTCCGACATCGACCTGCTGATCCTGCTGGACAGCGCCGATCATGAGATCTTTCGCGATTCCATCGAGCGATTTCTGACGCTGCTGTGGGACATCGGCCTGGAAGTCGGCCAGAGCGTGCGCTCGGTGGACGAGTGCGCCGAAGAGGCCCGCGCCGACCTGACGGTGATCACCAACCTGATGGAAAGCCGCACCATCGCCGGCCCCGAGCGCCTGCGCCAGCGCATGCTCGAAGTCACCAGTACCGCACACATGTGGCCGAGCAAGGACTTCTTCCTGGCCAAGCGTGCCGAGCAGAAGGCCCGCCACCACAAGTACAACGACACCGAATACAACCTGGAACCCAACGTCAAAGGCTCGCCGGGCGGACTGCGGGATATCCAGACGATTTTGTGGGTTGCCCGTCGCCAGTA
The DNA here is from genome assembly GCF_003013355.1 of Pseudomonas sp. S5D5. Taxonomy (NCBI): domain Bacteria; kingdom Pseudomonadati; phylum Pseudomonadota; class Gammaproteobacteria; order Pseudomonadales; family Pseudomonadaceae; genus Pseudomonas; species Pseudomonas sp. S5D5. The sequence continues at coordinate 5,449,437 of NZ_PTEO01000001.1, forward strand.
CGGCACCCTGAACCTGCGCGCCCTCGCGGGCGAAGGGTTCCTGGTCGAGAGCGAAAACGCCCTGTTGGCTTCGTCCCAGGAGTTTCTCTGGAAAGTGCGCTACGCCCTGCACATGCTCGCCGGGCGCGCCGAAGACCGCCTGCTGTTCGACCACCAGCGCTCCATCGCGACCCTGTTGGGGTTCGAAGGCGAGGACGCCAAGACCAGCATCGAAAGCTTCATGCAGCAGTATTACCGGGTGGTCATGAGCATTGCCCAACTCAGCGACCTGATCATCCAGCACTTCGAAGAAGTGATCCTGGCCCCTGAAGACGAAGCGCCGCCGCAGCCGATCAACTCGCGCTTCCAACTGCATGACGGCTATATCGAGGCGCGCAACGACAACGTGTTCCGCCGCACCCCGTTCGCCATGCTGGAAATCTTCGTGCTGATGGCCCAACAGCCGGAAATCAAAGGTGTGCGCGCCGACACCATTCGCCTGCTGCGAGAAAACCGTCACCTGATCGACGACGATTTTCGCCACGACATTCGCAACACCAGCCTGTTCATCGAGCTGTTCAAGTGCAAGATCGGCATCCACCGCAACCTGCGTCGGATGAACCGCTACGGCATTCTCGGGCGCTATCTGCCGGAATTCGGCTTTATCGTCGGGCAGATGCAGCACGACCTGTTCCACATCTATACGGTGGACGCCCACACCCTCAACCTGATCAAGCACCTGCGTAAGTTGCAGTACACCCAGGTGTCAGAGAAATTCCCGCTGGCCAGTAAGCTAATGGCCAAGCTGCCCAAGCCGGAGCTGATCTACCTGGCCGGCCTGTACCACGACATCGGCAAAGGCCGGCATGGCGACCACTCGGAAATCGGTGCAGTGGATGCCGAGGCCTTCTGCCAGCGCCACCAGTTGCCGCTGTGGGACAGCCGCCTGATCGTCTGGCTGGTGCAGAACCACCTGGTGATGTCGACCACCGCCCAGCGCAAGGACTTGTCCGACCCGCAGGTGATCCATGATTTCGCGCAGATCGTCGGTGATGAAACCCGCCTCGATTACCTGTATGTGCTGACCGTCTCCGACATCAACGCCACCAACCCGACGCTGTGGAACTCCTGGCGCGCCAGCCTGTTGCGCCAGCTGTACACCGAGACCAAGCGCGCCCTGCGTCGCGGCCTGGAAAACCCGGTTGACCGCGAGGAGCAGATCCGCCGCACGCAAAGCGCAGCCCTGGATATCCTGGTGCGCGGCGGCAACGACCCGGACGACGTCGAACAGCTGTGGTCGCAGCTGGGAGACGATTATTTCCTGCGCCATACCGCCGGCGATGTCGCCTGGCACACTGACGCGATCCTGCAGCAGCCTGCCGATGGCGGCCCGCTGGTGCTGATCAAGGAAACCACCCAGCGCGAATTCGAAGGCGGCACGCAGATTTTCATCTACGCCCCCGACCAGCACGATTTCTTCGCCGTGACCGTGGCGGCGATGGACCAGCTCAACCTGAACATCCATGACGCCCGGGTCATCACCTCCAGCAGCCAGTTCACCCTCGACACCTATATCGTGCTCGACACCGACGGCGACTCGATTGGCGACAACCCGGTGCGCGTGAAAAAGATCCGCGAAGGCCTGACCGAAGCGCTGCGCAACCCGGATGACTACCCGACCATCATCCAGCGCCGCGTACCGCGCCAGCTCAAGCACTTTGCGTTCGCGCCCCAGGTCACCATTTCCAACGACGCCCAGCGCCCGGTGACGGTGCTGGAACTCAGCGCCCCGGACCGGCCAGGCCTGCTGGCGCGTATCGGCGGGATTTTCCTGGAGTTCGACCTGTCGTTGCAGAACGCCAAGATTGCGACCCTCGGCGAGCGCGTGGAAGACGTGTTCTTTATTACCGATGCCGATAACCAGCCACTGTCCGACCCTGAACTGTGCCGCCGCTTGCAGGAGGCCATCGTCCAGCAGTTGAGCGTGACCCAGGAGCCCGGCGTCGAGCTGTCGCGCCTGACCATTTGATTATTTAACGTTGTAAACACGATCCCTGTGGGAGCTGGCTTGCCTGCGATACGGGCCTCTCGGTGTATCAGCTACACCGACGCGATGCCATCGCAGGCACGCCAGCTCCCACAGGGTCCGTGCCCACCGTGATTGAGGCCCTTATGAACAACGCCCTGAACCAGCTGCAGCCCTACCCGTTCGAGAAATTGCGCGCCCTGCTCGGCAGTGTCACGCCGAACCCGGACAAACGCCCGATCGCGCTGTCCATCGGCGAACCCAAGCACACGTCGCCGGCATTCGTCGCCGAAGCGCTGAGCAACAACCTCGACCAAATGGCGGTCTACCCCACCACCCTGGGCATCCCGGCCCTGCGCGAGGCCATCGGCGCCTGGTGCGAACGCCGCTTCAATGTGCCCAAGGGCTGGCTCGATCCGGCGCGTAACATCCTGCCGGTCAATGGCACCCGTGAGGCCTTGTTCGCTTTCACCCAGACCGTGGTCAACCGCGGCGACGACGCGCTGGTCGTCAGCCCGAACCCGTTCTACCAGATCTACGAAGGCGCCGCGTTCCTGGCAGGGGCCAAGCCGCACTACCTGCCGTGCCTGGACGAAAATGGCTTCAACCCGGATTTCGATGCGGTCTCGCCCGATATCTGGAAACGCTGCCAGATCCTCTTCCTGTGCTCCCCAGGCAACCCGACCGGCGCCCTGATCCCGGTCGACACACTGAAAAAACTGATCGCCCTGGCCGACGAATACGACTTCGTGATCGCCGCCGACGAGTGCTACAGCGAGCTGTACTTCGACGAACAGACCCCGCCGCCAGGCCTGCTCAGCGCCTGCGTGGCGCTGGGTCGCAAGGACTTCAAGCGTTGCGTGGTGTTCCACAGCCTCTCCAAGCGCTCCAACCTGCCAGGCCTGCGCTCGGGCTTCGTGGCCGGCGATGCCGAAATCCTCAAGGGTTTCCTGCTGTACCGCACTTACCACGGCTGCGCCATGCCCGTGCAAACCCAACTGGCGAGCATCGCCGCCTGGCAGGACGAAGCCCACGTGCAGGCCAACCGCGACCTGTATCGCGAGAAGTTCGACGCCGTGCTGGCAATCCTCAAGCCGGTGCTGGACGTACAGGCCCCGGACGGCGGGTTCTACCTGTGGCCGAATGTGAATGGCGACGATGCCGCCTTCTGCCGCGACCTGTTCGTGGAAGAACACGTGACCGTGGTGCCGGGTTCGTACCTGTCGCGGGAAGTCGACGGTTTCAACCCCGGCGCCGGGCGTGTGCGCCTGGCACTGGTCGCGCCATTGGCAGAGTGTGTGGAGGCGGCTGAGCGGATTCGCGACTTTATCCAGCGTCGCCGCTAACTCCTGGAGCCGCCCCTACACACTGGGGGCGGCCTCTGCAGATGCAATCTGCAACCGATCACATGGGAACTGCGCTCCATAAAGAATCCACCAAGGCCTACCTGACATCAGCTAAGCGGTGGACCTCATGACACTCAACATACTCCCCTCGCCTGCTTACACACACTCCGCGCACGCGCCTCTCGCCGCCCCAGTCGAAAGTCCACCCCTCCCATTGACCCGGAACAAACGTGGTGTAGCAAGCCCGAATAAAACATGGCCTCAGCATTCAGTCCTGAACATCTCATTATTGAACATGACGCAAGAACAAAAGAACTTAACAAAACAGAACATTAATAAATGGGCGCCTCACACCAATCTTTATTTCAAGTTCATTGATACGCCCAACGGGGACATACGAATTACTGCCAACAATGACACCAGCGCAGCGTGGTCAAATGTTGGCACCGACGCAAGAAATACACCACCCGTCGAACCCACCATGAGCATTGGCTTTGCGAATTCGCCAGTTGCTGTTGGAGTCAAGATTCAGCATGAGTTCGGCCACGTCCTGGGGTTGAGGCACGAACATAAGCATCCCGACCGAACGTTGGAGTTGAACAAAGAGAATATTTACAAAGACTACGAGTCGAGAAACAAGACCAGACGCCAAGCCAACCATGACATCGTTCATACATTCCAGCGTGAAGAAGTTAAAACCTCTGGCTATGACAGAAATTCCATCATGCACTACAGGTTTTCCGCCTCGACACTAAAAGATGGAAACCCCCTCGTCGGCAATACACAGCTGTCTGAAGGAGATAAGCATTTTATGCAGTCGCTTTATCCATTGAACAATTCACTGCTGGGCAAACTCCTTAACACGGCCATGAGGGTGATAATCAGGGCTTGAGTATCCTCGCGCTTCTTTATTCAAGCCCAGGTCCATCACAACGTTCATTTAACCTGACCCAGGTTCGCCTCGCTCATATCCAGATCCGCCAACACTTCGCGCAATACGTCATCACCAATCTGGTGATGACGGCTCAGGCTGTACAGCTCCAACCGCTGCGCACGCAGGGCTTTGAGGCGCAGTTTGCGCTCAAGCTGATCCATCTGCTGCGCCAGCGCCTGGGCTTCTGCCGAGTCGTTGAACACCTCCAGTTGATGACGATATTCCGACATCAGCCGCGCCTTCAGCTCGGTCGCCAGTGCGGCCTGGGCGGCGTCCGGGGTGCCGCTTTCGGCGGGTTCCTCTGTCTCCAGGGCATGAATTGCGGCCACCGCAGTCTTTTTCCAGGCCTCGCGTACCTCGTTGTGGCGCTTTTCATCCGGGCTTTTTTCGATGCCGCGCAGCAGCAGCGGCAAAGCGATACAGGCGGCAATCAGCGACAGCAGGATCACGCCGGCCGCGATGAAGATCAGCAGGTCGCGCTCGGGAAAATCCTGGCCCGGCGCCAGCAACAATGGCACCGACATGACGCCGGCCAGGGTCACCGCACCGCGCACACCGCCGACGGTCAACAGCCAGCAGGAGCGCGCAGTGGGCACCAGGGTCAACTCACTTTTCCCACGCAGGCGGCGGAGCAAGCCTGACAGGCGCCAGATGCTTTGCACCCAGATAAAGCGCAACACCACCAGCACCAGGAAAATCGCGATCACGTCCAGGCAGCGATACAACAAGGTCGGCCAGAGCGTCGGCTCATGGCTGACCACGGCCTTGATGATGTCCGGCAATTGCAGGCCCAACAGCAGGAAGATCAAGCCATTGAAGGCAAACTCCAGCAGCGACCAGACGCTGCGGTTGAGCAGGCGCGTGCTGGTTTGGCGCGGCAGCAGGTCGAGCCAGCTTTGCATCATGCCCGCGGCGACCGCCGACAGGATGCCCGAGGCGCCAAGGCGTTCAGCCAACACGTAGGCGGCAAACGGCAGCAGCAACATGAACACCACGTGGGTCGCCGGGTCGTCCCAGCCCCGCGCGATCATCCAGGCGCGCAGGCGGCCGACCAGCCAGCTCAGCGCCACCCCGACTGCAAGGCCACCCACCGCGACCAACACAAAGGTCAGGCTGGCATCGGCCAACGAGAACACGCCGGTCAACGCCGCTGCCAGGGCAAACTTGAAGGTCACCAGGCCCGAGGCATCATTCATCAACGCCTCGCCCTGGAGCATATGCATCAGGGGGGTCGGCAAACGGTTCTGGGCAATCGCCGACACCGCCACGGCATCCGTCGGCGACAGCACGGCGGACAGGGCGAAGGCCACCGGCAACGGGATCGTCGGCAATAGCCAATGGATGAAGTAGCCGGCACCGACCACAGTGAACAGCACCAGCCCCACGGCCAGCGTCAGGATCGGCCCGCGCAGGCGCCACAACTCGCGCTTGGGCATGCGCCAGCCATCGGAGAACAGCAGCGGCGGCAGGAACAGAAACAGGAACAGCTCCGGGTCCAGCGCCACATGCAACCCCAGCGTGGGCCATGCCAGCAAGGCGCCGGCGGCAATCTGTACGAGGGGCAATGGCAATGGAATGATGCGCCCGACCAGGCGCGAAACGCTGACCAGCATCAGCAGGATAAGAACGGTGTAGGCGGTTTGCATAACGCGGGTTTCCCGGACAATCGACTTGCAACGACACCTATCAGGCAACAACTGGCCGTTGAAGTGCCATATTACCGGGCTATGTTACTCGCCTATGCTGCGCGCTGGCCTTTGCACAAAAGTCGCACGGTGCTGACGAGAGGCACCCAAACCCGCTGGCCGTGGCATAATCCGTGACCTTTCAGTTTCATTTGTCCAAAGGGGGGCAATTCCTTGACCGTTTCAAGCAAAACGTTGCACCTTTTCGGCATCAAAGCCTGCGACACCATGAAAAAGGCGCGCACGTGGCTCGATGAGCACGGCGTCAGTTATGAGTTCCATGACTACAAAACGGCCGGTATTGACCGCGAACACTTGACCCAATGGTGCAACGAGCACGGTTGGCAGGTGGTTTTGAACCGTGCGGGCACCACCTTTCGCAAACTCGAAGACGAACGCAAAGCCGATCTCGATCAGTCGAAAGCTATTGAACTGATGCTCGCACAACCCTCGATGATCAAGCGCCCGGTGCTTGATCTCGGTGACAGAACCCTGATTGGCTTCAAGCCAGATAGTTATTCGGCGGCCCTCAAGTAGGCCAGCCCTTCCATTTTTGTAGAGGTAACAGCATGTCCAATTCCCTGTTCAGCCTGGGCTTCGGCGTCGGCACTCAGAACCGCCAAGGTGCTTGGCTGGAAGTGTTTTACGCACAACCCTTGCTCAACCCATCGGCTGAAATCGTTGCCGCCATCGCGCCAATCCTCGGCTACAGCGAAGGCAACCAGGCGATCACCTTCACCGTGACCCAAGCCCTGCAACTGGCTGACGCGCTGAAAAGCGTCGACGCTGCCCAGGCCGCGCTGCTGAGCCGCCTGGCAGAAAGCCACAACCCGCTGGTTGCCACCCTGCTGGCCGAAGACGCCGCACTGACCTCCACACCTGAGGCCTACCTCAAGCTGCACCTGCTCTCGCATCGCCTGGTCAAGCCGCATGGCCTGAGCCTGGCCGGTGTGTTCCCGCAGCTGCCAAACGTAGCGTGGACCAGCCAGGGCGCCATCGACATCAACGAACTGGCCGAACGCCAACTGGAAGCGCGCCTGCGTGGCGAACTGCTGGAAGTGTTCTCGGTGGACAAGTTCCCGAAAATGACCGACTACGTGGTACCGGCCGGCGTGCGTATCGCTGACGCCGCGCGTATCCGCCTGGGCGCCTACGTGGGCGAAGGCACCACGGTGATGCACGAAGGTTTCGTCAACTTCAACGCTGGCACCGAAGGCCCGGGCATGATCGAAGGCCGTGTTTCGGCGGGCGTGTTCGTCGGCAAGGGCTCGGACCTGGGCGGCGGTTGCTCCACCATGGGCACCCTGTCGGGCGGCGGCAACATTGTGATCAAGGTCGGCGAAGGCTGCCTGATCGGCGCCAACGCCGGTATCGGCATCCCGTTGGGTGACCGCAACACCGTGGAATCGGGCCTGTACGTCACCGCCGGGACCAAGGTCGCGCTGCTTGATGAGCAGAACCAACTGGTCAAGGTGGTCAAGGCTCGCGAGCTGGCCGGCCAGCCGGACCTGCTGTTCCGCCGCAACTCCGAGACCGGTGCCGTGGAGTGCAAAACCCACAAATCGGCCATCGAACTGAACGAAGCGCTGCACGCTCACAACTAAGCAGCCACTCGATGCCACTAGCGGGCCGCGCCTTCGGGTTGCGGCTCGCTTATACGAGTCTTGATCACCATGCTTGTGCCCTCCCCCTGGCGCGCCGATTTTCCGGCCATCGCCACCCTGCAACGGCAAGACCAGACCTACCTGGACAACGCCGCCACCACACAAAAGCCCCAAGCCCTGTTGGATGCCATCAGCCATTACTACGCCAATGGCGCAGCCAATGTGCACCGTGCCCAACATTTGCCGGGTGCCCATGCGACCCAGGCCTTCGAGGACAGTCGCAGCAAGGTTGCGCAGTGGTTGAACGCAGGTGACAGCGGGCAAATCGTGTTTACCCATGGCGCTACCTCAGCGCTGAACCTCTTGGCATATGGCCTCGAGCACTTATTCAATGCGGGCGATGAGCTGGTCATCAGCGCCCTGGAACATCACGCCAACCTGCTGCCCTGGCAGCAACTGGCCAAACGTCGCGCGCTCACGCTGGTGGTGTTGCCGCTGGGCGTTGACGGCGTAATCGACCTGCATGCCGCTGCCGAGTTGATCGGCCCACGTACACGCCTGCTGGCGGTGAGCCAGCTGTCCAACGTGCTCGGTACCTGGCAGCCGCTGGAGCCCTTGCTGGCCCTGGCCAAGGCCCATGGCGCGCTGACGGTGGTCGATGGCGCGCAAGGCATCGTCCACGGTCGCCACGATGTGCAGGCCCTGGGCTGCGACTTTTATGTATTTTCCAGCCACAAACTCTACGGCCCGGACGGCGTCGGTGTGCTGTTTGGCCGCAATGAAGCCCTGCATCACCTGCGCCACTGGCAGTTCGGCGGCGAGATGGTGCAGCAGGCCGATTATCACAGCGCCAGCTTTCGCCCCGCGCCGCTGGGCTTCGAGGCCGGAACGCCGCCGATTGCCAGTGTGATCGGCCTGGGTGCCAGCCTGGATTACCTGAGCTCACTGGACGAGCAGGCAGTGACCGCCCATGAAGCGGCACTGCATGACTACCTGCTGCGCGGGCTGCAGGCACGCAATGGCGTGCGTGTGCTGGGTGCGCCGCAGGTGGCGCTGGTGAGTTTCGTGGTCGAGGGCGTGCACAACGCCGACCTTGCGCACCTGCTGACCGAGCAAGGCATTGCCGTTCGCGCCGGCCATCATTGCGCGATGCCGCTGCTCAAGGCACTGCATTTGTCCGGGGCCATTCGCGTGTCCCTGGCGCTGTACAACGACTCCGATGACCTGGAACGCTTCTTTGAAGCGCTCGACCAGGCGTTGGACATGCTGCGATGAGCCTGCCGTTGGATGCGGTAGCCGCGCTGGAAGCGTTCCAGGCGGTCGGCAGTTGGGAGCAGCGCGCGCGGATGCTGATGCAATGGGGCGAGCGCCTGCCGCCATTGGCGGATGAGGACAAGGTCGACGCCAACCTGGTGCAGGGCTGTGAAAGCCTGGTGTGGTTGGTGGGACGTTTAGAGGATGGCCACTGGCAGTTTGCTGCCGGCAGCGATGCGCGGATGATTCGTGGGTTGGTGGCGTTGCTGCTGGCACGGGTCAATGGGTTGTCGGCCGCCGAATTGCAGGCCGTCGACTTGCCTGATTGGTTCGCACAGCTGGGCCTGTCACGGCAGCTGTCGCCGTCGCGCAGCAATGGCCTGAATGCCGTCTTGCAACGCATGCGCGAGTTAAGCAGTACACAAAACTAAACGTGGGCTGGCTTGCCTGCGAAAGCAGTGTGTCAGGCACCTGATGCATCAATTGACACACTGCCTTCGCGGGCAACCCAGCTCCCACAGGAATTGAGGTGTGGCTCAGGCAACCGGGCAGATGCAGATCAAATGTGGGAGCTGGCTTGCCGGCGATGCAGGCACCTCGGTCTATCAGTCAGACCGCGGTGAGGCTATCGCAGGCAAGCCAGCTCCTACCTTTTAAGCACGTACTGGGCAGTGAGATTCACTCAGGCTTGACCCGCTCCGACGGCCTGCGCACGCCGGCCACGATCTTGTCCACGGCCTTGGTCGCCGCCACCATGCCAAACGTGGCCGTGACCATCATCACCGCGCCAAACCCACCCGCGCAGTCCAGTTTCACCCCATCCCCGACAAAACTCTTCTGCAAGCAGATGCTGCCGTCCGGCTTGGGATAGCGCAGCTGCTCAGTGGAAAACACGCACGGCACGCTGTAATGGCGGGTCACGGTGCGGGAAAAGCCGTAATCGCGGCGCAAGGTGGAACGCACTTTCGAGGCCAGCGGGTCGTTGAAGGTACGGTTCAGGTCACAGACCTGGATCAACGTCGGGTCGATCTGCCCGCCCGCGCCGCCGGTGGTGATGATCTGGATCTTGCGGCGCTTGCACCAGGCGATCAGCGCGGCCTTGGCGTTGACGGCGTCGATGCAGTCGATCACGCAATCGATGGTCGGCGTGATGTATTCGGCCATGGTGTCGCGGGTCACGAAGTCGGCCACCGCGTGCACCGTGCAATCCGGATTGATGCCGCGCAGGCGCTCGGCCATCACTTCGACCTTGGGCTTGCCCACGGTGCTGTCCAGGGCGTGCAACTGGCGGTTGCTGTTGCTGACGCAGACATCGTCCAGGTCAAACAGCGAAATCTCGCCCACCCCGCAGCGGGCCATGGCTTCAGCCGCCCAGGAGCCCACGCCGCCAACGCCGACGATTGCCACATGGGCCGCTTTCAAGCGTTCCAGGCCTTCAATGCCATACAAGCGGGCGACGCCTGCAAACCGCGGATCTTCTGTACTCATGACCATTACCCCAAAAACCGGCGCGCATTATGGGCTACGCAGCGGCAAGTTTTAAGCTACAAGTTACAAGTAAAGAACTTAGGTGGTCTTTCGCTGACTAACGTCCGGCTTTTCTCTGTCTGCTATACGCTCAGGGAAGCGCCGGTGTAGGATGCGCGCCGTTCGGCGTAGGCCGACACCTCTTTTCGTTCCACACCCTTTGGAACCCGAAATAGCCATGTCATCGCGTAAATTTGGACTCAACCTGGTGGTGGTGCTGGCAATTGCCGCGCTGTTCACCGGCTTCTGGGCGCTGATCAACCGCCCGGTCACCACCCCTAACTGGCCCGAGCAGATCTCCGGTTTTTCCTACTCGCCGTTCCAGCAAGGCCAGTACCCGCAGAAAGACCAGTACCCGACCGACGACCAGATGCGCCAGGATCTGGCGATCATGAGCAAGCTGACGGACAACATCCGTACCTACTCGGTCGACGGTACGCTGGGGGATATCCCCAAGCTCGCCGAAGAGTTCGGCCTGCGCGTGACGCTGGGGATCTGGATCAGCCCGGACCTGGAGCGCAACGAGCGTGAAATCCAGCGCGCCATCGAGATCGCCAACAGCTCGCGCAGCGTTGTGCGGGTAGTCGTCGGTAACGAAGCGTTGTTCCGTGAAGAAATCACCCCCGAAGCGCTGATCGTGCTGCTGGACCGCGTGCGCGCCGCCGTGAAAGTGCCGGTGACCACCTCCGAGCAATGGCACATCTGGGAACATAACCCGCAACTGGCCAAGCACGTCGACTTGATCGCCGCGCACATCCTGCCGTACTGGGAACATATTCCGGTCGACCAGGCGGGCCAGTTCGTACTCGACCGTGCCAGGGACCTGAAGAAGACCTTCCCGAAAAAGCCGTTGCTGCTGTCGGAGGTTGGCTGGCCGAGCAACGGGCGCATGCGCGGTGGTGCTGACGCCTCGCCGGCGGACCAGGCAATTTACCTGCGCAAGCTGGTCAATACGCTGAACCGCCAGGGCTACAACTACTTCGTGATCGAGGCCTTCGACCAGCCGTGGAAAGCCAGCGATGAAGGTTCGGTAGGCGCCTACTGGGGCGTGTACAACGCCGCGCGCCAACAGAAATTCAACTTCGAAGGCCCGGTGGTCGCCATCCCGCAGTGGCGCGTGCTGGCCATCGGTTCGGTGGTGCTTGCGCTGCTGTCCCTGACCCTGCTGATGATCGACGGCTCGGCCTTGCGCCAGCGTGGCCGCACCTTCCTGACCTTTATCGCGTTCCTGTGCGGGTCGGTGCTGGTGTGGATCGGCTACGACTACAGCCAGCAATACAGCACTTGGTTCAGCCTGACGGTCGGATTCCTGTTGGCGCTCGGTGCGCTGGGCGTATTCATCGTGTTGCTGACCGAAGCCCACGAATTGGCCGAAGCGGTCTGGACTCACAAGCGCCGGCGTGAATTCCTGCCGGTTGAAGGGGATTCGGACTACCGCCCGAAAGTGTCGATCCACGTGCCGTGCTACAACGAGCCACCAGAGATGGTCAAACAGACCCTCGACGCCCTGGCCGCGCTCGATTACCCGGACTACGAAGTCCTGATCATCGACAACAACACCAAGGACCCGGCGGTGTGGGAGCCGGTGCGTGACTACTGCGCAACCCTGGGCCCGCGCTTCAAGTTCTTCCACGTCGCGCCCCTGGCCGGTTTCAAGGGCGGCGCGCTGAACTACCTGATCCCGCACACCGCTAAAGATGCCGAAGTGATCGCGGTGATCGACTCGGACTACTGCGTGTCGCAGAACTGGCTCAAGCACATGGTGCCGCACTTCGCCGACCCGAAAATCGCGGTCGTGCAATCGCCGCAGGACTACCGCGACCAGAACGAAAGCACCTTCAAGAAGCTCTGCTACGCCGAATACAAAGGCTTCTTCCATATCGGTATGGTCACCCGCAACGACCGTGACGCGATCATCCAGCACGGCACCATGACCATGACCCGCCGCTCGGTGCTCGAGGAACTCGGCTGGGCCGACTGGTGCATCTGTGAAGATGCCGAACTCGGTCTGCGCGTGTTCGAGAAAGGCCTGTCGGCGGCGTACTACCACGACAGCTACGGCAAGGGCCTGATGCCGGATACCTTTATCGACTTCAAGAAACAGCGTTTCCGCTGGGCCTACGGTGCGATTCAGATCATCAAGCGGCACACCGCCAGCCTGTTGCGCGGCAAGGACACCGAGCTGACCCGCGGCCAGCGCTATCACTTCCTCGCAGGCTGGCTGCCGTGGGTGGCGGATGGCATGAACATCTTCTTCACCGTCGGCGCGCTGTTGTGGTCGGCGGCGATGATCATCGTGCCAACCCGGGTCGACCCGCCGCTGCTGATTTTCGCGATCCCGCCGTTGGCGCTGTTCGTGTTCAAGGTCGGCAAGATCATCTTCCTCTACCGCCGTGCGGTGGGCGTGAACTTGAAAGATGCGTTCTGCGCGGCCCTCGCCGGGCTGGCGTTGTCCCATACCATCGCCAAAGCGGTGCTGTACGGCTTCTTCACCACCAGCATTCCGTTCTTTCGTACACCGAAAAACGCGGATAACCACGGCTTCTGGGTAGCGATTTCCGAAGCCCGCGAAGAAATGTTCATCATGCTGCTGTTGTGGGGCGCGGCGCTGGGGATCTACCTGGTGCAGGGCCTGCCGAGCAATGACATGCGCTTCTGGGTGGTCATGCTGCTGGTGCAGTCGCTGCCCTATGTAGCGGCGTTGATCATGGCGTTCCTCTCGTCGTTGCCCAAACCGGCACCGACGGTTGAGCCGGCAACGGCGGAGTAAAAACTCGCGCAATGCACTAAACGGCGGCCTCTGGCCGCCGTTTTGCTATAAGATAACGGCCGTTTTGTGAGACTTGGCCTGGCCCAATTCCCTGTGGGAGCTGGCTTGCCTGCGATGCAGACGCCGCGGTCTGCCAGGCACACCGCAGCGATGCTATCGCAGGCAAGCCAGCTCCCACATTGGAAGGGTGCCGATCCAGGCTCTGAATCCCACCTACGTCCTGCGCCCACGACACGCTTTCCGGAGTTTCCCCATGACGGCCCATGCCGACCTTTCGCCGACCCTTCAACTTGCCATCGACTTGATCCGTCGCCCCTCGGTGACGCCGATCGACGCCGACTGCCAGAAGCTGATGATGCAGCGCCTGGGCGACGCCGGTTTTGCATTGGAGCCGATGCGCATCGAGGACGTGGACAACTTTTGGGCCACCCATGGCAAGCATGATGGCCCGGTGCTGTGCTTCGCCGGCCACACCGACGTGGTGCCGACCGGCCCGGTACAGGCCTGGCAGAACGACCCGTTCGACGCGCTGATCGACGACAACGGCATGCTCTGCGGGCGTGGCGCGGCGGACATGAAAGGCAGCCTGGCCGCCATGCTGGTGGCCTCCGAGCGTTTTGTCGCTGACTACCCGGACCACAAGGGCTCGGTCGCCTTCCTGATCACCAGCGATGAAGAAGGCCCGGCGCACCACGGCACCAAGGCCGTGATCGAACGCCTGGCCGCGCGCAAGGAGCGCCTGGACTGGTGCATCGTCGGCGAACCGTCGAGCACCGCGCTGGTGGGCGACGTGGTCAAGAATGGCCGTCGTGGCTCTCTCGGTGCCACCCTCACCGTGCGTGGCGTGCAGGGCCACGTGGCCTATCCGCACCTGGCGAAGAACCCGATCCACCTGGCGGCCCCGGCGCTGGCGGAACTCGCCGCCGAGCATTGGGACGATGGCAACGCCTTCTTCCCGCCGACCAGCTTCCAGATTTCCAACCTCAATTCCGGCACCGGCGCGACCAACGTGATCCCTGGCGACCTGACGGCGGTGTTCAACTTCCGTTTCTCCACCGAATCCACGGTAGAAGGCCTGCAGCAACGCGTCGCGGCCATTCTCGACAAGCATGACCTGGACTGGCACGTGGAATGGGCGCTGTCGGGCCTGCCGTTCCTGACCGAACCGGGCGCGTTGCTGGATGCCGTATCGGCCAGCATCAAGGCGATCACCGGTCGTGAAACCAAGGCCTCCACCAGTGGCGGCACGTCCGATGGGCGCTTCATTGCGACCCTCGGCACCCAGGTGGTCGAGTTGGGCCCGGTGAACGCGACGATCCACCAGGTCAACGAACGCATCCTGGCCAGCGATCTCGATGTGCTGACCGAAATCTACTACCAGACCCTGATCAAGTTGCTCGCCTGATGCTTGCCTGCCCCATTTGCAGCGCACCGCTCAACGCGGTGGACAACGGCGTGGCGTGCCCGGCCGGGCACCGTTTCGACCGTGCCCGCCAGGGTTACCTGAACCTGTTGCCGGTGCAGCACAAGAACAGCCGCGACCCGGGCGATAACCTCGCGATGGTCGAGGCGCGCCGCGACTTCCTCAACGCCGGGCACTACGCCCCGGTGGCCAAGCGCCTGGCCGAACTGGCTCGCGAACGTGCACCGCAGCGCTGGGTGGACATCGGCTGCGGCGAGGGTTACTACACCGCGCAAATCGCCGATGCCCTGCCCCATGCCGACGGCTATGCCCTGGATATCTCCAAGGAAGCGGTCAAGCGCGCCTGCAAGCGCAACCCGGCACTGACCTGGTTGATTGCCAGCATGGCCCGCGTGCCCTTGGCCGATGCCAGTTGCCAGTTTATCGCCAGCGTATTCAGCCCTCTGGACTGGCAGGAGGCCAAACGCCTGCTCAGCCCAGGCGGCGGCTTGATGAAGGTCGGCCCTACCGCCGGCCACCTGATGGAGTTGCGCGAGCGTTTGTACGACGAAGTACGCGAGTACACCGACGACAAGCACCTGGCCCTGGTGCCGGAAGGCATGAGCCTGGCGCACACTGAAACGCTGTCGTTCACCCTGAGCCTGGCCGAGCCCAAGGACCGCGCCAACCTGCTGGCCATGACGCCCCACGGCTGGCGTGCGAGTGCCGAGCGCCGAGCCGAGGTGATCGAGGCGGTCGAGCCGCTGCAGGTCACGGTGTCGATGCGCTACGATTATTTCGTGCTTCAATAACCGACTTTTCCGCGAATGGATTTTCGAATCCCGCAACGAGGAACATCCATGCGCCAACCTGATATCGAGATTTACCTGAAGGACGCTGACGTCGACCACAAGGCCATCGCCGCCTGGCTGGGCGCCGCCCTGGGCCCTTGCACCGACTGGGTCCAGAAGGGCCAGACCTACAAGTGCACGGCCGGCAGCGTGCCGGTTACCTGGCTGCCGAAAGCCGTGGGCAAGTGGAACAGCCTGTACCTGGAAAGTGACCAGACCCCGTGGGAAGACGACATCGCCTGCGCCCGCGCCGCGTTTGCCGCGCTGAACGTCGAAGTGCGTTGCGCACCGGGTACATGGGTAGAAGAAGAAGGTGAGGAAAGTGCCGACACCTGGATTCGCATCAGCGCGGACGGTGAAGAGCAGATCACCTGGAAAACCGCATAAAGTCAGGCTAACAAGGCCTCAATGTGCAAACCCAATCAAATGTGGGAGCTGGCTTGCCTGCGATGGGCCCACCTCGGTCATTCAGCCAAACCGCGACGATGCTATCGCGGGCAAGCCCGGCTCCCACATTCGACCGGGTTCCCACATTTAAAGGTGTGTTGTGCCTATCGGGTTACAGCCCCACCACATCCTCCGCCTGCAACCCCTTCTCGCCGGTCACCACGGCGTACTCCACCTGCTGGCCCTCGGCCAACGAACGGTGGCCTTCACCGCGAATGGCGCGGTAGTGCACAAACACGTCCTTGCCGTCTTCACGCTGGATAAAGCCGTAGCCTTTTGCATCGTTGAACCACTTCACATTACCGGTTTCGCGCGTTGCCATCTGTTTTGCTCCCACATGCTTTTTTATTGTTGAGTCGCTCACTGGAACTGCCGAGTATATGACAGGCTCAAAAACGATCAACTCAAGTTTACATCGCTGCTTTTTTGCCGATTTTCGGCGAATACGGCACACTACTCGCCCGAGCGCCTGCTCGGTTTTTTCCACTTGAAGCAGCTCGCCTATGACCCGCTCCCCGTTCCGCCGTCTGGTGTTTGGCACCTTGCGCCGACTGTTGTACCTCTGGGTTCGCTCGGAGACGATCAACCAGTCGTCCCTTACCCTTAACCTGGACCGCAGCCGGCCGGTGTTCTACGTCCTGCAATCGCCCTCCCTCAGCGAACTGGCCGTGGTCGATGCCGAGTGCACCAAGGCCGGCCTGCCGCGCCCGGTGCTGCCGGTGTCAGTGGGGCCGCTGATGGAGCCCGCCGCATTCTTCTACCTCACGCCGGAACCAGACTGGCTCGGCCGCCAGGACAAGCGCGGTGCGCCGCCGACCCTGACCCGCCTGGTCAACACCCTGACCGAGCACGCCGAAGAGAATGCACAAATCATTCCGGTCAGCGTGTTCTGGGGGCAGTCCCCCGAGAGCGAGTCCAGCCCATGGAAGCTGCTGTTCGCCGACAGCTGGGCGGTCACCGGGCGTCTACGCCGGCTGTTGAGCATCCTGATCCTCGGTCGCAAGACCCGTGTGCAATTCTCTGCGCCTATCAACCTGCGTGAATTGATCGAGCACAATAAAGGGCACGAACGCACCGTGCGCATGGCCCAGCGCATCCTGCGTGTGCACTTTCGTAACCTGAAGACTGCGGTGATCGGCCCCGACCTGTCCCACCGCCGCAACCTGGTGAAGGGCCTGGTGAACATGCCGCTGGTACGCCAGGCCATTGCCGACGAGGCCGAGCGCGAAAAGATCAGCCCGGAAAAAGCCAAGGCCCAGGCCCTGCGCTACGGCAACGAGATCGCCTCGGACTACACCTACACCGCGATCCGCTTCCTCGAAGTGGTGCTGAGCTGGTTCTGGAACAAGATCTACGACGGCATCAAGGTCAATAACATCGAAGGTGTGCAAAAGGTTGCCCAGGGCTACGAGGTGATCTACGTGCCCTGCCACCGCAGCCATATCGACTACCTGCTGCTCTCGTACCTGCTGTTCAAGAACGGCCTGACGCCGCCGCATATCGCCGCCGGGATCAACCTCAACATGCCGGTGATCGGCAGCCTGTTGCGCCGTGGCGGTGCGTTTTTCATGCGCCGCACCTTCAAGGGCAACCCGCTGTACACCTCGGTGTTCAACGAATACCTGCACACCCTGTTCACCAAAGGCTTCCCGGTGGAGTACTTCGTCGAGGGCGGGCGCTCGCGCACCGGGCGCATGCTGCAGCCGAAGACCGGGATGCTGGCGATCACCCTGCGCAGCTTCCTGCGCTCTTCGCGCATGCCCATCGTGTTCGTGCCGGTGTACATCGGCTACGAGCGCGTGCTCGAAGGCCGCACCTACCTCGGCGAGCTGCGGGGCGCGAGCAAGAAGAAAGAGTCGATCTTCGATATTTTCAAAGTGGTCGGCGCACTCAAGCAGCGCTTCGGCCAGGTGGCGGTCAACTTTGGCGAGCCGATCAAGCTGGCGGAATTTCTCGACGCCGAACAACCGGATTGGCGCGCCCAGGAACTGGGACCGACCTACAAGCCGGCCTGGCTCAACGAAACCACCAACCGCCTCGGCGAGCAGGTGGCCCGCCATCTTAACGAAGCGGCAGCCGTGAACCCGGTGAACCTGGTAGCCCTGGCGCTGCTGTCCACCACGCGCCTGGCCCTGGATGAACAGGCCATGGCCCGCCAGCTCGACCTGTACCTGGCGCTGCTGCGCCGCGTGCCGTATTCGCCGCACACCACCCTGCCCGAAGGCGATGGCCTGGCGCTGATCAAGCACGTCAAGGACATGGACCTGCTGTCGGAACAGAGCGACGCCCTCGGCAAGATTCTGTACCTGGACGAGCAGAACGCCGTCCTGATGACCTACTACCGCAACAACGTGCTGCACATCTTCGCCCTGCCGGCGCTGCTGGCGAGCTTCTTCCAGAGCAGTTCGCGGATGAGCCGCGAGCAGATCCTGCGCTACACCCACGCACTCTACCCGTACCTGCAATCGGAACTGTTTATCCGCTGGTCGCTGGAAGAACTGGACAGTGTGATCGACCAATGGCTGGAGGCGTTTGTCGAACAGGGCCTGCTGCGTTTCGAGAACAACGTGTACCTGCGCCCGGCGCCAAGTTCGCGGCACTTCGTGCTGCTGACACTGCTGTCCAAGAGCATCGCCCAGACCCTGCAACGCTTCTACATGGCGATTTCGCTGTTGCTCAACAGCGGCCAGAACAGCATCAGCGCCGAAGAGCTGGAAGACCTCTGCACGATCATGGCCCAGCGCCTGTCGATCCTGCATGGCCTCAACGCCCCGGAATTCTTCGACAAGAGCCTTTTCCGACATTTCATCCAGACCTTGCTGGAGCAAGATGTGCTGCGCCGCGACGAGGCCGGCAAGTTGAGCTACCACGACCTGCTCGGTGAACTCGCCGAAGGCGCCGCCAAACGCGTGTTGCCGGCGGACATTCGCCTGTCGATCCGCCAGGTGGCCTTGCATCGTGTGGACGGTGCGGCTGAGGCGCCTGTCGAAACCGAAGAAAGCCGCTAGATTGAATAAGGCGTCGGTTAGATGCCGGCGCCGTTGAAAAGGAGCTGTACCATGAAAAAGATCATCCTCCTGGGCCTCACCGCCCTGCTCGGAGCCTGCCAATCCATGAGCCCGACCCCCAAGGCCAACCTCGATGGCGAAGTGTTCTACCTGCAGCGCATTGCCCTGCCGCCCGCCGCCACCTTGAGCGTCAGCCTGCAGGACGTGTCCCTGGCGGACGCGCCCGCGGTGGTCCTGGCCGAGCAGAAAGGCCCGGTCAAAGGCCAGGTGCCGCTGCCGTTTCACCTCAGCTACGACCCGGCCCAGGTCAAGCCGGGCCACAGTTATGCGGTGAGTGCTCGCATCGAACTGGATGGCAAGCTACTGTTTATCACCACCGAACGGCACGCTGTGCAGCTCAACGGCCAGGATCCACAGCCGCTGCGCCTGCGGGTTGATGCGGTCGCTCAGTGAATTCATCGAACACTTGATTTACGCACATAAGGAAGCGCCCATGCTCCGTAATTCCCTTCGCCTCACTGCCCTGTGCGCCGGCCTGCTGTTCGGCGCCAACGCCATGGCCTTGAACCTTGGCAGCCTGTCCCAGGGCGACGCCACCGGCGGTCTCAAGGACGCACTGACCCAGGGCGCACAGATCGCCGTGAAACAACTGGGCGTGCCCGGCGGTTTCAGCAACAACCCTGAAGTGAAGATCGGTCTGCCAGGCAAGCTCGGCAAAGTCGCCGACAAGTTGAAAATGTTCGGCATGGGCGACCAGGTCACCCAGCTGGAAACCAGCATGAACAAGGCCGCCGAAACCGCCGTGACCCAGGCCCAGCCGATCCTGGTCAATGCCGTGAAAAACATGAGCGTGACCGACGCCAAGGGCATTCTCACCGGCGGCCAGGACTCGGCCACTCAGTACCTGAACAAAAGCAGCCGCGAAGAAATCCGCGCCAAGTTCCTGCCGATCGTCAAGGCCGCCACCGACAAGGTCGGCGTGGCCCAGCAGTACAACGCCCTGGCCGGCAAGGCCGCAGCCTTTGGCGCTGTGGATGCCAAGAGCGCCAACGTCGAAAACTACGTGACCGAGCAGGCACTGGACGGTTTGTTCAAGATGATTGCGCAGCAGGAAGAGACGATTCGCAAGAACCCGGCCGCTGCGGCGACCAGCCTGGCGAAGAAGGTGTTTGGCGCGTTGTAATTCCAGATCGCCCGTTGGGTGCCCCCCTCACAACGCCAGGGTCGTTCATCACGATGCCTGGCGTTTTTATGTCACCGGCTCAATAAAAGAGCGAGTCAGCCAGTCGCCCTATCATGAGCGTGGCAAAACAGCAGATGGCCACAGAGGTCGCACGATTGATCTTCAAGGGCGTCAGCCAGGTCTTGCGGATACCCTCGAATTGACCGCCGAGCATGATCCAGGCCGACCCCACGGGTATCACTACCAGCGCCAGCGTAGTCATGAAGAGCGCGTAGTCCGCCAGCGCGGTAAAGGTGTGCGCTGGAGCGATGAAGGAAACGATCAACAGGCCCTTGGGATTCATCACTGTCAGCCAGAAGAAATAAAGCCCGGAGAATCGATCCTTGCCTGGGGTGATGGTTTCGCCCTTGCGTTGCCATAGCTGGTAGGAAACGTACAGCAAGTAACAGGCCGCGGCCATTTGCGTAGCCTTCAATGCCCAAGGCGAATACGCGGCCAGATAAACCAGTGCAACGCCCCACAGGGAGACTTGCAGCACGTAGGCCAAGCACTCGACGAAGGCCAGTTTCCACGACGTCCGAAAACCAAGCAGCATGCCCGCGCGCAGCAGCAGGGTGTTTGTCGGCCCGGGCACAGCCAGAAGCAGCACCAGCGCCGAAACGGTACCCAGCATGAAATTATCCTAAGTCGGTCATGATCGATGGTCTTTGCGCCGATGGCTGTTACGGCTGCCAACCTGGCGAACAAAGTGTTGGGGGCGTTGTATCACAGAGGCGGTTATTTATCGTGAAAAAAGCAAACGCCCCGTGGTGTTCGGGGCTCTTGCAATTGCAGAGTGCGAAAAGACGCACGCAGACAATCAAAGCATTCAGCGGCTGATGAGGGTGTTTGTGTTGTGGTTGTTATTCTGGATCGAGATACCGCTCATGGATTGCGCAGGCCAGTTAACCGATTTTTTTTCCATATTCGATACCCTTTCCTCCAGATCCCGCTTACTTCGATGTGAGTCACAACCGTGGCTCATTGGCGGTAGCTGGCCACCCAACATTTGACCCACCATCATATACAAATTGCCAATCATCTGATTTCCGCCTCTATGAATGTCATGGAAACTTTATCTTCGCGATCAAACCGACCGAATAAAGTACCTGCCTGACAGGTAACCTTGTGTGGCACGCGTGAGAAAAAGGTTCCGAATCAGCGCGCCAAGTCAGTCTCAGGCCTACACGACATCCTTCCTCACCCGGAACCACGCCGCATACAGCGCCGGCAAGAACAGCAACGTCAACGCCGTCGCCACAATCAGCCCGCCCATGATCGCCACGGCCATCGGCCCGAAGAACACACTGCGTGACAGCGGGATCATCGCCAGTACCGCCGCCAGGGCCGTGAGCACAATCGGGCGGAAACGTCGCACGGTGGCTTCGATGATCGCCTGCCACGGCGCCAGCCCGGCCTTGATGTCCTGTTCGATCTGGTCCACCAGGATCACCGAGTTACGCATGATCATCCCCGATAACGCGATGGTGCCCAGCATGGCCACGAACCCGAAGGGCTGGCGGAATACCAGCAGGAACAGCGTCACACCGATCAATCCCAGAGGCGCTGTAAGAAACACCATCGCCGTGCGTGAGAAACTGCGCAGCTGCAGCATCAGCAAGGTCAGCACCACCACGATGAACAGCGGCACGCCAGCCTTCACCGAGTTCTGCCCGCGAGTAGAGTCTTCAACGGTACCGCCGACTTCCAGCAAGTAGCCATCCGGCAGTTCGGCGCGCACCTCTTCAAGGGTCGGCAGGATCTGCTGGACCAGCGTCGCCGGCTGTTCCTTGCCGTAGATATCAGCGCGCACGGTCACCGTCGGCAGACGGTTGCGGTGCCAGATTATGCCCTCCTCAAAGCCGTACTCAAGGGTCGCAATCTGCGACAGCGCCACGCTTTTGCCGTTGTCGGTCGGCACGGCCAGGCTCGGCAGCAGCGACAACTCGGTGCGCTCATGCACGGTGCCGCGCAGGAGGATTTCGATCAACTCGTTGTCTTCGCGGAACTGGCTGACGCTGGAACCGGTGAGTGAACTCTGGAGGAATTTCGACAGGTTGGCGGTGCTCACCCCGAGGGCGCGGGCGCGGTCCTGGTCGATATTGAGGTAGACGATTTTGCTCGGTTCTTCCCAGTCCAGGTGCACATTGACCACGTGGGTATTTTCGCGCACCTTGGCCGCCACTTTGCGTGCGAGGGCGCGGACTTCTTCGATATGTTCACCGGTCACGCGAAACTGCACCGGGTAGCCCACAGGCGGGCCGTTTTCCAGGCGCGTGACACGTGAGCGCAGCTCGGGGAATTGTTCGTTGAGGGTTTCGATCAGCCAGGTGCGCAGGCTTTCGCGCTCCTCGATGGTCTTGGCCAGCACCACGAACTGCGCAAAGCTGGCCGCCGGCAGCTGCTGGTCCAACGGCAGATAGAAACGCGGCGAGCCGGTACCGACGTAGGCCACATAGTTATCGATGCCGGCATGTTCCTTGAGCAGGGCTTCCAGGCGCTTGACCTGATCGGCGGTGTTGCTCAGGGAGGTGCCTTCGGCCAGTTTCAAGTCGACCATCAGCTCCAGACGGCCCGAGGCCGGGAAGAACTGCTGCGGGACAAAACGGAACAGTGCCACCGAGCCGATAAACAGCAGCAGCGTCAGGACGATCACGGTTTTGCGCCGGCGCACGCACCACTCCACCAAACGTCTTACGCGCTGATAGAACGGCGTGCCGTAGGGATCAGGACCATCGGCGCCGTGTTTGGCTGCGTGAATTTTCGCCAGGTCCGGCAGGAGCTTTTCCCCCAGATACGGCACGAACACCACCGCAGCGACCCACGAGGCCAGCAACGCAATAGTCACCACCTGGAAGATCGAACGGGTGTATTCACCGGTACTCGACTGTGCGGTGGCGATGGGCAAAAAGCCCGCCGCCGTGATCAACGTGCCGGTGAGCATCGGGAACGCCGTGCTGGTCCAGGCGAAACTCGCGGCTTTAAGACGGTCGTAGCCCTGCTCCATCTTGATCGCCATCATCTCCACGGCGATGATCGCATCGTCCACCAGCAAACCCAGGGCCAATACCAGCGCACCGAGGGAGATCTTGTGCAGGCCGATGCCAAGGTAGTACATGCTGGCAAAGGTCATCGCCAGCACCAACGGAATCGCCAGCGCCACGACCATGCCGGTGCGAATGCCGAGGGAGAAGAAACTCACCAGCAAAACAATCGCCAGGGCCTCAGCCAGGACCTGGACGAATTCGCCGACACTGGTTTTCACCGCTGCCGGTTGGTCCGACACCTTGCGCAGTTGCATGCCGGCAGGAAGGTTCTTCTGCAAGCGTGCGAATTCGCCTTCCAGGGCCTTGCCCAACACCAGGATGTCGCCACCATCGCGCATGGCCACGGCCAGGCCAATGGCGTCTTCGCCCATGTAGCGCATGCGCGGTGCCGGTGGGTCGTTGAAGCCGCGGTGAATGTCGGCCACATCGCCGATGCGGAAGGTGCGATCACCCACCCGAATCGGGAAAGCGCGGATCTCGTCCACCGTCTTGAAGTTGCCCGACACCCGCAGTTGCACACGCTCGCTCGGTGTTTCAAAGAACCCGGCGGTGGACACCGCGTTCTGTTCCTGCAGCGCCTGCTGCACCGCCGCCAATGGCAGGCCGAGGGTGGCGAGCTTGAGGTTGGATAACTCGATCCAGATCTTTTCGTCCTGCAGGCCCAGCAGCTCGACCTTGCCCACATCCGGCACGCGCTGCAGCTGAATCTGGATACGGTCGGCGTAGTCCTTGAGCACGGCGTAGTCAAAACCATCGCCGGTCAGCGCGTAGATGTTGCCAAAGGTGGTGCCGAATTCATCATTGAAAAACGGTCCCTGGATATCCGGCGGCAGGGTCTGGCGAATATCGCTGATCTTCTTGCGTACCTGGTACCACAGCTCGGGAATCTGCGCCGAGTGCATGGAGTCGCGGGCCATGAAGGTGACCTGGGATTCGCCGGGACGCGAGAACGAGACAATGCGCTCGTAGTCGCCGGTCTCCATGAGTTTCTTCTCGATACGCTCGGTCACCTGGCGTGAAACTTCCTGGGCAGTGGCACCGGGCCAGTTGGTCTTGATCACCATGGCCTTGAAGGTAAACGGTGGGTCTTCGCTTTGTCCCAGCTTGGTGTAGGACAAGGTGCCGACCACCGCCAGCAAGATCATCAGGAACAGTACGATCTGGCGATTACGCAGCGCCCATTCGGAAAGATTGAAACCCATCGGGGACTACTCCTTGGCCGCCAGATTCACCACACGGTTGGAGCGATCCACCGGGCGCACTTGCTGGCCCTCGTGGAGCACATGCACACCGGCGGCTATCACCCAATCAGAAGGGCTCAAGCCTTCCAGCACCGGGACGGTCTTTTCACCGAAGGCGCCGATGCGCACGGGGGTGCGCTTGAGGGTATTGTCCGGCTGTACACGCCAGACGTAGGACTCACCGTTCTCCGCACTGAGGGCAGACAGCGGTACCGACAACGGAATTACGCCGTCGGCCTGTATGAAGACGCGGGCACTCTGACCCAACTCGGCCGGGACTTTGCCACCGGTAAAGGCGACGCGGGCAGCAAAGGTGCGCGACTTGGGATCGGCAGCCGGTGACAGCTCACGAATGCGCCCGGCGAAACGCTGGTCCGGCTGGCTCCACAGTTCGACCGACACCGGCTGGCCAATCTTGAAGCGGCCGAACCCTTGCTCCGGCAAGCTGATCAGCACTTCGCGCTCGCCATCGGTGGCCAGGGTGAACACCGTCTGCCCGGCGGACACCACCTGGCCGACTTCTACCGCACGCTTGGCGACCACACCATCCTGGGGCGCACGCAGCACGGCGTACCCGGCCTGGTTGCTGGACACGTCGAATTCGGCCTTGATTTGCTTGAGGCGCGCTTCACCGGATCGGTAAAGGTTTTCGGAATTATCGTACTGGGAGCGGCTGACCATCTGCCGGTCCATCAGGGTCTTGTAGCGATCCCGCTCGGCGCGCACCAGGCTCAGGTTGGCCTCGGCAGCGGCCACCTGGGCGCGGGTGGCCTCCAGTTGCAGGCGCACGTCCTGTGGGTCGAGTTCCGCCAGCGGCTGGTTGGCCTTGACGCGCTCGCCCTCCTCCACCAGTCGTTTGCTGACTTTGCCGCCGATGCGAAAGGCCAGGTCCGGCTCGTAGCGGGCACGCACTTCACCCGGGTAGCTGTCGGTCGCCTGCGCCGATGGCTGCGGCTGCACCACCATGGCTGGGCGGAGGGTGGTCTGGGCCGCTTCTTCATGGCCGCAGGCGGCCAACAGGAAGACCAGGCTGACAGGCAACGCAAGGGGCAGGAAAGTACTGCGCATGCTGAAGGACCTTTCGCAAATGGAGCTAGGAATAATTATACTGGCCGGTATGTTATTAATACCAAACTCACCAGTCCAGTATTAAAGGTGAAAATGTCCGACAATCGTGTAAACACCAATAGCCCCGGGCGTCCCAAGGACATGGCAAAACGCCAGGCTATCCTCTCGGCAGCGAAGACCCTGTTCTTGAGCAATGGCTACGCCAGCACCAGCATGGATGCCGTGGCGCTTGAAGCCGGCGTGTCGAAGCTGACCGTCTACAGCCACTTCACCGACAAGGAAACCTTGTTCACCGCTGCCGTGGTGGCCACGTGCGAAGAACAATTGCCGGTGATGTATTTCGAACTGCCTGAAGGGCTGCCGGTGGAGACGGTGTTGCTGAATATCGCGCGGGGGTTCCATCGGCTGATCAACAGCGAGGAATCGGTGAACCTGCATCGCCTGATGATGACCACCGGCAATCAGGACGTGAAACTCTCACAGATCTTCTTCGAGGCCGGGCCCATGCGCATGCTGCAAGGCATGGAGCGACTGCTGAGCAGGATCGACCAGAGCGGCGCCCTGGCCATCGACAAACCCTTCAGGGCAGCCGAACACTTCTTCTGCCTGCTCAAGGGCACGGCGAATTTCTGCCTGTTGTATGGCTGCGGCGGACACTTGAGCGAAGCAGACGCTGAAGCGCATGTGCAGGAGGTGGTGGGGTTGTTTATGCGCGCTTACCGGGCCTGAAGCGCTGTGCTGTCTTGACCGGCCCTATCGCTGGCCTGCCAGCGATAGGGCCCTCCAGATCAATGAAGGCTTAAGGCTTGAGCGCCTTCTTGGGGTAGATGTCATACCGGCTGGACTTGCCATCCAGCGCATGGCTCGGCTTGGGCCCGTCGATGCACGGCGCCTTGCGTGGACGCTTGACCACCACGCGGTGGCTGGCCAAGGCCAGGGCGGCAGCGAGCAACGCCGGGGCGTCCGGATCATCGCCGACCAGTGGACGGAACAAGCGCATTTCCTTCTTCACCAGGGCGGTTTTCTCACGATGGGGAAACATCGGGTCGAGGTAGATCACCTGGGGCGGCTCGCCTTGCCAGTTGAGCATCACGTCGATGGAATTACCCTTGAGCAAGGTCATGCGCGCCACGATTGGCGCCACGTCAAAATCCTGCGCAGCGCGCGCCAGGCCGTCTTCGAGCAAGGCGCCGATCAACGGCTGGCGCTCGATCAGGCTCATCTCGCAGCCGAGGCTGGCCAGCACGAACGCGTCCTTGCCCAGCCCGGCCGTGGCATCCAGCACGCGCGGACGCACGCCCTGGGCGATGCCCACCGCCTTGGCAATCATCTGGCCGCTGCCGCCGCCGTATAACCGGCGGTGAGCAGCACCGCCTTCCACGAAGTCCACGCGCACTGGCCCCGGTGCGTCAGGGCCTAGCTGTTGCAGCTGCAGGCCCTGCTCGCCAACCTGCAGGGAAAAGTCCGCCTCGTCCAGCTGCAACGGCAAGCCAAGCAGCGCAGCCCACTGCGCGGCGCGGTCCTTGAAACCTTCGGCCAAGGCCTCGACCTGGATGCGGCTGGCCGCGGGTTGTTCGCTCATCAATCACTACGCTCAAAAATATTAAGGATCGGCAAAAGTCGGCCGATAAAAACAACAGTCAGGTATTTTGCCAGAGCTGAGCGTCGACCGAGAAAAATGTCAGACATTCTTCCCCTAACCATCGGTGTACTGCCGACCCATAACCACTACGGCCTGCGCAATACTCAAGCGCTGGCCGGGGTGAGTCATGTGTGGCAGGACTTCTTCGCCCGCGCGCTGGCCGAGCAGCTCGGTGAGACGCCGGACGCGCTCGCCGCCAAGGCGCCTGAGCCGCTGGACCCGGCGGTCGAGCCCAGCGAAGGTGCCGACCTGTTGTCGCAGATTCTGACCCAGCGTGAATGCGAGGTGAAAGACACCGAAATCGCCCCGCCTGAGCCGCTGTTCCTGCCGATTGCCGAATTTGAAACCGAGTTGCTGCCACCGCCGGCAACCCCGTTCCCACCGGAGGAAATCGTCGCCCAGCAACGCCAGCAGAATTTCGAGAGCGGCTGGGTCCGCCCGATCGTGCTGACCGCCGGCCAGCCACTGCCCGAACCGGGCCCGGCGCCTGAGCCACGGCCACTGCACTTGCCGATTGCCGAGTTCGAACTGGACCTGTTGCCGCCGGCCGCCACGCCGTACCCCGAAGAGGAGTTGGTGGCGCAGCAAAAAGCCCTGGATTTCGATTACTACTGGGCTCGCCCACTGATCACCCACAACCTGCGCTTGGCCGCGTAAACCTAGCGACACACCCACCAGCGCCCCATGTCCAGATGGAAATGGTTGCGGTGCGCGGCGTTGTAGTCCGGGCTCAACACCACATTGAAATCGTTGCAGGCGCCCTCGCGCACCTGGCGCAAAAAGCGCGCAGCGTCGCCCTCTCCCGGCCAATCCTTGAGCACACTGATGCTGCGCCCGTCTGCCAGGCGAAAGCCGGCGATATCCACGGCATTCGCCGACGCATGCTGGCTGAGTCGCCCTTCGGCACGGTTATACATGTTGCGGCAAGCGAAGCTGCCCAAGTGATCGACCCGCGTCACCGCCTGGCCAAACACCGCCTGGGCCGCCGGTTGCAGGCTGTGGCGCTCGAACAGTGCAAACGCCACGGCCAACGGGCAACTGGCGAGAAAGCTGCTGCTCAGGCCCACGTCGGCACCTTGCACGCGCAGCACATTGCGCAGTGGGCACGCCGCATCGGCCGGTGTATCCGCTTGATGGCTGACGCGCAGGCCGGACGTTTTCAGTACCTGGTCGCACAGCGCGGGATCATCCTGCAACCGCCCGAGCTTGAACCGCGTCAGCAGGTTCGGGGCGGCACGCACATCCAACGGCGCCCAGGGGTTCCACTCCGCCGGTAAAGGCACCCAGCCGCGCCAGACACCCAGCACCGCTGCGCCGGCCAATAACAGCAGCATCCCCACCACGGTAAAAAAACGCACGGGTCAGTCCTTGAAGAATTGCGTCGCCTGGCTGTAGGGCATCGAGCGTTCAGTGAAGGTAAACGTGCCCGACGAATAGACTTCCTGCGCGGCCCGGTAGAACTCGCCATACGCCGCCAACGCCATGGCCGAGCCCACGCTGATGCGCTTGACGCCCATTTCGCTCAATTGCGCCACGCTCAGTTTCAACCCACCGGACATCAGCACATTCACAGGCTTGGGCGCGACGGCCTTGACCACCGCCAGCACGTCCTCGGCACTGCGCAGGCCGGGCGCATACAGCACATCGGCACCGGCTTCGGCGTAGGCCTGCAGCCGGCGGATGGTGTCAGGCAAATCCAGGCGACCATGCAGGAGGTTTTCCGCACGGGCGGTAAGCATGAACGGGAATGGCAGGCTGCGTGCAGCGGCGACTGCAGCTTCCACACGCTCTACGGACAGATCAAAGGGATAGATCGGGTCGACGGCAATGCCGGTGGCATCTTCGATGGAGCCACCGACGATCCCGCTGGCAGCCGCACGCAGAATGGTCTGGGCGCAGCCGTCGGGCGTGTCGCTGAAGCCGTTTTCCAGGTCGGCCGCCACCGGCAGCGTGGTCGCCCGGGCGATCACACCGGCATTGGCGAGTGTGTCTTCCAGCGACAGTGCCCCTTCGGCATCCGGCCGCCCCAGGCTGAAGGCATACCCTGCGCTGGTAGTGGCCAGGGCTTCAAAGCCGAGGCTGGCGAGCATGATCGCCGAGCCAGCATCCCACGGGTTGGGCATCACAAACGCGCGGTCGCGCTCATGCAAGGCCTTGAAAGTTTCGGCGCGAAGGGTTTGGGCATCCATGACTGACTCCTGGCGGAAAAAGGAGCCCTAGAGTAACCCCAGTTGCTCCGCTGCGGGTTCTCGATGCAAGGTCGGCAACGCCGGCAGGCCGGGCAAACGCGCCATCAGCTTGGCGTGAAAGCGCAGGGCCAATTGCGCGGCCAGGCGGTTGTCCGAGGTGTGCAGGAACACGTAGGGGGTGCGGCCTTCTTCAATCCAGCCGGCGATTTTTTCCACCCACGGGATCAGGAATGGGTCATTGGCCTCAAGCTCCGGATGACCAATAAAACGCACCTGGGGAAACTGGGTCAGTGCCGCAGGCCGTGTTGGCACCTTGGGCTTTTTCGATTGGGCATGCAGCACGGCGGCTGAGGTGGAGGTGCAACTGAATAATGCACGCGGGTCGAGACAGATGCGTTCGACCCCGCGGTCGCGCAGCAGACGGTTGAGCATGCGCTCGGCATCGCCCTTGGCGAAGAACTCCGGGTGCCGCACTTCGACCGCCAGCGGCCGCTCCAGCGCATCGATAAAACCCGCCAGCTCGCCCAGCCGTTGCGGCGAAAAGCTGGCCGAGAGTTGCAGCCACAGCGGCGAGACGCGCTCACCCAGCGGACTCATCAGCCCGACGAAGCTTTCCGCCGCCGGCAACTGCTCACGCAGGTCGCCGCCGTGGCTGATGTCACCGGGAAATTTAGCAGTGAAGCGAAAATCCTCCGGCATGATTTCAGCCCAGCGCTGCACAGTGGCGGCCGAGGGGCGGGCATAAAAGGTGGTATTGCCTTCAACGGCGTTGAAGACCTGGGAATATAGCGCGAGGTAGTCGCTGGAACGGGCATCGACGGGGTACAGGTACTCGCGCCAGGCGTTTTCGCTCCAGGACGGGCAACCGATGAAATAAGGCAGGCGCATCAGATGTGGATGTCGAGGCCCAGCACTTCCATATCCCATTCGACAAAACCGGCGGTGGTCAGGTAGCTGGCCAGGGCGGTGGCGACGCTTTTGCTCATGGAGCGAGGGAAGACCATGTCTTGCTGACGGGCCGGAAGGCCGCTGGTGCGGGCACCTGCAGGGCCTTGCTGGCTGGATGATGCTTCAGACTGGACTTCGATGAAGTCCGGCGAATCCTCGACGGACTCGTCTACCGTGACGTTCGCCTTACGTGGCTTGCGCTTGATGGGGTAGGACTGTGAGGAAAAGCCGTCTATACGCATCGATGCGAACTCGGTATCGGTGATGGCATTTTAGTGGCGCAATCCGTAGCGCGCAAATGCTCTGGTGATAACTAGAACACATAATTTGTAAAAGGTTTAAAAACGCCGGCAAATTCTGACGATTGGCGACTTTAGTCCCAAATTGCCAGCATTTTTGACGTCAAATTATCCCGCGCTCAGCCTTGGTTTGCGCGACCTTATCGCGCAGGTACACCGGGGCCGCCTGGTCGGCAGGAATCGCCTCGCCCCGCTCGAATGCAAAGCGTGCCAGCGTCAGCAGGTCTTCGGCATGGGGCAACAGTGTGGCGTCCTGGCCCACCAGCGGCACCGCGATACGCTCGCCATACCCCCAGCCGGTGCCAGCGCCGAACCAGTCGCCACTGGCGTCACTTGGCAATGCCGCTGACTCCGGCGGCTGCACGTCCTCCACGCCGACCAGGCGCATTTCGCCAGCGGTTTCGCGGTAGCAGCCCCAATAGACTTCATCCATGCGCGCATCAATCGCCGCCGCCACCTGCCGTGCGCCGTGCTCGCGCAAGGCACGCTGCGCCAGCACCGCCAGGTTGGAGACCGGCAACACCGGGCGCTCGAGCGCAAACGCCAGGCCCTGGACCACACCGATGGCGATCCGCACGCCTGTAAACGCACCCGGACCACGGCCGAAGGCGATGGCATCCACGGCAGCCAGGGTCGTGCCGGCGTCTTCGAGCAGTTGCTTGATCATCGGCAACAGCTTCTGCGCGTGCAGGCGTGGGATCACCTCGTAGTGGCTCGTTACTTTGCCATCGTGCAGCAAGGCAACGGAGCAAGCTTCAGTCGCGGTGTCCAGGGCCAGCAGGGTGCTCATCGGTGTAGGTGTCCAAGTCGAAAAAAAGTGCGCCAGTATAAACAACAACGGCCCGCAAGCGGGCCGTTACTGTGAAGCCGAGCGATTGATCAGCTCAGGGCTTGCAGCACCTTGGCGGTGATCGCTTCCACGGAGCCGACGCCAGGGATGTGGCTGTACTTCGGCTTGCCTTGGGCAGCAGACAGCTTCTGGTAGAAATCCACCAGCGGCTTGGTCTGGGAATGGTAGACCGACAGGCGATGACGCACGGTTTCTTCGGTGTCGTCCTTGCGCTGCACCAGGTCTTCGCCGGTGATATCGTCCTTGCCTTCAACCTTTGGCGGGTTGTAGACGGTGTGGTACACGCGGCCCGAGGCCTCGTGAACGCGACGACCGGCGATACGCTGGACGATTTCTTCGTCTTCAACGGCGATTTCGACCACGGCATCCAGCTCGACACCAGCCGTCACCAAGGCTTCAGCCTGGGGAATGGTGCGTGGGAAACCGTCGAACAGGAAACCCTTGGCGCAATCTGGTTGCGCGATACGGTCCTGGACCAGGGCGATGATCAGGTCATCGGACACCAGGCCGCCGGCATCCATGATGCCCTTGGCTTTGACGCCCAGCTCGGTGCCTGCTTTTACCGCAGCGCGCAGCATGTCACCGGTGGAGATTTGTGGAATGCCGAATTTTTCAGTGATGAACTTTGCCTGAGTACCTTTACCGGCCCCGGGAGCTCCCAGCAGAATGACGCGCATCGATGTGCTCCTCAATTTTTTATAGAGATGACGCTCGGATTCGCCGCGTGGGGCCAATCTCGTAAAAATAGGATTCGGGCCGCACAAACGGCCAAAGGCTGATCAAGATACACAGCAGACCCTAAGCACACAAGCCGCCGAAAGTCGCAAGAACCCGCGCCATACATGCACCATAGGTGGGGTGTGCCTGAGTGCAACCCGGCCGTGCAAACGCCAACCGCCCATTTTCTGGCGGCTGGCGTACTTCATCTGCAAGCCTTTGAGAACACGCGTAAAACCTCAACCGGTGTTGCGTAAACCGGCGGCGATACCGGCCACAGACACCAGCAGCGCCTGTTCCAGAGGGCTGTCCTGCGCCGCTTCCTGCTGGCGCGAGCGCGCCAGCAACTCAGCCTGCAGCAGGTGCAGGGGGTCAAGGTAGGTGTTGCGCAGGCGGATGAACTCCAGGGTGTCGGGGCTATGGGCCAACAGTTGCGACTGGCCGGTCAGGCCAAGCACCACCGTGCACGCCTGCGACAATAGGTCGCGTAAGTGCGCGCCCAATGGCAACAGGTCCGGCTGCACCAGGCGCTCGTCATACAGCCGCGCAATGTCGGCATCCGCCTTGGCCAGGACCATTTCGAGCATGTCGATGCGGGTCCGGAAGAACGGCCACTGCTCACGCATCTGCCCGAGCAGTTCGCCTTCGCCACGTTCCAGCGCCTTGCTCAACGCAGCTTCCCAGCCGAGCCATGCCGGCAGCATCAGGCGGGTCTGGGTCCAGCCGAAGATCCACGGGATGGCGCGCAGGCTTTCGATGCCACCGGCACGACGCTTGGCCGGACGACTGCCGAGGGGCAAGCGACCGAGCTCCTGCTCCGGTGTGGATTGGCGGAAATACTCGACGAATTGCGGATTTTCCCGCACCACCGCGCGGTAAGCGCTGACACCGTCCGCCGCCAATTCGTCCATCAAATGGCGCCAGGCCGGTTCCGGCGGAGGCGGCGGCAACAGCGTCGCTTCCAACACCGCTGCCAGGTAAAGATTGAGGTTCTGCTCGGCAATGTCCGGCAGGCCGAATTTGAAACGGATCATTTCGCCTTGTTCAGTGGTGCGGAAACGCCCCGCCACCGAACCCGGCGGCTGCGACAGGATCGCCGCGTGAGCCGGGCCGCCACCGCGCCCGACCGTGCCGCCACGGCCATGGAACAACAGCAGTTCCACCTGTTGCTCGCGGCAGATATCCACCAGGCGTTCCTGCGCCCGGTACTGCGCCCAGGCTGCGGCGGTGGTGCCGGCGTCCTTGGCCGAGTCCGAATAGCCGATCATCACTTCCTGCGGGCCCTGTAAACGGGCGCGGTAGCCCGGCAGTTGCAGCAGGCGTTCCATCACCGGCCCGGCGTTATCCAGGTCAGCCAGGGTTTCGAACAACGGCACCACGCGCATCGGCCGCTGCACGCCCGACTCTTTCAGCAACAGTTGCACCGCGAGTACGTCCGACGCGGCGCCGGCCATGGAGATGACGTAGGAACCCAGCGATGCTGCCGGCGCGGCGGCGATTTCCTTGCAGGTATTCAACACCTCGGCCGTGTCCGCCGACGGTTTGAAATACCCCGGCAGCAGCGGGCGGCGATTGCTTAGCTCCTTGGTCAGGAAACTGATGCGTGCCTCTTCGTCCCAGTCTTCATAACGACCGAGGCCGAGGTAATCGGTGATTTCCGTCATGGCCGCCGAATGCCGGCTGGAGTCCTGGCGCACGTCCAGGCGCACCAGGAACAGACCAAAAGTCACCGCGCGGCGCAGGCAGTCGAGCAGCGGACCATCGGCGATCACGCCCATGCCGCATTCGTGCAGCGACTCGTAGCACAGCTCCAGCGGGTCGAGCAGGTCACGGTTGTTTTGCAACACTTCGGCCGGCGCCGGGGTGCTGGTCGTCAATGAGGCATGCGCCCAACTGCGCGTGGCGCGCAGGCGTTCGCGCAATTGCTTGAGCAGCGCACGGTACGGTTCGACGCTGTCACCGACCTTGGCCTGCAACGCCGCGCTGGCGTGCTGCATCGACAATTCGGACGCCAGATGATCGATATCGCGCAGGTACAGATCGGCCGCCATCCAGCGCGCCAGCAGCAGTACTTCGCGGGTGACCGGCGCGGTGACATTCGGGTTGCCGTCGCGGTCGCCCCCCATCCACGATGCAAACCGAATCGGCGCCGCCTCCAGGGGCAAATGCAGGCCGGTAGCGGCATGCAAGGCCTGGTCAGCCTTGCGCAGATAATTCGGGATGGCATGCCACAGAGAATGCTCGATCACCGCAAAGCCCCACTTGGCCTCGTCCACCGGCGTGGGACGAGTGCGGCGGATTTCTTCGGTGTGCCAGGCTTCGGCGATCAAGCGCTGCAGGCGCTGGCGGATCTGCTCGCGCTCGGCGGTGGTGAGGTCGCGGTGATCCTGCAATGCCAGCTGCGCGGCAATCGCATCGTATTTCTGGATCAGGGTGCGGCGCGCCACTTCGGTCGGGTGGGCGGTAAGGACCAGCTCGATCTCCAGGCGCCCCAACTGGCGGGCCAGGGACTCGTTGCTGTGGCCTTCGCTTTGCAGGCGCGCCAGCAACTCCGGCAGCACCCGGGATTCGAACGGTGCTGGTTGCGATTCATCACGCCGGTGAATCAGCTGGTACTGCTCGGCAATATTGGCCAGGTTGAGAAACTGGTTGAAGGCCCGCGCCACGGGCAGCAGTTCGTCTTCCTTCAACTGATTGAGGCTGGCGCTCAGTTCATCGCCCGCGGCTTTCTCCGCGGCCGCGCCACGCCGGTCGGCCTTGGCGCCCTTGCGGATCTGCTCGATCTTGTCGAGAAAATCATCGCCGTACTGCTCTCGAATGGTGTTGCCCAACAGCTCACCCAAGAGGTGAACATCCTCACGCAAGCGTGCATCGATATCACTCATCAGCCAATCTCCAGCCAGAAATCCGGGACGCGCAGGTTTTCCAGAGTGCCGCCAGCATCGGTTTATGACAAGACTTTAAACCTTGTGACTTGCAGCTAGTCTCAACTGTGAGTCGCCTGTGTTTATCCACGCACGCGGCTGGACACTCATCACCGCCCGCCATCGCGGGCTTTATTGAGGTTGCCATGAAAATCCGAGAACTGGCCCAGCATTGGGAAGAGAACGCCAAGGGTCGCTTGACCAAGACCGAGTACGCCATCCATCTGGATGTGGAGTCCGCCGCAAGGCTGGCGGCCATCGCGGAAATGTACCCCAAGCGCCATACCGAAGAACTGCTCGGCGAGCTGATCGGCGCCGCCCTCGAAGAGCTGGAAGCCAGCTTTCCCTATATCAAGGGACAACAGGTGGTTGCCACCGATGAAGAGGGCGACCCGCTCTACGAAGACGTCGGCCCTACCCCACGTTTCCTGACGCTGTCGCGACGTTATCTGCACGATATGTCGAGCAGTTCGGACGAGCAGAAACACTGACCCCACCCCGTTCTTCCCCTTGTAATCCGGGCCCTTCACGGGCCCGACCTACCTCCGCGCGCGGCAAAAGTTCCAAGTTTTTCAGGCTGACCATTCAGTCAGTTATTTTTTTAGGCAAATCGCCATCTCTTCTGAACTTTTGAAAAAAGCCTCCGGTCACAGCCAGTAAGCCATCACTTGGAACGGCCGTTTGAAAGGGCTTTTCGTGCTTTACCGCCGGGCCCCGCACCGCTGACCAGTGACATGGATTTTGATGTTTTTCAGGAGTTACCCAATGGAGTTGAAGACGATGAAGACCAGCACTGCCAAATCCTCGTTTAACCATCTGCGCGGGCTCAAGTTGGCCGCGCTGGCAATCGGCACCAGCTTCGTTTTGGCTGGCTGCGCCGGCAACCCGCCGACCGAGCAGTACGCAGTTACCCAATCGGCGGTGAACAGCGCTGTCAGCGCCGGCGGCACCGAGTACGCAGCCGTAGAAATGAAGTCGGCCCAGGACAAGCTCAAGCAAGCCGAGATTGCCATGCACGACAAGAACTACGACGAAGCCCGTCGCCTGGCTGAACAAGCCGAGTGGGACGCTCGCGTCGCTGAGCGTAAAGCCCAGGCCGCCAAAGCCGAACAGGCTGTGAAGGACTCCCAGAAAGCTGTTCAGGAGCTGCGTCAGGAAGGCATGCGCCCGGCTGTTATCAAGCAGCAATAAGCCGCCGCCCCTGATTGCAATGCACCCGATATCGAATTGAAAGGACGACACGACTATGCGTAAACAATTGATGATCCCTGCCCTGCTGGCGATGAGCGTTGCCTTGGCGGCGTGCTCCACCCCGCCGAACGCGAACCTGGAAAATGCACGGACCAACTTCTCGGCCCTGCAAGCCAACCCGAATGCCACCAAGGTAGCGGCGCTGGAAACCAAGGACGCCCAGGACTGGCTGGACAAGGCTGACAAGGCCTACCGCGACAAGGAAGACCAGAAGAAAGTCGACCAGCTGGCCTACCTGACCAACCAGCGCGTTGAAGTGGCGAAAGACACCATCGTGCTGCGCGAATCCGAAGCCAAGCTGAAAAACGCCGGCGACGAACGTGCTCGCGCCCTGCTGCAAGCCCGTGACGCGCAGATCAAGCAACTGCAGGACAGCCTGAATGCCAAGCAGACCGATCGCGGTACGCTGGTCACTTTCGGTGACGTGCTGTTTGCCACCAACAAGTCCGACCTGAAATCCAGCGGCCTGGTGAACATCACCAAGCTGGCGCAGTTCCTGCGCGACAACCCGGACCGCAAAGTGATCGTCGAAGGCTACACCGACAGCACCGGTTCCGACTCGTACAACCAGAGCCTGTCCGAGCGTCGTGCAGCTTCCGTGCAGCGTGCACTGGCTCAGCAAGGCGTGGACATCTCGCGCATCGTGACCCAGGGCTATGGCAAGGAATACCCGGTTGCCGATAACAGCAGCGTATCGGGCCGTGCCATGAACCGCCGCGTCGAAGTGACCATCTCCAACGACAACCAGCCAGTCAAACCACGTTCGTCCGTAGCGAACTGATGGCCTGATGCTGGATAAAAAAACCCACCTTACGGTGGGTTTTTTTATGGATTGCCAAACTGGATAGGACGGTGTGTGTCCTCGTCCGGCATCTTCATCTTCTGGTCCTGTTTCTGGTCCTGCGCGGTCCGCCGCTCAAGATCTACATGGCACCGGCTCATATTCAGCAGGTTGCGAAATGCCTGACTTTCAGGATTTGCCGGATGTACGGGAGGTACAGGATTTGCAATTATCGCCACTTTCTCGGCCCTGATCTGAGTAAGTTACACCGCTTTGTGTGGCGCCTTACGCGATATGGTTCCAAAAAATCTTGGCTCAGCATTATCGTTCGGTCGTTGACCAAATCCCGCCCATGGCGGGCGGGCTTTGCAGAGATGGCAATCAGCCGCCGACTTTGCTGGAACCCTGGTAGTCGGGCGACTGGATTTGGCCGCCGCCCTGTGAGCCACCTTGACTGTCTTGTGAGCCCTGGCCATTTTGTGCACCTTCACCGCCCTGAGCACCTTGAGCCTTTTCTGCAAGCAGTTTCTTCAGTAGCTTCTCCAGCTCTTCAATGCTACCCCCGCCCCCAGCTCCACCGCTTCCCTGGCTGCCCTGGGAACCTTGTGACTGTTGCTTGATTTTGTTTTGTACGTCCTGAATCTGCTGATCAAGGCTTTGCTGGGGACCTTGGCCACCACCAATGCCTGACAAGCCCGTTGAACCCGATACACCGTTGATACCTGACATAAATGCAAACTCCAGACTCATTAATTAAAAAAGGACTGATCAGTCGCTCCGATCAGTCCTTAGTCTGTGGCGGGTAAATAAAGATGGTTCCGGTCAGCTACGGGTCGCACATGCAGCAAGGGACTAATCGCCAGGTTCAATGGCGTTTTCCCACGGGGCGATGTGCCAGCTCACTGCTGCAGTTGCGGGGTTTCCTGACCCAGGCAACGTACCGCCTGCTTCTTGTTATTAACCAGCACGCCACTCAAGCCTTTTTGCTCGGTGTCGAACATCACCAGCACGCCGTCGACGCACTGCGCCACCTGCGCGGCCGGGGTCAGCGAGATCTTGTAGTCTTCGCCGGGCACGGTCTTGAGCAGGGTGAAATCGCTGAGCAGCAGCGCATCTTCCGGCTTGGCGAAGTGCAGGTAGCCGTAGTACCACAGGCAGCCGACAGTACCGATGATGGTGCCGATGCCGGTGAGGATCAGCGGGATCATGTTGCGTTCTTCGCTCATTGCGGGCTCTCTGATGAATCAACTTTAGAATCGGGATAATTCGGGATTTCGCCCAGGCGACGCAGGCCGTTGAAGTGCTGCGGGTCATCCAGGTAACGCAGCATCACGGTTTGCCAGGTCTTGTCGGCAAAGGTCTGCACGTGGCCACCGCGCGTCAACTGCAACACCCGAGGCGGCGGCGCGGCCTGGTACAGGCGGATGCCGTTGGCCACCGGCACAATCGGGTCATCCAGGCTGTGGAACAGCAGCTTGGGCACACCGGTCAGTTGCGGCATGGCGCGGATCGCACTGTCGCCATCCGGCACCAGCCAGGACAACGGCACCTGAAACGGCCATGTTAACCAGGAGGTGCTCAGGGCGAATTGTCCTACGTCACGATAACTGGCGGGCACGCCGTCCAGCACCAGGGCCTTGAGCTGCGCCTGTCGCTCCGGGTGGGCTGCCAGGTAATGCACCGCCAGCGCGCCGCCGAGGCTTTGACCGAGGACGATCAGCGGCTGGCCCCGGGTCTCGGGGGCCTGGTCGAGCCAGCTGAAGGCAGCGTCCACGTCCTGATAGACCGCCGGCAATGACGGCTTGCCCTGCGACAGCCCATAACCGCGATAGTCCAGCAGCAGCACCTGGTAGCCCTGCTCCGGCAACCACCAACTGCCACCCAGGTGCCAGGCCAGGTTGCCGCCGTTACCGTGCAGGTGCAGCACTGTGCCCTTGAGCGGCACGCCGGGCTTGGCCGGCAGCCACCAGGCATGCAGCTTGACCCCGTCAGCGGTGGTGACTGTGACATCGCGGTAATCCAGGTGGGCTTTTTCCGGCGTGAACGGCAGGCCGGGCTCGGGATAGAACAGCAGTGAGCTGCAGCCGTTCAATGTGAGTAGCAGGCATAGAATGCCGAGGATTCTCATCCGTTGAAGCCTCGTGAGTAGTTAAACAACACATCTGAATAACGCCGAAACGCTGCAGGAGCCGGCTGGCCGGCGATGCAGGCAACGCGGTCTCCTGCAGCCATCGCCGGCAAGCCGCCAACTACAGCTAGATCGGTGTTAAAGGATATTCGAGTAATCCGCCTCGATCCGGTCCAGGCTCAAGTGGTTGAGGAAGTTGGAGAAGCACATCCACGCCGCCAGCGCATTCATGTCGCGAAACTGCTCGGGCAGGTACTTGGGCGGCACCACCAGGCCCTCGTCCACCAGCTGGCGCAGGGTGCGCATATCTTCCAGCGTGGTCTTGCCGCAGAACAGCAGCGGTACTTGTTCCAGCTTGCCCTTGCGCACGGCCAGCTGGATGTAGTTGTAGACCATGATAAAGCCTTTCAGGTAGGACAAGTCCTTGGTGAAAGGCAGACCGGTCGGAACCGAGCCACGGAATACGCGACTGGCGTTGCCGTAGCTTTCGGCCATCTCAAAACCCTGCTCGCGGAAGAACTCGAACACCTGCAGGAAGTCGGCGCCCTCTTCCACCATGTGGATGGCGCGGGTGCGATTGGTGAGCTTGCGCAGGCGGCTCGGGTAGGAGGCGAAGGTGATGATCTCCATCAATATCGCCAGGCCTTCCTGGGTCACGGTGGACGACGGCGGGCCCTTGGACAGAAAGGTGCAGATTGGCTGGTTCTGGCCATTGAGCGTGGTGCCGACGTGCACCAGGCCTTCATGCACTTCCAGCGCACGCACGTCGCGCTCGTTGAACATCGCGTCAGCGCGGATCTTGATGTAGTCGGCGCCCGCCGCTGCATCGGCGACGATACCGTCGGACTCGAACACGCGGATGGTCTCTTCGGCCTCGCCAAACACCCGGTTCAGGCGGGTTTGCAGCAGCGCCACGGCGTCCTTGGCGGTGAGGGTCTTGGCTTCGTCCTTGAGGTCGCCACGCCCGTCGATGTTGTTCAGGTAGTCGGAGAGCATCAGGCCCAGGTCCGCCAGGGTCGGGTCGCCGGCGTGAAAGGCATCGGAGGCGGCGCCGTACAGCTCCTGGGAGATCAGGCCGAAGTCCTCGGTGCCACGGGCCTCGAGCATGCGCACCACCATGCGGTACTCCTTGCACATGCGGCGCATGATCTGCCCCACCGGGCTGAACTGGCCGAGGCGGCGCGTGATGTCACGCTCAATGTTCTGGAACTCCAGCTTCACCGCGCTGGAATCGAATGACAGCGGCCGGTTGAGGTAATAGTCGCGGTCCACGGCGGGCAGTTCCTTGCCCTTGGCCTTGAGAAATCCCTGGCGAATGTTTTCGTCCCATTTCACCGCGTCGAGGACGCGAATCGGTGTTTGCGCCAGCACAATGCGATCAGACAAGGTGCGTATCGTCTGCTGGTAATCGTCCACCGCTACTTCCTCTTTAAACGTTATTTGCCCGCGCGCTGGTAGCGCACGGCTTCAACGAACACATCGGCATTGGCCGGGTCATCCAGGTAGGCAAACACCTGGTCCATGGGGCTGTCCACCCGCACGCCGGCGCCTTCGACGGTCTCCACGGTGCTGCCGTGCAAGGCGCGCTGGCCGATCGCCTGATGGATCTGCTCGAGGTCGAGGTTGTAGACCACCAATTCGTGTTTTTCATCGAACTCGAATCCCGCGAGGATGTAATTGCCACCCAGCTTGGCCGGCAACCGCGCCGACAGGTACCAGCGACTGCCATGCCGCGACACTGTAAACAGGTACTCATCGCGCTGGCCCGGCTTGGCTGTAGGGTAGCTCACGGCTTTATAACGGTGCTCGCCGGCGCGGGTGATGTGCAGGTTGAGCGGTTCGCCCCAGGCATTCTTGCTCGTCCATTGGCCGAGCAGTTCCTCCGGCGCGGCTTCCCGGGCCGGCAGCGGGTCCTTGAAGGTCACCAGGCAACCGCTGAGCAACAGGAACGACAGAGCGATGACCGCGACACGCCAGGCTTTCATTGCATACTCCATAAAGTGTGGGAGCTGGCTCGCCTGCGATACAGGCCCCGCGGTGCTTCAGATAAACCGCGGTGATGCTATCGCAGCGGTGCGACGATTCGACAAGCCAGCGCCCACATGAGGCTAGACCGAGGCCAGGACCAAATGCATGTAGCGCTTGAGAATCTCAAGCATCTCGTCAGCGGTCAGAGGCTCTGCGCCGCCCAGCAGGCCCTGATATTCCATCCGACTGATTATCGCCGTCAACACTTTGGCATCCTGTTGCGGCTCGCGGGAGCCCAATACCTGGAAAAACTGCCCCGTGCCCTGCAACAGGATCTGCTGGTGGGAGCGCACCAGCTCCGCCAGGCGCGGGTTGAGCAAGGCTTCCTGGCGAAAGGCCTGCTCGGCCATCAGGTGTTCACGGCGATTGCTGAGTTGGCGCATGACGTAGTCGGCAGTCAGTCGCGCAATGTCATCGGCCAGCTGTGAGCGCGACGCCGGGCTGCCATCGCCATAGGCGACCATCTCGCGCAGCAGGCCTTCGTTGCGCACCCACAACTTGCCCATGAAGGCAGCGCTGCGCTCCACGTATTGGGCGAAGGTATCGGTGAGCAGGTCATCGATATCCTTGAAGTAGTAGGTGGTTGCCGACAACGGCACCCCCGCCTCCGCCGCCACCGCCCGGTGGCGCACGGCCCGCACGCCGTCGCGCACCACAATGCGCATGGCCGCATCGAGAATGTCTTGCCTGCGTTGCTCGCTGCCCCGACGGCTGGCCTTGCGGCCCTGGTACTGGACGCTTTCAGCCACGGCAGCGGCAATGCCGGCGGCGCCTTCTTGAGCGGTTACGCGGTTCACGACTGATCTTCCTTATTAGAGTGACGCGGAGCGTCACGGTGTGCATTCCCACGCAGGGCACGGGAACGATCCCCTGGCGCTGTTTGCTTGACGCTTGTTAATGCCGCATAAAAAAGCCGCCTTATAAAAGGCGGCTTCGGATTTCGCTACGCTTACGCTTGTGGCCGCATGTGCGGGAACAAGATCACGTCGCGGATCGACGGCGAGTTGGTCAACAACATCACCAGGCGGTCGATGCCGATGCCTTCGCCCGCGGTCGGCGGCATGCCGTATTCCAGGGCGCGCACGAAGTCAGCGTCGTAGTGCATGGCTTCGTCATCGCCGGCGTCCTTGTCGGCCACCTGGGCCATGAAGCGCTCGGCCTGGTCTTCCGCGTCGTTAAGCTCGGAGTAGGCGTTGGCGATTTCGCGACCACCGATGAACAGCTCGAAACGGTCGGTGACGTTCGGGTTGTCGTCGTTGCGACGAGCCAGCGGCGACACTTCGAACGGGTACTGGGTAATGAAGTGCGGCTGTTCCAGCTTGTGCTCCACCAGTTCTTCGAAAATCATCACCTGCAGCTTGCCCAAGC
Organism: Pseudomonas sp. S5D5; assembly: GCF_003013355.1. NCBI lineage: Bacteria > Pseudomonadati > Pseudomonadota > Gammaproteobacteria > Pseudomonadales > Pseudomonadaceae > Pseudomonas > Pseudomonas sp. S5D5. The sequence continues at coordinate 5,491,973 of NZ_PTEO01000001.1, forward strand.
CTTCGAAACCCAGCACCTTGGCGCCGGCTTTCTTGGCGATGGCACGGGCCTTGTCGATGTCGGTCAGGTCGTCAGCGGTCAGCTCCGGGTTGTACTTGAGGATCGAGTCGAACACCGACAGGCGCACGAACGGCTCGCCGAAGTGGAACACCTTGTCGCCATACGGCACGTCGGTGCTGCCCAGGACCAGCTGCGCCAGCTCGCGGAACAGTTCTTCGGTCAGGTCCATGTTGTCTTCGTAGTCGGCGTACGCCTGGTAGAACTCCAACATGGTGAATTCAGGGTTGTGACGCGTCGAAACACCTTCGTTACGGAAGTTGCGGTTGATCTCGAACACCTTTTCAAAGCCGCCAACCACCAGGCGCTTGAGGTACAGCTCCGGCGCGATACGCAGGAACATTTCCATGTCCAGCGCATTGTGGTGGGTTTCGAACGGCTTGGCTGCGGCACCACCCGGGATGGTTTGCAGCATCGGGGTTTCGACTTCGAGGAAGTCACGCTTCATCAGGAAGCTGCGGATGTGCGCAATGACTTGCGAACGCACGCGGAAAGTCTGGCGCACGTCTTCGTTGACGATCAGGTCGACGTAGCGCTGGCGGTAACGCTGTTCGGTGTCGGTCAGGCCGTGGTGCTTGTCCGGCAGCGGGCGCAGGGATTTGGTCAGCAGGCGCACGTTGGTCATTTCGACATACAGGTCGCCCTTGCCGGAACGCGCCAGGGTGCCTTCGGCGGCGATGATGTCGCCCATGTCCCAGGTCTTCACCGAGGCCAGGGTTTCTTCGGACAGGGTTTTACGGTTGACGTAGACCTGGATGCGACCGGTCATGTCCTGGATCACCATGAACGAGCCACGGTTGAGCATGATGCGACCTGCCACCTTGACCGGAATCGCAGCCTCAGCCAGCTCTTCCTTGGTCTTGTCCGCGTACTGTTTCTGCAAGGCATCGCAGTAGTTGTCGCGGCGGAAGTCGTTGGGGAAGGCATTGCCCTTGGCGCGCTCGGCAGCAAGCTTTTCCTTGCGCAGGGCGATCAGGGAGTTTTCTTCCTGTTGCAGGGCCTGGTCGAGTTGTTGGTCGCTCATGTCTTTAAATATTCCATCTGGTTCGTTGTCCCCGGCCTGCGGCCGGGGATCGCCGGCAAGCCGGCTCCTACAGGGATCGCGGTATGGAGCCTGTTACAGGCCTGATTTCAGGCTGGCTTCCAGGTATTCGTCGATATCGCCGTCGAGCACCTTGTCGCAGTCGCTGCGTTCGATGTTAGTGCGCAGATCCTTGATCCGCGAGGCATCGAGCACATACGAACGGATCTGGTGGCCCCAGCCGATATCCGACTTGGTGTCTTCCAGCGCCTGGGACGCGGCGTTGCGCTTCTGCATTTCCTGCTCGTACAACTTGGCCCGCAGCATTTTCATGGCGGTGTCCTTGTTCGCGTGCTGGGAACGTTCGTTCTGGCAGCTGACCACGGTGTTGGTCGGTACGTGGGTAATACGCACGGCCGAGTCGGTGGTGTTTACGTGCTGGCCACCGGCACCGGAGGAACGGTAGGTATCGATCCGCAGGTCGGCCGGGTTGATCTCGATTTCCACCTTGTCGTCGATCTCTGGCGAGACGAACACCGCAGAGAACGAGGTGTGGCGACGGTTGCCGGAGTCGAACGGGCTCTTGCGCACCAGGCGGTGCACGCCGATCTCGGTCCGCAACCAGCCAAAGGCGTATTCACCCTTGATGTGCACGGTCGCGCCTTTGATGCCGGCGACTTCACCGGCCGACAGCTCCATGATGGTGGCGTCGAAACCGCGTTTGTCAGCCCAGCGCAGGTACATGCGCAACAGGATGTTGGCCCAGTCCTGGGCTTCGGTGCCGCCGGAGCCGGCCTGGATGTCCAGGTAGGCGTTGTTCGGGTCCATTTCATGGCTGAACATGCGGCGGAATTCAAGCTTGGCGAGGTTTTCCTCGAGACGGGCCAGCTCGGCGACGACATCGCCCACTGCGCCTTCGTCGTTTTCTTCGACGGCCATGTCCAGCAGGTCACGGCAATCGGCCAGACCGGTGTTCAACTCGTCAAGGGTATCGACGATCTGCGCCAGCGCAGCGCGCTCGCGGCCCAGTTCCTGGGCGTATTCAGGTTTGTTCCAGACACTCGGATCTTCAAGCTCGCGATTGACTTCGGTCAGACGCTCATGCTTTTGATCGTAGTCAAAGATACCCCCGAATAGTTTCGGAGCGCTCGGACAGGTCCTTGATGGTGTTAAGGATCGGGTTGATTTCCATGGCGGGCAGCACTCGTTGGCGAACTTTTGAAAGCCGACGAGTATAACGATAAACGGGGGGGAGCGGCAGCCCGCTGGGCGAAAAGGGCTCTTGCCCCACCACTCGGCACCTCGCCTGGGCTCGGTGTGCCCGAAAGCCGACCTGAGGGGTTGGATCAAAAGCGGATACGTGTAGGCGCTGGCCGAACGCAGGCTTGAATCCGTGGCTAACCCGGCAGGACGCCGGGTTAGCCGTTACCGCAGCAACGCATATGTTCACACAACCCTACTCGATCCCCACCTGATTCCGCCCATTATGCTTGGCCGTGTACAACCCCTTGTCCGCCGCCAGGATCAGTTGCCGGCAATCGGTCCCCTGCGCCGGCGTAAGGGTCGACAGGCCGATACTGATGGTCAGGCTCGAACCTTCAGTCGGGGCAATGTGCGGGATTTTCAGCGCGGCCACCGCCATGCGCAGCTTTTCGGCCACCAGTCGCGCACCACCCGGCGAGGTATTGGGCAGCACCAGCGCAAACTCTTCACCGCCATAACGTGCCGGCAAGTCCGACGGCCGGCTGCTGGCTTCGCGGATCGACGCGGCGACTTTGCGCAAGGCCTCATCGCCCTCGACGTGACCGAAGCTGTCGTTGTAGGTCTTGAAGAAATCCACATCGATCATCAGCAACGACAACTGGGTCTGGTCGCGCATGGCACGGCGCCACTCCAGCTCCAGGTACTCGTCGAAGTGCCGGCGGTTGGACAGCCCGGTGAGGCCATCGGAGTTCATCAGCCGTTGCAGCACCAGGTTGGTGTCGAGCAATTGTTGCTGGCTGACCCGCAGCGCACGGTAGGCCGCATCCCGCTGCAACAGGGTCATGTAGGAGCGCGAGTGGTAGCGAATGCGCGCCACCAACTCGATATTGTCCGGGAGCTTGACCAGGTAATCGTTGGCGCCGGCCGAGAACGCCGCGCTCTTGATCAGCGGGTCTTCCTTGGTGGAAAGCACGATGATCGGAATGTTCTGCGTGGCCGGGTGGTTGCGGTATTCGCGCACCAGGGTCAGGCCGTCGAGGCCGGGCATCACCAGGTCCTGCAGGATCACCGTCGGCTTGATGCGGATCGCCTGGGCAATGGCCTGGTGCGGGTCGGCGCAGAAGTGGAAGTCGATGTTTTCTTCATGGGCCAGGCCACGCCGCACGGCTTCGCCGATCATGGCCTGGTCGTCGACCAGCAACACCATGGCGGCATTTTCGTCGGTCTTGATGTCGTCGATCTGTAAATCATTCATCTGCAGTCACCTGAATTACTACCTGCAAGCCAGCACCGCGGGAGGTAGGGCTCATTTCGAAAATACCTCCAGCAATCGGGGCGCAATTCTGTCCAGTGGGCGAATTTCAACAGCAGCGTCAATCGCCGCCGCCGCTTTGGGCATGCCATACACCGCCGAGCTCTGCTGATCCTGGGCGATGGTCAGATATCCTTGTTCTCGCAGTAACTTGAGGCCCTGGGCCCCGTCGCGGCCCATGCCTGTCAGCAGTACGCCGACGGCATCGCCATTCCAGTGGCTGGCCACGCTTTCGAAAAACACGTCGATCGAAGGCCGATAAATCTCGTTAACCGGGTCTGCGGTATAGGCTAGCGTGCCGTTGCGCAATAAACGAATGTGGTGGTTGGTCCCGGCCAGCAGCACCACGCCGGGTTGCGGCGGCTCCCCCTCACGAGCCAGGCGCACCGGCAGGCTGGAGGCGCTGCTCAGCCACTCGGCCATGCCGGCGGCGAAGACCTGGTCCACATGCTGCACCAGCACAATGGCGGCGGGAAAGTCGCGGGGCAAGCCCTTGAGCAGGATTTCCAGGGCAGCCGGGCCACCCGCCGACGAGCCGATGGCAACCAGGCTCTGGCGTTTGCCGGTGCTGCGCGCAGGTGTGGTTTCGGCGCGCACACGGCTGCCGCGCTGGCCAATCAACCAGCCGATATTGAGGATCTTGCGCAACAGCGGCGCCGCCGCATCCTTGGGGTTGCCGACGCCCAGGGGCGGCGTATCCACGACGTCCAGGGCGCCATGGCCCATGGCTTCGAACACCCGGCTGACGTTGGCCTGGCGGTCGACCGTGACGATCACGATGGCGCACGGGGTCTCGGCCATGATCTGCCGCGTCGCCTCGACACCGTCCATGACCGGCATGATCAGGTCCATCAGGATCAGGTCCGGGGTCAGTTCGGCGCAGCGCTGCACCGCTTCCAGGCCATTGCCGGCGACCCACACCACTTCGTGCGCGGGCTCGAAACTCAAGGCGCGGCGCAAGGCCTCCACCGCCAGGGGCATATCATTGACGATCGCAATCCTCATGCCCGCGCGCCTCCAATCAGCTCCACCACGGCGTCCAACAAGGCATCGTCATGGAAACTGGCTTTGGCTAAATAATAGTCGGCGCCGGCGTCCAGTCCACGACGCCGGTCTTCTTCACGGTCCTTGTAGGACACCACCATCACCGGCAACGATTGCAGGCGACTGTCACGGCGCAAGAGTGTGACCAATTCAATACCGTCCATGCGAGGCATATCAATATCAGTGATCAACAGGTCAAAGTCTTCGGAGCGCAACGCGTTCCAACCGTCCATGCCATCGACCGCCACGGCCACTTCATAACCACGATTAAGTAACAATTTGCGTTGCAGCTCACGCACGGTGAGCGAATCGTCCACCACCAGCACGCGTTTGCGCGGTGCTTCGGTGGCCTGCTGGCTGCGCCGGGCAATGCGTTCCAGGCGGCCAGTGTTGAGCAGCTTGTCGACCGAGCGCAGCATGTCTTCGACGTCGACGATCAATACCACCGAGCCGTCGTCCAGCAAGGCGCCGGCGGAAATATCCTGGACCTTGCCCAGGCGGTCATCGAGCGGTAACACCACCAGGGTGCGCTCGCCGATGAAGCGTTCCACGGCGATTCCGTACACGGCATCACGTTCGCGGATCACCACCACTTTCAAGGTTTCGTCATTATTCTGCCCCGCCGGGCGCTGCAACAACTGGCTGGCGGCCACCAGGCCGACATGCCGGCCCTCGTGCCAGAAATGCTGGCGGCCTTCCAGTTGCACGATGTCGTCGGGCGCCAGGTCGCACATGCGTTCTATATGGGCCAGCGGGAACGCGTAGGCTTCTTCGCCGACTTCCACCACCAGGCTGCGCACCACCGACAGGGTCAGCGGCACCTCCAGATGGAAACGACTGCCCTGCCCCGCCGTCTGCTCCAGCACCACCGCACCGCGCAATTGGCGGACCATATGCTGCACCGCATCCAGGCCGACACCCCGCCCGGACACTTCGGTGACCTTGTCGCGCAGGCTGAACCCCGGCAGGAACAGGAACGTCAGCAGCTCCTCTTCGCTCAGGCGCTGGGCAGTTTCCAGCGGCGACAGGTGCCGGTCGACGATGGTGCCGCGCAGGCGCTCCAGGTCAACGCCGTTACCGTCATCGCTCAACTCCAGCACCAGCAGGCCGGCCTGGTGAGACGCGCGCAAGCGGATCAGGCCCTCGGCCGGCTTGCCCGCCAGCAGGCGCTGCTCGGGCATTTCGATGCCGTGGTCGACGGCATTGCGCAGCAAATGGGTGAGCGGCGCTTCGAGCTTCTCCAGCACGTCGCGATCAACCTGGGTCTTTTCGCCCTCGATCTCCAGGCGCACCTGCTTGCCCAGGCTGCGGCCGAGGTCGCGGACCATGCGCACCTGCCCGGCCAATACGTCGGCAAACGGACGCATGCGGCACGCCAGCGCGGTGTCGTAGAGCACCTGGGCGCGCTGCCCGGCCTGCCAGCCGAACTCGTCCAGCTCGGCATGTTTTTCTGCCAGCAGCGCCTGGGCTTCGCTCAATAGCCGACGGGTATCGGCCAGGGCTTCCTGGGCTTCGAGGTTCAAGTCCACGGTCTTGAGCTGGCCGTCCAGCGTATCCAGGGCCCGCGCGCTCTGGCTTTGAATGCGTTTGAGGCGCTGCAGGCTGGCGAGGTATGGCTTGAGCCGCTGGGTTTCGACCAGGGACTTGCTCGACAGGTCGAGCAGGCTGTTCAAGCGCTCGGCGGTCACGCGCAACACGCGTTCGCCGCCTTCGGTCATGCGTTTGTTCTGGCGCGCAGGCTCGCTGGTGACGGGTGGCGCGGGCTCGGGCTCCGGCGGCAGCTCCTCGACGATGGGCGCCGGGGCCGACTCAGGCGGCGGCGGGGCTGACGGGGCGACCTTGGCGCTCAGTTGCGACGGATCGAGCAGGCGCTCCATCAGCGCCACATACGCCTCGATATCCGCCGGCCCGACGTCATTGCCCGGCGTGGCGATGCGCATCAACAGGTCGGTGCCTTGCAGCAACGCATCAATGTGCTCGGGTTGCAGATACAGGCGACCTTCCTGGGCGCTGACCAGGCAATCCTCCATGACATGCGACACGCTGACCCCGGCGTCCACCCCGACAATCCGCGCCGCGCCCTTGAGCGAGTGCGCGGCACGCATGCAGGCTTCGAGCTGGTCGGCCTGGGTCGGGTTGCGTTCCAGGGCCAGCAGGCCCGCGCTCAATACCTGGGTCTGCGCATCGGCTTCCAGGCTGAACAGCTCCAGCAGCGAGGCATCGCGCATCTGGTCGGGGGTCATGTGAGGCTCCGGGTCACGGCGGACAACAATTGCGCCTCGTCCAGCCAACGCAGGCTGCGGCCTTTCCACTGCAACACACCTTGGGTGAAGCGGCCACTGGCCTGGCTGCCGGGCGCTGACGCGGCCTTCAAGGTGCGCTCATCGATGGCATGGATGCCGTCGACTTCGTCCACCGGCACCACCACCGGGCCATCTTGCGCGGCAATGATCAGCATGCGCGGCATGATCCGGCCACCGCTGGCGCCACTGCCGGTGTTGTCCAGGCCCAGCAGTTCCACCAGCGACAGGCACGCCACCAGCGCGCCGCGTACGTTGGCCACGCCGAGCAAGGCACGGGAACGCTGGTGCGGCAGGGAGTGGATCGGTTGCAACGTGGCCACTTCCACCAGGCAACGGGTGGCGATGCCCAGCCACTCTTCGCCCAGGCGGAATATCAGCAGCGAGCGCGTGACCACCTCGGCGCCATGCTCGACCACTGCCTGTGGCCGACGGTCGTCCTGCTGCAAGGCATAGCGATCCAACAGGCGCGTGGCGGCTGCCGAGTACACCGAGCAATTGCGGCAATGGATGTGGTCCGCCAGCAGCGGGCAGGATTTGTCACCATGGATGCCGATGCGGTTCCAGCAATCGTCGATGGCTTGCGTGTCAGCCAGGGTCAGGTCCAGGCCGGTGGTGTCGAGCGCGTCGGGGCTACTCATGGTTTGTGCTCACTGTCAGCTCGCTCGCTACGCGCGGCCCGCGCCTGCAGGCGGCGGGCTCCCGCGCTGTCGCCCTGGGACTCCAGCAAGGCGGCCAGGTGCATCAAGGCCTGCGAATGCTGGGGCTCCAGGTACAAGGCTTTTCGATAATAGCCCTGGGCTTCCAGGGCACTGCCGGCCACATCGCTGAGCAGCCCCAGCCAGTAAAACACCTGGGCGGCCGGCGGGTGGTGATTCAAATACTCTTCACACGCGGCCCGCGCCTCCAGGCTCTTGCCTTCGTTGGCGAGGGTGGCGATGCGGCTGAGCAAGGCGGCGGCATCGGACGGCGCGGCCTTGATCGGTATGACCTGCGCAGTGGCGACAGTACTGAACGGGCGCGGCCTGACCGGAAGCGGCGCCGCGCTGCGCTGCGGGATGGGTGCTGGCAGCGGCACGAACACCGGCGCAGGCTGCTGCGGCTCAGCCTGCCGACTGAAGGCAAACGACTGCGCCGCACCGATCGAACGCATGCCATGGCGCCCCAGCAGGCTGCCCTCGGCGGGGCCGATAAACAGTACGCCGTCAACGTGGGTGAGGCCCTTGAGTACATCGAACACTTGTTTCTGGGTCGCCTGGTCGAAGTAGATCAGCAGGTTGCGGCAGAACACGAAGTCGTAGCTGGCCTCATTGGCGAGCAACGCCGGGTCGAGCAGGTTGCCGACTTGCAGGCGCACTTGCTCACGCACCCGCTCGGCGATGTGGAACCCGTCGCCGTGTTCCACGAAGTGGCGGTCGCGAAAGGCAATGTCGCCCCCGCGAAACGAGTTCTTGCCGTACACCCCGCGCCGGGCACGCTCCACCGACAGCGGGCTGACATCCATGCCCTGCACCTTGAACTGATGCGGTGCGAGGCCCGCGTCCAGCAGCGCCATGGCAATCGAATAGGGTTCTTCGCCAGTGGAACACGGCAGGCTGAGGATACGCAGCGCGCGCATCTGCTTGATCTCGACCAGGCGCGCCTTGGCCAGGCGGGCCAGGGTCACGAAGGATTCGGGGTAACGGAAAAACCAGGTTTCGGGGACGATCACCGCTTCGATCAGCGCCTGCTGCTCGTCATGGGAGCTTTGCAGGTGCTGCCAGTACTCGCCCGCCGTCTGCGCCTGCAAGGCCTGGCTGCGCTGGCGCACGGCACGCTCGATGATGGCTTCGCCCACGGAGGCGACATCGAGACCGATGCGCTCCTTGAGGAAGGCAAAGAAGCGCGGATCGTTGCTCATAGGCTCAGCTCGGCGGAGAACAGCAACGCACGCACCGGCTCGGTGAGCAATTCATTCACGCCGATCCACTGCATCAAGCCCGCGGCGTCTTCACGCACCAGTCCCAGGTACGGCGCCTCGCGGTTGTCCAGGCCATAGGGCTTGAACTCGCTGAGGTCACACCGCAGGGTGTCGGTGGCCTGTTCCAGGATCAACCCCAGCCAACGGGCTGCAACCCAGGGTTCGGGCTGGTAGTTGACGAGCACCAGCCGCGTGCTGGTCCGCGCCTGGGCCGGCTGACCAAACGTCAGCGCACTGAGGTCGATGACCGGCACCAACGCACCGCGATGGGCAAAGATGCCCGCCACCCACAGCGGCGCATGGGCGATGGGTTTGAGAGGCAGGCGCGGCAGCACCTCGGCCACTTCGGTGGCCCTTAATGCAAAGCGCTCGTCGCCGATGTGAAACACCAGGAACAAAGCCTTTTTCGCTGCCGGGACGGCGCCGCGTTTAGCCGCGAGGTCGCTCATCAGACTTTGAAACGCGACACGCCGCTGCGCAGGCCCACCGCCACCTGGCTCAGCTCATCAATGGCAAAGCTGGCCTGGCGCAGGGATTCCACAGTCTGGCTGCTGGCATCGCCCAGTTGCACCAGGGCGTGATTGATCTGCTCGGCACCGGTGGCCTGGGCCTGCATGCCTTCGTTGACCATCAATACCCGCGGCGCCAGCGCCTGCACCTGATGGATGATCTGCGACAGCTGCTCGCCCACTTGCTGTACTTCGAACATGCCCCGGCGCACTTCCTCGGAGAACTTGTCCATGCCCATCACCCCCGCCGACACCGCCGACTGGATCTCGCGCACCATCTGCTCGATGTCATAGGTGGCCACGGCCGTCTGGTCCGCCAGGCGGCGCACTTCGGTGGCCACCACGGCAAAACCGCGCCCGTACTCGCCAGCTTTCTCCGCCTCGATGGCGGCGTTGAGCGACAGCAGGTTGGTCTGGTCGGCAACCTTGACGATGGTGACCACCACCTGGTTGATGTTGCCGGCCTTCTCATTGAGGATCGCCAGCTTGGCGTTGACCAGGTCGGCGGCGCCCATTACCGAATGCATGGTTTCTTCCATGCGCGCCAGGCCCTGCTGGCCGGAGCCTGCGGCCACCGAGGCCTGGTCGGCGGCGGTGGAGACTTCAGTCATGGTGCGCACCAGGTCCTTGGACGTCGCGGCGATTTCCCGGGAAGTCGCGCCGATCTCGGTGGTGGTGGCCGCGGTTTCAGTCGCGGTCGCCTGCTGTTGCTTGGACGTCGCGGCAATCTCGGTCACCGAGGTGGTGACCTGCACCGACGAGCGCTGGGCCTGGGACACCAGGGCCGTCAGCTCGGTCATCATGTCGTTGAAGCCGGTTTCGACTGCGCCGAATTCATCCTTGCGCTCCAGGTTCAGGCGCTTGCTCAGGTCGCCGGTACGCATGGTTTCGAGGATGTCGACGATGCGCTGCATCGGCGCCATGATCGCGCGCATCAGCAGCAGGCCACACAGGCCGGCCGCGAGGATGGCGATGATCAGCGAAACGGCCATGCTGATCTTGGCCGACAGCACCGACTCGTCGATGGCCGCCGTGGCACGGTCGGACACGTTCTTGTTTTCCGTGATGATGTCATTGAGCTTCATGCGACCTTCGGTCCAGATCGGCGTCAATTGCTCCTCGAGCAATTGGTTGGCCCCCGGCAGGTCATTGGCTTGCACGCGCTCCAGCACCTGCGCCAGGACTTTGTTGTAGTTGATGTGCGCCGCCTTGAAGTTATCGAACTCCATGCGGTCAGCCTGGCCATGAATGGTTTTTTCGTAGTTGGCCATCTGCAGTTCAATACGCGTCTCGAAGGACTTGTAGTCGTTCTTGTCGGTATTGGTGAAGGTTTTATCCTCGCGCAGGCCAATGATGTCGATGGTCTGCAAATAGCTGTCGACCCAGGCGCTGCGGATCATCGAGCTGAGGTACACCCCGGGCACCGCGTCGTCGCGGACCGCTTCCTGGCTGGCTTCGATCTTCAGCAACCGTGAGTAGGACACCACGACCATCAGCAGCATGATCGCGATAATGACCGCAAAGCTCGCCAAAATCCGTTGGCGCAAGGTCCAGTTCTTCACAGTAATTCCTCGAAGGGCCATTCAAATGGAGGGGAGTATAGCTGAGCAGAAGCCCTCATTAATCAACGGGTTTTGCTGTAGTGATCACAGAATGCAAATGTGGGAGAGGGCCTGCTCGCGAAGGCGCAGGGTCAGTCAATAGATTCGATGACTGACCAGCGCATTCGCGAGCAGGCCCACTCCCACAGTTTGATCGCTTCAGGGCAGGGGTTTATTGCGCCAGCCGCACCTGTTTTTCCAGCTCGATCTTCAAGCCAGGCTCCAGCTTGAGTTGCCGCGCCAGCTCATCGAGGTAGGCCTTCTCCATGAAATTCTCCTCATCCACCAGCATCACGCTGGCGATGTACATCTCCGCGGCCATTTCCGGGGTGCTGGCGGCGCGGGCCACATCGGCCGGGTCCAGGGGTTTGTTCAGTTCGGCGTGCAGCCAGCTGTGCAACTCGCGGTCATCGTCCAGCTTGGTGAATTCACCTTCGATCAGCGCGCGCTCGCGCTCATCCACATGCCCGTCCGCCTTGGCGGCGGCTACCAGGGCCTTGAGGATGCCCTGGCTGTGTTGCTCGACTTGGGCCGGTGGCAAACGGTCGATGGTTTGCGGTTCGCCTTGAGGTGCGCTGGCCTGGTTTGCCTGCCAGTTGCCATAGGCTTTATAGGCAATGACGCCCAACGCGGCGAGCCCGCCGTAGGTCAGGGCCTTGCCGCCGAACTTGCGGGCTTTCTTGTTCCCCAGCAGCAGGCCCATGGCCCCGGCCGCCAGGGCGCCGCCACCGGCACCGCCGAGCAGACTGCCAAGGCCACCACCGCCCAGCAGTCCGCCAAGGGCGCCTTTGTCGTCCGGCTTGCGCTGGTCGCCGGCCTTGTTCTGCAACATGTCCTGGCCAGACTTGAGCAGTTGATCGAGCAATCCACGGGTATTCATTCGCAGCCTCCAGACACTTGGGTTCGTAGGACCAATAGGCTCCCAGCGTAAAACTAAGTGCCAAAAAGCCCCGATCTAGAGTGCTTCCAGATGTAACGCCACTGCCGTTCGCTTAAATCGATATACACTCGAATAAATCTATAAAAACACCCCACTGGTAATTCCAGCATGATGACCTTGCGTCAAATCCGGCATTTCATCGCCGTGGCCGAGACGGGCTCGATCTCCGCCGCCGCGCAAACCGCGTTCATTTCCCAGTCGACCCTGACCCTGGCCATCCAGCAACTGGAGCAGGAAATCGGCGTCAACCTGTTCAACCGCCACGCCAAGGGCATGACCCTGACCCACCAGGGCCATCAGTTCCTGCGCCAGGCGCACCTGATCCTTGCCACCGTCGACAACGCCAAGCGCAGTCTGCAGCAGAGCACCGACCAGGTTGCCGGCCAGTTGATCATCGGCGTGACCAGCCTGGTTGCCGGTTATTACCTTGCCGACCTGCTGACCCGTTTCCAGCGCGCCTATCCGAATGTGGAAATCCGCGTGATGGAGGATGAACGCCCGTACATCGAGCATTTGCTGGTCAGCGGCGAGATCGACGTGGGGGTGCTGATCCTGTCCAACCTCGAAGACCGCCACGCCCTGCAGACCGAAGTCCTCACCCACTCGCCTCATCGCCTGTGGCTGCCGGCGCAGCACCCGTTGCTGGAGCACGACAGCATCAACCTGGCCGATGTGGCGCGCGAGCCATTGATTCAGCTGAATGTCGACGAAATGGGCCACAACGCCCAACGCCTGTGGACTGCAGCCGCGCTGCAACCACGCGTGACCTTGCGCACCGCTTCCACCGAAGCAGTGCGCAGCCTGGTGGCTGCCGGCCTTGGGGTGTCGATCCAGCCGGACATGACCTACCGGCCCTGGTCCCTGGAAGGCGACATTATTGAAGCGCGGCCAATTGCAGACCTCAGCCAGACCCTCGACGTGGGCCTGGCCTGGCGCCGTGGCACCGCGCGCCCGGCGCTGGTGGACCCGTTCCTGACCGTGGCCCGCGAACAGCCGCATCCGCGCAAGCCATCTATTTAATCGAATGCTGCATTCAGTATTTAGTATTTGTTGACCTCGCGCCCGACCTCTACTCTCAGCTCATCCATAAGAGAAGGTCAGGCGCCTTGTAAGAGAACGCCCATGGCCACACAAGAAAAGAGATCGCGAAAAATGTCCGGCGCGCCCACCCCGCTGCTCACTGCGTTGCTGATCGACGGCGAACTGGTCCAGGGCCAGGGTTTTGTCGAGCCGATCCTCAACCCGGCCACCGGTGAAGTCCTCACCCAGATCGCCGAAGCCAGCACCGAACAGGTCGAAAGCGCCATCCTCGCCGCGCACCGCGCGTTTGCCGGCTGGTCGCGGACCACGCCGCAGCAACGCTCGATCATCCTGCTGGGCATTGCCGACGCCATCGAAAAACAAGCCGACTACCTCGCTCGCCTCGAATCACTCAATTGCGGCAAGCCCTTGCACCTGGCGCGCCAGGATGACTTGAGCGCCACCGTCGATGTGTTTCGCTTCTTCGCCGGGGCCGTGCGCTGCCAGACCGGCCAGCTCAGCGGCGAATACCTGCCGGGCTACACCAGCATGGTGCGCCGTGACCCAATTGGCGTGGTCGCCTCTATTGCACCGTGGAACTACCCGCTGATGATGGCCGCGTGGAAGATCGCCCCCGCCCTGGCCGCCGGTAATACGCTGGTGTTCAAGCCGTCGGAACATACGCCGCTGTCGATCCTGGCCCTCGCCCCCGTCCTTAAAGAACTGCTGCCGCGCGGGGTCATCAACATTCTGTGTGGCGGCGGCGAAGGCGTCGGCAGCCATTTGGTCAGCCACCCCAAGGTGCGCATGGTGTCGCTGACCGGCGATATCGTCACCGGGCAGAAAATTCTGCAAGCCGCGTCGAAAACCCTGAAACGCACGCACCTGGAACTGGGCGGCAAGGCCCCGGTGATCGTCTGCAACGACGCCGACCTGCAAGCCGTGGTCGAAGGCGTGCGTGCCTACGGCTATTACAACGCCGGGCAGGACTGCACCGCGGCCTGCCGCATCTACGCCCAGGCCGGTATCCACGACAAATTGGTCGCCGAGCTTGGCGCGGCCGTCAGCAGCCTGCTCTTTGCCGGCAAGCGTGATGCCGACAACGAACTCGGCCCGCTGATCAGCACGCGCCAGCGTGACCGCGTCGCCAGTTTTGTCGAGCGCGCCCTCGGCCAGCCGCATATCGAGCGGGTCACGGGTGCCGCCGTGCATTCCGGTGCCGGCTTCTATTACCAGCCGACACTCCTCGCCGGTTGCAAACAAAACGATGAGATCGTGCAGCGCGAAGTCTTCGGCCCGGTGGTCACCGTGACCCGCTTCGATGAGCTGGAACAGGCGGTGGACTGGGCCAACGACTCCGAATACGGCCTGGCCTCGTCGGTATGGACGCAGAACCTGGACAAAGCCATGCAGGTGGCGGCGCGCCTGCAATACGGCTGCACTTGGATCAACAGCCATTTCATGCTGGTCAGCGAAATGCCCCACGGCGGCTTGAAGCGCTCGGGGTATGGGAAAGATCTGTCCAGCGATTCGCTTCAGGACTACAGCGTGGTGCGGCACATCATGGCTAGACATGGACATCAGCTATAAGCGGCAAGCTGCAAGCTGCAAGCTGCAAGTAAAAGCGGATCTGCTTTTGCTTTTGCTTGCGGCTTGCAGCTTGCAGCTTGCAGCTTGCAGCTTGCGACTTGTGGCTTGTGGCTTGCGGCTCAGCCCCAAGAGCTACGCTAAAACAATAATCAACCCGTATACCTGTTTTTACTGCCCCGACCATAATTAAAGAAGAGGGAATCCCCATGTCCGCGCACAAGACCGCACTGCTCAGTGCCCTGACCACCGCGCTGCTGGCCAGCGCCAGCCTTCAGGCCGCCGAACCGCTGAAAGCGGTGGGGGCAGGTGAAGGCCAATTGGATATCGTCGCCTGGCCCGGCTATATCGAACGTGGCGAAAGCGACAAGGCCTACGACTGGGTCACCGGTTTCGAGAAGGAAACCGGTTGCAAGGTCAACGTGAAAACCGCCGCCACCTCTGACGAAATGGTCAGCCTGATGGCCAAGGGCGGTTATGACCTGGTCACCGCATCCGGCGATGCCTCGTTGCGGTTGATCGTCGGCAAGCGTGTGCAGCCGATCAACACGGCGTTGATCCCCAACTGGAAAAACCTCGACCCGCGCCTCAAGGATGCGCCGTGGTATGTGGTCGGCCAGCAAACCTACGGCACCCCGTACCAGTGGGGCCCGAACGTGCTGATGTACAACACCAACGTGTTCAAGACCGCGCCCACCAGCTGGAACGTGGTGTTCGATGCGCAGAACCTGCCTGACGGCAAGCCGAACAAAGGCCGCGTGCAAGCCTACGACGGTCCGATCTACATCGCCGATGCGGCGCTGTATCTCAAGTCGACCAAGCCGGAGCTGGGCATTCAGAGCCCTTACGAACTGACCGAAACCCAGTACAAGGCCGTGCTTGAACTGCTGCGCGCCCAGCAGCCGTTGATCCACCGCTACTGGCACGACACCACTGTGCAGATGAGCGACTTCAAGAACGAAGGCGTAGTGGCCTCCAGCGCCTGGCCGTATCAGGTCAACGGCCTGGTCAACGAGAAACAGCCGATCGCCTCGACCATTCCCAAGGAAGGCGCCACCGGCTGGGCCGACACCACCATGCTGCACACCGAGGCCAAGCACCCCAACTGCGCCTACAAATGGATGGACTGGTCGCTGCAGCCGAAGGTCCAGGGCGATGTCGCGGCCTGGTTCGGCTCGCTGCCGGCGGTGCCTGCGGCGTGTAAAGAGAGCGAGCTGCTCGGCGCCGAAGGCTGCAAGACCAACGGGTTCGACCAGTTCGAAAAGATCGCTTTCTGGAAAACCCCGCAGGCTGAAGGCGGCAAGTTCGTGCCGTACAGCCGCTGGACCCAGGATTACATCGCGATCATGGGTGGGCGCTAAGCACTCCCAGGCGACACCGGCCCCATGTGGGAGCGGGCTTGCTCGCGAAAGCGGACTTTCAGTTGATTCATCGGTGACTGACACACCGCATTCGCGAGCAAGCCCGCTCCCACATTTCGACCGAGTCGCCCTCAACACCGCGTTAATTTTTTCAGAAGTCCAGGCCGGGCCGCTGCGACGACCCGCGCCTTTTTGGAGCACCGCACCATGACGCTTGCAGTCCAATTCACCCACGTTTCCCGTCAGTTCGGCGAAGTGAAAGCCGTTGACCGGGTTTCCATCGATATCCAGGACGGCGAGTTCTTTTCCATGCTCGGCCCTTCCGGCTCAGGCAAGACCACGTGCCTGCGCCTGATCGCCGGGTTCGAGCAGCCGAGCGCAGGCTCGATCCGTATTCATGGCGAGGAAGCCGCCGGCTTGCCGCCGTATCAGCGTGACGTCAACACCGTGTTCCAGGATTACGCGCTGTTCCCGCATATGAATGTGCGCGACAACGTCGCCTACGGCCTCAAGGTCAAGGGCGTCGGCAAGGCCGAGCGCCTCAACCGCGCCGAAGAAGCCCTGGGCATGGTCGCCCTCGGCGGCTACGGCGACCGCAAGCCAGTGCAGCTCTCCGGCGGCCAGCGCCAACGGGTGGCACTGGCCCGCGCACTGGTCAATCGCCCGCGTGTGCTGCTGCTCGATGAGCCGCTCGGCGCCCTCGACCTCAAGCTGCGCGAGCAGATGCAAAGCGAGTTGAAGAAGCTGCAACGCCAACTCGGCATCACCTTTATCTTCGTGACGCACGATCAGACCGAAGCGCTGTCGATGTCCGACCGGGTGGCGGTGTTCAACAAGGGCCGCATCGAACAGGTCGACACCCCGCGCAACCTGTACATGAAGCCGGCCACGTCGTTCGTCGCCGAATTCGTTGGCACCTCCAATGTGCTTCGCGGCGAGCTGGCCCAACGCCTCAGCGGCACCCCGCAACCGTTCTCGATCCGCCCGGAACACGTGCGCTTTGCCGAAGGCCCGCTGGGTGCCGGTGAGGTCGAAATCAGCGGCCTGCTGCACGATATCCAGTACCAGGGCAGCGCCACCCGCTATGAACTGAAACTGGAAAACGGCCAGGCGCTGAACATCAGCCAGGCGAACAACCAATGGCTGGATACCAGCAGCGGCCACCAGGTCGGCCAGACCGTCACCGCGCGCTGGGCGCGGGAAGCCATGACCCCGCTGACCGACATCGCAGGCGAGGTGTGAGATGACTTCGGCCCTTTCCCAACCGCCGATGCGCAGGTTTTCCAACCTGCTGTACCGCAAGCCCAACCTGTACCTGGCAATGTTGCTGGTACCGCCGCTGATCTGGTTCGGCGCGATCTACCTGGGCTCACTGCTGACCCTGCTGTGGCAAGGTTTCTATACCTTCGACGACTTCACCATGGCGGTCACGCCGGACCTGACCCTGGCCAACTTCGCCGCCCTGTTCCAGCCGTCGAACTTCGACATCATCGTGCGCACCCTGAGCATGGCGATCGTGGTGTCGATCGCCAGCGCCATCGTCGCCTTCCCGATCGCCTACTACATGGCGCGCTACACCACGGGCAAGACCAAGGCGTTCTTCTATATCGCGGTGATGATGCCGATGTGGGCCAGCTATATCGTCAAGGCGTATGCCTGGACCTTGCTGCTGGCCAAGGGCGGCGTCGCACAGTGGTTCGTGCAGCACCTGGGGCTGGAACCGCTGCTGCAGTTCGTACTGGGCATTCCCGGCGTGGGCGGCAGCACCTTGAGCACCTCGCACCTGGGGCGCTTCATGGTGTTCGTGTACATCTGGCTGCCGTTCATGATCCTGCCGATCCAGGCCTCGCTGGAACGCTTGCCGCCGTCCCTGCTGCAAGCCTCGGCGGATCTCGGGGCCAAGCCGCGCCAAACCTTCATGCAGGTGATTTTGCCGCTGTCGGTGCCGGGCATTGCCGCCGGCTCGATCTTCACGTTCTCGCTGACCCTGGGCGATTTCATCGTGCCGCAACTGGTGGGCCCGCCGGGCTACTTCGTCGGCGGCATGGTGTACGCCCAGCAAGGTGCCATCGGCAACATGCCCATGGCCGCCGCGTTCACCCTGGTACCGATCGTGCTGATTGCGGTTTACCTGTCCATTGTCAAACGCCTGGGGGCCTTCGATGCACTCTGAAAAAGCTTCGTGGAGCCTGAAAATAGCGGCTTGGGGCGGGTTGGTTTTCCTGCACTTCCCGATCCTGATCATCTTCCTCTACGCCTTCAACACCGAAGAAGCCGCGTTCAGCTTTCCGCCCCAGGGCTTTACCCTGAAGTGGTTCAGCGTGGCCTTCGCCCGGCCCGACGTGCTCGAAGCGATCAAGCTGTCGCTGCAGATCGCGGCCATCGCCACGTTGATCGCCATGGTGCTCGGCACCCTGGCCTCGGCGGCGCTGTATCGCCGCGAATTCTTCGGCAAGCAAGGCGTGTCGCTGATGCTGATCCTGCCGATTGCGCTACCGGGGATCATCACCGGTATCGCACTGCTGGCGACGTTCAAGACGCTGGGCATCGAGCCCGGGATGTTCACCATCATCGTCGGCCACGCGACCTTCTGCGTGGTGATCGTCTACAACAACGTGATCGCGCGCCTGCGGCGTACTTCCCACAGCCTCATCGAAGCCTCGATGGACCTGGGTGCCGACGGCTGGCAGACCTTCCGCTACATCATCATGCCCAACCTCGGCTCGGCGCTGCTGGCCGGCGGCATGCTCGCGTTTGCGCTGTCGTTCGACGAAATCATCGTCACCACCTTCACCGCCGGCCACGAGCGCACCTTGCCGCTGTGGCTGCTCAACCAGCTCAGCCGGCCACGGGATGTGCCGGTGACCAACGTGGTCGCGATGCTGGTGATGCTGGTGACGATGTTCCCGATTCTCGGTGCCTACTACCTGACGCGCGGCGGTGAAAGCGTGGCCGGGAGTGGCGGTAAATAACTGACAACCCATTGCTACTGTTGAAACACGGTCAATGTGGCAGCTGGCTTGCCTGCGATAGCGGTATCAACTGAACCACCGCAATCGCAGGCAAGCCAGCTCCCACAGTCGCACCGGTTTCTCCAGAGATAGAACTGTCGCTTTGAGGAGGAATCAACCATGCAAACCAAACTGTTGATCAACGGCCACCTGGTCGAAGGCGAAGGCCCAGCCCAAGCCGTATTCAACCCGGCACTCGGCCGCGTGCTGGTGGAAATCAAGGAAGCCAGCGAAGCCCAGGTCGACGCCGCCGTGCGCGCCGCCGATGCCGCCTTCGAAGGCTGGTCGCAGACCGCACCCAAAGACCGCTCCTTGCTGCTGCTCAAACTGGCGGACGTGATCGAGGCCCACGGTGAAGAGCTGGCCAAGCTGGAATCGGACAACTGCGGCAAGCCCTACAGCGCAGCACTGAACGATGAGATCCCGGCGATTGCCGACGTGTTCCGCTTCTTTGCCGGTGCCAGCCGTTGCATGAGCGGGTCGGCTGGCGGCGAATACCTGCCCGGTCACACCTCGATGATCCGTCGCGACCCGGTGGGCGTCATCGCTTCCATCGCGCCGTGGAACTACCCGCTGATGATGGTCGCCTGGAAAATCGCCCCTGCCCTGGCTGCCGGTAATACCGTGGTGCTCAAGCCGTCGGAACAAACCCCGCTGACGGCGTTGCGCATGGTCGAACTGGCCGCCGATATTTTCCCGGCCGGTGTCCTCAACCTGGTGTTCGGGCGTGGTCCGACCGTGGGCAGCCCGTTGGTGAACCACCCGAAAGTGCGCATGGTGTCGCTGACCGGCTCCATCGCCACCGGCGCAAATATCATCTCCAGCACCGCCGACAGCGTGAAGCGCATGCACATGGAGCTGGGCGGCAAGGCCCCGGTGATCATCTTCAACGATGCCGATATCGACGCGGCCGTCGAAGGCATTCGCACCTTCGGCTTCTACAACGCCGGCCAGGACTGCACCGCGGCGTGCCGCATCTATGCCCAGGCGGATATCTACGATGCGTTTGTCGAGAAGCTCGGCGCGGCAGTCGCCAGCATCCAGTACGGCCTGCAGGATGACCCGGCCACCGAGCTCGGCCCGCTGATCACCGCGCAGCACCGCGACCGCGTCGCCGGCTTTGTCGAACGCGCCGTGGCCCAGCCGCACATCCGCCTGGTGACCGGCGGCAAGGCGGTGGAAGGCAATGGTTTCTTCTTTGAACCGACGGTGCTGGCCGATGCACAGCAGGACGACGAAATCGTGCGCCGCGAGGTGTTCGGGCCGGTGGTGTCGGTGACTAAATTCACCGATGAAGCGCAGGTGCTCGGCTGGGCCAACGATTCGGACTACGGCCTGGCGTCATCCGTATGGACCGCCGATGTCGGACGCGCCCATCGCCTGGCCGCGCGTTTGCAATATGGCTGCACCTGGGTCAACACCCACTTCATGCTCGTCAGTGAAATGCCCCACGGCGGTCAGAAACTGTCCGGGTATGGCAAGGACATGTCCATGTATGGGCTGGAGGACTACACCACCGTACGCCATGTGATGTTCAAGCACTGACGCTTTACCCCTGTGTGCGGGCTTGCCCGCGATGGCGGCGTACCTGTGCCGACGCTATCGCGGGCAAGCCCGCTCCCACAGGGGACCTCCTCATAACAATAAATAATTCGTAGGTTCCCATGGACATTACCCGCCGCGACTTCCTCAACGGCGTCGCCATCACTATTGCCGCCGGCATGACCCCGCTGCAAATCCTCCAGGCCGCGCCCGACGGCCGCTACTACCCGCCCGCCCTCACCGGCCTGCGCGGCAGTCATGTCGGCTCGTTCGAAGTGGCGCACCAGATGGGCTGGGAAAAGAAGGTCTTCGACACCGACAAACTGCCGATCACCGAGGACTATGACCTGGTGGTGGTCGGGGGCGGCCTGAGTGGTCTGTCGGCGGCGTGGTTCTACCGCGAGAAGCACCCCAAGGCGAAGATCCTGATCCTGGAAAACCACGACGACTTCGGCGGCCATGCCAAGCGCAATGAATTCCAGGCCGGTGGCCGCATGATCATCGGCTACGGCGGCAGCGAGGCGTTCCAGTCGCCCAACCACCTCTACAGCAAGCAAGTGAATGGCCTGCTGAAAAAACTCGGGGTGAACATCAAGCGCTTCGAGACCGCCTTCGACCGCCAGTTCTACCCGGGCCTGGGGTTGTCGCGCGGGGTGTTCTTCGACAAGGAGAACTTTGGCGAAGACAAACTGGTGACCGGCGACCCGACGCCGATGGTCGCCGACGACATCGCGCCCGACCAATTGCATGCGCGCTCCATCAGCGACTTCATCAATGACTTCCCGCTGCCGCCCGCCGACCGTCAGGCGTTGATCGAGCTGCACACGGCGCCCAAGGATTACCTGCCGGGCAAGACGGCCGAGCAAAAGGCCGACTACCTGGCGGTCACCAGTTACCGCGATTTCCTGCTGAAGAACGTCGGGTTATCGGAGGGCGCGGTGAAGTACTTCCAGAGCCGCACCAATGACTTCATGGCCTTGAGCATCGATGCCGTGGCATCGTCCGACGCCTATAACGTGGGATTCCCAGGTTTCGGCGGCATGAACCTGGCACCAATCAGCGAAGAAGCCGCCGCCGAAATGGAAGAGCCCTACATCTACCACTTCCCGGATGGCAACGCGTCACTCGCACGCCTGCTGGTGCGCAGCCTGGTCCCCGGCGTGGCACCCGGGCACACCATGGACGATATCGTGCTGGCAGCGTTTGACTACGCCAAGCTCGATCAACCCAAGGCGCCGGTACGGGTGCGCTTGAACAGCACGGCGGTCAGCGTGCGCAACGTGGGCGACAGCGTGCATATCGGCTACAGCCGTGGCGGACAACTCACACAGGTGCGTGGCAAACGCTGCATCCTGGCCTGCTACAACATGATGATCCCGTACCTGCTCAAGGACCTGCCGGCCCCCCAGGCCCACGCCTTGAGCCAGAACGTGAAATTCCCGCTGGTGTACACCAAGGTGGTGATCCGCAACTGGCAATCGTTCCAGAAACTTGGCGTGCATGAGATTTACGCGGCCACCCAACCGTACAGCCGCATCAAACTGGACTACCCGGTGAGCATGGGCGGCTACGACCACCCGCGCGACCCGACGCAGCCGATTGGCTTGCACATGGTCTACGTGCCCATCAACCCCAACAGCGGCATGAACGCCCGCGACCAGGCGCGCGCCGGGCGTGGCAAGTTGTATGCGCAGACCTTCGAGCAATTGGAAACGCAATTGCGTGACCAACTGCAACGCATGCTCGGCCCGGGTGGGTTCAACCACAAGACCGATATCCTCGGGATCACGGTGAATCGCTGGTCCCATGGCTATGCATACTTTTCCAACAGCTTGTTCGACAACGCCGGCGAGAGCGAAGCGCTGATGAACCTGGCGCGCAAGCCACTGGGGCACGTGAGCATCGCCAACTCGGATGCGGCGTGGAGTGCGTACGCCCATGCGGCGATTGATGAGGCGTACCGAGCGGTCGGCGAGGTGAGTTGAAGGCCACGTGTGGCGAAGGCTTCCTGTGGTAAGCGGGGCGTGGCCCGCGTTGGGCTGCGCAGCAGCCCCTTCGAGGCAGCGGTGCTCTTTGAGACACACCGGATGTCGGGTATTGGGGCTGCTTTGCAGCCCAACGCGGGGCAAGCCCGCTCGCCACAGGGGGACTGTCTGCTCCTGAGAAATACCTTGTTTCATATGCAACGCCATCACGCCGCTATCAATCATTTTTCCTACGTCATCGAACCGCTTAAGCTATCCGGCGTCTGTTTATTGTCCGTTGCGTTTGGCCGAAGGCATGTCCGAACCGTACTTTCTGATCCAGCACGTGCCAGGAACGGCGCGGGATTTGCTCACGACAGGTTGTCTCTATGCACCGCAGGAATTTGCTCAAAGCGTCCATGGCCATTGCGGCTTACACCGGTTTGTCGGCCAGCGGCCTGCTCGCCGCGCAGGCTTGGGCCGGGAATCGCGCCGCCGATGGCAAGGCCGTGGCGTTTGATTTTGAAACGCTCAAGGCCCAGGCCAAGCAGCTCGCCGGGACCGCGTATAAAGACACCAAACAGGTACTCCCGCCCACCCTGGCGACCATGACCCCGCAGAATTTCAACGCGATCGGGTACGACGGCAACCATTCGTTGTGGAAGGAATTGAACGGCCAACTGGACGTGCAGTTCTTCCACGTCGGCATGGGGTTCAAGACGCCGGTGCGCATGCACAGCGTCGACCCCAAGACCCGTGAAGCCCGCGAAGTGCATTTCCGCCCTTCATTGTTCAACTATGAAAAAACCACCGTCGACACCAAGCAGTTGACCGGCGACCTGGGCTTCTCCGGCTTCAAGCTGTTCAAGGCACCGGAACTGGATCGCCACGACGTGCTGTCGTTTCTCGGCGCCAGCTACTTCCGCGCGGTGGATTCCACCGGCCAGTACGGCCTTTCCGCACGGGGCCTGGCGATTGATACCTACGCGAAGAAGCGCGAAGAGTTCCCCGACTTCACGCAGTTCTGGTTCGAGACCCCGGACAAGAACGCCACCCGCTTTGTGGTCTACGCCCTGCTCGACTCGCCGAGCGCCACCGGAGCCTATCGCTTCGATATCGACTGCCAGGCCAACCAGGTGGTGATGGCGATCGACGCCAACATCAATGCGCGCACCGCCATCGAACAACTGGGCATCGCGCCGATGACCAGTATGTTCAGTTGCGGCACCCACGAACGCCGCATGTGCGACACCATCCACCCGCAAATCCACGACTCGGATCGCCTGGCGATGTGGCGTGGCAATGGCGAGTGGATTTGCCGCCCGCTGAACAACCCGGCCAAGCTGCAGTTCAACGCATTCGCCGACACCGACCCGAAAGGCTTCGGCCTGGTGCAGACCGACCATGAGTTCGCCAGCTACCAGGACACTGTGGACTGGTACAGCAAGCGCCCAAGCCTGTGGGTAGAACCGACTACCGCCTGGGGCGAAGGCTCGATCGACCTGCTGGAGATCCCTACCACCGGCGAGACCCTGGACAACATCGTGGCCTTCTGGACCCCGAAAAAACCGGTGGCGCCTGGCGATTCGCTCAACTATGGCTACAAGCTCTACTGGAGCGCGTTGCCACCGGTGAGCACGCCGCTGGCGCAGGTCGACGCGACCCGTTCGGGCATGGGCGGCTTCACTGAAGGTTGGGCACCGGGCGAGCATTACCCAGAGGTGTGGGCGCGTCGGTTTGCCGTGGACTTCAAGGGCGGCGGCCTCGATCGCCTGCCGGCCGGCACCGGGATCGAGCCGGTGGTGACCTGCTCCCACGGCGAAGTGAAAGACTTCAGCGTGCTGGTGCTCGACAACATCAAGGGCTATCGGATCCTGTTCGACTGGTACCCGACCAGCGACAGCGTCGAGCCGGTGGAACTGCGCCTGTTCATCCGCACCCAGGACCGCACCTTGAGTGAAACCTGGCTGTATCAGTACTTCCCGCCGGCACCCGAGGCGCGTAAATACACGTGATGCCACCTGTGGGAGCGAGGTTGCTCGCTCCCACAGGACTCAAATGCCCGCCTCAGAACCGCGACACACTCTTCATTGCCCCAATCAGATACCGCATCGCCACCTGGTCACTCTCGTTCAGGGCGCGATACTGCGCGAGTAATTCAGCCTCGTCCGAACTCAACCTGCAGCCACGCATGAACACCCTGCGGGCCAGAAAAGACACCACTGCACCCGCAACACCATAGGACTTGGCCATGGACTGTTTCTCCTGATATCGATCAAATACTCCTGGCGCCCATCACCTGCATCCCCTTAAGCACAAGGCCTGCGCGGACAAACGGACTGACTCCCTGGGCCAGAAATCAGACTTACCCTAAGCGTAGAAACAATCTGGTCACGTGTGGGATTTTTTTAGAGCTTTCACTTAAAAAATCTCTTGAGTAACAATCACCTACGGACTTTTCCCACAGCATCATGCAAAAAAAACCCACCGATTCAGGGTGGGTTTCGAGTGCGGCGCGAGGCGGATCAATCCCTCAAGTCAGACTCATGAATCGGCTGGTCTCGGTGGGTCGCCCGTTGATACTGCGCCGGCCAGATCGCCTTGCGCCCGCCGAGGTCATCATCGGCATGCAGCGGCCAGTACGGGTCCCGCAGCAGTTCACGGGCCAGGAAGATAATATCGGCCTGGCAGGTGCGCAGGATGTGCTCAGCCTGTGCCGGTTCGGTGATCATGCCCACCGTGCCGGTGGCGATGCCCGACTCTTTGCGTACCCGTTCGGCGAAGCGCGTCTGGTAGCCAGGCCCCGTCGGAATCTCGGCATTGGCGGCGGTGCCACCAGAGGACACGTCGATCAGGTCCACACCCAAATCCTTCAAGCGGCGCGCCAATTCCACGGTTTCATCAGGGTTCCAGCCATCTTCCACCCAGTCGGTGGCCGACACCCGCACAAACAGCGGCAGGTCCTGAGGCCAGGCCGCACGCACGGCTTCGGTGACTTGCAGCACCAGGCGGATGCGGTTTTCAAAAGAGCCGCCGTATTGGTCCTGGCGTTGATTGCTGATCGGCGAGAGAAATTGATGCAGCAGGTAACCGTGAGCCGCATGGATTTCCACCACTTCAAACCCGGCCGTGAGCGCGCGCTTGGCGGCGGCGACAAAGTCGGCGATCACCTGTTGGATCTGCCCTTCGTCCAACTGCCGGGGCTGCGTGTGATTGGGGTCAAAGGCAATCGGCGACGGCCCCACCGGCACCCACCCGCCGTCCTCCGGCTTGACGCTGCCATGCTTGCCGATCCATGGCCGATGAGTACTGGCCTTGCGCCCGGCATGGGCCAGCTGGATCCCAGCCACGGCGCCTTGGGCTGCGATAAACCGCGTGATGCGTTGCAGCGGTTCGATCTGTTCGTCGTTCCACAGGCCCAGGTCTTCGGCAGTGATACGGCCATCGGCGGTCACCGCGGTGGCCTCGGTGAAGATCAGCCCGGCGCCGCCGACTGCGCGACTGCCAAGGTGGACCAGGTGCCAGTCATTGGCCAGGCCATCGACGCTGGAGTATTGGCACATCGGCGACACGGCGATGCGGTTGAGCAGGGTCAATTGGCGCAGGGTATAGGGTTCGAGCAGCTGACTCATGGCGCACCTCTTCTGGGCTTTTTGGGCTCTTTTAACTGAGCAGGCTTGCTCGCGAAAGACTCACCGGCGCCGCGTGTATTCAGGATCAACGCGTTTTAATTGACGTTTTTCGCGAGCAAGCTTGCTCCTACAGCCTAGTCGACAACGTTGGATTGCACAGGGTTCAGAACGAAAGCGGGAGCCGATTGCCGGCTCCCGTCGTGCACAGGCTTACATCTCGACCTGGGTGCCCAGTTCGATCACGCGGTTGACCGGGAGCTTGAAGAACCGCAGGTTGCCGTTGGCATTCTTCAACATGAACGCGAACAGCGCTTCACGCCAACGGGCCATGCCCTTGATGCGCGAGGCGATCACCGTTTCACGGCTGAGGAAATAGGTGGTGCGCATCGGGCTGAAATCCAGCTCGTCGAGGTGGCACAGCTTCAGCGCTTCAGGCACGTCCGGCTCATCGGTAAAGCCAAAGTGCAGGATCACCCGGAAGAACCCCTCGCCGTAGGCATCCACCTCGAAGCGCCGGGCGGCCGGTACGCGTGGAATATCCTCGTAGACCACCGTCAGCAGCACCACTTGCTCGTGCAGCACCTGGTTGTGTAGCAGGTTGTGCAACAGCGCATGGGGCACGGCGTCCGGGCGCGCGGTGAGGAACACCGCCGTACCCTGCACGCGATGCGGCGGTTGCACACGGATGCTGCTGATAAAGATCGGCAACGGCAGGCCGCCTTCGTCGAGGCGCTCGACCAGCAACTGCTTGCCGCGCTTCCACGTGGTCATCAGCACAAAGAGCACGATCCCCGCCAAGACCGGGAAGGCGCCGCCCTGGATGATCTTCGGCACGTTGGCGGCGAAGTACAGCCCGTCGACCAGCAGGCAGCAGACCAATACCGGCACGGCCAGGATCGGTGGCCATTTCCACAGCAGCAGCATCACCGCCGACACCAGGATCGTGGTCATCAGCATGGTACCGGTCACGGCTACACCGTAGGCCGACGCCAGTGCGTTGGAGGACTCGAAGCCCAGCACCAGCAGGATCACGCCGACCATCAGCGACCAATTCACCGCGCCGATGTAGATCTGGCCCTGCTCGGCACTGGACGTGTGTTGGATGTGCATGCGCGGGATATAACCCAACTGGATCGCCTGGCGCGTCAACGAGAACGCACCGGAAATCACCGCCTGCGACGCAATCACCGTGGCCAGGGTCGACAGCACCACCAGCGGGATCAGCGCCCAACTCGGCGCCAGCAAGTAGAACGGGTTGCGCGCAGCTTCCGGATCGCCGAGCAGCATCGCGCCCTGGCCGAAATAATTGAGCACCAACGCCGGCAGCACCAGGATGAACCAGGCGCGGGCGATGGGCTTGCGGCCGAAGTGCCCCATGTCTGCGTACAGCGCCTCGGCACCGGTCAAAGCCAGCACCACCGCCCCCAGGATCGCCACGCCAATGCCGGGGTGAGCCTCGAAGAAACGCACGCCCCACATCGGGTTCAAGGCGTTGAGCACTTCAGGGTGCAGGGTGATGCCATACACACCAAGACCACCCAGCACCAGGAACCAGGTCACCATCACCGGTCCGAACAGCTTGCCGATGCGGTCGGTGCCGTGTTTCTGGATCAGAAACAACGCCACCAACACGACCAGCGCGATGGGCACGACCCATTTATCCAGGCCATCGAATGCCAGTTCCAGGCCTTCAATGGCCGACAAGACCGAAATCGCCGGGGTGATCATGCTGTCGCCGTAGAACAGCGCAGCCCCGCACAAGCCACAGACCACGAGGAAATTGCGCAGCTTCTTGCGCTCCCCCGCCGCCCGGCGCGCCAGCGCGGTCAGCGCCATGATGCCGCCCTCGCCCTGGTTGTCCGCACGCAGTACAAACAGCATGTACTTGATCGACACCACCCAGATCAGCGACCAGAAGATCAGCGCCAGGATCCCCAGCACCCCGTCATGGTTGACCTGAACCCCATACCCCCCATTGAACACCTCTTTAAGGGTGTAGAGCGGGCTGGTGCCGATATCGCCATAAACCACCCCGACCGCTGCCACCAGCATGCCAATCGGCTTGGCGTTTGAATGCTCGGCACCTGCTGCCTGACTACTCGCGTGACCCATCAACCACTCCTGCCCTTTGACCTGAGGTCTTTTATAAACAACGCGCCTAAGCTGACCCTAGCATGCGCTGTTTTACTTCTCGTAACAGACGTTTTATTGACCCAGGGGTTCTACCCATGTGCAACGGCGCGAAGCATAGCGCAGCACTCGTCGCATTTCCCTGCTCAAGTGATAGGGGTGGCGTTTTCTGCCGTCATTAAAAGAGATCAAGGCATTTTGGGGCCTATTTGCCTGCATTGAGCGCATCACGGCCGACCGTATATTTTGGGCCCGGCTTAGTAATGCTGCCTTTAGCGGTGCAAGCGGGGTTTCCTTGACCGGCTTACCTGATCCATCAATCGTGCCCCTGCGGCGCGCAGTCGATACAAAAACTCAATCATCGACCTGTCTCTTTTAAGGTACATTCCTTATGTACGAAGGGAAACACGTTCTGTCAGTCAACGGCGTAGACATCTACCAAGCTTGGCTGGACACCGTGCAAGACACCCGTTCAAAGGCAAGAATCACCACCAGAGTGGACCGAGCATCACTTGGTCACTTTGGCGTAGCGGAGCCGGTGGGTGATGGGGTCTTTGAGATGAAGCTCGACTTCGGACCTGGGTTTCGCGTGTATTACGCAATCGTGGATCGAAAAATTGTTTTCCTGTTGGGTGGTGGCTCAAAGGCCAGACAGCAGAACGACATCGATCAGGCCAAGGCTCTCTGGAAATCCTACAAGGAGCAGCAAAAATGACCATTCGTACTCGTTCTCATGAAGAGAGTGTTCTTGAAATGCTCCGAGACGACGAAGCATTTGCCCTGGAATATCTGTCCGTCGCACTTGAGGAAATCGATGAAGCGGGGGGTGAGGACGCGTTTCTTGTCGCTATTCGTCGAGTGGCGGAAGCTCGTGGCGGAATGCTCAGCTTGTCGCAGAACACCGGGCTCAATAGAGCTAATCTCTACAGATCCATCGCCGTCGGCGGCGACCCAAAACTTTCCACCCTGCTGAAAGTGCTCCAGGCGTTGGGGGTGGGCATGTCCAAAGTCGTCGCGCACCGCACGGAGCAGGACGTGCGGGCTTGAGAGCGTGGAAGGGCTCTGCGAATTACCCAACGCAGCACTCGTCGCATTTCCCTGCATAAAGCTGGTCAAGTGCGTTGCCCGTCGCTAGAATTGCGCACTTTTTGATCAGAGGCACACCAAGTGCCCGTCCGCAGCCCTGTCGTGCCCGACTGGCGGCGTCATTCAATACCGAGGTTAGACATGTCCACCACCATCGCAAAGGCCAACCCCAAGGTTGGCTTTGTTTCCCTGGGTTGCCCGAAGGCTCTGGTCGACTCCGAACGCATCCTGACCCAACTGCGCATGGAAGGTTATGACGTGGTGTCCACTTATCAGGACGCCGACGTGGTGGTGGTCAACACCTGCGGCTTCATCGACTCGGCCAAGGCGGAGTCGCTGGAAGTGATCGGCGAGGCCATCAAGGAAAACGGCAAGGTCATCGTGACCGGCTGCATGGGCGTGGAAGAAGGCAATATCCGCAACGTGCACCCAAGCGTGTTGGCCGTGACCGGCCCGCAGCAGTACGAGCAGGTGGTCAACGCCGTGCACGAAGTCGTGCCGCCGCGCCAGGACCACAACCCGCTGATCGACCTGGTGCCGCCGCAGGGCATCAAGCTGACCCCGCGCCACTATGCGTACCTGAAGATTTCCGAAGGCTGCAACCACAGCTGCAGCTTCTGCATTATCCCCTCGATGCGCGGCAAGCTGGTCAGCCGCCCGGTCGGTGATGTACTGGACGAGGCCCAGCGCCTGGTCAAATCCGGCGTGAAAGAGCTGCTGGTGATCTCCCAGGACACCAGCGCCTACGGCGTCGACGTGAAATACCGCACCGGCTTCTGGAACGGCGCGCCGGTGAAAACCCGCATGACCGAACTCTGCGAAGCCCTCAGCAGCCTCGGTGTGTGGGTGCGCCTGCACTACGTTTACCCGTATCCGCACGTGGACGAGCTGATCCCGTTGATGGCCGCCGGCAAGATCCTGCCGTACCTGGACATCCCGTTCCAGCACGCCAGCCCGAAAGTCCTGAAAGCCATGAAACGCCCGGCTTTCGAAGACAAGACCCTGGCGCGCATCAAGAACTGGCGCGAGATCTGCCCGGAGCTGATCATTCGCTCGACCTTTATCGTCGGCTTCCCCGGCGAAACCGAAGAAGACTTCCAGTACCTGCTGGACTGGCTGACCGAGGCCCAACTGGACCGCGTCGGCTGTTTCCAGTACTCGCCGGTGGAAGGCGCTCCGGCCAACCTGCTGGACCTGGCCGTGGTGCCGGACGACGTCAAGCAGGACCGTTGGGAGCGGTTCATGGCGCACCAGCAGGCCATCAGCTCGGCGCGCCTGCAACTGCGCATCGGCAAGGAAATCGAAGTGCTGATCGACGAAGTCGACGAGCAAGGCGCGGTCGGCCGCTGCTTCTTCGATGCCCCGGAGATCGACGGTAACGTGTTTATCGACGATGCCAGCGGTTTGAAGCCGGGTGACAAGGTCTGGTGCACCGTGACGGACGCCGACGAATACGACCTGTGGGCCGAGAAGCGTGACTGACGTGTAATATTTTGAAAAAGCCCTGCCTCTGGACAAGATGCGGGGCTTTTTTAGGTCTATCGTTTTGCCCATCAGCGCACATCAAGGCAAAGGGGCAGCGGGCATGCGTCAGCATTCGGTTATCCACACACCTAAAATCAGCGATTACGCCGAATTGGCACGCATCTGGGAGGCATCGGTGCGGGCCACCCACGATTTTCTGCCAGACAGTTACATCGAGTTGCTGAAAAACCTGGTGCTGACCCGCTACCTGGACGCGGTGATGCTGATTTGCACCAAGGACTCGCGCCAACGCATCACCGGGTTTGCCGGCGTCGCTGCGGGCAAGGTCGAGATGCTGTTCATCGACCCGCAACACCGGGGCCAGGGCCTCGGCCGCCAACTGCTGCGCTACGCGATCGAGCGCATGAATGCCGACGAACTGGACGTGAACGAGCAAAATCCGCAGGCCCTGGGGTTTTACTTCAAGCAGGGGTTCGAGGTGATCGGACGCACGGAGCATGATGGTCTTGGGCAGCCGTATCCGTTGCTGCACATGCGCTTGCGCCAGCAGCAACAGCTACGCAGTGGCTGACACAGCGCAGAACACCTGTGGGAGCTGGCTTGCCTGCGATGCAGACAACTCGGTTTATCGGGTGTACCGAGGCGACGCCATCGCAGGCAAGCTCCGACAAAAAGCAGCAGCACTGAAATGGGGCCGGGATTAACCGGCGCCAGGCAGGTACAATAACCGCCCCCTTTTGTTACGGCCCTTGTCATGACTGACCCCATACGCCTCTCCAAACGCCTCATCGAACTGGTCGGTTGCTCCCGTCGGGAGGCTGAGCTGTTTATCGAAGGCGGCTGGGTCTCGGTGGACGGCGAAGTGATCGACGAGCCGCAGTTCAAGGTCACCACGCAGAACGTCGAGCTGGACCCCGAAGCCAAGGCCACTGCGCCGGAGCCGGTGACCATCCTGCTGCACGCGCCTGCCGGCGTGGATGCCGAGACGGCATTGGCGTCTATCAGCGCCGAGACCTTGTCCGAAGAGCATCGCTTCGGCAAACGCCCGCTCAAGGGCCATTTCCTGCGCCTGAGCGCCAGCGCCGACCTGCAAGCCAAGGCCAGCGGGCTGCTGGTCTTCACCCAGGACTGGAAGATCCTGCGCAAGTTGACCGCCGATGCCGCCAAGATCGAGCAGGAATACGTGGTCGAGGTCGAAGGCGACATGGTTGCGCACGGCCTCAACCGCCTGAACCACGGCCTGACCTACAAAGGCAAAGAGCTGCCTGCCGTGAAAGCCAGCTGGCAGAACGAAAACCGCCTGCGCTTTGCCATGAAAAACCCGCAACCGGGCGTGATCGCCCTGTTCTGCGAAGCCGTTGGCCTGAAAGTCGTCGCCGTCCGCCGCATCCGCATCGGCGGCGTGTCCATCGGCAAAGTGCCGGTTGGCCAATGGCGTTATATGTCCGGCAAAGAGAAGTTCTAAGCCGCGCACCTTTTCTCGATACCGCCTCACCCGGCGGTGTCCACCGTTGAAAACCAGGATTGCCCACCATGATTCACAATGACGTACTGCGCAGCGTGCGCTACATGCTCGATATCAGCGATAACAAGATGGTCGAGATCATCAAACTCGGCGGCATGGACGTGACCAAGGAAGACCTGCTGACCTACCTCAAGAAAGATGAGGAAGAAGGCTTTGTGTTCTGCCCGGATGAAGTCATGGCCCATTTCCTCGACGGCCTGGTGATTTTCAAGCGCGGCAAGGACGAAAGCCGTCCGCCGCAGCCGATCGAGACCCCGGTGACCAACAACATCATCCTCAAGAAGCTGCGCGTGGCCTTCGAGCTGAAGGAAGACGACATGCACGCCATCCTCAAGGCCGCCGAGTTCCCGGTGTCCAAGCCGGAGCTGAGCGCGCTGTTTCGCAAGTTCGGCCACACCAACTACCGCCCGTGCGGCGACCAGTTGCTGCGCAACTTCCTCAAGGGGCTGACGCTGCGCGTCAGAGCTTAAATCAGCTACAAGCTTCAAGCTCCAAGAGCTTGAAGCTTGCCACTTGAGGCTTCAAAAATGAGTTACAGCGTCTCGCCCATCGGCTTTGTCCGCTCCTGTTTCAAGGAGAAGTTCGCCATCCCGCGCCAGCCGCAACTGGCGCCTGCCGCACGGGGCGTGCTGGAATTGGTCGCGCCATTCGACCAGGGTGAGGCGGTGCAGGGCCTGGAGCAGGTCAGCCATGTGTGGCTGTTGTTCCTGTTTCACCAGGCACTGGAAGACAAGCCGCGCCTCAAGGTGCGCCCGCCGCGCCTGGGCGGCAACACGTCCATGGGCGTATTTGCCACCCGCGCGACGCATCGGCCCAACGGCATTGGTCAATCGGTGGTCAAGCTGGACAGGGTCGAACCGGGCAAGCTGTGGATTTCCGGGCTCGATTTGCTCGATGGCACGCCGGTATTGGATATCAAGCCGTATGTACCCTATGCCGACATCGTCGACACGGCCACCAACCACATCGCCAGCAGCGCGCCGCAGCTGATTACGGTGCAGTGGCTGAAGACCGCTTTGCATCAGGCACAAGGCCACGCCCAGCGCCTTGACGAGCCGTTGGTGGCGCTGATCGAGCAGTGCCTGGCCCAGGATCCGCGGCCGGCGTATCAAACCCCGGGGCCGGAGCGTGAATATGGCGCGCAGTTCTGGGATGTGGATGTGCGCTGGCACTATCCCGAGGCCGGGATGATTTGCGTGCTGGAAGTGGTTGCGGCCCAATAAACCGCAGACATGAAAAAGCCCGCGCTGCCTTCAGGCAACGCGGGCTTTTCTTTTTACTGTAGGAGCCGGCTCCTGCAGGGGTTACTTCTCGACGAAGGCGCGTTCGATCAAGTAGTCGCCCGGCTCACGCATGCGTGGCGAAACCTTCAGGCCGAAGCTGTTCAGCACTTCGCTGGTCTCGTCCAACATGCTCGGGCTGCCGCACAGCATGGCGCGGTCGTCCTCGGGGTTGATCGGTGGCAGGCCGATGTCGCTGAACAGCTTGCCGCTGCGCATCAGGTCGGTCAGGCGGCCTTCGTTCTCGAACGGCTCGCGGGTAACGGTCGGGTAGTAGATCAGCTTGTCACGCAGCGCTTCGCCGAAGAATTCGTTCTGCGGCAGGTGTTCGGTGATGAACTCGCGGTAGGCGACTTCATTGACGTAACGCACGCCGTGGCACAGGATCACTTTTTCGAAACGCTCGTAGGTTTCCGGGTCCTGGATCACGCTCATAAACGGCGCCAGGCCAGTACCGGTGCTGAGCAGGTACAGGTGTTTGCCCGGCTTCAAATCGTCAAGCACCAGGGTGCCTGTCGGTTTTTTGCTGATGATGATCTCGTCGCCTTCCTTCAAGTGCTGCAATTGGGAAGTCAGCGGGCCATCGGGCACCTTGATGCTGAAGAACTCCAGATGCTCTTCCCAGTTCGGGCTGGCAATCGAGTAAGCGCGCATGAGCGGGCGGCCGTTGGGCTGTTGCAGGCCGATCATCACGAACTGACCGTTCTCGAAGCGCAGGCCCGGATCGCGGGTGCACTTGAAGCTGAACAGAGTGTCGTTCCAGTGATGAACACTGAGGACACGCTCGTGGTTCATGTTGCTCATGTACGGGGGACTCCTGGAAATGGGTCTGCGCCAAATGATAGGTGCGCAATTGCACAGCATTCTAATGGCGGCGACAATATCTGTTAACTGGATTATTAAGATAAGGGTTATCGGTTATATCGATATGCGATTTACTCTCCGTCAACTGCAAGTCTTCGTCGCCGTCGCCCAGCAGGAAAGCGTCTCGCGCGCTGCTGGCCTTCTGGCCTTATCGCAATCCGCCGCCAGCACCTCGATCACCGAGCTGGAGCGCCAATCCAGCTGCCAATTATTCGACCGCGCCGGTAAGCGCCTGAGTCTCAACGCCTTGGGTCACCAGCTGTTACCCCAGGCGGTGGCGCTGCTGGACCAGGCCAAGGAGATCGAGGACCTGCTCAACGGCAAGTCCGGCTTCGGCTCGCTGGCGGTGGGCGCCACCCTGACCATCGGCAATTACCTGGCCACGTTGCTGATCGGCAGCTTCATGCAACAGCACCCCGAGAGCCAGGTGAAGCTGCATGTGCAGAACACTGCACATATCGTGCACCAGGTGGCGCACTACGAAATTGACCTGGGTCTAATCGAAGGCGACTGCAGCCACCCGGACATCGAAGTACAAACCTGGGTAGAAGATGAGCTGGTGGTGTTTTGCGCGCCGCTGCATCACCTGGCCAAGCGCGGTGTGGCGAGCATGGACGAGCTGACCCACGAAGCCTGGATCCTGCGCGAACAAGGCTCAGGTACGCGCCTGACGTTCGACCAGGCCATGCGCCATCACCGCAGCGCGCTGAATATCCGCCTGGAGCTGGAGCATACCGAGGCGATCAAGCGGGCGGTGGAGTCGGGATTGGGGATTGGCTGCATCTCTCGCCTGGCGCTGCGCGATGCATTCCGCCGTGGCAGCCTGGTACCGGTGGAAACCCCGGACCTGGACCTGGCCCGGCAGTTCTACTTCATCTGGCATAAACAGAAGTACCAGACCTCGGCGATGCGCGAATTCCTCGAGCTTTGCCGCGCCTTCACCGCCGGGGTTCAGCGCAGCGACGAGATCGTGCTGCCGAGCATTGCCTGAGGGTTAGATCAGGATCACGGCCCACACCAGCGTGATCATGGTCAGCGCTACAAATTGCGCGGCGCTGCCCATGTCCTTGGCGTTTTTCGACAGCGGGTGGCGGTCCAGCGAAATACGGTCGATGGCCGCCTCGACCGCCGAATTGAGCAATTCGACGATCAGCGCCAGCAGGCACACCGCGATCAGCAACGCCCGCTCCACCCGGCTGACGTGCAGGAAAAAGCTCAGCGGGATCAGGATAACGTTGAGCAGCACCAACTGACGGAAGGCCGCCTCGCCAGTGAACGCCGCGCGCAGGCCATCCAGGGAGTAACCCCCTGCATTGAAGATACGTTTGATACCGGTTTGACCCTTGAAAGGCGACATAGACGTAGGCAACTGAACCAAAGAAGTGGGGAAACTAGATCACGCCAAGTCAAAAAAGCGTGAATCGCTGACAGCTTAGTGCTGCGAAATTGACTCAAGTTGTTGCAAGAGCAGCGCCGCCTGGGTGCGTGTACGCACTCCCAACTTGCGGAAGATCGCCGTCACATGGGCCTTGATCGTCGCTTCGGACACGCTCAGCTCGAAGGCAATCTGCTTGTTCAACAAGCCTTCGCAGACCATGGTCAGCACGCGGAACTGCTGGGGTGTGAGGCTGGCCAGGCCATCGCGGGCGGCCTTGGCTTCGTCGGACACGTTGATTTCTTCAAACGCCTGTGGCGGCCAGGACACATCGCCATCCAATACGGTGCGTACTGCTTTCTGGATATCTTCCATCGAGCTGGACTTGGGAATGAAACCGCTGGCGCCAAACTCCTTGGAGCGCACCACCACATCGGCTTCTTCCTGGGCCGAAACCATCACCACGGGAATCTGCGGGTATTGCCCGCGCAGCAGCACCAGCCCGGAGAAACCGTAGGCACCCGGCATGTTCAGGTCGAGCAGCACCAGGTCCCAGTCGGATTTTTCGGTGAGGCGGG
Source organism: Pseudomonas sp. S5D5 (assembly GCF_003013355.1). Taxonomy (NCBI): domain Bacteria; kingdom Pseudomonadati; phylum Pseudomonadota; class Gammaproteobacteria; order Pseudomonadales; family Pseudomonadaceae; genus Pseudomonas; species Pseudomonas sp. S5D5. The sequence continues at coordinate 5,528,360 of NZ_PTEO01000001.1, forward strand.
CTTCCAGTTCGGCAATGCTGGCCACTTCGACCAAGCGTACGTCAGGGCCCAGGCCCAGGGTGACGGCTTGATGCAGCGCACTGCGAAACAGCGGGTGGTCATCGGCTATCAGGATTTCGTATGTGGCCATTGATTAAATGATCCTGTTTTTTATGGCAGCCCTGATGGGTTCAGGGTTCACCAAGACACAAGGCGACAGCCAGGCAGCCGACGCCACAGGGTACGTTCAACGTCAAAAGCACTTGGAACGACGTCGAAAATTCACGGTTGCACCCCAATCGGCGCCCAGCATGCCCAGCGCAGCCTGGGGGGTCAAGCACTACGCCCGCGGGCATTTTAGCGGGGCGCGGGTTTACGGTGCCATCATGCAAACGTCGTCTGGTTATACCGCAGGTATATAAGGTGCCAGACGAGTATGGACGATGTCGGTCGGGTCCAGGGGCAGCTGGAACTTGGCGGCCAGGTAATGGCTGCTGAAGACGTCGAGGTAGGCGTCCAGCACTTCGCTGGCGGCGCCATCGTCGGCCAACTCAAGGCACAAGGCCGCGACTTCGGCGGTGCAGAAATGGTCATCGCGCTTGGAGCGACGCAGTTTGTAGCGCGAGAGCTGCTCGGGCGCCAGGCTCAATACCGGCAAATGCTCCAGGTACGGGCTTTTGCGGAACATCTTGCGCGCTTCGCTCCACGTGCCATCCAGCAGGATGAACAACGGGCGCTTGCCCTCCTCCACCGCCACTGCGCTGACGACGCGCTCAGGCGCGACAAATTCGCCGGGGAATACGATATAGGGTTGCCACTGCGGGTCAGCCAGCAAGGTGAGCAACTCCGGGTCGACTTCAGTGCGCGACCAGGCAAACGCCGTGGTGTCGTCGATCACATCGGCAATCAGCCAGCCGGTGTTGCTGGGCTTCATCGGCTCGACATCATGCATCAACAGGCACATCGCCGACCTGGCCGCGACCTTGGGTCGCCAGGCGCACAGGCAATACTCGGGGATCACGCGGCAGCCGGGGCAGCGTTCGGCCCGCGAGCCACGGTTCAGAAACGGCCTGACGGCCCGCGCCAGGCGCTGGGTACGCAGGCGGGAAACGGCGTGGCTCATTGGGTGGGCCGTAAAGAGGGGTAGATCGACACGGAAAAACTCGTGGAAGACTGAAGTGGCGGCAGTTTACCAGCGATACGCCTGGCTGTAGTGGCAACGGCTCACCTATAATTGCGCGCCACTGAACGCACAGCGCAGTGGCTGGTCTATGCACCAGTAACCGAATCAGGAGAGTTTCATGCTGCGTTCCATGCTGCGTCTTGCCGCCCCTTCCATCGCCCTTGCGCTGGTATTGCCCGTCGGCGCCCAGGCGGCCTCGCTGCTGGAGGCCCAAATGAACCGGAAGCTGCAAAGCGTCGCGGCCGAAAGCAACAAGGACCTGCCCCGGGAAATCGACGAAAAAACCCTGGAAGTGGCCTACACCGTTGAAGGTATGCAGCTGATCGATCACTTGAGCGTGTTGCCCGACCGCGCCGAACAGATGCGTGCCAACCCCAAGGCGGTGTATTTCCAACTGGGCCAGAGCGTGTGCCTGAACAAAGGCTACCGCGAGCTGATGGCCAAGGGCGCGGTAATGCGCTACGAAATCACCGAGAACAAGACCAACCGTCCTGTGGCATCGGTGAAGTTCGTGGAAGCGGACTGCCCGGCACCGGCTGCCGCCAAGAAGAAAAAGTAACCCTTGCCTGCCCCCAGCGCGCTGCTTTTCGGTGGCGCGCACTCCCCCCGCGTCAACTCCCTTTACACGGCTAAACTTGCTGATGAGTGACCAATAAGCGGTTGCCAGCCAAGGGTTTTTCGGCCCATGATCAAGCTATCCCAACCGCCCGTCCACAACGGTTTCCACGCCGTTCTGTAACATTTTCAGGGCAAAAGAGGGTTGCCCTCCTGCGACTTGCAGTGCAAAGGTTTTTAAATCACAAGGAACATACAGAGCCCGTTTGCTGCCTAGCGAACACGTGCAATGCATTGGGTATGCAGCGACACATGCAGTGTCGTGGCCCCCGGACGAATATCTCGCCGATGGCCCGGTCTCTGTGAAGAAGGAGAAGTTGAATGCCTTACGAACCGAATGACCGCCTGCTCCGTCATTTTGAAGAAAACGGGACCGACCTTACACAACAGGTCGAAGCACAACTCCAACTGGTCGCTCCCAACAGCCCGAACATTCCCCTGTATCGCGACATGATCCTGACCGTGCTGCGCATGGCCCAGGATGACCGCAACCGCTGGAACGCCAAGATAACCTTGCAAGCCATCCGCGAGCTGGACCATGCCTTCCGTGTACTGGAACAGTTCAAGGGCCGGCGCAAGGTCACGGTGTTTGGCTCGGCCCGTACCCCGGTGGAAAGCCCGCTGTACGCGCTGGCCCGGGAAGTGGGCGCGGCCCTGGCACGCTCGGACCTGATGGTGATCACGGGCGGCGGCGGCGGCATCATGGCGGCAGCCCATGAAGGTGCCGGCCTGGAACACAGCTTGGGCTTCAATATCACCCTGCCGTTTGAACAGCATGCCAACCCGACTATCGATGGCACCGAGAACCTGCTGTCGTTCCACTTCTTCTTTACCCGCAAGCTGTTCTTCGTCAAGGAAGCCGATGCGTTGGTGTTGTGCCCGGGTGGTTTCGGCACCCTGGATGAAGCCCTGGAAGTACTGACCCTGATCCAGACCGGTAAGAGCCCACTGGTGCCCGTGGTATTGCTGGATGCACCCGGAGGCGGCTTTTGGCAGGGCGCCCTGGACTTCATCCGCAGCCAGCTGGAAGCCAATCGCTATATCCTGCCGACTGACCTCAAGCTGGTGCGGCTGGTCTACAGCGCCGAAGAGGCGGTGGAAGAGATCAATCAGTTTTATGCCAACTTCCACTCCACACGCTGGCTGAAACGCGAGTTTGTGGTGCGCATGAATCACCCGCTCAGTGATCGAGCGTTGGCCCATTTGCAAAGCGAGTTTGCCAGCCTGCGATTGAGTGGGGATTTCCAGCAACTTGCCTACACGGGCGAGGAGCATGACGAGCCAAGGTTCAGCCATCTGACGCGGTTGGTGTTCAACTTCAATGGCCGCGATCAGGGCCGCTTGAGAGAGTTGGTGGATTACATCAACTTGCCGGAGAACTGGGCACAGGCTCAGGGGAAGGCGCAGCAGCGGTTGGCGCCGGAGCCGGCTTGATTTTTTGAAGGAACGACAAAAGGCCCACTATTTTCATAGTGGGCCTTTTTGGAGGGATCATTTTGGGCGGGTGGAGGGGATTGGGGCTGCTTCGCAGCCCAACGCGGGGCAAGCCCGCTCGCCACAGAAGCCCGATTGCCATAGACGCCCTTTTGCCACAGACGCCCGTTTGCCATAGAAGTCGGTGTACCACAGAGGCCCGTTTGCTACAGAAACTCGTTTGCCACGGGAGACGGGGTATCAGAGCAGGCGAGGCACCAAGGTGTCAGTCGTCCATGGCCTTACCGCTGAGCAAGCGGCTGATCATGTCCATCGAAAACCCGCGATAACTGAGGAAGCGCCCTTGCTTCGCGCGCTCTTTGGCATCGATGGGAAGATGGCCCGAGAACTTGCGACGCCAAGTGTCTTCCAGTTGCGACTGCCAACTGATCCCGCACTCTCGCAGGGCCAGGTCAATATCCGCGCGTTGCAGGCCTCGCTGGCTCAGTTCCTCACGAATGCGCGCCGGGCCGTAGCCCGAGCGGGCTCGGTAGGATACAAAGCTTTCAAGGTAACGGGACTCGGAAAGCAGCCCCTCTTCCGTCAACCGGTCGAGGGCGGTTTCAATCATCTCAGGCTCCGCACCGCGCTGACGCAGCTTACGCGTCAGCTCGACTCGACCATGCTCGCGACGAGCGAGCAGGTCCATCGCAGTGCGCCGAACGGCGACGAGTGTATCCAGTACAACTGTCATCGTTTGCTTCAGATGTCAGTGTCGACTTCTTCTACTTCCTCAACCGGCTCACGGTTGGCGGCAGCTTTCACGTCTGGCGCTGCAGTCAGCAGCTTGTCGCGAATCTGCTTCTCAAGCGTGGCGGCGATATCCGGGTTGTCCGCCAGGAACTTGGCCGAGTTGGCCTTGCCTTGGCCGATCTTGCTGCCGTTATAGGCATACCAGGCACCGGACTTCTCGACGAAGCCGTGCAGCACGCCCAGGTCGATCATCTCGCCGTTCAGGTAGATACCCTTGCCGTAGAGAATCTGGAACTCGGCCTGACGGAAAGGCGGGGCCACTTTGTTCTTCACGACTTTAACGCGGGTTTCGCTACCCACCACCTCGTCACCTTCTTTCACCGCGCCAGTACGACGGATGTCCAGACGGACCGAAGCGTAGAACTTCAACGCGTTACCACCGGTGGTGGTTTCCGGGCTGCCGAACATCACGCCGATCTTCATACGGATCTGGTTGATGAAGATCACCAAGCAGTTGGCGTTCTTGATGTTACCGGTGATTTTACGCAGCGCCTGGGACATCAGGCGGGCTTGCAGGCCCACGTGCATGTCGCCCATTTCGCCTTCGATCTCAGCCTTCGGCACCAGGGCAGCCACGGAGTCGACCACGATCACGTCGATGGCGTTGGAGCGCACCAGCATGTCGGTGATTTCCAGGGCTTGCTCACCGGTGTCCGGCTGGGAAACCAACAGGTCGTCAACGTTGACGCCCAGCTTGCCGGCGTATTCAGGATCCAGGGCGTGCTCGGCGTCGACGAACGCGCAGGTCGCGCCCATTTTTTGCGCCTGGGCAATCACCGACAGGGTCAGGGTGGTTTTACCGGAAGATTCAGGACCGTAGATTTCAACGATACGGCCTTTTGGCAGGCCGCCAATGCCGAGCGCGATGTCCAGACCCAGAGAGCCAGTGGAAATAGCCGGGATCGCCTGACGGTCGTGATCGCCCATACGCATTACGGCACCCTTGCCGAATTGACGTTCGATCTGACCCAGGGCCGCAGCCAAGGCTTTCTTCTTGTTGTCGTCCATTAAAGTCCTCACGTAATCAATAAGGCCTGACGGCCAACACCTGTATAAGTAGACAGTATTGTTCCACAAAGATCAGAGATCGCCTACCCCTGATTGTCTATTTCTGCTGCAGCTCGTCGCATCAAGCCTTCAAGGGCGGCCTTTACCGTCTGTCGGCGGACTTCGTCGCGACTGCCAGGGAAGTGCGCAAGCTCGGCCGTAACCTCGTCACCCACGCCAAACGCGAGCCACACCGTGCCCACCGGTTTGTCCGGCGAACCGCCATCCGGCCCGGCCACTCCACTCACCGCCACGGCGAACCGCGCCAGGCTTTTTTCCTGAGCGCCGCGCACCATCGCTTCGACCACTTCCTGGCTGACCGCACCGACCTTGGGAAATAACGCCTCGGGCACATTCAACTGACGGGTTTTCTGACGGTTGGAATAGGTGACATACCCTGCCTCGAACCACGCCGAACTGCCGGGAATCCGCGTGATCGCCTCGGCGATACCGCCACCGGTGCAGGATTCGGCCGTGGTGACGTGCGCATTGAGTACCTGCAAGCGGCGACCCAGTTCAGCGGCAAGTTGAGTGATTTCCTTCACGGTCATCTCCAGAAGTGGGTGGGGGTTTGCCTACCCTACAGGAGCAAATCGCGCATGCAAGCGACAGACTGGATCAAGAGATTAGCGGGCGATGGCGCGCACATACGCCTGGCAGGCGCGCAAGGCAATCAGGGCGTTATCACCGTCGTCGGTGATGCCGATAATTCGCTGAGCATGCGCCGGGTCAAGTCGGGCTCGCGCGGCTGCATGAACCACGCCGCCGGCGGTGGCGGTGGCTGGCACTGGACAGCCACTGGAGGCGTCGAGAAGGACTGACAACCGCACATCAGCAGTGGCCAGGCGATCACGCAGAGCTGCCTGATGACGTTGGGCATCGCTCAATTCCCGGGCATGTTGTTGGTCACTGGCACTGAGCTGTTGCTCCAGGGCCAGCCGTTTGTCCTGTTCAGCCTGCTGTTGCTGCAAGATTGCCTGAACCTGCAGTGCCGACAAGCGTTCAATCTGCACCCCGTACCGCCACGCCTGCACCTGCCAGACAATAGCCACCAGCAGGCAGACACCGATCAGGCGGCACACGCCTAAGACACGCATAACACCGCCTTGGCGCGCGCCCACAGGCGCAAACGGTCCTCCAGCCCATTGAGCCCACCGTTGATACGCCGTGTGATGGTGGTGAACTGATCGTGATCCGCCAGCTCGTTCAGGCCGTTGCTCTGCCAGAACCAGGCGGCCGATTCGACCGCCCATTGCGGCTGCTCCAACAATGTCGGTTCCCGCAACAGACGATCGTCGCCGAACAGGGCCTGGCTACAGGCCAGGTAGTTGCGGCGGCCGGTGATCTGGATCAGCCCCCGCCCCCGGTACTGTTGGCCGTCACCATCCGCTTCGGGCGTGTTGCCCAGGCGCACGGCCAATGCACCGGTATCGTACTTGCTCAAATACGCGTCACTGCCCAGTTCGCGCATGTAGTGCAATTCGCCGGACTCGTGGCCGATCTGGGCTAGAAAGGCGGCAGCGCGCTGCACACTGTTGATCTGGTACCGGATAAAGGCGGCATTGAAATCCGCTAAAAAAATGCCCGCTACACGGCGGGCTCCAGGCATGATTTGGATCAATTGGGGCTGAGTTATCACCACCACGTTCACCTTCAAAGGTCCTTATGTAGACAAACCACCGGCCGTGATCGTGCTGCGATAGCCCTTTACCGGGTCCCCCGCATTGATCACCTTGGTTATCGACCACTGGCCTTGCATATACGCCGGCCAGGTTTCATCCAGGCGCAGCAGCCCTTCGGCAGCCACCAACGGGTTACCAGGGCAATCAATCACCATCTCCAGCCCCTCTCGCCCGACGCGACGCAGTTCACCTTCAGCGACCGCACGCGCTTCCTCTTCGTTCTGGCAACGTTGGCGCAGGGTCTTGAAAGGCGCGACCCCGACCTCGACCACGTGCTGTTTGCCACCGGCAACATCCCACCAGGTGACACGGCTGCCCATGTATTTGGAGCGGGTTTTATCGTTGAGCGTGGCGGTTATGAAGGCCTGGTCACCGGGACGGTTATCCTGGGTCACGGACAACTTCACCTCCGGCAATTGTTTAAGGGACACCGATTTGGCTTGCCCCGCTTCGGCCAGCACATACAACTCGTTGAACGGCTTCGTCACCGCGTGGTAGCGACTGGCCAGTCGCGTGATAAACGCCATGTCGCTTTCATTGGATTGGTCGATATGAGCAATCGCAATACCCTCAAGCGACGGCGCCACACGCGGCGAAAAACCATGCCGGCCGACCAATTGCCGAAACAGTGCCCCCAGGGTCGTAGGCCCGTAACTGGCGGAGCGCCGCTGACGGTAGCCGCGCGGGTCGCCCACGCTGAAAGGTGCGGCCGTCGCGACGATCATCAGGCGCATGGGAAACAGGACGGGGGTACGTTGGGTAATCACGAACTCGCCCTTCTCTACCAGTCCCGACTCTGAGTAACCGACGCGCATGCCGATCTTGCCGCTCAAGCTCGGCAGACCTTCAAGGTCTTCGATATTGAGCGTCAGCTCCAGCCGGTCAGACTCGATACCCGCCGCGTCGGTGTGACTCCAGCTCATGATCCGTTGATTAAGCAATGCCGCATTGGCGCCGTAAAACTCCACGATCGGCGTAAATCCCTGAGCCATAAAACCTCCTCAATCCCACGCCAGGACAGGCCGCAACGCAGCCGGCCGTGATTGCATCTCCGGCACGATTACCCACACGCCCGCCGGTAGCACCGGGCCGTACTCGGCAAGATCCGGGTTCAAGCGCCACAGGGTTTCTTCAGCCACATCGTCGCAACGCCCCAACTCACGATAGAGCAGCAGATTGACCGAATCACCGGCGATACTTCGCACTCTACGCATTGACGAATTCCTCCAGTTCAAGGGTCCAAGTCATGACCATGGCGGTGCCGTCATCAATCACATTGCTCTGGTTTTCCTGCACCGAATTGATACGCCACAGGCCCCAGTTGCGGCCGATCCCATCCACCAGAGGCAAAGGCGCCCGCTTGTTTTGCAGCGCGCGCAGTTCATCCAGTCGCTGCATGCCGATGCCGTACATGGCGGCGCCGGTAAACGTGAGTTTTTCCAGCTTCTGTCCGCTTTGCCGCGACTGCGGCTTGCTGGCGATAATCGCCAGGTCGCTCCAGCCGCCGTCGCTGCCACGGGACAACGTGGAGTAGGCAAACCCTCGGGAAAGACCAAAGATAAAGTCGCCCAGTACCATTTGCTGTCGCATCAATCACCTCCTGGGTCGGTCAGTGCCGCGTTGCGCCGGATCCCCAGCGAGTCGGTGAGCATTGGCACGCATTGAAATTGCAGGGCCTGGATCACTTGATTGGCCACTTGCTGGGCGTCTGCCGGGTTGACACCGGTGATCTGGATACTCGGGGCAATCGAAACTTGAACGTTGTCGGCGCGAGCGCTGTTGAGCTCCTTGCTGACCGCGTTCGGCGGCGGCAGGCGGTCACTCGAACCGAACAGTTTTTCACCCAGCCAGGCGCCTGCCTCACTGCCCAATAAGCCACCCAGGGCCCCGCCGACCACGGTGCCTGCGCCGGGGAAGACCAGAGTGCCAATTGCCGCGCCGGCAGAAGCGCCCGCCCAGGCACCGCCGGCCGTACTCAGGCCGGTGCCGATGGCTTTGGCGTCGCCGTTGCGTACGCCCTGAATCACGTCCAGGGTGGCTTCGGCGGTTCTCAATGGCGCCAGCCGTCGAATGCCGGTGGATCCAAGCGTGGCAAAGGCATCGTTCAGGGCACCCGAAGATAGGTTTAGCCGCGATAACGTTGGTGCTGCAACGCTTGACCCGGCAAAGGATTGAAAGCTTTGCGTGGTCGCACCCGGTTGAATGCCTGGTGGCGAAGCAACCAAGGCCTGGCGTTTTTTTCCGAACGGGTTCGTTAGGCCTGAACCACGCCAACCCCGATTTTTGATACTTTTGGCGCCCTTAGTGATTAGGTCAAAGGTCAAATCAATCGTTTTTTCAGCAGCTTTGCTTTTCAACGCGTCCCACAACTCGCCTCCAACCGCCTTGGCCGCGCTCGCAAGATCACCATCAGCGGGCTTCTTGGGCTCATCTTTCAATACGCTCGTGGCAACATCAGCCGCTTTGGGCACCAGAGAGTCGCCATTGATGGACAACGTGCTGTTGAGCATCTCCAGCGTCTCGCGCAGTCGCACTTGCTCCTGGGTCAAGGCGTTGATGTCCACGCTGAGGGTGACCAACGCGGAGCGCAGTTCGAACGGCAGCTGCGAGGCCGCCTCCAGGCTTACAGGTGCCGCAGCACTTGTGGAAAACGGTGCCAGCACATTGCCTAGATCGGCCTCGCCGAACATCCAGCGAAAGTCCTCCTGGGCTAGCCTGAGCCCATATTTAGTCTCTTGCATCCCGCTCTACTCCTGTTTAACGCCAAGGCGAGTCATCGCGATGTCGTAGCGGCGCAATGCTTTTGCGGCATCCCAATCCAGGATCTCCGCTTCATTTACCGAGTAAACCAGCGGCACCACATCGAGGATCACTTCGATGTCGCGTTGCGAAAGAAGGCCGCCGGTTGATTTAAAAAATGGTCGATGCGCTCCTGCAATTCGGTCCAGTCGGGCACGGTCAGGCAGGCGAGATCGGGGATCATCAAGCCGCTGCAATGCGCGGTGATGAATTCGGCGCGCTCCTTGTTGGTGGCGAGTTTCTTCATCACCTTGGTGGCGCGCAGGGCGGGCATTTCCAGGACCAGTTCAGTCAGGGTGCGGCCCGCTGCGTCGAGGGGCAGCAACAGCTGGACGGGCTGGTCGTGGGGCGATTCCGTTTGTTCGCCAAGGAAGAATGACGCCGGACGAGTCGACATCTCGTGTACGTATTGGGCGATGGTCACGTAGTCCGGTCGCTTGAGTTGGTCGAGCTCTTTTTCCGACAGGCCGGTGGCGAGTTTCGCCAGTTCGAAGAACTGGTCATCCTCGTCATCACCGGCCCGGGCCAGCGCGTCTTTTTGCGCGGCGTAGTACAGCGGTTTGAGTTGAACCTGCTGGATCGTCGCGCCGGTATCGGCGGTGATCGGGGACAGCAGGACATGCAGCGGTGGCATCCAGGCCATGGGGCAATTCCTTGTTTATGCGATGTTGAAAGCAGCGCAAATCTAAAGCTGCGCGCGGTCAATGTGGGAGCTGGCTTGCCTGCGATGGCAACAGCTCGGTGCACCAGGCACACCGAGCCGCCTGCATCGCGGGCAAGCCCGGCGCCCACATTGGCTGTGTCCACTTCAGGTCACGGTAGCCCTTACGGCATCAATACAGCGCGGCGCGCGTCGCCGAGGATGTCGACGCCGTTGAGCACGAACTTCTGGGTGCGCACGTCGATGTCGATCACCGAAATACCGTTTTCCAAGCGGTTGTAAGTGCGGCAGGACAGCTCCAGGGTGGTGGTGGCCTTTTCGCCCATTTTCAGCTTGGCCTCGGTCAGGGATTTCAGCTTGCCGCCGACTGTGTGGTAAGTGAAATAGGTCTTGCCGTCCTGGTCCTGGCCGGCTTCGCGCACGTTCAGCAGGATGTCATCACCCAGGCGCACGCCCAGCGCCAACATGACTTCCGGGCCGGCGCCTTGCAGCACCAGGGTTGCGCCGAGCACTTTGCCGCTCTTGGCCATTTCTTCGGCGATGAAGCGCCCGCCGGACATGGACTCCATTTCGAACTCGATCTTCGGCGGGGAGAACTCCTCCACCGTCGCGGACAACGGCAGGCCTTGAAGGGTGGCCGCAATGGCCTGTCTGACTCGATTGGTAAACATTAGAGAACGTCCTCCAGGAACTGCTCGATGATTTCATCGCGGGCATTGAGTTGATAAATCATGTGTTCGTTCGGCGCGTAGCGGCCGTAGTCGATGACGATGTACCAGGTGCCGTTCTTGTACTTTTCGACACTGTTCAATTCCGGGTGCAGGTACACGCTGCCGCCGGGGATGGTTTCGTCGGCGACCAGGGTTTGCAGCCAGTCGTTGATGCGCTTGACCTCCTGGTCCATGAAAGACTTGGTGAGGTTCTTGGCCATGGCTTTCTGGCCGGCCTTGACCAGCTTGCGGCTGATCGCATCTTCAAGGCCCACGTAGCTGATGAACTTGCCGGTGATCGAGCGGTTGCCCAGCAGCGAGAAGCCGCCAAGGATGGTGCGCGCGTAGTAGCTCACGCCGTAGCGGTTGAGCAGGTCGCCCTCGGTGGAGGTGTCGAGGATGTTGTACTCGACCACGCGGGACACGTCCTCGGCAAACGTCACCTGATTGCCCGGGCTTTCCCACTGCTTGACCTTCGCCAACGCGGCGATAGCCAGGGACGAGGGGGCGAGAAACACGTTTTTCTTCGCCGCCTTGGAGTACACCGACGGCATGTTGTGCACCAGCAGGCACCGGTCGAAACCGAGGTCGGCACCGCCCAGTTCGCCGCTGTAGGTCACCTGGTCAGCCACTGCTGCGTCCTTGCCATCCAGCACCACGCGGGCCTTGATGCGCTTGCCGAACGCGGCAAACTCGCCGGCCACGGCCTTGGTGCCAGTGAAGCCCGGGGCACCGATGATGGTCAGGTCTTCCGGCACATTCGCCAGTGCCGCCAGGCCCAACTTGCGACCGGTGATCGGCTCGTCACCGCCAATCACGTTGTTGAGGGTGTCGGCCGGTGTCGCGCCCTCCTCCACGATCACCACGTACACCGGTACCTTCACCACTTTGAGGATCTGGTAGACGGCGTGAAACAGCGTGCCCGACTCAGCACCGGTGGGGTCCAGCAGCGCCTGGGTGGTGAAGCTGTTGATGCGCAACGGCGCGTTCTTGGGGATCGACGCATGCGCATTCGGCGCAGTGCCGACCAGGCCGATCACGTTGTCGCCAAGGCCACCCATGGCCTCGGGGGATTCAGTGGCATTGACGGTGATGCCGTTGTGCTCGAAGTTCAAAACCTCAGCCATGATTAGTCAGCCTTCTTGGTGGTGGCCTTTTTGGCCGGGATGGTTTGCTGCGCAGCAAGGACGCTGGTGAGTTCCAGGCGGCCGGCGGTGCGCAGGGCGGATGCTTCGACGTCCAGCAGTTCCAGCTGCTCGCCGGCGGTGGACCAATGGCCGGCGCCGGTGGGGAAAGGGATGAGGACGGTGTAGGTTTGGCGGTTTGCCATGTGGGGTAATCTCCAGGCGAAAAAAAACCGCGGAGGGCGGTTTGGGGGGCAGTTGAGGTTTAATCGGTGTGTTCGGCGAGCCAGTCCGGGGGGGCCGGACGCTTTTGCAACGTGGGAAAATCCGCAGACTGCGGCCAGTCACGCAGCAACTGCAGGTAGTTCAGCAACGCCGTGAAAGGCTCTGCTTCCAGCGTCGTTGGGATGCCCAATTCCAGCTGATCGCGATGCCGATCGCGCAGACCGGTCGCGGTCACCAACTGCCGGTCTCGCCACGCACGCTCTTTAGCGGCCATTTGCTCGATGCTCAGCCCTGGTGGATCAATGGCGACCGGGGCACCCAGCTCATCTGCAGCAATGATTTTTCCGGCAGCGTTTTGAGCGCGAAGCTCAGCGTGGCGCGCATGGGTGATTTCCTGGCAGGCCCTATCAGATGGCTGCATGCCGGGCAGATAAAATCCGCCCGTTTCTGCGCAATAAAAAATGCTCATGGTTATTTTCCGATTCCGATAACGAACATGTCGCGGTTGTTGGCTACTGCCGTGCCGATGTCTTGCCGGTCCAGGATGACCGTGGTTTTAGTCAGACTTCGATACTGTGCGGAGATACCGTCGTCGACACGGGCAAGTGACGAGTGCACCGCGCCGGAAATGGCATAACACGCATCGGGCCAGGCAAGTGGCCAGGTCAGTGTGGTGAACTGGTCAGCCGCCAGGGAGGCGCGGCCGTATTGAATCAGCAAGCCGCCGAGCCACGTTGGAAACAGGACGTATCCACTGGCTGCGGTGAAGTTCATTGCAAAGCCGAAGCGCATTTTTTTCGGGGTGACGATTGTGGCGTCATCGACCCCAGCGTCGGCTTGGGGTTGGGTGGCTGTCTTTGCCGTGCCTTGATTGGTTTCGGTTGCCTGTGAAGCGAGTACCGAAACGTCGATGGTTCCTTGATTGACCGGTGCGTTCCAGGCCTTGATGCACCACATGACTGCCAGGTTGCGAGGGCGGGTGACGCCGAAATTATTACCCTCGGCAGCCATCGTGCCCCCACTACCCGCAACGCCTCCATATGCGGCACCTGGGTAGTCAGAAGGGTTGGCGATGTCCAACCCGAACGATGTTCGGGCATTCGATTCAGGCGTGACACTTGCGTTATATAGACCGGTAACAGTGACTGTTGTGATCGTCGAATCTACCGTTTGCAGGCTGCCTTTTTGTGCAGTCCCAATATCTCGACCTGCGTCGATCCCACGCCCATGATCCCAGCCACGCAGGAATTCCCCACGCGATTCAGGCAGCCGAAAGAAGCCTGCTGCTTCGCTACCGGTATTGAACGTGGTGCCAAGATACCTGGCCAGGTCCGGATAGGCGGCGATGCTTTGCACACTGCCGTCCAGTTCCAGATACCCCGGTGGTACAGCTGCTTTGGGGAAAGGAACAATCGAGCCGACTGGAACAGCAGACTTAAGTGCATCGAGTTCACTGACCAGCGCGGCAATGTCGATATTTCCCTGATTGATGGGGGCGTTCCAGGCTTTGATGCACCACATCACCGCGAGGTTGCGTGGGCGGGTTTCTGCACCTAACCGAGGTTCGCCGTTTACGCCATCGCTAACAGGAGAACCCGAAGCGTTAGGATTTATGATCCCGCTACCGGTCGCTAGAGCGGAACCGCCCGGGCCGAAAGCTGAATATGCTGTAGAACCCTTAGGCGGTGCATGAACGTGACCCTGCATCTGATCAAGCTGACTTACGCCAATTGCACGCCCAGCATCAACCCCCCGCCCATGATCCCAACCCCGCAAAAACTCCCCACGCGACTCTGGCAGTCGAAAATTCCCGGCGCCCTCATCCCCCTTATTGAACGCCGTACCCAGAAACTTCGCCAAATCGGGATAGGCCGAGGCACTCTTCACGCTGCCATCAATTTCCAGGAATCCCACCGGGACCTTGTCGACTGGAAACGCAACCATGGACCCCACCGGCAGCGCCGAGGACTGAGCAATCATCGCCTCAATCTCGGCCTTGGAATACGTCCCCTGCTTCAGATAATCCATCACCCAAGCCCGAGTCGCCTTCACCACCGTGTCATCAATCAACAACGTCACAATCGCCGCGTTACTCGTCTCGAAGATCGAGCGAATATAAAACTCCTTCCCCGAGCCCGAAGTCGCCAACACCGGCTTATACGACTCTGGATACTTGACGATGGCATACAAGATTCCGGTGTCCGTCCACAGCCCGGCTTCGCGCACATACCAGCCGCCGACATCCGATGGAATGGTGACTTCGGCCATCAGCCAGTTGGCGTTTTTCTCGTCCTGGAACAGCGCATTCAGCGGTCCGCGCCAGACTTCGCGTTTCAGCGCTTTTGCGCTGGCATCGGGGTTGTAGACGGCGCCGTTGCCGTCGCCGACGGAAATCTGCGCCAGTTTGATCGGCACGCCAGCCGCCTTGCAGGCGGTTTCGTAGGCGATCCCCGCATTCGTGAGCAGGGTGTAATAGTCAGCCATTTAGTGCTCCTGTGGATAAAGGGTGGTGGTTTCGACGCTGTACAGACCGGCCGCCATAAAGGCGCGGCCCGCGGCCTCGACGCCAGCCAGCACGCTTGGGTAGATCGTGGTGAGTTCGCCGCACAGCGTGGCGGCGCCAATGACATGGCGACCGAAAGCACTCAGGCCCACCGAGATCGACAGGATGTCGCGCTCGCTTTTGGCGTCGGCCAAGCGGCGGTCGAGTCGGGCATCGATGGTTTCGCTGTAGGGCAAATCGGTCCAGGCGCGTACGGCAAAGCTGTAGGGCACACCCGGTGGTTTCTGTTCGTACCAGGCGCGCACTTCGGGGCTCAGTTGCAAGCCCTTGGCCGCATTTTCCAGGGCCTGGCGGGTACCGGCCTGTCGCGCGGTGGGCCAGGCAAGTTTGACGGTCAGGCGCTTCTCCGCCTCGGGGGCCGTGGTGCTCCATTCGTTCACCGCGCGGTCCGCTGCCAGGTAGGGCAAGAACGCCGAAGGCGTGTGATCCGGGTCCATCAACTGTGGGAAAGGCGGCGTGACCCGCTCCAGCAAATAGCCGAACCCCAGGTCCAGAGCTTTCTCAAGCGGTGAGCTGTTGGCGGGCAACAAGCTCGCTTTGGGTTCAGTCATAGCGTGCGCACCTCCACCTCGACGCCCGTGCAGTACGGGGCCTGGAATGCCGTGCTGATAATCGGCTGCAGCGGTTCGAGGATTTGCAGCTGCGCGGCGCCGGCACTGTGGATGGCGTAGTCGATCCAACTTGGGTCGACGCGCCCTTCCAGGCGATGGCAGGAGTCGGCATAGGTTTGCAGCAGCTGTTGTGCAGCCACTTGGGTCAGGCCCGAATCCGGACCGGCATTGATCTTGGCCACCACGCGAATCTTGTAGTGTTGAATCTGTGCACCTTGGACCGTGACGAGGTCAGTTTCCGGCCGTACATCGGGCCGTGCGAAATGTCGACGCACACCGTCAAGCAAATCGGCAGAAGCACTGCCATCACCCTCCCTGGACAGCACAGTGACCATCACTTCACCGGGCGCGGTGCGTCGTGCGTTTCCGTCCTTGACCTGGGCCGCATAACCGTCCGGATCAAAGGTGTAGCTGACGGTCACCACGCCAGGGGTGGCGCTTTGCACCTTCACCGCCGGCCGCTCGCCGAGGGTAAACACCTCACGGCGATACTGCATGCGCGAGCCTGCTGCCGGCGCATGGGGCGCCAGGTAATAGCGCAGGCGGGCATCATCATCGCTTTCCAGGGTCGGCGGCACGGGCGGGAACGCGGCGGGATCGCCTGGATCGAGCACCTGGCGCTCAAGGCCCATGTCCGCCAGGCGTGCATCCAGGTTACTGCCGGTCGCCCACCACGCCAGCATCTGCTTGATGCGGGCGTTGTACTTGCGTTCGTGGGTTTGCAAGCGCACGCAAAACGCTTCCAGGGCCAGGGTCAGCAGTTCGCTTTCATTGTCGAGGCTGACCTTGAGCTTAGCCGCGCTTTGCGGTGCTCGGGTGGCGACATAGTCGACGACAAACGCCTTGAACTCGGCGAGCAACGGCTCGAACGCGTCGACCGTGATAATCGCCGGTTCCGCCAATTGGTTCTGGCCTGGGATCAACATGCTCATGTCACGACCTCAAAAGTCTGTTGGCGGTTTTTCCAGGTGCCGGCAAAACGCAGCAGCAGGCCGGCGCCCTGGCGAGTGGCGACGATGACCTGGGGTTGGAAGTCGGCGATGCCGTTCTGAGGGTTGAAAAAGGCTTGGGCGGCATGGCTTTGGGCGAGGAGCAAGAGGTCATCGCCGAGGTTCTGGCCGAGCAGTTGCGGGACCATCGAGCCGTACAACGGGCGCTTCTGGCGTGTCCCTACGGGGGTGGTCAGCGCTCGGGTGGCGCGCTGTACAAATTGCAGCCAGTCATCCACGGCTGCCCCGGTGTTCCTGTCGATTCCGATCATGGCAAATCCTTATGCGCTGCTGATCACGCGACCCTGGTGATCCACCACCGGGCCGCTCAAATGCACACCGGTGGCATCCAGCAATAAGCCGGTGGCGCCGAGTTGCAGGGTGATGCTCTGGGCATTCATGCTCAGGCTCGCGGCGCCGACCTTGAGGTCGACCTGCTCGCGGGAGCCGCTGAATGTGGTGGGGCCGTTGACCCAATTGAAAATGTGGCTGGCGTCGTCATAGTCGCTTTGGGTGCCGTCCTGATAACGACGGCGCGTCAGCGACGCCACAGCGGACACGGGCGGAAACAGACCACTGTTGAGGCCGAACAAAGCCACAGACTGCGTCCCCCCTTCCCCGCCGCCGTAGTTGAGCAGCAGGCACTGCTCGCCCACTGAAGGGATGCGGGTTTCGGTTTGCGCCCCAGCGCTCGGATTGAAAAACTGGATCGCCGGGCTGAGTAGGTCCCCGTGGCTGACCTTGCAGGTACCACTGGCGGCATCAACCTCCTGGCACACGCCAATCCGGCAGAAACTTTCTGCGCGTCGATACAGGTCTTCCAGCTGGGCTTCCATTTCCGCCAGGCGTTCGACGATCGGCCCCAGTTGCATGCGTAGCAATGCATCGAACATGGACTACTCCTGCAGGGGTCGATATTGATCTGGATCGTCGATGTCCGAAACTTCCCAGGTGCGGGCAAACAGCGGTTTGCCTGTGGGATCCTCGAGCAGTAACGGGCCGAGATAGAGGGTTTGGGTGAAGGAAACGATCCAGGTGTCGTAGTCCGTTTCGGTCCCGGTCAATCCGAAAGGCGCCGCGACGATAGCCGTCGGCAGGTCACACTGGTCGGGCGGCAGGCCCCAGCGGTTATCCAGGGCCAGGTCCATCAATTGGCTGGCCAGGTCGCAGGCTTCAAAGGCTGCCGCCCCGCTGGCGACCGTGGCCCTGAGTGAGACCGACAAGGCATGCGCCTTGCGCCCTTCAAGGGAGCGAACGGCGGGTCCGTTGCGCTCGACGCTGATCAGCACGCCGGTTTTATCCGCGACGCCGGTAAAGTCCTGATAATTGCCTACAGGCAAGTGTGGGAAGGCGCTCTTCAGCGCCGCTCCAATCGCCACGGGCAACTGGGAAGGTTTTTCGATAAGGCTCATGTGGTTGCATCCTTGCTGCGGTTACTGCTGGTCCGGGCGCGAGGTCGGGGTCTCGTCGACCCCGATGCGCTTGGCTGCCCAGCGTTCATAAAGGCCAATGGCGACATCCGCGCCGGCCATGGCGGTCAGGCAACCAATGGCGCCGGCAGTCCAGATCGACATGCCGGCGGCGTAGCAGAGCATCAGTGCCGAGACCCCGCAGACCATGCATGCACCGGACCGCAAGGCCAGGCGTCGTACCAGTGACCAACCGCGCGCGCCCTCCTTGTCGGCGCGCCACATTTCACCGGACACCCCGCCGATCAGGGCCAGTACGATCACCAGCCAGATAGGCATTTCCGCTAACGCTTGCTGCTCGTTTGTCATGTCACGCCTCCTGGCTGAGCACTACCGGCGCAGGGCCGGCTCTTGGGTAAATCCATTTATGGGTAGGCATTCCAAAAAGCCCGGTTGCCCAGGCTTTTCAGTAATGCGGTCCAACATCGATCTTTCGGCGCTACTGGCGCGGTACGGATCTTTCCTCAATGTTTTTCCGACCACGATCCCTGTCTGCCGGATAACTGCTTCTGGTGCTTTACGCTGCACACCCGGGTCAGTTGCCAACCCTCTGAACCGTTATCAGGCCGGTTCATCGCTGCCTTTTTTGTTGAAGCGGTATGACTAAAGAGCGTCGGCATCCTTGCCGGTGTTGCCTGGCCTCCCTGCCATCGCTCTGATGGCGTCCTTGCCGATGTTGCGTGCCTTCCTTGTCTTCCTTGGCAGCATCCTTGCCGCCTCCACCAGGCCTTGTTGGCTGGCTTGAGATGGAGAATATGCATGTATGCATATACAGTCAATGCACAAATGCATTTATTTTTAGCCGTGAAATGCACGAATGCATTTCAGGCCTTGCAACGCTAGGCTTTGCCGATTTTCTGCAGGCGAAAAAAAACCCGCTAATGAGCGGGCTTTGTCTTACGCAAGAAGGCTAACGGGCGTACATGCCCCACCAGAACACATGACCGAGGATGCTGATCTGCTCATCCTGGATATCCTGGAAGCTGTAGTCTTCATCCGGGTGTTCATCGCGATTAAAACTGCGCAGACGAATCCCGGAAGGCAGGCGGTAGAGCTGTTTCACCCGCAGTTGGCCATTGTGATTGATGGCATACAAGTCACCATCGACGATGTCACCAATGCCACTCTTGCCCGCATTCACCCCCACCGTGGCGCCATCACGCAGTACCGGCAGCATACTGTTGCCGCGCACCGTCACACACTTGGCCTGGTCGAACTGCACACCGTTGTGTCGCAGACTGCGTTTTCCAAAACGCAGGCTGGCCTTTTCGCTTTCCTCGATGACGAATCTTCCTGATCCAGCAGCCAATTCAACCTCGCGCAGAAAGGGGATCGACACCTCGTCGTCATTCACGGGGGTGTCGTCGTCCCACAGGCTTATGTCCTTGAGTTCCGAATGCATCGGGTCGCGCCCGTCCTCGCGCAAAGCGCCCACCGCCGCGCGCCCGCGCAACTGGTCGGTGCTCACGCGAAAGTACTCGGCGATGCGGGAGATGTGTTTATCCGACGGATCAACGATCTTGCCGCTGAGGATCCGGGACAGTGTGGATTGAGGCACGCCGGTACGCCGGTGAAGCTCCGTGGGGGAGATCCGGTCGCGATCCAGCAGTTCTCTTAAGACGATAGAAACGTTGCGTTTTTGCATAACGCGGATAGTGACGGGAGTTTTGAGGGTTGGCAAATGCTAATTTGCATAATATATGCAATCAGAAAATCCAGCCCACGCCTTGCATCGGCCCTGGAGCCTACGCAATCGGCGACTTCAAATCCGGGCAAGCCTTCGGCGATTCCTCCGCAGGCGCGCCTATGTCGATCTCAAGTATCGATAAAGCGTCTGGCGACTGATATCAAAATCACGCGCCAATTTGGATTTGCTTTCACCGGCGCCGGCTCGGTCAATTAAATTGACAACCTGATTGTCAGACAGTTTCTTCTTGCGACCTCTGTAGACTCCGCGACGCTTTGCACTGGCGATACCGGCGGCCTGTTTTTCCCTCATCGCCGTGCGCTCGAACTCTGCAACCAACTCCATTACCGCAATAATGGTCTCCACCACTTCAAGACAGTCATGCCGAAAGATCAGGCTTTCGTTGGAAAACTCCAGCGTTACCTGCTTATCAATCAGTCGCCGAATGATGACGCACAGCTGCTCGGTACTGGAAGTGAGCGTTGCCATGCTGTCCACTACCACAGTATCTCCGCACTGAAGGTAGCGAATCAGCCCTTCAAGGCCTGCACGATTCGCGGCATTGTCTTCAGGCTCATCGTAAAACACTGCGTCAAATACATCGTGGCTGTTTGTCTCTACGCTGCCGTCAGATTGTTGCAGAGAGTGCCGGAAATACTTGATGCGATGTAATCTCATGATGCCTCCTTGGCAGTACTTGTACAATGTCCTTTAATACTTGTACAAACTGTAACTAAATCCTTTAGTTTTAAAACTTTACACAAAGAACTGTATAGCTAACCCACCTAAAATACACAGTTGCAAAGACTTTAACTTACCTTATCATTTTGAGACCTGGAATAAGCCTAACAACTTTTCAACACACCGTCGATTTCGTTGCGCGTGAATTCGCCAGGGAATTTTAATGCCGACCGCTTTATTGCCCAGCGTATTGACTTGACCGGCTTGACAAGGCTGGTTACTCCCCGATGCAAGCAGAGGATGAATGGATGAAGATCTTGGAAGGAGCCATCGAAATTGATCGACCGAATACCGATCAGGAAAAGATCGAGACGGTAACCCGGAGCATTACCCAGCACGGAAACCACCTGCGCCAGCGTTACCCTATCCTGCAGTATCAAAATGCATTGGGGGCAAGCGTGATGGTGTTTTCCCTGGCAGGGATGGTCATCACGGGAGGTCTCTACATAAAGGGTTTTATTCCCGGATGGGCGTGCATTTTGATCAATGCGCTGCTGACGTCATTTATTCATGAAATCGAGCATGACTTGATTCATCGCCTCTATTTCAGAAAGCAACCCTTCGCTCACAACGCCATGATGTTTTTGTGCTGGCTGGCCCGGCCGGGCATGCCCAGTCCAT
This sequence comes from Pseudomonas sp. S5D5, assembly GCF_003013355.1. Taxonomy (NCBI): domain Bacteria; kingdom Pseudomonadati; phylum Pseudomonadota; class Gammaproteobacteria; order Pseudomonadales; family Pseudomonadaceae; genus Pseudomonas; species Pseudomonas sp. S5D5. Next base: position 5,549,292 of record NZ_PTEO01000001.1, read on the forward strand.
GGCTAAGGCGCACACTGCACTTTCATCACCATAAAGAGTCCGGCACTGAGTCGGATGTCGAAGCATGGATTACGACCAGTGGCAGCCCGTGGGGAATACTGCGTTTATTGAAACTGGTCGATGGGTTTTTATTTGGTTTTCTAAATGCGGTGTTCGCGCCGGGATGGCGGCAAAAGGTAAAATTGTTAGGCAAGATTATTCGACTCAACACGCCGTTTGGGCTGTTGTATTGGGGTTGCTGGTATGTATTCCTGGGCTATCACCTCTACGCCGGGGTGGGGTCACTTATGGGTGAAGCGATTCACAGTTCTGCGGCGACCCTGGCGTTTATGGATATCGTCAACAGCATCGTCGTAATCCTTATTGCGCCCAACCTGCTACGGCAGTTCTGTTTGTTCTTTATAAGTTCAAACATGCACTATTATGGCGATGTAGCCCCGCGTAATCCATTACAACAAACCCAGGTAATGAACCCGTGGTGGTTGTGGCCGTTTCAACTGTTCTGCTTCAACTTCGGCAGCACGCACAGCATTCACCACTTCGTGGTGAGAGACCCGTTCTATCTTCGCCAGATGACAGCGCCTTATGCTCATAAAGTCATGGCGCAGGCAGGCGTCAGGTTCAATGACTTCGGCACATACAAACGGGCCAACCGTTTTTCCAAAGAGCACTCTCAAACTCGCTCGCGAGGGTGAGTTCGTCGCATTGCGCACGTTTCAAAGGCATCACTGCACCTACAAGGAGTCCGGGGTATGAAAGCGCAAGGGATATGTGCAAGGCAGTTTGAAGCGGTCAAGCAGGCCTTCGAGGAGATGTTTGATGATCCGCAGGAGCGTGGCGCCGGGCTGTGCGTACAGGTTGGTGCAGAAGTGGTGGTCGACCTGTGGGCCGGCATGGCGGACCAGGCGGGCGTGAAGCCTTGGGCGCGCGATACGCTGGCCAATACCTTTTGCGTTATCAAACCCTATGTCGCGGTGGCCGTTCTGATGTTGGTCGAGCGCGGCAAGTTGGAGCTGGACGCACCTGTGGCCCGTTACTGGCCTGAGTTCGCCCAGAACGGCAAAGCCGAAGTCACCTTGCGTCAAGTGATGAACCACACTGCGGGACTGCCGGCGCTGCGAGCCCCCGACCATAACGCCATGATGTACGACTGGGAGCATATGGTGCAGGTATTGGCGGCCGAACCGCTTTGGTGGGAGCCGGGAACAGACTTGGGCTACGGCACAACCACCTTTGGCTGGATTCTCGGTGAGTTGATTCGTCGGGTGGACGGACGAGATCCCTGTGTCTTTATCCACGAGGAGATTCTGGCCCCCCATGACCTCGATGTTCACCTTGGCGTGGACGAACAACACTTTCATCGTATCGCGCGATTCGACAGTGCCTCGGGGCGGGTCGGTGATCCTTACTCACAAGCGTTGCGCACGGTGCTGAAAAACCAACCTGCGCATATCGCAACATTGGCCTTCACCAATCCCGGCATGGTACCCAGGCGAACCAGTGACCCGCGCTGGTGGGCCTATCAGCAACCGGCTGTGTGCGCGCACGCTACGGCGCGGGGTTTATCCGGCTTCTACAGTGCATTGATGGCGGGCAACTATATCGGTCACGAACTGCTCAGTGAATTCACGCAAGAGCACAGTCATGGCATGGATCGGGTATGGATGCGCCCCATGCGTTATGGATTAGGCTGCATGCTGGAGCAACAACGCGACCCGACGGCTTCTCACGCCATGGGCCCGGGCACCTTTGGCCATATCGGGCTGGGCGGACCGATAAGTTTCGCCGATCCCGAAAAGCAAGTGAGCTTTGGTTTTGTCACCACTACCTCGGGCAGCCATTCGATGATTGATCCTCGGCCCAGGCGGTTGTCGTCTCTGGTGTATGCGGCGATTTGATGTGGCCGCTTGGAGCAAGCTCCCTCGCCACAGTGACGGTGTTCTTTATTAAGTGATGGGTATAGGGGGCCGCAGCGCCTTTGCGTTTTCCCTAGCCGTTTGCATCCTGCGAAGGGCCGACCTCGCGTGTTAACCTTGCGCCCATCGCAAAAAATGCTGGGCCAAGCGCCCCCTTTGCCCCATCACTTTCAACGAATTTGCCTACGACCCAATGAGTAAAAACACGTCCGATCTGTCCTCCCACACCCCAATGATGCAGCAGTACTGGCGCCTGAAAAACCAGCACCCTGATCAGTTGATGTTCTATCGCATGGGCGACTTCTACGAGATCTTCTACGAAGACGCGAAGAAGGCTGCCAAGTTGCTGGACATTACCCTGACCGCGCGTGGGCAGTCGGCGGGGCAGTCGATTCCGATGTGCGGGATTCCTTACCACTCGTTGGAAGGCTACCTGGTCAAGCTGGTGAAGCTGGGCGAGTCGGTGGTGATCTGTGAGCAGATCGGCGATCCCGCGACGAGTAAAGGCCCGGTCGAACGCCAGGTGGTGCGCATTATCACGCCGGGCACGGTGAGTGATGAGGCGCTGCTGGATGAGCGTCGCGACAACCTGATCGCGGCGGTATTGGGCGACGAGCGTCTGTTCGGCCTGTCGGTACTGGACATCACCAGCGGCAACTTCAGCGTGCTGGAGATCAAGGGTTGGGAGAACCTGCTGGCGGAGCTGGAACGCATCAATCCGGTGGAATTGTTGATCCCGGATGATTGGCCAAAGGACCTGCCGGCGGAAAAACGCCGTGGGACAAAACGCCGTGCGCCGTGGGATTTCGAGCGGGATTCTGCGCTGAAAAGTCTGTGCCAGCAGTTCTCGGTGCAGGACCTCAAGGGCTTCGGTTGCGAAACCTTGACCCTGGCCATCGGCGCTGCCGGTTGCCTGCTCAGTTATGCCAAGGAAACCCAGCGCACCGCCCTGCCGCACTTACGCAGCCTGCGTCATGAGCGTCTGGACGATACCGTGGTGCTCGATGGCGCGAGCCGTCGCAACCTGGAACTGGACACCAACCTGTCAGGCGGGCGTGATAACACCCTGCAGTCGGTAGTCGACCGTTGCCAGACCGCCATGGGCAGCCGCTTGCTGACCCGTTGGCTGAACCGTCCGCTGCGCGATTTGAGCGTGCTACAAGCTCGCCAGACCTCTATTACCTGCCTGCTCGACCGCTATCGCTTTGAAAAACTGCAGCCACAGCTGAAGGAAATTGGCGATATCGAACGCATCCTGGCACGGATCGGCCTGCGCAACGCGCGGCCGCGTGACCTGGCGCGCCTGCGCGATGCACTCGGCGCCCTGCCGCAGTTGCAAGCGGCGATGACCGAATTGGACACGCCGCACCTGCAGCAACTGGCCGTCACCGCCGGCACCTACCCGGAACTGGCGGCGTTGCTGGAAAAGGCGATCATCGACAACCCGCCGGCAATCATCCGTGACGGCGGCGTATTGAAGACCGGTTACGACAGCGAGCTGGACGAACTCCAGGCCCTGAGCGAAAACGCCGGGCAATTCCTGATCGACCTGGAAGCCCGCGAAAAGGCCCGCACTGGCCTGGCCAACCTTAAAGTCGGCTACAACCGCGTGCATGGCTACTTTATCGAGTTGCCAAGCAAGCAGGCCGAGTCGGCGCCGATCGACTACCAGCGCCGCCAGACCCTCAAAGGTGCCGAGCGCTTTATCACCCCTGAGCTGAAAGAATTCGAAGACAAGGCACTTTCGGCCAAGAGCCGCGCCCTGGCTCGGGAAAAGATGCTCTATGAAAACCTGCTTGAAGACCTGATCAGCCAACTGGCGCCGCTGCAGGACACGGCAGCCGCCCTGGCGGAACTGGACGTACTGAGCAACCTCGCCGAACGCGCGCTGAACCTCGACCTGAACTGCCCGCGTTTTGTCAGCGAGCCCTGCATGCGCATCGTGCAAGGTCGCCACCCGGTTGTAGAGCAGGTATTGACCACGCCATTCGTCGCCAACGACCTGTCGCTGGATGACGATACCCGCATGCTGGTGATCACGGGGCCGAACATGGGCGGTAAATCCACCTACATGCGTCAGACCGCTTTGATCGTGCTGCTCGCACACATCGGCAGCTTTGTGCCGGCGGCCAGTTGCGAATTGTCGCTGGTGGATCGCATCTTCACGCGGATTGGCTCCAGCGATGACCTGGCCGGTGGCCGTTCGACCTTTATGGTGGAAATGAGCGAGACCGCCAACATCCTGCACAACGCCACCGAACGCAGCCTGGTGCTGATGGACGAAGTGGGTCGCGGCACGAGCACCTTCGACGGCCTGTCCCTGGCCTGGGCTGCAGCCGAGCGTTTGGCGCATTTGCGCGCCTATACGCTGTTTGCCACGCACTATTTCGAGCTGACCGTGCTGCCGGAAAACGAGCCGCTGGTGGCCAACGTGCACCTCAATGCCACCGAGCACAACGAGCGCATCGTGTTCCTGCACCACGTGCTGCCTGGGCCGGCGAGCCAGAGTTACGGCCTGGCCGTGGCGCAACTGGCCGGTGTCCCCACGGAGGTGATCACCCGTGCCCGCGAGCACCTGAGCCGCCTGGAAGAAACCGCACTGCCCCACGAGCTTCCCGTGGCAAGCCCGGCCAAAGCCAGCAAAAAAGCCAGCGCGCCCCACCAGAGCGATCTGTTTGCCAGCCTGCCCCACCCAGTGCTGGACGAGTTGGCTAAACTTGACCTGGATGACTTGACGCCGCGAAAAGCGCTCGAAATGTTATATGCACTTAAGACTCGGATATAACGCAGACGCTTGCAAGCTGGTAGACTCTCGCGCGGTTTGGGATGCTGCGGGCTTTTAGCCTGGTCCGCAGACTATCGCTCCCGAACCTCGCGAGCCCTGCCACAAAGGGTTTCGCTGCCGCCGCCTGAGGAGAAAATTAGAAATGACCTTCGTCGTCACCGACAACTGCATCAAGTGCAAGTACACCGACTGCGTAGAAGTGTGTCCGGTGGACTGCTTCTACGAAGGCCCGAACTTCCTGGTCATCCACCCGGACGAGTGCATTGACTGCGCCCTGTGTGAACCTGAATGCCCGGCCGTCGCCATTTTCTCCGAGGACGAAGTCCCGGCAGAGATGCAGGAATTTATTCAGTTGAACGTCGAGCTGGCGGAAATCTGGCCGAATATCACCGAACGTAAAGACCCGATGCCGGATGCGGCAGAGTGGGATGGCAAGAAAGGTAAGATTGCAGACCTCGAACGCTGATAGCGTCGCCGCCCTCTAAAAAGGCCCCTTGCGGGCCTTTTTGCGTTTCTGGATGACGGGATTCACTTTCCTGCAGGCAAAAAAAAGGGGCGGTATGACCCGCCCACATTTTTTCCCTAGTCCCTGTATTCCTTTTCATCGTCCTGATGAATCGCATCCTGCGACGTTCCCTCAAACCATCGTTCCTTGATGGCTGTGTCAATCCGTGGACACAGGGCTGATGTTAGAGAGTTCCCTGGGAAGTTCAACGGGATGCAACGAGCCGACTGACAGATGCCAACGCTAATGCCCACATAAATAGTTGTTATATTTCAACAAGATAGAAAAGCCTTTCGAGCACTCGAGACCTCTACCCCCCAGGAAAAAACCCAAACACTTACGAAAAAGTAAGTGAATGCTTACAAGCGCAATTGCGAAAAAGTGTCATTGGAGACCTTGGGGTGATTTGCAGGCAAGAAAAAGCCCCGACACCGTCGAGGCTTTTTCCTTTCAATCCGCTCAGTCGTCGCTGACCGTTATCGTCGGCATTGCCGGCGCCGCCGCTTCCTGAAGGACGATCCGCGCGCCTACATGGCGGGCCAGTTCCTGGTAGATCATGGCGATCTGGCCGTCCGGCTCGGCGGCCACGGTCGGTTTGCCGCCGTCGGCCTGCTCACGAATGACCATCGACAGCGGCAACGAGGCCAGCAGCTCGACGCCGTACTGGGTGGCCAGTTTCTCGCCACCGCCCTCGCCGAACAAATGCTCGGCGTGCCCGCAGTTGGAACAGATATGTACCGCCATGTTTTCCACGACGCCCAGCACCGGGATGTTGACCTTGCGGAACATCTCCACGCCTTTTTTCGCGTCGAGCAACGCCAGGTCCTGAGGCGTGGTGACGATCACCGAGCCGGCCACCGGGACTTTCTGCGCCAGGGTCAGCTGGATATCACCGGTGCCTGGTGGCATATCGATCACCAGGTAATCCAGATCGCCCCAGGCGGTCTGCGTGACCAACTGCAGCAGCGCGCCGGAGACCATCGGCCCACGCCAGACCATCGGCGTGTTGTCATCGGTGAGGAAGGCCATGGACATCACTTCGACGCCCAGCGACTCGATCGGCACAAACCACTTTTGATCCTTGACCTTCGGCCGCGTGCCTTCGGCAATGCCGAACATCACGCCCTGGCTCGGGCCGTAGATATCCGCGTCGAGGATGCCCACGCGCGCGCCTTCGCGGGCCAGCGCCAGGGCCAGGTTGGCGGCGGTGGTGGATTTGCCCACGCCGCCCTTGCCGGATGCCACCGCCACCACGTTCTTGACGTTGGCCAGGCCCGGGATCTGTGCCTGGGCCTTGTGCGGGGCGATCACGCATTGGATGTCGACCTTGGCCGAACTCACGCCGTCGAGGCCTTCAATGGCCATTTGCAGCATCTGCGCCCAGCCGCTCTTGAACAGCCCGGCGGCATAGCCCAGCTCCATCTGGACGGACACCTGGCCCCCCTGGACCTCGATGGCGCGTACACAGCCGGCACTGACCGGGTCCTGGTTCAAATAGGGGTCGGTGTACTGGCGAAGAACGGCTTCCACCGCTGCGCGATTGACGGCGCTCATGGGCAACTCCCGAAAAAAGACTGACTGAAACAGGCGGCTATCCTAACCGTTCCAGCGTCGTTGCGGCATGCTTTCGCCGGCAAGGAAGATTCTGAAACAGCAGCACGGGGTGAAATAAATTTCCCGGCGCTTTATAGTGGCCGACCTCCGTTTCATCAAGTAGCCGAGCCCCATGTCCGAGCCACGCAAGATCCTCGTCACCAGCGCCCTGCCCTATGCCAATGGTTCAATCCATCTTGGCCATATGCTTGAGTACATCCAGACCGATATGTGGGTGCGCTTCCAGAAGCATCGCGGCAATCAATGCATTTATGTCTGCGCGGACGACGCCCACGGTTCGGCCATCATGCTGCGCGCCGAAAAGGAAGGGATCACCCCGGAACAACTGATCGCCAATGTGCAGGCTGAACACAGCGCCGACTTTGCCGAGTTCCTGGTTGATTTCGACAACTTTCACTCGACCCACTCCGAAGAAAACCGCGAGCTGTCGAGCCAGATCTACCTGCGCTTGAAAGATGCCGGGCACATTGCCACGCGCTCGATCACGCAGTATTTCGACCCGGAAAAGAAAATGTTCCTGGCTGACCGCTTCATCAAGGGCACTTGCCCGAAATGCGGCACTGAAGACCAGTACGGCGACAACTGCGAGAAATGCGGTGCCACCTACGCACCCACCGACTTGAAGGATCCGAAGTCGGCCATCTCCGGCGCCACCCCGGTGCTCAAGGACTCCCAGCACTTCTTCTTCAAGCTCCCGGATTTCCAGCAGATGCTGCAAACCTGGACCCGCAGCGGCACCCTGCAGGACGCCGTGGCGAACAAGATCGCCGAATGGCTGGATGCCGGCCTGCAACAGTGGGACATCTCCCGCGATGCGCCGTACTTCGGCTTCGAGATCCCCGGTGAGCCGGGTAAGTATTTCTACGTGTGGCTGGACGCGCCGATCGGCTACATGGCCAGCTTCAAGAATCTCTGCGACCGTACGCCGGAGCTGGACTTCGACGCGTTCTGGAAGAAGGATTCCAAGGCCGAGCTGTACCACTTCATCGGCAAGGACATCGTCAATTTCCATGCGCTGTTCTGGCCGGCGATGCTCGAAGGTTCGGGCTACCGCAAGCCAACCGGCATCGCCGTGCACGGCTACCTGACCGTCAACGGCCAGAAGATGTCCAAGTCCCGTGGCACCTTTATCAAGGCGCGCACCTACCTGGACCACCTGTCGCCGGAATACCTGCGTTACTACTACGCCTCCAAGCTGGGCCGTGGCGTCGACGACCTGGACCTGAACCTGGAAGACTTCGTACAGAAGGTCAACTCGGACCTCGTGGGCAAAGTCGTCAACATCGCCAGCCGTTGCGCCGGTTTTATCCACAAGGGCAACGCCGGTCTGCTGGTGGCCGAGAACGCCGCGCCGGAACTGACCGAAGCGTTCCTGGCGGCTGCGCCCAGCATCGCCGACGCCTACGAGGCGCGCGACTTTGCCCGCGCCATGCGCGAAATCATGGGCCTGGCCGACCGCGCCAACGCCTGGATTGCCGACAAGGCGCCGTGGTCGCTGAACAAGCAGGAAGGCAAGCAGGCTGAAGTCCAGGCGATCTGCGCCACAGGCGTCAACCTGTTCCGCCAGTTGGTGATCTTCCTCAAGCCGGTCCTGCCATTGCTGGCCGCCGACGCCGAGGCGTTCCTCAATGTCGCACCACTGACCTGGAACGACCACGCCACCTTGCTCAGCAACCATCAGTTGAACGAGTTCAAGCCGCTGATGACCCGTATCGACCCGGTCAAGGTGCAGGCCATGACCGACGCGTCCAAGGAAGACCTGGTCGCCAGCCAGACCGACACCGGCGAATCGGCTCCGGCCGGCAACGGCGAACTGGCCAAGGACCCGCTCTCCCCGGAGATCGATTTCGACGCCTTTGCCGCTGTGGACCTGCGTGTTGCCCTGATCGTCAAGGCCGAAGCCGTGGAAGGGGCCGACAAGCTGCTGCGCCTGACCCTGGATATCGGTGACGAGCGACGCAACGTGTTCTCCGGGATCAAGAGCGCTTATCCAGACCCGTCGAAGCTCGATGGTCGCCTGACCATGATGATCGCCAACCTCAAGCCACGGAAAATGAAGTTCGGCATCTCTGAAGGCATGGTGATGGCAGCCGGCCCTGGCGGCGAAGAGATCTACCTGCTGAGCCCTGACAGCGGCGCCAAGCCAGGCCAGCGTATCAAGTAAGCGTCTAGGTCTTTAGTGAGCGGGCCTGGTGTGGTTGGCCAGGCTTGTTGTAGTGAGCTGGGCTTGTTGTAGTGAGCGGGTCTTGTTATGGCGAGCTGGGCTTGTTGTGGCGAGCGGGCTTGCCCCGCGTTGGGGCGCGTAGCGGCCCTGAACCAGGCACCCGGTTCTGTCTGTAGGAATGCGGCGGCCCTGATGGGGCTGCTTCGCAGCCCAACGCGGGGCAAGCCCGCTCACCACAACAGCCCTCCATAAGCTTTAAGCCACAAGCTTCAAGCTTCAAGCTTCAAGCTTCAAGCTTCAAGCTTCAAGCTACGAGCCACGAGCCACGAGCCACGAGCCAGCTTGTAGCTTATAGCTTGTAGCTTGCGGCTTGCGGCTTGTAGCTTGTGGCTTGTATCTAAACGCTCTGTTTGTCCAACCGGCATGCCAATGATTACTCCATGAATCTGATTCAACGTATCGACGCGCTGCTGCCGCAGACCCAATGCGGCAAGTGCGGGCACCCGGGTTGCAAGCCTTACGCCGAGGGCATCGCGCGTGGTGAGGCGATCAACAAATGTCCGCCCGGTGGGCAAGAAACCATCGCCGGCCTGGCGCTCTTGCTGCGTGTGCCAGCGCTGGAGCTGGACACCAGCCGTGGCGAAGCCCCGGCCCAGGTTGCCTACATCCGCGAGGCCGAATGCATCGGCTGCACCAAATGCATCCAGGCCTGCCCGGTGGACGCGATTGTCGGCGCAGCCAAGTTGATGCACACCGTTATCGTCGATGAGTGCACCGGTTGCGACTTGTGTGTCGCGCCCTGCCCTGTCGATTGCATTGAGATGCGCCCAACGGCCAACGTGTTGCCGATTGTGGGCGGCTTGGCGACCAATGAGTCCCAGCGTCATGCACGCGGCCTGAAACGCGATCGCGCGCGGCGGCGCTTTGAACAGCGCAACGCACGCCTGCAACGGGAAGAAGCCTTCAAGCTCGCTGAACGCCTGGCACGGGCCAAGCGCGCCGCGCCAGAGGTCCCTGCACCGCCCGATGCCGCTCAGGCAGCACAAGACGCCGCGATCAAGAAGGCCAAGATCACGCTCGCCATGAGCCGCGCGCAACTGCACAAATCCTTGAAGGCATTCGGCCACCCGCCGACCTTTGAGCAGCAGTCGCAATTGATCGTCCTGCAGCAGCAGTTCGAAGCGGCGGAGCAGGCGCTGGCGGCCCTGGAGGTCACCGAGCGAGCGGCGCCGCCAGCGCAAAAAGACCCTGCGCTCAAACGCGCAAAAATCCAATTGGCGATGCGCCGCGCCGAATTGAAAAAAGCTCAGGACCTGAACGCTGACGAGCAGCAGCTGGCGACCTTGAGCGCTGCGCTGTCCAGCGCCGAGCAAGCTTTGCATGACGCCGAGAGTGACAGTGAGCAGCCCCGGCCCGATTTACAGCGCGTGGAAAAACGTCCGATCGACGCCCAACTGCGGCAGCTGAAAACGGCGTTGGCCTATGCTCGAGCCGATGTCGCCAAGCTACAACGCCAACCAGGCGTCAGTGCGGATCAACTCAAAGCCGCACAACACGCGCTGGAGCAAGCGCAGCAGCGGGTGGACACTCACGTCGGCGCTTGACCCACTGCAGGCGACGCTGCCGTGCGCCGTGGCGATGGTTTATCCTGCTCGGGTCATCGCCCGCGAGCCCCAAGCCTGGATCCACTTTTCATACTGATGTCGACCGTTTGCAAGGAACCCACCGCCCCATGAACGCCGCAAAACGCCTGGAAATTTTCCGCAGGCTTCACGAAGACAATCCGGAACCCAAGACCGAGCTGGCCTACACCACGCCGTTCGAGTTGCTGATTGCGGTGATCCTCTCGGCCCAATCCACGGACGTTGGCGTCAACAAGGCAACGGCGAAGCTGTATCCGGTGGCGAATACACCCGAGGCGATCTACGCCCTGGGAGTGGAAGGGTTATCGGAATACATCAAGACGATTGGCCTGTACAACAGCAAGGCCAAGAACGTGATCGAAACCTGCCGCCTGCTAGTCGAACTGCACGGCAGCGAAGTGCCGCAAACCCGCGAAGCCCTTGAAGCGCTGCCGGGAGTGGGCCGTAAGACCGCCAACGTGGTGCTCAACACCGCGTTCCGACAACTGACCATGGCCGTGGACACGCATATATTTCGGGTCAGCAATCGCACCGGAATTGCCCGTGGCAAGAATGTGGTGGAAGTCGAAAAGCAGTTGATGAAATTTGTTCCCAAGCCCTATCTGCTCGACTCCCATCACTGGCTGATCCTGCATGGGCGCTACGTTTGCCAAGCGCGCAAGCCTCGCTGCGGCAGCTGTCGGATCGAAGACCTGTGCGAATACAAGGAAAAAACCTCCGACGATTGAGCAATCATTGATTTTCTCGATCAGTCGATTGAAAAAATCTTTTTTACCCGCTCATGGAATATCGTTATAAGGAGCGCCAACGGCAGTCTTAGCCCGGAGTTAACCTTATGAGCACTGGCAAAGAACAACTGGAAGTGGAAGACGACCTCGTTGAGTCGGATGACGATGGGGCAGAAGCACCTGTGGCAGAGGTGGCCAAGACCAATCTGAGCAAACGCCGCACCATCGACAATCTTCTGGAAGAGCGACGCTTGCAAAAACAGTTGGCCGACTACGACTTCGACCTCTGATAGAGCCTGTAACGGCCGGAAGCCTCCTTTACGGAGGCTTTTTTGTGCCGGCACACCTGGATTGACAGCGGCCCTATACCAGACCGTTGCGTTGGGCCAACTCGATCAGGTCTACCAGCGACCGTGCATTGAGTTTGAGCAGCAAGCGTGTCTTGTAGGTGCTGACGGTCTTGTTGCTGAGGAACATGCCGTCGGCGATCTCCTTGTTGGTTTTGCCTCGGGCCAACTGTTGCAACACCATCATCTCGCGACCGGAAAGGCGCTCGACCATGTCAGCCTCGCTGGCGTTGCCCATGGTGGAGCGCACCGAGTTCAGCGCCTGGTTGGGGAAATAGCTGTAGCCCGAGAGCACCGCTTTTATGGCACTCAGCAACTCGGTCAGATCCTGCTGCTTGCACACATAGCCGGCAGCCCCCGCCTGCATGCAGCGCATCGAGAAATGGCCGGGGGCCTGCGACGTCAGCACCAGCACCTTGAACGGTGTGGCCTGCTTGGTGGACGACAGTCGGCAAATGACTTCCAGGCCGTCGAGCTTGGGAATTCCAATATCCAGTATGACAATGTCCGGCATATGCTCGCGCGCAAGTTGCAACGCATCGACACCGTTATCGGTCTCGGCAACGACCTCATAACCATGACGCTCCATTAGCATACGCACAGCAAGACGAATGACGGGATGATCATCCACGATCAGCACTTTATTCATGAGAAAGTCCAATTTCGCTGTTCGAATTATTCAGAGCAAACACAATAGCCTAGTCGTTTCCTAGTTGGCATAGCATTCACCCCCAAGTTAGAGCAACCAGAGACCCAACCCACAACCACTTCGGAATTAACCTACAAAAAAACGCCAACTCGGATGTGTCGAGATTTATGTGGCCTTTCAGACCTTTCCTGGGTCGCACATATTTTGAATGAAATATCCAACCAATAAGGGGGTTGGGGTAAACGCGGCGCACGCAACCTTCAGGAAATATCCCTTGCTTGGGGCGTAGGCATACGCGGGCCGGCGAAAAGCGGCCGACGCTCTCAGTTCCATTTGACATATCCATTTACACTCAAAATCTCCTACAGAACTTTCATAAACGCTTAGTCAAAACACACTTACATGTGTGAATTTTCTGTAAGACATAGTTCCTAGTCAGATGTAAATAATTCGTCCCCCAAGAAAATCGACAACAAATGTTCAGGATTGAAACTTTTAACCCTTATCAGCTCGGCAACTTTAAACATTTATAAACATGAGACTGTGTTGCTTAATCGACAGGCAAAAAAAATGGCCCCTTGATAAAGGGGCCATTCTCACAACGCGTCTGACACTCAGAACAACTTGCGACCCTTGTTGGCCGCAATGCGCATGCGCAGTGCGTTCAACTTGATGAAGCCCGCAGCGTCCGCCTGGTTGTAGGCGCCGCCATCTTCTTCGAAGGTGGCGATATTGGCATCGAACAGCGACTCATCGGACTTGCGCCCGGTGACGATCACGTTGCCTTTGTACAGCTTCAGGCGCACCACACCATTCACGTGGGCCTGGGAAGCGTCGATCATCTGCTGCAGCATCAGACGCTCTGGGCTCCACCAGTAGCCGGTGTAGATCAGGCTGGCGTACTTGGGCATCAGCTCGTCTTTGAGGTGAGCCACTTCGCGGTCCAGGGTGATCGACTCGATGGCGCGGTGGGCGCGCAGCATGATGGTGCCGCCTGGGGTTTCGTAGCAGCCACGGGACTTCATGCCCACGTAGCGGTTCTCGACGATGTCGAGACGGCCGATACCGTGTTCACCACCAATACGGTTCAAGGTCGCCAGCACGGTGGCCGGGGTCATTTCGACGCCGTCCAGTGCGACGATGTCGCCGTTGCGGTAGGTCAGTTCCAGGTATTGCGGCTTGTCGGGTGCGTTCTCCGGGGAGACGGTCCAACGCCACATGTCTTCTTCGTGCTCGGTCCAGGTGTCTTCCAGCACGCCGCCTTCATAGGAGATGTGCAGCAGGTTGGCATCCATCGAGTACGGGGACTTCTTCTTGCCGTGACGCTCGATCGGGATCGCATGCTTTTCAGCGTAATCCATCAGCTTTTCACGCGACAGCAGGTCCCACTCACGCCAAGGGGCAATCACTTTGACGCCTGGCTTGAGGGCGTAGGCGCCCAATTCGAAGCGCACCTGGTCGTTGCCCTTCCCGGTAGCACCATGGGAAATGGCGTCGGCGCCGGTTTCGTTGGCGATTTCAATCAGGCGCTTGGCGATCAGCGGACGTGCGATGGAAGTACCCAGCAGGTACTCGCCTTCGTAGACGGTGTTGGCGCGAAACATCGGGAAGACGAAATCGCGGACGAATTCTTCGCGCAGGTCGTCAATGTAGATCTCTTTCACGCCCATGGCTTGCGCCTTGGCACGTGCAGGTTCGACCTCTTCGCCCTGACCCAGGTCAGCGGTGAAGGTCACCACTTCACAGTTATAAGTATCCTGCAGCCACTTGAGGATCACCGAAGTGTCCAGGCCGCCGGAATACGCGAGAACGACCTTGTTTACGTCGGCCATGCCATCACTCCACGGGGTTGTACGGAAAGCCGTCGATTCTACCGACCAAAACCGTGAATTTACAGAGGCGCGACAGCAAATGAAGATAAAGCGACAGATTATGTCGAGTGAGCGACCGATGGTCGCATCACAGGGACGGGCTTATGACGTGTGTGCCGGGTTGCTCGGCGCAGTAGCCTGGGGCGCCGGTTTCTCGGGAGCGGCCACGCGCTCCAGCTGAATATTCACGCGGCGGTTGCGCGCCCGGTTGGCCGCATTGGTGTTGGGTGCCAAGGGATAGCTTTCGCCGTGGAAACGCATGGTGATCTGCGACTCCTGGATACCATTGGCCTTGAAGTAATCCATCACCGCCAACGCGCGGCGGCGCGAGACATCGCGGTTGGTGAGGCGATTGCCACTGTTGTCCGAATGCCCGTTCAACTCGATATGGTTGACGGTGGGGTCGGCCTTCATGAACGCAAGAATCACCGACAGTTTTTTCTTCGCGGCCGCATCCAGTTCGATGCCGCCACCGGGAAAACCGACCTCGGTCTGCTTGACCTGATCGTAATTCATCGGCAGCAACTTGGTGGTACACAACTGATAGTCGTTGTAGGCCTTGTTGAATTTCACCGGCAACAGGCGAATTTCCGAATAGCCGCCTTCGCGCCCGTAATGCCGCACGGTCGGGCTGCGTCCTTCCAGCAAACCGGTGAACAAGCGCCCGGCCTGCGCCTGAGAGCTGTTGAACAGTACATCGCCACTGCCTGCCCGCACCGCGCCGAGGTTGATATCGCCCCGGCCCGGTTGCCAAGGGGCAGCCGCCGCCAACAACGTGGCCGAGCCCGCGCCCAGCGCGCCGCTGTAGGCTTTCAGACGAAATGTTGCCTGCTCGCCGGCCCGGCGCACGAACTCACCCGAGCCAAAATCAGTGATTGGCTGGGTCAGGCGGCACTCGAACTGATCGCCTTCCACCTTCCACTCAATATTCTCCAGACGTGTCTGGAACGTGAGGGCCATCGCAGGCAGGCTGGCGAACACACTGAGCAGGGCTAGATAATGCTGGCGCACGGGAGGCTCCACTGGTTTCTACAACACTTCAAAGCGTCATACATCGTTAAGGCATACCTAGGGCTATCGGTTGCATCCGGCAAAACTTGATAGCGAGTGCCTGCAAGAGTCTTTTCCGGTAGCATTCCCACCAGATTGACCCGCCTGGAATCCCCAATGTCCGACCGCCTGACCCTGCTGCGTCCCGACGACTGGCATATTCATCTTCGCGATGGTGCTGCGTTGCCTCAAACCGTGGCCGATGTAGCGCGCACGTTTGGCCGCGCCATCATCATGCCCAACCTGGTACCTCCGGTGCGCAACGCCGCTGAAGCCGACGCCTATCGCCAGCGTATCCTCGCTGCGCGGCCGGCCGGCAGCCGCTTTGAACCGTTGATGGTGCTCTACCTCACCGACCGCACCCAGCCTGAAGAGATTCGCCAGGCCAAGGCCAGCGGTTTCGTGCACGCCGCCAAGCTGTATCCGGCGGGCGCGACCACCAACTCCGATTCCGGCGTGACCAGTATCGACAAGATCCTGCCGGCCATCGAAGCCATGGCGGAAGTCGGCATGCCGCTGCTGATCCACGGCGAAGTGACCCGTGGTGATGTCGACGTGTTCGATCGCGAGAAGATCTTCATCGACGAGCACATGCGCCGCGTGGTCGAGCTGTTCCCGACCCTGAAGGTGGTGTTCGAACACATCACCACGGCCGATGCGGTGCAGTTCGTCACCGAGGCTTCGGCCAACGTGGGTGCGACCATCACTGCGCACCACCTGCTCTACAACCGCAACCACATGCTGGTGGGCGGGATTCGGCCGCATTTCTATTGCCTGCCGATTCTCAAGCGCAACACCCATCAGGTCGCCCTGCTGGATGCCGCGACCAGCGGTAATCCGAAGTTCTTCCTCGGCACCGACTCCGCGCCCCATGCCCAACACGCCAAGGAAGCCGCGTGTGGCTGTGCCGGCTGCTACACCGCGTATGCCGCCATCGAGTTGTATGCCGAAGCGTTTGAACAACGCAACGCCCTGGACAAGCTCGAAGGTTTCGCCAGCCTCAACGGCCCGCGTTTCTACGGCCTGCCGGCGAACACCGACCGCATTACCCTGGTCCGTGAAGACTGGACCGCCCCTGCCAGCCTGCCGTTTGGCGAGCTGACTGTTATCCCGCTGCGCGCCGGTGAAACACTGCGCTGGCGCCTGCTGGAGGAAAGCAAGTGAGTGAAGACCATTACGATGACGAACACGAGCACAGTGGTGGCGGTTCCCGTCACCCGATGGCCGAGCGGTTTCGCGGCTATCTGCCGGTTGTCATCGACGTAGAGACCGGTGGTTTCAATTGCGCCACCGACGCCTTGCTGGAAATCGCCGCCACCACCATCGGCATGGATGAACAGGGTTTTGTGTTCCCGGAGCACACCCACTTCTTTCGCGTCGAGCCGTTCGAAGGCGCCAATATCGAAGCAGCAGCCCTGGAATTCACCGGGATCAAGCTCGATCACCCACTGCGTATGGCGGTGAGTGAAGAAGCGGCGCTGACCGATATTTTCCGCGGCGTGCGCAAGGCGTTGAAGGCTAATGGCTGCAAACGCGCAATCCTGGTAGGCCACAACAGCAGCTTCGACCTGGGTTTCCTGAATGCTGCCGTGGCGCGCCTCGATATGAAGCGCAACCCGTTCCACCCCTTCTCCAGCTTCGACACCGCCACCCTCGCAGGCCTGGCGTATGGCCAGACCGTACTGGCGAAAGCCTGCCAGGCAGCCGGTATCGACTTTGACGGACGCGAAGCCCACTCGGCGCGCTACGACACCGAGAAGACGGCCGAGCTTTTCTGCGGCATCGTCAACCGTTGGAAGCAGATGGGCGGTTGGGAAGACTTCAACGACTGACGGCGCGGTTGTGGCGCCCTGCTTGCCCTGATGTGGCAAGCCGGTTTGCCCTGATGTAGCAATGTGGCTGCGCTGTTGTGGTGAGCAGGCTTGCCCTGCGTTGGGCTGCGCAGCAGCCCCATTGGCACCCACAGGGTTTATCAGGTAAACCGCGGTGTCTGGTTTTGGGGCCGCTGCGCAGCCCAACGCAGGGCAAGCCTGCTCGCCACGAGAGGCCTGCTCACCACGAGAGGCTTGTTCCCCACACGAAGCCTATTCAATACAAGAAACTTGTTCCCCACGTGGCGCCTACTCACCACAGCCTGCTTGCCCTGATGCGGCAATGTGGCTGCGCTGTTGTGGTGAGCAGGCTTGCCCTGCGTTGGGCTGCGCAGCAGCCCCATTGGCACACACAGGGTTTGTCAGGTAAACCGCAGCGTCTGGTTTTGGGGCCGCTGCGCAGCCCAACGCAGGGCAAGCCTGCTCGCCACAAGAAGCATGCTCACCACGAGAGGCTTGTTTCCCACAAGAAGCCTATTCAATACAAGAAGCTTGTTCCGCACGGGGAGCCTACTCACTACAGCCTGCTTGCCTTGATGCGGCAATTTGGCTGCTCTGTTGTGGTGAGCAGGCTTGTCCTGCGTTGGGCTGCGTAGCAGACCCATTGGCACCCACAGGGTTTATCAGGTAAACCGCAGTGTCTGGTTTTGGGGCCGCTGCGCAGCCCAACGCAGGACAAGCCTGCTCGCCACAAGAGGCCTGCTCACCACGAGAGGCTTGTTCCCCACACGAAGCCTATTCACTAGAAGAAGCTTGTTCCCCACGGGGAGCCTACTCACCACAGCCTGCTTGCCTTGATGCGGCAATGTGGCTGCTGTGTTGTGGTGAGCAGGCTTGCCCTGCGTTGGGCTGCGTAGCAGACCCATTGGCACCCACAGGGTTTATCAGGTAACCCGCAGTGTCTGGTTTTGGGGCCGCTGCGCAGCCCAACGCAGGGCAAGCCTGCTCGCCACAAGAAGCCTGCTCACCACGAAAGGCTTGTTCCCCACAAGAAGCCTATTCAATACAAGAAGCTTGTTCCTCCACGTGGAGCCGCCTCACCACGGCCTGCTTACCCTACTGTGGCCATCGGGTTGCTGTGTTGTGGTGAGCAGGCTTGCCCTGCGTTGGGCTGCGCAGCAGCCCCATTGGCAACCACAGGGTTTATCAGGTAAACCGCAGTGTCTGGTTTTGGGGTCGCTGCGCGGCCCAACGCAGGGCAAGCCTGCTCACCACAAGAAGCCTGCTCACCACACGAGGCTTGTGCACCACATGAAGCCTACTCACCACAGCCTGCTTGCCTTGATGCGGTCATCTGGTTGCTGTGTTGTGGTGAGCACGCTTGCCACAAGAGGCCTCCTGACCACAAGCAGCGCACTCGCGACTCAAAGCCAGTCACACGGCTGAATCCCGCGCATAAAAAAACCGGCCTTCTCAGGCCGGTTTTTTTTACCGTAAAACTGGCTTACAGCTTGCCAGCGTTCTCGGTCAGGTAAGCCGCAACGCCTTCTGGCGAAGCGTTCATGCCTTTGTCGCCTTTTTTCCAGTTGGCAGGGCAGACTTCGCCGTGCTCTTCGTGGAATTGCAGAGCGTCGACCAGGCGGATCAGCTCTTCCATGTTACGACCCAGCGGCAGGTCGTTGATGATCTGGGAACGTACAACGCCCTTGTCGTCGATCAGGAACGCGCCACGGAAAGCCACGCCGCCTTCGGACTCGACGTCGTAGGCCTTGGCGATGTCGTGCTTCATGTCGGCAGCCATGGTGTATTTGACTTTGCCGATGCCGCCATCATTGATGGCAGTGTTGCGCCAGGCGTTGTGGGTGAAATGGGAGTCGATGGAAACGGCAACCACTTCTACGTTGCGCGCCTTGAAATCGTCCATGCGGTGGTCCAGAGCGATCAGCTCCGAAGGGCAGACGAAGGTGAAGTCCAGCGGGTAGAAGAATACCAGGCCGTATTTGCCTTTGATGGCTTCAGACAGTTTGAAGCTGTCAACGATTTCGCCATTGCCGAGGACGGCAGGTACGTCGAAATCCGGGGCTTGTTTGCCGACGAGTACGCTCATTGGTTATCTCCTGATAGTAGGGTGACGATTGAAGTAAAAGGACCGGCCTCAAGTCTGCCGCATTCAAGCGACAGGCCCGTGACACAGTCACGCTTCGTGAAGACCGAGCATCATACACTGAAAAAACCGTTCGTCAGTGCGTGCGCAATGCCTGCGAATACCCTACGAATCTACTTTGACAATCATTCTCGTTAACATTAAGATCCATCGCACTTAAGCCTTAAACCCGCGACGGTTCTCCCTTATGTATGTGTGCCTGTGTACTGGCGTCACCGACGGACAAATCCGCGAAGCAATCTACGAAGGTTGCTGCAGCTACAAGGAAGTACGTGAAACCACCGGCGTTGCCAGCCAGTGCGGAAAATGTGCTTGCCTCGCCAAGCAAGTGGTACGGGAAACCCTGACGCAGCTGCAGACAGCCCGGGCCGCGCTCCCCTACACAGCAGAATTTACACACGCCTGAATACGCGTGTTTTAAAGAACCGGACTTAGTGTCCGGTTTTTTTATGCCTGCAATTCAATTAGTTAGCGTCAAGACGCGGAACACAAACATTCTTATTCCGATTAATTTTCATTTATTATTCAATAACTTAGGTTTGACACTAGGGATTTCGCCGCTCAAACTCCGCCTTATACACAGCTATTACAGGGCAGGACCCCAGTCATGAAAGGCGACATCTCAGTCATCCAGCAACTCAACAAAATCCTTGCCAATGAACTGGTCGCGATCAATCAGTACTTTCTGCATGCGCGCATGTATGACGATTGGGGCCTGGAAAAGCTCGGCAAGCGTGAATACAAAGAATCCATCAAAGCCATGAAGGACGCTGATGCGCTGATCAAGCGCATCCTGTTCCTGGAAGGCCTGCCGAACGTGCAGGACCTGGGCAAGCTCAACATCGGCGAGCACACCCAGGAAATGATCAGCAGCGACCTGGGCTTTGAACGCAAGAGCCACAGCGACCTCAAGGCCGCCATTGCGCACTGTGAGACCAAGGGTGACTTCGGCAGCCGTGAACTGCTGGAAGATATCCTGGAAGACCAGGAAGAACATATCGACTGGCTGGAGACCCAACTGGGCCTGATCGACAAAGTCAGCCTGGAGAACTACCTGCAATCGCAGATGGGTGAATAAGCCCTAGGCGACAGGTACAAAAAAGCCCCGCTCTCTTATGAGAAGCGGGGCTTTTTATTGACCGATGATTTCCAGAATCAAGCGTCAGTCTTGGCTGCAGCGTTTGCAGCGGCTTCTTTGATCAGCGCCTGCAGCGAACCATCAGCGGCCATTTCGACGATAATGTCGCTACCGCCGACCAGCTCACCGGCAACCCACAGTTGTGGGAAAGTAGGCCAGTTGGCGTACTTCGGCAGGTTGGCGCGGATTTCAGGGTTTTGCAGGATATCCACGTAAGCGAACTTCTCGCCGCACGCCATGATGGCCTGGGAAGCCTTCGCGGAGAAACCGCACTGAGGAGCGTTCGGAGCGCCCTTCATGTAAAGCAGAATGGTGTTGTTGGCAATCTGCTCTTTGATCGTTTCGATGATATCCATGGAACACCTCGGTTGGAACTTTGCGACTCACAGGTCGGCACGGTGGCGCATTGTAACGCAAAATCCCAGCGTGGTGCTCGGGCTCCTTAAGCGGCTGCAACCTGCACCGGCACCCCGTTCAACGCGGCGTTGCCGGACAATTCGTCCAATTGCCGTTCGTCAGTCAAGTCGTTCGCGCTCGCACCCGGCTGGCTGCTGGCGATGGTCATATGCACGCCGGGGCGGCCATGGCCCCAGCCGTGAGGCAGGCTGACCACGCCGGGCATCATGTCCAGGCTGGCCACCACCTCGACCTCGATCATGCCGATGCGCGAACTCACACGCACCCGCTGGCCATCACTCAACTGCCGACGGCTCAGGTCGTCCGGATGCATCAGCAACTGGTGCCGAGGCTTGCCCTTCACCAGCCGGTGATAGTTGTGCATCCAGGAATTGTTGCTGCGCACATGGCGCCGACCGATCAGCAACAATTCGTCAGCCACCGGCACCGGCTGCGCGGCAAAACGCGCCAGGTCCGCGAGGATCACCGCCGGCGCCGCGCAGACCTTGCCATCAGCGGTTTTCAGACGCGCGGCGAGGTTGGGCTTGAGCGGGCCCAGGTCCAGGCCATGGGGATGCTCGGCGAGCATCGCCACCGACAACTTGTACCCGGACGCATCACCATAGGTCCCGGCCCGCAGCCCGAAATCGATCATCTGCGCTGGCGGCATGGTGGGCTTGAGCGCAGCGCCTGTGTGCGCCGCAAACGCTTGAGCCAGCCCGACAAAAATCTCCCAGTCATGCAGCGCGCCCGCAGGCTTGGGCAGGATTGCGCGGTTGAAGCGGGTGACGTTACGCACCGCAAACATGTTGAAGGTGGTGTCGTAATGATCGTTTTCCAGCGCCGAGGTGGACGGCAGGATCAGGTCGGCATAACGCGTGGTCTCGTTGATATACAGGTCGATACTGACCATGAACTCCAGGCCATCCAGGGCCTGTTCGAGCTGACGACCATTGGGCGTCGACAACACGGGGTTGCCGGCCACGGTCACCAGCGCGCGGATTTGTCCTTCACCTTCAGTGAGCATTTCCTCGGCGAGGGCCGACACCGGCAACTCGCCACCGTACTCCGGTCGTCCGGAGACCCGGCTCTGCCAGCGATTGAAATGCCCGCCGCCGGTGGACGCGACCAAGTCCACCGCCGGCGTGGTGCACAAGGCGCCGCCGACGCGGTCCAGGTTGCCGGTCACCAGGTTGATCAACTGCACCAGCCAATGGCACAGCGTGCCAAACGCCTGGGTCGAGACACCCATGCGCCCGTAGCACACCGCCGTGTCGGCGCCTGCAAAGTCCCGCGCCAACTTGCGAATCTGTTCGGCTGGCACCGCACACTGACCGCTCATGGCCTCAGCGGTAAAGCCGGCGATGGCCTGGCGCACCTCCTCCAGGCCTTCAACCGGCAGATGGCTGGCGCGGGTCAGGTTTTCGGTAAACAGCGTGTTGAGCACCCCGAACAACAACGCGGCATCCCCTCCCGGGCGCACGAACAGGTGCTGGTCAGCCATTGCCGCTGTCTCGCTGCGCCGAGGATCGACCACCACCACTTTGCCGCCCCGCGCCTGGATGGCCTTGAGGCGCTTCTCCACATCGGGGACGGTCATGATGCTGCCATTCGACGCCAGCGGGTTGCCGCCCAGGATCAGCATGAAGTCGGTGTGGTCGATGTCCGGGATCGGCAACAACAGCCCGTGTCCGTACATCAAGTGACTGGTGAGGTGATGGGGCAACTGGTCCACCGAGGTTGCGGAAAACCGGTTGCGTGTCTTCAGTTGGCCAAGGAAGTAGTTGCTGTGGGTCATCAGCCCGTAGTTATGCACGCTGGGGTTGCCCTGATACACCGCCACCGCGTTTTGCCCGTGACGCGTCTGAATGCCCGCCAGCCGTTCGGCTACAAGCGCAAAGGCTTCTTCCCACGAGATCGACTGCCATTCGCTGCCCACGCGCCGCATCGGCTGGTGCAGGCGGTCCGGATCATTCTGGATATCCTGCAGCGCAACGGCCTTGGGGCAGATATGCCCGCGGCTGAACGTATCCAGCGCGTCGCCCTTGATCGAGGTGATCGCCAGGCTGCCGTCGTCGGCCTGGGTGGTTTCCAGGGTCAGGCCGCAGATGGCTTCGCACAGGTGGCAGGCACGGTGATGGAGAGTCTTGGTCATGGCCAGTCTCTTTATTGGGGATGGCTGCACTATGGGCCGCGCCAGGCACAGGGACCAGTAACGTTCGCCCCGTGAATCGGCCGGCATCAGGCCCGGGCATGGGTATACGTGAGCAAATGTTTCAGAAACTTCCCACATAGCCGCCAAAACCGACGCAGCTTGGCCTGGGCGCGTCCCCGCGCATTGCAAAAGGCTGCGGCGCCAGTGTACAAATGGCCCGCTGCTGTCAGGAAATCGTCTTCAAACGCGCTCCGGCGCCCTGCTTGAACACCCTTAAAAACCGTAGCCCTATTGGTAAGACGCGACATTTAATTATAAGATCGCGCCTTCCCCTATTTCGTCGCCCCGTGCGGCTTTCGCCGCAGGTCTCGCCCGTTGTCACAATAAACAAGGCTTTGAGTATCTGCGGTCTGTTGCAAAAAGGTAGTTAATGATGAGCGCAAGGCACTTTCTCTCCCTGATGGATTGCACGCCCGAAGAGCTGGTCAGCGTGATCCGTCGAGGCATTGAGCTTAAAGACCTGCGTAACCGCGGCGTACTGTTCGAGCCTTTGAAAAACCGCGTGCTCGGAATGATTTTCGAGAAGTCGTCGACCCGCACCCGCTTGTCTTTCGAAGCCGGCATGATCCAGCTGGGTGGCCAGGCCATCTTCCTGTCGCCGCGCGACACCCAACTGGGCCGTGGCGAGCCGATCAGCGATTGCGCCATCGTCATGTCGCGCATGCTTGATGCGGTGATGATCCGTACCTTTGCCCACAGCACCTTGACCGAATTCGCTGCCAACTCGCGCGTGCCGGTGATCAATGGCCTGTCCGATGATCTGCACCCGTGCCAGTTACTGGCCGACATGCAAACCTTCCTCGAACATCGCGGCTCGATCCAGGGCAAGACCGTGGCCTGGATCGGCGACGGCAATAACATGTGCAACAGCTATATAGAAGCGGCGATCCAATTCGATTTCCAGCTGCGCATTGCCTGCCCGGAAGGCTACGAGCCTGACGCACGTTTCCTCGAACAGGCCGGCGACCGCGTGACCGTGGTGCGTGACCCGCGCGACGCGGTGATCGGCGCCCACCTGGTGAGCACCGACGTCTGGACCTCGATGGGTCAGGAAGACGAAACCGCCAAGCGCCTGGCGCTGTTTGCGCCCTTCCAGGTTACCCGTGCCCTGCTCGACCAGGCTGCGCCAGATGTGCTGTTCATGCACTGCCTGCCGGCCCACCGTGGCGAGGAAATCAGCCTCGACCTGCTCGACGACCCGCGCTCCGTGGCCTGGGACCAGGCAGAAAACCGCCTGCACGCACAGAAGGCCTTGCTCGAGTTCCTCGTCGAGCCGGCGTACCACCACGCATGAGCCAGCCATTACTGCTGAACCTGCGCAATCTGGCATGCGGCTATCAAGATCAACGTGTGGTGCAGAACCTCAACCTGCACCTCAACGCCGGCGACATCGGTTGCCTGCTCGGCTCCTCGGGCTGCGGCAAAACCACTACCCTGCGGGCGATCGCCGGGTTCGAGCCGGTGCATGAAGGTGAAATCAGCCTGGCCGGCGAAGTGATTTCCAGTGCCGGCTTCACCTTGGCCCCGGAGAAACGTCGCATCGGCATGGTGTTCCAGGACTACGCGCTGTTTCCGCACCTCAGCGTGGCGGACAACATCGCCTTCGGCATTCGCAAGCACCCGCAAAAAGACCGCGTGGTCGCCGAACTGCTGGAACTGGTGAACCTGAAGAACCTCGGCAAACGCTTCCCCCACGAGCTTTCCGGCGGCCAGCAACAACGGGTGGCCCTGGCCCGCGCCCTGGCGCCGGAACCGCAGCTGTTGTTGCTCGATGAACCCTTCTCCAACCTCGATGGCGAATTGCGGCGCAAGCTGAGCCACGAAGTTCGCGACATCCTCAAGGCACGCGGCACCAGTGCGATTCTGGTCACCCATGACCAGGAAGAAGCCTTCGCGGTGAGTGATCAGGTGGGCGTGTTCAAAGAGGGTCGGCTGGAGCAGTGGGACACGCCCTATAACCTCTACCACGAGCCGCAGACGCCGTATGTCGCCAGCTTTATTGGCCAGGGCTATTTCATCCGTGGCCAGCTCAGTTCGCCGGAATCGGTCAGCACCGAACTGGGCGACCTGCGGGGCAATCGTGCCTATACCTGGCCTACCGGTGGCGCAGTGGACGTGCTGCTGCGTCCGGACGACATCGTCTATGCGCCGGACAGCGCACTGAAAGCGCGGATCGTCGGCAAGACCTTCCTGGGCGCCTCAACCCTGTACCGCCTGCAATTGCCAACGGGCGCGCAGCTGGAGTCGATCTTCCCCAGCCATGCGGATCACCAGGTTGGCGCGGATGTGGGTATCCGTGTCGCGGCAGAACACCTGGTGTTGTTCCAGGCCTCGGGCAGCACTGCCGCGCAGATTCCGCATGCCGAATCCGGTGTACGGCGTTACAGCACGGCGAACTGACGCAATCCTATCGAAATGTGGGAGCGGGCTTGCTCGCGAATGCGCTACATCAGTCACTGCATCTTTGACTGTCACACCGCTTTCGCGGGCAAGCCCGCTCCCACATTGGATCTGCATTGGCCTGAGATCAGGCCCGGCCTATCGGCGCGAACTTGGCCTGGGGTGTGTTCGACAAATCACTCCGACCCAGCATGCGCCCTTCCAGCCCAACGAACTGACAAAACCCTATCGAAATGTGGGAGCGGGCTTGCTCGCGAACGCGCTACATCAGTCACTGCATCTTTGACTGTCACACCGCTTTCGTGGGCAAGCCCGCTCCCACATTGGATCTGCACCGGCCTGAGATCAGGCCCGGCCTATCGGCGCGAACTTGGCCTGGGGTGTGTTCGACAAATCACTCCGACCCAGCATGCGCCCTTCCAGCCCAACGAACTGACAAAACCCTATCGAAATGTGGGAGCGGGCTTGCTCGCGAATGCGCTACATCAGTCACTGCATCTTTGACTGTCACACCGCTTTCGTGGGCAAGCCCGCTCCCACATTGGATCTGCACCGGCCTGAGATCAGGCCCGGCCTATCGGCGCGAACTTGGCCTGGGTGTGTTCGGCCAGCACCGCTGCGGGCAGTTCGACCTCCAATCCCCTTCTCCCTGCACTCACATGAATCGTCGCAAATTGCTGCGCCGTCATATCGATAAAGGTGCGCAGGCGCTTTTTCTGGCCCAGCGGGCTGATACCTCCGAGCAAATAACCGGTGGAGCGTTGCGCCGCAGCCGGGTCGGCCATTTCGGCTTTCTTGACCCCCGCCGCCTGGGCGAGCGCTTTCAAATCCAGACTTCCGACGACCGGCACCACCGCGACCAACAGTTCGCCCTTCTCACTGCTGGCGAGCAAGGTCTTGAACACCTGCGCCGGGTCCAAGCCCAATTTTTCCGCGGCCTCCAGGCCATAGGAGGCGGACTTCGGATCGTGCTCATAACTGTGGATGCGATGTTCGGCACGAACTTTTTTCAACAAATCCAATGCAGGTGTCATGACCTCTCCGGGCGTGGCAGACAGAGCACCAATTCTAAGCCAAGCCCGTGCGAAACGCTCTAGTGCGCGCGCTCGTGACCTATCGCTTCAGAGGGCGCCTCATGATCATTCACCAGACCAATAGTTTGAAAGTGACCGACCGTTCACTTTCGACCTTTGACAGCCGTGATTCTTGTCTATATTTTTTCGTTTCCGAATACTGTAGGAATACACCTACGTGTTTCGAGCAGTAAGCCGTGGCGGAGATGGGGATCCCCACCACGGTGAAAATCGCGCATGACCCGTTGAGGTCAAACGCCAGACAAGAACAACAATTGAGGTTTTCCATGACAACTGCTCTTCAACAGCCTTCACTTTCGAGCCAATGCATGGCCGAGTTCCTGGGGACTGCGCTGCTGATCTTCTTCGGTACGGGATGTGTCGCTGCGCTCAAGGTCGCGGGTGCCAGCTTTGGCTTGTGGGAAATCAGCATCATCTGGGGGGTCGGCGTCAGCATGGCGATCTACCTGAGCGCCGGTATTTCCGGGGCCCACCTCAACCCGGCGGTCAGTATCGCCCTGTGCATCTTCGCCGATTTCGAAAAACGTAAACTGCCCTTCTACATCCTGGCCCAGATCGCCGGCGCCTTCTGCTCGGCAGCCCTGGTGTACACCCTCTACAGCAATCTGTTTTTCGATTACGAACAAACCCACCACATGGTGCGCGGCTCACAAGCCAGCCTGGAGTTGGCCTCGGTGTTCTCCACGTATCCCCATGCGCTGCTGAGCACTGCCCAAGCGTTCCTGGTGGAAGTGGTCATTACCGCGATCCTGATGGGCGTGATCATGGCCCTCACCGATGACAACAACGGTCTGCCACGCGGCCCGCTGGCACCGCTGCTCATCGGCTTGCTGATTGCCGTGATTGGCAGCGCCATGGGCCCGCTGACCGGCTTTGCGATGAACCCGGCGCGGGATTTCGGGCCCAAGCTGATGACCTTTTTCGCCGGCTGGGGTGAAATGGCCTTTACCGGTGGCCGTGATATTCCTTACTTCCTGGTTCCGATTTTCGCGCCGATTGTCGGCGCATGCCTCGGTGCTGCGGCCTATCGCGGGCTGATTGCCCGTCATCTGCCGAGCGCCGTACCTGCTATAGCTGAAACACCTGACACGGCTGTCAACGGCAAGACCCGTATTTCCTGAAAGCGCCAGCCTGGGCCCCTGCCCTTCGCGGTCCAGGCTGATTTCTGACTTCCTTATTTCGTCCAAGGCAATTGACATGACCGATATCGAGAATAAGAACTACATCATTGCCCTTGATCAGGGCACCACCAGTTCGCGCGCGATCATCTTCGACCGCGACGCCAACGTGGTCTGCACCGCCCAGCGTGAATTCACTCAGCATTACCCGCAAGCCGGCTGGGTCGAACACGACCCGATGGAAATTTTCGCCACCCAGAGCGCGGTGATGGTCGAGGCCCTGGCACAAGCCGGCCTGCACCATGACCAGGTCGCCGCCATCGGTATCACCAACCAGCGTGAAACCACCGTGGTGTGGGACAAGATCACCGGCCGACCGATCTACAACGCCATCGTCTGGCAGTGCCGCCGCAGCACCGAGATCTGCCAGCAGCTCAAGCGCGACGGCCACGAGCAATACATCAATGACACCACTGGCCTGGTGACCGACCCGTACTTCTCCGGCACCAAGCTCAAGTGGATCCTCGACAACGTCGAAGGCAGCCGCGAGCGGGCGCGCAACGGCGAACTGCTGTTCGGCACCATCGACAGCTGGCTGATCTGGAAATTTACCGGCGGCAAAACCCACGTCACCGACTACACCAACGCCTCGCGCACCATGCTCTTCAACATCCACACCCTGGAGTGGGATGCGAAGATGCTGGAGATTCTCGACGTGCCGCGCGAAATGCTGCCGGAAGTGAAATCCTCCTCGGAAATCTACGGCCGCACCAAAAGCGGCATCGCCATCGGCGGTATCGCCGGTGACCAGCAGGCTGCGCTGTTCGGCCAGATGTGCGTCGAAGCCGGACAGGCCAAGAATACCTATGGCACCGGCTGCTTCCTGCTGATGAACACCGGCGACAAGGCGGTGAAGTCCAAGCACGGCATGCTCACCACCATCGCCTGCGGCCCGCGTGGCGAAGTGGCTTACGCCCTCGAAGGCGCGGTGTTCAACGGCGGCTCCACCGTGCAATGGCTGCGTGATGAGCTGAAGATCATCGCCGACGCCACCGACACCGAATACTTCGCCGGCAAGGTCAAAGACAGCAACGGCGTGTACCTGGTCCCGGCGTTCACTGGTCTGGGCGCTCCGTACTGGGACCCGTATGCCCGTGGCGCGCTGTTCGGGCTGACCCGGGGCGTACGCGTGGATCACATTATTCGTGCAGCCCTGGAGTCGATTGCCTACCAGACCCGCGACGTACTGGACGCCATGCAGCAAGACTCCGGTGAACGCCTCAAGGCCCTGCGCGTGGACGGCGGCGCGGTCGCCAACAACTTCCTGATGCAATTCCAGGCCGACATCCTCGGTACTCAGGTCGAGCGCCCGCAAATGCGCGAGACCACGGCGCTTGGCGCGGCGTATCTGGCCGGCCTGGCCTGCGGGTTCTGGGGCAGCCTTGACGAACTGCGCGGCAAGGCAGTGATCGAGCGCGAATTCGAACCGCAATTGGACGAAGTCGCCAAAGAGAAGCTGTATGCCGGCTGGCAGAAAGCAGTCAGCCGCACCCGCGACTGGGAACCCCACGAAGGCGCTGAATAAGCCAAGCGCCGGACGGCGATAGGGTTGTAACTGGCAGGGAGCGGATT
This sequence comes from Pseudomonas sp. S5D5, assembly GCF_003013355.1. Classification (NCBI taxonomy): domain Bacteria; kingdom Pseudomonadati; phylum Pseudomonadota; class Gammaproteobacteria; order Pseudomonadales; family Pseudomonadaceae; genus Pseudomonas; species Pseudomonas sp. S5D5. The sequence goes on from NZ_PTEO01000001.1 coordinate 5,578,532, forward strand.
CCTGCGTCATCATGGGCCACTTTTGTATGGCAGCCCAAAGGACGCCCCATGAATCTGCCTCCCCGCCAGCAACAAATCCTCGAACTGGTCCGCGAACGCGGCTATGTCAGTATCGAGGAAATGGCGCAGCTGTTCGTTGTCACCCCGCAAACCATCCGCCGCGATATCAACCAGCTGGCGGACGCCAATCTGTTGCGCCGCTACCATGGCGGCGCAGCCTATGACTCCAGCGTCGAAAACACCGCGTACGCCATGCGGGCCGACCAGATGCGCGACGAGAAACAGCGCATCGGCGAAGCCATCGCGGCGCAAATCCCCGATCATGCCTCGCTGTTCATCAATATCGGCACCACCACCGAATCCATCGCCCGCGCGTTGCTCAACCACAATCACCTGAAAATCATCACCAACAACCTCAACGTCGCCACCATGCTCAGCGCCAAGGACGACTTCGACGTGCTGTTGACCGGCGGCAACGTGCGCCGTGACGGCGGTGTGGTAGGCCAGGCCAGTGTGGATTTCATCAACCAGTTCAAGGTCGACTTTGCCCTGGTGGGTATCAGCGGCATCGACGAAGACGGCAGCCTGCTCGACTTCGACTATCAGGAAGTACGGGTTTCCCAGGCGATCATCGCCAATGCGCGCCAAGTGATCCTGGCGGCGGACTCAAGCAAATTCGGGCGCAATGCCATGATTCGGCTGGGGCCGATCAGCCTGGTGGACTGCCTGGTAACCGACCAGCAGCCGGTGCCCGCGCTGGTGCAGCTGTTGAATCAGCATAAGGTTCGCCTCGAAGTCGTGTGACCCTTCGATCTCTGTGGCGCCTGCACCGACGCCTTCGCGGGCAAGCCCGCTCCCACATTTGACTGCGTAATTCCTGGCGAAATGCGATCAACCTGTGGGAGCCCGGCTTGCCGGCGATAGCGCCCTTGAGATCGTCTTCGCGGGCAAGCCCGCTCCCACATTTGACTGCGTAATTCCTGACGAAATGCGATCACCTGTGGGAGCCCGGCTTGCCGGCGATAGCGCCCTTGAGATCGCCATCGCCTGCAAACCGGGCTTCCACAGGTTTATGTTCACAAATTTTCCTTTTCCCGCCCTTCGATGAGTTTTTTCAATCGAAGTCGGGTGGCTGTGCGCGCGTTTATCAGCTACCATTTTCGCAAATGAACATTAATGTTCGAATTCCAATACGAAAAGATCGCGAGGCCAGCCGATGAACCCTTCTACCTTGCCTGCTGCACCGCTTGCCGAAGTCTATGACGTCGCCGTGATCGGCGGCGGGATCAATGGCGTCGGCATTGCAGCAGACGCAGCCGGGCGCGGTTTGTCGGTATTCCTTTGCGAAAAGGACGACCTCGCCAGCCACACCTCCTCCGCCAGCAGCAAGCTGATCCACGGCGGCCTGCGCTACCTCGAACATTACGAATTCCGCCTGGTGCGCGAAGCCCTGGCCGAACGTGAAGTGCTGCTGGCCAAGGCCCCGCACATCGTCAAGCAAATGCGCTTTGTCCTGCCGCATCGGCCGCACCTGCGTCCGGCGTGGATGATCCGCGCGGGCCTGTTCCTCTATGACCACCTGGGCAAGCGCGAGAAGCTGGCCGGCTCCAGAAGCCTCAAGTTCGGCGCCGACAGCCCGCTGAAAAGCGAAATCACCAAAGGCTTCGAATATTCCGACTGCTGGGTCGACGACGCCCGCCTGGTGGTGCTCAACGCCATGGCCGCCCGTGAAAAAGGCGCGCATATCCACACCCAGACGCGCTGCGTCAGCGCGCACCGCAGCAACGGCATGTGGGAAATGAACATGGAACGCGCCGACGGCAGCCTGTTCTCGATCCGCGCCCGCGCCCTGGTGAACGCGGCCGGCCCGTGGGTTGCCAAGTTCATCAAGGAAGACTTGAAGCTGGACTCGCCCTACGGCATCCGCCTGATCCAGGGCAGCCACTTGATCGTGCCGAAACTGTATGAAGGCGCCCACGCGCACATCCTGCAGAACGAAGACCAGCGCATTGTCTTCACCATTCCGTACCTGAATCACCTGACCATCATCGGCACCACCGACCGCGAATACACCGGCGACCCGGCGAAAGTGGCGATCACCGAAGGCGAAACCGACTACATGCTCAAGGTGGTCAACGCGCACTTCAAGAAGCAACTGAGCCGCGACGACATCGTCCACACCTACTCCGGTGTGCGCCCGCTGTGCAACGACGAGTCGGATAACCCCTCAGCGATCACCCGTGACTACACCCTGTCGCTGTCCGGCGGCACGGGCGAAGCACCGATCCTGTCGGTGTTCGGTGGCAAGCTGACCACCTACCGCAAACTTGCGGAGTCGGCGATGGCACAATTGGCGCCGTACTTCACGCAGATGCGCCCGAGCTGGACCGCCACCGCGAGCCTGCCCGGCGGCGAGCACATGACCACGCCGGAAGCTCTGGCCGAGGCCATTCGCGCGAAGTTCGACTGGGTGCCAAGCGAGATAGCGCGCCGCTGGTCCACCACTTATGGCAGCCGGACCTGGCGCTTGCTCGAAGGCGTGCAATCGCTGGCCGATCTTGGTGACCACCTGGGTGGCGGCCTGTACACCCGCGAAGTGGATTATCTGTGCGCTGAAGAATGGGTGACCCAACCTGAGGACGTGCTGTGGCGTCGCACCAAGCTGGGCCTGTTCACCACCGCGCAGGAACAGGACAACGTGCAACGTTACCTGTCCAAGGTCGAGCAGAACCGCAAGATCGAAGCGGCCTGATCAACCGCTGGTAAAAAAGCCCCTGTGCCGTAAGGTCCAGGGGCTTTTTCATGCCTGGAGGGCCTGGCGCTGGTAACGCAGCCCCATGTCCCGAATACCGGGCAAGGCCGACCCGAGCAGCACCGGGTAAGCCGCCAGCAGGAAGCCCGGCGTGGCGCCCGCCAGCGCGCGCTCAAGCCAGACACAGGCCTGCGCCTCGTCGCCGGCGTCTGCCAACTCCGCCGCGTGATTGTATTGCCCACGGAAATCGCCGGCCTCGGCCGCGCGCCGGTACCACTGGCGTGCCAGCGGCACATCCCTGGGCACCACGACGCCCTCATGGTGGAAACGCCCGAGCAGGTTCATCGACTTGGCGTGCCCTTGGGCAGCCGCCTGCTGGAACAATTGGAACGCCGCGCCGAGGTCTTGCTCGACACCGCGGCCACGGGTCAGCAGTTGGCCGTAGTTGTACAGCCCCCAATCCAGGCCCAGATCGGCCGCCTGCCGGTAATGCCGTGCGGCCTGTTCCAGGTTGATCGCGTCGCCCCAGCCATGCTCCAGGCAACGGCCGATCATATTGATTGCCATCGGATGCCCCTGGCGCGCAGCGATCCGAAACCAACTGAGCGCCAAGGCCTGGTCCAGCTGGATGCCACGCCCCTCCAGCAGCAACTGGCCCAAGGTGGCCTGCGCGTCGGCATCCCCCAATTGTGCGGCGTGCATCACCCACCGTGCGTAGGCCCGGGGGTTACCGGCCAAATCAGAAGGCTCGGTGCTGTGCATTTGCGTCTCCCCACGGTGGATAAAACTTACAAAACTTTCATGAAACATTACGTAACAATCTATTACATTTGAGATTGGTTATCAAACACGACCACCTCTCAATCCTACTAACAAGAGACCATTCAATGACGACCGGCACCCGTTCCGCCCCCCTCTCCACGCGGCATTTGCTCGCATCGGCAGTGGGTTTGGCAGTGGCTGCGCAGGGAGGCTTCAGTTATGCGGGGGATGCCGCACCAGACGACAACACCGGGCCGATCCAGCTCGGCGCGACCAGCATCGAAGGCCAGGCGCAAAGTGCCTACAACCCGGTAGCACCGTCTTCACCCAAGTACACCGAAGCGCTGCGCGACACGCCGCAGACCATCACGGTGGTGCCCAAGGAAGTCATTCACGATCAAAACCTGCTGACCCTGCGCGACGTGCTCAGCACCGTGCCGGGCATCACATTCGGTGCCGGTGAAGGCGGCAGCGGCTATGGCGACAGCATCAACCTGCGCGGTTTTTCCGCCAGCGGCGATATCTACGTGGACGGCGTGCGCGACAGTGCGCAATACAGCCGCACCGACCCGTTCAACCTGGAGCAAGTCGAAGTCGTCAGCGGCGCCAGCTCGGTGTACTCGGGTTCGGGCGCTGTCGGCGGCACCATCAACCTGGTCACCAAGGCCCCGGAACTGCGCGACAAAACCACGATCAGCGCCGGCATCGGCACAGACAGCTACAAGCGCCTCACCCTGGACAGCAACCAGACACTTAATGACACGACGGCATTCCGCTTGAACCTGATGGCCCATGGTAACGACGTGCCTGGCCGCGATTATGAAGATTACTCGCGTTGGGGCATTGCCCCCTCGATCGCCTTCGGCCTCGGTACGCCGACGCGCGTGACCGTCAGTTATGAACATCAGAAAGATGACAACACGCCGCAATACGGCATCCCCATCTACAACGGCAAGCCGATGCCGGGCGTGGGCTGGAGCGACTATTACGGTTACCACAACATCAACGACCAGAACATCACCTCGGACGCGTTCAGCCTCAAGCTCGAACATGACTTCAACGATGCCGTGTCGGTCCGCAACTTCACCCGCGTCGAGCGCGTACGCCAGGAGCTGCGCGCCTCCGGCCCCGAAGGTGCGCAGGCCGGTTGCCTGGCCAGCGGCACCCAGATTACCGGTGCCCCCTGCCCCGCAGGCCTGAGCCCGGGCTTTTTCCAGCCAGCCGGTGGCTCATTGGGTAACGAGCGCAACACCCAGAACAAAATGTTCACCAACCAGACTGACGTGACCAGCCACTTCAGCACCGGCTTCATCGACCACACGCTGGTGACCGGCATCGCCATCAGCCGCGAGGAATACCAGGCCGATACCGGCAAGTGGCTGACGAACAGCAACGGCAGCACGATCGTGCCGCCGCCGGTCAGCTACAGCGATCCGAACTCCGACTGGACCGGCCCGGTCAACTTCACCCGCGCGGCCCACGTCGACGGAGCACTGAACAACCGCGCCGCCTATGCCTTCGATACGCTCAAGCTCAACCCGCAATGGGAAATCAATGGCGGCCTGCGTTACGAGCACAACGCCGGCAGTTCGGTGAGCAACGCCTATTCCAGCACCGGCGTGGAAACGCCCGGCGTGCGCTACGGCCAGGCAGACGACCTGACGTCCTACCGCCTGGCGCTGGTCTACAAGCCGGTGGAAAACGGCAGCTTCTATGTCGCCTATGGCAACAGCAAGACGCCGTCGCAAGCCAGCGTCAACGGTGGCTGCTACACCCCGGCCAAGACTTCCAGCACGGCCACCAACAACTGCAACGTCGCCCCGGAAACCGCGGTCAGTTATGAGATCGGCACCAAGTGGGACTTCCTCGACAATGCCTTGTCGGTCACCGGCGCGATCTTTCGCAATGACCGCACCAACTACAAAGTCGCCGATAACGACCCGAGCAACCTGAGCGGCACGCAAACCCTCGACGGCAAGGCGCGTGCCGATGGCGTGGCACTCGGCCTGAGCGGCGCGCTGACGGATCGCTGGAAGGTCTTCGCCAACTACACCTACCTCAACACCCGTGTACTGCGCAGCGCCAGCGACTACACCCTGGCAACCACCGGTATCGATGTGCAGAAAGGTGAACCGCTGACCTTCACCCCCAAACATGCGGCCAGCCTCTGGACGGTGTACGACCTGCCATACGACTTCCAGGTGGGTTACGGCATCACGGCGCAGACCAAGCAGTACCTGGTCAGCGCGGCCGGGGCACCGACTGCGCCTGGCTATGCGGTGCAGCGTGCGATGCTGGGTTACAAGGTCAACAAGCAGCTCAACCTGCAGTTGAACGTCAACAACCTGTTCGACAAGGAGTACCTGACCCGCATCCGCAACAACGGTTGGGCGGTGCCTGGCGATGGGCGTGCGGCGGTGGTCTCGGCCGACTACACCTTCTGACAGCAGAACCTGCCGTCGATAGCCCTGTGAGGGCTGGCGCGCCTGCGATGCAGACACCGGGCAGATCAATAAGCCCGGTCGATGCCCTCGCAGGCGTGCTCGTTCCTACAGAAAATACCGACCCGCTGGCATTCGGTTTTCCGAACGGCATACCCCCAACCATTCGGTTTGCCGGACCCAAGCCTTGAAAATACATAGTCACACAAAGTTAATACGCTTATAAATCAGCCGCTTAGCCTTTTAATTCGGGTATGGCACGACTCATGCTCTACACTTCCTGACGATTACCTGGGACGCCTTAGGAGCCGTCACGGGCATTCGCTGTACAAGAGAGCCGTTTAGCCGGCTTCATAAAAAAAACAAATGTCGAGGAAGTATTGATGCGCATCGTTCCCCATATCTTGGGCGCAGCTATCGCTGCTGCTCTGATCAGCACTCCAGTTTTCGCCGCCGAACTCACCGGCACACTGAAGAAAATCAACGACTCCGGCACCATCACTCTCGCTCACCGCGACAGCTCCATTCCGTTTTCCTACATCGCGGATGGTTCGGGCAAACCAGTGGGCTACTCCCACGACATTCAGCTGGCCATCGTTGAAGCCCTGAAAAAAGACCTGAACAAACCCGACCTGAAGACCAAGTACAACCTGGTCACCTCGCAAACCCGTATCCCGCTGATCCAGAACGGCACCGCGGATATCGAGTGCGGCTCCACCACCAATAACGCCGAACGCGCCCAGCAAGTCGACTTCACCGTCAACATCTTCGAAATCGGCACCCGCCTGTTGGTCAAGAAAGACAAGGATGGCAAGCCGTCCTACAGCGACTTTGCCGACCTGAAAGGCAAAAACGTCGTGACCACCGCTGGCACCACGTCCGAGCGCATCATCAAGGCGATGAACGCCGACAAGCAGATGGGCATGAACGTCATCTCCGCCAAGGACCACGGCGAGTCCTTCCAGATGCTGGAAAGCGGCCGCGCCGTTGCCTTCATGATGGACGACGCCCTGCTGGCCGGCGAAGAAGCCAAGGCCAAGAAGCCGGATGACTGGGTCATCACCGGTACTCCACAGTCGTTTGAAGCCTACGCGTGCATGGTTCGTAAAGACGATCCAGCGTTCAAGAAGGCTGTCGATGACGCCATCACCGGCCTGTACAAATCCGGCGAAATCAACAAGATCTACAGCAAGTGGTTCGAGAGCCCGATTCCACCTAAAGGCCTGAACCTGAACTTCCCGATGAGCGACAAGGTTAAGGATCTGATCGCTAACCCAAGCGACAAGCCAGCGCCTGACGTAAAAATCTGATTTCTGACTAACCTTATCTCCTGAGGGAGCAAACCTCCCTCAGGCGTCTGTTACTACCTGCTGGCTTTATTTTGGAACACTCGACCTGGCGGTTTTCGAGCCGATCGTGTGTGCCTGGCGTTCAACGTCAGGTGGGAAAGGATCTTCCCCAAGCGGGTGCTTGTACATCGATCGATCTCGAGGGGAGACCCTAATGAATTACAACTGGGACTGGGGCGTGTTCTTCAAGTCCACTGGCGTTGGCAGCGAGACTTATCTCGACTGGTACATCGCCGGCCTGGGCTGGACCATCGCCATCGCTGTCGTGGCATGGATTATCGCCTTGTTGCTGGGCTCCGTTCTGGGGGTCATGCGCACCGTGCCAAACCGCATCGTATCGGGCATCGCGACCTGCTACGTGGAACTGTTTCGTAACGTACCGCTGCTGGTCCAGCTGTTCATCTGGTATTTCCTGATACCCGACCTGCTGCCGCAGAACCTGCAAGACTGGTACAAACAAGACCTGAACCCGACCACCTCGGCCTACCTGAGCGTTGTCGTATGCCTGGGCCTGTTCACCGCCGCCCGGGTGTGCGAGCAAGTGCGTACCGGCATCCAGGCGCTGCCACGTGGGCAGGAATCCGCCGCGCGCGCCATGGGCTTCAAGCTGCCGCAGATCTACTGGAACGTGCTGCTGCCCCAGGCCTACCGCATCATTATTCCGCCGCTTACCTCGGAATTCCTCAACGTGTTCAAGAACTCCTCCGTGGCGTCCTTGATCGGCTTGATGGAACTGCTGGCGCAAACCAAACAGACCGCCGAGTTCTCGGCCAACCTGTTTGAAGCCTTCACCCTGGCCACGCTGATCTACTTCACCCTGAACATGAGCCTGATGCTGCTCATGCGCCTGGTCGAGAAGAAAGTCGCGGTGCCCGGCCTGATCTCCGTGGGGGGTAAATAATGGACTTCGATTTCAGCGGCATCATCCCCGCCATCCCGGGCCTGTGGAACGGCATGGTCATGACCCTGCAGTTGATGGTCATGGGCGTGGTCGGCGGCATCGTCCTGGGTACGATCCTCGCGCTGATGCGCCTGTCGTCCAGCAAACTGCTGTCGCGCCTGGCCGGCGCCTATGTGAACTACTTCCGTTCGATCCCGCTGCTGCTGGTGATCACCTGGTTCTACCTGGCAGTGCCGTTCGTGCTGCGCTGGATCACCGGCGAAGACACCCCGATCGGCGCATTCACCTCCTGTGTCGTGGCCTTCATGATGTTCGAAGCCGCGTACTTCTGTGAGATCGTGCGGGCCGGCGTGCAGTCGATCCCCAAGGGCCAGATGGCGGCAGCACAGGCAATGGGCATGAGCTATGGCCAGACCATGCGCCTGATCATCCTGCCCCAGGCGTTCCGCAAGATGACCCCGCTGCTGCTGCAGCAGTCGATCATCCTGTTCCAGGACACCTCGCTGGTCTACACCGTGGGCCTGGTGGACTTCCTCAACTCCGCCCGTTCCAACGGCGACATCATTGGCCGCTCCAATGAGTTCCTGATCTTCGCCGGTGTCGTCTACTTCATCATCAGCTTTTCCGCCTCGCTGCTGGTCAAGCGTCTGCAAAAAAGGTTTGCCGTATGATCTCTATCAAGAACATCAACAAGTGGTATGGCGACTTCCAGGTGCTGACCGATTGCAGCACCGAGGTTAAAAAAGGCGAAGTGATCGTGGTGTGCGGGCCGTCGGGCTCGGGCAAATCCACCCTGATCAAGTGCGTCAACGCGCTGGAACCGTTCCAGAAGGGCGACATCGTGGTCGACGGCACCTCCATCGCCGACCCGAAGACCAACCTGCCAAAACTGCGTTCGCGCGTGGGCATGGTGTTCCAGCACTTCGAACTGTTCCCGCACCTGACCATCACCGAAAACCTGACCATCGCGCAGATCAAGGTGCTGGGCCGCAGCAAGGAAGAAGCCACCAAGAAAGGCCTGCAATTGCTCGAGCGCGTCGGCCTGTCGGCACACGCCCACAAGCACCCTGGCCAGCTTTCCGGCGGCCAGCAGCAACGTGTAGCGATTGCCCGCGCCCTGGCCATGGACCCGATCGTCATGCTGTTCGACGAACCGACCTCGGCACTGGACCCGGAAATGGTCAACGAAGTGCTCGACGTAATGGTGCAACTGGCCCACGAAGGCATGACCATGATGTGCGTGACCCACGAAATGGGCTTCGCCCGCAAAGTGGCCGACCGCGTGATCTTCATGGACGCCGGCAAGATCATCGAAGACTGCCCGAAAGAAGAGTTCTTCGGCGACATCAGCGCCCGCTCCGAACGCGCGCAGCACTTCCTTGAGAAAATCCTGCAGCACTAAGCATTACAGCGCTTCCACTGTAGAAACCGGATCTATTGTGGGAGCGGGCTTGCTCGCGAATGCGGTCTTTCAGTCACTGAAGCATCCACTGACAGATCGCATTCGCGAGCAAGCCCGCTCCCACATTGGCCCCCGCAGGCTGGCAAGCGCTGGTTGACCCAAGGCATCTGTGATGAAATGCGACCCCAACCAATTTCGCGCCGCACCGCCATCACTTGCCGTGAAACCTCGTCTGATTCGCCAACTGTTCCTGCCGCCGTTGATCATCGCCCTGATGATCGGCCTGGGTTATATCGGCTTCTGGGTCAGTGAGCACTACGGCATCCGCACCCTCAGCGACAACGGCGAACGCCAGTTGGAGCTGCATGCGCGCACCGTCGAAAGCGAACTCAGCAAATACACCTACCTGCCCAGCCTGCTGGAGCTGGAGTCCAGCGTCTCCAAGCTGCTCGCCGACCCCAACCAGGAGACCCGGCAGACAGTCAACGATTACCTCGAAGGCCTGAACCGACGCAGTCGCAGTCGGGCCATCTACGTGATGGACACCACCGGCCGCGTGCTGGCCACCAGTAACTGGCGCGATGCCGACAGTTACCAGGGTGAAGACCTGTCCTTCCGTGCCTATTTCCAGAATGCCGTGCGCGGTCAGCCCGGGCGCTTTTATGGCATCGGCAGCACCAACGGCGAACCCGGCTACTACCTGGCCCATGGCCTGGAAGAACACGGCAAGATCATCGGCGTCGCCGTGGTCAAGGTGCGCCTCGAAGCCTTGGAAGAGCGCTGGCAGCGCGCGCGCCTCGAAGCTTTCGTGAGCGACGAAAACGGCATCATCATCCTTTCCAGCGACCCGGCCCGCCGCCTCAAGGCCGTGCGCCCGCTCAGCGATGACACCAAGGAACGCCTGGCCCACAGCCTGCAATATTACTGGGCGACGCTGAACGAGCTGGAGCCGCTGGCCCGCGAGCGTATCAACGAAGGCACCGAGAAACTGACCTTCCCCGCCAACAGCGAAGTGGTGAACGACGAGCATGAGGTCAGCTACCTCGCGCAAACCCGTCCGCTCAACGACACGCCGTGGAATTTCACCCTGCTCACCCCGCTCAACGACCTGCGCCGCGCGGCGATCAACCAGGGCATCCTGGTGGCCGTGGCCTTTGGCCTGGTGGCCTTCCTGCTGATTGCCTGGAACGAGCGGCGCAAGGTCATCGCCACTCGCCTGGCCGCGCGCGAAGCGCTGCAGGAAGCCAACAGCCAGCTGGAACGCCGGATTGCCGAGCGCACCGCCGACTTGCGCGCCAGCAATGAACGGCTCAAGAGCCAGATCCGCGAACGCCGCCAGGCCGAAGAGACCCTGCGCCGCGCCCAGGATGAACTGGTGCAGGCCGGCAAGCTCGCCGCCATCGGCCAGATGTCCACCAGCATCGCCCACGAACTGAACCAGCCGCTGGCCGCGCTGCGCACATTGTCCGGCAACACCGTGCGCTTCCTCGAACGCGGCGCGCTGGACACCGCCAGCGCCAACCTCAAGACCATCAACGAACTGATCGACCGCATGGGCCGCATTACTGCCAGCCTGCGCTCCTTTGCACGGCGCGGCGACGACCAGGGCGAAGCCAGCCTGGGCAAGGCGGTCGACGCGGCGTTCCAGGTCATGGGCGCACGCCTGGACAACCTGTCGCTGACCCTGCACCGCGACTTCGCGCCGGCCCAGTTGCAGATCGACCAGACACGCCTGGAACAGATCCTGGTCAACCTGATCGGCAATGCCCTCGACGCCATGCAAGCGCAACCGGCCCCCGAACTGTGGCTGGAAGGCAGCGCCGCCGACGGTAAATACCGCCTGCTGGTACGTGACAACGGCCACGGCATCGACGCCGAGGCCCGCAAGCATTTATTCGAACCGTTCTTCACCACCAAGCCCGGCGAGCAAGGCCTGGGCCTGGGCCTGACCCTGTCCGCCAGCCTCGCGGCGGCCACCGGCGGCAACCTCGCCGTCGAACACCCGGCCAGTGGTGGTACTGCCTTTGTCCTGTGCCTGCCGCTGGTGGGCGCTCAACATGTTGAGTCGACATGAATACAGATCCGAAAGACCTCACCGTCCTGATCGTCGAAGACGACCCGCATGTGCTGCTCGGCTGCCAGCAGGCCCTGGCGCTGGAAGATATTCCCAGCGTCGGCGTGGGCAGCGCCGAAGAGGCGTTGAAGCGCATCGGCGAGAACTTCGCCGGCATTGTCATCAGCGATATTCGCCTGCCGGGCATCGACGGCCTGGAGCTGCTCACGCGCCTCAAGGCCCTGGATAAAAGCCTGCCGGTAGTGTTGATCACCGGGCATGGCGACATCTCCATGGCGGTGGGCGCGATGCGCAACGGCGCCTATGACTTCATGGAAAAACCCTTCTCCCCCGAGCGCCTGGTCGACGTCGCCCGCCGCGCCCTGGAGCAACGCGGGCTGGCACGCGAAGTCTGGTCGCTGCGCCGCCAGTTGGCCGAGCGCGACTCGCTGGAAGGCCGCATCATCGGCCGTTCACCGGCCATGCAGAACCTGCGCGAGCTGATCGCCAACGTCGCCGACACGTCGGCCAACGTGTTGATCGAAGGCGAGACCGGCACCGGCAAGGAGCTGGTGGCGCGCTGCCTGCATGATTTCAGCCGACGCCACGACCACCAGTTTGTCGCACTGAACTGCGGCGGCCTGCCGGAGAACCTCTTCGAAAGCGAGATCTTCGGCCACGAGGCCAACGCCTTCACCGGTGCCGGCAAGCGCCGTATCGGCAAGATCGAGCACGCCCATGAAGGCACGCTGTTCCTTGATGAAGTGGAAAGCATGCCGATCAACCTGCAGATCAAATTGCTGCGGGTCTTGCAGGAGCGCACCCTCGAACGCCTGGGCTCGAACCAGAGCGTGGCCGTGGATTGCCGCGTGATCGCCGCCACCAAGTCCGACCTGGATGAACTGAGCCGCGCCAATCAGTTCCGCAGCGACCTGTATTACCGCCTCAACGTGGTGACCCTGGAGTTGCCGCCCCTGCGCGAACGCCGTGAAGACATCCTGCAACTGTTCGAGCACTTCCTGCAGCAGTCGTCCCTGCGCTTTGATCGCGCGGCACCGGAGCTGGACAACCAGACCGTCTCGAGCCTGATGAGCCATGACTGGCCCGGCAACGTGCGCGAACTGCGCAACGTCGCCGAACGCTTCGCCCTCGGCCTGCCCGCCTTCAAGAAGAGCGGCGCGAGCAGCGGCAGCCATGGCCTGGCCTTCACCGAAGCAGTGGAAGCCTTTGAACGCAACCTGCTCAACGATGCCCTGCAACGCAGCGGCGGCAACCTGACCCAGGCCAGCCAGGAATTGGGGATGGCCAAGACCACCCTGTTCGACAAGGTCAAGAAATATGGCTTGAGCCACTAAGGAGCGCGTTGTGGATCTGGTATTGAAGGCCGCCCTCGGCGCGGCAGTGGTATTGATATTGGCTGCATTGGCCAAGACCAAAAACTATTACATCGCCGGGTTGGTGCCGCTGTTTCCGACCTTTGCGCTGATCGCCCACTACATCGTCGGCAAGGGCCGTTCGCTGGACGACTTGAAGACCACGATCCTGTTCGGGATGTGGTCGATCATTCCGTACTTTGTGTACCTGGCGACGTTGTATCTGATGGTCGATCGGATGCGCCTGGAAGCATCACTCGCCGTGGCGGCGGTGGCGTGGCTGATGGCGGCGACAATATTGGTCAGCATCTGGGTGCGCATTCACGCCTGACCCAACCCGATCCAAATGTGGGAGCTGGCTTGCCTGCGATAGCGGTGTACCCGCCAACTCAGCTGACACAGACATACCGCCATCGCAGGCAAGCCAGCTCCCACATCTGGATCGGTGGCTACAGAAAGATCAGCGCACGATCTTGTCGACCTGGATGCCCAGCTTTTTCAGGCGGTACCAGAAGCTGCGCTCGGATATCCCGATTCCGCCGCCGCGCTTTCACGCCTGACCCAACCCGCTCAAAACTGTAGGAGCCGGCTTGCCTGCGATAGCGGTCTACCCGCCAACTCAGCTGGCACAGACATACCGCCATCGCAGGCAAACCAGCTCCCACATCTGGATCGGTGGCTACAGAGAGATCAGCGCACGATCTTGTCGACCTGGATGCCCAGCTTTTTCAGGCGGTACCAGAAGCTGCGCTCGGATATCCCGATTCCGCCGCCGCGCATTCACGCCTGACTCAACCCGATCAAAATGTGGGAGCTGGCTTGCCTGCGATAGCGGTCTACCCGCCAACTCATCTGACACAGACATAACGCCATCGCAGGCATGCCAGCTCCAACATCTGGATCGGTGGCTACAGAGAGATCAGCGCACGATCTTGTCGACCTGGATGCCCAGCTTTTTCAGGCGGTACCAGAAGCTGCGCTCGGATATCCCGATCTTCGCCGCCGCTGCGGCCTGCACGCCGTTGCTTTCGTTCAGCGCCGCCAGAATGTAGGTTTTCTCGACTTCGGCCAGGGCCGCATCCAGGTCAGCAGGCACGCCTGGTGTGTCACCCAGCAGCGCGGTGACGCCGCCTTCGCCAGGCCGGGAAGCAAACAGGTACGCCGGCAGGTCGATATCCTCGATCACCGGCGAGGCCGCCACGATGGTCGCGCGCTCCACACAGTTTTGCAGTTCGCGAATATTCCCCGGCCAGTGATAGGCGGCCATGGCCTGCAGCGCCTCCGGGCTGAAGCCGGTGATGCGTTTACCCGCGGTGGCACTCAGGGTCTGGGCGAAGTGGCGGGCCAGCGGCACGATATCTTCGGCGCGCTCGCGCAGCGCCGGCAGCGGAATCGGGAAGACATTGAGGCGGTAATACAGGTCTTCGCGAAACTCTTTATTGGCCACCGCATCGAGGAGGTTCTTGTTGGTGGCGGCAATCACCCGCACGTCCACCTTGCGCTCGCGCGGGTCGCCCACCGGTTCGATCACCCGCTCCTGCAACGCCCGCAGAATCTTGGCCTGCAGCGCCAGCGGCATGTCGCCCACTTCATCGAGAAACAGCGTGCCCTTGTCGGCCTGCTGGAAGCGTCCGACCCGGTCAGTCACGGCGCCGGTAAAGGCGCCCTTGCGATGACCGAACATCTCGCTTTCCAGCAAGCCCTCGGGAATGGCGGCGCAGTTGACCGCCACGAACGGTTTATCGGCGCGGCTGCCGTGCTTGTGGATGGCGCGGGCGACCATTTCCTTGCCGGTGCCACTTTCACCGGTCAGCAGCACGGTGGCAGCGCTGTCGCGCACCGAATCCACCGCCTGCAGCACTTTGCGAAACGCCGGGCTGTCGCCGACCAGGCTGTCGAATTGCGCGTGCTCGTCCAGCTCGGCGCGCATGCGCGCGTTGTCGCGCATGATCTCGCGAAACTGCAGGGCCTTGGCCACGGTGATGTCCAGCTCGTCGATATCGAACGGCTTGGCGATGTAGTCATAGGCGCCGTTGCGCATCGACTGCACGGCGTTTTTCACCGTGCTGTAGGCGGTCATCACAATCACCGGCACCTGGGGGTAGCGCACCTTGATCTCCGCCAACAGGGCCGGCCCGTCCATGCCCGGCATGCGCCAGTCGCTGATCACCAGGTCGATGTCTTCCTGCTCCAGCACCTTGAGCGCGTGCAGGCCATTACCGGCAATGAACACCTGCACGTGGTTCTGGCCCAGGGCCGAGGCCAGCAGGTCGCAGAGCTTGGGTTCGTCGTCGACTACCAGAATGTTATGCGTCATGACTGTCCTCGTCGTCTTCGCCAATCGCCGGAATGTACAGGCTGAAGGTGGCGCCGGCATCTTTCTCACTGGCGCATTCGATGCTGCCGTCGTGACTTTCCATGATCGAATAGACTTTTGCCAGGCCCAGGCCAGTGCCCGAGGCCTTGGTGGTGACAAACGGCGTGAAGATGCGCTCGATCATCTCCGCCGGGATCCCCTGGCCGGTGTCGCCGATGCTGATCAGGGTATTGTCGCCCACGCTGCGAATGCCCAGGGTCAGGCGGCCGCCTTCGGGCATGGCATCGATGGCGTTGAGAATCAGGTTGAGGCAGGCCTGCTTGAGCTGCTTGGCGTCCGCGTAGATCGTCGCCCCCGGCGCCTGGTCGTCGATCTGTGCATCAATGTTATGCGTGGCCAGTTCCGGCGAGCAGAAGCCCAGGATCTCCTCCACCAGCGGCCGAGCCGGCTGCAGTACACGCAGTGGCGGGTTGGGCTTGGCGAAATCGAGGAACTCGGTGATCAGGTCATTGATGCGGCTGACTTCGCTGATCACGTACTCCAGGTGGCGCTTATCGGATTCGGCCAGGTCGGCGCGGCGGTGCAGCAACTGGGTGGCGGTCTTGATGATACCCAGCGGGTTGCGGATCTCGTGGGCCAGGCCCATGGCGACTTCGCCCAGGGCGTGCAGGCGATCACGGCGGCGCAACTGGGCCTCGAGGTGATGCAACTCGCCGAGGCGCTCGGTCATGTGGTTGAAGGTGCTGCTCAACTGCGCCAGTTCGTCGCCACCGCTGACCAGCACCCGGTGCTCGTAGTTGCCCGAAATCACCGCGTCCACGCCCTGGGACAAATCCCGCAGCGGCTTGGTCAGGCGCCGCGACACCAACACCCCGGCCGCCAGCGACAGCGCCGAGCTGAGCAGGAAAATCAGCACGAACAGGTTGCTCTGGTTCACCAGCCCGACCAGGCTGGTGTGGCGCAGCAGGCCGCTGAAGATCACGCCTTGCAGGTCGCCGGCATCGTTGAAGATCGGCCAGTACAGACCGCTGTAGTTATTGGTGAACTGCTCGCTGGGCTGCTTGGTGCTGCGCATCGCGGCTTCGACATTTTTCGGGATGCGCGAAGGGTGATCCTCGAAACGCTGGGTCGAGAAGATCTCCGAGAAACCGTCGGGGTTGGCCAGGTACAAGCGCAAATCCAGCGAATGCACATCGGCCACGCTGGTCAGGAAGCTGCTGTCCAGGTAAGTGGCCACGAGCAGCAGGTAGTCGACACCCTCCTGGGTGGTTTCGAAGGTCGACACCACCAGGCCGGTGCTCACCCCCGCCACCTTGACCGTCTGCAGCACCGCGTTGCTGGTCAGGTCGATCTGTTTGACGACGTCGTCGGCCGCCGTGCTGAACACCACTTTGTGGTCACTGACGCGAATCAGCGCGACCACGTCGATATCGGTGGCATCGGCGATGTCGGCGGTGAGCCGGTCGTGCTTGGCCGCCTGCTTGTTCGACGGCGGGCTGGTGTAGCGCAGGAACAGTTTGGCCATGCGCGCGTTGTCATGAAGGATGTCGCCGATTTCGTCCTTGACGATCTTGGTCGACTCCTGCAGCCAGATCCGCACGTTGCTGTCGAAAATCTGCGACAGCGTGGTCGCCGCCAGTTCGGCCGCGATCATGGTGGGAATGACGCTGACCAGCCAAAACGCCAGCACCAGCTTGCGCTGGACGCTCCAACGCGAAATGGCAAAGGGGCGGGCTTTCTGGCGGGTCTTGGTGATCATCAGGTTTCGCTTATCGCAGCAGCCATGGCAGGGTCGGAACGATCCGGTCGGAGGTACATCTTTACAAGTTTGAGCAGGCCGTTGACCAGCCGATTACGATGACGGAAAAACAGGTTGTTGCCGCGGAATTCGCACCCCAGGCGCAGCTTACTGGCATAGCCCTCCTGGCCGCATTCATACACGGGGATATTGTGCTGAATACAATAGTCGACATTGGTCAGCCAACACCTGAAGTACAGGTTGTACTCACGGCTGAACTCACGGTCATGCCCGAAAAACTTGTCGACCAAGCGATGCTGATCCACCAGCATCAGGTTGAACGCCACCAGGCGCTCGTCCACCCAATAAAGTGCACAGACCGCGCGTTTTTCAAGCCGTTCAAGGATACCGGTGAAGTAACTCGCCGGCAGGCGTTCGAACTGTAAATCCGCGCGGCTGAGCGTGTCTTCATACAGGCGCATCACCTGCGGCAACACGTCGTCTATGTTGTGCCGCCATTCCACCCGTGGCCCCGGCGCACGCAGTTTACGGCGCAGGTCCTTGCGGGTCGATTTGCACAGCGAGCCCAGGTAGGCGTCCACCGAACCGTAAGGCACCGTCAGCCAGCCGCTGGGCAGGCTCGGCATGCTCTGAAACCCGGCAACACGGCAACTGGCGGCCCACTGCGTATCGTGGGTGGGCACATCCTTGACCGCCACCAGACCGATGCCGAATGCGTTGGCGTCCTGGCGCGCGGCCTTGAGTACGTGCGTGATCATCAGCGGGCGCCGCGCCTCGGGCACACTACTGGCAATGCCCGCATCACAGCGCTCGGCCACCGGAGAGCCGATGGCATACAACGGCAACTGCAAAACACCCGGCCACAGTCGCTCCAGGCGCTCGGTAAAGCGCTTGCCGGTGCCCGACACCGTGGTGTCGAGTCGATACTGCGTGATGAACGCGGGCGCAACCGCCACCAGCGACCCGCTGTCGTAGACCGCCAGGTAACGCCATTTGAAATCATCAATGGCCGCGTTTTCCACGGCCACGTAAAAGTCCCAATCCTCCAGGGCACCGGGAAAACAGTCGTTCCAGGCACTGCGCTGGATGGCCCGGATGGTCGAGAAGGCTTGGGCGGTGATCACGGATTTCCCTTTTTCTATTTCTTGAGCGAGCCGGCCTGTGGTCATGATCGGGCGTGGTGTGGCAGCAATCCTCTTGTGGCAACCGCTCTATTGTGGCGAGCGGGCTTGCCCCGCGTTGGGCGGCGAAGCCGCCCCAAACCCAGCCACTCCAGTCCTAACGGGAAGCATGCAGTGTCAGCGAGGGGGCGGCTTCGCCGCCCAACGCGGGGCAAGCCCGCTCGCCACGAGAAGCAGGTTCACCGTGGAAAGCATGTTCAGCATGAGCAGCAGGTTCAGCCTGGAAAACAGGTTCAGCATGAGCAGCAGGTTCAGCCTGGAAAACAGGTTGAGCATAAGCAGCAGGTTCAGCCTGCAAACCAGCTCCAGCATGCGAAGCTGCCTCACCCTGGAACACAGCTTCAGCCGCAGAAGCTCGTTGCCCCTGTGAAACCCGCTCACCACTGATGCGCGCATGCTGCTCGACAAACTCGGCACTCAACTCGATCACCCGGCGGTATTGCAGGTCGACGGTGATCATGTGATAGCAGTTGTCCAGCAGGATCTTGGTCACCGGCCCGCCGAGGTGGCGTTCCACGTAATCGGCGTTCCAGCGACTGGTGATGTCGTCCTCGATGGAGTGCAGCACCAGCGCCGGTACCTTGACCTCGGGCATGCGTTTCTTGACCACGGCGTTCATCCGATGCAACTCGCGCACCGTGATGCCTTCCATGGTCAGCAGACCGGCTTCGCTGCTCTCCCCTTCCTTCATCTGGCGCTCGACGATCGCCCGCAGGCGTTCGTTCTTGATGCCATACGGCGGCTTCTCTTCGAAGCGGCAGATGTGCACGCCGAACGGAATCTTCATCAGCAATGGCGTCAGAAACGCCAGCTTGTGAATGCTCCAGCCGTCGTACTTCAAGGTGGTGGAATACATCAACAGCCCGGCGACTTGCCCAGGGTGCTCGGCAGCCACGTACATCGACATCACCGCGCCCATGGACAAGCCACCGACAAAGACTTGCGCGTGGCGTTGCCTGACCTGGACGAAGGTCTTGCGCACGCCTTCGTACCAGTCCAGCCAGCCGGTGGCCTGCAGGTCGCTGTTATCGCCGCAGTGCCCGGCCAGGGTGGGCACGTAGACCGTGCAGTTACCCGCCTTGGCCAGGCCCTTGGCGACCTGGCGCAATTCCGTCGGGGTGCCGGTCAGGCCGTGGATCAACAGGATCCCGACCGGACCTTCACCGAGAACGAAGCCGGCATCACCTTCACCGAGGTCGATCCCGAGGCTGTTCACCGTTTGGTCGCCCGCACCAGCAGTTGCTCGAGGAGCTTGAGGCCCAGGTCGATTTCCGAGTAGCTGATTTCCAGCGACGGTGCCAGGGTGATCACGTTTTTGTAGTAGCCGCCCACGTCGAGGATCAGGCCGAGTTTCTGGCCATCAACGACCATGTCGCCCTTCATGCCTTCTTCGACCATGTAGTCCAGGGTCGCCTTGTCCGGGGTGAAACCATCCGGGCCGCAGATTTCGCAGCGCAGGGCCAGGCCCAGGCCGTCGACGTCGCCGATGATCGGGAAACGTTTCTGCAGGTCCTGCAGGCCTTCCAGGAAGTATTTGCCCTTGGCCATGACCATCGCGCCGTAGTCGACTTCGTTGGTCATCTTGAACATTTCCAGGCCGACCGCCGTACCCAGTGGATTGGAGGCGAAGGTGGAGTGGGTCGAACCTGGCGGGAAGATCTTCGGGTTGATCAACTCTTCACGGGCCCAGATGCCGCCCAGTGGGTTGAGGCCGTTGGTCAGCGCCTTGCCGAACACGATCACGTCCGGTTGCACGTCGAAGTGCTCGATCGACCACAGCTTGCCGGTACGGTAGAAGCCCATCTGGATTTCGTCGGACACCATCAGGATGCCGTGCTGGTCGAGCACTTGCTTGAGTTCGCGGTAGAAGTTCATCGGCGGGATTACGTAACCGCCGGTGCCCTGGATCGGCTCGACGTAGAACGCGGCGTATTCACTCTGGCCGACTTTCGGGTCCCACACGCCGTTGTATTCGGTCTCGAACAGACGGGCGAATTGCTGCACACAGTGGCTGCCGTACTCTTCCTTGGTCATGCCTTTAGGGCCGCGGAAGTGGTACGGGAACGGGATGAACTGCGCACGCTCGCCGAAGTGCCCGTAGCGGCGACGGTAGCGGTAGCTGGAAGTGATCGACGACGCACCGAGGGTACGGCCGTGGTAGCCGCCTTCGAAGGCGAACATCAGGCTCTTGCCGTTGGTGGCGTTGCGCACCACTTTCAGCGAGTCTTCGATCGACTGCGAACCGCCGACGTTGAAGTGCACGCGACCGTCGAGGCCGAATTTTTTCTTGGCATCGACGGCGATCATTTCCGACAGCTCGATCTTGCCTTTGTGCAGGTACTGGCTGGCGATTTGCGGCAGGGTATCGATCTGCTGCTTCAACGCGTTGTTCAGGCGCGGGTTGGCGTAGCCGAAGTTGACGGCCGAGTACCACATTTGCAGGTCGAGGTAGGCCTGGTCTTCGGTGTCCCACACATAGGAGCCTTCGCAACGGCTGAAAATACGCGGCGGCTCGATGTAGTGGACGGTGTCACCGTAGGAGCAATACTTGGCTTCTTTATCCAGAAGGACCTGGTCTTCGGCGGTAGCGATACGGATATCAGACATGGTGGAAGAGTTCCTGATTTTCGGTAGACAGTTCGCCAGCAAAAGCGCTGGCGTTGGCGGCGATGCCCTGCGGCAGTTGCGCCAGCAATGCAGGCACTTCGGCAAAGGTGTCGAAGCGCGCGTGAGGAATGTTGTTGGCCACGCAGTAGTCGGCGAGGCTGCCTTTGGCGAACACGAAGTCGGCGGTGGAGGCCACGCACATGTCGGACTTGCCGTCGCCGATCACCAGCACGCGCTTGTTGCGCGGGGTGGACTTGCACTTGCAGTTGCCGGAAGCGGCACGGCAGGCATCGCTGGCATACGGGAAGTCGATGCGCCAGCTGTTCTGGTCGACCTGGCGCAGGCGGTTGGCGAGGATCGGCAGCAAGGTCACGTAGTTGCGCGACAGGATGCGCGCGATACCTTGTTCGATGCCGTCGCTGACCACTTCGATGGTCGCGCCCAGGCCCATGACGTGATCGACGAAATCCGGGAAGTCCGGATCGATCTCGACACTGTCGAAGTACGCCAGCAGTTCAGTCGGGGTCGCCTTGATCAGTGCCAGTTGGCGGCTCAGGCATTCGCGGGAACCGATATGCCCATCCAGCCATTCCTGTTCGATGGTTTCCCACTCGGGGCCGGCGAAGCGTTGGAGGACGTTGTCGATGACATCGGTGGGGGTGATGGTCCCGTCGAAGTCACACACGATATGCCAGTGGATCATTGCCTTTCCTTGAGTTGGAGGGCTTGAAGAAGAGCGCTCTGTGCGCTTGCCACTGGAGTAGAGCAGGGAGCGTGCCAACTGGCGAAAACCCAGCGGGGCTGGGCTTTGCGTGGATTTGTCGGGAGATATGTGTCGCGCAAGCTACAATTTTTGTAGCTCGCTACAAACAAGATGAGTGCTTGCGCCAGGGATGCCCTTCGCGCGTGAATGCGCGTATGTCCAGATAAGGAAACCGCTGCATGTTCAAGGTGACTTCTGCTGTATTTGCCGGCCTGTTGGGGCTGTGGGGCTTTTCCAGCACGGCATTGGCCCAAGGCATTACCGGCGAGATCGGCGCGGGCGTCAGCTATCAACCCCACGACCCGACGGGCAGTCGCTACGAAACCCGGCCCATTCCCTACTTCGACCTGGACTGGGGCCCGGTCAGCCTGGGCACCGACGATGGCCTGACCTGGAGCGCGCTGGACACCCACGGCTTCACCGCCGGCCCGTACATCAATTACCTGCCGGGGCGTACCGCCAACGGCTCACTGCGCGGTCTGCGCAATGTCTCGGACATGGCCGAGGTGGGCGGTTTCATCCAATACGCGCCGGCCGACTTCTGGCGCGTGTACGCCCAGATGGGCCAGGCCGTCGGCGGCGGACGTGATCAAAGCGGCGTGCTGGGCAAGATCGGCGGCGAACTCGGCTACCCGCTCGGCGGCGGGATCATTGGCAGCACCGGCTTGCTGGCGCACTTTGCCGACGCCCGCCAGACCCAGACCTTTTTCGGCGTCGACGACAAGGAATCCGCGGCCTCGGGCATTCGCGCCTACAACGCGAGTGCCGGCTTCCAGAACCTGACGCTGACCCAGAGTTTCGAATTCCCCCTGGCGGACAACTGGTCACTGCTGACCAGCGCCAGTTGGGTCCACCTGGTGGGTTCGGCGGCCAACAGCACCATCGTCAAGGACACCGGGGATGTGAACCAGGGCCAGGTGCAGACCGCGATCAGCTACAAGTTTGACTGAAGAACCCGCGCGCCCTGCAGGCGCTGGCTTGCCAGCGATGCCGGCACCTCGGTCTATCCGGTAGACCGCGCAGACCATCGCAGGCAAGCCAGCCCCCACCCACAGGCTTAGCCCTTCGCCTCGCGGATGATCTGGCGAATCGCGCCGACGAAGGCATCGGCCGGCTGGCCACCGCTGACCGCATACTGATCGTTGAACACGATGGTCGGCACCGAGGTCACGCCCCGGGATATCCACAACTGCTCTTGCTCGCGGACATCGGCGGCGTATTCGTCGGAGGCGAGAATCTCGGCCGCCCGCTTGATATCCAGCCCGACGCTTTCAGCAATGATTGCCAGCGTGGCGTGATCGGAGGGGTCCTGCTGGTCGGTGAAATACGCCTTGAACAGCGCTTCCTTGAGGTTGTACTGCAAGCCTTCCAGCCCGGCCCAGTGCAACAGGCGGTGCGCATCGAACGTGTTGTAGATGCGGCTCTGTCCATCGGTACGAAAGGCAAAGCCCAACGCCGCGCCCAAGTCGCGGATACGCGCACGGTTGGCCTGGGATTCTTCGGCAGTGGAGCCGTACTTTTCAGTGATGTGCTCGACGATGTTCTGACCGATGGCCGGCATGTTCGGGTTCAGTTCGAACGGCTGGAAATGAATCTCGGCCTGCACCTCGGCGCCAAGCTGGTCGAGGGCTTCGGTCAGGCCACGCAGGCCGATGATGCACCAGGGGCAGGACACGTCGCTGACGAAATCGATTTTCAGGGGAGTACTCATGGTAGGCAACCTCGCTGGCAATGCGCCGCAAAAATTGCACGATACACCAATGTCACAACACCTTCGAAGGCTCGCCCAGGTCAATCTGCGCCCAATGGGCGGCATCTTCGCGATGGGCTTGCAGGTACGGCAGCACTGCCGCCAGCAGCGGCGCCTTGAAGGCTTCCTGGAACCGATGGGCCAGGCCTGGAATCAGTTTCAGCTGGCTGCCCTGGATATGCGCCGCCAAATGCACGCCGTGCATCACCGGCAATAACGGGTCGGCCGTGCCGTGGACCACCAGGGTGGGCACGCGCAACTGGTTGAGCAACGGTACCCGGCTTGGCTCGGCGAGGATCGCCATGATCTGGCGCTTCACGCCGTCGGGGTTGAAGGCGCGGTCGTAGGACAGCGCCGCCTGCTGCAGCAACACCTGGCGATCATCTTTCACCGACGGGCTGCCCAGGGCTGCCAACAAATCCGCCTGCTGTTCCAGCGCGACTTCACGGTTTGGTGCGCTGCGCCGCGACAGCAATTGCACCAACGCCGCACTCGGCGCCGGCAGGCCTTCGGCGCCGGAGCTGGTCATGATCAGCGTGAGGCTTTCGACCCGCTGCGGCGCCATGGCCGCCAGGTGCTGGGCGATCATGCCGCCCATGCTCGCGCCCAGCACATGGAATTGGCGGACCTGCAACGCGTCCATCAGGCCCAGGGCGTCGTCGGCCATGTCAGTCAGCGTGTAGGGCGCCGCCACCGGGAGGCCGAGCTTGTAGCGCAGCACTTCGAAGGTCAGGTTGGCGCTGGCAGGTGCCTGTCGCCAAGTGGACAGGCCGACATCCCGGTTGTCGTAGCGGATCACCCGAAAGCCCTGTTCGCACAACGCCACGACCACTTCATCCGGCCAGTGGATCAACTGCCCGCCCAGGCCCATGACCAGCAGCAACGCGGGATCGGACGCCCGCCCGATGCTCTGGTAGGCGATGCTGACCGTTTCCAGGTCGACCGTTTGGGTCGGGACATTGACATCACATCGAGACGCCGCAAAAGACGGCAGGCCGAACATAAAAGCGGCCAATAAAAGCAACACGCGCATGGAAAACACCGAAACACAGAACCCCAGTAGAGCGCGAGTCTGATGAAGTTTGTTCGAGCGCGCTGCCACAGTTGCGTGACAGTTTGATGAAGAGTGCCCAGTGGTCATGGTCGACACGGCCCGCAACATGAGACAAACTCACGCCATTCCAATTCTTCACAAATTGTCTTCATGGAGAGCCCGTGCTCGAAATCCGCCACCTCAAGACCCTGCACGCCCTGCGCGAAGCCGACAGCCTGGTAGAAGCCGCCGAGCGCCTGCACCTGACGCAGTCGGCGCTGTCCCACCAGTTCAAGGAGTTGGAGGAACGCCTGGGCATGCCGTTGTTCGTGCGCAAGACCAAGCCGCTGCGCTTCACCAGCGCCGGCCTGCGTCTGCTGCAACTGGCCGATGCGACCCTGCCGCTGCTGCGCGGCGCCGAGCGTGACATCGCACGATTGGCCGGCGGTACCGCCGGGCGTTTGCACATGGCGATCGAGTGCCACAGCTGCTTCCAATGGCTGATGCCGACCATCGACCAGTTCCGCGATGCCTGGCCGGAAGTCGAGCTGGACCTGGCCTCGGGCTTCGCCTTTGCGCCGCTGCCAGCCCTGGCCCGTGGCGACCTGGACCTGGTGGTGACGTCCGATCCACTGGAATTGCCGGGCATCACCTACGTGCCGTTGTTCACCTACGAAGCCATGCTCGCGGTGGCCAATCAACACCCACTGGCGCACAAGTCCTACATCGTGCCCGAAGACCTGCTGACCGAAACCCTGATCACCTACCCGGTGGAGCGCGACCGCCTGGACATTTTCACGCGCTTCCTCGAGCCGGCCGATGTGGAGCCGGCCCAGGTGCGCACCTCGGAGCTGACGGTGATGATGATGCAACTGGTCGCCAGCGGTCGCGGCGTGTGCGGCATGCCCCATTGGGCGCTGCATGAATACAGCTCACGGGGTTACGTGAAGGCCAAGCGCCTGGGCGAGAAAGGCCTGTTTGCCACGCTGTATGCGGGCATCCGCGCGGACATGCTGGACGCGCCGTATATGCGCGACTTCCTGCTGACGGCCAAGGACACCTCGTTTTCCACCCTGGATGGCGTCAGCGCGGTGCGCTGACGCGCAAGGGGCGATCAGGCCGGGGTGGTCAGCGACGCGCGATAGAACGGCAGGATCAGATCACGGGTCAACGGCGCCAATAGCAAGCCACCATCGCCGGCGGGGTCGATCCAGCGCACCTCTTCAATCTCGGCGGCAGGGGTGACCGGGACGTCGATCTGCACCTGGAACAACTCGGCTTCCACGGTGAAACCCGGCTCGTTGACGGCAGGTGCCGAAAACTGGCCGAGGTAGGTCGCAGCGCCGGGCTCGATACGCAGGTTCAGCTCCTCAAACAGCTCACGCGCCAGCGCCTCGACAGGTTGCTCGCCGGCGTCGATCTTGCCGCCAGGTTGCATGAACGCCTGGGTGCCGCGCTTGCGCACCAGCAGGGTCTGGCCGTCACTGCCGATCAAAAGGGCGGCGGCGATGCGGATGGTCGAGGTCATGGATAAGTCGTCCTTGAAGGCAAAGGGCGCAAGGATCACATGATCGACACGAACGCCGCAATCAATCCGAAAGCTGGCTTGCCTGCGCCTATCCGCTCAAGGGTGTTGAGCCGCGATCTCGGTGTGCTCTTTGATAAACACGCTGTAGCGCGCACCCTCCATGGTTTCGAACGCGATCAACTTGTCCACCAGCGGCAGGTTCAGCACCTTGCCGGCATTGAGCAGCAGCATGCCGTTGTCGGCATTCAGATTGCGCGCCAGCACCATGCCCTCCTCCAGCTCGCGGGTGCCGAGCACTTTGACGTTGGGGTCGCCCAAGGTCACGTCATTCAAGTAGGTCGCGCAGACCTGCACAAAGTCTTCCACCAACAGCGGGTCATACAGCCGCCCGGCGTATTTGCGGATGTACAGCAGCGCTTCATCGCTGTTCATCTGCCGCTCGAGGATCAGACCCTTTTGCAGCTCGATAAAATCCACTGCCAACTTCAACAGCCGCGACCCGGCGGGAATCGCTTCGCCCTTGAGGTGATCGGGGAAGCCACTGCCGTCCCAGCGCTCCTGATGATGGCGGATCAGGCGTGCGGCATCTTTCATCGGCTCCAGGGTCATCAGCAGTGATTCGCTCTGGGCCGGGTAGGCGCGATACCGTTCGCGGTCGCTGCTGTGCAGCAAGTCCGAGGGCGAGGCCATCATGCTGTCGCTCCAGCTCAACTTGCCGATGTTGTAGAGCGCGGCGGCCATGGTCAGGTCGCGATTGCTGGCGCAGTCCTCGCCATGGGCCACGCACCAGGTGCGTACCAGTTCGATGATCTGCCGGTTGGTCTGCTTCGCGCGCGGCAGGCGCAGGTTGGCCAGCAGCGAGAACACCTCGGCGCCGGTGGCATAGCTGTGCTTGAGTTCTTCGTAGGCCAGGTCAAGCATGTCGGCGGTTTGCTGCAGCTCGCTGGTGCGCGAGGCCACGCGTTTTTCCAGGGTCGTGTTGAGCTGCTTGAGTGCGTCGTTCTGCTGCTGGATCAGTTGCTCCAGCCGCGCACGCTCGCGCTCCGAATGCTGATGCGCCAGGGATTGGCGCAGCGCCAGCAACAACTCTTCATCCTTCCAGGGTTTGCTCAGGTAGCGGTAGATCTCGCCTTCGTTGATGGCCTTGATGATCAGGGTCAGGTCGGTCTCGCTGGTCAGCAGGATGCGCACCGTATGGGGATAGTGCTGGTGGATATGTGCCAGCAATGACGCGCCGTCCATGTCGGGCAGGCGCGCAGCGCTCATCACCAGGTCGACGGGTTGGCTGGCGAGGATGGCCAGGGCATCGGCCGCGCAAGTGGCGCTGTGCAGTTCGAAGGGCTCCAGCCGCAGCAGGTGCGTCAGGCTGTACAGCACCTGCGGATGGGCATCGATCAGCAGCACGACGGCGCGTTCGGTATCGGTGAAAGCCACTGACTCTCCCATGGCACACCTCGGATCGTCGGTTGGGTTTCCTTGTTGTTGTGGTTCACGGCCTCCTTGGCGATTACTGAGGAGTTTAGTTGGTTTTCGCTAAAGTAATGGCCTTACGATATCAACCCACAAAAAAAAGCCGCTCCATTCTCTGGAGCGGCCTTCGAGGTGAAACGCGGATCCCTCACGCCTCGGTTTTTTTCGGGCTGGAGCCAAACGAAGCGAAACGCTTGTTGAACCCGGCAATACGGCCTTCGGCCTGGGTCTTGCGCTGTTGGCCGGTGTAGATCGGGTGCGAGGCGCTGGACACGTCCAGCGGGATGTAAGGGTAGGTGTTGCCGTCGCTGTGTTTATGCGTGCGGTCGCTGTCGGCGGTGGAGCCGATCAGGAAGAACACATCGGCGGCGGTGTCATGGAACAACACGGTACGGTAGTCGGGATGGATACCAGCTTTCATAAGGCCTCCGGGGCGTCTGGGTGCATTTGATGTGTTATACAGTAACACAAATCATGCACCCAAACGAGAACCGATTGCAATAAGAACAGGCCGTACGCTTCTATGCGGCCTCCTGGAAGTCCATTTCCGGCGGCTGTCGGGAGAAGCCGCGCGTGAGGAAACCCAGGTAAACCAGGCCGATCGCCAACCACACCAGGCCCAGGTAGATCGCCAGGTGGTCGAGGCTGATCATCAGCCACAGGTCCGCCAGCAAGCCAATGGTCGGGAACACCAGGAACAGGATCAACTCACGGACACCACGCTGCTGGGCGCCGATCCAGTAGTGAAAGATCACCGACAGGTTCACCAGGCTGAACGCCAGGAACGCGCCGAAGTTGATGAACGATGTGGAGGTGGTCACGTCCAGCTTCAACGCCAGCAGCGCCACCGCTGCACACAGCAGGATACTGTTGACCGGCGTGCCGAACCGCGCATGCAAGGTGCCGAAGAACGACTTGGGCAATACACCGTCGCGGCCCATCGCAAACAGCAGGCGCGAGCCACTGGCCTGGGCCGACAGCCCCGAGGCGAACTGGCCGACGATCAGGCCGATCAGGAAGATCGACACGAACAGGTCGCCGCCGATGTTGCGCGCGATTTCATACGCCGCCGAATCGACATTGGCGAATTCGAAGGACGGATGGGCGATCTGCACGAAATAGGACACCGCCACGAAAATCAGCCCGCCGATCAACGTGATCAACATGATCGCCCGCGGGATGGTGCGGCGAGGGTCGCGGGTTTCTTCGGTGAGGGTGCTGACCGCGTCAAAACCCAGGAACGAATAGCAGGCGATGGCGGCGCCGCTCATGATCAGCGGCATCTGCATCTGGCCGTTGAAGAACGGGGCGACGGTCCACAAGGGCTTGCTCGCATCACCGCCGATGTAGTGGATGCACAGCGCGACAAACGCGATCAGCACCAGAAACTGCACCAGCATCAGCAACGCGTTGATGCCATTCGCCAGCTTGAGGCCAATGATGTTGATGACGCTGGTGATGCCGATAAACGCCAGCACCCAGACCCATTGCGGCACCGCAGGGAACGCCGAGTTGAGGTACGCCGCGCCGATCAGCCAGATGGCCATGGGCAGGAACAGGTAGTCGAGCAGCACCGCCCAGCCGGCGATAAAGCCCAGCTTGGGGCTGATCGCCTTGCGCACGTAGCTGTAGGCGGAACCGGCCACCGGGAACGCCGAGGCCATGCGCCCGTAGCTCATGGCGGTAAAGAACATTGCCACCAGCGCTGCCAGGTAGGCGGCAGGGACCATGCCGGCGGTGGATTGCGCGAGGATGCCGAAGGTGCCGAGCACAATGATCGGCGTCATATAGGCGATGCCAAACAGCACCACCGACCCTAACGACAGGGTGCGTTGCAAACGAGCCATGAGCGATTCTCCGCTGATTTATTAGATTTATGGCAGAACTGAAGTCGGTGAAGCGGACGTCTTTTTTCTTATGGTCAAACCGATTTACAAGGCCAAGCCAATTGATAGGCCCAGCCGTTTTATTGTGGCGAGCGGGCTTGCCCCGCGTTGGGCTGCGCAGCAGCCCCCATTGCGCTCAGCGCATTTCTCCAGGCAACCCGCGGTGGCAGGTTTTGGGGACGCTCCGCATCCAGACGCAGGGCAAGCCCGCTCGCCACAGGAGCTCCATCAGTTTCCAGGGATCAGCAGCTCGCGCGTGCCGTCAGGGTGCTCAATCACCTCACCGGGCAATTTCAAGCGTTGGTCATCCAGGTAGCGGTAGTCCTTGCGCGCCGCCGCCAGCTGGTCGAGGTCCAGCTCGACGGTAAATTGCCCGGCCTCGCGCCCGGCTTCGAACAGCAAGGTGCCGAACGGGTCCACCAGGGCGCTGCCGCCGGCGAACAGCAGGCCGCCATCGCCCTCTTCCACGCGGTTGACCATCAGCGCAAACGCCTGGTTTTCCTGGGCCCGGGCCATGATCGCGGTGCGGTGCGTGGGGCCGTACGGGTCCATGTTGCCGTTGGTGACGATCAGCAATTCAGCACCCAGCTGCGCATTCGCGCGGGCGCTTTCCGGGAACTCGATGTCGTAGCAGATCAGCAGGCCCACGCGCACGCCGTTCCACAAGCAAGTGGCGTAGCGATCGCCCGGGGTGAACACGCCACGGTCGGAGGCCCACAGGTGGGTCTTGCGATAACGCAGCGCAATGCCTTCGGGGGTGATCAGCAAGGTGGTGTTATAGAATTGGCCGCCGTCGCTCTCGGCCATGCCGATCACCACCGCGATATTGCGCGCCTGGGCGGCCTGGATAATCGCCTGCACAGTAGGGCCATCCACCGGCTCGGCGATGGCGGCGACGGTCTCGGCTGTCGGGAAGCCCATGAGGTGGGTTTCCGGGAATACGATCAGCTGCGTGTCGCTTGCACTTGCAGCAATCGCCGCCACCGCGCGCTCAAGGTTGTAAGCTGTGCCGTTATCGCGGCCTGCCAACTGGGCAAATTCGACCTTCATGGGACATCCTGTGGTTTTATCTGTGGCGCAGTATGCGCAGCCGCACACGCCGGGGAAATCACGCCGCCGGGGTAACCCTATGGGGGTAGACGAATGACCGTTTCGCTGCAAGACATCGCCTGGCACCGTTCAGTCGGGCAAATGATAGACGCCCTCGACCAGGCCAACTTCTGGACCCAACTGGTGCGCCTGCTCGACCAGTACGTGCCGTTCGACAGTTGGGTGGTGTTGCTGTTCAGCAGCGAGCACCGCCCGCTGGTGTTCGCCGAATGCCCAGGCGCCGACGGCACCCCGGACCATTTGTTCCAGGATTATCTCAACGGCCTCTACCTGCTCGACCCTTTCTATATCGCCAGCCGCGAGCACTCGCACACCGGCCTGTTACGCCTGGCTGAAGTGGCGCCGGAGCATTTCGAACTCACCGAGTACTACCAGCGTTACTTCCGCCTCAATGTGGTGGCCGATGAAATTCAGTTCAATTGCCACCTGCCGGACGGGCGCACGCTGTGCCTCTCCCTGGGCTCGAAGCAGCGTTTCGACCCGCAGCAGATTGCCCTGCTGTCGCTGATCCAGCCCTGGGTGCTGAGCCTGCTGCGCCAGCGCCTGCCCTTTGAACTCAACCAGGTCAGCACCCCACAGCCGCCGATCCAGAATGACGACTGGGGCGCCCAACTCACCGCCCGCGAGCTGGACGTGGGCCGCCTGATGCTCAGCGGCTGCTCCAGCAAGGAGATCGCGCGCAAGCTGGAAATCTCGGTGGAAACCGTGAAAGTCCATAAGAAGCACATGTACAGCAAGCTGGGGATCAAATCCCAGTCGGAGCTGTTCTCTATTTTCCTGCAAGCGCAGCGGAACTAGCCGCGACGCCCCTCACGGAGTGGGACAGCGCCAGCGTCGACTTGACCGAGTCGGGCGTGGATTCGTTATGGGCCACCGCTTGCGAGTAGCCATCGGCAACCGCCATCCAATCGCCCCTCGCAGCCCCCAGAGCCGCCGTGGCCAGGCCCGTCTGCAGGGTTTTATCAACACCGTTTATCATCCCCGCCAACGCGCCGCTCAAGCTGCCGTCGGACTTTTCCACCCCATGGAGCATGTTGCTCAAGCCGGGAATAAACCAGGTGTTGCGAGCAACGTCGCCCGCCGCCTTTTGTAGCCCAGTGCGCTCGGCGCCTCCCGGCATTTGCGCTGATGCGGCCAGTGGATGGTGGCCCGATGAAGACGAGAATTGCTGGTCGAGCCTGGACCTGACCAAGGGGTTGTCATTGCGCAAGCCAGACGGAAATTGGCGATGGGTCGGTGTGATGAACGGCTCACGCCCGGAAGCCACTTGAGGCGCAGCAGGACGCGCCTCCGGCGCCTGGGTCAGGCGTGTCAGGAGATCCACCGCAGTCAGGGCAGTATTGATATTCATGGTCGGCTCACTTTGGGAGAGGTTGAGGAACGTGTGTTTAAGTGGCTCGGGGCAACCGATGAGTTCCGCGCGCCAACCCCTCTGAAATGGGCCTCTGCGCGCTCAAACCTTGTCCGCGGTTTCGCAACAGGCGCAGAATGGGTGATCGACCTTCAGAGTTGAACCAAGGAAAAACCGTATGAGCCTGTCCTTGTTAAGCCGTTACGCGTTCTTTGCTGCCTGTGTCATTTTCACCCTCGCCAGCCTCCCTTTTATCGAACATGAATGGCTGTGGCCCATCACCCTGGTCACCGGTGTACTGAGCCTGATCGGTCTGTTCGACCTGCTGCAAAGCCCCCACGCGGTACGCCGCAACTACCCGATCCTGGGCAATATCCGTTACCTGGTGGAAGCCATCCGCCCGGAAATCCGTCAGTACCTGCTCGAGTCCGACAGCGACGCCCTGCCCTTCTCGCGGGCCCAACGTTCGCTGGTGTATTCGCGCGCCAAGAACGAAACCGCCGACAAACCCTTCGGCACGCTGATCGACGTGTACCAATCGGGCTTCGAATTCATCGGCCACTCCATGCGCCCCGCGCCGCTGAGCGACCCCAGCGCATTTCGCGTGATGGTTGGCGGCCCGCAGTGCACGCAGCCGTACTCGGCCTCGGTGTTCAATATCTCGGCGATGAGCTTTGGCTCGTTGAGCGCCAACGCCATCCGCGCGCTGAACCAGGGCGCCAAGCTCGGCAACTTTGCCCACGACACCGGCGAAGGCAGCATCAGCCCTTATCACCGCGAAAACGGCGGCGACCTGACCTGGGAACTGGGCAGCGGCTATTTCGGCTGCCGCACCAGCGACGGGCGCTTCGACCCCGAGCGCTTCGCCGTGCAGGCACAGAACCCGCAAGTGCGCATGATCGAAATCAAGATGAGCCAGGGTGCCAAGCCGGGCCACGGCGGGATTCTGCCCAAGCACAAAGTCACCCAGGAAATCGCCGATACCCGCGGCATCCTGATGGGCGAAGACTGCATCTCGCCGTCACGTCACAGTGCCTTCTCCACCCCGGTCGAAATGATGCAGTTCATCGCGCAGTTGCGTGAACTGTCCGGCGGCAAACCGGTGGGCTTCAAATTCTGCCTGGGTCACCCGTGGGAGTTCATGGGCATCGCCAAGGCCATGCTCGAAACCGGCATCCTCCCGGACTTTATCGTGGTCGACGGCAAGGAAGGCGGCACCGGTGCCGCGCCGGTAGAGTTCACCGACCATATCGGCGTGCCGCTGCGTGAAGGCCTGCTGTTCGTGCACAACACCCTGGTGGGCCTGAACCTGCGTGACAAGATCAAGCTCGGCGCCAGCGGCAAGATCGTCAGCGCCTTCGATATCGCCAGCGTCCTGGCCATCGGTGCCGACTGGGCCAACTCGGCGCGTGGCTTCATGTTTGCCATAGGTTGCATCCAGTCGCAAAGCTGCCACACCAACAAATGCCCCACCGGCGTCGCGACCCAGGACCCGCTGCGCCAGCGCGCCCTGGTGGTACCGGACAAGGCCCAGCGCGTGTTCAACTTCCATCGCAACACGCTTAAAGCCTTGGCTGAAATGCTCGCGGCAGCCGGCCTGGATCATCCCTCGCAGCTCTCGGCCAAACACCTGGTGCGGCGCATGTCGGCCACCGAAATCAAGCTGTTCTCGCAGTTGCATGTGTTCCTCAAGCCTGGCGAATTGCTCACCGGCGAAGTCAACGGCGAGTTTTATTCGCGCATGTGGCAGATGGCGCGGGCGGACAGTTTCGAGCCCAACGAAGTGGCCGCCGCCTGACCGCTAGACACACCCCCTCCCCGCTGAACCGGACCACCGACGGCATCGTTGAAACAAGGAGATTCACATGCCGTTACTGGACTTTTCCGCCATCGCCGCACAGCTGCCCGATACCTGGAAATCCACGCGCCTGGGCCAGGTCGGCCCGGCGCGGATCAAGGTGTTGCGCATGGATGAGCGCGCGTACGAGGAGGAAACCCACGACTACAACGAAGGGCTGCTGGTGGTGAGCGGCCAGTTACGCCTGCGCATCGGCGCAGAAGAAATCCGTGTGCAAGCCGGCCAGATGTACCTCGTGCCCGCCGGCACCGCCCACGCTGTACTCGCCGGTAGCCAGGGCACGCTGGTGATCATTGATGTCTAGAGACATTCAGTAATACCCAACCTTTGCAATTGCGTATAAATACCGCCAACCTGCGCCCGCCCGACGTGCGGCGTACGACGATGTGCGCGTTCGCCTGTCATTACTAAACCTATTGTTCAAGAGCCCGCTGCCATGCTGAACGGACGCGACCCACGCATCGATTTTTTTCGGGGCCTGGCGTTGATCTTCATCTTCTGGGATCACGTCCCCCACAACCCCCTCGGCCAGATCACCCTGCGCAACGTCGGCTTCAGCGATGCCGCGGAAGTGTTCGTGTTCCTCGCCGGCTACGCCGCGGTGCTCGCCTACGGCAAGATCCTGCAACGCGACGGCTACTGGATGGCCTCGCTGAAAATCCTGCGCCGCACCTGGGTGTTGTATGTGGTGCATATCTTTTTGCTGGCGATGCTGATGGGCATCGTGTTCTTCGCCAACAGCCACGTGGAAACCCGTGACCTGGTCGAGGAGATGGGCCTGACGCACTTCATCACTCACCCGCAGCAGGCCCTTACCGATGAACTGCTGCTGCGTTTCAAACCCAACCTGATGGACCCGCTGCCGCTGTATATCGTGCTGCTCGCCGGATTGCCACTGGTGCTGCCTTTGCTGTTGCGCAAGACCTGGCTGGTGGTGGGCGCGTCGGCGACGGTCTACCTGCTGGCGCCATGGATGGGCTGGAACCTGCGGGCGATTGCCGACGGCGTGTGGTACTTCAACCCGGTGACCTGGCAGTTTCTGTTTATCCTGGGTGGCGCGGCCGCGCTCCATGCCGGACGGGCGCGTGCGCCTGAACCCCGTCTGCTGCTGCGCCAACCGCTGTTCGTCACGGCGGCGCTCTACACCGTGGCTGCCGCAGTGCTGACGCTATCCTGGCGCTGGCCCGAGGTGCACGACGCGCTGATGCCCGCGTGGCTCAGCGATGTGATCTACCCCATCAGCAAGACCGACCTGTCGCCGCTGCGCCTGCTGCACTTCCTGGCCCTGGCCTACGTCACCGCCAAGCTGCTGCCCGGTCGCGGCTGGACGCAGAATTGGTGGGCGCAGCAAAGCTGCCGCATGGGTCGCTATTCCCTGGAAGTCTTCTGCCTCGGCGTGTTGCTGGCGCCTCTGGCGGACATGCTCAACGCCATCGCTGACGACGCCTGGACCATGCAGATTTTCAGTGCGCTGCTGGGGCTGGCACTGATGGCGGGGCTGGCGGCATGGCTGGAGTTCAACAAGCGTTTGAACCTGGCCCAGGGCACTGCACTGCCAAGCACGTCAGTTGGCTGAGGGCACGTAGCTGACCTTGCCGCACACTTGAACCCTAGCTGGCCTGCCTGTGGTGACCACCGGCGGGCCAGGTCCAAGGGGTCACGCCGAACGCTGTGAACCCACGCCGACCTGGGTCGGTTGCAGCTTGAACACGTAGAACAACACCGTCAGCAGCACCAGGAATACCGGCCCTACATACAGCGCCACGCGGGTGTCCGGGAAGTACGCCATCAGGCCTACCACCAGCACCAGGAACGCCAGCGCGAGATAGGAACTGACCGGGTACAGCCACATGCGGTACTTGAGGGCTTTCTGTTCGGCCGGGCTCAGGCTTTTGCGGAACTTGAGCTGGGCCAACAGGATCATCAGCCAGGTCCAGATCGCCCCGAAGGTGGCAATCGACGTCACCCAGACGAAGACTTTTTCCGGCACCAGGTAGTTGAGCAACACGCCGAGCAACAAGGCAAAGATCGACAACAGCAGCGCCTTGCGCGGCACACCATTGCTCGAGGTCTTGGCGAAGGTGGCCGGCGCCTGGCCGTTCTGCGCAAGGCTGTAGAGCATGCGCCCGGTGCTGAAGATGCCGCCGTTGCACGACGACAGCGCCGCGGTGATCACCACGAAGTTGATGATGCCGGCGGCGGTCTTGATACCCAGGCGCTCGAAGGTCATCACGAACGGGCTGCCCTGGGTGCCGATTTCATTCCACGGGTAGATCGACAGGATCACGAACAACGCACCGACGTAGAACAGCAGAATACGCCAGAACACCGAGCCGATGGCGCTGGGGATGGTCTTCTGCGGGTTCTTCGCTTCACCGGCGGTGAGGCCGATCATCTCTACGCCCAGGTAGGCAAACATCACCATTTGCAGCGACATCAGCACGCCCTGGATGCCATTGGGCATGAAGCCGCCGTGGGCCCACAGGTTGGAAATCCCCAGTGCCACGCCGTCGTTGCCAAAACCGAACGCGATGATGCCGACGCCACCGATCACCATCGCAATGATGGTGACGATCTTGATCAGCGCGAACCAGAATTCGAACTCACCGAAGGCTTTCACCGCGATCAGGTTGATGGTGCCCATGCTGATCAGGGCCGCCAGGGCCCAGATCCAGCGTGGCGTATCGGGGAACCAAACGCCCATGTACACCGCCACGGCAGTGATCTCGGCCACACAGGTCACCAGCCACAGGAACCAGTAGTTCCAGCCGGTCAGGAAGCCCGCCAACGGCCCGAGGTAATCCTGGGCATAGCGGCTGAAGGAGCCGGCCACCGGGTTGTGCACGGCCATTTCGCCGAGGGCGCGCATGATCACCAGGATGGCCAGGCCACCGATGATGTAGGACAGCATGATGGCCGGTCCGGCCATTTCGATGGCCTTGGCCGAGCCCAGGAACAGGCCGACACCGATACAGGCGCCGAGGGCCATCAGGCGGATATGCCGCTCGCCCAGTTCGCGTTTGAGCGGGCCGCCCGAAGCGGTCTCGCCATGGGGCAGGTGGTTGCCGACTGGCATAGGGATACAACCTCGTCTTGTTATTGGATATGAGCCTCTGAGTCCGGTACGTCACGACGGGTCTGCCATGGCGTACCGTTTCCGCTTGGCCTTTTGGGTCAATCGGTCTGGCCGGGCCAGATCAGGGGGGTGCAGTATAAAAAGCTCAACCCAGTGATTTTCACTCTATAAACGGCAATATTCAGAGGGAATTCCCGTATAAATCCTATTGCGCGGTTGGAGTATCGCACAGCAATGGTGCGCCATTTCAAGCCCGGCCTATCCACCAGGCGTCCACAGCGGTGCGTCGAAGAACAACTTGCGTGCCATCCGCCGGTTGATTTCGCCGCGATGGATATCCAGGCTTAGGCTGACACGCCCGCCCTGCCCGGCCTGAATACTGGCAAATGCCTGCGCCTGGGCCTGTGCCTGAGTCTGCTTGCCCATTCGATGCTGCGCAGATGTCTTGAGGTGCGCGGCATTGAAGTGATCGTCCGGGCTGGTCTGGCGCTCATAGTGAAAGTGCGCGTAACAAAAGGCCTCGCGCGTATGCACATCGATCACCACATAGGTTTGCAGCCAATCATTGGAGCTGCCGGCCACCGCGACTCGCCCGCCTTGCCGGAATATGCTCGCCTCATGATGACTGACCAGCACATCCACGCCGGACTGGGTGGGCAGGCGTGCCTTGATAGTACTCAGTCGAGCGCGCAACCCCTGCTCGGATAAACGGCTGGCGGCGGCTCGCAGGGCATCGACCTCGGTCCTGGCGCGCGCCCGTTGGGTGGCGGCCAGGCGCGCTGGCTCGCTGTACTGCAGGTGCCGATGAAGGGTCTCGGCACACTGGCGCAACTTATCGGCACGCTGCTCCAGGATATCCTGCAGCGACTGCGGCTCGTTGGCCGTGCGCGCCATCCTCAAGACCTCGCCGATGGCTTTTTCCACCTCAGCCCGCAATGCCTGGCCCTGCTCAATCAGGCTATTGAGACCGGACATTGAACCTGCACGCGTGGCAGCCGGTTTCTTGACCGGCTCCCAGACCCCATCGGCGGCATGGGTAAACGAGGCGATTACGGTGTTCTGTGCATCCACCACCTCTGCCACCTCCGCCGGCTCTTCGCCAGTCGTTATCTTTAGCTGAGCCACATACAACTCCTGATTGCGCGTGCGGATGATGTTTTTGCGCGGCGCGCGAGGTGTCAGCTGTGTGCGTGGCGCAGGGGTCGCAGGCGCCAGGGCGGTGGACAACTCGCGGTCTGCCTCTGCGTGCAACTGGCTGAACAACTGCTGCAACTTGTCCAGGTAAACCAGGTGGAATTTATCCGGCGCCATCGCGCGCCAGAATTCGATGCGGTCATCGGTCTGGGCATAAACACGGTTGAAGCTCTCCAGCAACTCGATGCGCAGTTCAGTGCTATGGGGCGCCAACTCCTCCAGCTGCGCCTGGGATCCACTGGCCCAGCGTGCGCGCTGAATGGTGTCGTCCAAGCCTTGAAAAAAATCCTCATCCAGCCTCGGCCCTTCGGTATTGAGCGCCACCGCCCACAACGCCGTCACCTGCAGCGACTGCAATTCCAACACCGACGGACTTGTCGGCAAGCCCAGCTGCAAGGCCCGGGCCTTGTCCTGTCCGAACTTGGGAACACGCTCCAATTCCTTCAGGAAGGCAAACTCCTGGGTGCGCCAGCGGATCGCGTTCTCGTTGCTGTCCGCCAATTGCCGCAGCCCGTCGATCAGGGTCTGATGCGCCTGCAGATTGATGTCCAATGCGGCCTCTTCCTCACTCAGCGACTGCACGCGGTCCAGCAGCGGCTCCAGGCGAGTATTGATCGCGAGGGTCGTTGAGCGCGCCTCTACCAGCAACTGCTGCAGGCCGAGGATCACGCCTTCAAGCGACGTCGACAGTTCACGTTCATAACCGGCTCGGGGCTTGAGTGCCTGCAGGTCCTTGAGGCACTGCAGCTCCAGCAGCGAAGCGTCGAGTTTGTTCTGCAGCTCCTGGGTGTAGCGGCTGGCCGCCGTGGCCCGTTGCTGTGCGGTGACGCTGGCGGCGTCGCTGGTCTTGAGGGTGTAAGCCACCACCATGGCGCGGTTCGCGGTCTCGCGGCGCACGCCGTACTGGCGGTACTCCTGCTCAAGCTGCTGGCGGCGCGATTCGCTGTCCACGCCAACGCGCGGATAATCGGGCTGCCCCCCCAGCAGGCGCAGGCGCAGGTCCACCTCCCAGCCGCCAGTGTCGAGCAACTTGAGCCAAGGCCCGTTCT
The DNA here is from genome assembly GCF_003013355.1 of Pseudomonas sp. S5D5. Lineage (NCBI taxonomy): Bacteria > Pseudomonadati > Pseudomonadota > Gammaproteobacteria > Pseudomonadales > Pseudomonadaceae > Pseudomonas > Pseudomonas sp. S5D5. Next base: position 5,617,497 of record NZ_PTEO01000001.1, read on the forward strand.
CGCGGCCATCGGCACTGATGACTCGCACACTGTTGTCGGTGACCCTGGCCCGGTACACGTGACCCCGCACCAGCACCTGCCATTGCGGCGGTTGCGCGGCGGCATTGAACAACACCCCGTCGAGGCGCCCGCCCACCTGCGCGCCGGGCAACCGCGCCGGCCAGGGCCGGGCGAAGGCCTTGAGGCTCAGCCGCTCGAGCCGCGCCTGCATCGCCGGTGCAAGGGTGTCACGGGCATTGCTCCAGCCACCGGCGGCGCGCAACGGCACCTCCAGCGGACCGCGAACCAACGTGGTCGGCGCGGGCCGCGGCGTCGGCTCGAACGCCGGATGCTGCAGGTCAAGGCTGGCAGGCACCTCGTGAGGTGACGCCCGATGCGCGAGGATCAGCACCAGGTTGGTCAGCAGGTCCATCACTCCCTTGGCCTGAGAGGCAGGGTCAGTCGCACTGATGGCCGGCACATCCTGGTGAACACTGTCCATCACCTGCAGCATCCATCCCACCAGCGCCACCGGCCCCCGGAGAAACGGCAACAGGCTATTGAAGAGCAACCAGCCGCCTTCCTTGAACGTCATCCAGCGCTGCTCGGCGTTGGAGACTGATTCGCGCTCTGCCAGGCTGACCAGCGCCTGCACCGTGGAGGCGAACACCCCAGGCAATGGGTCAGCGTCCAGCAGCTGTTTGCTCAGGTGCACCGGCGCAGGACGATCGGGCACAGTGAACTCATCACCCGCCAGGAAATGCTGCACATGGGGCTCCTGGAATCCGCCGTTGGCGTACACCGCCTGACGCCTCGGCGGCAGCCACGCCAGCACCGTGTCCTGCAACGGGCCTGGCGCACCGATCGCATCGAACAGCGCCTGGGCGGATGCAAACTCACGCAGGCTGGGGCTGAACAATGGCTGGTAGAGCAGGTGCGGCCCATCTTCCGAATGCCGTGGGCCAATGACATACAGATTGAGCACCGTGTCCGGCGCTGAGGTCGGCGAGGCCTTGAATGCCAACGGCCATAACGCCGCCTCCGGCTGCTGCAGCAGCGCGGCCTGCACCAGGCGATAACCGGCGTCGGTCAGGCCGTTCTCGCCCTGGAGCTTCATCTGCAACGCCAGCAGCGGCAGTTGCGCACGCAGCTGTTGGGTGAACAACGTTTCACGGCGCAGGCGTTCGGCCGAATCGTCCACCAGCTTTTGGCGCAGCAGCGCCGGGTACGCCTGGCCGATATCCACCTCGGTGACACAGCCCGTGAGCAGGGTGGCCGTCATCCAGTCGGGCGCGGCGACGCCCTTGAGTTTGATCGCCGATGGCAAGTGGGGGAACCCGCCGAGGTTCTCCAGCGCCAGGTCCGTGAGCGTCAAGGTCAGCGGGTGCACCTCGCCCGTGGCAAAGCCGCCCGGGGTCATGGCCGCCGTCACGATGTGGTAAGTCAGTTCGATGTCGTCCGGCTCGATGCCGTGGGTGCGGCGCTCCTTGCGCAGGCAGCCCTTGAGGGCCTCGGCAGCAAAGATGCGGATCGGCGCAATGCCGTCCAGGAAACCCTGCCCGCCCGCCACTACCATCGCCTGCAACGCGCCGGCGTAGGCCAGGCTGTCGGCCGCCGAGGCGTGGATCAGCCACAGCGGCAACTGGTCCTGCACGCGCAGTTGAAACGGGGTCAGCACCGACTCGAACCAGCGCGAAGGGTCGGTGATGTAATCGAGCATGGCCTGGAACTGTGCGGGCGTGCGCGGCACCGTGCGGTCGATCGCCAAGGTGTCCGCACGCTGGCGCTCGGCATAGCTGGCGGCCAGCGCATCGAAGGGGTCGCCCCAGGGGGCCTGCACAAACCACTCAAGGGCCTGGCCGGCCAGGCGGGCGTTCAGGTAGTCGGGGATCCGCGTGTCGATATCGTCCACACGCTCGAGCAGGTGAAGCCCGGTCGCAGGGCTGAACAGCCACGTGCCGAGGATCAACAGCGGCAGCATTTGCGCCGGCTGCGCAGTGCCTCGGGGCCGCACGTACACGGTGTGCACCGGCAAGGTTGCGTCGTGCAGGCTCCACTGGTGATCGGGACGACTGGCACGCATCGCCGCGCGTGGGAACGCGTCGCCAAATTGCTGCGCATTCATGCCCGGTGGTTTCGGGCTGTCATAGAGCAACGCCAGGCAATCATCCGACAAATAAGCCCAGCGCGTGGTGTTCACCGGCACCGTGCCCCGCCACCAGTCCTGCAGCTGTTCAAGCCAGGCGTCGAGCAGGCTGGGACCGAGCTGGTTGATCACTTGCTCGACGTCCGCCAGTGGCGGGCCCCCGCGCACATGGATCTCGCGTTGGTGCAGGAACACCTGGTGATAATCCTCGACATAGCGCAGCGGCTCGGCGCCGGCCAGGCACACCAGCACCTCATCGGCCAGCGGGCTGTAATGATATTGATCGTCTTGCACCGGGGTACCGATGCTCACCCCTTCGGCGCGCAGATGGAGGCTGGGGAAACGTTGATTCAGCGTGGCTTGCAGTTGCTTGAGGGCGACCTCCCGCAGTGTCGGGGGCTGGGAAAACAGACTGATGATCTGCTCGATATGGGGGCGACGCGGCGAATGTGTTGCAGACATGGCAGTGGACTTCCTTGTGACGGACGCTGAAGTGGGTCCGATAAGCCCGAACGGTAGGGAAGTACCACGACGGTCGGTGGTAACCGGATGCCCCCACGCAGACAAATTCTTCGACGGCGCCAATCAGCGTCTAAGCTTCATTCAAGTCCGATCAATCTGCCGGGATGGGATCAATCGACTATGGGCGCTTTATGGCAAACCGATTCAACCCAGGCTGCGGTTCCCACCGACAGCGCGGATGAACAGCCATTGCCACGACGCCCGCGCAGACCTGCGTACCGCTGGCGCCTGGTGTGGCTGCTGCTGGTGATCGGCCTGATCGCCGCAGGGTTTGCCGCCCAGCGCGAGATGCGCACCGCGCACTGGCAGGCGCGCGAACTCAGCCGGCTGGCGGGCACTCTCGGCTACACGCTGCAAGCCGGTGCGAGCGATGCCATCGTGTATCCCGGTGACGGCCCCTTCGACAAGCGCCTGGGCTACAGCGACCTCGATCAATTCCTGCCGCGCCTGCTCAAGCGCAATTATCAGGTGCAGAGCCAGGTGCGCTTTTCCGCGCCACTCATGACGTATGTCGGGCGCGGCCTGTTCGTGCCCTATGCCGAAAAGATCCAGGCGGGCCTGTCGATCAATGACTGCCGGGCCGAGCCGCTGTACCAGTTCACCTACCCGCAGCAGGCGTACCAGCAGTTCAGCGCGATCCCGCCAGTGGTGGTCAACAGCCTGCTGTTCATCGAGAACCGCGACCTGCTCGACCCGGCACAGCCCCAGGCCAACCCGGCGGTGGACTGGCCGCGCTTCGCCAAGGCGGCATGGTCACAAGTGGCCAGGCTGCTGCACTTGCCCGGGCAGAGCGCCGGCGGCAGTACCCTGGCCACGCAACTGGAAAAGTACCGCCACTCCCCCGACGGCCTGACCCTGTCCGGCGGCGAGAAACTGCGCCAGATGTTTTCCGCCAGCGTGCGCGCCTATCAGGCCGGCCCGCAAACCTTGCAGGCCCGGCAGAATATCGTGCGCGATTACCTCAATAGCGTGCCGCTGTCGGCCGTGCCCGGTCATGGTGAAGTGCATGGCATGGCCGAAGGTTTGCGGGTGTGGTACGGCGCCGACTTTGACAAAACCAACGCCCTGCTCGCCGAACCCGGCACGCAACACCTCGCGCAAAAAGGCATGGCACTGCGCGAAGTGTTGTCGTTGATGATTGCCCAACGCCGGCCTTCGCATTACTTGTCCAAGGGCCGCGACGAATTGACGAGCCTGACCGACAGCCATATCCGCCTGCTGGAGCAGAACGGCGTGGTCGAGCCGGCCCTGGCCAAGGCCGCGCTGGCGAGCAAGATCAGCTACCGCGACTGGCTGCAGCAACCGACGCTGCAACCGATTGAAACCAACAAAGGCATCAGCGTCGCGCGCAGTCGCCTGGCCGCCCTGCTCAACCGTCCGCTGTACGACCTTGACCGCCTCGACCTGTCCGCCACCAGCACCCTGCAAAATGACCTGCAGACCCAGGCCACCGCCTACCTCAAGCACCTGGCCGACCCCGCCTTCGCCGGCCAGCTCGGCCTGCTCGGCCCGCGTCTGTTGACGCCCGCCAGCACCGCCCAGGTGCGCTACAGCTTCACGCTGTATGAGATGACCGGTGACGGCGCCCGCGTGCGGGTGCAGACCGACAACACCGACCAGCCCTTCGATATCAACGAGAGCAGCAAGCTGGAACTCGGTTCCACGGCCAAGCTGCGCGTGCTCACCACCTACCTGCAAATCATCAGCGAGCTGCACGACCGTTACGCCGGCCAGACGCCTGCGGCCTTGAAGAAAGTCGACATCGACGAACAGGATCGCCTGTCGCGCTGGGCAGTGGACTACCTGGCGCAAAACAGCGACCAGAGCCTGCCGAAGATGCTCGATGCGGCGCTTGACCGGCAGTATTCCGCCAGCCCCGGCGAGAGCTTTTTTACCGGTGGCGGGATGCATCACTTTCACAACTTTCGCAACGAAGACAACGGCCGCAGCCCGAGCTTGCGCGACGCCCTGCGCGAGTCGATCAACCTGCCGTTCATTCGCCTGATGCGCGACCTGGTGCGCTACAGCACCTATCACGGCGCCAACAACAGTGCCGAGCTGCTCAAGGACGACAGCGATCCACGTCGCCAGGAATACCTGGCCCAGTTCGCCGACCGCGAAGGCACCACCTTCCTGCTGCGCTTCTGGAAAAAGTACCGCAACAAGGACACCCAGGCCCGGCTCGACACCTTCCTGGACGGCATGCGCCCAACCGCCATGCGCCTGGCCGCCGTGCACCGTTACCTGCTGCCGCAGGCCAGCCAGGACAGTTTCAACCGCTTTGTCCGGGCGCACCTGAACACGCAAAAAGCCTCGGAAAAACTCACCGACGAACGCCTGGCCAAGCTCTATAAAGATTACGGCCCTGGCGCCTACGACCTGCCGGACCAAGGCTATATCGCCAAGGTCCACCCGCTGGACTTGTGGTTGCTCGGCTACCTGTTGAACCATCCCGACGCCACCTTCACCCAGGCCGTCGCCGCCAGCGAGCATGAGCGCCAGGAAGTCTACGGCTGGCTGTTCAAGAGCCGGCACAAAAGCGCCCGCGACAGCCGTATCCGCACCATGCTGGAGATCGAAGCGTTCCTGGATATTCATCAGCGCTGGCAGGCGGTCGGCTACCCGTTCGACCATCTGGTGCCGTCCCTGGCCACCGCCATCGGCAGCTCGGGCGACCGCCCGGCGGCGCTGGCGGAACTGGTCGGCACCATCCTCAACGACGGCATACGCGAGCCGACGCTGCGCATCGACAGCCTGCACTTTGCCGCCGACACGCCGTATGAAACCCGGCTGGTGAACAACCCCGACAAAGGCAAGCGGGTGATGCCCAGCGAAGTTGCCACCGCATTGCGTGGGGCGTTGTCGCAGGTGGTGGATGCGGGTACGGCGAAACGCGTGTCGGGCAGTTTCAAACTGGCCGACGGCACACCGCTGGCCATGGGCGGCAAGACTGGCACCGGCGACAACCGTATCGAGGCGATCGGCGCCGGTGGACGCATCCTCAGCTCCAAGGCGATCAACCGCACGGCGACCTTTGTGTTCTACATCGGCGACCGGCATTTCGGCACCCTCACCGCCTTCGTCCCCGGCAGCGGCGCGCAGAATTTCACCTTTACCTCGGCGTTGCCGGTGCAGGTGCTCAAGGGCATGGCACCGGTGCTGATGCCTTACCTGCAACCGGGCAGCCATACCTTGTGCACCCCCGCCACGATGGCGGTCACCGAAGGCGGTAGCCGGCTGTTTTCGAGGTGACATTTGTTGAACGGAAGGCGCGGTTATCCGGCCTGTCCGACCCAGTATTCAAACTTATTCTCGGCCCCTGGCCTCAATAGACTGAAGCGCTTTCATGGCTCTTTTCAGGATCTGTTGCATGGTCGTCATTTCCCCTGTCCCGTTCAATACAGCGTTTCAAGGTCGGCACTATCCGCTGCTCAAGCATGCCTTGCCGCCCTGGCTCAAAAGCACCTCCCTGGCACGCCTGCACGCCTTGCGCGCCGTCGGGCTCAAGGATCCCGCGCCGTACCCCCACGCCACGCCGGACCAGCACGCCGGCCTCAAGCAGGCGATTGCCGACCACTGGGACACCCTCAACACCCTCGACCAGCGGCTGCAGAAGCTCAATGACGTATATGCCTACGCCGAACGGGTGCTGGGCAGCGCCTTGCTGGCGGACTACGGCCCGATCGATGTGAGAAATACCTTCCTGCGCGTGTATGTCAAAGCCACCAGCGCCTGGTGGGTGCATGACTTCAAGCAAGCCGTGACCAGCCGCACGGTGTCCCTGCTGGACGCGGCGCTGCACAACTTTGCCGCCTCAGAACGTTTCGTCGACTATGCCTTCCTGTCCGCCGCCGATGCCCGTGGCCAGCAACGCAGCTTGACGTTCAAGCACAAGGCCAATGGCACCGCCCTCACTGCCGAGCGCTTCAAGCAACTGTGTCGTGGCCTGGACATCGGCCGCCATTACCGCGAGCACCTGAAGATCGTCATGGGGGTCTACACCCCCACGGTCGCCCGCGACCTGCGCCGGCAAGTGATCGACCAGCACAAAGCCGGGTTGAAAGCCGCCGCCCACCTGGCGCTGGTCAAGGGCGATATTGCCCAGGATGCCTGCACCGCCGTGCTGGGGCTGATCAATGGAAACTCGACACTGCGCCTCGACGGCCAGACCCTGGCCGCCCATACCCTGGACATGATGAACAGCCGGCTCACCGGCATCCTGCTGTTCTGCGCGACGCCGCCCTCGGCAGCGCGGGTGATCGCCTATGTGCCGGACGACCCAGAGCACCCGCTCAAGCAATACCCGACGCCGATGGCCTTCATGACGCAAGTGACCCGCCAGTTGCGGGATGCCGAGCACTACCAGGTGTTCTTCAGCCGGTTTGTCGACCATGACCAGCGCGGCTTTTTTTTCGCCAACCTCAACACCCGCCTGAGCCGGGTGCAGTGGCGCATCAAAGCGCCCACCGACAGCCAGCCCACCTGGCAAGACACACCGCTGGACAACCCCCACCTGCAATTTCATGTGCAGCCCATCGCGGCTGACCACCCCAACCGCGCTGGCAACGGCGGCGCAGATGACCTGTGGCACTACCGCTACCGGGTGCACCTGAACAAGGTGCTCAACGATGCCCAGGACATCGCCGTTTCCACCCTTCGCGCCGATACCCTGGCGCGCCAGGCCTGGTGGGACAACCTGGGGAAAATCCTCGGCGACCTCTTCAACGCCGCCCTGCAGGTACTCACGCCGTTTGTGCCGGGGTTGGGCGAAGTGATGCTCGCCTACACCGCCTACCAGATCACCGACGAGGTGTTCGAAGGTGTGGTCGATTGGGCCCAGGGCCGAGGCGCAGAGGCGGCGGATCATCTGCTCGGGGTGGCGCAGGACTTTGTCCAGTTCGGCCTGTTCGCCGCCGGTACCACCTTGGCCGCGCCACTGCGCCTGAAACTCTCGGCGTTCGTCGAAGGGCTCCAGCCGGTGCAGAGTGCAGACGGTCGTCAACGCCTGTGGAACCCTGACCTTGCGCCCTATGTCGACGACCAGGGCACACTCGATCCCGCGCAACGGCTGATACACGAAGGCGCGCAGTATCGGGTGCAACACGCGCGCATCGTCCACCCACGCCGCCCGCAAGCGTATCGACCACAGCTGTATCGCCGGGCCAACGGGATTGTCGTGCATGAAGCCGACCAGCCGCAGACCTGGGACAGCCGCACGTTGATGCGCCGCCTCGGGCCCAGGGTCGCGGCCTTCAGCGATGAGCAACTGGAACGCATCCGCCTCACCAGTGGCTGCGATGACGACGTGCTACGCGGCGCGTATCTGCAGGACCAGCCGCTGCCACCGCTGCTCGCCGACACGCTCAACCGCTTCGAGGCCTACGCCAGCGCGCAGTCGGCCAGTGATCAGATCCGCACGGGCATGCCGCTGGACCCGGCTGCCGCCTGGTTCGAGCAAACCGTTACCGAACTCGAGGGCTGGCCACAGGACAAGGCCCTGGAAGTGTTCCTCAGCCCCAGCCTGAGCGGCGACTCCCACCGCTATGGCCGGCTCGACGCCGCCCCGGCGGACACTCTCAAGATGAGTGTGGCGCAGGTGATGTCCGGGCAGTTGCCGGAGCGGGTGCTGGGGTTTCTCGATGAAGCCCAGGCGCGCCTGCTGCTCGGCGCCCAGGTGCCCAAGGCTGGGCAAGTGCAGCACTTGCGCGAGCTGTTGGCCACCTACGTCACCCGCCAGGCCCCCGAGATCGGCCAGTACGCCCACCATGTGCGTGAGCTGTCCGATGAGCCGGGCATCCGCCTGCTGCGCGAGCATTTCCCGCAGATGGACTCCAGCGTCGCACGCGCTCTGCTCGACAGTGCTGATGCCGCCGAGCGCAGCCTGATGCTGGACCACCGGCGCCTGCCGCTGCGCTTGGAAAATCTGGCGCGCGAACTGAATTTCGCCGCCGGCACCAGCCACGCCTATGAAAGTTTCTACTTCCCCTGGCGCCAGACCGCCGACAGCGAACGCATGCTGCTCAATACCCTGAAGCGGCACAGCGACTTCTTCGCCGACCTGCACCTGCAGATTCGCCAGCACACCGCCGACGGTCCGCTGCGCTGCGAGGCCGGCCCCGTCAACGCCGGCACCCGGCGCATCCTGGTCAGGAAGGACACCCTGGGCTATGAGGTCCGCGACGGCGCCCACCGCAAGCTGCACGGCCCCGACACCCTGTACGAAGCCCTGTTGCACGCCGCGCCCGCCGATAGCCGCCAGGCGGTCGGGCTTTCACCCGGCCAAGGCGAGGGCCTGCGTCACTGGCTGCTGACCACCCTGGAACCGCTGGCCGAACGCCGCAGCGCGCTGGCCCAACCCCCCGTGCGCAGCCAGGCTGACGAGGAGACACTGAAGCTGCTCGGCTCCCCCGCGCCTGCGCGCACACCGAAGCTGGTCGTCATGAGTGAGCAGGTGGTGATCCTGAACGCCTTGAAAACCGTGTTTACGCACCAGAGCGAGGCGCACATCCTGGCCTTTATGGAAAAAGTCGGCAGCGAGCACCTCAGCCCCCGCGTCAACCAACTGATCGTCGACCATTACCGCCTGGACGCTGACCTGGCGCACTGGTCGCGCCAGCCAGGCAACCATCCGCCGGACAGGGAGCTTGAGTTGCGCCTGTTCATTCGCGGCAAACTCCTTGAATGCTGGCAGGATCAGATCCGCGCCTATACCGAACCCTCCGGCACGCGCCTGGATCTGAGCGGCATAACGCTGCCCGATACCCTGCCACCGCTGCGCGCCGACTTCAGCCATGTCACCCGGCTGAACCTGATCCACAGTCAGTTCAACGCGGACCATGGTGAGTTCCTGCAACACTTCCCGCAGCTGTCCACCCTGTATCTGGCGGATAACCCGCTGTCCCGCCTGCCGGAAGCGATCCGCGACCTGCGCCACCTGGAAAACCTCGACCTGGCCTGGTGCCCGCTGGCGTTGCAGGCGGTGGATGTCACCCGCCTGAAAAACCTGCGCTACCTGCGGCGCCTGAAGCTCAACAACACCCGCAGCCACAGGGCCCCGGATATCGGGCGCATGCGCGACCTGGTTCACCTGGATCTCAGCCACAGCCCTGTCGCGCAGTGGCCCGATGGGCTGTTCGAGGTGCCCCGGTCCTCGCGGTTTGTCCTCAACCTGCAGGGCACCGCCATCACCCACGTGCCCGAGGTGGCCCTGGGCAGTGCCGAGGCCCGGCTTGTCGCCGCGACCTACCTCAATCGCGCCGCACTCGACGCCCTGCAGCGTGAACGGTTCAAGGCCTACCGCGCGTCAGTCGGGCTGGATCCCGAGCGCACCTATGAACCCCAGGGCGACAGCACGCCGTGGCTGGACTACCTGTCACCGCAAGGCCAGGACGACGCCCGCAAAGTCTGGGATGCGCTGGAGCACGAACACGGCTCCCAGGGATTGTTCGAGGTGATCAAGGCCCTGGAAATACCGGAGCGGTTCCAGACAGATGAAGATCAGCAACGCTACCGCGCCAACCACCGCACCCTGACCCGGCAGGTCTGGACCCTGCTGCAGGCGGCCGCCGTCGACACCCCGCTGCGCAATCGGCTGTTCGAGATCGCCAGTTTCCCCGGCAATTGCCCGGATGCCGGCACGCAGATCTTCAACGAAATGGGGGTCGAGGTGCTGCTCTACCAGATCGAGCACCAGGCGCCGACGCCAGAGGCCCATGAGCGGCAACTGGTCACCCTGGTCAAGGGCCGTGCGCGCCTGCAACAGCTCAACGAGGTGATCCGGGCCGACGTTCAACAGCGCCTGGCGCCGGTCGCCCAAGGAGGCCAGGGCTTGCGGTTTCTCACCGAGGTCGTCGACGGCGTGGCCGGCCAGGTGGATGAAGTGGAAATCTACCTGGCTTACCAGACCGCCCTCGCCGAGCGCCTGGACCTGCCGTGGATCGCCGAGCACATGCTCTACCGCAGCATCGCCGGGGTCAGCGACGCACAGATCGACGCGGCGTATGCCAAAGTACTTGAGCTTGGCGAGGGCGACGGCCTGGTCAACCGCATGCTGCTCGACGCGCACTGGTGCGAGTGGCTGCAACGTCGCTATGCCGGCCAATATGCCGAACAGCAGCAGTGGCTCAAGGCGCAACACAACCGCTTGTTCGACCTGCTGGAGTTGGGCGAACAGTGGCCGCAGACACCCGACACCGCAGCGCTGCAAACACAGGTCGATGCCCTGGCCAGTGAGCTGGGCATGAGCGGACTGAACCCCGCCGACCCGGCGGCATTCCAGGCCGCCTGCGAAAAACGCGAGGAAGAACTGGGCGACATCGCCCAGGCGTGGATGCGTGACCGCACCCGCGCAGCGCTGATGGCGGCGCGCACCTTACGCAATCGCCCTAGCCGCTGATCTCGATGACACTCTCGGTGGTGCCTTCCACCAGGAAGAACCGATAGATCCTCCCGGCCTGTTTTTCAAAGCTGAAGACCCGGCCGGGGAAGATATGGTTCTTGGTGGTGGGCGCGCAAACGGTGCGGTCATTCACCGCACAATCCTTGAACTCATCCACCACTACCACGGTGTTGCCGGCATTGCGCAAGGTGTAGGTGCGGCCGCCGTTCTCGACACGGGTATCGAAGCGGCTGTCCGTGGGCCGCACAAAGAACACCGTGCCGTAGCCCGCCATTACCTGCACGCCGCCCGCCAGGGTATTTTCGTAGGCCTGGCGGTCTTCATCGTTCAGCCCGAAGCCGTCATCTTTATCGGGTGCCACCGGCAGGTAGCGCACGCGGAAATAGCGCTCGCGATCGCGCTCGCCAATGAACACCAGGCGCGTGCTCTGCATGCCGTCCGCCGGCACGATCAGGCGCGCCGGGCTGGCGATCAGGCCATTGCGCACGCTGCCGTCGGCCTCGACCCGAAGCGGCACTTCCTCATAGCTGCCGTCCGGTTTGTAGAGCATCTCGCTGACGTTGACCTTGACGAAGGCGGTCTGGGTGCCGCCGTTGAAGATGCGCTTCAGGTAGGTACTTTTATCGCCGCGCAAATAGTCGTAGAAATCACCGACATTGATGTTCGGCCCGGCGTGGGCGTTCAGGGAACACAGCAGCAAACCCAGGGTTGCACATAAAGACTTCATCACCACTCCTCGAAAAACCATCACGGCCGTACCGCATCGAACAGCAACTCGACGCTGCCGTAGTACTCACCCGGGGTAAACCCCTCCGCCGGCTCGACCGCCGAGATATCCAGCAGCACCCGCTTGCCCTGGCTGGCCTCGGCCTGCGGCACCACCAGGGTGTCAGCCAGGCCCAGCACCTGGCCGTTGAAGGTCACGCTCAAGTCGATGTAGGTACGCCCGCCGTTGAACAGCATCGGCAGCGCGCCCAGCCGTGCGTTGATGCCGCCCGCCGAACTCTTCACGTCAAAGTGTTCGCGCACCGGTCGCAGGCGTCCCGGCACCGGGTCCCAGACCATCTGTTGCTCACGTTCGAAGAAGCCGGGGTTGATCGGCAGTACATAAAAATCCTGGGTGGGGATGGTCACCGACACGTCAAACACGTGCTCTTCACGGATCGCCAGGGCTTGGGTACTGAGCAACGCGAGCACCATCAGCAGCAGCGCCGCCGACATGACCTTGCACCTTCTGCACGCACGGTATGCGCGTGCCTGGGCTATTTCACTGACCATCAGCCTTTGACCTCATAGGGTGTTTTCTCGCTGCCCTCGATCAGGGTAAAGCGATAGGTACGCCCGGCCTGCCTGGTAAAACCGAAGGCACGACCCGGCAAAATGTGATGCTTGGTCACCGGTCGGCAGTCCTGGCTATCGCCGCTGGCGCAGTCCTTGAACTCATCGACCACCACCACACTGTTACCGTCGTTATGCAGCCCGTACTCAACGGGTTGCTCATCGACACGGGTGGCAAACCGCGTGACCTTGGGCCGCACGAAAAACACCGTGCCGAACCCGGCCAGCACCGTGACCCCGGCCGACAGGCGAGTCTTGTAGGCGTCACGCTCCTCCTCCGACACGGCGAATTCGTCGTCCTGCTCGGGCATCACCGGCACAAAACGCACGCGAAAGTAGCGCTCTTTTTCCCGCTCGCCGAGGTACAGCAAGCGCGTGCCCTGCACGCCATTGGCCGGCACGATCAGGCGTGACGGCGTGGCCATCAGGCCATCGCGGACACCGGTCTGGACATCGCTCTTGAGCTCGACTTCCGCGGAACCGCCGTCGCTGTCGTAGAGGATTTCCATCACCGCGACCTTGATGAAGGCCGTGCTGTCACCACTGTTGAACACCCGTTTCAGGTAGGTACTTTTATCGGCGTCCAGGTAGTCATAAAACACCCCGACATTGATATTCGGAGCCGCCGGTACCGACTGCGGCAACCAGCACAGCGCACACAGCGCCAACACATGTTTCATTGTCATGAGCCTCATCTAGAGATCCGAATCCCAAATCACCGAAACCTGGCCCGCATACGTGCTGCCGCCGCGCTCGACCATCTGGTCGGCGTATGGCTTCTGGACCTCGAAGTGCAAGGTGCCGGGTCGCCGGCTGACATAAAACCCTGGCTGGAACTGCTCGGTACCGGCGCCGCTCAATAACAGCGGCTGACGAATCACGGCGCCGCCGTCTTCACGGTTCAGGCCATGGGGCAGGCTGACGCTGACATCCACCGGCACTTCGTGGCCATCGGTGGTGTTGCGCAGGGCGCAGGTGTCCCCGATGACACGCTCGCAGGCCATCTGCATCTTGAAACGCGATGAAGCGGAGATGTGGAAGGTCTGGTCACGGAACAGCCGTGCGGGTTTGCGGCCCTGGCTGAGCCAGGCTTGCCAGCCACCCTGGGGCACCAGCTCGATTCGGTTGCCACCGGGCGGCACGTCGACCTTCAGGTCGTGCTCCACGCTCAAGGTGAAGTTGAGAGTGAGGGCGTTTTTCGAGGGCATCATGACGTCACCGAAATCGTAATCGCCGCCCGGGCCCATGCTGTAGGTGATGCTGCCGGTGTACAGCCCACTGGACATGCCCAACGGGTTGGGCGTGCGCAGTTCGTAGGCGTACTCCATGGTGTTGACGCTCATCCTGAGCAGATCCTCGGACGGTTTCCGGCTGCAAGGGCCAGCACCTTCAGGCGTCAGCCAGAAGTACGAAGCAGACGCGGTACCTGCTGCAAGGTGGTTGGTGCTTTGGCAAGGTGAAGGCGCAGACCGCCACTGCGTAGACCAGCCGACCCCTGGCTGCGCCCACCCCGACACGCCAGGCGGTCGAGGGATCGACCAAAACCCGCCGATGCCGGCGATCCGCACTTGAACGATCTCGGTTTCCTGGGTGGCGGTATGCGTTACGGTCAAATCACGCCAATCGGACGGCACCTTGACCATGAAGCCCTGGCGCTCCTGCTCATGATTGGCAATGATCGGCGCATTGCTGGCGATCCTGAGGTTCACATCCCGCAGGCTGAAAATCCCCATCGCCTTGCAGCGCGCTGCAATGTGGTAACCGCAGATCGAACTGATCGGCGTGGTGTTCTCGAACTTGTTCACCATAGGGTTGCTGGGGTCCGGCCGGAAGCGCGCAGTGATGTCCTCGTCAGCCAACGTCGCGAAGGAACACAGCAGCATCGCCGTGCCCGTGGTGCGTAAAAGGAAGCTGTTCATAACCTTGGGTTTTCTCGTCATCATGCTCAACCGGCAATCTGTTCAGTGGCGGTGGACTCGGCCAACGTGTCCGGCGTGCAGCGCAAATCACCGATCATCAGCAGGTTGTTTTCACTGCGGGCCTTGGAAGGGTCGAGCCGGAACTGGCAGAGCAACTGGTTATTGCGGCGCACTTCCAGGGTCGGTGAACTGGCGTTCATTTCCAGCGAGAAGAACCCGTCGACCTCGCTCACCCCACGGGTGGCGTGATTGATGACGTGCAGGCCCTTGAGCGGTTTGCCCTGGGGATCGACCAGGCGGCCGAGCACGGTGACGGTTTGCATCACGCTGATCTTGCGGTACTCCACCCCGCCCTTGTTCAGGTGGTAGCGCGTGCGCGGCGGCTGGATCGAGGCCGACGGCGCATGGTTGCCGTCGAAGTCGAAACTCACCGAGCTGCCCTTGTAGGCAGTGATCGGGATGAAGTTGCGACCGGGACGCAAGGCCGTGCTGCCGCCACTCAGGTCGTCGGCACGCAGGGCGATGTCGTCGACATCGGTCTCCACGTCCACGATCAGCCCGGAGCCGTTGCCGTGGTACTGGCTGGTCATCACCATCTTTTGCTGGCCGACGGCGAACGTGCTGTCCAGGTTCAGGCCGCCACTCAAGTCGTCGTTGAACGAGGAGCGCTGCAGGTAGCCGTCACCGTTGACATACTCGTTTTCAAAACTGGCCATGCCGGACAAACCGATGCCGTAGGTGTCGGTGGTTGTCGTGGCGGACACGCTTTGCAGCAGGTGGTCCTGCAGGTCCTTGCGGTACGTCAGCGAAGCGTTGTTGTCCCGGGTGCCGTCGCGAGAAGTCCGCGTGCCGATGCTGGCGGACCATTGCTCGCCCGGCGCGCCGAGGGCCAGGCTGATGCTCAGGTCGACCCCGCGATTGCGCTGCTCGCCCGTGGCGAAGCTGGCAGGCCGGTCAAACACCGACACGCGCCAGTTGGCGTCGTTGCCGAACAGGTGGGTACGTTCGGTCCAACCCAGGTCCAGGCCGACACCTTCGTTGTTGCCCTCGCTGTAGAACAGCCGGGCATTGATGGAGCGCAGGTTGCTCAGGCGGTGGTTGACCGAAATCGACGAATTGCTGGTCTGCCCGATGAACACGTCGCGCTGACGAATGCGCGTGCCGTCGGGCAGGGTTTCGTAGGTGTTGCGGGTGTCGAGCCAGCTGCGCGTGTGGTTGAACACCACGCTGCCCAGGCCGTAGTTGTACAGGCCATTGAAGTCGAGGCCGGTGCCGTATTTTTCCGTCCAGTAGACGTTGGCATACAGGCTGGCCTGGTCGGCAAGGGTCCAGTCGAACGAGGTGCCGTACTGCATGTTGTCCTTGACCTGGCGCCCGGACACCCCCAGCACCACACGCGGATGCGCCAGGTAGTTGAGGGAGACGCCGGCAGTCGGGTTGCCGCTGCTCTGCTCGTCGAAGTTGCTCAGCAGCTTGCTTTCCTGGCCGGCGAACAGGTTGTAGCGCCAGCGCTCGTCGTGGTTGCGCCAGTTGTTGGGTTTGTACACCAACTCCTGGGTGGTGCTGGTGATCTGGCCGTCTTCCACCAGGCGCACTTCCACTTCATAGATGCCGCCGGGCAGGGGCCGCGTGTCGAGGCTGTGCAAGCCGCTGCCGACCGGCTGCGTGTTGATCAGCAGGCCATTGCGATAAATCTCCACCGACGCCTGACGGCTGGCGGTGACGTAGATCGGGTACACC
Organism: Pseudomonas sp. S5D5; assembly: GCF_003013355.1. Classification (NCBI taxonomy): domain Bacteria; kingdom Pseudomonadati; phylum Pseudomonadota; class Gammaproteobacteria; order Pseudomonadales; family Pseudomonadaceae; genus Pseudomonas; species Pseudomonas sp. S5D5. The sequence goes on from NZ_PTEO01000001.1 coordinate 5,633,539, forward strand.
GCAGGCTTGGCGTTGCTGATCACCAGGCTGTCGGAACTGCCGTACATCACGCCGACGGCGGTGTCGGGGCTGGCACCAAAGGTGCGCAGTTGGCGCGTCAGGCCTTCGGCATTGGGCGTGAAGTAACCCAGGCGCAGGAAGTTGCCTTCCAGCTCACGCTGGGTGTAGAGCGCGTACACCGCGTGGTTGAGGTCATCGTCATCGGGGCCGCCAAGGCGCGAGAACTGCATGTTCAGCGTCTGGCTCCACAGGCCCAGGCTACTGCTGGCGTCGACGCCGAAGCGCCCGCCGAGGTCCTGGCCTTCGCCGCCGCTGAGGTTCAACTGGTTGCGCACGATCAGGCCGGTGCTGCCGCCGGTGGGCAGGAAGTAATAACGCTGCTCCTGGGCATCACGCTCGGCGTTTTCGGTGAGCAGGGACACCGTGGAGTTTTCCAGGTTGTAGTGCACAGCCATGAGCCCCGAGGGGCAGTTGCTGGCGCAGGCACCGAGCGCCACACCCTGCTTCAGGTAATCGGCCCAGTGGTCGCGCTCTTCATCCTTGATGACGCTGCCGTCGTGGTCGGTAAAGTCGAGCAGGGTCAGGCGGTCGTCACGGGTCAGGACAATCATTGCCTCGGAGACAAACTCCTGGTCCAGTTCAACCCTGACGGCCAGGGGGACATCAAAAAAGTGCTCTTCAAAGTCCGCCGGCAATCCCTTGGCCTGGGAAAGCAAACTACGCGGTGTTGTGCCTTCGGCGGTACCTGCCGCCAACGCGCCCGCACAAAACAACAAGGCAAGCGCTGCCGCGATGGAAGTCATCGGGAACATGAACGGAATACTCTGATTTCGGACTTCAAACGCAAAACCGGTCGACCGACAGCGACTGCCTGTCGACCGGTATCGCTACCCAACAATAAGCCGGTGCTGATCAGGCCTTACTGTGTGACGCGTGGCACGTGGTCGAAGACGATGGTGTAGTTGGTGGTGAACAGCCCGGATACGCCATCTGCAGGTTTGGCGGCAGCCACGACCAGGTCAGCCTGGGTGCCTGGGGTGGTGCTTGTGTCATCGGCCACTTCCAGTGGCGCGCCGGTCAGGACTACACCGTTGAAGGTGTTGGTCAGTGCGATCGCGGAGGTGCCGTTGGTCAACGAAGCGGGACCGCCTTCGATGTAGGCGTGGATCGAACCGTCAGTGTTTTTCAGGTCGTAGGTGGCGCGCAGCGAACTCAGTTCACCGGTGACGGGGTTGTAGTTCATGGTTTCGTCGCGACCGAAGTTGGGATCACGTGGCAGCACATGGAACTGCTTGGTAGGAATCGTCGCCTTGATGTTGATGACGCTGCTGGCCTCACCGGCAGCGAAAGCGCTGGAGGAGCCGATCGCCAAAGCAACGAGAGGCAGGACGAAAGCGGTCTTTTTAAGCATTTTTAGTACCTGTGGTGACATCAAATGTTAGTTGAGAAAACTGTTTTCTCGCCCCGCCGAAACCCAATAATCCGGTCTTGCGAAGCAGGCAAATAGTCCCTCGAAACGCCACTTGATGATGCCGGCCCTTTCGCGCTGACCCGTAATTAAACACGACACGCAAATACAGAAAAAAACCATAGAATTCAAAAAGATGAATATTAACTGTCATCTTGTTATTACACGCAAACATGGACGGTACTACTTATATAAATCCGCACTCTGTAGGACATCAGCTACACACCAGAGCGGCTCTGGTTATTCCCCGCCATTAGAGCAATAACTCCACTGAACCAGCTGATGGTGTCTTCATAAAATGGTCATTTAGCCGCGCTGATTCGCTGATAAGGCCAGGCCCTGTTCGGAGGCGGCGGCCACCTTGCGCAGCCGCGTTTTCCTGTCGCTACCGTTCGTCAGACGGTTTTGCGCTTTACGTAAGATATATCTTAAGTTGTATCTAAATCAGACAGGAGAACACGACAGTGAGAGACCCTCATCACCACCGAGACCACGGTGACGACCGCGATGGCTTCGAAAAACGCCCTGGCCGCGAACGCGGTGGGCGCGGCCCGCGCGTCTTTGCGCCGGGCGACCTGAAATTGCTGCTGCCGGCGTTGATCGCCGAACAGCCGTGCCACGGCTACGACCTGATCCGCCGCATTGAAACCCTCTTCGACGGCGCCTACAGCCCCAGCCCCGGAGTGATCTACCCCACGCTGACCTTCCTGGAAGAAAGCGAGTTGATCGCCGGCGACGCCGAAGGCGGAAAAAAACGCTACACAATCACCGACGCCGGTCGTCTCTTCTTAAGCGAACAGACGGTGGCCCTCGACGGCATTCGCCTGCGCATGGAAGTGAGCAAACGCTCGCTGCGCGGCCATGACCGTCCACCGGAAATCCACGAGGCGGTGCACAACCTGCGCCACGCCTTGCATTCGCACCACGGGCGCTGGAGCCCGGAAGAAATCGTTCGTGTCGCGGCGCTGCTCAACAGCACCGCCCAAGCCATTGCCGACGGGAAAGCTCAATGAATACTCAAGCCATCCACCGCGTGACCCACGAGATCAAACGCCGCCGCCTGCAGGTATTGCGCGTGGTCGACATCACCCCGCGCATGCGCCGCATCACCCTCGGCGGGCCGGAACTGGCCGGGTTTATCAGCCTGGGCAGCGACGATCACATCAAGTTGCTGTTCCCGCAGAACGCTGCCGAACAGGCCGCGCTGGAAAGCCCGACCTTCAGCATCAAGGGCGAAGGCCCGCAGCCAGCGATGCGCGACTACACGCCGCGCCGCTATGACCTGGACATCGGTGAACTGGACATCGACTTCGTATTGCACGGCGATGGCCCCGCCTCCACCTGGGCCGACCAGGCCAAGGTCGGCCAGCACCTGTACATCGGCGGGCCACGCGGCTCGATGATCGTGCCGGACATCTTCGACAGCTACCTGCTGATCGGCGACGAAACCGCGTTGCCGGCCATCGGCCGCCGCCTGGAAGAACTGCCGGCGGGGCGCAAGGTGCTGGCGGTGATCGAGATCGCCGATGCGGCGGAACAACAAGCGCTGCAAAGCGCCGCCGATGTGGAGGTGATCTGGGTGGTGCGCGGTCAGGACGACCTGCTCGACCGCGTGAAAAACCTCACGCTGCCGAGTGGCTCGCTGTACTGCTTTGTCGCCACCGAAACCAAGCTGTCGCGCCAGGTACGCCGGGTGCTGCTGGACACCCATAAGGTCAATGAGGAGTTCCTCAAGGCCGTGGGCTACTGGCGTGCGGACGGCAGCGAAGAGGAGTAAGCCTCACGCCAGGGGTGTGTCATGGCACCCCCATTACGAGTACTCCGCTGCCGCTGATGGCTCCGGCGGCAGGCAGGGAGCCTGCTCGCCGGACCAGGGAAAATGTCACATCGTCGCCCCCCGCACTGTTGGTAATTTGGGTCAGGAATGAACCGTTGACATGAACTGCACCTGCGCCACGAACAAGGGCCGTCCCCACGTCCGGGTTGGTCATTCGCAGCAGACGTGTGTCGAACGAAGAGGCGGTGCCTTTGTAAGTGATCGTGATCGGTGTGCTGATCCCGCCGTCCGGGCATGAATAAGTGAGCCGGCGGTTGCTGCGGATGGTCGTGGTCAGCGGATCGGTACCGATTGCTCTCTGGTGAACATTGCCGAAGTTGATCTCGATCGGGTTGTTATTGTTGATCGTGCAGGTAGACGGGGAAATGGTGAAGGTGTTGGCGGCCGTATAAGTGACGGTGAGTTGCGGCCGGGTGGCGTCGTAATTGTTCGAACTGGTGAGGCGCAATAGCCCGAGGTTGTCCCCTATTCGCACGTCGATCGGCGTAGCCGGGTAGTTACGCAACAGAATGTAGGGGGTGATATTGATCGGGTAAGCAGCCATATTGTTCGGAATAGTGGCTATCCGAATTCCCGACGGGACAGGGGTGTTATAGAACGCGCCGTTAATCCGCAATCCCGTCCCTTGAGTGCTGAACTTGGGGCCGGGAGACCAGGGGGCGCCTGCGACGCTGCCAGTGGTCCAGTAGTCTTCGCGCGAAGATGGACCTCCATCAGGGGTAAATCGACATTCCAGCCTTGCCCCTTCCATAAAAACCCGCGTGCGGTCTGCGCTCAGGGTGACCGTGACCGGCACAACCAGGTTGGGATTACCATTGACCCAGGGTCCGCCATTCACTCGGCAATCAACCGCCTGCGCGGTCGTACCGACACCCAGCAAGACGAGAGTCACGATGGCTACATGCAGTCGTTTCATTTGTTATATCTCGTGGCTTCCCTCCCCTGGCACCGCGCAGCGAATATCGGCCTGCGGTCTGGTGCCGTCCAGAAGAGAGTTGAAGTTCGTCCGAGGCCGTGGCGGCCTATGAGTTACGATTCACAGCGCTACGGGTAGTCCAGCGTAAACGTCGAGGTCACCCTGTAGGCTCCGTGCCCTATGGTCTGCTCCCTGAGGGCATCCGGCTCCCCCTGCACGTAGGCCTTGAGCTCAATGACATTGCTGCCATTGGCCAAAACCTGTTCGTCGCTGACTTTGTTCACGGGCAATGGCTTGTTACTCAGCGTCTCCAGACCGAGCCCGATACCCGAGGCACCATTGCCGCTATCCAGCGCGAACAACCCGGGCAGCGTCCGGTTTTCCACACCACCGAAAGTGATGGTCACCGTGTTGCCGATGGTGGTGTCGCAGTCTTCCAGATGCAGCTTGAAGCCTTTGCCCACAGAGCGCGTGTTGATGTAGAGGTGCTTGCTGGTCAGGTCCCAGAGCTCCAGGGTGATTGCCTCGTCGCCAGGCCTGATGTTGCAGGCCTGTTCAACCAGGTTGCCCTTGAAATTCAGGTTGTCCGTCGCAGACGCCTCGGGTATCAGGCTGAAGACTGGCACCCAGGCCAGCACGGCGCACAGCCACCTGGGATGAACACTCTCATGTCCCATGGATTCAACTCCTACTGGTATTCGGCCAACAGCGTGGCCACCGCTGTGAACCGTGCGGGGGCCAGCGTTGCACCCGGCTGTTTGACCGGCACGACTTCCAACATCGGCGGGGACGACACGGTTATATCCAGTGGCGTATTGAGTCGAAACGGCAGGTTATTCTGGAATATCCGAATGCCCAGGCCTGTCGCACTGGTTTGCACAGCCGAGCCGTCGAACGTCGTGGGTGTGCCGTTGACACTCAACTTCAGCACCCACGGGAGCGTGGCGCTACCACAGCTGATGATGTAGCCGAGCGCTCGACGGTATCTCACGCCATCGACTCGCTTGACGCCGACATCGCCGAAATCGACTTCGATCGTGTTCCCCGCATTGATCGTGCAGGGCGGTGGCTCGTTGAGCGTCCCGCTGAACGTCAAGTTGGCCGAAGCATTGCTGCTCAGGCCGATCAAACACAAGGCGAGCAAGGCTCGCTGCTGCCCGCATGTCATTGCGCATTCCTTATCATTGGTAATCGACCACAAGCGTGGCGGCGGCATCAAATGCGCCCCCGAGCAGGACGCTGCCCGCGCGCTTGACCGGTACTGCCTGCACGACGGGGAAGTTGGGATAGGTAAAATTCACGGCCGCATTCAGCGGCCAATCCGCACCGTTGATGAACAGTTTCACCCCAAGATTCGGGTTGCGGGTCGAGAGTACGCGAGCATCAAACGAGGCCCCCGTGCCCCTGAGTTCAAGTCTCATGGCGTTGCTGAAAGGGGCATCACAGGTGACGGTATAAGGCACGTTGCGACGGTAGTTGACACCGTCCACCCGTGACGTCAGAAGGTCATTGCCAAAGGGCACATTGAGCGTACTCGCGCCGTTAATGATGCACGGCGGAGGTGCGATGATGACCGCGCGGATGATCAGGTTGGTGTCGGCCTGCACACCCTGGCTGGCGACCCACAGCAGGCCTGCCCCAATAAGAATGGCCCGCGGGCCGACTGCCTTGGTCATTACATTGGCCTCACTCATAACTGAGCCTGAAATCCACTACGGCGCGGAAGGCCCCACTGGTCAACGGCGCGGAGGTGCGCGTGGGTTGAACATTCCAGGTCTGGAGACTGCCGCCCTCGGTCAAAAACAACGGTTCGCCCCTGGAGCCCAGTTGCACGTCCCGACCCAGGGCGTCGGTCAACCGCAGCCCCATCCCGGTGATGCCTTGCACTTTGACCAGCCGTGGATCATCGGCATCGGCAGGCGCGAGAAATGTGACCGACAACACCGGTTGATGGGAACTCCATGCCAGGTTCCCGGTACGCTCGCTGCGGATGCTGCCGGCGGTGCGCTGGCAATCCTGGAAGCGCAGCTGAAATGCCCTTGATGGCGCCTGGTCGCCAGGTCGTAGCAGCAGGCTGGCCGACACGGCGCCCAGGTCAATCGTTTGATGGCGCGACGTCATCTCCAGGCTGCAAGGCGATTCATGCATGGACCCGTTAACGTTCAACCGCCCACGTTGGCCATCGATGCCTTCGTCATCCTCGGCGCCTACCCGCGCCGCCAGGACCCATAACACGCAACCCAAGACTTTCACGGTGTGCGACTTCATGACGTTCTCCCGCAGCAGGCGCTACTCATTAGGCGATGAGACCTGCGCGTTCACGGTGCAGGTTTCGCCACTGCAGGTGAACGCCAGGAGCGGGCGTCCACCGTAATCGTTGACGTAGGCCAAATACGGGGCCTGGCCAAGTGCCGTGGCCGTTGGCCCCAAGGCCAGCGCCCCCTTGGGCGGGATCATCACCGGTTCAAAGCCCGCCACGGTTTTGCCGTCTTTGCTGCTGCGCGCGTCCACCAGGGACACGTAGTAAGGCGTGGGGTTATTCACCTGGTATCGGTCGCCCTGCCGGGTCAGGGTGAGCTTTTCCTGCCAGGGGTTGGACAAGTCCTGCTGGCTGGGCATGATGGCTTGGGGGCGATAGAACAATTTGATGCGGGTCTGCAGCGCAATTTGCAGTGTGTTGGATTTGTCGCTGCGCGGCGGAATTTCCCGCAGGTTGAAGTAGTAAACGGTCTCGCGATCCTGGGGCAACGATTTGACCGCCGGCAACGCCTGAACTTTCACCTGGCTTTGCTTACCGGGCTCCAAGCGTTGAACCGGCGGTAGCACGATCAAGGGCGAGGTGATTTTGTTGCCCTGCTCATCCTCGATCCACCCTTGGGCCAGGTACGGCAACTGGGTGTTGTTATTGGTGATGTTCACGCTGGTGGCATCCTTGCCACCCTCAAAGATCACACGGGTGCGATCCAGGCCAACCGCAGCGTTGGCGGCCGGGTTCAGGCCTGTAGCCAAGAGTGCGAAGAGCAGGAATCTAGAGCGCGTATTGAGCATCATGAGGCGGGGTTCTCCGTATCGGTACGCTTGCCGGTCAGCGATGCTGGCTCGGGTGAGGATTGATCAGTGGCTACACTCTGGCAGCGCAGTTGCAGGGCATCGCTCAAGCTGTCGGCTGGCAAAACCACAGGGAGCGTGAGCAGGCATTGCTCGAGGCCACTCCAACTGACAATCATCTGCTCGCCGGCCTGGATGCCACTCAGGTAAACAGCACCGCCGTCGTTCACAATCCCGGTGTCCTGCTGTTTTAGGTTCTTCACCGTCGCGCCGAAGGGCGGTGAACTGCCATCCGGCAGGCGCAGCACGGCCATGGCTTTTTCACCGGCAATCACGTCCAGCGATCGATAACCGATGGCCCCTTCGGTGAGTGTCAGTTGCGTCACCGACTGCGTGGCTTCGACGTTGCTCGGCAAGCTCTCCAGGTCGACACTGGCGGCCGTGCGCTGGTAGCTGCTGATATCGGAGATCACCGCCTTGCCGAAGATGTTGGTGCGGGTCGACACGCCGTAGCCCCGCACAGGCACGTCGGGTACCCCGCCGGAATCGATCATCAGACGGGTTCCGCCAACGGCATTGGTTCGGTGCAGGGCTGCACCGTAGGGCGTGAGTGTGCCGCCACCGCGAACAGACGCACTGAGGGTCCTGCCATTGCCTTGTTGTGTGCTGGCGCTGAGATCGATGTCAGCCTGGTCGCCAATATGGCTCAGGTAACCGCTGGTAGAGTTGTCACTTGCACTGAGCTGATAGCTATTGCGCTCGTCGAGGCGGTCACTGTAACGCGTGGCATAGCTCTCTTTGCCCGAGGTCCTGCTGCCATCCAGCGACAGTGTGCCGCTGCGCCCCAATGGCAGGCTGACCGTCAGCGCCATTCCGTTATCCTTGTAGGCGTATTCCTGACTGCGGTACATATTCAGGGACAGGCTCATGTTCCTGACTGTCCCCAGATTAAAGTAACGCGACATGGACAGGTTCCAGCGCTGAGTGTCCGGGCGCCCCCAATACGTCTGTTTGTTGTAACTGGCGTAGACGGTCGCCCCAAGGTCACGAAACTGTTTATTGAGCGTCACCGTATACAGTGACTTGCTGTCGCCAATCGGTTTCCAGCCCTCGATGATCTCTACGTTCTCGATCCCGCCGAGCTCGCCGTTCAACCCGTAATGGCTGGCGTCCAGGTACTCACTCATGCTCAAGTAGTTTTTCTCGGAAAACCGGTAGCCGGCAAACGTCACCTGGCTGTCGTACTGCTCGAAGTGCTTGGAGTATTGAAGGCGGTAGGATTTGCCCGAGAGCGCCTGATTCCACACGCTGGCGTGGGACTGGGTGACATCCAGCGATACGGCGCCGAACGCCAACAGGTCACGACCGGCACCGACAGACAACGCACGGTAGTTGTTATCGGTGATAGCACCGCCGAACAGCGACCAGCCATTGCTGACGCCCCAGGAGAACTCACCGGTACCGAAAAAATTGCCATTGGCGCCGTATTGAAGATCGGAGGGCCGCCCCAACGCCAGCTTGTAACGAACCTGGCCAGGACGCGTCAGGTAGGGAATGCCTGCCGTATCGATCTGGAAGGTGTGGACCGAACCATCCTGCTCTTCCACCCGTACATCCAGGGTGCCGCTGACGGCGTCATTGAGGTCCTGGATACGATACGGGCCTGCAGCGACCAGCGTTTCATACAGCACGCGGCCCTTCTGGCTGATAACAACCCGGGCGTTTGTCTTGGCGACGCCCACCACTTCCGGGGCATAACCGCGCAAGTTGGGTGGCAGCTGGCTTGCATCCGAAACGAGTGCGGCACCGGTATAGCGGAAGCTGTCAAACAGGTCCGAGTACAGATAGTCCTCTCCCACCGTCAGGCGCGCCTTCAGCGCAGGCACTGCGCGATACGCGTAGTAACGACTCCACTCCAGTTGTTGTGGATCGCCGTACCCACTGTCGAGGCCCTTTTCGACACGCCCCTGCCAGTCCGCCCTCAGGCGCCAGGCGCCGGCATTCGCCCCCACGGTGCCGTTACCCGTCAAGTTGTTACGGGTGCCGTCATTCTTCTGGTAGCGGGACTGCACCGTCATGTTGTAATCGATCAGCAGCCCCGGCACGCCCTCATCCCAGCGGGAAGGCGGATCCCAATTGATGGCGCTGTATTCAAGGTAGGCCTGGGGCACGCTGATGTTCAGCGTGGAGGTGGCCAGATCGCCACTGACCTCCATGCCCGGCAAGCTTTCTATATCCAGGCAGTCATGGCCTTTCCACCACTTGAGTTCGGCAGCGCTCGACACTTTCAGGCCCAGCAGGTCCACAAGCGCCGGCGACAGACAGGCCTGGCTGCCTTTGGGATCATTATCGGGTGGATAGAACGCCACCGATTGCTCGGCCATCGCCTGATTATTGATCTGCACCACCATCGAGTAAGTGCCAGGCAGAATAAAACCGCTGCGGGCAAACCGAGACAAGTCAATATTGGTCCGATCACTTAGATCGAGGACGTCTGTATTGAACTCAATATCCCCGCTCGCCATAGCCGTGCTCGGTAATAATATCAACCCACTAAAAAAGTTTGAGCGCAGCGTATTCTTGACCTTCGCCGTATTCAACATGCAAGCAACCCATCAAAGTTCAGAAATATTCCAACTTGAATCGCACGGTGGCGCGGTGTGCTCCGGCCACTATGGGCAATCCGTTGCCAACAAAATGAAGCGTGAAGTGCAGCGTCATGTCGCCTTCCGCCAAGGGGTGCGGTGTCATCGGCTGACCGGGAATACTTAATTGGCCAACCGAATCTTGGATATTGAGAGCAACACCTTGCGAGCCACCCAATACAGCAAAAGAGCGACCCTCCCTGTCGGAGGGACCGTCAAATGTCACCCGCAGGTGCTGCCAGTCGGGCAGCGTTACCCCGGGGCGTAACGGATCGGTGCGACTCAATGTGCAATTGACCAGGCGCAGCTGGAAGGATTGGTCGCCGCCCCTGGCGCGTCGTAAAAACCGGCCGATAGGCTCAGGGTCCATATCGATGGTTTGATCGACGCTGACCAACTCCAACCCGCAGGCCGAGTCAACGACCTCTCCTCCCAGCGTGACGAGCCCATCCCCGTGCGCAAGCTCCTGGGCAACCCCCCAAGGGCTGGCGAACATCGCCAAAGAAGAGGTGATAGCGAGACTTACGAATGTTTTCACCTGTGCCTCCACCCGCCTCCCCCGCCACGCTGGGTGGCGGGGGAAAAAGCTTACTGATAAGCCAAGGTGAAATTGGTCACCGCGCTGAAATCACCCGGCAACACGTCGCCCGTAGCAGCGCCTTGCACATAGGCGCCGAACTCCAGCGTGTTATCACCGGTGGCAATGATCTGCGGCGTGGTAGGCACACCCAATCGAACGGGTTGACTGCCATGGGTCATCATGATGCCGACGTTGCCCGCGCTACCGACGGTGCCCAGCGCACCCGGCACCACGCCGGATGGCGCCCCGGTGAAGGTCGTGGTCACCGTGTTATCGGTGAGGCCGGCCAGGTCGCAACCTTCGAGTTCAATCAGCAAGCGCCGTGGCTCGGACTTCCCACCCGCCTGCAACTGATGCTTGGCAATCGCGCCAAGGGGAATGGTTTGATCGACGGAGTCAGGCTTGATGGAGCAGGCGCCGGAATGCACCGACCCCAAAAAGGTGACCGTTCCATCCGCCGCCTGGGCAACAGACACAGACCCTACCAACAACCCGATGGATAACAGCACAGTGTTCATTTTGGCTTTCATGTCTAGAGGCTCACAGAGTAATAAACGTCATTAAGTCATTCCGACGCCTGAGCGCGCAGAACGCCCTACCTTTTTCCAATTACTTGTATTGCAACTCAACTCGCTTGATGAGCCCGAGTGATTATCCATTGCAAACTTTAAAAGGAAAGTCGGCCCGTTCATTTAATGACGTAGCCTGACGACGCCAAGACTTATAAGAAAATTATGGCAATTTGCCAAAACTTTGTATTCATCTGTAAGACGTGGATGACGTGAAGTTTATGAGTGCCGAGTTATCGGTAACTATAACTGTAAGAACCGAACTACATCACCTGGAAAGTCAACGCTTTCATGTAGAAAGATTAACTAATGAGTTGAAGCGTTCGAGAAGAGGCACGCAACCGCTCGACGAGACGGTGCTCGCCGGGTAGGTAAGGAAAGAATCAATCAGGAGCGGGGCTTGATGCGCTTATCCAGCCCCACCACGGCCAGTGCAACCAGCACAAAGCCCGCCAGAATCCCCCCGGCATTCACGAACACTTGTGGATAACCGAGGGTGCCGACATCGATGAACGGGTACTGATACTGCCCGAGCAAATCCCCGCGCAGCAGCGCATAGCCGAAGTACACCAGCGGGTAGATCACCCACAGGCCGATGTGTTTCAGGCGCAGATGCCCCTTGGGCACATACCGCCACCAGTACACGACGAACAACACCGGCATGACGTCGTGCAGCAGCTCATCGGCGATAAATTGAAAGCCCTCGGGCTGCCACAAATGCCGCAGCAACAGGCTGTAGGCGAGGCCCACCACCACGATGCTCACTGCGATGCCACTGCTGACCGCGGGCGCGAGAAACCACCGCTTCGCCGGCGAGTCGCGCTTGACCCACGCATAGCTCAACACCACCGCCGCCAGGGTGTTGGTCAGCACGGTGAAGAAACTGAAAAAGTTGATCAGCCCGCCCAGCAGACTGGCGCCGGCGTCCCAGCGCGAAGAGAAGATCAGGTATTGCTGAATCGCCAACCCGACCCATCCGGCCAGCGCCGCTGCTGCCACATACCGCTTCATGAGGTCAGTCCAGCGGGCGTTTGGTGCGCATCAGCTTGACGTACAAGCCTTCGACTTTTTCCCGCGCCCACGGCGTCTTGCGCAGGAAGGTCAGGCTCGACTTGATGCTCGGGTCGCTCTTGAAGCAGCGGATATCAATGCGCTCGGCCAGGCCTTCCCATTCGTAATGTTCCACCAGGGTGGTGAGGACGTGCTGCAGGGTCACGCCGTGGAGTGGGTCGTTGCTTGTCGCGGTCATGCCGGGCCTTTTGCAATAAGAGGAAATACAGCCGCGCACCTTAGCCGACGGGGCGTACCGGTGGAAGCACTGCATTGAATATAGCCCTTGGGAGAAAGTTCCCCTTTTCAGCGAAAAAAGAGATGTTATATTGTAACGATACTTATCAAAAGTAAGCCGTTCGATACCGTCTGCAGCCTTCTCTTTTTTGCCGTTTTGCCAAGGAATGTCCGATGTCCCTCTCCTCCCTGTGGCGCTTGACCCCGCTTGCCGCCGCCCTGTTGATCTGCTCCGAAGCCCACGCCCTGGAACTGCAACCCCAAGTCATCACCGGCAACCCGCTGGGCAGCGAGCAACTCGCCTCGCCGACCACCGTGCTGGAAGGCGATGACCTGACCCTGCAGCAAAAAGGCAGCCTCGGCGAAACCCTGAACAAGCAGCCCGGCGTGTCGTCTTCGTACTTCGGGCCGGGCGCCAGCCGGCCGATCATCCGTGGCCAGGACGGTGACCGCATCCGCATCCTGCGCAACGGCGTGGGCGCGCTGGATGCCTCGTCGCTGTCCTACGACCACGCGGTGCCACTGGACCCGGTCAACGTCGACCGCATCGAAATCGTGCGCGGCCCGGCAGCGCTGCTGTACGGCGGCAGCGCCATCGGCGGCGTGGTCAACACCTTCGACAACCGCATTCCCACCGAAGCCATCGAAGGCATCCACGGTGCCGGTGAATTGCGCTACGGCGGCGCCGACACCACGCGCAGCAGCGCCGGCAAGCTGGAAGCCGGCAACGGCACCTTCGCCTTGCACCTGGATGCGAATGCGCGGGAATTCAACGACCTGAAAATCCCCGGCCAGGCACGCAGTCGCCACGCCCCGGAAAACGATGACGCCCCCGGCAAGAACGGCCGCCTGGGCAACAGCGACGGACGCCAGGACGGCGGCGCGGTGGGCGGTTCCTACACCTGGGATGACGGTTACGCCGGGCTGTCCTACAGCAGCTACGACGCCAACTACGGCTCCCCCGCCGAGCAGGACGTGCGCATCCGCATGAAGCAGGATCACTACGCGTTCGCCTCCGAAGTCCGCAACCTGCAAGGCCCGTTCACCTCGGTGAAAGTCGACGCGGGCTACACCGACTACGAGCACCGTGAAATCGAAGGCGGCGAGACCGGCACGATCTTCAAGAACAAGGGTTATGAGGCGCGGGTTGAAGCCCGTCACCAGCCACTTGGCCCGCTCGACGGGGTGGTTGGCGCACAGGTCACCCGCAACGAGTTCTCCGCCCTCGGTGAAGAAGCGTTCGTGCCGCAGACCGACACCACGGCCGGCGCGCTGTTTATCCTCGAAGAAATGCAGGCCACCGAGCGCCTGAAACTCAGCCTCGGCGGTCGCCTGGAACACACCAGCGTCGAGCCGGACGCCAAGGGCAACGAGCGCTTTGCCGGCGCCGACAAAAGCAATGACTTCACCGCCGGCAGCCTGTCGTCGGGTGCGGTGTACACCCTCACGCCGATCTGGTCGGTGGCCGCGACCCTCGGCTATACCGAGCGCGCGCCGACGTTCTACGAGCTGTACGCCAACGGTGCGCATGTCGCCACCGGTACCTATGAGCTGGGCAACGCCAACCTGAAGAAAGAAAAAGCCGTGTCCAGCGACCTGGCCCTGCGTTTCGACAACGGCACCCACAAGGGCAGCTTCGGCGTGTTCTACAGCCACTTCTCCAATTACATCGGCTTGCTGGGCACCGGTCGTACGCTGAACGATGAAGGTGAAGAAGACGCCGGCGGTATCCCTGAGTACGAATATTCCGGCGTACGTGCGCGATTTGCCGGCTTTGAAGCCCAGGACCACTGGAAACTCGGTGAAAGCGCCTACGGCAAGTTCGCCCTGGAGCTGTCGGGCGACTACACCCGCGCCACCAACCTCGACACCGGCGAAGCCTTGCCGCGCATTGCGCCGCTGCGCTTGAACAGCGGCCTGCTGTGGGAACTCGACCGATGGCAGGCACGTATCGATGTGGAACACGCCGCCGGCCAGGGCCGGGTGCCGGATAACGAGAGCGGCACCGACGGCTACACCACGCTGGGCGCGAGCGCAGGCTATCGCTTCAACGTCGGCGGCAGCCAATGGCTGGCGTTTGTGAACGGCGAAAACCTCACCAACCAGACCGTGCGCTACGCCAGCTCGATCCTGCGTGACATCGCGCCGGCACCGGGCAGAAGCGTGCAGTTGGGTATCCGCACCACCTTCTAACCCACGCCTGTAGGCGCCGACTCGCCGGCGATGGCGGCCTCACGGGCCCATCGCCGGCAAGCCGGCGCCTGCACTTTTTGCAGCGACGTTCTGTCACTGTTACCAAATCGGAAATGATGCATCTTGCGATTTGTGCTTTCGCTTGGTGCACCAGCACTTTATCCTTGCCGCAACAAACTGAAACGTTTCACTCCCGCGGTCGATCTCATTTTGCCGAATTGCCCTCTCCTCGAAGACAGCGCTGTCTTGCATCGACCTGTGCCTAAAGGTCTATCGCCCGCCTGTGGATAACCGCCTGTCCCCAGAAAAACCGAATTAACGCTGAACCAAGCCCGCGCCGAATCGTCATCTACAGTGAAGCACGGGGTTACATAATTCCAACGTAACGGAGAAACACACTATGAGCACTGATGGTGCTTCAAGCCCAAGCCGCCTGCTGCCCAGGCTGCTGGGGATCTTGCTGCTGATCATGGGGCTGGCCTTGCTGGCCGGCGGCGTCAAGCTGAGCATGCTCGGCGGGTCGCTGTACTACCTGCTGGCCGGTATCGGCATCGCCCTGACCGGCGTGTTGCTGCTGGCTACCCGCCGCGCCGCGCTGGGCTTGTACGCACTGGTGTTGTTCGCCAGTACCGTATGGGCCTTGTGGGAAGTCGGCCTGGACTGGTGGCAGTTGGTGCCGCGCCTGGCACTGCTGTTTGCCCTGGGCATCGTCCTGCTGCTCCCGTGGTTTCGCCGTCCGTTGCTGCGTGGCCAGCCTGCCCCGCTGGGCACCGGCGCGCTGAGCGTGGCCGTGGTCCTGGCCGGTGCTGCCGCCCTCGCCAGCCAATTCACCAACCCGGGTGAGATGGTCAAGACCGGCCAACTGGACCGCGACGCGGTACCTGGCATGGCCAGTTCTGCGCCGGCCCAGGCCGATGGCGACTGGAACTCCTACGGCCGTTCGGCCCATGGTGATCGCTACTCGCCGCTGGCGCAGATCACCCCGGAGAACGCGCACAAGCTGGTCCCGGCGTGGACCTTCCGCACCGGCGATATTCCTGGTGCTGGCGATCCGGGTGAAACCACCGCGGAAAACACCCCGCTGAAAGTCAACGGCATGCTCTACGTGTGCACGCCGCACAGCCAGGTGATCGCGCTGGACCCGGACACCGGCAAGGAAATCTGGCGTTTCGACCCGAAGATCAGCACCGAAGGTGCCGAGAACTTCAAGGGCTGGGCGCACATGACCTGCCGTGGCGTGTCGTATCACGATGACGCTGTCTACGCTTCCGAGCAGAGCCCTACCGGCAGCGCCAGCCCGGCCGCCGCGCCGAATGCCTGCCCGAAACGCATCTTCGTACCGACCGCCGACACCCGTCTGATCGCCCTGAACGCCGACACCGGCAAGATGTGCGAAGACTTCGGCGACAAAGGCCAGGTCGACCTGCGTGCCAATATCGGCAGCTTCGCCCCCGGCGGTTACTACTCCACCTCGCCACCGGCCGTGACCAAGAACCTCGTGGTGATCGGCGGTCACGTGACCGACAACGTCTCCACCGACGAGCCTAGCGGCGTGATCCGCGCGTTCGACGTGCACACCGGCAAGCTGGTGTGGAACTGGGACAGCGGCAACCCGGACGACACTACCCCGTTGGCCGAAGGCAAGACCTACACCCGCAACTCGCCGAACATGTGGTCCATGTTCAGCGTGGATGAAAAACTCGGCATGCTCTACCTGCCGATGGGCAACCAGATGCCCGACCAATACGGCGGCGACCGTACCGAAGACTCGGAAAAATACAGCGCCGGCCTGACCGCCCTGGACATCGACAGCGGCCACGTGAAGTGGACCTTCCAGTTCACCCACCACGACCTGTGGGACATGGACGTGGGCGGCCAGCCTTCGCTGATCGACATCAAGACCGAAGCCGGCGTGAAGCAGGCAGTAATGGCGTCGACCAAGCAAGGCAGCATCTACGTGCTCGACCGTGCTACCGGCCAGCCGGTGGTGCCGATCCACGAAGTCGCCGTGCCGCAAGGCGCTGTTGCTGGCGACCACACCTCGCCGACCCAACCGAAGTCCGAGCTGAACTTCATGCCACCGCCCCTCAAGGAGCGTGACATGTGGGGCGTGACGCCGTTCGACCAGCTGCTGTGCCGCATCGATTTCAAATCGATGCGCTACGACGGCCCGTTCACGCCGCCTTCGCTGCAAGGCTCGATCGTTTACCCAGGCAACTTCGGCGTGTTCGACTGGGGTGGCATTTCCGTCGACCCGGTACGCCAGATCGCCTTTGTGAACCCAAGCTACATGGCGTTCAAGTCCAAGCTGATCCCGGCGGCCGATATCGCCAAGCAAGGTCCGCGCGTGAGTGAAACCGAAGGCGTGCAGCCGAACAAAGGCGCGCCGTACGGCGTGATCCTCGAAGCACTGCTGTCGCCCCTGGGCCTGCCGTGCCAGGCACCAGCATGGGGTTATGTGGCGGCGGTCGACCTCACCAACCACCAAACCATCTGGATGCACAAAAACGGTACCGTGCGTGACAGCTCGCCGGTTCCAATCCCCCTGACCATGGGCGTACCAAGCCTGGGCGGCACCTTCACCACCGCCGGTGGCGTAGCGTTCCTCAGCGGTACCCTCGACCAGTACCTGCGTGCCTATGACGTGAAAAACGGCAAGCAGCTGTGGGAAGGCCGCCTGCCTGCAGGCGCGCAGACCACACCGATGACCTACACCGGCAAGGACGGCAAGCAATACGTGCTGGTCATGGCTGGCGGTCACGGTTCGCTGGGCACCAAGCAGGGTGACTACGTGATGGCGTTCAAACTGCCGGATTAAGCAACACCGGCGGTACAAAAAAGGCGGCTACCGGATAGGTAGCCGCTTTTTTTTGCAGACATTTCCCACTTCAAGAAACATCTGCATCTAACCAGTGCATTTTCCTACACCGATTTTGTTCACTCCTCTCCACTCAGTCTGAACACAATTCGGTGAGTAGCACCCAATGCCTTTTTTCGCTCTATTCAATCGCCCCACGCACTCCGCGCAAGCCGCAGCCCAACTGCACAGTCAGAGCCCCAGTGCGCACCCCACGCAACCCGCCAATCACCCGTCGGTCATTGGCACCGGCTCCAGGGGCCAGGTGGAAAAGCATCAGGATCGGGCAATCAAGTCGTTATTCAAACCCGACCCGACAGCCCTCAAGCACGAGATGAACATGTGGAATGCCTATCTCCACGCAACCGGTAAGCCAGGCGAGGCCTACATGGAGAGAGGCCACCTGAATATGCCGTACATAGAGGGCGGACTACCCACGGACCAGGAGGTTAAAGATGCCGTCGATAACTTGTTCAAACTGGGCTTCATGATCGGTGACCCCAAGGCGCAGAACTTCAAGAAAACACCCGATGAGGAAGTCGTGCCGGTGGACTTCGGGCAAGTGTTCAAGCCAGACCGTATCAGCGACATTGACCCCAGGGTGATGAGTGACATCGTTCACGATTACGCCAAAGGTGGTTTCAAGACCATTCCAGAAGGACTGAAAGCTGACTATCGCAGTGCGATTACGGACATGGCCAAGTTGCAAGGCAACCATAACCCCCTCAGGCGCATGAATGTCCGAGAACTGAGGCGGGCTGAGTTGATCTAGCCTCCAACCGGAGTGCGCTCGCGGCGCATCCACATCTCGAAGGCCATGGCGTTGAGGGGACGGCTGATCAGGTAGCCCTGGGCCGTGTCGCAATTCCACAGTTTGAGCAGCTTGAGACTGGGCTCGAACTCGACCCCTTCGGCCACCACCTTGAGCCCCAGGTTGTGGCTCATCTCGATGGTGGAACGGACGATCACGCCGTCGCCGCTGGTGCTGTCGAGGTTGCGCACGAAGGACTGGTCGATCTTCAACTCCTGCACCGGTAGCCGTTGCAGCTGGGCCAGCGAGGAATAGCCGGTGCCGAAGTCATCCACCGAGAGGCTGATACCGCAACCACGCAATTGCTCCAGCACGCTCAGAGCCTGCTGCGGGTTGTGCATGATCGCGCTTTCGGTGATCTCGAAAAGCAGCTGCTGGGCCGACACGCCGTAGTGCATCAGCAAGGTGGTGACGCGGATCGCCAAGTCATCATCGGCCAGATCATCCACCGAGATATTCACCGACAATTGAATATGCAGCCCACGCTGCGCCCACTCGCCGATCTGGCGGATGGCTTCTTCGATCACCCATTGCGTGAGGCCGCCCATGCTGCCGGTGCGCTCGGCCAGGGGGATGAATTCGGCGGGCGAGACCAGCCCCAGGCTCGGATGCTGCCAGCGCAGCAGGGCTTCGGCCTGGCGCACATAGCCGTGCTTGAGGTCGAGTTTGGGCTGGTAGCACAGGTACAACTCGCCTTCGACGGCGGCCCGGCGCAGGTCGCGGATCAAGGTGATCTGGCGCTGGTGGGCGAGATCGCGGTCCTGCTGGTAGATCTGCAGGTAGCCCGGCAGCGCCGCCGCATCATGGCGAGCGATGGCGGCGCGGCTGATCAGCTCTTCGACCTGCTGGCCGTCGGCAGGGTAGGCAGCGATACCGATGCTGACTTCGTGGCGCAGTTCGTCATTGCCGATGCGCTGGGGTTCGGTGAGCAACGCGTAGAGGCGGTCGGCGCGGGCCACGGCGCGGTCGATCTCGGTATTCTCCAGCAACAGCAGGAACTCGCTGCCGGTGATGCGTGCTGCCGTGTCGCTGGCCAACAGGCTCATGGACAGGCAGCGGCTGGCTTCGCGGAGCATCTCCTCGACGCCCTCGGGACCGAAGCCTTCGTTGATCACCCGATAGTTCTCGATGCCCAGGTACAACAACACCACCGGCCGCCGCGCGCTGATCGCGCTGCCTAGGCGCTCCATGGCCAAGGCCCGATTGGGCAGGCCGGTGAGCGGATCATGCAGGGCGTTATGCGCCAGTTGCCGTTCGCGCACGGCGATCCCGCTTTGCATGGCGTTGAAGGCGCGCGCCAGCAGGCCGAACTCGTCATGGCCGCGCACCCGCACCGGCGTGCGGTAATCGCCGGCACCGATCCGCCCCGCCGCCTCGACCAGCGCATTCAACGGGCGCGACACGCGACGCGCGAGGAACAGCGCGCCAGCCAACGACACCAGCAGCACCGCCAGGGCAATCCCGAGGAACTGCCGGTCCAGCGGCGCGAAGGATTCCAGCGCATGGTCCAGCGGGCTTTGCAGCAGGACCCGCACTTCATTGCCGTCACCGGTATTGGCCAGCGGCAGCACCTGGCTGAGCACGCGCTGGCCGTAGAACAGGTGGATTTGCGGCTCGGGGTCGATAGGCGCTTCGCGCAGCAAGCTGAAAGTGGAGGCCTGGTACGCATCGGGCTGGGTGCTGAACAGCGGGCCCGGCCTGCCCTCCTGCACACTGAGGAACGACACCTCCAGGTTGCTCATGGACCGCAGCTCATTGGCGAACAGCCTGTCCATGGGAAAACCCATCACCACCCGTGCGATGGGCAACGGGTCGAGTACTTCCTCCTGCACCAGCAGGTACGGCCGGCCGTCCATGGCCACGATCAACATCTGCAGGCCGCTGCGCCGCGCAAGGCGCAGGGCGTTGTTATAGGGGAACACCTGGCCGCGCGACAGGACGGGCAAGGTGCTGACCATGACCTTGCCATCCAGGCCCAGCACAAACACTTCGCTGGAACGAATACCGGTGCCATGACGCCGCAGGGCGGCGAGGATCGGCACGGTCTGGCCCTCGGCCACGGCTTGTTTGAACGGGCCGTCGACGGTCAGCCAGTCAAGGCCGTATTGCAGGCGACGGCCGCGCAGGTCCAGCAGGCGTTCGAACACCTGGCTGCCGGTCTTGAGTTGGACTTGCGCCTGGTTTTCCACGGCGCGGGACGTCGCGGTCTTGACCGCGAAATAAGTGGCTGCGACGACCACCAGCAGCAACAGCGCCAACACCCCCGCAATGCGGGTTTGAAAGGTGTGGCGCCAGCTCATTGCAGTGCCCTCTGGCTGCCTTCGCCGTTCTCTGCCACTCGGTCCCTTTGTCATATGCTTTCCTGGCAACTGCTGACTGGCGTCAAAAAAATATCCATTTTGCATGAATATTTGGTTTGAGCAGATTAGCTGGGGAAAAGCATAAGCGCACTCAATAAATACGGGGATTTCACAGTCATTTTATTGGCGACACGCGCTTGACCGGCGCTCAGCCGCGCGCCCGCATAAAGTCTCCCCACCGCCGCACCAGGTAGTTGTGCTCATCCATGACCGAGTTCCACACCGCGATATGCCCCATGCGTTGCTCGTAGGAGCCGCCATCGCGCACCTCGCCGATATCAATCAGCGGCAAGCCGTCGCTGCCCAGCAACTCCTCCCGCGCAGGCTTGCCGGCATACCAGTAATCCCATTCGGCGCTGCTCAGGTGATCACGTGTGCGCGCCGGGTTGCCGATGTAGTAACCCTGGCGCGCCATCACCGCACCGGGCCAGCCGGACAGCCACCAATTGAGATAGGCATACGCCGCATCCAGCACCGGCCCTTGGGCATGGCGCGACAACGACAAGCCGCCGAACCAGGCACGATAGCCTTCGCGCGGCACCGCCAGGCGGTATTTCACCCCGGCGCGGTGCAGGCGCATCAAGGTCGGTGACCACAGGCTCTGGATATCGATGCTCGGGCTGAGCATCAATTGCGCCGCCTCCTCGTCATCGGACCAGAACGCCGCAAAGTGCCCTTCCTTCTGTTTGCGCACCAGAATGTCGGCCAGCACATCGATCTCTTCGATGCTCATGTTGCCGATGTCCTTGAAGTTGGCCAGCCCCGCGCCCTGCACCGCCAGCGCGGCGTCCAGCGCGCCGATGGCGGCGTCACTCTGCAGCGCCGTGCGTGCGCGCCACGCCGGATCGAGCAACCAGCCCCAGCTTTCATTGCCGTGGCAAAAACCCTCGGGCAAGCGTTCGGGGCGGTAGGCAAAACTGTCGGCGTTGTGGGTCAGCGGCAACATGCTGATGCGCTCGGTGACGGTGCTGCCGAGGCTGCCATCGTGCTGCACGAACAGACGTTCGCTGGGCACGCTGCCGCTGCCCAGGCGGTCGTTCGGCGACAGGCGCCCGCGCTTGGGCAAGTCGTTGATCTCGTGCCATAGCGCCAGGCGTCGCGTGTCGATGGGCTGGATCGCGCGGGCCGGCCACACGAAGTCGACGTTGTGAAACCACTGGTCGTAGAGGTCGTAGCTGTCAGGTTGCATCACCGCGATACGCTGGGCCTGTTCGACGTCGTGCACCTGATACACCAGGCGGATGCCCAGCTCCTGTTCGGCGCGCACGCGCAGGCATTCGAGCAGGGTCACCGAGGTGCCGAGAACGCGCAATGTGATCATGCGGCGAACCGTCGCGAGAACACGTCGAAGGAGCGCCGCAGCAGCGCGGGGTCGAGCCCGCGCAGGATAAACACCAGGCGCGACTGGCGGTCGCTGCCCGGCCATGCGGGCAAGTGCACCGGGGCGTGCAGGCAATGCTGCACGCCATGAATGACGATGGGGGCGTTACTGGCGTTCACGTTGAGCAGCCCTTTGACGCGGAGGATTCGTTCGCCGTGGCATCTTAACAGCATCGACAACCACACCCCGAAACCCACCCAGTCCAGCGGTTGGTCGAAGGTCAGGCTGCACACCTGCGCGGCGCCGTGGGTGACGTTGGTGGCTTGATGCAGTTGCCAGCGGCTGACTTCCACGGCGGGCTCGGCGCTGCGCAGGCCTTCGCCGAGCAGCAGTTGATCGCCGCTGAGAATGTCCTGTGTATCGAGGATCGGCGTACCGGCATTCAGCCCCTGCAGGTGCGCACGCAGCGCCGCGCAATCAGGCACCAGGTCGGTCTTGCTCAGCAACAGTCGATCCGCCGCCGCGACCTGGGCCAGCCATTCCGGGTGCAGGCGTTCCTGCAGCGCGGCGTGACTGGCGTCGACCAGGGTGATCACCAGGCCGATATGAAAACGCCCGCGCAATTGCACGTCGTTGTTCAAGGTCGCGAGGATCGGCGCCGGATCGGCCAGGCCGGTGGTTTCCAGGATCACCCGCTTGAACGCAGGAATCTCACCACGCTCGCGGCGTTGCAACAGGCCAAGCAGCGCGTCTTTCAGTTCGCCGCGGATCGAGCAGCAAATACAGCCGCTGGGCAGCAACACGGTATTGGGCGCCACTTCTTCCACCAGCAAATGGTCGATGCCGACGTCGCCGAATTCATTGATCAGCAACGCGGTATCGCCGAGGCTTTCGTGCTGCAGCAGGCGCTTGAGCAAGGTGGTCTTGCCACTGCCGAGGAAGCCGGTGATCACATTTAGAGCCATGCTCATTTTCTTCTTACCTCATGACGCCTGCAGGTCCAGGTGATCGAGCAAGTGCGGATCGAGCGGGTCCAGCGGGCGGCCGAGCATGGTTTCAGCGGCCTGCCAGAGTTGATCCAGGCCGCTCGCCAACGCCTGTTTGCCGGTGGCGCCCAGCAGCAGGTACGACGCGCCCTGGAAGTCTTCGACCTTGAGCCGGAACACCGCCAGCACCTGATTGATGGCGGCGATACGGCGCAGGCGTTCGCGGCGCCTGGGCAGTTCGTCGCCCAGGGGGTCGCTCCAGTGCAGGTCTTCGCCGAGCAGTCCGCAGAGTCCGCACATGCCTACACCCCGCTCATGGCATGACATCGCCGGAATTGGGGCCCAGGGTCTGGCCGACAAACAGGTTGCCACCCGGCTCGCTGGCCAGCAGCACGGCGGTGGGCGCGACTTCATCCGCCAGGCCGAAGCGGCCCAGGGGCAGTTCGGCGGCCTTGGCGCGTTTCCAGTCGGCACTGATGCCGCCCACCAGCGGCGTTTCGATAGGGCCCGGCGCGATGGCGTTGACCAGCACATTGTCCTTGGCCACTTCCAGCGCGAGGGACTTGGTAAAGCCGATCACCCCGGCCTTGGCGGCGGCGTAGTGGGTCAGCTCCGCGCCGCCCTTGATACCCAGTTGCGAGGCGACGTTGATGATCCGCCCCCAGCGCTGCGCGAGCATGTGCGGCAGGGCGCGCTGGCTGGCGATGAACACGCTGGTGAGGTCGACACGCAGCATGTCATTCCACATTTCGAGGGAGAGGTCGACGCAGCGCGCCTGGGTGAGCATGCCGGCATTGTTGACCAGGATATCGATGCCGCCGAAATGCTCGACGCAGCGGTCGACACTGGCCTGGGCGCCTTCGACCGTGCCGACATCGGCCAGGCACTCGACCACTTCGGCGCCAAGGTTGCGGCAGGTGATCGCGGTTTCAGCCAGGCTGGCAGCGTTGCGGTCGGACAGCAGCAGGCGTGCGCCTTCGACGGCATAGGCGCGCGCGATGGCGGCCCCGATGCCGCTGCCGGCGCCGGTGATGACGGCGCGGCGGTGAGTGAGTTGGGGCATGGTGAACTCCTTGAATAATCGAGATGCGAACGCGGTTAAATGTGGCAGTGGCTTGCTCGCGAAAGTGGTGTGTCAGTCGATGCATGCAGAACTGTTGCGCCGCATTCTTGAGCAAGCCCGCTCCCGCATTTGATGTGCATCAGGCTTGAATCCGCATCAGTCCGGCCAGCGCACGGTCAGGCCACCGTCGATGACGATGCTCTGCCCGGTCAAATAACTCGATGCCTCACTGGTCAGGAACTGCACCAGCGATGCCACTTCATCCGCCCGCCCTACCCGGCCCAGGGGGATTGCGCGCGCCGCTTTCGCCAAGCCTTCCGGCCCCAGCGAATTTTTCGCATCCAGCGACTGCGGCGTCTCGATCAACCCGGGAATCACCGCGTTGCAGCGAATGCCCTTGGGCGCCAACTCCACCGCCAGCGACCGGCACAGACCCGGCACACCGGCCTTGGCCGCCGCGTAGTGACTGTGCTCCTGCCAGCCATACACGCCGCCGGCAATCGACGAAATCGCCACCAGCGCGCCGCCCTCGTGCATATGCCGGGTCGCCGCGCGGAAGGTGCGCATCACCCCCGTCAGGTCGACATTGAGCATTTCGTCCCACAGCGTATCGGTCATCTCCAGCAACGGCGCGCGGCGCAGCAGACCCGCGTTGGCCACTGCGTAATCGAGGCGGCCAAAATGTTGCACGGCCTGCTCGGCCAGGGCGTCCACCGAGGCGCTGGCGCCCACGTCCAGTGGCAGCATCAGGCACTCGCCGCCGGCCGCTTCCACCAGGGCCACAGTGGTGTGCGGGTCATGGGGATCGGCGGGATAATACCCGCCGACCACCGCCACGCCGTTGCGCGCATAGGCCACGGAGAGGGCTTGGCCGATGCCGCTGGCGGCACCGGTAATCAAGGCAACTTTACGGCTCATCAAACACTCCTTACTGAACGGTTTCCGGACGCACGTGGCGTGCGGCAAACATCAGGGCGCCGGACAAAAAGCACGGCAGTGCACCGAACCACAGCGCGGCGGTCTGCCAGTCGCTGCCGGCGGACAACACCTGGGTCGCGCCAAAACCTGCGACCACCGCGCCGATCGGGCCCATGGCATGAATGATCGCGCCACCGGTGGCGCGGATGCTGGTGGGGAAACTTTCGCTGATGAAGAACAGCGCTGCCGAGTACGGCCCGATCAGGAAGAACAGGCCCAGGCTGTACAGCCCGACGACCATCGCCATGTTGCTCGGGCCAAACAGCATGCCGGCGAACGACAGCCCGCCGAGCATCCAGCCCAGGCCGATCACGTTGCGGCGGCCGATCTTGTCGCCCATCCAACCGTGGCTGAGGTAACCGCAGTAACCCACCAGGTTCGACAGTACGAGGATGATCAGCGAGTTCTCGAACGAGATGTGGTGCACGCTGACGATCACCGAAGTCCCCAGCACGCTGAACACCTGGATCGCCGCCCAGTTGAGCAGCAGCGCGGCGCCGATCACCAGCGTGGCGCGGCGTGCCGGGCCACGGAAGGCCGCCTTGAGGCCGGCCTTGCTGTGTTCGTCGTAATCCACGCCGTAGGTCGCGGCGACGTTCTGCGCGTCCTTCACCGCGCCGCTTTTACGCAGCTCGCTGATGCGTTGGTGGATCTGGAACTGCGGGCTCTCCTTGAGCTTACGCGCCATGATCGCGATCACGATCGCCGGGATCGCGGCGAAGATGAAGCAGCCCTGCCAGCCAATGACCGGCAGCAACAGCGCGGTCAACCCGGCGGCGATCAACGCACCGACCGGCCAGCCGCCCTGCACCAGGCTGTAGATGAAGCCGCGGCGCTTGGTCAGGCGCGGGTCTTCGGAAGCGCCATACAGCTCGCTCAAGTAGGTCGCGTTGACGGTTTCCTCGGCATAGCCCAGGCCGCCCAGCGACCGGATCAGAATCAGCGGCGACTTGCCCCATGCCCCACCAATCGCGGTGAGTGCCGAGCAGAGTGCCGAACCGGCCACGGTGAAGATGATGCCTTTGCGCCGACCCAACTTATCCACGACCGGGCCAATGGCAAACGCGACCACCGCCGTGCCCACCGCCACCCAGGTCGCGATTTCAGCTTGCTCCACTTCACCCCAGCCAAAGTGCCGGCCGATCTCCGGCAGCAACGTGCCGAACAGGATGAAGTCATACACCGCAAACACCCAGGCGAAAAACGCGATCCAGGTGGCGAAGCGCACTTCCTGGGACGTCAGTTGCCGGGGTTTCCAGCCAGTCAGGTCAAGCTTGTTGTAGATGGACATGGGGCGCGCCTCAAGGATTTGACCGGCAGGCGCCGGCAAGCCGGCTCCTGCAGGGTGGGGTTCAGGTACGGGGTTGGCGGCGAATGAAGTCGTCGGCGATTTCGTCGAAGGTGACGAAGCGCACGCCGGCATGGCTCTGGATGTGCTCGATCAGGCGCTCCAGCATCAACAGCACTTGCGGGCGGCCGGACACGTCGGGGTGGATGGTCATGGTGAACACCGCGTGTTCGTGCTCGCGGTAGACCCAGTCGAACTGGTCGCGCCACATTTCCTCGAGGTGACGCGGGTTGACGAAGCCGTGGCTGTTCGGGGCTTTCTTGATGAACATCATCGGCGGCAGGTCATCGAGGTACCAGTTGGCCGGGATCTCCACCAGGTCGGTTTCTTCGCCGCGCACCAGGGGTTTCATCCAGGTATCGGGGTGCTGGCTGTAGTCGATCTTGGTCCAGGTGTCGCCCTTGCGCACGTAGTAGGGATGGAAGTCGTTGTGCATCAGGCTGTGGTCGTACTTGATGCCTTTTTTCAGCAACAGCTCGTTGGTCACCTTGCTGAATTCCCACCACGGCGCGACGTAGCCGGTGGGACGCTTGCCGGTGACCTGGGTGATCAGCTCGATGGACTTGTCGAGGACGATTTCTTCCTGCTCGGCGGTCATCGCGATCGGGTTTTCGTGGCTGTAGCCGTGCACGCCGATTTCGTGGCCGGCGTCGGCCACGGCCTTCATCTGCTCGGGGAAGGTTTCCATCGAGTGGCCGGGGATAAACCAGGTGGTGCGCAGGCCGTAGCGTTCGAACAGTTTGAGCAGGCGCGGCGCGCCGACTTCCCCGGCGAACAGGCCGCGGGAGATGTCATCGGGCGAGTCTTCGCCGCCGTAGGAACCGAGCCAGCCGGCGACGGCGTCGACGTCGACGCCAAATGCACAGAGGATGTCTTTAGCCATGGTGTGTCTCCTTAAAAAGTCAGGGCGGTTTCGACCGACAAAGCGGCCCGCAGCAGGCGTGCGTCTTCGCCGCTGGGGGCGCTGAGCAGCAGGCCGGTGGGTAAACCCAGGGCGTCGCGGCCGCTGGGCAGGCTCACGCCGGGCATGTCGAGCAAACTGCCGGGCATGGTCAGGCGCAGGGTGGCGAGGTTGGTGCTGACAAACAGCGCGTCGTCGGCTTCCAGCGGTGCCAGGGCCGGGGCGACATGCGCAACGGTGGGGGTGATCAGCACGGCGCCGTCGAGGTCGTCGATCAGTTGCTGTTGCAGGCGGCGGCGGGCCTCGGTGAGGGCGATCAGTTGGCTGGCCGGCAACGCGCGCGCGGCTTCGAGGCGGCGGCGTACGCGGGGGTCGAGTTGCTCGGCGTCGGCGCTGTCGAGCAACGCCTGGTGCAGGGCGAAGGCTTCGAAGGCGCCGAGCCAGCCTTGGTGCTTGATCAGCTCCAGCGTGGCCTGGAACGTTGGCGAGGGGCGCAACTCGACCCGCGCACCGGCGGCCTTGAGTTGGTCCACCGCGCGCAGCAGGTTGTTGTGCACGGCGGGTTCAATGCCTTCCAGGGCGCCTTGCTCCAGCACAAAGTGCTGGCCCTTGAGGCTTCGCGCGACATGGGTTTGCCGGCGGCCGTGGAGCAGGTCGTCGATGGCCAGCGCATCGCGCACGCTGCGGGTCAGCGGACCAAGGCTGTCGAGGGTGTGAGCCAGGGGAAACACGCCGTCGCGGCTGTAGCGTCGGCTGCTGCTGCGGTAGCCCACCAGGCCATTGAATGCCGAGGGGATGCGGATCGAACCGGCGGTGTCGGTGCCCATCGCGATGGGCACAATGTCGGCGGCGACGGCCACCGCCGAACCAGACGATGAGCCACCCGGGATACGTGGCTGGTCAGTGCCGTGCGGGTTGTGCGGGGTGCCGAAGTGCGGATTGAGGCCGAGCCCGGAATAGGCCAGCTCGCTGAGGTTGGTCTTGCCGACGCTGACCATCCCCGCGCGGCACAGCAGCCCTACACTGGGCGCATCGAGCAAGGCGGCAGGCGCATTGCGTCGGTAGGCGGCACCGGCAGTGGTGACGCTGCCGGCCACGTCATAGAGGTCCTTCCAGGCCACGGGCACGCCATCCAACCCACTCAATGGCTGGCCGGCCCGCCAGCGCGCGGCGGCGGCTTCGGCTTCACGGCGGGCGCGCTCGGTGGTCAGGCTGATAAATACCGCCGGGGCCTGGCTGGCCTTGTCGAGTGCCTGCTCGAGGGCTTGCACCGGGTCGTTGCGACCGCTGGCGAAATCCTCGGCCATCGAAGTGGCGTCTGACATCAAGATGACCCTCACAAAACGTACATATTAATAAAATGTACATTTTACAAAGGCAGGTTTCGTGCCAGTCTGTGAACGCGCGCAACCCGCAGATCAGATGTTCGCGTCAGGATCCACGGGATAGATGCTCCTGGGTCTGAAAAAAAAAGCGTGCAAGACATCCAGCGCAGGGTTTAAAAGAAATAATGTATCTTTTATGAATAAGTACATTTTGGTGCAGAAAAGTAACATTCCCGCTGTCCAGGCCCCAAAAAAGTGCCACCGATGTGGCGCAGAGTGACAGGCGCATCTATGAGAGAATCCCCGGCCACCGTCCTACATCCTCTTGAGAAAGCAATGAAAGCAGTGTCCGCCTCGGCCTCCCGTTACGCGATGATTCATCAGCTGTTGCGTGATGCGATCGTCAACGGCACCGCGCGCCACGGGCTGGTCCTGCTGGAGGCACCGCTGGCCGAGCTGTTCGGCACCAGCCGCGTGCCGGTGCGCAAGGCCCTGGACCTGCTGCACGCCGAAGGGCTGATTTGCCGCTTCAACGGCCGCGGCTACCTGATCAATCCCGAAGGCCTGGCCATGGAGCCGCTGCGCTTGCCGCTGAGCCATGCGCACCTGGGCCTGAATGGCGAAGATGAGCTGGTGGATACCCGACCGCTGGGCGAGCGGATCGTCGAGGAGATCGGCGCGGCGCTGTCCACCTGCATCGCCTTCGGCCACTACCGCCTGGACGAGCAGGCCGCCGCCGACCACTACGGCGTCAGCCGCGCGGTGGTGCGCGAAGCATTGATGCGCCTGCGCGATCGAGGCCTGGTGGAAAAAGAGCCGTACTCGCAGTGGCTGGCGGGGCCGCTGACCGCGCGGGAAGTCACCGAAGACTACGAACTGCGTGCCTGCCTGGAGCCCGAAGCCCTGCGCCAGAGCGCACCGAACCTGGACCGCGAGCTGCTCGAAGCCATGTTGCAACGCGTGCTGGACGCCCAGGACAGCCCCCATTGCAGCCTGGAAGCCATCGAACAGATCGAAGAGGATTTGCACCAGCGCTGCCTGGCCGGCCTGCAGAATCGCAAGATCGCCGCGTTGATACGCCAGGGCCAGAGCCCGATGATCATCAGCCGGATTTTCTACCGTTTGCTGGGGATCGGCGCCGATCCAGCCATGCTTGCCGAACATCGCCTGATTCTGGAGTTGTTGCTGCACGGCGCCGTCGATGCGGCCGCGTTGAATCTGCGCGAGCACCTGCAACGGGCCCGGCAGCGCATGTTGCAGCGGTTGAAAGTGCTGTCGGTGCTGCCGGAACAACCACTGCCCGCCTATCTCCACAAAATCAGCTGAGCCCTGCAGGAGCCGGCTTGCTGGCGCCTACGGGTTTCGAAAATATCATGCAATATGTTGCTATCTCACGCCCGCCATTGAAACCACCACTGCCCTGCCCCATCTAACCTGCATACTTCCTTATGCAGGTGCCCCATGAGCGACCAGCAAGAATTCCCGGACATCGACCTCAACGATTACGCCGATCCCGAAAACGCTGAACACGCAGCTTCATCCAATACCGGCCTTGCCCTGCCTGGGCAAAACCTGCCGGACAAGGTCTACATCATTCCGATCCACAATCGGCCGTTCTTCCCGGCGCAAGTGCTGCCGGTGATCGTCAATGAAGAACCGTGGGCGGAAACCCTGGAGCTGGTGAGCAAATCCGATCACCACTCGCTTGCCCTGTTTTTCATGGACACGCCGCCCGAAGATCCCCGGCATTTCGACACCTCCAGCCTGCCGCTGTACGGCACCCTGGTGAAGGTGCACCACGCCAGCCGCGAGAACGGCAAACTGCAATTCGTCGCCCAGGGCCTGACCCGCGTGCGGATTCGCACCTGGCTCAAGCACCACCGCCCACCGTACCTGGTGGAAGTCGAATACCCGCACCAGCCCAGCGAGCCGACCGACGAGGTCAAGGCCTACGGCATGGCGCTGATCAATGCGATCAAGGAACTGCTGCCGCTCAACCCGCTGTACAGCGAAGAGCTGAAGAACTACCTCAACCGCTTCAGCCCCAACGACCCGTCGCCGCTGACCGACTTCGCTGCCGCGCTCACCTCGGCCACCGGCAACGAGCTGCAGGAAGTGCTGGACTGCGTACCCATGCTCAAGCGCATGGAAAAAGTCCTGCCGATGCTGCGCAAGGAAGTCGAAGTCGCGCGCCTGCAAAAAGAACTCTCCGCCGAAGTGAACCGCAAGATCGGCGAGCACCAGCGCGAGTTCTTCCTCAAGGAACAGCTCAAGGTCATCCAGCAGGAGCTGGGCTTGACCAAGGACGACCGCAGCGCGGACGTCGAGCAGTTCGAGCAACGCCTGGAGGGCAAAGTGTTGCCGGCCCAGGCGAAAAAACGCATTGATGAAGAACTCAACAAACTGTCGATCCTGGAAACCGGCTCGCCGGAGTACGCGGTCACCCGCAACTACCTCGACTGGGCCACTTCGGTGCCGTGGGGGGTGTATGGCGAGGACAAGCTCGACCTCAAGCACGCGCGCAAGGTGCTGGATAAACACCATGCGGGGCTGGACGACATCAAGAGCCGCATCCTCGAGTTCCTCGCGGTGGGCGCTTATAAAGGCGAAGTCGCCGGTTCCATCGTGCTGCTGGTGGGCCCGCCGGGCGTGGGCAAGACCAGCGTCGGCAAATCCATCGCCGAGTCACTGGGCCGGCCGTTCTACCGTTTCAGTGTCGGCGGCATGCGCGACGAGGCCGAGATCAAGGGCCATCGCCGCACCTACATTGGCGCCCTGCCGGGCAAGCTGGTGCAGGCGCTCAAAGATGTGGAAGTGATGAACCCGGTGATCATGCTCGACGAGATCGACAAGATGGGCCAGAGCTTCCAGGGCGACCCGGCGTCGGCATTGCTGGAAACCCTCGACCCTGAGCAGAACGTCGAATTCCTCGACCACTACCTGGACCTGCGCCTGGACCTGTCCAAGGTGCTGTTCGTGTGCACCGCCAACACCCTGGATTCCATCCCCGGCCCGCTGCTGGACCGGATGGAAGTGATTCGCCTGTCCGGCTATATCACTGAAGAAAAAGTCGCCATCGCCAAGCGTCACCTGTGGCCCAAGCAGCTGGAGAAAGCCGGCGTGTCGAAAAACAGCCTGAGCATCAGCGACGGCGCCCTGCGCGCGTTGATCGACGGCTACGCGCGCGAAGCCGGTGTGCGCCAGCTGGAGAAACAGCTGGGCAAACTGGTGCGCAAAGCCGTGGTCAAGCTGCTGGATGAGCCCGACTCGGTGATCAAGATCGGCAACAAGGACCTGGAAAGCTCCCTGGGCATTCCCGTGTTCCGCAACGAGCAAGTGCTGTCCGGCACCGGGGTAATCACCGGCCTGGCCTGGACCAGCATGGGCGGCGCCACGCTGCCGATCGAGGCGACGCGCATCCACACGCTCAACCGTGGTTTCAAGCTCACCGGGCAGTTGGGTGAGGTGATGAAGGAGTCTGCCGAAATCGCCTACAGCTACATCAGCTCCAACCTGAAGTCGTTTGGCGGTGATCCGAAGTTCTTCGACGAGGCCTTCGTGCACCTGCACGTGCCGGAAGGCGCCACGCCCAAAGACGGTCCGAGCGCCGGGGTGACCATGGCCAGCGCGCTGCTGTCGCTGGCGCGCAACCAGCCGCCGAAAAAAGGCGTGGCCATGACCGGTGAATTGACGCTGACCGGGCATGTCCTGCCGATTGGCGGGGTGCGCGAGAAGGTGATTGCGGCGCGACGCCAGAAGATTCACGAGCTGATCCTGCCGGAGCCAAACCGTGGCAGCTTCGAGGAGTTGCCGGACTACCTGAAGGAAGGCATGACCGTGCACTTTGCCAAGCGCTTTGCCGACGTGGCGAAGGTGCTCTTCTGATCGCTCACTAGCCCGAGTGCCCCGAGTGCCCCCCCCTGTGGTGAGCAGGCTTGCCCTGCGTTGGGCTGCGTAGCAACCCCTCTTAAATAGACCCCATTCTTTCCGAAAGAATGGGGTCGTCAGTTCTGGGTCTGCTCCGCAGCCCAACGCAGGGCAAGCCTGCTCTCCACCAAGCGCACTCTGCGGTCCTCTTGTCACACCTTGTCTCATCTTCGGTTATGCTCGCCCTTCGTCGCTAATCAACGGAGCCTCCATGACCGCTGCCCGCCTGCTGCTTCCCCTGAGCCTTGCCCTGCTGGCCGCCTGCGCCAGTGCCCCCAAGCAAAACGTCACCGTGGAAGATCAGGGCGCCTGCCCGCTCCAGCTCAAGTCCGGGCAGAATCTGATCCTGACCCTGCCCAGCAATCCCACCACCGGTTACCGCTGGGCCATTCAGGATTCGGCCGGCGGCGTATTGCGCGCGCTGAGCCCCGAGGTCTACAGCAGCTCGGAATCCGGCGTTATTGGTGGCGGCGGCCAGTCCACCTGGCGCTTCCAGGCCTTTGCGGCCGGCCAGGGACGTTTGCGCCTGACCTCCCAGCAACCCTGGGAGCCGGAAGCCGAACCCGCCGAAACCTTCGACTGCGCCATTACGGTGAACTGATATGCCATGGCTGATTCTTGCGTTGATGGGCGCCGGCACCTTTATCTACGGCCTGACCACCCACGCCACCTTGTTGTGCCTGTTGGTCAAACCGCTGCCGGTACTCGCGCTGCTGGGCTGGCTGCATGACGCGCCGCCCACCGACTATCGACGCTGGATCAGCCTGGGGCTGATTTTCTCGCTGGTCGGCGATGTGCTGCTGGCGTGGCCGGGCGACTTGTTCATCTTCGGCCTCGGCGCGTTCCTGTTCGCGCACCTGGCGTATCTGAAAGCCTACTTCAGCGATTGCCGCCGCTTGGCGCTGCTGCCATTGGTATTGGCGCTGGGCGTGGGCGCGATCCTGCTGAGCATCCTGATTTCCCACGGCCTGGGTGACCTGATGATTCCGGTGGTGGTGTACGCAATGGTGATCAGCGCCATGCTCTGGCGCGCGTTGGCACGGCTGGGCAGCGGCGTGCCGAAACGCTCGGCGCTGCTGGCGGCGGCCGGTGCCGTGTCGTTTGTGTTTTCCGACACGCTGATCGGCATCAATCGGTTTGTACTGTCGTTCGAGGCAGCGCCGTATCTGTTGATCGTCACTTACTGGCTTGGCCAGTGGGGTATCACGGCCTCGGCTTTCCATCAGACAACCCGCGCATCCGAGGGCCAAGTTGGCTAAAATGCCGGCCTTTCCCCCATCGTCGCCGGAACAGCCGTGAGCAAAGAACCCGATCGCCTATTCGCCCAGCCCCTGCCCCAGGTGCCGGACTTCGCCTTTAACGAGGACGTGGTGCGGGTGTTCCCGGACATGATCAAGCGCTCGGTGCCGGGTTACCCGACCATCGTCGAGAACCTCGGCGTGCTCGCGGCGCAGTTCGCCCAGCCCAACAGCGTGCTGTATGACCTGGGGTCATCCCTTGGCGCGGTCACCCAAGCGTTGCGCCGCCATGTGCGCACCGACGGTTGTCGGGTGATCGCTGTGGATAACTCGGCGGCCATGGTCGAGCGCTGCCGCGAATACCTGAATGGCCAGGACTCGATGTTCCAGGAGCTGTTGCCGGTCGAAGTGGTGGAGGGCGATATCCTCGCGCTGCAATTTGCACCGGCCTCGGTGGTGGCGCTGAACTTCACCCTGCAATTTATCGCCCCCGAGGAGCGCCTGGCGCTGCTCGGCCGCATCCGCCAGTCGCTGTTGCCGGGCGGTGCATTGATCCTGTCGGAAAAGCTGCGCTTCAACGACCTTGAAGAACATGCGCTGCTCACCGACCTGCATATCGCGTTCAAACGCGCCAACGGCTACAGCGAACTGGAAATCGCCCAGAAGCGCAGCGCCATCGAAAACGTCATGAAGCCCGACAGCCTCGAAGAACACCGCGAACGCCTGCTGGCGGCCGGGTTCTCGAAAGTCGTGCCGTGGTTCCAGTGTCTTAACTTTGCCTCGTTGATAGCCTTGCCATGATTGATCTGTCTCCCCTCGCCCGCCATCTGGTCGGCACTCCCCTGGCCGTGTGGGCCCAGGGCCTGCAAGCGCAACTCGATAGCAAGATGGAAAAAGGTCATGGCGACCTCGAGCGCTGGCAGAGTGCGTTGGATGCGTTGCCTGCCATCCAGCCCAGCGAAGTGGATTTGCTCAACGGCCTGACCCTGGACACCGACTGCGACGACGCCACTCGCGCGCAAATGCACACCGCGCTGATGGGCCTGAGCCCGTGGCGCAAGGGGCCGTTCCACCTGTTCGGCGTGCATGTGGACACCGAGTGGCGTTCGGACTGGAAATGGTCGCGCGTGGCGCCGCACCTGGACCTCAAGGGCAAGCGCATCCTCGACGTCGGCTGCGGCAACGGCTACTACATGTGGCGCATGCTCGGCGCCGGCGCCGACAGCGTGATTGGCGTGGACCCCAACTGGCTGTTCTTCTGTCAGTTCCAGGCCGTGCAGCGCTATTTGTCTGCGCCGAATGCCTGGCACCTGCCATTCCCGTTCGAAGACCTGCCGCCCAATCTGGAAGGCTTCGACACCGTGTTTTCCATGGGTGTGTTCTACCACCGTCGCTCGCCGATCGAGCATTTGCTGGCGCTGAAGGACACCCTGGTCAAGGGCGGCGAACTGGTGCTGGAAACCTTGGTGGTCGAAGGCGACCAGCAGCAAGTGCTGGTGCCGGAGGACCGCTACGCGCAGATGCGCAACGTATGGTTCCTGCCGTCGGTGCCGGCGCTGATGCTGTGGCTGCGCCGCGCCGGCTTCAGTGAGGTGCGTTGTGTGGACGTGAGCGTGACGACGGTCGAGGAACAACGCGGGACGGAGTGGATGAAGTATCAGTCGCTGAGCGACTTCCTCGATCCGCAGGATCACAGCAAGACGATCGAAGGGCTGCCGGCGCCGATGCGCGCCGTCATCATCGCCAAGAAATAAACCCCATCGCCCTGGATAAATGCAGATCAAAAGGTGGGAGCGGGCTTGCTCGCGAAAGCACTGGTTCAGCTATGCAGAGGGTGGCTGACCCATCGCTTTCGCGAGCAAGCCCGCTCCCACATTGGTTTTCAGTGTTGTTTAAACCGCTGGTTTTGCGCGGCGCGCCTTGAAGAATTCGCTCAAGACAGTCCCACACTCCTCAGCCAGCACCCCGCCTTCAAACAGCACGCGGTGATTGAGAAAGCCCTGGGTAAAGAACTGCCCCTGGCTTTGCACGATACCGGCCTTGGGTTCCAGCGCGCCGTACACTACCCGCGCCACCCGCGAATGCACGATCAGGCCGGCGCACATGCTGCACGGTTCGAGGGTCACATACAGCGTGCTGCCGACCAGGCGATAGTTGCTGATCGCTTGCGCGGCGGCGCGGATCGCGACCATTTCGGCATGGGCACTGGGGTCGTTGCCACTGATCGGGCAGTTGAAGCCGCGACCGATGATTTCGCCGTCCTGCACCAGCACTGCGCCCACCGGCACCTCGCCCAGCGCAGCACCTTGGGCCGCCAGGGCCAGGGCCTCGCGCATGAAGTCCTGGTCGCGGCTGCGGTCGATGATCGCCGTGGGACGAAACTGGCGCATCACGCCACCTCGATGGCGGCCATCAGGCCGGTTTCCATATGGTCGATCACGTGGCAGTGGAACATCCACACCCCCGGGTTATCCGCCACCAACGCCACGCGCGCGCGCTCGTTCTTGCCCAACAGGTAAGTGTCGGTGAAGTACGGGATCACCTTGTGGCGGTTCGAGGCGATCACCTTGAAGCTCATGCCATGCAGGTGGATCGGGTGCTGATACTGGGTCATGTTCTTCAATTCGAAAATGTAGCTCTTGCCCTTTTCCAGCTTGGCAATCGGGCGGTCGGCACAGGTCTTGTCGGTGATGTCCCAGGCCTTGCCGTTGATCTGCCACAGGCTCGGCGGCTTACCGTTGTCGACGTCGACGGAAACCGAGCCGACCCATTCGAAATTGAAGTTGAGTTTCTCGGCGTTGGCCAGGTCCGGCTCGGCAATCGGGTTGGCTGGCAAAGCGGGCGGCCACTCGGTGGGAGCGTCGTTGTTGGCGACCGAACGGAAAGTGCCGAGGCGCACCGGGCCGTTGCGGATCGACAGCTCTTCACCCGCCGCTGGCGCCTTGATCGCCAGGCAGATGCGCATGCCCGGGCCCAGCCAGTATTCCTTGCCCAACGGCCGCGGTTCGACCGGGTTGCCGTCCAGCGCATAGATCTGCGCTTCAACCTCGGGAATATTGAGCCGATACGTCAGGGTGTTGTCGAGGTTGAGCAGGCGCACGCGGGTGATCTGCCCGGCCGGCAAATCGATCACCGCCTGGGACACGCCATTGATCGTCGACAGGCGCCCGGCGGTCCCGCCACGCGCCGCTTCACGCGGGATGCTGAAGGCAACAAAGGCGCCCTCTTCGTCCACGTGCCAGCTTTTCAGGCTGAGGGTGCGTTCGTGTTTGAAACCGGTGGGCTCGCGCTCTTCGATGATCAGCGGACCGACCAGGCCACGGCCGAGTTCTTCGCTGCTGTTGACGTGGGGGTGATACCAGTAGCTGCCGGCGTCGGGTACGCGGAATTTGTAGTCGAAGTATTCACCGGGCAGTACCGGCAGTTGCGAGACGTAGGGCACGCCGTCCATTTCCAGCGGCAGGCGGATGCCGTGCCAGTGAATGGTGGTGGCGACCGGCAGGTGGTTGATAAAGCGCACGCGCAGCCATTCACCCTGGCGCACGCGCAACTCGGTGCCCGGCGCCGACGGGCCGAACGCCCAGGCTTCGGTCTTGTGTCCTGGCACCAACTCCACGTCGAGCGGCGCGGCGATCAGTTCGTAATCGTGGCCCGCTTCGGCCTCGGCGACTTTCCCCAGCCAGTAGCGATAGGCGCCACCGGCACCGACGCCCACAACGGCCAGGCCTGCAAGACCACCCAGGATTTGTCGACGGGAAAAGGATCGGGACACAACAACCTCACGAATCTGCCGCAGGCCAGAGGCCCGCAAAAGGCAGATACGATACACCTGCATCGGCTAAACAGTAAGGCTTCGCATTGCCGCAGTTGCTGATTTCATTGGGTCGCTTGGCGAGTACGCTGTGTAACAAAGAGCTTGTCATGCCGAGCAGGCTTTTTGTAACAAGGAGCCTGTCGGGCCGAGCACGCCTTTTGTAACAAGGAGCCTGTCGGGCCAAGCACGCCTTTTGTAACAAGGAGCCTGTCGGGCCGAGCACGCCTTTTGTAACAAGGAGCCTGTCGGGCCAAGCACGCCTTTTGTAACAAGGAGCTTGTCGGGTCGAGCACGCTTTTTGTAACAAGGAGCCTGTCGGGCCGAACACGCCTTGTGTGGCGAGCGGGCTTGCCCCGCGTTGGGCTGCGCAGCAGCCCCAGTTCAATCGCCGCCAAGTGTCAGGGAGACCGGAATCGCAGGTTTCAGGGCCGCCTCGCAGCCCAACGCCGGGCAAGCCCGCTCACCACAGGAAGCACGACTGAGCTTGAGCTGCGGTATCAGGCCTTGGCAGCAGCCAGAATCAGCGCCTTCATCTCGGCCACGGCACCTTTGAAGCCGACAAACAGCGCATGCGCCACCAGCGCATGGCCGATGTTCAGCTCGTTGATGCCCTTGATCGCAGCCACGGCCTCGACGTTGTGGTAGTGCAGGCCGTGGCCGGCGTTGACGATCAGGCCTTCATTCAACCCGCAATTGACCCCGTCGATGATGCGTTGCAGTTCGTCGGCGACTTCGGTCGGCGTGGTGGCATCGGCATAACGGCCGGTGTGCAGCTCGATGGCCGGCGCGCCGACGCGGCGCGACGCTTCGATCTGGCGCTCATCGGCGTCGATGAACAGCGAGACTTCGCTGCCGATCTTCGACAGACGCTCCACCGCGGCCTTGATCCGCGCTTCCTGGCCGGCGACGTCGAGGCCGCCTTCGGTGGTCAGTTCCTGGCGGGTTTCGGGCACCAGGCAGATGTGCGCCGGACGGATGCGCTCGGCGAACGCCATCATCTCTTCGGTGACGCCCATTTCGAAGTTCATGCGGGTTTGCAGCACGTCCTTGAGCAGCAGCACGTCGCGCTCCTGGATGTGGCGGCGGTCTTCGCGCAGGTGCACGGTGATGCCGTCGGCGCCCGCTTCTTCGGCGTCCAGCGCGGCCTTGACCGGGTCAGGGTAACGGGTGCCCCGGGCCTGGCGCAGGGTGGCGACGTGGTCGATGTTGACGCCAAGAAGAATGCGATTGCTGGTGGTCACGGAAGCGCTCCTGAAAAGGGAAAGAATCGGTGCACAGCATACACGGGGATGTCAGGGCTTTCGAAACAACTCGCGACTGACCAGCGGCCGTCCGCCCAAGTGCACGGCCAGTGCCTGGCGCATCAGGCGCTTGGCGGCGGACAAGGCGCCGGGGGCGGTCCAGTCGGCTTCGCTCATGGCCAGCAGCTCAGTGCCCTGGAACAGCCCCGGCTGCAGCAGGTACACGCGCTCCAGGCCAGCATCGACCTGGAGGCGGTACATGCCGTCGGCGGCGATGGGCTCGCCGTGCAGGTCGTTGGCCAGTTCGAAGCCGTAGCCGAGGTCATCCAGCAGGCGCCACTCGAAGGCGCGCAACAACGGCTCCAGTGGGCGCCCTTCGGCGAGGGCCAGCAAGGTGGCAGCGTAGTGATCGAAGACCGCGGGGTGCGGGTCTTCAGCGGGCAGCAGGCGGATCAGCAGTTCATTCAGGTAGAGGCCGCTGAACAGCGCCTCGCCATTGAGCCAGGCGCTGGTGCCGACGCTTTCCATGCGGCCGACGTTCTTCAGCTCGCCCTTGCCGCGAAACTCCACGTCCAGCGCCACGAAGGGCCGCGCCAATGTACCCGCCTTGCCCCGCGCGCTGCGCAACACTGCGCGCAGGCGACCTTGGGGCGTGAGGAAATCCACCAGCGCGCTGGTCTCGCGGTAGGCGCGGCTGTGCAGGACGTAGGCGAGTTGACTGGGAGGTGGGGATTGGGACATTGGGTTCTCGCTGACAAGCACGGTCTTGAAAACTGCGACTATCCAATGTGGGAGCGGGCTTGCTCGCGAAGGCGGAGTGTCAGTCGATACATTCATCGCTGATAGACCGTATTCGCGAGCAAGCCCGCTCGCACATTTTGACTTGCGGCGTTACCGAAGGCCGTTTACAGGTCGCCGTAGCCCAGCGAACGCAGTGCGCGCTCGTCATCGGACCAGCCACCCTTCACCTTCACCCACAGGTTGAGCATGATCTTGGAATCGAACAGCAATTCCATGTCCTTGCGCGCTTCAGTGCCAATGCGCTTGATGCGCTCGCCCTTGTCGCCAATGATGATTTTCTTCTGGCCGTCACGCTCGACGAGGATCAGCGCATGGATATGCAGGGTCTTGCCCTGCTGCTTGAACTCTTCGATCTCGACGGTGATCTGGTACGGCAGCTCGGCGCCCATCTGGCGCATGATTTTCTCGCGCACCAGTTCGGCGGCGAGGAAACGGCTGCTGCGGTCGGTGATCTGGTCTTCCGGGAAGAAGTGCTCGTTCTCCGGCAGGTGCTCGGCGATCACGCGTTCCAGGGCATCGAGGTTGTGCCCGTGCTGGGCCGAGATCGGGATGATCTGCGCGTTCGGCAGTTGTTCCTGCAGCCAGCTCAGGTGCGGCATCAGCTCGGCTTTGTCTTCGATGCGGTCGGTCTTGTTCAGCGCCACGATCAACGGGCCGGTGACGTACTGCACACGCTCGAGGACCATCTGGTCTTCGTCGGTCCACTTGGTACGGTCGACCACGAAGATCACCACGTCGACGTCTTTCAACGCCGCCGAAGCGGTCTTGTTCATGTAGCGGTTGAGAGCTTTCTCGCCGCCTTTGTGCATGCCCGGGGTGTCGACGTAGACCGCTTGCACGTTGCCTTCGGTCTTGATGCCCAGCATGTTGTGGCGGGTAGTCTGCGGCTTGCGCGAGGTGATCGCGAGCTTCTGGCCGAGGATGTGGTTCAGCAGCGTGGACTTGCCCACGTTGGGGCGGCCGACGATGGCAACATAGCCACAGCGTGTTGCGGTTGAATCAGTCATGGCCATTCTCCACGCCCAGGGCAATCAGTGCTGCAGCGGCCGCTACCTGTTCGGCAATACGACGGCTCACACCCTGACCTCGGCTTTTTTCATTCAGTAAGGTGATTTCACATTCCACGAAGAACACGCGGCAATGCGGTTCACCCTGGATATCCACCACTTCGTAGCGTGGCAGTTCGCACCCGCGCGACTGGAGGAATTCCTGCAGGCGGGTCTTGGGATCTTTGTTGGTGTCGACGAGCGTGAGGCTTTCGATCTCGGAGGTCAGCCACGCGGTGACGCGCTCCTTGGCCGCTTCCATGCCGGCATCGAGGTAGATCGCGCCGATCAGCGCTTCGAGGGCATCGGCGAGGATCGATTCACGCCGGAAACCGCCACTCTTCAACTCGCCGGACCCCAGGCGCAGGTACTCGCCCAGGCCGAAGCCACGGGCCAGCACCGCCAGGGTCTCGCCCTTCACCAGGCGCGCACGCAGGCGCGACAGCTGGCCTTCACGGGCTTGTGGGAAGCGCTCGAACAGGGCTTCACCGGCGACGAAATTGAGGATGGCATCACCGAGGAATTCCAGGCGTTCGTTATTACGCCCGGCAAAGCTGCGGTGTGTAAGGGCAAGGACCATCAATTCCTGGTCCTTGAAGGTGTAGCCGAGCTGACGCTCGAGACGACTTAAAGAAACGCTCACGGTTTACCCATATCTGTTTGGTGGCACCGGCGGCCATCGACGATTGACGCAGTGTTCAAATTCAAATCCTGGTTGGTGCTGCATGAGGCGGGACCGATTTGTCCCAACCCCAGAAAAGCATTCGGCGCTGTGTTCACAGCGCCGCCTGTATTACTTGATCAGCCCGACCCGCGAGAAGTTCGGCAGGTGGCTGAGCTTGGGTTCCGGCCAGCTCATCCAGACCGCGAAGGCCTTGCCGACGATATTCTGGTCGGGAACCATGCCCAGCAGGTCCTTGGGAATGGTGGGATCATCCCAGTAGCGGCTGTCATTGGAGTTGTCACGGTTGTCGCCCATCATGAAATAGTGCCCGGCCGGCACTTTCCACTCACCATCAGGCTGGGCACGGTAGCGGCTCATTTCCTTGCGGATTTCGTGCTCTACCGCACCGAGTTTTTCTTCGTACAGCTCAGCGCTGCCCAGGCTGTTCGGTTCGGAACCGATCAACTTCTCGGCCACCGATTCGCCGTTGATGAGCAGGCGCTTGTCGCTGGTGTAGCGAATCACGTCGCCCGGCAGGCCCACTACACGCTTGATGTAGTTGACGTTCGGATCGCTCGGATAGCGGAACACCATCACGTCGCCGCGCTGCGGGTCACCGATCTCGATGACCTTCTTGTCGATCACCGGCAGGCGGATCCCGTAGGAAAACTTGTTGACCAGGATGAAGTCGCCGACATCCAGGGTGGGTTTCATCGACCCCGAAGGGATCTGAAACGGTTCCACCAGGAACGAACGCAGCACCAGCACGATGAACAACACCGGGAAGAACGACTTGCCGTATTCAACCAGCAAAGGCTCTTTGTTCAGCTTCTC
The DNA here is from genome assembly GCF_003013355.1 of Pseudomonas sp. S5D5. Classification (NCBI taxonomy): domain Bacteria; kingdom Pseudomonadati; phylum Pseudomonadota; class Gammaproteobacteria; order Pseudomonadales; family Pseudomonadaceae; genus Pseudomonas; species Pseudomonas sp. S5D5. The sequence continues at coordinate 5,675,597 of NZ_PTEO01000001.1, forward strand.
GATGACCACGCCATCGGGCTGGCTGACGCTGCCCTGATAGGACGCGATAGCCGCCCGCCGACGCGGGGCGAAGAACACCAGATCGAGCAACGCCAAGAGACCGCAAACGGCAACGGCGATGACCAGCAACAGCGGGAAATTTAGCGACATAGGACCTAACTATCCAACCTGAGCACCGCAAGGAAGGCTTCTTGTGGAACTTCCACGTTACCTACTTGCTTCATGCGTTTTTTACCGGCCTTTTGCTTCTCAAGCAGCTTGCGCTTACGGCTTACGTCACCGCCGTAGCATTTGGCCAGTACGTTCTTTCTGAGAGCCTTGACGGAGGTCCGCGCAATGATCTGCCCGCCGATGGCGGCCTGGATCGCGACGTCGAACATCTGGCGCGGAATCAGTTCTTTCATCTTCTCGGTCAACTGGCGACCTTTGTAGTGCGCGTTGTCCTTGTGCACGATCAGTGCAAGGGCATCTACCTTGTCGCCGTTGATCAACACATCCAGTTTCACCAGATTAGCCGATTGGTAACGATCGAAATGGTAGTCCAGCGAAGCGTAGCCGCGACTGGTGGATTTGAGGCGGTCGAAGAAGTCCAGGACCACTTCGTTCATCGGCATGTCGTAGGTCACTTGCACCTGGGTACCGAGGAACAGCATGTCGCGTTGTACGCCACGCTTTTCGATACACAGGGTGATGACGTTGCCCAGGTGCTCCTGCGGAACCAGGATATTGGCCCGCACGATAGGCTCGCGCATGTCTTCGATTGCCGACAGATCCGGGAGCTTGGACGGGTTGTCGACGTAAATCGTTTCACCGGTTTTCAGCAACAGCTCAAAAATAACCGTCGGTGCGGTGGTGATCAGGTCCAGGTCGTATTCGCGCTCGAGGCGCTCCTGGATGATTTCCATGTGCAGCATGCCCAGGAACCCGCAGCGGAAGCCGAAGCCCAGGGCGTCGGAGCTTTCCGGGGTGTACTGCAACGACGAGTCGTTGAGGGTCAGCTTCTGCAGGGCTTCGCGGAAATCCTCGAAGTCATCGGAGCTGACCGGGAACAGGCCGGCGTAGACCTGTGGCTGAATGCGCTTGAAGCCCGGCAGCACATCGACGTCCGGCGTCGAGCTGAGCGTCAGCGTGTCACCTACCGGCGCGCCGTGGATGTCCTTGATACCGGCGATGATGAAGCCCACTTCACCGGCTTTCAGATCAACGGTCGCAGTGTGCTTGGGGTTGAACACACCCACGCTGTCCACCAGGTGGATCTTGCCGGTGGACTTGACCAGGATCTTGTCGCCCTTCTTCACGCGGCCATGGCGCACGCGGACCAGGGACACAACGCCCAGGTAGTTGTCGAACCAGGAGTCGATGATCAACGCTTGCAGCGGATCTTCGTAGTTGCCGGTCGGCGCGGGAATGGTCTGCACCAGGCGCTCGAGCACTTCGTCGACACCCAGGCCGGTCTTGGCGCTGCAGGTGACGGCGTCGGTGGCGTCGATGCCGATGATCTTCTCGATCTCTTCCTTGACGCGCTCGGGCTCGGCCTGCGGCAGGTCGATCTTGTTCAGCACGGGCATGACTTCCAGGCCCTGCTCGATCGCGGTATAGCAGTTGGCAACCGACTGCGCTTCAACGCCCTGGCCGGCGTCGACCACCAGCAAGGCACCTTCACAGGCCGCCAGGGAACGGCTGACTTCATAGGTGAAGTCGACGTGGCCCGGGGTGTCAATGAAGTTCAGCTGGTAGGTGATGCCATCTTTGGCCTTGTAATACAGAGTAACGCTGTGGGCCTTGATGGTGATCCCGCGCTCGCGTTCGAGGTCCATGGAGTCCAGGACCTGGGCTTCCATTTCACGCTCGGCAAGGCCGCCGCACATCTGGATGAATCGATCGGCCAGCGTCGACTTGCCATGGTCAATGTGGGCGATGATGGAGAAATTGCGGATATGACTCAAATCACTCACGGATCAACACTCAAAAAGGCTGCAGGCAGATTGCCCGCTGAAAAATAGCCGGGAATTGTACCTGATGCTCAGGCCAGGCGTCATCTTTGCTGACCAGAACAAAAATGCCCCGATCTCGCGAGCGGGGCATTTTTTGTTCATAAGCGCAGCATCAACCGGCGCGGCGCAACAGCCAGAACCCAGCCAGGGCGCAGATACCGGTCGGCACCAGCACCGCAAACAACGGAGAGAACCCGAACACCAGGCTCGACGGACCCAGCAGGTCCTGGGCAATCCGGAAGGTGAAGCCGACCAGCACGCCGGTAAACACGCGCTGGCCGAGGGTGACCGAACGCAGCGGGCCGAAGATGAACGAAATCGCCATCAGTACCAGCGCGGCGGTGACCACCGGCTGCAGCACCTTGACCCAAAACGCCAGCCAGTAGCGGCCGTTGTTCAGGCCCTGGTCCTTGAGATAGTGGATGTAACCCCACAGGCCTGAGATCGGCAGGCTTTCGGGGACCATCACCACGGTGTTGAGCAATTGCGGCTTGAGGGCGATATCCCACTCCTCGCTTGGCACATTGATCACTTCGGTGCTGGCCTTGGTGCCTTGGCCGATATTGCGGAAATAAGTCGTGGTGACGTCGCTCAGTTGCCACTTTTCATCGCCGTACTGCGCACGTTTGGCGAAGCTGGACGCCAGCAAGTGACGTTCCTTGTCGAACGTGTAGCGCGTGACCCCGATCAACAGGCCGCCCGGCTGCACGGCGTTGATGTGGATGAACTCATCACCCTGGCGGTGCCACAGGCCATGCTTGGAGCTTTGCGCATCGCCCGAGCCCTGGGCCAGGGCGCGGTTGGCCTGGGCCGTGGTTTCAGCCGGTGGCGCGACGTATTCGCCGATCAGCACACTGCACAGCATCAGCAGCAGCATGGGCTTCATCACCGCCCAGACGATACGGCCGATGGACACCCCAGCGGCCCGCATGATGGTCAGTTCGCTGTTGCTGGCCAGGCTGCCCAGGCCGATCAGGCAGCCGATCAGCGCGGCCATCGGCATCATGTCGTAGAGGCGACGCGGTGCGGTGAGGGCGACATAGCTCAGCACGTCCCACACGGTATAGGTGTCGCTGACGTTGCCGACTTCATCGATGAAGGCGAACAACGAGGCCAGGCCCAGGATGATGCCCAATACCGCCAGGATGGCGATCAGTACGCTGCTACCAATGTAGCGATCGAGCTTAGCCACGAGCCAACTCCTTCTGGCCACGACGGCTCATCATTTTCAAGCGTATAGGTTCCCAATACAGCAGCCCCAGGCCGATCACCAGGAAGATACCGTGTACCCACCACAGGCCCAGGGTCGGCGACAGCTTGCCTTTCTCCAGGGAGCCACGGGCGGAAATCAGGATAGTCAGGTAAGCCATGTACAGCAGGATCGCCGGCAACAGCTTGAGGAAACGGCCCTGGCGCGGGTTGACGCGCGACAGCGGCACGGCCATCAAGGTCACGATGAACACCAGCAGCGGCAGGGAAATCCGCCATTGCAGCTCGGCGATCGAGCGCAGCTCCTTGCTGCCGAACAGGTCGGTGGTGGGGATGGCGTCGCGGTCAGTGACTTCGTCGCTGATGTCCGGACGAGCCAGCATCACGCCATAGGTGTCGTACTTAATCGCGCGATAATCCGCCATGCCCGGGCTGCCATCGTAGCGATAGCCATTTTCCAGGATCAGGTAGCGGCTGCCGTCCGGACGGACTTCCTGGCGGCCGGAATCGGCTACCAGCACGGAAATGCCGCGGTCTTTCTTATCCTGGCCCAAGCGCTTCTCAGAGATGAAGACACCGCCCAGGTTGGCGCGGTCGTCGGTCAGGGTTTCGGTGTAGGTCACCCGTGAACCGTCGTTCAGGGCCTGGAAACGGCCGGGCTCGAGGGTGTCGAACTCGGTCATCGCGTCCTGCTTGTTCAGCACCAACTGGAACTGCATGGCGCCTTGCGGGGCCAGGCTCAGGCTCAACCAGGCCACGATCAGCGCGACCCCGGCGGCCGGGATCATGGTCATGCCCAACAGGCGCTGCTGACTCATGCCGGTGGCGGAGAGCACGGTCATTTCGCTTTCAAGGTACAGGCGGCCGTAGGCCAGCAGGATCCCGAGGAACAGGCCCAACGGCAGGATCAGCTGCAGGAACCCCGGCAGGCGAAAGCCCATGATCAGGAACAGCGAGCCTGGGTCCAGGGCGCCGGAGGCAGCCTGGGCCAGGTATTTGACGAAACGACCACTCATGATGATGACCAGCAACACCGCACTCACGGCACTCAGGGTCAACAGGACTTCGCGGGACAGATAACGGAAGACGATCAAACCAGACACTCCAGGGTTGTCAGGCTAAGGCGGCCAAACAAGCAGCATACCGAGTCAGCCCGTTTACAGCGGGCCGGCTAAAAAGATGGCGCATTATCCTGTGATTGACCGCGCCTGTCACTGCGCAACCTCATGCGCATGCACAAAGCACGTGGCAAGGGTTGTCAGGCTCCGCCGGCGAGGTTCAAACTGCGGCCTTTGTCGCGGGCGGCTTACACCGCCGCCCAGCCTTAAAGCCGGCGTACAGACGCACGGCTCTCAGACCTTTATAAGGGACCCGAAAATGGAATTGGTTGTAAAAAGCGTTAGCCCCGAAACGTTGAAAACCGCCACCCTCGTGGTCGCCATCGGCGAAGGCCGCAAGCTCGGCGTCGCCGCCAAGCAACTCGACGAACTCAGCGGCGGTGCGATCAGCGCCGTGCTCAAGCGCGGCGACCTGGCCGGCAAAGTCGGCCAGAGCCTGCTGCTGCAAAGCCTGCCCAACCTCAAGGCCGACCGCGTATTGCTGGTGGGCGTGGGCAAGGACACCGAGCTCGGCGACCGTCCATTCCGCAAGATCATCAGCAGCATCCTCAGCACCCTCAAGGGCCTGGGCGGCAGCGACGCGGCACTGGCACTCGACGAAATCGTCGTCAAGGGCCGTGACAGCTACGGCAAGACCCGCCTGCTGGCCGAGACTCTTGTAGACGGCGGTTACATCTTCGACCAGTTCAAGAGCCAGAAAGCCGAACCGCGCGCCCTGAAGAAAATCACCCTGCTGACCATCAAGGCTGCCCAGGCTGAAGTCGAGCGCGCCGTGACCCATGCCCAGGCCATCGCCAACGGCATGTCGTTCACCCGCGACCTGGGCAACCTGCCGCCGAACATCTGCCACCCGACCTACCTGGGCGAACAGGCCAAGGCGCTGGGCAAAGAGTTCAAGGGCCTCAAGGTCGAAGTGCTGGACGAGAAAAAGATCAAGGAACTGGGCATGGGCTCGTTCTATGCCGTGGGCCAGGGCAGCGACCAGCCGCCACGCCTGATCGTGATGCAATACAACGGCGGCAAGAAGTCCGAGAAGCCTTACGCCCTGGTGGGTAAAGGCATCACCTTCGACACCGGCGGCATCAGCCTCAAGCCGGGCCTGGGCATGGACGAGATGAAGTACGACATGGGCGGCGCCGCCAGCGTGTTCGGCACCCTGCGCGCCGTGCTCGAGCTGAAGCTGCCGATCAACCTGGTGTGCATCCTGGCCTGCGCCGAGAACATGCCGAGCGGCGGCGCGACCCGTCCGGGCGACATCGTCACCACCCTGAGCGGCCAGACCGTCGAAATCCTCAACACCGACGCCGAAGGCCGCCTGGTGCTGTGCGACGCACTGACCTACGCCGAGCGCTTCAAGCCACAGGCCGTGATCGACATCGCGACCCTGACCGGCGCCTGCGTGGTTGCCCTGGGCGCCCACACTTCGGGCCTGCTGGGCAACAACGACGAGCTGATCGAGCAACTGCTCAGCGCCGGCAAGGCTGCCGACGACCGTGCCTGGCAATTGCCGCTGTTCGATGAGTACCAGGAGCAACTGGACAGCCCGTTCGCCGACATCGCCAACATCGGCGGCCCGAAAGCCGGCACCATCACCGCGGCCTGCTTCCTGTCGCGCTTCGCCAAGAACTTCAACTGGGCACACCTGGACATCGCCGGCACCGCCTGGACCAGCGGCGGCAAGGACAAGGGCGCCACCGGCCGTCCGGTGCCCCTGCTGACCCAGTACCTGCTGGATCGCGCCAAGGCCTAAACGCAACCCCTGCGCAGGAGCCGGCTTGCCGGCGATGGCTGCCTTGAAATCGCCACCAGACTCAAGGGCCTCATCGCCGGCAAGCCGGCTCCTGCAAGGGGTATGCGCATGCCCAGGAACTGTAATGACCCAAGTCGACTTCTATATATTGCCCAGCGCCGATCCCTCCGCGCGCCTGGACTTTGCCTGCAAACTCACCGAAAAAGCCTGGCGCATGGGCCACCGCATCTACCTGCATTGCAGCGACGCGACCCAACGCGATGAACTCGACGCCCGCCTCTGGCGCTTCAAGGGTGAAAGCTTCGTGCCCCACGGCCCCGCCGAATCCGAACCCGAAGGCTTGATCGTCCTGGGCCTGGGCGACAGCTGTGGCGATCACCATGACCTGCTGGTCAACCTGGACCTGAAAGTCCCGCCCTTTGCCAAGGCATTCGCCCGCGTGGCGGAAGTGGTGGTCGAAGATCCGGCTATTCGTCAGGCCGCGCGGGAGAGTTTCCGCTTCTACCGCGAACAGGGCTATCCTTTGCAAGATCACCGGCTACAACGACTTTGAGCACATGATGGACACTCCAAACCCTATAAAAAAAGACGACCACCTGCTGGACGACCTCGAGTCGATCCGTCAGTTGCTGGGTGATGATGACTTGCAACCGCCGCTGCTGACCGAATCGGTCAATGGCGAGGTACAGATTCCGCTGTTGTTCGACATGGTCGGTGGCAAACCTGCCGCACCTGAGCCGGTTGCTGCGCCTGTCGCACCAGCCGCCCCCGTTGCAGAGCCTGTCGCCGAGAAGTCCCCGGACGCGTTGTTGCTGCACCTGGACAACGAACTGCGCGCCGCCGCGCAATTGATCATGCAAGACGTGATCGACGACTTTGCCCCGCATATCGAGACCGAGATCAAGCGCCGGCTGGATGCGCGCATGGAGCGGCTGATCGCCGCGGCCACAAGCAACTAGCTTCAAGCCTCCAGCTGCAAGTCAGAGCACCGCGATCAACTTGCAGCTTGTCGCTTGTAGCTTGCAGCTGCTCCCCCCCGCTATACTTGTCGGCTTTCCTGAATTAATGCCAACTAGGGTCCCGCCGCGCATGGATAAGACCTACCAACCGCACGCTATTGAAACTTCCTGGTACCAGACCTGGGAGTCCGAGAATTATTTCGCTCCGCAAGGCGCGGGCGATTCCTACACCATCATGATTCCGCCACCGAACGTCACTGGCAGCCTGCACATGGGCCATGGCTTCAACAATGCGATCATGGATGCGTTGATCCGTTTCCGCCGCATGCAGGGCCGCAATACCCTGTGGCAGCCCGGCACCGACCACGCCGGCATCGCCACCCAGATGCTGGTGGAACGCCAAATCGAAGCCACCGGCCAGAACCGTCACGACCTCGGTCGCGAGAAATTCCTCGAGAAGATCTGGGAATGGAAAGACCAGTCCGGCGGCAACATCAGCCGTCAGATCCGTCGCCTGGGTTCGTCCGTCGACTGGAGCCGTGAGCGCTTCACCATGGACGATGGCCTGTCGGAAGCCGTGAAAGAAGCCTTCGTGCGCCTGCATGAAGACGGCCTGATCTACCGCGGCAAGCGCCTGGTCAACTGGGACACCAAGTTGCACACGGCGATTTCCGACCTCGAAGTGGAAAACCACGACGAGAAAGGCTTCCTGTGGAACCTCAAGTACCCGCTGGCCGATGGCGCCAAGACCGCCGAAGGCAACGACTACCTGATCGTCGCCACCACCCGTCCGGAAACCATGCTCGGCGACGCCGCCGTGGCCGTTAACCCGAACGATGAGCGCTACCAGGCACTGATCGGCAAGTTCGTCGAGCTGCCGCTGGTCGGCCGCCGCATCCCGATCATCGCGGATGATTACTGCGACCCGGAATTCGGCACCGGCTGCGTGAAAATCACCCCGGCCCACGATTTCAACGACTACGAAGTCGGCAAGCGTCACAACCTGCCGCTGCTGAACATCTTCGACAAGAACGCCGCTGTCCTGCCGGCCTGCCAGGTGTTCAACCTCGACGGCACGCTGAACGACAGCATCGACGGCAAGATCCCGGCCGAATACGCCGGCCTCGACCGCTTTGAAGCACGCAAGCAGATCGTTGCAGCCTTTGACGCCGCCGGCCTGCTGGTCAGCGTTGACGACCACGGCCTGAAAGTCCCGAAAGGCGACCGCTCCGGTACCGTGATCGAGCCGTGGCTGACTGACCAGTGGTACGTGTCGACCAAGCCGTTGGCTGAGCCGGCCATTGCTGCCGTGGAAGACGGCCGTATCCAGTTCGTGCCCAAGCAGTACGAAAACATGTACTTCTCGTGGATGCGCGACATCCAGGATTGGTGCATCAGCCGTCAGCTGTGGTGGGGCCACCGCATCCCGGCCTGGTACGACGAGTCGGGCAAGGTCTATGTCGGCCGCGACGAAGCCGAAGTGCGTGCCAAGCACAACCTGGGGGCTGACGTTGCGCTGCAACAGGACAACGACGTCCTGGACACCTGGTTCAGCTCGGGCCTGTGGACCTTCTCGACCCTGGGCTGGCCGCAGCAGACCGAATTCCTGAAAAAATTCCACTCCACCGACGTGCTGGTCACCGGCTTCGACATCATTTTCTTCTGGGTTGCCCGGATGATCATGCTCACCATGCACCTGGTGAAGAACGAGGACGGCACGCCGCAGGTACCGTTCAAGACCGTGTACGTGCACGGCCTGGTGCGTGATGGCCAGGGCCAGAAGATGTCCAAGTCCAAGGGCAACGTCCTGGACCCGCTGGACATCATCGACGGCATCGACCTGGAAACCCTGGTGCAGAAACGCACCTCGGGCCTGATGCAGCCGAAACTGGCGAAGAAGATCGAGAAGCAGACCCGCGACGAATTCGCCGACGGCATCGCCAGCTACGGCACCGATGCCCTGCGCTTCACCTTCTGCTCGCTGGCGTCCACCGGTCGCGACATCAAGTTCGACATGGGCCGCGTCGAAGGCTATCGCAACTTCTGCAACAAGATCTGGAACGCCGCGCGCTACGTGCTGGACAAGGGCGAAGACTGTGGCCAGAACGGCGAAGCCTATGAGCTGAGCCTGGCTGACCGCTGGATCATCTCGCAGCTGCAGCGCACTGAAGCCGAAGTAACCCGCCAACTCGACCAGTTCCGTTTCGACCTGGCCGCACAAGCCTTGTACGAGTTCATCTGGAACCAGTATTGCGACTGGTACCTGGAACTGTCCAAGCCAGTGCTGTGGGACGAAAACGCGCCGGTCGAACGCCAGCGCGGCACCCGTCGCACCCTGGTACGCGTATTGGAAGTGGCGCTGCGCCTGGCGCACCCGTTCATGCCGTTCATCACCGAAGAAATCTGGCAGCGCATCGCGCCGCTGGCCGGCATCGACGGCAAGACCATCATGCTGCAGCCTTGGCCGGTGGCCAATGAAGCACGCATCGATGAAGCCGCCGAAAGCGACATCGAGTGGCTCAAGACCCTGATGCTCGGCACGCGCAACATCCGCGCCGAAATGAACATCGGGCCGGGCAAGCCACTGGCCGTGTTCGTCAAGAACGCCAGCGCCGAAGACCAGCGTCGTCTCACCGAGAACGACGCTCTGCTCAAGAAGCTGGCGAAGCTGGAGTCGATCACTGTGTTGGCCGACGGCGCCGAAGCACCACTGTCCGCCACCGCGCTGGTGGGCGACATGGAAGTGCTGGTGCCGATGGCCGGCCTGATCGACAAAGGTGCGGAACTCGCACGTCTCGACAAGGAAATCCTGCGCCTGCAAGGCGAAGTGCAGCGGGTGGGCGGCAAGCTGTCCAACGCGGCATTCGTCGACAAGGCGCCGGCCGAAGTGATCGAGAAGGAACGCGCCAAGCTGGCCGAGGCTGAACAGGCCCTGGGCAAGCTGGCGGAGCAACATGCGCGGATTTCCAGCCTGTAAGGGTGCGAACCGTGTGAAAAAAAGGGACCTTCGGGTCCCTTTTTTTTGCCTTGAAAACCCGACAAATGTAGGCGCTGGCCTGCCGGCGATAGCATCACCTGGGTGTGGCGGATGGACCGAGTCGCCAGCATCGCAGGCAAGCCAGCGCCCAGATTTGAACGAGTTGGCCTCAGGATGTGTGACAATGCCCACCACTTTGAGCCAACACCAGAATCAACATGACCGCCCCCAGCACGCCAAAACCTCCGCGCAAGAAGCCTAAAACCGCCACCCCGGCCAAGCCCGTGGTACCGCGCAAAGAGGCCACCCTGCACCCGCGCAACCGCCACACAGGCCGTTACGACTTCCCGGCGCTGATCAAGACCACGCCGGAACTGGCGCAATTCGTGATCATCAACCCGTACGGCAAGGAAAGTATCGACTTCGCCAGCCCGGACGCGGTGCGGGTGTTCAACCGCGCGCTGCTGAAAAGCTTCTATGGCATCCAGCACTGGGACATCCCGGCCGATTACCTGTGCCCACCGGTGCCGGGACGTGCCGATTACGTGCACTTCCTCGCCGACCTGCTGGCCAGCGGCAATGACGGCAAGATCCCGCGCGGTTCGATCGTCAAGGTGCTGGACATCGGCATGGGCGCCAACTGCGTCTACCCGCTGATTGGCTACATGGAGTACCGCTGGAACTTCCTCGGTTCGGAGGTCGACCCTACCGCCGTGGCCGCCGCCAAGGCCATCGTGCAGTCCAACGACCTGAGCAAGGTCATCCAGCTGCGCCAGCAAACCAACCCCAAGCAGATCCTGCTGAACCTGCTGGAGCCGGGTGAGCGCTTTGACCTGACCATGTGCAACCCGCCGTTCCACGCGTCCATGGACGAAGCCACCAAGGGCAGCGAGCGCAAGTGGCGCGCCCTGGGCAAGGCGGACCCCAAGCGCAAGTTGCCGGTACTGAACTTCGGCGGCCAATCGGCGGAGTTGTGGTGTGAAGGCGGCGAGGCGCGGTTTGTGACGCAGCTGATTGCCGAGAGTGCGCATTTTGCCCACAAGGTGTTGTGGTTCAGCACACTGGTGTCAAAAGCGTCGAACTTGCCCGCGATCGAGACAGCCTTGAAAAAAGCCGGCGTGCTGGAAAGCCAGGTGGTGGAAATGTCCCAGGGGCAGAAGCAAAGCCGCTTCGTGGCCTGGACCTTCCAGACCAAGAACGAACAGCAGATCTGGCGCCAGCGCTGGGTTCGCTAGGACCGGCAACAAATCGCAGGCAACAAAAAACCGTGCCCGGATCGCTCCGGAGCACGGTTTTTTTTGCTGCGTCTTACTTGTTAACAGCGTCGGTCAGGCCTTTGGCCACAACCAGCTTGATAACTTTCTTGGCAGCGATTTCGATGGCAGCGCCAGTCGAAGGGTTACGGCCAGTACGGGCAGGACGCTCGGTCACTTTCAGTTTGCCAACGCCTGGCAGAGTGATTTCGCCGCCGTTTTCCAGCTGGTCAGCAACAACTTGGCTCAGTTGGTCCAGCAGAGCGCGCACGGTAGTTTTCGGTGCGTCTACTGCTTCAGCCAGGTCAGCGATCAGTTGGTCTTTAGTAATAGCCATTGTGGTGTTCCTTCCCTATCAAATTCATATGGATTGCAGAGTGCAGTGTCAGCCGTCGAGCCTGGCCGTCATGGCCTGGCACCCCCGGCTATAACCACGGAGATCGGGGTTATAGATGCTTGAAACGGGGATTGGTTCGACCTGACAGATGCTGAATGCACGCTTATCGCCGAGACTTGGCGTAAGACGGGGCAAAACTAGCACAGAGACGGGGAAATATCCGCTTCTACCTACCCATTTGGTCAGCTTTATCGCTCTAAACCGTGAAAAAAAGGCATATGCCCCGTCGGAGAGCCTGCAAAATGCCCTTCGACAGGTGTCTTGGCCAATGGGTGCGGTACACTGGGCGACTTTTCGGGGAGGCCAACCGCTCCCCGCTCAACCAGCCGAGAAGCCTATGCCGATCCGTCATTGCATCGTCCACCTGATCGACAAAAAACCCGACGGCACACCCGCAGTTCTCCACGCCCGCGACTCCGAACTCGCCGAGTCGGCCGCCATCGAGAACATGCTTGCCGACCTCAACGAGAGCTACAACGCCAAACAAGGCAAGGCCTGGGGTTTCTTCCATGCCGAGTCCGGCGCGCACCCGTTCAGCGGCTGGTTGAAGGAATATTTCGACGGTGGCCAGGATTTCACCACCTTCAGCCGCACCGCTGTCGAGCACCTGCAAAAACTGATGGAGGAGTCCAACCTGTCCACCGGCGGCCACGTGCTGTTTGCCCACTACCAGCAAGGCATGACCGATTACCTGGCCATCGCCCTGTTGCACCACAGTGAAGGCGTGGCGGTGACCGACGAGCTGGACGTGACCCCCTCGCGCCACCTCGACCTGGGCCAGTTGCACCTGGCGGCGCGCATCAACGTCTCCGAGTGGCAGAACAACAAGCAGTCCAAGCAGTACATCTCGTTTATCAAAGGCAAGAACGGCAAGAAGGTCTCGGAGTACTTCCGCGACTTCATCGGCTGCCAGGAAGGTGTCGACGGCCCAGGTGAGACGCGCACCCTGCTCAAGGCCTTCAGCGACTTCGTCGAAAGCGAAGACTTGCCGGACGAGTCCGCCCGCGAGAAAACCAAGACCCTGGTCGATTACGCCAGCAGCCAGGCCAAGCTCGGCGAGCCGATGGGCCTTGAAGAATTATCGGGTTTGATCGATGAAGATCGGCCAAAGGCGTTCTACGACCATATCCGCAACAAGGACTACGGCCTGTCGCCGGAAATCCCGGCGGATAAGCGCACTCTCAACCAGTTCCGCCGTTTCACCGGACGCGCCGAGGGCCTGTCCATCAGCTTTGAAGCGCACCTGCTGGGCGACAAGATCGAGTACGACGAAGCCGCTGGCACCTTGATCATCAAGGGCCTGCCGACGCAACTGACTGATCAGCTCAAGCGCCGTAACTGATGCTCGGCGGGGTTTTCAAGAAAGTCCTGCTGGTGTTGCTGGTGGTCGTGGTGATCCAGAACTGGGGCAAGATCGAGCGGGTGTTCAACCCTTCGCAGGTGGCGCCCGAACACCTGCGTGAGTCAGCGCAGGTGGTGCTGTACACCACCGAGTGGTGCGGCTACTGCAAGCAGATTCGCCGCTTCCTCGACCAGAAAGCCATTCCCTACCAGGCGTTTGATATCGAAAAGGACGCCCAGGCCCGCAAGGCGTATGAGGCGCTGGGCGGCGGCGGAATTCCGTTTGTGGCGGTGAACGGCACGCTGATCCGCGAATACAGCCCCGAGAAAATCCTGGCGGCGCTGACTCAGTAATCAGCGCACCACGATCATCCGGCCCAGCAGATGGTGTTGTTCAAACCCCAGCACCGCCTGCAAGGCATTCAATACGGCTTGCGGGTCCTTGCTCGGGAAGCTGCCGCTGACGCGCTTGGCGCCCATCTCTTCGTTGAGCAACAGGATGCGGCCTGGGTAGTAACGGCCCAGATCCTTGAGCACGTCCGCCAACGGCGCCTTGTAATAGTTGAGCCAGCCGTCGCGCCACGCCAGGCGTGACTCGCTGTCGACCGCATGCAGGGGCTCTGCGATGCCATCGGCGTAGGCCACTTGCTGGCCTGCCGTGAGTATTTGCTGCTGGCCCTGCTTCGACGGCGTCACCCCAACCCGCCCCGACAACACCGTCACCTGGGCCCCCGCCGGTTGCAGGCGCACTTCAAACTGCGTGCCCAACACCCGCGCCTCGCCACTGCCCGCCCCCACGACAAACGACTGGCCGGTGTGGGCCACGCGGAAAAATCCTGCGCCTCGACGTAGCTGGATATGCCGCTCGCCGTGGCTGAAATCCACGGCGATGGCGCTGTCGGCATCCAGGGTTACCTGGGATTGATCAGCCAGGGTGACGGTTTTCACCTCGCCTGGCGCGGTCACGTAGTCCGCGCCGAAGTCATCGACCCAGCGCGAAGGCTGCCAGCCAGCGCCCATCGACACCATCACCAGCAAGCACGCGGCCATGGCCAGGGCGCCGGACCAGCGCAGCACTCGCGAACGCGTCGGAGCGTTCATCGCATTCAGGTAGCCTTGCAGCGCCAGGGCGTCTTCGTCCGCCAGCTTGCGCGCTGGCACTTCGCTCAGTTCCCACAGGACCTGGGCCTGGGAATAGGCCTCGACGTGCGCGGGGTCGGCGCGCAGCCAGCGGCTGAACGTGGCCTGGTCGCCGCTGCTGGGCTGATCATGCAGCAGGCTCAGCCAGGCGAGAGCGGCCTGTTCCTGGTCGGGCGTGGGGCTGGCGTTCACGGTGCTTTCCCTGGCGTGCGTGGGGGTGAGGGTTCGCGAAGGCTGGCCTTGCAGGCTTCGAGGGCACGCATCATATGTTTTTCCACGGCACTTTGGGACAGGCCCATCGCCTTGGCGATCTGTGCGTATTTGCGGCCATGGATGCGGTTGAGCAGGAAGATCTGTCGGGTGCGCTCCGGCAAACTGCGCAGCGCGGCCTCGACATGGCGCAGGTCATTGCCCGCTTCCAGTGCAGCCTGCGGCTCGCAGCCCTGGTTATCCTGCTGTTCGGGCAACCAGCCCTCGCTGCTGCGCACCCGCGCGCCTTCGCTGCGCAAGTGGTCGATGGCGATGTTGCCGGCGCAGCGCAACAAGTAGGTGCTGAGTTCTTCGACCTGCACCAGCGGCCGGCGCCAGAAACGCAGGAACAAGTCCTGCACCAGGTCGGCCGCCGTCGCACGGCAACCGACGCGGCGGCTGACCAGGGCTTCCATCTGCGAACGCTGGGACAGGAACACTTGCAGAAAATGCGCACGCCCGCCCGCCGTTTCAACGTGCTGGCTGTCCTGGGATTCGGGCGGCGTGCTGATCATCATGGCTGGGGCTCAGAGGGTGGCAAAGGCCGCGACGGGGCTGGCCAGCAGTCCGACACCCGCCAGGATCAAGGCCAGCCTTGGCCGATACGGCAACAACAGCACCAGCAGGAGTGCGCTGAGCATCAACACGGCGCACCACTCCACCAGACCCTGGCCCCAACCGGCGATGCTCACGGCCGGCCAGATCGACACACTCAACAGCAACCAGCCGATCACCCGCAGCCCCATACGCCGACGCGCCGAAGGCTTGCTGTGGAGCAATTCGCCATGATGACGGTCGGTGGACAGGCACAAGGCAGTGAAACCGGCGTAGCACATCAACAGGGCGAGCAGCATCAGTTCGCCTCGCGCTTGAGGGTCATCGGGCGCGCACGTTCGGCCTTGGCCACGGGCGCGGTGCGGTGTTGCATCTTCCAGGCAGCCCAGGTCAGGAACACGCCGCTGGCCAGGCAAGTCAGGTCGAAACCGGCCATGGCCCAGTCGCCGGTGACCAGGGACACCCCCAGGTGGCTGGACGTGGTCAGTGCGTTGAGCACAGGGATGGCGACAAACAGCAGCGCACCAACGCTCAGCTGCTCGACCCAACCCTGGCGGCCGCGACGCAGGATCGCGTGCAACAGACTCAAGCCCCAGGCGATGAAGAAGGTTTGTACTTCCCAGTCGGAGCGTTCGGCGAAGCTCACCGGCAACAGGCGATTGGCCCAGAAAAATGCCGCGATCGCGATCATCAGCCCGGACATGCTGGCCATGTTCAGTACTTCGACCAGGCGCAATTCAAACGGCATGACCGAGGCCTTTGCATGCTTGAGCTGGCGCTTGCCCAGCCAGATCACCAGCCCCGTGCCGATCATCGCCGTGCCCGCCAGGCCGCAGATGAAGTACAACCAGCGCAGCACCGGGCCGGCGAAATGGCCCATGTGCAGGCCGTAGAAACTGCCGCCGATCACCGCCGGCAGCGACTGCTCGCCGCTCACCCGCAGCAGCTCGCCGGTGCTGCCGTTGAACGACACGGTGCTGCCGAAATCATGGACCACGCGGTCGGAGCCGGCGCGGAACACATTCACCGACGCGTTGACATCACCCGGGTTATTCACCGCCAACCGCCCGACATGACCGCCCGCCCACTGCGCCCGCGCTTGCTCGTACATCGGCACCAGCGGCAGCAATTCGGCGGGCTGGCCCAGCGCGGGCGCATTGTTGGAGGCCGGGAACACCTCATTGAAAAAGGCACGGGTGTCATTGCCATAGGAGGCCAGGATCGGCGCCGGCATGACCAGGCTCATGAAAATCACCAGGCTGCTGTAGGTGATCATCAAGTGGAACGGCAGCACCAGCACCCCGACCGCATTGTGCCCGTCGAGCCAGGAGCGCTGGCCTTTGCGGGGGCGGAAGGTGAAGAAGTCCTTGAAGATTTTCTTGTGGGTGATGATGCCGGTGATCAACGCGACAAACATCACCATCGCGGCAATCGTCGACAACCAGCGCCCCCAGGGATGAGGCATCTGCAGCTGGAAATGGAAACGATAGAAGAACTCGCCGCCCATGCTTTCGCGGGCCTGCACCGCCTGGCCGCTGATCGGGTCGAGGGTTTTCTGGATGAAGTTGCCACGCTTGCCGGGGTCGACCTTGTCTTGCCACATCACCGACAGGCCGGGGTCACGGCTGTCGGGCAAAGTGATGAACCAGCGCGCGGCGGACGGCGCCACCTGCTGCAGGTAGGTTTGCGCGACGCTCAGGCTGCGCGCATCGTCCAGCGGATGGGCCTGCACTTCAGGCTGCATCCAGTGGCTGATCTCATCCTTGAAATACGACAGGGTGCCGGTCAGGAAGATCGCGAACAGCAACCAGCCAAAGATCAAGCCGGCCCAGGTGTGCAGCCAGGCCATGGCCTGGCGAAATCCCTCTTTCATGTGCGTGTCATCCAGAACCCCACACCCGCCAGGGTGGCAAACGCCGCACTCGGCAACATCACGCCGAACCAGGCGCGCGCGGCACTGCGACAGGCGAAACACCAGAGCACCGCCAGCAGATAGAACACAAATGAACTCATCATCCCGGTGATCACCGCATCGGCGCGGCTGGTGGGCATCCACAGCGCCAGGCAGATACTGGCGAGCGAAGCCATCAGGTAGCCGCCGACCACGGCAGCCAGTACGCGGGAGGTCACGGCAAGACGATAAGAGACAGGCAGCGAGGTTTTGCTTTTCATGCGGGAGGCGCCAGGTTCATCAGCGCGCAATATTAATGATAAATATTCTCATAAGCAAAAAAGAACGGATGAATCACCTGCCCAGGCCGATTGCCGAAGCCGTTCTTGCGCCCTACAATGCGAACAATTCTTGTTCTCTAAAGTGCATGGGTGCTTGTGGAGTGTCTTCGTTGAGCCCGTCCCACACCGTCGAAGTGTTGTACCACGACCATCACCACTGGCTCACCGGCTGGTTGCGACGCAAGCTCGGCTGCCCGGAAAGTGCCGCCGACCTGGCACACGACACGTTCATCCGCGTGCTGACCGCCCGGGAAGCCCCCACGCTGATCGAACCGCGCGCATTCCTCACCACCGTCGCCAAGCGCGTGCTGTTCAATTTCTACCGCCGCCAGGACCTCGAGCGCGCCTACCTCGATGCTTTGGCGCAAATGCCTGAGCACGTGGCGCCGTCGGAAGAAGAACGCGCGATCATCCTGCAGACCCTGATTGAACTGGACCAGTTGCTCGACGGCCTGCCCGTGCAGGTCAAGCGTGCATTCCTGCTGGCGCAGCTCGACGGCCTCACCTACGCACAAATCGGCGCGGAGCTGGGCATCTCCATTGCCACCGTCAAGCGCCACCTGAATAAAGCAGCGATGCGCTGCTACTTCGCCCTATGAACTTCTCGACCCAGGTTGCCGAACAAGCCGTGCACTGGCTGATGGAAATGCAGCAAGGCGCACTCAACCCGCGCCAGCAGGCTGCCTGGCAGCATTGGCTGAATGCCCACAGCGAACACCAGCGCGCGTGGGACCATATCCAGCGCGTCAACCAGCGCCTGCGCGGCATGCCCTCGCCATTGGCGCACGCAGCGTTGAACGCGCCGACGTCCACCAGCCGACGCCAGGCACTGAAGTTGCTGTTGATCCTGGGGGCGGGCTCGGCGGCGGCCTGGAGTCTGCGCCAGCAACATATCCTGCCACCGCTGACGGCCGATTACCGCAGCCCCGTAGGCCAGCGGCGCAAGGTGCAATTGGCCGATGGCAGTCAGTTGCAGCTCAATACCGGCAGCGCGGTGGATGTACATTTCGATGGCCAGCAACGGCTGATCCGCCTGCTCGAAGGCGAGATCCTGCTGACGGGCATCGCCGGCGCGACACCGCTGCACGTGCTGACCGGCCAGGGCCTGCTCAGCAGCCAGGCAGCGCGCCTGAATGTGCGCCAGTTCAACGACCACACCCAACTGGCGGTCTTCAGCGGGCGCGTCGAGGTGATGCCCAATCACTACAGCGGCCTGCCGCTGACGGTCGAGGCCGCACGCCAGGTCAACTTTACCCGCAAGGGTTGGGACACCCCGCGCGCCACCGACGCCAACAGCGGTGCCTGGGCCGATGGCATGCTGATGGCCGCGCACATGCGCCTGGAGGACTTCCTCGCCGAGCTGGGCCGCTACCGCCGTGGCCAGGTCAACTGTGACCCGCAAGTCGCCAATTTGCTGATTTCCGGCAGCTACCCGCTGGACGACAGCGAGCGCATTCTCGACCTGCTCGAAATCAGCCTGCCGGTGAAAGTGCGGCGCTTTACCCGCTATTGGGTGACCGTGCAGGCACGCGCCTGAAATTATTTTCAATCCCAGTGAGCCGTTTTCCACACCTCGCGTGACAGAGAAGGAAAGCCACCTTGATCCTTCCTTCTCAGGACCGCTCGTCATGCCCCAGCAACCCACCCTTCTCGCCCGCACCCTGCGCCAACTCCTGCTCGGCGCCAGCCTCGGCCTGACCGTGCTGCCACCGGTACTGGCCGCTGACGCCAAGCCCTACCACATCGCCCCGGCGTCGCTGGAAGCGGCACTGAACCAGTTTGGTCGCGAAGCCGGCGTGCTGATTTCCTTCGGTTCCGAAGTCACGGCGGGCATGCAGAGTCGTGGGTTGTCGGGCAATTACGGCGCCGCTGACGGCCTGCAGAAACTCCTCGAAGGCACCGGCCTGCAAGCGCGTGCCGAAGGCGACAATGCCTACAGCCTGCAACCGGCCAACGCCCCGGCCAGCATTGAACTGGGCACCTCCAGCGTGGTGGGCGACTGGCTCGGCGATGCAGCGCAAACCAACGTATTCGAACACCCCGGCGCCCGCGACGTGATCCGTCGCGAAGAATTCGAACGTCAGGGCGCGACCCAGGCCCGTGATGTGCTCAACCGTATTCCCGGCGTCAACGCTCCGGAAAACAACGGCACCGGCAGCCATGACATGGCGCTGAACTTCGGCATTCGTGGCCTCAACCCGCGCCTGGCCTCACGTTCGACCGTGCTGATGGACGGCATCCCGGTGCCATTCGCGCCGTATGGCCAGCCGCAACTGTCGTTTGCACCGATCAGCATGGGCAACATGGACGCGGTGGACGTGGTGCGCGGCGGCGGCGCTGTGCGCTATGGCCCGCAGAACGTCGGCGGCGTGGTCAACTTCGTGACCCGCGCGATTCCCGACGCGCCAACCGTCAAAGGCGGCCTGCAGACTGAAACCAGCCCGTCCTCCAGCCACGACGGGTTCAAGACCACCGGCAATTTGCTCGCCGGCGGCACCGCCGACAACGGCCTCGGCGGCGCGATCCTCTACTCCGGGACCCGTGGCGGCGACTGGCGCGAAAACAGCAATACGCGCATTGATGACCTGATTCTCAAAGGCAAATACCAGCTCGACGACGCCAACAGCTTCAACGCCATGGCGCAATACTACGAAGGCCAGGCCGATATGCCTGGGGGGTTGAACGTCAAGGACTACAAGGCCGACCCATACCAATCCACCCGTCCCTACGACAAGTTCTGGGGCCGGCGCACCATGTTCAACGCCGGCTACCGCTACCAGGAAGATCGCCGCGAATTCACCGCCAACACTTTCTTCACCACCACCTTGCGCAACGGCTACCTGGACCAGGGCAACTTCCTCTCGCTGTCGCCACGCGAATACTGGGTGCGCGGCCTCGAAACGCGCTTCGCCCAAGGCTTCGACCTCGGCCCGACCAGCCACGAAGTGGGCATCGGCTACCGCTACATCAACGAAGCCGGCCACGAATTGCGCTACCGCACACCGATCGCCGCCAACCAGCAGATCCCCACCACCGACAGCCGCAACGACCGCGACACCCGCGGCAGCACCGAGGCCAATGCACTGTTCCTCGATGACCGGATTGATATCGGCAAGTGGACCATCACCCCGGGCGTGCGCTACGAAATGATCAAGTCCGAGCAGACCGACCACATCAACAACCTGAACTACAAAGGTGACTACAACACCGCACTGCCGGCGTTGAACGTGCTCTATCACCTCACCGACAGCTGGAACCTCTACGCCAACACCGAAGGTTCGTTCGGCAGCGTGCAATACAGCCAGATGGCCAAGCGCGTGCCCAAGGGCGAAGTGCAACCGGAAAAGGCCCGCACCTGGGAACTCGGTACCCGCTACGACGACGGCACCTTGCGTGCAGAGATCGGCGCGTTCCTGATCAACTTCGACAACCAGTATGAAAGCAACCAGACCGATGACTCGGTGATCGCCCGTGGCGAAACCCGCCACCAGGGCATCGAGACCAGCGTCAACTACGCACTCGACGGCCTGAGCCCGGCGCTGGCGGGGTTTGATGTGTACGCCACCTATGCCTATGTCGACGCCACCATCCGCGAAGACGGCCCGAACAAAGGCAACCGCGTGCCCTTCTCGTCCAAGCACAAAGGCACCCTCGGCGTGGGCTACACCGAAGGCCGCTGGAAGCTCAACCTGGACAGCAGCTTCCAGAGCAGCCAGTTCGCCGACAACGCCAACACCGAGGCCGAAAGCGCCAACGGTGCCACCGGTCGCATCCCCGGCTACATGCTGTTCAGCAGCCGCGCGGCGTATGACTTCGGCCCGCAACTATCGGACTTGAACGTGGCCGTCGGGGTGAAAAACATCTTCAACACCCAGTATTTCACCCGTTCGTTCGACGACAACAACAAGGGCAAGTATGTCGGCGAGCCGCGTACGGTATACGTGCAGACGTCTATCGCGTTCTGACTGCCGTGAGAGAGCAAAGCCCCACGCGGGCTTCCCGTGGCAAGCAGGCTTACTGTGGAGAGCAGGCTTAATGTGGCAAGCACGCTTCCTGTGGCGAGCGGGCTTGCCCCGCGTTGGGTTGCGAAGCAACCCCAAAAAGCCCCGACACCTAACTCCCCGCCAAACAACTAGGCGTCGCAGCAACCAAGGCATCAATGGCACAACGCGTCTTGGCCGGCATATGCGCCGCCGTCGGCCAAATCACATGGATCGGCGCAGGCTGGTCGCGATAGCTCGGCAAAACCGCCTCCAGTTGCCCACGCAAAACGTAGTGGGCAATCAACCAACTCGGCAACCAGGCCAGGCCCACGCCCGCGATCGCGGCATCGGCCACGGCCTGGAGGTCGTCCATCATCAACGGCGAGGCCACCCGCGCACGGTGCGCGCGCCCTTGCGCATCCTTCAACTCCCATTCCAAGCGTGGAGCACTGCAGCGGTAGGCAATACCGCGATGCCCCGCCAAATCCTCGATGCACTCGATCCGGCCGCTGCGCTGCAAATACGCAGATGACGCCGCCAGGCCGATGGCCTGTTCGCCCAGGCGGCGAGCACTCAAGCGATCAGTGTCGGGCAGCGGGCCAATACGCACCGCCAGGTCAAAACCCTCCTGGGCCACATCGATCAGCCGATCCGAGAACGAAATCTCGATCTCCAGCTCAGCAAACCGGTCCATCAACCGCCACAGCGCAGGTGCGGCATAGTGGTGCCCGAACGCCAGCGGCAGGCTCGCGCGCAGGCGTCCGCGTGGCTGCTGCCGACCGCTCTCCAGCACCGACTCGGCGGCCTCCAGCTCCGCCAGCGCGCGCAGGCAATGCTCGTAATAAGCTTGGCCGTCCTCGGTCAGCCGCTGGCGGCGCGTGGAACGCTGCAGCAAACACGTGCCCAGGCGCGCCTCCAATCGCGCCAGCCCTTTGCCGACCGCAGAGCGCGTGAGGTTAAGCCGCTCTGCGGCTTCGGTCAGGTTGCCGCTTTCGACGATCTGTAGAAACAGCTCGACGCCATCAAAACGCGGAGTGGCCATGATTCGATTGTCGCTCTTGATTCCCTGATAAGAAGAAAACTTATCACGAATAAAGAAACAGATTCCCCTGAAAATGACCCGATTGCCATCGACAGGAGAATCCCATGCCACCCGCCGCTACGTTATCCGCCGCCACGCCCGCGCTTACCGCCAGGAACGGCCTGGCCCTCACCGCCGTGTGCCTCGTCGCCCTCATGTTCGGCCTGGAGATTTCCAGTGTGCCCGTCATCCTCCCGACGCTTGAACGAGAGCTGGGCACCGGCTTTCAGGATGCTCAATGGATCATGAATGCCTACACCCTGGCCTGCACCAGTGTACTGATGGCGGCGGGCACGCTGGCCGACCGCTTCGGGCGGCGGCGCATGCTGGTGCTATGTCTATGGGTGTTCGGCCTGGCATCGCTGGCCTGTGGATTGGCCGATCATGCGCCGACACTGATCGCGGCACGTTTCGTACAAGGCGTGGGCGCCGGGGCGATGATGATCTGCCAGTTCGCGATTCTTTCGCACCTGTTCCGCGAGCCGGCGGCACGGGCGCGGGCGTTTGCGATATGGGGCGTGATTGCCGGCATCGGCCTGGGTTTCGGGCCGATGGTGGGCGCGTTGATCCTGGCGATCGCGGATTGGCGCTGGGTCTTCCTCGTGCATGTGCCGCTGACGTTGTTCACCCTGGCGCTGCTGCACATCAGCGTGCAGGAATCTCGCGATCCGGCGGCCCATCGCCTGGACATCGCCGGCATGCTCACGTTGACGCTGTCGGTCTTCGCGCTGGTGTACTTCATTACCCAGGGCACCGAGCAAGGCTTCGGCACGGCGCCCATGCTCGGCTGGGCCGGGTTGGCGATCGGCGGGTTACTACTGTTCATCGTGGTCGAGCGCCGCAGTGCGCAGCCGATGTTCGATTTCTCGGTGTTTCGAATCCAGCGTTTCAACGGCGCGCTGATGGGCTCCATCGGCATGAACTTCAGCTTCTGGCCGTTCATGATCTACCTGCCGCTCTACTTCCAGGCCGGCCTCGGCTACGACACCTTGACCACCGGCGGCGCCCTGCTCGCCTACACCTTGCCCACCTTGCTGGTACCGCCGCTCGCCGAGCGCCTGGCGCTGCGCTACGGTGCCGAGCGCATTATCCCGCTGGGGTTGGGCCTGATGGGTGCAGGCTTCCTGGCCATGGCCACCGCGAATGGAACCGGGCATCCGAGTCTCTCCTGGATGCTGGCCAGTTGTGTGATCGCCGGCGTGGGCCTGGCGTTGACCAACTCACCGACCACCAACACCACCACTGGCGCGGTCTCGGCTGATCGCGCGGGCATGGCCTCGGGCATCGACCTGAGTGCACGCCTGATTACCCTGGCACTCAACATCGCGTTGATGGGACTGGTGCTGTTGTTGGGGATCAGCCATTACCTGGCCGAAGTATTGCCCGCCACCACGGCCTCCCAGTGGCCGGCCCTCAGCCAGGAGATTGCGGCAGGCAAACTGGAAGTGCCCGGGCTGGCAATCTCCCAGGCACAGGCGGGGCTGCGCCAAGGGGCGGGATGGGCGATGCTTTTTGCCGGCTTGGGGGCTGGTGTCCTGGCGCTGCTGAGTGGGTATTTCTTCCGACGCGGCCGCTAAACGAAAACGGGCCTGCATGTGCAGGCCCGTTTCAGTCGGAGGGTAAAAACCTTCAGCGATCAGCTGTTAAACACGGCACGTTCTTTTTCCAGAAACTCCTGTTCAAGCTCATCTTCATTCACTTTGGTGTCCGACAGACTTTTCCCGGCAGCGCGGGGCTTGCCTTGCAGTTTGCCGAATAAATGTTCCAACGCATGGTCCAGCTTGGTCGCAGCGCCGTCGATCGCCTGCTCCAAGGTATCGGCCTTGTGCAGCACCGACAGCGGTTGATGGCCTTTTGGCCGCGCTTCCAGGCGGCAACTCAGATCGTGGGGACCGGGCTTGTCGCCGTTCTCATCCCGCAGGTAGACCTCGACACGGGTCAGGTCTTCTTCATAACGTTCGAGCGTGCTTTCAATGGTATTACGTACCCACTCCTCCAGTCGGATGCTGCTTTCAATATGGTTATCGCTATTGACTTGGATTTGCATAGTTCTTCCCTTATTTCAGCTAGCTCGCGAGAGGTCACAACTGCAACACCGGTGTGGTGAAACCATGACCTCTTGATTACACAATTGAGCAGTCAGCAGAACAATTCAACCCCTTTGCAAAGATAAATCACACATTACAAATTAACTCTGACTACGAGCAAAAACGCTGGTAGGGTGGGGAGTTAGTTACATCTTCTTACGCCCGACAATCCTCACAATTGCCCCTCTCCCAACGGGTGCAAGCTGCGAAAAATCCCTGCTTCCTCCACCAGCCAGTCATGCACTGCCCGCACGCCCGGATGGCTCAGCGCGCCCGGTGCATACAGCAGCACGTAGCGTTTATGGTTGGGCACGGCCAGGCCGAACGGCACGATCAAGGTGCCGCGCTCCAACTCATCGTTGAGCAAGGTGCGCCGCGCGATGGCCACGCCCATGCCGGCGATGGCGGCCTCGATGGTCAGGTGATTGCGGTTGAACGTGTGCCCGCGCCGTACGTCGGCGTGGTGATAGCCGATGGCATTCAGGTAAAACTCCCACTCGGCGTACTCATAACTCCCACGCCACGCGGTAATGTCATGCAGCAATGGGAAATGCACCAGGTCAGCCGGCCCATGCAACGGCGGACGGCCGCGCAGCAGGCTGGGGGCGCACACCGGGAAAATCTGTTCATCCAGCAAGGCTGTGGATAACAGGCCGGGGTAGCTGCCGTCGTTCAGGTCGATCGCCAGGTCGAAGTCGCCCTCGTGCAGCGCAATGCTGCTGTCTTCGGCAACCATGCGCAGCTGGATATCCGGGAACCGCTGCTGCAGGCGGGGCAAGCGCGGCGTCAGCCATTTGCCGAGAAACGAGGGGATCGAACGCAGGCGCAAGGTGCCGCTGATCATCCCCGCATCCAGGCGCTGCAACTCGGCATCAATGCTGCCGTAGGCCTCCCCCACAGTGGTCGCCAGCCGTTGACCTTCTGCGCTCAACTCCACACCGCGCGCGCGCCGATGGAACAGGCGGAAACCCAGGCGCTCTTCCAACTGGCGAATCTGCTGGCTAACCGCCCCCGGCGTGATGTGCAGTTCCTCGGCGCAACGAGTGAACGACAAATGCCGCGCCGCGCAGGAAAAAACGTGCAACCAGACATACGTCTGGCCATGAAGGGGCCGGGTCATAGGGTTTAGTCCTGCTAAAGGGTGTCTTAGGATAATTCGTTGGTCAGTGCCGTTCCAGAGGCTCAGTATCGCGCCAATTGCGCTCGTCCTACAAAACATGGCAGCGATTCCTACTCCATTGCTTGTAAGGCTTTAGCATGGCTATCAGTGTTTTCGATCTATTCAAGGTGGGCATCGGCCCGTCCAGTTCCCATACCGTCGGCCCGATGCGCGCTGCGGCGACGTTTGCCCAGGCCCTCATCGACCAACAGCTACTCAGCGAAACCCGTCGCGTCGAAGTGCGCTTGTACGGCTCGCTGTCGGCGACCGGCGTGGGCCACGCCACCGACCGCGCCTGCGTGATGGGGCTGATGGGCGAATGGCCAGACCAGATCGACCCCACCTCGATCAACGCCCGTATCCAGCAACTGCGCGAGAGCGGCCGGCTGCTGCTCGCCGGCCAGCAGGACATTGCCTTCAACTGGCACGGCGACCTGTTGCTGCTCGACGAAAGCCTGCCCTACCACCCCAACGCCATGTCCCTGCATGCCTACGGCGACAATGGCTTGCTGAGCGAGCAAACCTATTACTCGGTGGGCGGCGGTTTCATCATCGAAGCCGCTGAAGCGGCTTCGGGCATTGCGCCGACCAGTGACGTGGAATTGCCCTACGACTTTTCCAGCGCTGTCGAACTGCTGGCCCTGTGCAACCAGCACGGGCTGCGGGTTTCGGAACTGATGATGGCCAACGAGCGCGCGTGGCGCAGTGACGAGGAGATCCGCAGCGGACTGCTGCATATCTGGTCGGTGATGCGCGAATGCGTCGAGCAGGGTCTGCGCGATGAAGGCATCCTGCCCGGCGGCCTGGACGTGCCGCGCCGCGCTGCGAAATTGCACCGCAGCCTGCTGGAAATCGGTAAACCGAATGTGATCACTTCGACCTTGTCGGCGATGGAATGGGTCAACCTGTTCGCCCTCGCCGTCAACGAAGAAAACGCCGCCGGCGGGCGCATGGTTACCGCGCCGACCAATGGCGCGGCCGGCATCATCCCGGCGGTGCTGCATTACTACATGAAGTTCAACCCCGACGCGTCTGACGACGACGTAGTCAATTTCTTCCTGGCCGCGGCCGCCGTCGGCATCCTCTGCAAGAAAAACGCCTCGATCTCCGGCGCCGAAGTCGGCTGCCAGGGCGAGGTCGGCTCCGCCTGTGCCATGGCCGCCGCCGGCTTGGCCGATGTGCTGGGCGCCACGCCCGAGCAACTGGAAAACGCCGCCGAAATTGGCCTGGAGCACAACCTCGGCCTGACCTGCGACCCGGTCGGTGGCCTGGTACAGGTGCCGTGCATCGAGCGCAACGCCATCGCGGCAGTCAAGGCGATCAATGCCACGCAGATGGCCCTGCGCGGGGACGGCAAACACTTCATTTCCCTCGACCGGGTGATCCGCACCATGCGCGATACCGGCGCCGATATGCATGACAAATACAAAGAAACTTCACGGGGCGGCCTGGCCGTGAACTGGGTGGAGTGCTGAGGAGCATTCCCTGACCGCCCCAACGTGAGCCCGCGCAAAAATAATAACGAGGCAATAACGATGACCGATGTACGTACACCTGCTGCCGAAAATCCCGCTGTAGACCTGACGACCCCCGTTGCAAAAGGCTGGAACAAACACGACACCACCTGGATGCTTGGCCTCTACGGCACCGCCATCGGCGCGGGCACCCTGTTCCTGCCGATCAATGCCGGCGTCGGTGGTTTCTGGCCGCTGATCGTGCTGGCACTGCTGGCCTTCCCGATGACCTTCTTCGCCCACCGTGGGCTGACGCGCTTTGTGCTGTCGGGCAAATCCGGTGACATCACCGAAGTCGTCGAAGAGCATTTCGGCGTGGGTGCGGGCAAGCTGATCACCCTGCTGTATTTCTTCGCGATCTTCCCGATCCTGCTGGTGTACAGCGTGGCGCTGACCAACACCCTCGGCAGCTTCATGGAACATCAACTGCACATGGCGCCGCCGCCCCGGGCGATCCTGTCGCTGGTGCTGATCCTCGGCCTGATGGCCATCGTGCGCTGCGGCCAGGGTGTGATCGTCAAGGCCATGAGCGTGCTGGTCTACCCGTTCGTCGCCGCCCTGCTGTTGCTGGCCGTGAGCCTGATCCCCAACTGGAACGGTGCATTCTTCGCCTCCGCCGGCGACGGCATGCCGCTGCCGATATTCTTCAAGACCCTGTGGCTGGCAATCCCGGTGATGGTGTTTTCGTTCAACCATTCGCCGATCATCTCCGCCTTTGCCGTCGACCAGAAACGCGTGTACGGCGCGCAGGCCGAGCGCAAGAGCAGCGGCATCCTGGCCACCGCCCACGGCATGATGGTGCTGACCGTGATGTTCTTCTGCTTCAGTTGCGTGCTGGCGCTGTCGCCGGCTGACCTGGCGGCGGCCAAGGCCCAGAACATCTCGATCCTGTCGTACCTGGCCAACCACTTCCAGACGCCAGTGATTGCCTATGCCGCGCCGTTGATCGCGCTGGTAGCGATTACCAAATCCTTCCTGGGCCACTACATCGGCGCCAGCGAAGGCTTCCAGGGGTTGATCGTCAAATCCCTGCGCGGGCGCAACCGTTCGATGTCGTCCAAAGGCCTGGAGCGCTGCACCGCGCTGTTCATGGTGCTGACCTGCTGGGCCGTGGCGACGTTCAACCCGAGCATCCTCGGCATGATCGAGACGCTGGGCGGGCCGATCATCGCGTGCCTGCTGTTCCTGATGCCGATGTACGCGATCCGCCGCGTGCCATCCCTGCGCCAGTACTCGGGCCAACTGTCGAACGTGTTTGTGGTGGTGATCGGGTTGATTGCGCTGTCTGCGATCGTTTTCTCGGTACTGCCCTGAAATAGCCCACAGACCTGAAGATCAACCCAAGATAAATGTGGGAGCGGGCTTGCTCGTGAATGCACTCCTTCATCTGAGTATTTATTAGCTGAAAGAGCGCATTCGCGGGCAAGCCCGCTCCCACATTCAGACCCCATGGGCTGGGAAGTCGCTGTACGGCACGCCCCTTGCTGTACAGCTCATGAGGCAAACGGAATTTGTACACCCTCAGCGACGGAGTGGCCGGTGGTCAGGCAATGCGAACTAATCCAGACACCGGTCGTCAATGACTGCATGTTCTTATCAGGCGGTAACGCACCATGGACAATCCTTTTCAGATCATCACCGACACTTTCACCCCCCAATACCGCGTCAACCTGAGCATCCAGCGGCTGGATGGCAGCATCATGCTCACCCTCTCGGATGACACCGGCGTCGTCGCCAAGCGCATGATCAGCGCCGAACAGCGCAACGACCCGCAACGCCTCAAACGCCTGGTGCAAAGCATCCAATTCGGAATTGCCATCGAGCAGGGCCACAGCGCCATGGAA
This sequence comes from Pseudomonas sp. S5D5, assembly GCF_003013355.1. Classification (NCBI taxonomy): domain Bacteria; kingdom Pseudomonadati; phylum Pseudomonadota; class Gammaproteobacteria; order Pseudomonadales; family Pseudomonadaceae; genus Pseudomonas; species Pseudomonas sp. S5D5. Next base: position 5,704,439 of record NZ_PTEO01000001.1, read on the forward strand.
ATCCTGGCGGTGATGACCGACGGCGACAGCCACAAACTGTTGCAGCGGCCACCGACCCGCGCCCTGCCCTTCAGCGTCGGGCTTTAAAGCTCGCCCTTCTCGGTTTCCAGGCTCGTCTCGCCCTTGCGACGCGGGCCTTCGACCTTCACCGACGGGAAGGCCGACGAGGCATAGCGCACCACCAGAATCGCGAACGCCAACAGCAGAATCCCACCGCACAGGTAGATGATGCCGATATCGGGCGGGTTGTGGTGCGACACGTTGGAGATCAGCAGGCGCGTCAGCGCGGTAATCGCCACGTAGATCAGGAACCGCACCGGCATGTGGTTGGTCTTGAAGTAGATCCCGACCATCGCCCCCAATTCCAGGTAGATGAACAACAGCAAGATGTCATCGATCTTGATGTGCCCGGTTTCCAGCATCCCCAGAAACTCCATCACCGCTGCCCAGGCGGTCACTGCACCAATGGCGAACAGCGCCAGGTAGTGGAACGACTCGACAAACAGATTGCCCAGGGACTCAGCCAGACCATGGACGTTCTGGCGCAGCTTTTCGGCCCAGTTGATTTTCACGATGATGCTTCCTTAGGTCGACTCGACCGGATAATGCGGGTTGGACGTGACGGTTGTTCTGCATGCAGAAAAAAGGCCAGAGGCAGGTATAAGATGATGGCGGGGTGACATGAGGCACGCTCAACCTGTATTTACGGGCTAGATTAAAAAACTGCTACCCAAACCCCGTGGTTTGGCTTACCCTTTTCGCTGTATATAAATACAGTAGTCGCAAAAGACAACTATCGTGAAGGCATGTGAGGTGGTGAATGGCCGTCGAAGTGGTATACCGCAGCAGCCGAGATCTGGAGCGTTTGTTCATGGATAAAGCCGAAGCTGACCGTCATGACAAGATGCTTGAACTCGCTGAGTTGCTGGCAGAAGTGTTGCAAAAAGCCGTGCCGTCGCTGAGCGAGCAGCAGGTTGAAGAAGCCGGGATCTACATGGCGAAGAACCGCGATGTATTTGCCAAGGCGTTCAAGAGCCAACCGGACGCGCTGTCCGAATTGCTCAACGCGCCGGCGGAATAAAGCCCGAATTGAACAGGCCCTGAATCATGGATTCAGGGCCTTTTTAATACCCGGCCTATTTGTACAGCAGGCGCTCGGCCAGCTCATCCGCGACCCGTGCAGGCGAGCGTTTTTCGGCCTGGGCGTGGGCGAAGATTTCGGTAAGGCGCGTGCCGATGTTGGACAGGTGCGCGGTGATGGTCGGCAACTCGGCGCCGCCGTGCTTGAGAGCGACGTAGATCAAGCCGCCGGAGTTGATCACGTAGTCCGGGGCGTAGAGGATGCCGCGCCCTTCCAGTTGGTCGGCCACTTGCAGGTTGGTGAGTTGCGCACTGGCGGAACCGGCCACGGCGGCGCAGCGCAGTTGGCCAACGCTGTGCCGATTGAACACCGCCCCCACACCGCACGGCGCAAGGATGTCGCAGGGCGTGCTGAGCAAGGCGTCATTGGCGATAGGATGCGCACCCAATTGCTCCATGGCCAGTTGCACCTTGCCATGGTCGATGTCGCTGACCAGCAGTTCGGCGCCGGCGGCGTGCAACTGTTCGGCCAGGGCATAACCCACATTGCCCAGGCCCTGCACCGCTACGCGCAGGCCTTCGAGGTTGTCGCTGCCCAGGCGGGCCATGGCGGTGGTGCGAATGCCGGTGAATACACCCATGGCGGCATGCGGAGCCGGGTCGCCTGCCGCCGTGGTGCTGGTGACGAAGCGCGTGTGTTGGGCGATGCAATCCATGTCGGCGACTGACGTGCCACTGTCGATCGAGGTGATGAAGCGGCCGTCGAGTTTTTCGATGCAACGGCCAAAGGCTTCAAACAAGGCGGCGCGGCTTTCCACGTGCACGGGGCGGATGATGACCGCCGTCCCGCCGCCCACCGCCAGCCCGGCCAGGGCAGCCTTGTAGCTCATGCCCTGGGCCAGGCGCGCGGCATCGGCCACGGCGCTTTCGTCGTCGGGGTAGGCAAGGTAGCGACAGCCGCCCAAGGCAGGGCCCAGGCGGCTGTTGTGAATGGCGATGACCGCCTTCAACCCCGTCACCGGGTCGATGCTCAGGTGCAGCGATTCAAGGCGGGTGCTGTGCATGAGAGCAAACATCGTCGAGCTCCCGAATCACTCTTTGTAGTCGCCAAGTATAGGCGTGCGGCAGAAAACTGCCGAAGTACGCTGGAATAAGCCGCCCGGATTTACGGGGCTTGCGACATAAGCACGGAGGATATTTTCTAAGCCACTGGACGAAAATTCCCAGCAAGGCTAAAACGGGAGGGCATCCGCCGGAGAATGCAATGAACCCCCGCAAAGCCTTTTTCGCCTGCCTGGAACGTTCACCCCCTGCGCTGTTTGAAGCCGCGCTGTGGATTGCTGCCGAGCATGACCCGGCGGTGCAGCCGTTGGTGATCCTGCAGGAGCTGGGGTTGCTGCAACAACAGGTGAGCCTGGGCATGCCAATGTTGCCGGCCGATGAACTGGGTCAACCACTGCTGCGGCGAATGAATGACCTCGGATTCGCCCAGGATGACTTCACCCCCCTGCGCCCCGCCGCCGCCCTGCTGGACAAGGTCCTGCAGCGCAAGCGCGGACAGCCGCTGGCCATGGGGTTGATTGCGATGGAGCTGGCACGACGCCTGGACATCCCCATGGTCGGGGTCAACTTTCCGGGCCACTTCCTGCTGCGCGTGCCCGGCGCCGATCACCTGCTCGACCCTTGCGGCGGTCGGCGCCTGTACCCCAATGATTGCCGCGAACTGTTGCAACGCCAATACGGCCCCAACCTCAAGTTGCAGGCCGACCATCTGCACACCGCCGGACCGCGCTCGATCCTGCAGCGCCTGTCGCGCAACCTGCGCCAGCTGCACCTTTCCAATGACAACCCGTTGTCCGCCCTGATCGACGCCGAGCGCGTGCTGGAACTGGGCAATGCGAGTGCCGCCGACTACCTCGCCCGTGCCAGCCTGTATCAGCGCCTGGACTGCCCGAACGCCGAGCGCTTTGACTTGGAACACGCACTGCTGCTCAGTGAAGATCCGATCCAGCGCCTGCGCCTGACGGAGCGCCTGGGACACTTGCCGCCGAATACAGTGGTGCATTGACGCTGCCGGATCCGTTGGTGGTGAGCTCTGGCAGTGACTGTGGCTGTATCAATGACTGTGGTGAGCGGGCTTGCCCCGCGTTGGGCTGCGCAGCAGCCCCATCAAAAACCCATGCGGAGTGTCAGATATACCCCAGCGTCAGGTTTTAGGGCGGCTTCGCCGCCCAACGCGGGGCAAGCCCGCTCACCACAACAAGCCCGCTCGCCACAATAAGCATGCTCACCACGGCAGGCCCTCTCACCAAAGTGACTGGCGCCTGATTCAAGGGGATTTGGGCAGATGACTAACGTGGCGAGCGGGCTTGTTGTGGCGAGCGGGCTTGCCCCGCGTTGGGCTGCGCAGCAGCCCCATCAAAAACCCATGCGGAGGGTCAGATATACCGCAGCGTCAGGTTTTAGGGCGGCTTCGCCGCCCAACGCGGGGCAAGCCCGCTCGCCACAATAAACATGCTCACCACAATAAGCCCGCTCGCCACAACAAGCCCCCCACAACAAGCATGCTCACCACGACAGGCCCGCTCGCCACAGTGACTCGCGCCTGGCCTCAAGGGGTCTTGAGAATATCGCCCGGCACCGGGCGTTCCGCCGACCCCACACCCGGCGAGCGCACCTGGATAATCAGCAATGCGGCAATCACCGCCGGAATCGCGCAGAAGAAAAAAATCTGCTGCACCGGAATCTGCATCGCCAGCAGCATGCTGCCAAACAGCGGCCCGAGGATCGAGCCAAACCGCCCCACGCCCAATGCCCAGCCGGTACCCGTGGCGCGTACGTGCGCCGGGTAGAAGTTGCTGGCGAAGGCATTCAGGGTCAGTTGCCCACCGATGATGCAGAACCCGGCCGCGAAAACGCAGGCCACCAGGTAGCGCGGATTGTCGTGGTTCAAGCCCAGCAGCACAGTGCACACGGCTGCTGCCGCGAGCACGCCGGACAACAGCCGGACCTTGCTCTTCAACCGGTCGGCAAACCACGCCATGCCAATCGCACCCAAGGTGCCGGCAAACAGGAACATCGAGGTCACCAGGTTGGCTTGCTTGAGGGCCAGGCCGCTTTCCAGCAGCAGCGACGGCAACCAACTGATCATGAAGTACAGCAGGATCAGGCTGACGAAAAAGGTCGCCCAGATCAGCACAGTCGGACGCGCGTAGCCATTGCGAAACAACTCTACCACCGTCAGCTTACTGCCTTGCTCTTGAGCGTTTTCCGCCGCGCTTGCCGGCGGGGCTTGCCAGCCGGGCAGCATGCGCGCGGTGACCTTCTGCAGCCGCGCATACGGCGGCGCATCACGCAGCAGGCGCGGCAGTGATTCCGGCAGCAGCCACACCAGGAAAGGAAACAGCAGCAATGGCGTGACACCGCCCGCCAGGAATACCGCCTGCCAGCCATATCCCTCGATAAATCCCGCCGCCACAAACCCGCCTGCGGCGCCGCCGAACGAGAAACCGCACGCCGCCAGGGTCACCATCAGGGTGCGCAGGCGCGGCGGCGAATATTCCGACATCAAGGCCATGGCGCTGGGCATCGCCCCGCCCATGCCAATGCCGCAGATAAACCGCGCGGCCATCAGCGTCGTCAACGAGTTGGCGAACACCATCAGCACTGTGAGGCTGGCGTAGATCAGGACGCAGCCAAGCAGGATGCGCCGCACACCAAACCGATCCGCCAGGGGCGTCACCAGCAGCGAGCCGAGGGTCAAGCCCAACAGGTTGGCGCTGAACACCGGGCCGAAGGCGGCTTTTTCCAGGCCCCAATCCTTGGCCAGCGCAGGCACTACATAGCCCAGCACCTGGGCGTCGTAGCCATCGGTCACCAGCAGCAGCGCCAGCAACAGGAGGATCAACCACTGATAGCGCGACACCGGACGGGCGTCGAGTGCCGCGCGAAAGCTGGCAATCTGATTGTGCATCGCAAGGTACCTGTATTGTTTTTATATTCTGGACACGCTGGAGACCCCATGTGGGAGCGGGCTTGCTCGCGAAAGCCGAGTGTCAGTCGTCGACTCTGTGACTGATACAGCGCTTTCGCGAGCAAGCCCGCTCTCACATTTGATCGGTGCAAGCCTTCAGATTCACGGGGTGGCAGGGGTATCCGGCTGATTTGCGGGGTGAGCCTGAAGGAACGCCGGATGCCCAGCCGCCAACGCCACTACCCGCCCGATACGCGGGTACGCCGTCAACGCCACCTTGAAGCGCTCCGCCGCATACACCTGCGGCAGTAGAAACGCATCCGCCAGCCCCGGCTGCGCGCCAAAGCAATAACCCTCGTCGCCAATCAACTGCTCCACCGCGCCCAGGCCCTGGCTGATCCAGTGCCCGATCCATTCCAGCAACTGCGCCTCGTCATGTCCCCACTGGCGCAGCAGGTTCTGGGTGCTGGAGTTGTGCAGCGGGTGAATGTCACAGGCAATGATCGAGGCGACCGCGCGCTCGTGCGCACGGGTGGCCAGGTCTTCGGACAACAGCGGCACCTGTGGATAACGTTCGTCTAGGTACTCGATGATCGCCTGGGACTGGATCAACAACTCGCCGTCATCCGTGCGCAAGGCCGGCACGCGGCCCTGCGGGTTGATGGCCAGGTACTCCGGCTGGCGATTGGCGCCGCCCGCCGGCACCAGTAGATTCACTGGCAGCGCAGTGAAATCCAGGCCCTTGAGCGCCAGGGCGATGCGCACCCGGTACGACGCGGTGGAGCGGTAGTAGGTATAGAGTTCCATCGCCCTGCCCTCCTAGCGCGCGGCGACCACGGTGCCGCGGCATTCGCCGAAGCCAATCGAGGCATGGCCTTCGCGACTGCAACGCGCACGCAGGATGATTTCGTCGCCGTCTTCGAGGAACTTGCGCACCTCGCCGGAGGGCAATTGGATCGGTTTTTTGCCACCTTCGGTCATCTCCAGCAGGCTGCCAAATTGCCCGGCCTGCGGTCCCGACAAGGTGCCCGAACCAAACAGGTCACCGGCCTGCAACTGACAGCCGTTGACGCTGTGGTGCGCAACCAACTGCGCCACGGTCCAGTACATATGCAGGCTGTTGCTCAGGGCCAGGCGGTGGGCCGGCAGGTTCTGCTCGCGCATCGACGCGGTGGTGAGCAGCACTTCCAGTTCGATATCGAGGGCCCCGCCCGCCTGGTCGCGCTGATCCAGCAGGTACGGCAGCGGTTGCGGATCGCCTTCGGGACGCGCCGGTTGCGCCTTGCGGAACGGCGCCAGCGCTTCGGCCGTCACCACCCAGGGCGAGATCGTGGTGATAAAGCTTTTCGACAGGAACGGCCCCAACGGCTGGTATTCCCAGGCCTGGATATCCCGCGCCGACCAATCATTGAGCAGGCAGAAACCGGCGATGTGCTCGGCCGCATCGCCAATTGCAATCGAGTCGCCCATGGCATTGCCCTGGCCGATCCAGATGCCCAGTTCCAACTCATAGTCCAGGCGTGCGCAGGGGCCGAAGCTGGGTTCGGTCTGCCCGGCCGGCAGGGTCTGGCCTTTGGGACGACGGACTTCGGCGCCCGAGGTGCGAATGGTCGAGGCGCGTCCGTGATAACCAATCGGCACGTACTTGTAGTTCGGCAGCAGCGGGTTATCCGGGCGGAATAGCTTGCCGACGTTCTGCGCATGCTCGATGCCGACGTAGAAGTCGGTGTAGTCGTGGATCTTGGCTGGCAGGTGCATCTGGCAATCAGCGGCGCGATGCAACACCTGCGCTTCACGGGTTTGCAGTTTGCTGCCCTCCGCGAGCAGTTCCAGCAGCCGTTCGCGCAACGCCACGCGCGGGCCTCGGCCGAGTTCGAAAAAGGCGTTCAGCTGGCCGCCGGCGGTGGCTTCAACTGCACGCAGGGCTTCACCGGCGAACTCGTCCACGGCCGCGTGCAGGTCGAGGATCGCGTCGCCGATCGCCACACCACTGCGCGGTGCCGAGCCGTTGATACTGAACACGCCCAGCGGCAGGTTCTGCAGGGGAAAATCGCGATGACCGTTGGCGGAGGCTACCCAGCTGCGGGTGAGGGTTGGTTGCGTCATGGGTTATCTCCGATTCGGGTTGAAGGTGGCAGGCAACGAGGCCCAGCACGCGTCGTAGGAAGGTTGCAGCTGCGGGCATTGCAGCGCGAATTGCGTGGGCCGCAGTACTTGGCTGGTCTCGAACATGAAGGCCATGGTGTTGTCGATCTTGTGCGGCGCCAGGTCCACATTGATGGCCTTGGTGCAGGTCTCACCGTCCGGGCCGTGGGCACTCATGCAGCTGTGCAGCGAGGCGCCGCCGGGCAGGAAACCTTCGGCCTTGGCATCGTAGGCGCCCTGGATCAGGCCCATGTATTCGTTCATCAGGTTGCGGTGGAACCACGGCGGACGGAAGGTGTTCTCGGCCACCATCCAGCGCGGCGGGAAGATCACGAAGTCGAGGTTGGCCAGCCCGTGGGTGCTGGTGGGCGAGGTCAATACGGTGAAGATCGACGGGTCCGGGTGATCGAAACTCACCGTGCCGATGGTGTTGAAACGGCGCAGGTCGTACTTGTACGGCACGTTGTTGCCGTGCCAGGCCACCACGTTCAGCGGCGAGTGGTCGAGCTCGCAGGCCCACAGTTCACCGAGGAATTTCTGCACCAGCGTGGTCGGCTGCTTCCGGTCTTCGTAGTGGGCGACGGGGCTGAGGAAGTCGCGTGGGTTGGCCAGGCCGTTGCTGCCGATGGGCCCCAGGTCCGGCAGGCGCAGCGGTGCGCCGTGGTTTTCGGCGACGTAGCCGCGCGCTTGCGCATCCAGCAGTTCGACGCGGAATTTAAGGCCGCGCGGCAGCACCACGATTTCCAGCGGCTCGACGTCCAGCACACCGAGTTCGGTGGCGATGCGCAGGCGCCCCTGCTCGGGAACGAGCAACAACTCGCCATCGGCGTTGAAGAACACGCGGTCCATCGAGCGGTTGGCGCGGTAGTGGTAGATGCTGATACCTGAAGGCTTTTCCGAGCCGGCGTTGGCGACCATGCCGACCAGCCCGTCGATAAAGTCCGTCGGCTCACTCGGACTATCCAACGGGTTCCAGCGCAGGCGATTGGGCGTCACCGCGCCCAGTGGTCCACCGGCCAATTGCCGCTCCAGCTTGGCGAACGCCGGGTGATTGGCCGACGGCTGGATGCGATACAGCCAGGTGCGGCGGGCTTCGCTGCGCGCCATGGTGAAGGCAGTGCCGGAGAAGAGTTCGGTGTACAGCCCGTAGGGCGCTTTTTGCGGGGAGTTCTGGCCGACCGGCAATGCGCCGGGCAGGGCTTCGCTGGCGAATTCATTGCCGAAGCCCGAGAGGTATTCGAGGTTCATGGATCATCCTCTGACGGAAGTTGTTTTTATCGTAATCCAGTTACGCATAACGTAATTTGATCACTGTCGACCGTCAAGCTATAAAGACGCCCATTCATCTCTCGGATTCTCGCCCCTCCATGGAAAAGCCCCGCGACACCGGTAAACAGAAAGTCCGCTCGGCCGAAGTGGGCACCGATATCCTCAAGGCCCTGGCCGAATTGTCGCCGGCCACCTCGCTGTCACGCCTGGCCGATCATGTGCAAATGCCGGCGAGCAAGGTGCACCGTTACCTGCAGGCGCTGATCGCCTCGGGGTTTGCCGAACAGAACACCGCCACCAACCACTACGGTCTCGGCCGCGAGGCGCTGCGTGTCGGCCTGGCCGCGCTGGGCAGCATGGATGTGCTGAAAGTCGGCGCGATGCCGCTGGCGGAACTGCGCGATGAATTGAATGAAACCTGCTTTTTGGCGGTGTGGGGCAATCAAGGCGCGACCGTCGTGCACATCGAGCCGGCGGTGCGCGCCATCACTGTGGTGACGCAGTTGGGGTCGGTGTTGCCGTTGCTCAGTTCGTCGACCGGGCTGGTATTCAGCGCCTTCCTGCCTTCGCGGGAAACCGTGGAGTTGCGTGAGCGTGAGGTCCAGGCCGGCATCGCCCATGCCCTCGCGGACGATCAGGCCTATGCGCGCACCTGCGAGCAGATCCGCCAGCGCGGCCTGCACTTTGTGCACGGCCTGCTGATGCCGGGGGTGGATGCGTTGTCGGCGCCGGTGTTCAACGCGGTCGGGCAAGTGGCGGCGGTGATGACCGTGGTCGGCCCCACCTCACTGTTTCACGCCGATGAAGATGGCCCGGCGGCCCAGCACTTGCTGGCCGCCACTCGGGCCGTGAGTTGGCGCATGGGCTATCAGCCCTGAGTCAACTCACTCGTGCCATTGGCTCAAGGCCAGCGCCACGCGGTTTTCCACAGCGCGAATAGGCGCGGCGTCACTCACGTAGTTATTGCTGATCATCGAGAACACCAGGCGCCGCCCCTTGGCGTCGGTGATGTAGCCACTCAGCGATGACACGCCGGCCATCGAGCCGGTCTTGGCGTGCAGGTTGTTTTCGGCAGCGCTGCCACGCAGGCGATAACGCAGGCTGCCACCGGTCATGCGGTCGGCATTCCCGGCAATCGGCAAGGCGTTGTACCAGGCCTCGAACCACGGCTGTCTGGACGTGGCCAGCAGCAGGTCGGTGAGGGTCTGCGACGACACCAGGTTGCGTCGCGACAAGCCCGAGCCGTCCACCTGGCTCAGCGTTGCCGGGTCCAGCCCCTGGCGCTGCAGAAAGCCCGCCACCGCCGCCACGCCCGCCGCTGCCGTGCCGGCATTGGCGGTCTTGCGGCCCATGGCCTTGAGCAAGGCTTCGGACATGTTGTTGTTCGAGAGTTTGAGCAACGGCGTGATCAGGTCCTGCAGCGGTGCCGATTGATGCTCCGCCAGCACAGTGGCCGTCGCAGGGCTGCTCGCACCGATCACACGCCGCCCCAGCACCTGGATGCCCTGCTGCGCCAGCGCCTGTTCGAACAGATTGGCCACCAGTTGCGTCGGCTCCCACACACTCACCCACTGCCGGCTCTGCTTACCCGGCGCCAACGCGCCGCTGAGTTGCAGCAGGTTGGTGCCGTGCTGGCGAGTGATCGCGTAGCTGTTGCCCGCTCCGCTCACCGCACGATTACTGAGTTGCACATAATCGGTGGCCGGGCTCACCACGACACTCACCGGTTGCCCGACTGCCACCGGCGCGCGGGCGGTAACGAGCAAAGTACCCGCATCAAAATCGCTGTTGGGCGACACCGTCAGCGCCGAAATCTGTGCGCCGTAGTAGGTGCTTTCGTCATCCTGGGCCCAGTCCACGCCGAGGCGCTCGGCGTCGAACCAGGTGTCGTCGAACACCAAATCGCCCTGCACCTGGCGCACGCCCTGGCTCGCCAGTTGGGCGGCCAGGGCCTGGTAGTCGGCGAACTGCGTGGTCGGGTCGCCCAGGCCACGCAGGTACAGGTTGCCGCTGAGGCGCTCGCCTTGGCGGGTGCCGTTGCTCAAGAGCTGGGTGGAAAAGCGGTACTGCGGGCCGAGCACATCCATCGCCGCCGCAGTGGTCAGCAGCTTGAGGTTGGAGGCCGGGATCAACCGCGTGCGCGGGTTGTGCTGATAGAGGGTGGTGCCACTGCGGGCGTCGCGCACCATCACTGAGACGGTGGCGCCGTTGAGGGCCGGGTCGGCCAGCAGGTGGTCCAGGGTCGCTGGGGTGGAGGTCGGCGAAACACTCGCGCAACCTCCCAGTAAAAAGCTCAAGCCGACCCACAGCGTGCCAGTGTGTAACCATCGTCCAAAGTGCATCAGTATCGTGTTCCGCAAAGCGTCAGGTGGCGGCAACGCTAACAGCTCAAGGTGTTTGTGGCGAGCGGGCTTGCCCCCGCGTTGGGCGGCGAAGCGGACCCAATAAAGCCACTGCGTTTTTTTCGGGGGTATCGCGGTGCCTGGATTTGGGGCTGCTGCGCAGCCCAACGCGGGACAAGCCCGCTCACCACAGGAAGCATGTCGGCCCCAAAAAAGGCTTGCTTGTCACAGGCAGCATGCTGGCCCCCAAAAAGCTTGCTTGTCACAGGCAGCATGCTGGCCCCCAAAAAGCTTGCTTGTACAGGAAGCATGCTGGCCCCAAAAAGCTTGCTTGTCACAGGAAGCATGCTGGCCCCCAAAAGGCTTGCTTGTCCCAGGAAGCACACTGGCCCCCAAAAAGCTTGCTTGTAACAGGAAGCACACTGGCCCCCAAAAAGCTTGCTTGTCACAGGCAGCATGCTGGCCCAAAAAGCTTGCTTGTCACAGGAAGCACACTGGCCCCCAAAAAGCTTGCTTGTCACAGGAAGCATGCTGGCCCCCAAAAACCTTGCTTGTCACAGGAAGCATGCTGGCCCCCAAAAACCTTGCTTGTCACAGGCAGCATGCCGGCCCCGGAAAGTTTGCTTGCCACAGGCAGCCCGCTCTCCACAACGGTGGATCTTTAGAACTCCAGCGTGCTCGAGACCGATACCTGTCGCGCATCGCCAAGGGATACAAACACCCGGCTGGCCGCCGAGGTGTAGTAGGTGCGGTCGAACAGGTTCTTCACGTTGAGCTGGAACTTGACCTTCTGCCCTTCGATCTTGGTGTCGTAGGTGGCGAACGCGTCCGCCACGGTGTAGCCGGGCAAGGTGAAATCGTTGGCGGCGTCGCCTGCGCGGGCGCCGACATACCGTGCGCCGGTGCCGACGCGCAGTTGGTCACCGCCAAAAACGTTGCCGAAGTCATAGGCCAGCGCCAGCGAGCCGGTGTGCTTGGCCACGTTCTGCAGGCGGTTGCCTTCCAGGGTCGGGTCTTTGTCTTTCACGTCTTCGGCGTCGGTGTAGGCATAGCTGCCGATCACGCTCCATTGGTCGGTCAACTGGCCAGTGGCGTCCAGTTCCAGGCCACGCGAGCGCACCTGGCCGGCGATGCTGTAGATGGTGTTCGCGCCCGAACCCACCGACACCAACACGTTACGCTTGTCGATGTTGAACAACGCCGCGCTGGCAGTGATGCGTCCGGGGATGTCGAGCTTGGCGCCCAGCTCCCAGGATTTGGACTGCTCCGGCGTCAGGTCACCGGTCAGTTTGCTGCCATCGGCCAAAGGGGCAATGGTGGAGTTGGGCTTGAAGGATTCGGTGTAGCTGCCGTAGAACGACAGTTCATCGGTGTAGCGGTACACCAGGCCGGCACGTGGCACCCAGGCCTGGCCATTGCCGTTGGTGTTGACGCTGAATGGCACGCCCTTGCCCGCGTACTGGTCGTACATCTGGTAGCGCGCACCCGCGACGAAGATCCACTGGTCGGTCAGGTGAACGGAGTCCTGGAAGAACAGCGAGTCGCTGCGCAGCAGGTCGGTCTGCGCACTGTCCTTGGCGCTGACGGCGGTGCCTTCCACATCCCTGCCGTAGACCGGATTGACGTAGCTGAAGACGCTGCGCTGCGCCTGGCGAATCAGGTCGGCGCGGTAGATCTTGCGGTACTCGTCGTCCAGGCCGAACACCAGGTCGTGCTGCATGCCGCCCAGGTTGACCTTGCCTTCCAGGCTCGCCGTGGCGAAGCGGTCGGTGGTCAGGGCGCCGCGGGTGCCGTCCATGCTGCGCGTCAGGGTGCCGTTGGCGTTGACGGACACCGTGCGCACCTGGCTGGCGTCATAGGTTTCACGGTTCCAGCTGTAGCCGAAGTGGGCTTTCCAGTCGTCATTGAGTTCGTGATCGACTTCAAAACGGTACAGGTCGGAACGGCCTTCCATGTTGTTGAACGGCTCGTCCAGGCGACGGGTCGACGGGATATCCAACGGGTGGTTGGTCTTGGGGTCGATGGCGGTGCCCCGGTCAAATGGCGAGAGAAACTCGCGATGCTCGTAGGCGAATACCACTTGGGTGGTGTCGCCATACCAGGCCAGCGACGGCGCCACCAACGATTCGCGGCGGGTGCCGAAGTTGCGCCAGTAATCCTCGTCTTCATGGTCGACGATCAGGCGGTAGGCAAGGCCCGAATCGCCAATCGGCCCGGTGGTGTCGAGGTTGCCGCCGCTGCCGTTCTTGCCGTCGCCAAAGGTCGAGCCGCGTACGGTCAGCGACGTGGCCTGGGTCAATTGCGGCTTCTTGCTGACGATATTGACCACGCCGCCCGGGTCCTGGATGCCGTACAGCAGCGAGGACGGGCCCTTGAGCACTTCGACGCGTTCGGCCGTGGAGTTCAGCGCTCGGCCCTGCACCACCGGCATGCCGTCCTGCATGATCGAGCCGTTACGGTTGTCGCCAAAGCCGCGCAGCATCACCGCGTCCTGGGTGCTGGCCAACGTGTTGGCCTGGGTGATGCCGCTGATATTGGCGAGGGCATCATCCAGGTTGCGCGGGGTCTGGTCACGCAGCACCTGGGCCGGCACCACGTTGACGGTTTGCGGGGTTTCCAGCAGCAGGCCGTGGGAGCGCATCACCGAACTGGTGGGCGGCGGCTGGTAGCTGGTGCTGTCCTGGGACGGGTTCTGGCCAACGCCACTGATGGTGGTGGCCCCGAGGTTGACCGCACCGTCGGTGGGCAGCGGTTCCAGGGCCAGCGTGCGAGCGTCGATCTGGCGGAAGGTGAAGCCCGAGTTGCCCAGCAGGCGTTGCAGGGCCTGGGTTGCGCTCATTTGCCCGCTGACCGCCGGGGCGCTGAGGCCGTAAGGCGCTTCATCGGTGTAGATCACGCTGATCCCGGTAACCCGGCTGAAATCGCTCAGGGCCTGGGGCAGCGGTTTGGCGGCCAGGGCAAAATTGAACTGGGCGCTTTGCTGTTCCTGGGCCTGCGCCACGCACAGGGGCAGCAACGCCAGCCCCGACACCGCCAATACCGAGGCTCCCAGCCACTGTTTAACCAAACCGCCCGCCGTCGACTTCATGCTGTGAGAACCCGTGTAGAAAACGCTGTTAATGCGAATAGATCGCAGTTTCAAGCACTACACGGATGGGCTGACGATTTACCTCACCTGATTTTGAAAATAATTCAAAAAAAACCGCTGGCCCTGTGCAGGAATGCGCCTACAACGCCTGAATACGGAACCCCAAGCGTGGGAAATGCACGTGCACGGTGCCGGCGCGTTCATCAATGCGGCGCAGGATCAGTTCCTCGCGGCCCGCGAACAGCAGTTCACCCGCGACCGGGTCAGTGCCGTAGTCAGTGGCGCAAATACTCACTTGCTGACCAGGCTTGAAGCCGTTCAGGTCCTCGAAGATCTCGTCAGGCAACACCGCAGGCGTCGCGTTGCGCGCCACGTCCAGGGCTTGCTCGGCGCTCATTTGGGTCGCCGTGCCATGGCCGAAGCTCAGCACCCGGTCCAGCCACGCAGCGACAGCGGGATAAGCGTCCACCAGAGGCGCGGTCACCGAAGACCCCTTGAGGAACCACAACGGATGCGCCAGCGCAAAGTCGGCAATCGACGGCTCGCCGAACAGGAAATCCCCCGACTGATGCTGCAATTGCTGATCAATGCGCGCGACGATCACCGGCCATTGGTGCTTGGCCTGGTCCAGCTGCACACGGGCGGCCGTGCCGCCGCTGAACAATTTGCTGCGGTCGGCCACCAGCACCTGGATCATTTCCGGCGGCACTTTGGCAAATTTGACCGCAAGGGATTCTGGCTGGAACACCAGCGCCACCGCGTGCGAAAACACCAACGAATCGGCCCAGGCGGCAAAGGCTTGGGTGACCAGTTCCTGGCCTTGGGGGAACAGCGCCGGCGCGGCTTTTTCCTGCTCCAGGCGGCGGGCGATCAGGGCAGTGTCGCAGTAGATATCGGCGCCGACTTGCAGCACCGGCGTCTTGCGATAGCCACCGGTGAGGGCCGTCAGGTCAGGCTTGGGCATCACCGGTGAGATATGCACCGAGCGCCAGGACAAGCCCTTGAAACCCAGCAACAGGCGGGCTTTTTCAGCAAAGGGAGATTGCGGGTAGTGGTGAAGGATCAACTCAGACATGCCAGGCTCCGCTCGATAGGTGAGCCGCTAGCTTAGCCTGCAACCACGCGCGTGGGGATCATGGGAACCCATCAGTCAAATCAATGAGCCGCTCGCCGCCAGGCATTCCTTGGCGCTTTTTTTCAGTTTTTTGATCAAGCGTTCCTGGCGCAGAGCCTCGCCCTTGCTCGCACATTGCTCGGTGTACACCAAAGCCACTGCCGGGCTCGACAGGAAGAAACGCGCGCCCTTGCCGCTCTGGTGCGAGGCAAAACGGCGCACCGGGTCATTGCTGATGCCGCAGTACAGCGCGCCGTTGGCGGCGCGCACCAGGTAGACGAACCAGGGTTTGGGGGCAGGAAGATCAGTCACAGGTCGAGTCGGCAATCCAGAGGTGCGCCAAGCTTATCAACGACTGGCCTGAAATGCCTTCAGGCCTTTGAGCGCCTGGGCGCGCACGGCGTTTTTCAGCGCTGGCGACCAGCCCAGCAGCAGGCCCTTGAGGCCCAGGGCCTGGCGCGACCAGCGCCACAGGTCGAAGTGGTCGTGGTGCTCGCAGATCTTGCCCTCGCGAAACACAAAGCGTGCGCCGATATCGTTGACCACCGTGTTGCCGGTGGCGCTGAACAGGTAGGTAGCCACCCAATGCGCACTGCCGCTGGTCTCATCGCTGCGCACATGGTCGAAAGTCAGGGAAAAATCCTTGGCCCGGGTGGTGAGCATGCGCCACATGTCGCCGGCATCACGGCCGCGCAGTTCACCGAAGGCCGGGTCGCTGAACAGCACGTCCTCGGTGTAGCAGGCCGCCATGGCCTCGGCATCCAGCCGCTGGAAGGCGCTGTAGAACTCGGTGATCAGGGCGTTGTGTGCATCGCTCATGGGCAGGTTCCAAACCAGGGTTGTAAGCCGATCAAGATAGTCTGCGCCTGGGCAAAACTCTATCGGCATTTACGCCGGGAATGGCCCGCCCCCCGCTACGGCACCATGCCGCAACTGCGCGCATAGGCGAACAGGTCGACGTCGGTGGAAATGCACAACCGGCTCATGGCGGTACTTTTCTGTTTGCTGATCGTCGAAATGCTGCGATTGACCCGCGCGGCAATCTGCGTGACGGTCATGCCGCTGGCGAGCATCCTCACCACTTCACGTTCCTTGCTGGACAACTGCGGCTGTTGCAGTTGGTCGCCGGTGCCGGCCTCCAACAGTTGCGCCTTCAGGCACTCACTGGCAAACGTCTCGCCCTGGATCACCGTCCTGATCGCGATCGGCAACTCCCTGGCTGACGCGCTCTTGGCGACAATCGCGCGCGCACCGTGGGCAAACGAAGCCCGCAGCGTTGCGACGTTGGCAAACATGGTCACCAGGATCACCGGCAAAGTCGGATACTGGCGTCGCAACAGGCCGAGCAATCCGTAACCGTCGGCCTGCTGGCCGCCCGGCATGGCGAAGTCCGTCACCAGCACATCGCAGGCCACCGTGCTCAACAACTTGAGCAACTCATCGGGCCCATCGGCTTCGCCGACCACTTTGCACCGGCCGCCCGCTTCAATCACCACCCGTTGCCCGATACGCACAATCGGATGGTCGTCGGCAATAATTACACGAAGCATAAATACCCACGAATGATGGCAATTGGAATTTTGGCAAAATACCTCTGTGCGCGAGCCTCAACAACCACTCGGCGCGCGGTGTTTTTAACCGCGCCCAGTAATTGATAGCCGACAACCTTATACCTACAAAATAAACAGAAATTACCTACATACAAGGCCTTCAGCACAACCGAAAAACCTCCTACAAAGTTCTCTATTCCGAGGGTTCATAGTCGACTCAAGTAAGCGATATAGACCCGCAGGTTGCGCTGGAACGCTTGCAACTGCAGCGCATTCGCCGCCACCCCAAAGGCCTGTACCCGCGCGATCAGGTGCTCGCTGCCACGCTCCAGGTCGACCCCGCCGACAAACGCCAGGCTGCCCACCAACCGGTGCAGGCGCTCCACTACCAAAGGGGCATTGGCGCTGATCCGCGCCTGATCCAGCAAGGCATCGTCCTTGCGAGCTTCATTCATCAGGCTGACCAGCACCCGGCTTACCATTTCATCACTGCCGAAAATCTCGACCAGGCGGGCACGGGTTGGCCACGTGATGCCCTGCGAGTTGTCCGGCGGCTCTGCCACCCACGGTGGCGAGGGTGAAGGTGCCAACTTCAGGACAGGTACTTGATCGGAAAATACCCTTGTCACCAGGGTCACCTCATTGTGCTTACCGTGATTGTCCAGCCCATGAGTTCATCAACACCCCAAGGCTCTCACACGACTGTTTACAAGCGACCATGAATAGCCTTTTAGAGATAAAAATGACGATACAACAACTACGAAAAATTCAACTTTCTTACATAACAAGCACATAAGTTCTCACGTTCTCATGCCCAAATACTTGTTACTTCGATTGTCGTAATAGTTGTATTTCCCCGACCCCAGAGCCCGGCTAAATTGCCGCCACCCCGCAAAGAGGGAACGGGCTCGCGGTCATCGGCGATCCCATCCAAATACAACCTGCCGCCTTGCTCGCCGCCTGCCCAGACAGGCCGGTCGACGCTGCGCGCGCTTTATATCAGCCAGCCCTGTAGTGGAACGTATTGAAATGAGCAAGTCCCTGACGCTGTCGAGCATCGCCCTTTTACTCGCCTGTACTACACCCGCTTTTGCCGCCAGCAACGTCGACCTGACCGTCAAAGGCCTGATCACCCCGAATGCCTGCACACCGACGCTCTCGGGCGGCGGTATGGTGGATCACGGAAAAATAGCTTCCAAGGACCTGGTCCAGAACAATCCGACGTCATTGCCCCGAGTGACCCTGCAGTTGAGCATCACTTGCGATGCAAGCATCCCCTTCGCCATCAAACCCATCGATAACCGCAGCGGCACCTCGACCGGCAGCAGTGATTTCGGCCTCGGCCTGATCAATGGCAACAAGCGACTGGGCCGGTTCTACCTGACCCCCTTGAACATGCTCGCCGACGGTGTGAGTGCCCAGCCGATTGCCTCCGTCGATGGCGGTCGCACCTGGTACAGCGAGCGCAACTGGGAACTGCAAACCCTGTGGGGCGCCGGGGCAGTGGACGACGCAACCACACTGCTGCCGATCAAGAGCCTGGTGCTGGACCTGGAAGTCGGCGCCAGCATCGCCCGTGCAGACCAGTTCGATTTCAGTGACGAGGCGCCCATCGACGGCTCCGCAACCCTGGAAGTGATGTACCTGTAACCCCAACCCCGTCCACACGGAAGGTTCCAACCATGCACGTTCCCCCTGCAATCCCATTGGCAGTGTTGTTGCTCGCGGCCTCGCCATGGGCACTGGCCGCCAGCTCCACCGACCTCGCCGTCAAAGGCACCATTACCCCCAGCGCCTGTGCGCCGCTGATCTCCGGCGGTGGCACGATCGACTTCGGAAAAATGGCCGCCAAGGATCTCGAGGCCGAGCAGTACACCTCGCTGCCCCACCAAACCATGCAGTTGAGTGTGCGCTGTGAGGCGCCGACCTTCTTCACCCTGAGCACCATCGACAACCGCGCCGGTTCCTCGGCCAACCACGCCAACTGGCATGGCCTGGGCATGACATCGGACGGTGAAAAAGTCGGCGGCGCCGCCTTCCATCTATATGCCCCAGTGGCGGACGGCGTCGCTGCACGCGCCATTACGTCTGTCGATGGCGGCGTTACATGGCTGCCCACCAGCATGCTCACCCACACCATGCTGACGGCAATCGCCAGGGGCAACCAACTGGTGCCGATTGCGGTGCAGGACTTCGATGCCGAAATCCGCCTGTACACCCACATCGCCCCCGCCAACGGCCTGACCCTGACCGACGAAGTCCCCGTCGACGGGCACGCGACGGTCCAGGTCAACTACCTGTAATGCCTCACACAGACTCAATCGAAAGGAATTCGACTCTCATGAAGCCCCTGTTTACCGCCCTCGCCACCAGCCTGATGCTGCTCGGCTCCGCTGCCACTTACGCCGCGTCCACCGTCGACCTGACCGTCAAGGGCCTGATCGTACCGAGTGCCTGCACCCCCGTCCTGTCCAGCGGTGGGGTGATCGACCACGGCAAGATTTCCGCCAAGGACCTGCGCACGGACAACCCGACGCACATCGGGACGCACACCCTGACCATGGCCGTGAGCTGCGACAGCGCAATCCTCTTTGCACTGCATTCGGTCGACAACCGGGCCGGCTCGTCGATTACTCCCAGCAACTACGGCCTGGGCCTGATCAACGGCACCCAGAAGCTCGGCTGGTTTTATCTGACACTCGACAACCCGGTTGCCGACGGTACTGCGGTGCAGTCGATTGCATCCTTCAACGGCCAGGATAATTGGTACCGCGAAAAATTCTGGGATCCAGGCCTGTACATGTCGGTGGCCAGCATGGATGACGCCACTCAACCGGTGCCGGTCAAGGATTTGTCGCTGGAGTTGATGGTTGAAACCTCCATCGCACGCACCGACGGCCTGGACCTGAGCAACGAGGTGACCCTCGACGGTTCGGCCACCCTGGAAGTGAAGTACCTGTAACCCCTGGGCGCCCATGCCTGGCAACACCTCGCAGGCATGGGCGTTGTTGTTGTACCGCCCGTATTCAACTCGACCCGTGGCGCCCACCGATGAACACGCACTCTCGCTTCCTGGCTGTATTGCTCTGGTTGACGACCGCTCCTGCGGCCTTCGCCGCCTCCTTTGTCGACCTCACCGTGACCGGCCGGGTGACGCCGGACGCCTGCCACGTCACGCTATCGGACGATGGTACGGTCGACCACGGGAAAATCCCCTCGCACACCTTGAACCCGAGCGAATTCACCGTGCTGCCCACTCGGTTGCTGGAGCTGAGCGTGCAGTGCAGCAGGCCCATGCTGTTTGCCCTGGTGGGGCTCGACAACCGCGCCGAGTCGTCACTCGACCCCGGGGCTTTCTACGGCCTGGGCAGGAACCTGCATGCGCCGGCCGAGCGCCTGGGGTCGGTGGCCTTGTCTTACCGCAACCCGATGGGCGACGCCCAGGCCATGCAGGCCCTGGCGTCCAGTGACAACGGCGAAACCTGGTCGCCGCAAGCCACTGCCAGTCCCAGAGCCTATGTGGGATTTGCGCCGCCGGGTGATCGCCAACCCGACTTCATCGGCCAGCTCAGCACCCAGTTGCGCATCGACACCTCCATCAACTTCGCCCAGTACCTGACCCTGAATCAGGAGGTGCCGCTCGACGGCGCCATCGTGCTGGATCTGCGCTACCTCTGACCTCTTCATGTTGCCCCAATGGAAAACCCCGTCATGCTGACGACATCATTCAAACCCACTACCGGCCTGCTTGCCCTGACCCTGTTGTTTGGCGCAGGTGCGCAGGCCGACGGGATGATCCCCGACACTTCGGTGGTCATCGTCTACGAAGCCGAAGGCGAGGCGGCCGTGTCGGTCACCAACACCGACAGCCAACTCGCCCTGCTGCACGTCACCCTGGAAGACATTCCCGAAGACAAAGAGCCGCTGCTGGTGGTCACCCCGCCGTTGTCGCGGGTGGAAGCCTCCAAATCGCAACTGGTACGGTTCATCCTGCAAAGCCATCAACCGCTGCTGACCCAACGGCTCAAGCGCGCGATCTTCGAGGGCATGCCCCAGGGCCGCCCCGCGACCGAAGCCGGGCACGCCCGGGTGGGTGTGACGGTGCGCCAGAACCTGCCGGTGATCATTCATCCCAAAGGCCTGGCGCTGAATCGCACCCCCTGGACCCACCTGACCTGGTCACAGCACGGCAGCACCTTGCAGGTGCGCAACGACAGCCCGTACGTGGTGCGCCTGGCCCAGGAGTTGCGGCTGCTGCCCGGTGACGGCAAGGCCATGCTGCCGCGCACCTACGTGTTGCCGGGAGAAACCCTGAGCGTGCCTGCCACGGGCGGCCCGGCGAGCAAAGTCCGGCTGCAACCGGCCACTGTGTACGGCTTTGCCGTGGCTGCCTACGAAGCCCCCCTCACCTGACCAACACTTCAGGCGCCCGACGCCTGCATAACGAAGTGGCGGCTCGAAGACCGTCACCAGGGCGCGCAGACGCCCATCATTTGAGTGCCTTTCGTGAAAACAGTATTGAGCTACCGTGACGGCGATGCCGTGCCCGACATACCCGCCCGCAGCGCCTTCCCGGCGCTGCTGCTGGCGTGTGCCCTGCTGCCCGCTGAAGCCTGGGCCGAAACGCGTGCCGGCTTCGATGCGACCACCCTGCACCAACGCGGCATCGACCCGCAGTTGGCCAGCCTGCTGCTGGACGCTCCACGTTTTGCGGCTGGCCGGCATGCGGTGAGCCTGCGCGTCAACGGCCAGCCCCGTGGGCGTGTCGAGGTGGGTTTCGATCAACAGGGCCGATTGTGCTTTGACCAGGCCGTGCTGGACGCCGCCAACCTGATAGTGCCCGGCGACAATGGCCCCTGCCATGACCTGCTCGCGCAGTACCCACAAAGCCTGGTGGAGCCGGACCCGGCCAACCTCAGCGTGTCGCTGGTAGTCCCGACCGAAGCCTTGCGGCCACTGCAACAGGACGTCTCGGGCTATCAGACGGGGGGCGTTGCCGGCCTGTTCAATTACGACCTGACGGGGTTCTATAACCGCTTCGGCGACAACGACAGCCGGTTTGGCTCGGCCAATACCGAGGTTGGCTTCAACGCCGGCGACTGGATCGTGCGCAGCCGCCAGGTGCAGACCTGGCAGGACGGTCGGTCGCGCAGCACCCATCTCGAGGCGTATGCCCAGCGTACCTTTGCCAGCCAACAGGCAGTGCTGCAGGCCGGGCAGATCAACCTCTATAACCCGGTGTTGGCCGGTGCGCAGATCACCGGGGTGCAGGTCCTGACCGAACAGGCGCTTCAAGAACAAGGCCAGGGCGCAACCATCGAGGGTATCGCCAACAGTCCGGCCCAGGTCGAGGTGCGGCAGAACGGCGCGTTGATTCACTCCACCGTAGTCCCGGCCGGGCCGTTTTCCCTGACCGATGTGCGGCGCCTGAATGCTCGCTCGGACGTTGAAGTCACGGTCAAGGAAAGCAGCGGCGGCGAGCGCCGCTTCACCGTACCCGCCGCCATGCTCGGCCTGGGTTTGCCAGCGCCGGGGTACTCGGTGGCAGCGGGCCGTGTGCGCAATATCGGCGATGCCCAGGGTGACGATCCGTGGGTGGCCAGCGCTGGCTGGACCGGCGCCGTCCACCCGCAACTGTCCCTGGGCAGCGGCGTGCTGGCGTCCAGCGAATACCGGGCGGCGGGCGTGAGCCTGGGCTGGCTGCCATGGCTGGACAGTCAGGTGCAACTGGCCACCCAGGTCGCCGATACCCAGGCACGGCACAACGTGCGTGGGGTACAGACCGACCTGGCATGGTCCCAGCGCCTGAATGATCAATGGTCATTCAGCGTGGCCAACTCGTGGCGCACGCCCGGCTACCGCGAACTGGAAGAAGCCACCTACGAACCAGAAACCACCCAGCAACGGCGCTCGCGTTATCGCGATCAACAAAGCGCCAACGTCGGTTGGTCGCACCCGTGGCTGGGGGCGTTCAGTGCCGGGGTGTCGCGCTCCAGCAGCTTTGATGGCGACAGCAGCAGCCGAGGCCTGGTGTCGTGGGGCACCAGCGTCGGCGGCGTGTCGTTGTCGGCGAGCGCCGAATGGCAGATGGGCGGGCGCCAGCAACAGGACAACGCGGTGTATCTGAATGCCAGCCTGCCCCTGGGCGAAAGCCGCCGCGTGCGCGCCTGGGTGCGCAATTCCGGAGGCGAACACCGCACCGGCCTGGGGCTGAACGAACAGATCGATGATCAATTGAGCTATCGCGTCAGCGCCGAACACGACACCCGCGACCAGCAGGTGGAAACCACTCTCGGCGTCTCGGCCCTGCCCCGCTACAGCCAACTCGACGTCAGCTACAGCCGCTCCGATGCCGAGCGCTCGAGTTATCAAGGCAGTGCCCGCGGTGGCGTGGTGGTGCACGGCGATGGCGTGACCTTCTCGCCCTACCCGGTACGCGACACCTTCGCCGTGGTCTCGGTGGGCGATACGGCCGGGGTCAAGCTGAGCACCCCCAGCGGCCCGGTATGGACCGACTGGCAGGGCCAGGCAGTGGTGCCCCAGGTCAGCGCCTATGGCCGCAGCCCGGTGGAGGTGCAGACCCGCTCACTGCCGCGCAATGCCGATATCAATAACGGCCTGGCAATGATCTCGGCCGGGCGCGGCGCGGTGGACCGGGTCGACTTCGGCGTGACCCTGACCCGTCGCGTGTTGCTCACCGCGCGCACCGAACAGGGCGCGCTGCTGCCCCGAGGTGCCTCCGTCAGCACCGCGGGCGGCGAGTTCGTGACCCTGGTGCAGGACGGCGGCCAGGTGTTCCTGCCCAATGTGCTGGAGCACACCGGTTTGTGGGTCAGCGGGCCAGGAATGACGCGCTGTCGGCTGCAGTTCGAGTTGCCGGCCAAGGGCGATCCCCAGGTGTATTTCGAAAACGCGCCAGCGCGCTGCAACCCTTCATGAGGACGATCACCATGCTTTTTTTTCGCGCCCTGCGCCGGCTGACGGCGGTCGTGCTGACCGTCGGCTTCGCCGGCCACGCCATGGCCAATGACAACTGCCAGTTGAACATCAGCGAAGCGGTGCTGGACCTCGGCCTGATGAGTCGCCTGGCGCAAAACGACAGCGACCCTCAACGCCTGCTTGGCGAGCGTCGCCTGAGCTTGAACCTTACCTGCCCGCAACCGGCGGACATGAGTGTGTTTTATCGGGCCCTGGCGGCGAACGCACACCGCCTGCAGTTTACCGAACATGGCACCTACGCCCTGCAGATCAGCGACGGCGTGCTGGACGGCCAGGCGGTTGAGCTGGGCTTGCTGCCGGCTGCCGGGCAGCCGCCGGCGGTCGTCGGCACGGCATTGAACTGGCGTCCCGGCCATGGTGTGGCGCCGGTGCAAGGCGCCAGCGTGGTGCAGGGCAAGCACTTCGCCGTGCAACTGAGCCTCAGCGCCTGGGCCGACATTGCCGCCACCCGTGTGCGCGAGGCAACCACCTGGGAAGCGTCCGGCACGTTCGATGCCTTGCAGAGCGGCCGCTCCCGGGCACTGACCCTGCGCGCCCACTTCGCGCCCACCGCGTGTACACCCCAACTGTCCAATGGCGGATTGGTGGATTACGGCACGCTGCTGGCGAAGGACTTGAATGCCAGCAATGAAACCCCGCTGCCGACCCGCACCTTGCAGCTCTCGGTGAGTTGCGACGCCGCCACACCCTTCGCGCTGAAGATGCATGACAACCGCAACGGCTCGGCCACCGGCGGGATCGACGAAACCGCCTACGGCCTGGACCTGGACAACAGCCAGAACAAGATTGGGCGCTTCTACCTCAACATCGATCCGGCCGAATTCACCGCCGACGCACTCGGCTCCCTGTATCGCACGGACTCCACCAGTGGCGGCGCAGCCTGGAGCAGTTCGAGTGCGCGGCAGATCCCCATGGCCGCCAACAGCCTGATGGGGTTTACCGACAGTGTCGGCAGCACCCGTGGCCCGGTGCCGATCCAGCAACTGGCCGGCACCGTGCGCATCAAGGCCTACCTGGCCCCGACCCAGTCACTGGACCTGCGCAGCGTGGTCTACATCAACGGTTCGGGCACCCTTGAAATCATCTACCTCTGACCTATGGAGTTCGCCTCATGAAGACCTGTTCCCTTGCCCTTTGCGCGCTGGTTTTGCTGGGCGGCGCCCCACACACGCTGGCGGCCTCCAGCGTCGACCTGAGTGTCAATGGCGTGATCACCCCCACCGCCTGCACGCCGTTGCTGTCGAGCAACGGGGTGATCGACTACGGCAAGATTTCCCAGCAGGACCTCAACGTCGACAAGGGCACGCGCCTGCCGGTCAAACAGTTGCACGTCAGCATCGGCTGCAACGCGGCGAGCCGTTTTGCCCTGCGCATGCGCGACAACCGTGACGGCACGGCCACCGTCAACAGTGAGATTTACTATGGGCTGGGGCTGGACAACAGTGGTAATCGCATCGGCCTGTATTCGATGAATTTCGACCCTCGCCAGACGCAGGTGGACAGCACTGCAATCGCCTATGGCACCGAATCCACCACCGGCGGCGTGGCGTGGCGCAGCGCCAACCTCAACCCGATCGACATCGGCGCCAACAGTTACCTGGGCTTCACCGATACCCAAGGCAGCACCGCCGGCCCCTCGGCGATCCAGGCGTTGACCAGCACCGTCAAGATCGAAGCGGTGATCAATGCCAGGCAAAACCTGGACCTGAGCAGCGACACCTTGCTCGATGGCTCGGCCACCCTCGAAGTGGTGTACCTCTAGACTTTTTCGCTGCTGACCTGCACATACAGCGCACGCCCGGCACCCAGCCCGGCGATGATCGCGCCCACGCCAATCACCGCGAAAATCCAGCCGATGGCCGACCAGCCGCCCGTCCAGTCATGCACCAGGCCCACCGCGAACGGGCCCACGGACGCCAGGGTGTAGCCGATGCCCTGGGCCATGCTCGACAGGTTGGCCGCCACGTGGGAGTCGCGCGAACGCAGCACGATCAGGGTCAACGCCAGGCTGAAAGTGCCGCCCTGGCCGAGCCCGAGCAGAATCGCCCAGCCCCACAGACCATCGAGTGGCGCATACAGGCAGCCGAACAGGCCACCGAGGGTCAACAGCATCACCACCACAATCGCCAGGCGCTGGTCTTTGCCACGGGTGGCGAGCCAGGGCGCGGCGAGGGAGCTGACCAATTGCACGATGATCGAGCCGGACAGCGCCAGGCCGGCTTCGGTCGCGCTCAGGCCACGGCCGATCAGGATCGACGGCAGCCAGCCGAACACGATGTACGCCAGGGACGATTGCAGGCCCATGTACAAGGTCACCTGCCAGGCCAGCGGATCACGCAGCAGCCCTCTCACGCGATAAGCCACCTGGTGCGCGCCGTGCTTCTGGCCGACCTGTGGCAGCCAGAACAATGCGGCCACCAGCGCCGGCAGAATCCAGAACCCCAGGCCGATGGTCCAGCGGTCGCCGAAGTAATGACTCAAGGGCACCGTGGAACCCGCCGCCAGCGCCGCGCCCAGGCACAGCGCCATGGTGTACACGCCGGTCATGGCGCCGGCCTGCCTGGCGAAATCACGCTTGACGATGCCGGGCAGCAATACGCCGATGATGCCGATGCTTGCGCCGGCAATCAGGCTGCCGGCGAACAGCCCGACTTCACCGAATGAACTGCGCAGGATGATGCCCGCAGCCAGGGTCAGCAGAATCCCCAGCACCACTCGCTCGGCGCCGAAACGGCGGGCCAGGATCGGCGCCGTGGGCGCAAACAGACCCAGGCACAACACCGGCAATGTGGTCAGCAGACCGGCCTTGGCCGCCGACAACCCGAGGCTGCTGGACACGTCGGCGAGCAGCGGCGACATGCTCGACAGCGCCGGGCGCAGGTTCAGGGCCACCAGGATCAGGCCGAGCAGCAACAGCCACGGGCGGCTCACCGCGGGCGCGCTGGTTTGCACCACTTCGTCGTCGGCTTCGGCGTCGATCAACAGCTCTTCGAGTTCACGGGTAGGTCGGGTTTCAAGGTTCATTGATCAACTGCCGGCAGAGGGATTTGGCGCGTTCCGGGTCCTGGTGTTCGACGGCGTCGAGCAGGGCGATGTGCAGGTCGAACACCGCCTGGCGACGCGGCGAGATGTTCAGGGTCTGGCGCAACTGCGCACCGACGATGGCGGAAAAGTACTGATACAGCTCACTCAACGCCGGGTTGTGCGCGGCGTCGACCAGGCGCTTGTGAAACACCAGGTCGGCGCTGATGTAGGCCTCCAGGTCGCCGTGGTACAGCACAGCGCTTTGTTGCAGGGCCTCACGCAAACCGTGCAGATCGTCCTCGGTCCGGCGCAGCGCGGCCAGGCCGATCGCCTCCACTTCGAGAATCTGCCGGGTTTCCTGCGCCTGCTCCAGGGTGCAATGCGACAACGCGCGCATCGCGCCCAGCGGGTCGGTCATCGAGCGCAGGTAACTGCCGTCGCCCTGGCGGATCTCGATCAATCCTGAAAACGCCAGCACGCGCATGGCCTCGCGCACGGTATTGCGGCTGATCCCCAGCTCGGCCGACAACTCCGGCTCGGTAGGCAGGCGCTCGCCAATGGCCCAGGTGCCTTGGGTAATGCGCTGGCGCAACTGTTCCAAGGCCTGGTCGACCAGCGAGCGTTTGATCAGCGGAGCGATGTCTGTCATGGGTTTTGCACTTTCGTCCAATCATAGGATGAATTTTCCCACAGCCTATTCGGACTTGCCTACAAAGGCAACGCACTAGGGTTCTGAGGCAGGTAAAGGAGCAGTATTTTCGATTAGTAAAATTACCCTCAGAGGGTAATTATGGAACTCAGGTGTCTTATGGAAAAGTACACACCTCATTACGATCTGGCCTTGATAAAAGCTGAAGTCATCAGGTTGGGTTGTCGAGCCTTCACCGCCAGTGCACGGGAGAGCGCCAGGCAAATGGAATTAAACCTCAGCCAGATGCAGCACGCAGTCTGTGCCCTTGAGCAGCGAATGTTATACAAATCAATGACGACCTATGCAGACCATCGAGTGTGGCAGGACGCCTATCTGATCAAGGCTCATGCTACGCAGATTTATATCAAAGTGACTTGCCGCCCTGGCGGTGGGGCTCCCGTAATCTCCTTCAAGGAGAAAATCCTATGAACACCCAACACTGCGTGAGCTGCGGAACGCATGACGCAATGCAGCACTTCAAAGGCCGCACCTTTACGCTCAACACACGCGGCATGATCCGGAATATCCCCGATATCGCGGGCTGGGAATGCCAGGTGTGCAAGGAAATCGAATTCGATGACAACGACGACAGCGCACAGCGCTATTCCGACGCCAGTGACCAGCTGTTGATGGATGCCAGAAAAATCATCGCTGCCGAGATGAAGCGAATCCGCCACAAATTGCACCTGACACAGAAGGACGCGGTGAGGCTCTTGACCGTCCGCGGGCACAACGCATTTTCCCGTTATGAGAAAGCTGAAATTTTTCCACCCGAGCCGCTGCTTATTCTTATGCGTCTGCTCGATAAGCACCCGCACCTGCTGGCCGAGATTCAGGCGCTCAATGGCGCAGATGACCTCAACCGCCTGCTTATTGCCAAAGATGAGCAACAACTGGCCACTCAAGCGTCTGCGTAAAAACAGCAGGCAAAAATAAACCCGGCACCAGGCCGGGTTTATCCTTTCACACTTCGATCAATGCAGAATCTGGCTCAAGAACAACTTGGTCCGGTCATTCTGCGGGTTGTCGAAGAAGTCGTTCGGCGCTGCCTGCTCGACGATTTCGCCTTTGTCCATGAAGATCACACGGTTGGCCACGGTGCGCGCAAAGCCCATCTCGTGGGTCACGCACAACATGGTCATGCCGTCTTCGGCCAGGCCGATCATGGTGTCCAGCACCTCTTTGACCATTTCCGGATCGAGGGCCGAGGTCGGTTCGTCGAACAGCATGATTTTCGGCTTCATGCACAAGGCACGGGCGATGGCCACGCGCTGTTGCTGGCCGCCGGACAGTTGCCCCGGGAACTTGTGCGCCTGCTCCGGAATACGCACGCGCTCCAGGTAGTGCATGGCAATTTCCTCGGCCTTGCGCTTGGGCATCTTGCGCACCCACATCGGCGCCAGCGTGCAGTTCTGCAGGATGGTCAGGTGCGGGAACAGGTTGAAGTGCTGGAACACCATGCCGACTTCGCGGCGGATCGCTTCGATCTGCTTGAGGTCGTTGGTCAGCTCCACGCCATCGACCACGATGCGGCCCTGCTGGTGTTCTTCCAGGCGGTTGAGGCAACGGATGGTGGTGGACTTGCCCGAACCCGACGGGCCACACAGCACGATACGCTCGCCCTGCTTGACGTTGAGGTTGATGTCTTTCAACACGTGGAATTGGCCGTACCACTTGTTGACGCCCTGCATCTGGATAATGCCTTCAGGGCTCACAGGCTGTTTGATCGCTTCGCTCATAACAACAACTCCTAACGCTTGTGGCCTGTGTCGAGCTTGTGTTCCAAATGAATGGAATAGCGCGACATACCAAAACAGAAAATCCAGAACACCAGGGCAGCAAACACATAGCCTTCAGTGGCCATGCCCAGCCATTTCGGGTCGGCAGCGGCTTGCTTGACGCTGTTGAGCAGGTCGAACAGGCCGATGATGATCACCAGGCTCGTGTCCTTGAACAGCGCAATAAACGTGTTGACGATGCCCGGGATCACCAGCTTCAGGGCTTGCGGCAAAATCACCAGGCCCATGCTGCGCCAGTAGCCCAGGCCCATCGCCGCGGCCGCTTCGTATTGACCCTTGGGAATCGCCTGCAAGCCCCCGCGCACCACCTCGGCAACATAGGCCGACTGGAACAGGATCACGCCGATCAACGCGCGCAGCAGCTTGTCGATGCCCATGCCTTCCGGCAGGAACAACGGCAGCATCACCGACGACATGAACAGCACGGTGATCAACGGCACGCCCCGCCAGAACTCGATGAAGGTCACGCAGACCACTCGAATCGCCGGCATGTTCGAACGCCGCCCCAGCGCCAGCAGGATGCCCAGCGGCAAGGCGCCAGCGATACCGACGGTGGCGATGACCAGGGTCAGCATCAGGCCGCCCCATTGACTGGTGGCTACGTTGGTCAGGCCGAAGATCCCGCCGTGCAGCAGGAAGTAGGCGATGATCGGGTACAACACCAGGAAGCTCAGGCCGTAGATCGCCTTGCGCTGGAAACGCGAGATGAACAACGGCGCCACGCCAACGATGGCCAGCCACACGGTAAGGTCCACGCGCCAGCGCAGGTCGCCGGGGTAGTAGCCGTACATGAACTGCCCGAAGCGCTGTTGGATGAACACCCAGCAGGCGCCCTCCTTGGTGCAATCGGCGCGGGTCGTGCCGACCCAGTTGGCGTCGAGAATCGCCCAGTGCAGGATCGGCGGCACCACCAGGTAGACCAGGTAGAACGCCAGCAATGTCAGCAGGGTGTTGAGCCAACTGGAGAACAGGTTGGCGCGCATCCATGCCACCGGGCCGAAGACTTTGCTCGGCGGCGGCATATCCGGTTTGAAAGTATGCGTACTCATGGGCGTTTCCTCACCGCTCGATCAGCGCAATGCGCTTGTTGTACCAGTTCATCAGCAGGGAAATGCTGATGCTGATCGCCAGGTACACGCTCATGGTGATGGCAATGACTTCGATGGCCTGGCCGGTCTGGTTGAGCACCGTGCCGGCAAACAGCGAAACCATTTCCGGGTAGCCGATACCGGCGGCCAACGACGAGTTTTTCGCCAGGTTCAGGTATTGGCTGGTTAACGGCGGAATGATCACCCGCAGGGCCTGCGGGATGATGACCTTGCGCAGCGTCGGCCCGGGGCGCAGGCCCAGGGAGCGCGCGGCTTCCGTCTGGCCGTGGCTGACGGACTTGATGCCCGAGCGCACGATCTCGGCGATAAACGCTGCCGTGTACACGGTAAGCGCCAGGGTCAGGGCCAGCAGCTCAGGAATCAGGACCCAGCCACCGACGAAGTTGAACCCTTGCAGCTTGGGCATTTCCCAGTGCAGCGGCGCGCCGAAGATCAAGGCACACAACGCCGGGATCACGATGAACAGCGCCAGGCCGGCCCAGAATTTATGGAACGGTACGCCGGTCGCCTCAAAGCGCTTGTTGGCCCAACGGGCCATCAGCACGATCGCCACGATGGCCACGACGATGCTCGCCACAAACGGCCAGAAGCCGTCGGCGGCCAGTGCTGCCGGCATGTTCAGGCCACGGCTGCTGACAAAGAAGGTGTCGCCGAAGTTATGGCTGTTGCGCGGCCCCGGCATGGTCAGGAACACCGCGAAATACCAGAACAGGATCTGCAGCAACGGCGGAATGTTGCGGAACACTTCCACATACACGGTCGCCAGCTTGTTGATCATCCAGTTCGGCGACAGCCGTGCCACGCCGATGATGAAACCGAGCAACGTCGCCAGGATCACGCCGATGAAGGTCACCAGCAAGGTATTGAGCAAGCCGATCACAAAGACCCGGGCATAGCTGTCCGATTCGGTGTAGTCGATCAGGTGCTGCGCGATGCCGAAGCCGGCACTGCGCTCAAGAAAGTCGAAACCCGAGGTGATGCCCCGGTGCTGAAGGTTGGTCTGGGTGTTGTTGAAGAGGTACCAGCCCAGCGAGACCACCGCCACAATCGTGATGATCTGGAAGAGCCACGCACGCACTTTGGGATCGCTGAAGCTGAGCTTCTGCTTTGGTGCGCCGATTTGATTTTGCATGAAGTGCCCCGGAAATAATGGAACAGAACATCACCCGGCGGTTGGCCCACCGGGTGACAGAACCATCAGCGATCAGCGCACAGGGGGTGCGTATTGAATGCCACCGTTGTTCCACAGCGCGTTCAGGCCACGGTCGATTTCCAGCGGGGTGCTCTTGCCCAGGTTGCGCTCGAACATTTCACCGTAGTTACCGACTTGCTTGACGATCTGCACGACCCAGTCTTTCTTCACTTTCAGGTCTTTGCCGTACTCGCCATCAGCACCCAGCAGACGGGCGACGTCCGGGTTCTTGGTGGACTTGGCTTCAGCCTCGACGTTTTTAGAAGTGATGCCGGCTTCTTCAGCGTTGAGCATGGCGTAGCCCACCCAGCGCACGATGGCCAGCCACTCGTCGTCGCCGTTACGCACGACCGGGCCCAATGGCTCCTTGGAAATGGTTTCCGGCAGAACCACGTAGTCCTTCGGCGAAGCCAGCTTGCTGCGCTGGGCGAACAGTTGGGACTTGTCGGAGGTCAGCACGTCGCAACGACCGGATTCCAGCGACTTGGCGCTTTCATCGGAGGTGTCGAAGGTGATCGGGGTGTACTTGAGGTTGTTGGCGCGGAAGTAGTCGGAAACGTTCAGCTCAGTGGTGGTACCGGCCTGGATGCAGATGGTTGCACCGTCCAGTTCCTTGGCACTTTTCACGCCCAGCTTGTTGTTTACCAGGAAGCCGATGCCATCGTAGTAAGTGATGAAGCCTGGGAATTTCAAGCCCATGCCCGCATCGCGAGAGCTGGTCATGGTGGTGTTACGCGAGAGGATGTCGACTTCGCCAGACTGCAGCGCGGTGAAACGCTCCTTGGCATTCAACTGGCTGAACTTGACCTTGGTCGCGTCGCCGAACACGGCAGCGGCCACGGCGCGGCAAACGTCAGCATCGATCCCCAGGATCTTGCCGCTGGCATCCGGTACCGAGAAACCCGGCAGACCGTCACTCACGCCACATTGCACAAAGCCTTTCTTCTGCACGGCGTCCAGGGTGGCGCCTGCTTGGGCGAAACCGCTGACACCCAGTACAGCCGCCGCGCAAACGATGGCCAGGGTGGATTTCAATACCTTCATTCAAACCTCCAGTTGCTCTTGTTGTGTCGGAGCTCGAACCTCAGCGCACCCTTATGAGGCGATATTGACCCGTGTTGGCTTTTTTTGGGGTCAAGCAGCATGAGACTGTCGCAGTAATTCCAGTTGCTATCCCACGAGCGGCAGTCACTGATAGTGTTACCGTCCTGAGATAGTTCTGACATCGACCTACACATAGCAAGGCGCGTACCAGAGTGATGGCTGAGTCGTTTCAGCCCATGGTCAATAGGAAAAGATTCAACCTTGCGACATTCTCTTAACAGATCAACTCACTGCGCACCGTTCCGACGCACCCAATCGGAGCGCACGCACATTAATGGAGCAGACATGACCGAACCCTTGATTCTTCAGCCCGCCAAGCCCGCAGACGCCTGCGTAATCTGGTTGCATGGCCTGGGTGCCGATCGCTACGACTTTATGCCGGTAGCCGAAGCCCTGCAGGAAAGCCTGCTGACCACGCGCTTCGTCTTGCCCCAGGCGCCGACACGCCCGGTGACCATCAACGGCGGCTACGAGATGCCGAGCTGGTACGACATCAAGGCCATGAGCCCGGCCCGTTCGATCAGCCTGGAAGAGCTGGAAGTGTCGGCCAACATGGTCACGGATCTGATCGAAGCGCAGAAGAGAACCGGAATAGACGCCTCTCGGATTTTCCTCGCCGGTTTTTCCCAAGGTGGCGCCGTGGTTTTCCACACGGCGTTTATAAATTGGCAGGGGCCCTTGGGCGGCGTCATCGCCCTCTCCACCTACGCGCCGACTTTCGGCGACGAGCTGGAATTGTCTGCCAGCCAGCAACGCATTCCCGCCCTGTGCCTGCATGGCCAGTACGACGACGTGGTGCAGAACGCCATGGGCCGCAGCGCCTTCGAGCATTTGAAGAGCCGTGGTGTCACCGTGACATGGCAGGAATACCCAATGGGCCACGAAGTGTTACCTCAAGAGATACACGACATCGGTGCCTGGCTGGCCGCTCGCCTGGGCTGAAACCAGCGTTTATGTAGCCGTATGACAGACGCACTACGCCGCGCCCGATTCTTGCATTACACTGGCCGGCGTATATTCCTTAACCAATTAATGAGATCACCGTGCTCAAAGCACTCAAGAAGATGTTCGGCAAAAGCGAGGCTGAGCCGCTCGCGCCTGTTCCCAGTGCTCCTGTCCCGACTGCCGGCAGCCGCAATGACGGTAAACAGCCCGGCCGGACCGCACCTGTCGCCCAGCCGAAGAAGCCGACGGTGACGCCACCTGAACCGGCAGCACCGGTCGAGGCCGCTATTGCGCCAGTCGCGCCAAAGCCGCGGCGCGAACGCGCACCCAAACCGGCGGTCATCCCCTGGAAACTCGAAGACTTCGTGGTCGAGCCACAGGAAGGCAAGACCCGCTTCCACGACTTCAAACTGGCCCCGGAACTGATGCACGCCATCCAGGACCTGGGTTTCCCGTACTGCACACCGATCCAGGCGCAGGTGCTGGGCTTTACCCTCGCGGGCAAAGACGCCATCGGCCGTGCCCAGACCGGCACCGGCAAGACCGCCGCGTTCCTGATCTCGATCATCACCCAGTTGCTTCAGACGCCGCCGCCCAAGGAACGCTACATGGGTGAGCCGCGCGCGCTGATCATCGCGCCGACCCGCGAGCTGGTGGTGCAGATCGCCAAGGACGCTGCCGACCTGACCAAGTACACCGGCCTCAACGTCATGACGTTTGTCGGCGGCATGGATTTCGACAAGCAACTCAAGCACCTCGAAGCACGGCATTGCGACATTCTGGTGGCCACGCCTGGCCGCCTGCTGGACTTCAACCAGCGCGGCGACGTGCACCTGGACATGGTCGAAGTGATGGTGCTGGACGAAGCCGACCGCATGCTCGACATGGGGTTCATCCCACAAGTGCGTCAGATCATTCGCCAGACTCCGCCGAAAAGCGAACGCCAGACCCTGCTGTTCTCCGCCACCTTCACCGAAGACGTGATGAACCTCGCCAAGCAATGGACCACCGACCCGTCCATCGTCGAGATCGAAGCGGAAAACGTGGCCAGCGAGAACGTCGAACAGCACATCTATGCCGTGGCCGGCGCCGACAAGTACAAGCTGCTCTACAACCTGGTCAACGACAACGGTTGGGAGCGCGTGATGGTGTTCGCCAACCGCAAGGACGAAGTGCGCCGCATCGAAGAGCGCCTGGTGCGCGATGGCGTCAACGCCGCGCAACTGTCCGGCGATGTGCCGCAACACAAGCGCATCAAGACCCTGGAAGGCTTTCGCGAAGGCAAGATCCGCGTGCTGGTGGCCACCGACGTGGCCGGGCGTGGTATCCACATCGACGGCATCAGCCACGTGATCAACTTCACCCTGCCGGAAGTGCCGGATGACTACGTGCACCGTATCGGCCGCACCGGTCGCGCAGGCGCTGCGGGGGTGTCGATCAGCTTTGCCGGCGAGGACGACTCGTATCAGTTGCCGTCGATCGAGGCCTTGCTGGGCCGCAAGATCAGCTGCGAGACGCCGCCGACGCACTTGCTGCGCGCCGTTGAGCGCAAACGCCCTTAAACCTGCACCACCGTTGTAGGCGCTGGCTTGCCAGCGCCTGCACACGCCGCGTACCCAAGACTAGCCTCGATACAATTCCCCCAGGATGGGTTGCCGAATTCTCGAGGCCTCGTCTCTGAATGACTGGTAATAGTCGAAACTGCTGGCCGGCATATCCAGCACGCTGCTGCTCGTATCATACGACTGGCTTTGGGTCGACTCACCAGCCCCCGCATTGAACGCGGGCGGGCCCGCATCGGACGAGAATTCAGTAAAGTGCACTCATGCACTTACACCTTCCAGCGATTCGCCGCCTTATGATCACTGTCCCGCCCTTCCACCCACCGCGGCCCTTCGCTGGTATTTTCCTTCTTCCAGAACGGTGCGCGGGTCTTGAGGTAGTCCATCACAAACGCACAGGCATCAAACGCCGCCTGGCGATGGGCACTGGCAGCCGCGACGAACACGATGGGCTCGCCAGGCTCCAGGGCGCCGATGCGGTGCAGCACTTCCAGCTTGAGCAGCGGCCAGCGCTGCTCAGCCTCGACGGCGATCTTGGCCAGGGCTTTTTCGGTCATGCCGGGATAGTGCTCGAGGAACATCCCCGCCACATCGAGGCCATCGTTGAAATCGCGCACATAGCCGACAAAGCTCACCACTGCGCCGACGCCGACATTGGCGGCGTGCATGCCGTTGACTTCGGCGCCGGGGTCAAAGGGCTGGGCCTGCACACGAATGGCCATGCTCAGCCTCCGGTCACGGGCGGGAAGAACGCCACTTCGTCGCCGGCCTGCAACGGCTCGTCGAGGGTGCACAGTTCCTGGTTGCGCGCGCACATCAGGCTGGTTTCGTTCAACACCGTGAATTCGGGATCGCCCGCCAATGCCTGGCGCACAGCCTCGACGGTGGCGAAATCGCCTTCCATCTTCAGGGAGTCCAAACCGATCACCTCGCTGTAGCGCGCAAAAAACAGTACGTTGATGCTCATGCCTGGTCCGCCTTGAAATGCCCGCTTTTACCGCCGAGCTTTTCCAGCAGGCGGATGCTTTCGATGGTCATGCCGCGGTCCACCGCCTTGCACATGTCGTAGATCGTCAGTGCTGCGACGCTGGCGGCGGTGAGGGCTTCCATCTCCACGCCGGTCTGGCCTGAGAGTTTGCAGCGCGCGAGGATATGCACCACGTCCACGCCCTCGGCGCTGAGCTCGACCTTGACGCCGGTGAGCATCAGCGGGTGGCACAGGGGGATCAGGTCACTGGTTTTTTTCGCCGCCTGGATCCCGGCGATGCGGGCCACGGCAAACACGTCGCCCTTGGGATGGGCGCCGTCGACAATCATTTTCAGGGTCTCGGGCAGCATGCGCACCCGCGCTTCAGCCACCGCCTCGCGGAACGTCACGGCTTTGTCGGTGACGTCGACCATATGGGCGCGACCTTGGGAATCGAGATGAGTCAGCACAGCGGTACTCCTGATCAGGAGCGTCGATTGTAAACCCAACGCAGATCAAAAGGTGGGAGCTGGCTTTTGTGGGAGTCGGGCTTGCCCGCGATGCAGGCACCTCGGTATGTCAGTTACACCGAGGTGATGCTATCGCAGGCAAGCCAGCTCCCACATTGACCGTGGTTACAGGTGGGATTCGGCGTATTCGGCCAGAATCGAACGTGGGACACCCTGCAGGGCGATGTGCACGCCGTTCGGGAAGTCCTTGAAGCGTTCCGTCAGGTAAGTCAGCCCGGAGCTGGTCGCGGACAGGTAAGGGGTGTCGATCTGTGCCAGGTTGCCCAGGCACACCACTTTGGAACCGGCGCCGGCACGGGTGATGATGGTTTTCATCTGGTGCGGGGTGAGGTTCTGGCATTCATCGATCAAAATCAGGCTTTGCTGGAAGCTGCGACCTCGGATGTAGTTGAGGGATTTGAACTGCAACGGCACTTTGCTGAGGATGTAGTCGACGCTGCCATGGGTGTTTTCGTCATCCATGTGCAAGGCTTCGAGGTTGTCGGTGATCGCCCCCAGCCACGGCTCCATTTTTTCCGCCTCGGTGCCGGGCAGGAAACCGATTTCCTGGTCCAGGCCCTGCACGCTGCGGGTGGCGATGATGCGGCGATAGCGCTTGGTCACCATGGTCTGCTCGATGGCGGCAGCCAGGGCGAGGATGGTTTTCCCCGAACCCGCGGCGCCGGTCAGGTTGACCAGGTGGATGTCCGGGTCGAGCAGCGCATACAGCGCCAGGCTCTGGTAGATATCACGCGGTTTCAGGCCCCAGGCTTCCTGGTGCAACAGGGGTTCCTGATGCAGGTCGAGGATCAGCAGCTTGTCGACCTGGATTTCTTTGATCCAGCCCACGAAGCCCTGTTCGTCGATGATGAACTCGTTGATGTGCACGGCCGGCAGGTTGTCGATCAACTGTACCTGGTGCCAGGTGCGGCCATGGTCCTGACGGGTTTCAACTTTGCTGACCAGGTCCCAGAAGGAACCCGTCACAGTGTGATACCCACGGGAGAGCATCGACACGTCGTCGACCAGTTGGTCGGTGCTGTAGTCCTCGGCAGCGATCCCACACGCTCGTGCCTTGAGGCGCATATTGATGTCTTTGGTCACCAGCACCAGGCGCAGGTCCTTGTCGCGTGCGTGCAGGTCGATCAATTGGTTGATGATTTTGTTGTCGTTCAGATTTTCCGGCAGCAGGCTGTTGGGCTCGCTGCGCTTGCTCATCAGAATCGACAGCAAGCCCTTGGGCCCGCTTTTGCCGCGCTGGATCGGCACACCGACTTCAACGTCGTCAGGTGACGCTTCGCCCAGGGTCTTGTCGATCAGGCGGATGGCCTGGCGGCATTCGGCAGCCACGCTGTGGTGCCCGCTTTTGAGTTTGTCGAGCTCCTCAAGCACGATCATCGGGATGGCGACGTGGTGTTCTTCGAAGTTAAGCAGTGCGTTCGGATCGTGGATCAGTACGTTGGTATCAAGCACATAAAGGATTGGCTGGTCGGAAGAAGGGTTACGTCCATGATCATCCATACTCGGTCACCTTTGTGGGAGCCAGTCGACGCAATACCGCAACAGTGCTGCGCCTCGATTCGACCACCGACTGCACCTGAGTGACGTCAAGTGCAGTGCCCACATGAGGAGTCTTGGAAGACGCCACCTGTGTTGCAGGTTTCGGCGATCTGACTTCGTAATACCGCAAAACCCATGACAGGAAAAAGCACTTTGACGCATTTTTGAAGTTTATTTTTCAGGATGACGAATAGCACTAGCCGAGTGCCATGGACCCCGTTAAAGTCGGAAGTCCGCCTGCATCGAAATGTCGCACGAAATCACCCCGAAAATGCCGCATCCCCAACAGGGCCGGGCACTTCGGTCTTTTCAGCGAAACGCCTCCCGGCAGTCCTGCCAACCCAATCCGCTTTGCCCCGTCGCCTGCAATAATATCGGCAACGCCACCCGCGCCTTGTCCTGGGTGTCGTGAAACACAATCACCCCTTTGCGCCACAGCAACATCAACGTCAGCACCCGTTGCGCCGACTCATCGGCCTTGAGCTTGCCCGGCTCGTCCTGGGAATCGATATCCCACAACGCCACTTGCAGGCCCTGGGCCTGGAAGAACCCCTGGCTGTCCGCGCGACGCTGACCGTAGGGCGGCCGAAACAGCGGCAGGTAGTTTTCCGGCATCAGGTTCTGCGCGAGCGAGGCACTGCGGGTAATGGAGCCCTGCCAGTCGACCCAATGGCTATGGGAGCGATACTGCCAGCCTTGGGTGCCGACGCACTGGCCCTGGTACAGCGCCTGCACATCGGCCACCGAGCTGCGCTCGACGCGCGTCTGCAGGCTGCTGCCGAGGACGAAGAAGGTCGCGTTCATCTTCTGCTTGCGCAGGTAATCAGTGAGCAAGTCGGTGTTGCCGCTGACCGGTGCCGGACCGCCATCGAAGGTCAGCAGGAACAGCCGGTCGTTGAACTCGTCGCCATTGCGCTCGTGATCGCCAAAGCGCGCGATTTCGCTGCTGATCTGCGGAAACAGCGCGGCCTTGCGCAGCAGCTCGTCCAGGTAGCGTTCGTGGAACGCGTGGCTGGGGCCGGCCCAGCCTATATAGAAGGAGTTTTCGCTGACCTCGAACTTGCCGGCCTGCTCGCGCAGGTCGTCCATGTTTTCCACCAGGTAGCAGAACGAGGCATCTTCCTCGCAGCTTTGCTGGGCGAACGTGTAGTTCTCCAGCAGGCGCTGCCAGAGCTGGCGACGCAAGTCGTCGATGGACGCCATGTTGATGATCTTCAAGCCCAGGCGTTGCTTGAGCGCGGCTTCATCCTGATTCTCGCTGGCGAGCAGGCTGTGGGCGAACATCAGGATTTCCGCGCGCGAGGCCACGTCGAACAGCGCCGGGCTGCCGAGCTTTTCGGGCCAGGTGCCACGGTCCAGGCTGGCGACATCCACCGGCGCCGCCTGGGCGGTCAGGCAGAGCAGGCAAGCTGATAATAAAAGCGCAATTCGCACCTAGGGTCTCCCTCTCCAGAGTCGTCGGGCACTATAGCCGATACACCCCATCCCACGCTGGCTCCCGCAGTTTTGGTGTCTATTGCCTTGATAGGTGGAGTCAAAACGCCCCAGCCCCTAGAATCCCCTCCACGATTACAGGAGCCAACTTCATGCTGATGGTGATTTCCCCCGCCAAAACCCTCGATTTCGAGTCAAAGCCGGTAACCCCGCGCTTCACCCAGCCGCAATACCTTGACCACTCCCAGGAGTTGATCGAGCAATTGCGCGACCTGAGCCCGGCGCAAATCAGCGAGTTGATGCACGTATCCGACAAGATCGGCGGCCTCAACGCCGCGCGCTTTGGCAGTTGGACTCCCGCTTTCACGCCGGACAATGCCAAGCAGGCGCTGCTGGCATTCAAGGGCGATGTCTACACCGGCCTGAACGCCGAGACCTTCAGCGATGCCGATTTCTCCTACGCCCAGGACCACCTGCGCATGCTCTCGGGCCTCTACGGCCTGCTGCGCCCGCTGGACCTGATGATGCCGTACCGCCTGGAGATGGGCACCAAACTGGCCAACGCCCGTGGCAAGGACCTGTACGCCTTCTGGGGCACCCGCATCAGCGAATGGCTCAACGAAGCCCTGGCCGAACAAGGTGACGACGTGCTGCTCAACCTGGCCTCCAACGAGTACTTCTCGGCGGTCAAGCGCACAGCCCTGAACGCGCGCATCATCAATACCGAGTTCAAGGACCTGAAGAACGGCCAGTACAAGATCATCAGCTTCTACGCCAAGAAGGCCCGGGGCATGATGAGCCGCTTCGTCATCGAGGAGCGCATCAACGACCCGGCCAAGCTCAAGCAATTCGACGTGCAGGGTTATCGCTTCAATGCAGAGCAGTCCAAGCCGGATAACCTGGTGTTTTTGCGCGATCACGCACCGGAATAAGGCCCGGGCAAGCACTCTTGTTTGAATGTGGGAGCTGGCTTGCCTGCGATAGCGATGTATCAGTTGCAGATTTGCCAACTGACCCGACGCTATCGCAGGCAAGCCAGCTCCCACATTTTTGATCACATTCCTCCAAGCATTTCGTCATTATTTTGACGTCAAAAAATATCTTGACGCATCTCTAACAATTCTTTCACTCGACATTTCCAATTTTTTTTCGTAGTGGCACCACTTTTTTCAAACCGTGGTGGCACAAAACTATCTCTGCGCGCCAACTCCCTACAACTACTGGCCCAAATAGCAAGTGCTATCACTGTACTACCAGTGCCATCTTTTCTAATATTTCAAGAAATTTCGGGAAACAGGATGAGCGGCCCGGAACTTCACCTTAAAGCGCCGCTCATACCACCGGTAACGAAATTCTCTGTTTCTGTAAGAGATGACTTACATAACGATCCACGGAAGTAGCAAAGTTGCCCCATCAACTTTGACTCACGGGTCACATCATCAACTGATATGAGTTGAGGGCGGCGATAAGGATGAATTGCTAACCCCTATAGGCCAAGGCAGCGCTTACCCAAATGTGTCGGTGCCAACGCTCAAGCCATTGATATTAAAGGGCTAACCGCCTCTATCAAGGCTCTACGGCGCCGGCGTCAGGCCCTTCCACCCGGAAGCCTGGCTGCATTTTAGGGCAAGCCCCAATAACAAGGCCAAGTTGCGCACACCTTGAGTGCAATAGTTAGTCACTCACTATTTAACCTGCCTGTACGCGGTAAGTCGGCGTCTATTCGCCCAACTTCCGTGTGAACAGTGACGTTTGCAAACATGAACTCCGGCCATCTATTGGCATGATTAACACCGTCTTCAATGACAAAGAGGTAAATGCGATGCGCATCAGCATATTTGGTCTAGGTTACGTTGGCGCAGTCTGTGCCGGTTGCCTGTCTGCACGTGGCCACGAAGTGGTCGGCGTAGACATCTCCAAGGAAAAGATCGACCTGATCAACGCAGGCAAATCGCCCATCGTTGAACCGGGTCTGGGCGAACTGTTGAGCCAAGGCATCGCAAACGGTCGACTGCGTGGCACGACCAACTTCGCCGAAGCCATCCGTGATACCGACCTGTCGATGATTTGTGTCGGCACGCCGAGCAAGAAGAACGGCGACCTGGAACTCAACTACATCGAATCGGTATGCCGCGAGATCGGTTTTGTCCTGCGTGACAAGACCACCCGCCACACCATCGTAGTGCGCAGCACCGTGTTGCCAGGCACTGTCGCCAATGTAGTGATCCCGATCCTCGAAGACTGCTCCGGCAAGAAAGCCGGCGTCGACTTCGGCGTCGCGGTCAACCCGGAATTCCTGCGTGAATCCACCGCCATCGCCGACTACGACCTGCCGCCGATGACCGTTATCGGTGAGTTCGACAAAGCCTCCGGCGATGTCCTGCAGTCGCTGTACGAAGAACTCGACGCCCCGATCATCCGCAAGGACATCGCCGTTGCCGAGATGATCAAGTACACCTGCAACGTATGGCACGCGACCAAGGTCACCTTCGCCAACGAGATCGGCAACATCGCCAAGGCGGTCGGCGTCGACGGTCGCGAAGTGATGGAAGTGGTCTGCCAGGACAAGACCCTCAACCTGTCCCAGTACTACATGCGCCCAGGCTTCGCGTTCGGCGGCTCGTGCCTGCCCAAGGACGTGCGTGCCCTGACCTACCGCGCAGGTTCCCTGGACGTGGAAGCACCGCTGCTCAACTCGCTGATGCGCAGCAACGAGTCCCAGGTGCAGAACGCCTTCGACATCGTCGCCGGCCACGACAAACGCAAAGTCGCGCTGCTGGGCCTGAGCTTCAAGGCCGGCACCGATGACCTGCGCGAAAGCCCGCTGGTCGAGCTGGCCGAGATGCTGATCGGCAAAGGTTTCGACCTGAGCATCTACGACAGCAACGTCGAGTACGCCCGTGTCCACGGCGCGAACAAAGACTACATCGAAGGCAAGATCCCGCACGTGTCGTCCCTGCTCAACTCGGACTTCGACGACGTGATCAACAACTCCGACGTGATCATCCTGGGCAACCGCGATGAGAAGTTCCGTGCCCTGGCGCATAACGCCCCGCACGGCAAGCAAGTGGTCGACCTGGTGGGCTTCATGTCCGCAGCCACCAGCGTCAGCGGCCGCACCGAAGGCATTTGCTGGTAACGGAAGAGCAGCGGCAGGTTTCGAGCCGCAAGCTGCAAGTAAAAGCACCGCCCTTGCAGCTTGCGGCTTGC
Source organism: Pseudomonas sp. S5D5 (assembly GCF_003013355.1). Taxonomy (NCBI): domain Bacteria; kingdom Pseudomonadati; phylum Pseudomonadota; class Gammaproteobacteria; order Pseudomonadales; family Pseudomonadaceae; genus Pseudomonas; species Pseudomonas sp. S5D5. Next base: position 5,747,105 of record NZ_PTEO01000001.1, read on the forward strand.
AACCAGCCGCTTTCACCACCTTCGGATGACGCTTATGTCCAAGTTAAAACACGTACTGCTCCAATCCGCCGGCTGGCTGTTCTTTCTGAGCCTGCTGATGGGACTCGCCCTGCTTTTGCCGGCGAGTACGTTCGACTCCGAGTCGAAGAATTTTATTTTCCTGATTGGCGCCGTCGGTATCTGGCGCTACTCGATGGGTGCTACGCATTTCTTTCGCGGCATGCTGTTTTTGTACGTGGTCTACCCGCACCTGCGCCGCAAAGTGCGCAAGTTGGGCAAGGCCGCCGACCCGTCCCATGTGTTCCTGATGGTCACCAGCTTCCGGATCGATGCGCTGACCACCGCGCAGGTCTACAGCTCGGTGATTCGCGAGGCCATCGAATGTGGCTTCCCGACCACCGTGGTCTGCTCGCTGGTGGAAATGTCCGATGAGCTGCTGGTCAAGAGCCTGTGGGAACGCATGAACCCGCCAGACCACGTGAAGCTCGACTTCGTGCGCATCGCCGGTACCGGCAAGCGTGACGGCCTGGCCTTCGGTTTTCGCGCCATCTCCCGCCACCTGCCGGATGACCGCGCCGTGGTCGCCGTGATCGATGGCGACACCGTGCTCGCCGAAGGCGTGGTCCGCAAGACCGTCCCGTGGTTCCAGCTGTTCGGCAATGTCGGCGGGCTGACCACCAACGAGTTCTGCGAAGTACGCGGCGGCTACATCATGAGCGAGTGGCACAAGCTGCGCTTCGCCCAACGCCACATCAACATGTGCTCGATGGCCCTGTCCAAGCGCGTGCTGACCATGACCGGGCGTATGTCGGTGTTCCGTGCCAGCGTGGTCACCGACCCGGGCTTTATCGCCGACGTGGAAAGCGACTCGCTGCAACACTGGCGCCTGGGCCGCTTCAAGTTCCTGACCGGCGATGACAAGTCCAGCTGGTTCAGCCTGATGCGCCTTGGCTACGACACCTTCTACGTGCCGGACGCCGCGATCAACACCGTGGAACACCCGCCGGAAAAGAGTTTTATCAAGGCCAGCCGCAAGCTGATGTTCCGCTGGTACGGCAACAACCTGCGCCAGAACTCCCGTGCCCTGGGCCTGGGTGTGCGCCGGCTGGGCCTGTTCACCAGCATCGTGTTGTTCGACCAGCGCGTGTCGATGTGGACCTCCCTGCTCGGCCTGACCGTGGCAATCATCGCCACCTTCAAGTACGGCGGCGCGTTCATCCTCGCCTACCTGCTGTGGATCGGCATCACCCGCCTGATCCTGACCCTGCTGCTGTCGTGCTCCGGCCACAAGATCGGCCCGGCCTACCCCGTGATTCTCTATTACAACCAGATCATGGGCGCGCTGGTGAAGATCTACGTGTTCTTCCGCCTTGATCAACAGTCCTGGACCCGCCAGGACACCAAACTGACCCGCGATTTGGCCAGCTTTCAACGTTGGTTCAACACCTGGTCGTCTCGGACCATGACCTTCTCCGCCGGCAGCATTTTCGTCGCCGTGTTGCTGATGATGGTCTGACCCTGCCAAGCCTGAATTAACCAAGGAATTACACCGTCATGAACAGCCAAGTAAACGCCAACGTTGTCCACGAGTCCGAAGCCCAGCGCCAACATGCCCGGGTCAAAATCCCGGCCAAGCTGCGCTTCTTCAACACCGACCGCACCCAGACCGAAGCACGGGTGATCGACCTCTCCGCCGGCGGCCTGGCGTTCACCGCCACCCAGCCGTTGACCGTGGGTGAAGTGCACAAGGGCCGCCTGCAGTTCGTCATCGACAACCTTGGCCTGGCCATGGACGTGGAACTGCAAATTCGCTCCTACGACCGCCAGACAGGTCGCACCGGTTGCCAGTTCCAGAACCTCGACGCTCAGGACATCTCGACCCTGCGCCACCTGATCACCTCGCACCTGTCCGGTGACATCGTGACCATGGGCGACGTGCTGGCGACCCTGCAGCGCGACAACTTCACCAAGGCGCGCAAGGTCAAGGACGGCGGCAGCAACATGAGCGCCTTCGGCCGCCTGCGTGCCGTGACCTTCAGCCTGGCGATCTTCCTGGTCGGCCTCGCTGCGTTCGGTTTTGTCTTCAAATCGGTGTACGGCATGTACTTCGTCAGCCACGCCCAGGCTGGCATCGTCAGCGTACCGGGCATGAACGTGACCATGCCGCGCGACGGCACCGTGCAAAGCCTGCTCAAGGGTGATGCGGTCGCTGCCAAAGGCGCGCCACTGGCGACCTTCAGCACCAGCATGCTCGACGTGCTCAAGGGCCACCTGGACGAAGACCAGCTGCAACCGGCCAAAGTCGAAGAGCTGTTCGGCAAGCAAATGACCGGCACCCTGACCTCCCCATGCGATTGCGTAGTGGCGCAGCAACTGGTCGCCGACGGTCAGTACGCCAGCAAAGGCGACGTGATCTTCCAACTGGTGCCACGCGGCAGCCTGGCCAATGTCGAAGCGCGCTTCACCTATCGCCAGTTCGCCGACGTGCGCCCCGGCACTCCAGTGAGCTTCCAGGTCGCCGACGAAGAACAGGTCCGCACCGGCACCATCGTCAGCAGCACCAGCCTGAACAGCGCCGACCTGTCTTCCGACATCCGCGTGCAGATCAAGCCTGATGCGCCGCTGGACAGCACCTACGCCGGCCGCCCGGTGGAAGTGACCAGCGACCGTGGCCCATCGCTGAACTGGCTGATCGACAAAGCCATGGCCAACGGTCTGTAAGCAGAGGACATGCCTGTGATGACTCTCTCAAAAACACCGCAGTCCCTGTGGGAGCGGGCTTGCTCGCGAAAGCAGTGTGTCAGCCAACACATGCATCAACTGACAGGGCCCCTTCGCGAGCAAGCCCGCTCCCACATGGGAACTGCGGCGTTGCTGGCTGTTGCGGTCAGCCTCGCCGGTTGCGCCGGCCTGCCCGACCAGCGCCTGGCCAACGAAGCGCTGAAACGTGGCGACACCGTCACTGCCCAGCAGAACTACCAGCAGCTCGCGGACCTGGGCTACAGCGAGGCCCAGGTGGGCCTGGCCGATATCCAGGTGACCACCCGTGACCCCGAGCAGATCCGTCAGGCCGAAGCCACTTATCGCGCGGCTGCCGATACGTCGCCACGTGCCCAGGCGCGCCTGGGTCGCCTGCTGGTTGCCAAGCCAGGTGTCACCGAGGCCGAGCAGCACGAAGCCGAAGGCCTGCTGAAAAAAGCCTTTGCCAATGGCGAAGGCAACACCCTGATCCCACTGGCGATGCTGTACCTGCAATACCCGCACAGCTTCCCCAACGTGAATGCGCAGCAGCAGATCAGCAAGTGGCAGGCCGCCGGTTACCCGGAAGCCGGGCTGGCCCAAGTGCTGCTGTATCGCACCCAGGACACCTACGACCAGCACCTGGATGACGTCGAGCGCATCTGCAAGGCCGCGCTGAACACCACCGACATCTGCTACGTCGAACTGGCCACGGTCTATCAGAAGAAAGCCGAGCCGGAAAAGCAGGCCCAATTGCTCAAGCAGATGGAAGCCGGCTACAGCCGTGGCACCGTCACCGCACAACGCGTCGACAGCGTGGCCCGCGTATTGGGCGATGCCTCGCTGGGCAAGACCGACGAAAAGACCGCCCAGGCCCTGCTGGAAAAAATCGCCCCTGGCTACCCGGCTTCCTGGGTCAGCCTGGCGCAGTTGCTCTACGACTTCCCTGAACTGGGCGACGTCGACCAGATGATGAAGTACCTGGACAACGGCCGCGCCGCCGACCAGCCGCGCGCCGAGCTGTTGCTGGGCAAGCTCTACTACGAAGGCAAATGGGTGCCGGCCGACGCCAAGGCCGCTGAAGCCCACTTCGAAAAAGCCGTGGGCAAGGAAGTGGCCGCCGATTACTACCTCGGCCAGATCTATCGCCGTGGCTACCTGGGCAAGGTCTACCCGCAAAAAGCCCTCGACCACTTGCTGACCGCTGCGCGCAACGGCCAGAACAGCGCCGACTTCGCCATCGCCCAATTGTTTTCCCAAGGCAAGGGCACCAAGCCCGACCCATTGAACGCCTATGTCTTCAGCCAGTTGGCTAAAGCCCAGGACACGCCAGAGGCCACTGACCTGGCCACGCAGCTCGAAGCCCCGCTCACGCCTGAGCAACGCGCCGAAGGCCAACGCCTGGTGCAACAGGAGCTGGCCGCGCGCGGCACCCTGGCCCAGAGCACGCTGCAACTGCACGCCCTGCAAGAAGAAGACGGCGAGGAATCCCTATGAAGCTCAACCCATTCGTCAAGGCCGGCATCGGCCTGACCTTCGCCCTGCTGTGGTCGTGCCCGACCCTGGCCGCGCTGACCGAAGCCAAGAACTTCGGCCTGGAAGTCAAAGCCACCGCCCAGTCCGAAGATGACCGCGACCTCGGCACCCAGAAAGGCGGCGACGTCAACGGCATCGGCCTCGACCTGCGCCCGTGGATCTACGGTGAAAGCGGCGCGTGGAGCGCCTACGCGATGGGCCAGGCCGTGGTGTCCAGCGACATTATCGAGACCGACACCCTGCAACAGTCGGCGGATGACGAAAACCAGCAAACCACCAACAACGACCGCAAGGCCAAGAAAAACTACCTGGCCATGCGCGAGTTCTGGGTCGGCTACAGCGGTTTCACGCCCTACCCTGGCGAGATCCTCAAGTTCGGTCGCCAACGCCTGCGCAATGACGACGGCCAATGGCGCGACACCAACATCGAAGCGCTGAACTGGACCTTCGACACTACCCTGCTCAAGGCCAACGTCGGCGTCGCTGAACGTTTCAGCGAATACCGCACCGACCTCAAGGAGCTGTCGCCCAAGGACAAGGATCGCCAGCACCTCTACGCCGACGCCGCCTACCAGTGGACGCCCGGCCAGTGGATCGGCCTGCGCGCCCACCACACCCATGACGACGGCAAGCTCGACTACCCGGAACCGGGCGTGGCCACCGACTCGCTGGACAAGCGCGAGAACGGCGACCTGACCTGGCTCGGCATCGAGGCCAACAGCGACGCCTACAACTGGCGCAACACCAACACCGTCAACTACTGGGCGAGCATCACCGGCATGCAGGGCGACCGCGACACGGTCAACGCCTTGAACGCCGACGGCACCCGCCCCACCAACGCCAAGCGCAGCGACGACGTGAATGGCTGGGCCACCGACCTGGGTATCCGCCTGCGTCTGGACCCGCAGTGGCAAGTGGGTGCGGCCTACTCCCGCGCCAGCGCCGAATACGAGCAGAACGGCCTGCAGAGCAACCGTTCGAACTGGACCGGCACCCAGTCCCGCGTGCACCGCTTCGGCGAAGCGTTTCGCGGCGAGATGAACAACATGCAGTCCATGAGCCTGTTCGGTTCCTGGCAGCTGCGCGAGGACTACGACGCCAGCCTGGTGTACCACAAGTTCTGGCGCGTCGACGGCAACAAGCCGGTCGGCAGCAACGGCATCGATGCCGTGCAGAACAACACCGATGACGTCACCGGCGCGATCCTGTCCAGCACGTCCCTGCCGCTTGAAGACGGCAAGAAGGACCTGGGCCAGGAGATGGACCTGGTCGTCACCAAGTACTTCAAGAAAGGCCTGCTGCCGGCCGCGCTCAGCCAGTCGATCGACGAACCGTCGGCCCTGGTGCGCTTTCGTGCAGGCGTGTTCAAGCCGGGCGACGCCTACGGCAGCCAGGTTGACTCGTACATGCATCGCGCCTTTGTCGACGTGATCTGGAAGTTCTGATGGGAGCCTGCGCAATGAAACCTCAACGCTTGCTGGTTGCCGCGATGCTGATGGCCAGTGCCACAGCCTTCGCCGATACCGCGCAGCAGGTCAAGGCGCCGACCATCGCCAAAGAACTGCAACAGGCCAAGACCTACACCATTTCCAGCCCGCCGACCGCGCCGCTGGAACTGGCCAAGCCTGCCCTGCCGGACCTGTCGGGCTACACCGCCGCAGCGATGGAAAAGAAAATCGTCAGGACCAAGCCGGGCAAGATCAGCATCCGCCGGATGATGCAGGAAGACGCCCTCAAGGACTTTATCGGCGGCGACAACAAGATGGCCGAATGGGTGGTGCGCCAGCACGGCATTCCCCAGGCGATCTTTGTCGACGACGGCTACATGAACCTCAAGGACCTGCTCGGCAAAGTGCCCAAGCAGTACCTCAGCGAAACCTCGCCGGGTGTGTTCCTGGCCAAGCTGCCGATCGTGGTCGGGCGCAAGGGCATCCTCGAAATCGACAAGCAGACCAAAGAGCTGCGCCTGTCCCAGGAAGCCGGTTCGTTCCTGATCAACGACGGCCAGCTGTTTGTGCGCGACACCAGGATCACCGGCTGGAAAGAAAAGGCCAACGGCCCGGCGCTGTTCCAGTCGCCCAAGGAATTCCGCCCGTTCCTGCTGGCCTGGGGCGGCACCGAGACCTACGTCGCCAACACCAAGATGGCCAGTTTCGGCTACGCCAACAGTAAGTCGTACGGGGTGAGTATTTCCCAGTACACGCCGAACATGGCCAAGGTGCTCAAGCGTCCCGAGCCGACCGGCTGGATCATCGATTCCGAGTTCTCGGACATGTGGTACGGCTTCTACTGCTACGAGACCACGGGCTTCGTGATCAAGGGCAACACCTACAAAGACAACATCGTCTACGGCATTGACCCGCACGACCGTTCCCACGGCCTGATCATCGCGGACAACACCGTGTACGGCACCAAGAAGAAGCACGGCATCATCATTTCCCGCGAAGTGAACGACAGCTTCATCTTCAACAACCGCAGCTACGACAACAAGCTCTCGGGCCTGGTGATCGACCGTAACAGCGTCAACAACCTGATCGCCGACAACGAGATCTACCGCAACCACACCGACGGCATCACCCTCTATGAGAGCGGCGACAACCTGTTGTGGGGCAATAAGGTGATCAGCAACCGTCGCCACGGCATCCGCGTGCGTAACAGCGTGAACATCCGGCTGTACGAAAACACCTCGATGGCCAACGGCCTGACCGGCCTCTACGGCCACATCAAGGATTTGACCGACACCGACCGCGATATCGCCCTCGACCCGTTCGACGCCAAGGTCTCGCTGATCGTGGTCGGCGGTGAGCTGGCAGGTAACGGAAGCGGACCGCTGTCGATCGACTCGCCGCTGAGTGTCGAGTTGTACCGCGTGTCGATGCTGGCGCCGACCAAATCCAGCGGCATCAGCTTCTCCGGCGTGCTGGGCGATCGCCAGGAAGAGATTCTCGACCTGCTGGTGCGCCAGCAGAAAGCCGTGCTGATCGACCCTGTCGAACGCCAGACCGAATTGCAGGACTGAGGATGACCCTTATGCACCCACACATGATCAAACTGCTGAGCCTCTCGGGTCTGACCCTCGGCCTGCTCGCGGCCAGCCAGGGCGTACGCGCCGACGAAATCAAGGCGCCGACCTTCACCGCCGAGCCGTGCTGCAGCCTGTGCCCGGCCGCCCACGACGCGAAGAACTACACCACGCGCTACCAGCAGAACTTCACCACCCTGGTACAGGCCCAGGGCGACTGGCTGTTCCGCACCCAGGAAGACCTGCGCACCGAATTCGACACCAGCCCCGCCGGCTACAAGCGCATGCAGCAACTGCACGATGCGTTCAAGGCCAAGGGCGTGGAACTGGTGGTGGTCTACCAGCCGACCCGTGGCCTGGTGAACCGCAACAAGCTCAACCCCGAAGAGAAAGCCAAGTTCGATTTCGACAAGGCCCTGAGCAACTACAAGACCATGCTCGGCCGCTTCGCCAAGATGGGCTATGTGGTGCCGGACCTGTCGCCGTTGACCAACGAGCAACTGCCGGATGAATTGCCGGCGCACGATTTCTACTTCCGTGGCGACCAGCACTGGACCCCTTACGGCGCCCAGCGCACGGCGAAAATCGTCGGCGCCAAAGTCCGTGCGATGCCTGAGTTCGCGGATATTCCCAAGCGTGAGTTCGAGACCAAGCGCTCCGGGCGCATGGGCAAGACCGGCACCCTGCACAACATGGCCGGGCAACTGTGTGGCACCAGCTACGCGATCCAGTACATGGACCAGTTCACCACCGAACCCAAGGGCGAGGCCGGTGACGGCGACCTGTTCAGCGACTCCGGCAACCCGCAGATCACCCTGGTGGGCACCAGCCACAGCGGCAAGAACTACAACTTCGCCGGCTTCCTCGAACAGGAAATCGGCGCCGACATCCTCAACGTCGCCTTCCCCGGCGGTGGCCTGGAAGGCTCGATGATCCAGTACCTGGGCAGCGATGAATTCCAGAAGACGCCGCCGAAAATCCTCATCTGGGAATTCTCGCCGCTTTACCGCCTCGACCAGGAGACCATCTACCGCCAGATGATGTCGCTGCTCGACAACGGTTGCGAAGGCAAGACCGCACAGATGACCGCGAGCACTACCCTGAAGCCCGGCAAGAACGAATTGCTGGTTAACAGTTCGAACAAAGACCTGCGCAACGCCAACCATCAGGTTGATATCCGCTTCGCCGACCCGTCGGTGAAAACCCTGCAAGCCACCCTCTGGTACATGAACGGGCGCCACGAGGACATCAAGATCGAGAAACCCGAAACATCCGATACAGACGGGCGTTTCGCCTTTGAACTGCGCACCGATGAAGACTGGGCCTCGCAGAACTTGCTGGCCGTGGAAGTGCAGGGCCCCGAAGCGGGCGCTGCCGCGCAGAAAGTCGAAGCGAAAATTTGCACACGCAACGTATTCCCAGCCGGTGGTCAGCAGACCGCCTCAACTGGGCAATGAGGTTACTTATGCAGAAGTTATTGATTCCAACGCTGCTGGGCCTGGCAATGTTCGCCGGCTCAGTCAACGCCGCCGCGCCACTGCGTCCGCCCCAGGGCTATTTCGCCCCGGTGGAAGCGTTCAAGACCGGCGATTTCAAGAATGACTGCGACGCCATGCCGGCGCCGTACACCGGCTCGCTGCAATTTCGCAGCAAGTACGAAGGTTCGGACAAGGCCCGTTCCACCCTGAATGTGCAATCCGAAAAAGCCTTTCGCGACAGCACGGCCGACATCACCAAGCTGGAAAAAGACACCAGCAAGCGCGTGATGCAATTCATGCGCGACGGGCGTCCGGAGCAGCTGGAGTGCACACTCAACTGGCTGACCAGCTGGGCCAAGGCCGACGCGTTGATGTCCAAGGATTTCAACCACACCGGCAAGTCGATGCGCAAATGGGCGCTGGGCAGCATGGCTTCGGCCTATGTGCGCCTGAAGTTCTCCGACTCGCACCCGCTGGCCAACCACCAGCAGGAATCGCAACTGATCGAAGCCTGGTTCAACAAACTGGCCGACCAGGTGGTGAGCGACTGGGACAACCTGCCGCTGGAAAAAACCAACAACCACTCCTACTGGGCCGCCTGGTCGGTGATGGCGACTTCCGTCGCCGTGAACCGTCGCGACCTGTTTGATTGGGCGGTGAAGGAATACAAGGTCGGCGCCAACCAGGTCGACGACCAGGGCTTCCTGCCCAACGAGTTGAAGCGTCAGCAACGTGCCCTGTCGTACCACAACTACGCGCTGCCGCCGCTGTCGATGATCGCCAGTTTTGCCCTGGTCAACGGTGTCGATCTGCGCCAGGAAAACAACGGCGCGCTGAAACGCCTGGGCGACAAGGTGCTGGCCGGCGTGAAAGACCCGGAAATCTTCGAACAGAAGAACGGCAAGGAACAGGACATGAAGGACCTCAAGGAGGACATGAAATTTGCCTGGCTTGAGCCCTTCTGCACCCTCTACACCTGCGCCCCGGATGTGCTCGAACGCAAGCATGGCATGCAGCCGTTCAAGACTTTCCGCCTCGGCGGCGACCTGACCAAGGTCTACGACCCGACGCATGAAAAAGGCAACAAAGGCAGCTAGCGGCTGATGATCGTTCCCACGCTCCGCGTGGGAATGCAGCCAGGGACGCTCCGCGTCCCAAAAGCGGACGCTGAGCGTCCAGTGAGGCATTCCCACGCAGAGCGTGGGAACGATCACAGCCTCCCGCGAAATCGCGGGGGGTTTGGGGGGGCTCTGGCCCTTGACTGTTGGTTAAACATGGAGAGATCGGGATGGTTTTCTCGTCCAATGTGTTCCTGTTTCTGTTCTTGCCGATCTTTCTCGGCTTGTATTACTTGAGCGGGCAACGCTATCGCAACCTGCTGCTGCTGATTGCCAGCTACGTGTTCTACGCCTGGTGGCGAGTGGACTTCCTGGCGCTGTTCGCCGCCGTCACGCTGTGGAATTACTGGATCGGCCTCAAGGTCGGTGCCGCCGGCGTGCGCACCAAGCCGGCCCAACGCTGGCTGCTGCTGGGCGTGGCGGTCGACCTGTGCATCCTCGGCTACTTCAAGTACGCCAACTTCGGCGTCGACAGCATCAACCTGATGATGAAGTCTGCAGGCCTTGAGCCCTTCATCCTCACCCATGTGCTGCTGCCGATCGGTATCTCGTTCTATATCTTCGAGTCCATCAGCTACATCATCGACGTGTACCGCGGTGATACCCCAGCGACCCGCAACCTCATCGACTTTGCGGCGTTCGTGGCGATCTTCCCGCACTTGATTGCCGGCCCCGTGTTGCGTTTTCGCGACCTGGCCGACCAGTTCAACAACCGCACCCACACCCTCGACAAGTTCTCCGAGGGCTGCACGCGGTTCATGCAGGGTTTCATCAAGAAGGTTTTCATCGCCGACACCCTGGCGGTGGTCGCCGACCATTGCTTCGCCCTGCAAAACCCCACCACCGGCGACGCGTGGCTCGGCGCGCTGGCCTATACCGCGCAGCTGTACTTCGACTTCTCCGGCTACAGCGACATGGCTATCGGCCTGGGCTTGATGATGGGTTTCCGCTTCATGGAAAACTTCAAGCAGCCGTACATCAGCCAGTCGATCACCGAGTTCTGGCGCCGCTGGCACATCAGCCTTTCCACCTGGCTGCGTGACTACCTGTACATCACCCTGGGCGGCAACCGCAAAGGCACGCTGACCACCTACCGCAACCTGTTCCTGACCATGCTGCTCGGTGGCCTGTGGCACGGTGCGAACATCACCTACATCGTGTGGGGCGCCTGGCACGGCATGTGGCTGGCAATCGAAAAAGCCATCGGCCTCAACACCTCGCCGCGCAGCTTCAACCCGGTGCGCTGGGCCTTCACCTTCCTGCTGGTGGTGATGGGCTGGGTGATCTTCCGCGCCGAAAACCTGCACGTCGCCGGCCGTATGTACGGCGCGATGTTCAGCTTTGGCGAATGGTCGCTGTCGGAACTCAACCGCGCCAACCTCACCGGCCTGCAAGTGGCAACCCTGGTGGTGGCGTACGTGACCCTGGCGTTCTTCGGCCTGCGCGATTTCTACACCAACCGCCCCGCCGAAAAAACCAAGCCGGCCGACCCGAGCCTGATCAAGGCCGTGCCGGGCGATAACCCGGGCAGCATCCACGAGCCAGGCTTCACCGTCGGCCAGGACGCCGCCGTGCAACCGGCCTACTGGACCGCTGACTGGCCACGCTACGCAATGCGCGCGGCAGTGCTGCTGCTGTTCGTGGCGTCGATTCTCAAACTGTCGGCGCAGAGTTTCTCGCCGTTCCTTTACTTCCAATTCTGAGGGAGCCGACCATGACCCGTTCATTCCGCGTCCTCTATATCGGCCTGTTCCTGGTGGTGTTGCTCGCCCTGGGCGCCTGGTCGATGCGCAGCTTCTTCGGCTTCAGCACCAATGCCGATGCGACCGTGCTCAACGGTCGCTGGACCAAGGCCGTCGAGACCCATTACGACGACCAGTTCCCGATCAAGCGCTTGGGCACCAACCTCTGGGCCGCGCTGGACTACAAGCTGTTCAATGAAGGCCGCCCTGGCGTCGTGCTGGGCCGCGATCACTGGTTGTACAGCGACGAGGAGTTCAATCCGGCCGTCAATGAAGACCAGAACCTGGAGGGCAATTACGCGCTGGTCGAAGGCGTGCGCCAGAAACTCAAGGCCCAAGGCATTCAACTGGTGATGGCAATCGTGCCGGCCAAAGTGCGCCTGTACCCGGAACACCTGGGTGAGGTGAAGCCTGCGAGCATCCACGCCAACCTGTACCAGGACTTCCACGCGCGTGTCGCCGCCGACAAGATCATCGCCCCCGACCTGCTCGGCCCGCTGCAACAGGCCAAGCTGGGCGGCAAGCAGGTGTTCCTGCGCACCGACACCCACTGGACCCCGGACGGTGCCGAAATCGCTGCCAAGCAACTGGCCAAGGTGATTGCCGACAAGGCGCCACTGAACGGCGAGCCGCAGCGTTTTGTCACCGAAGCCGAGAAGACCGAGCCGCACAAAGGCGACCTGCGTCTGTTCCTGCCGCTGGACCCGCTGTTTGAAAACCTGATGCCGCCTAAAGAGCCGCTGGAAAAACGCGTCACGCACCTGGCTGAAACCAAAGGCGACGACGCGCTGTTCACCGACAGCGAAACCCCGGTTGCACTGGTCGGCACCAGCTACAGCGCCAACCCCAACTGGAACTTCGTCGGCGCGCTCAAGCAAGCCCTGGGCAGCGACGTCATCAACTACTCCGAAGACGGTCACGGCCCGATCCTGCCGATGCTCAGCTACCTCAAGAGCGACGACTTCAAGAACAGCCCGCCGCAGGTGCTGATCTGGGAGTTCCCTGAACGATATCTGCCCGTCAACAACGAAATCGGTGATGCCGACCCGCAGTGGGTTGCGCAGCTTAAACAAGCCGGTTCGCGCCAACAGAACATGGCACTGAACACCCCAGTTAAACACTCAAAATCCGAGACGCCCGACCGGGCGCAAAACTGAAAGAGAGGTAACTCACATGACTTTCACTACTACTCCGCGTCGTCTCGCCAAGACCCTGGCCCTGGTTGCCGGCATGAGCGTTGTATCGATGTCTGCCTTCGCCGGTGGCGACGCCGCCCTGTACGGCCCAACCGCGCCAAAAGGCTCGAGCTTCGTGCGGGTCTACAACGCCAGCAACCAGGAAGTCAGCGCCACCGTCGGCGCGACCAACCTGAGCGACGTTGCGCCCTTGGCCAGCAGTGACTTCAGCTTCATGCCCGGCGGTGACTACAGCGCCAAGGTCGGCAGCCAGACCGTGCCGGTCAAGCTCGCCCCGGACCACTACTACACCCTGGTCAACAACAGCAGCGGCCAGCCGCAGTTGATCGAGGAACCGCCGTTCAAGAACAAGCAGAAATCCCTGGTGCGCGTGCAGAACCTCAGCGACAAGGCCCTGACCCTGAAGACCGCCGACGGCAAGACCGACGTGGTCAAGTCGGTGGCCGCCAAAGGCCGCGGCGAGCGCGAAATCAACCCGGTGAAGGTGAGCCTGGCGCTGTATGACGGCGACAAGAAAGTCGGCGACGTGAAGCCAGTGGCCCTGGAACGTGGTGAGGCAGCGGTGCTGTACGTCACCGGTTCCGGTTCGAGCCTGTCGCCAGTCTGGGTGAAACGCCCAGTGTCGACCCGCTGATCAGATTTTCGACCGGGCCCCGTTCCCCTGTGGGAGCGGGCTTGCCTGCGATGGCATCACCTCGGTGTCACTGACACACCGAGTCGTCTGCATCGCGGGCAAGCCCGGCTCCCACAGGGGCCGAGGAGCCCAGTCGGACCGAGACAAAAACAAGAGTGAAACGACAAACCTTCGTAGCTCTGACCCAAATCGATTCAAGGAGAAACAGCATGATCCCAGTAATCCTTTCCGGTGGTAGCGGCTCACGTCTTTGGCCGCTTTCCCGTAAACAGTTCCCGAAACAATTCCTGGCCCTGACCGGCGAGCACACGCTGTTCCAGCAAACCCTGGAACGCCTGGTGTTCGAAGGCATGGACAGCCCGATCGTGGTCTGCAACAAGGACCACCGTTTCATCGTCAACGAGCAACTGAGCACGCGCAAGCTCGAATGCCAGCGCATCCTGATGGAGCCGTTCGGTCGCAACACGGCGCCGGCCGTGGCCCTCACCGCGATGATGCTGGTGAATGAAGGTCGCGACGAATTGATGCTGGTGCTGCCGGCCGACCACGTGATCGACGACCAGAAAGCCCTGCAACGCGCCCTGGCCCTGGCCACCGTGGCGGCCGAGCGTGGCGAGATGGTGCTGTTCGGCGTGCCGGCAACCCGTCCGGAAACCGGCTACGGCTACATCAAGTCGACCAACGATTCGCTGCTGCCCGAAGGCGTGAGCCGCGTCGAGCAGTTCGTGGAAAAACCCAATGAAAAACGCGCCGTCGAGTTCGTCAAGAGCGGCGGGTACTTCTGGAACAGCGGCATGTTCCTGTTCCGCGCCAGCCGCTTCCTCGAAGAGCTGAAAAAGCACGATCCGGACATCTACGACACCTGCCTGCTGACCCTGGAACGCAGTGAGCAGACCGCTGACACCGTGACCTTCGACGAAGCCACCTTCGCCTGCTGCCCGGACAATTCCATCGACTACGCCGTGATGGAAAAAACCCAGCGCGCCTGCGTGGTGCCGCTGAGCGCCGGTTGGAGCGACGTCGGTTGCTGGGCGTCGCTGTGGGCGGTCAACGATAAAGACGTCAACGGCAACGTCAGCAAGGGCGACGTGGTGATCCAGGACAGCCGCAACTGCATGATCCACGGCAACGGCAAGCTGGTATCGGTGATCGGCCTGGACAACATCGTGGTGGTGGAAACCAAGGACGCGATGATGATTGCCCACAAGGACAAGGTCCAGGGCGTCAAGCAGATGGTCTCGACCCTCAACGACCAGGGCCGCAGCGAAACCCAGAACCACTGCGAAGTCTATCGCCCGTGGGGCTCCTACGACTCGGTGGACATGGGCGGGCGCTTCCAGGTCAAGCACATCTCGGTCAAGCCGGGCGCGTGCCTGTCGCTGCAGATGCACCACCACCGCGCCGAACACTGGATCGTGGTCAGCGGCACCGCCGAAGTCACCTGTGACGAGAACGTGTTCCTGCTCTGCGAAAACCAGTCCACCTACATCCCGATCGCCTCGGTGCACCGCCTGCGCAACCCGGGCAAGATCCCGTTGGAGATCATCGAAGTGCAATCGGGCAGCTACCTGGGCGAAGACGATATCGAGCGGTTCGAAGATATCTACGGTCGCTCGACCCCGGTTGAACGTGGCGTGTCGGTGAAAACTATCGCGCAGTAAAACAGTCGTACAAGAAGCCCTCGCCCAGCCCATTGCGTCCCCTATCCGCAGTGGGTTGGGTGGGGGCTTTTTTTTGGAGACTTGCACTGGCTGTTAGGGCCCCATCGGGGGCAAGCCCCCTCCCACCTTTGATCTGCGAATAGCTTGCCCCCGGTGAAGCCGGAACGCCCACCACAGCACTCAAGGTAGCCAATCCCACCTACGCTTAAGTTAGGATGCTCGTTCCCTATTCGAGGTGGTCTCCATGTTCTTCGGCGTTCTCCTGATCATCACCTGGCTGATCCTCCTGCTGCGCTACCCGGCCAAGGCCCTTCCGGTTTCCCTTGCTGCCTTGGCAGGCCTGGGTTGCGTGGCCGTCTGGGTGGTCTGGCTGGACAATCGCGAAGCCTCGCAACTGGCGCGCCTGGAACTGCGCATCAGCTATGCCCCGCAGGAATGCCCGGCGGACCGCCCATTGAAACTGACCCTGAACAACGGCAACGACGTGCCTCTCACCGAACTGCGCTGGCGCGTCGCGGCCTATGCGCCAGGCGACTCGGTCAACCTGGCCGACAACGTCTATGCTGCCCCTCGCTATCGCGGCCCCGGCGAATTGCAGGCGGGCGCCACCTGGGAAGACTGCCTGCCCACCCCGCCGCTGCGCCCTGGTTACCGCCCGCAAACCCTGGAATTTCGTGCCGAGCACCTGCAAGGCAGTTTCTCGGACTGACAAAGGACTGATCCATGCCCAACGTACTCATCACCGGCTGCTCCAGCGGCATCGGCCGCGCCCTGGCCGAGGCCTTCAAGGCGGCGGGCTTCGACGTATTGACCAGCGCCCGCCGCGAAGACGACGTGATCGCCCTCAACGACGCCGGCTTCCATGCCGTGCTGCTGGACGTGAACGACGCGGGTGCCCTGCAAACCCTGGCCACGCATCTGGGCGAACTGGATGTGCTGATCAACAACGCCGGCTACGGCGCCATGGGGCCATTGCTCGATGGCGGCACTGAAGCGATGCAGCGCCAGTTCGAGACCAATGTATTTTCCATCGTTGGCGTGACCCAGGCGCTGTTCCCGGCCCTGCGCAAGCGCAAAGGCCTGGTGGTGAATATCGGCAGCGTTTCCGGCGTACTGGTCACACCGTTTGCCGGTGCCTACTGCGCCTCCAAGGCGGCAGTGCATGCCTTGAGCGATGCACTGCGCATGGAGCTGGCGCCGTTTGGTATCCGCGTAATGGAAGTGCAGCCCGGCGCCATCGATACCCGCTTTGCGAAGAACGCCGGGGCCCAGGCCGAACTGTTGATCAATGAGCAGTCACCGTGGTGGCCGTTGCGCGAGGGTATTCGTGCTCGCAGCCAGGCCTCCCAGGACAAGCCGACACCCGCCAGCCACTTCGCCAGCCAGGTGCTGAGCGCGGTGCAACAAGCAACACCGCCACGCTTGCTGCGCGCGGGCAATGGCAGTCGAGCGCTGCCGTTGATGGCGGCGTTGTTGCCCAAGGGGCTGCTCGAGAAGGTCTTGAAAAAGCGCTTTGGCTTGAGCGGGACGCTTTAACCCTTCATGAAATCAATAAACGCCCGCACTTTCAGCGGCAGGTGACGGGTATCCGGGTACAGCGCAAACACGCCTTGTGGGGCGAAGCGATGGTCCGCCAATAGCCGCACCAGGCGTCCCGACTCAAGGTCATCCTGCACCAGCCATTGCGGCAGTACTGCCACGCCAAGGCCACGCACGGCAAAGGCCAGCAGTACGGCCGCGCTGTCGGCCACCAGGGCTGCGGGCCCGGCACGGTATGGATGCTCGCCGCCAGCGGGGTCGGTCACGCTCAGTTCCGTCAAGCGGCCGTGGCCCAGTTTGGGCGCAAGTGCCAACTGATCCAGGGTTTGCACGCCGGCAAACTCGGGCGCCGCCACCGCGAACACGTCGAACGTGGACAACTGCACCGCGCGATGATTGGAATCGAGTAGACGTCCCAACCGAATCGCCACGTCAAAGCGCTCGGAGATCAGATCCGCGTGGGTGGAGGATGTGGATAAGTGCAGGTTGAGGTCCGGGTGCAGGCGACGAAAACGCTCCACCGCAGGGGCGACCACGGCCAGCGCATATTCCACGGTGGTGGTGATGCGCAGGGTGCCCTTGAGTTGGGCCTGTTCGGAGCGCGCCTCTTCCACGGCCAACTGCGCCTCTTCGAGCACGCGTGTGCAGCGCAGGTAAAAACGCTCGCCGGCATCGGTCAGCGCCAGTTGGCGGGTGCTGCGCGTCAGCAGGGTGACCCCCAGTTCCGCTTCCAGGCGCTTGAGATTGAAGCTCACTACGGCGCGGGTCTGGCCCAGCAGATCGGCCGCTGCAGTGAGCGACCCGGCCTCGACCACGGCCTTGAACGTGTCGAATCGGTCCAGGCTGACCATCAATTGCCCCTCGTTTGTCAAAATATTTTTGACAAACTAGCAGCCAAACCGGCGTATCCCAAACGTTGCGTGCAGCCTACCCTGCGCGCTTCACTCGCCGGATCGCGCTCAATGACCTACCGCTCGAAAATCGCCTGGATCTTTCTACTGGGTTTCGCCCTCGACCTGCTGAACATGTTTGTCGCCACCGTCGCCTACCCGGATATCGGCCGCGAGCTGCAGGCGTCGGTGACGCAACTGGCCTGGGTCAGCAACGCCTACCTACTCGGGCTGACCCTGATCATTCCCTTGAGTGTGTGGCTCGCGGCGCTCATGGGCGAGCGCGGCCTGATCGTGGTGAGCCTGCTGATATTTGCCGGTGCCTCGGTGCTGGTGGGCCAGGCGGACTCGATTGAAACGCTGATTGGCTGGCGTGCCCTGCAAGGGCTCGGAGGCGGCTTGCTGATCCCTGTGGGCCAGGCCATGGCGTACCGTCACTACCGCGCGGCAGAGCGCAGCCAACTGACCGCCCGCGTGATGTCGGTGGCCCTGCTGGTGCCCGCCCTGTCCCCGGCGTTGGGCGGGCTGATCGTCGACAACGTGTCCTGGCGCTGGATCTTCTACGCCAACCTGCCGCTGGCGTTGATCACTCTGCTGCTGGCGAGGCTGTGGATAAAACCCGACGTGCCCGCCAGCGTGCGTCCTACCTTGGAGGTGGGCAGCATATTCAAACAGATCGCCAGCCCGATGCTGCGCACCGCGATGTTGGTCTACCTGTGCATTCCCGGCGTCTTTATCGGCACCAGCCTGATCGCCATTCTCTACCTGCGCGGCCTGGGTTACGACGCCACACACACCGGCGCCCTGATGTTGCCGTGGGCACTGGCCTCGGCGCTGGCCATTTGGCTGAGCAAAAAACTGTTCAATCGCTGCGGCCCCAAACCCTTGCTGCTGGTGGGCATGCTGCTGCAATGCGCCGGCATCCTGCTGCTCAACGAGCCAGGGCTGATCGTTCTCGCCTACGCCTTGATGGGCCTGGGCGGCAGCCTGTGCAGCAGCACCGCACAGACCCTGGCATTCCTGGATATCCCCGCCGAGCGCATGGGCCATGCCAGCGCGTTGTGGAATATCAATCGGCAAATAAGCTTCTGCCTCGGTGCGGCTGCCCTCAGTGCACTGTTGTCGGCCTTGGATTCCTTCGCCATAACCTTCACGATGGCAGCCGCATTAACCCTGTTGCCTCTCTTTGCAGTGCTGCGCCTGGATGCCTCCACAGTACGGACACTGCTTCACCCTGCCCGCGAGCCCCGTCATGATTGATTACAGCGATTTTTTTGAGGAAGTGATCCAGACCCACGTCGAGATCGAGCAATGGTTTGCCGGCGTCGCACCCGAAGGCACCCTGCAGAATCTGCTCGCGCGCTTCTCCCCCGAGTTCAGCATGATCGCCCCCGCCACGGGCGCACGGGTCAATGCAGCCGGGGTCAACGCGCTGTTCACCCGCCTGGGCGGCATGCGCCCGGGGTTGAAAATCACCTTGAGTGAAATGACCGGCATCGACCGTCACGCACGCGGCGCCACCGTGACGTATCGCGAACATCAGATCGACGCCAGCGGCACGCAGACCGACCGCCGTGCCACCGTGGTGTTCGAGAAACAGGCGAGTGGCGCGCTGTTGTGGCGCCATTTGCATGAAACCTATGTAGCGCTAGCGCAATGAAATAACTGATCGAGCGGATCCTGCAAAAAAACAGCGAACAGCCTGACTGGTGACGGTGCTGCGTGAGTGTGTGCCGTTGCGATATCAGGCCCAAGCGCATGATAGGTGGGAGCGGGCTTGCTCGCGAAGGCGCTGGATCAGCCAGCATATTTGTTGACTGACACACCGTATTCGCGGGCAAGCCCGCTCCCACAGGGAGAGAGGCGTTGTCCATGCTTGCGGTGCAAGGCCCGCCTATTCCAGCCACGCCGCCAAACCCCAGGCTTCACCGCGATCAAAAAGGTGGGAGCGGGCTTGCCCGCGAAGGCGCTGGATCAGCCAGCATATTCGTTGACTGACACACCGTATTCGCGGGCAAGCCCGCTCCCACAGAGAGAGAGGCGTTGTCCATGTCTGCGGTGCAAGCCTTGACTATTCCAGTCATGCCGCCAAACCCCAGGTTTCACCGCGATCAAAAAGGTGGGAGCGGGCTTGCCCGCGAAAGCGCTGGATCAGCCCGCATATTCGTTGACTGACACACCGTATTCGCGGGCAAGCCCGCTCCCACAGGGAGAGAGGCGCTGTCCATGCCTGCGGTGCAAGGCCCGCCTATTCCAGCCACGCCGCCAAACCCCAGGCTTCACCTTTTAGTCTTGTGTTTGGTTGACGATCACCGTGCAGGTGATGCCCGCCGCCAGCAGCACGCCCTCCGGCACTTCATCGATGTGAATCCGCACCGGCACGCGCTGGGCCAGGCGCACCCAGTTGAACGTCGGGTTCACGTCAGCGATCAACTCGCGGCTCTCGGGGTTGTCACGGTCGTAGATGCCGCGCGAGATGCTTTCCACGTGGCCCTTCAAGGTCTCGCCGCTCATCAGTTGCATGTCGGCTCTATCGCCGACTTTCACATGCGGCAATTTGGTTTCTTCAAAGAAGCCATAGACCCAGAACGAGTTCATATCGACCACGGCCATCTTGGCTTCACCGATGCGCGCGTAGTCGCCACGGTGCACGTTGAGGTTGGTGACGTAGCCGTCCACCGCCGCTACCACTTGCGTGCGCTTGAGGTTGAGTTCGGCGGCTTCCAGCTGCGCCAGCGCGTGCTGGTAATCGGCGAGGGCCGAGTCGGCGATGTTGCTGGCGTCGTCGCGGTTTTCCTTGGAGATCACCAGGGCGTCGAGGTCGGCGCGGCGGTGGGCATTGACCTTGCGCATCTCCCAGGTGGCTTTGCGCGAGGCAACCAGGGACTGCGCCTGCTTGACCGCGATGCGGTAGTGCTCGGGGTCGATCTGCATCAGCAGGTCGCCCTTCTTGACCAACTGGTTGTCACGCACCGGCACGTCGACCACCTCGCCCGTCACGTCGGCGGCGACGTTGATGATGTCGGCGCGCACGCGACCATCGCGGGTCCACGGCGTTTGCATGTAATGCACCCACAGCGTGCGGCCAATCCAGATTGCCAGAGCCAGTACCAGCAAGGTCGCGAGCAGGCTGAAAAACTTTTTCATCGGGGCATTCTCAACGGTAGACGGTCAGCGCCAATGCGCCGAACAAGCAAACGAACAGGCTCAGGCGCAGCAACGCCGGGTGCCAGAAAAAACGGTACAGGTCGTACCCGGCCAGGAAGCGGTCCAAGGCCCAGGCCAGGACGGCCGCGATCAGAAACATCAGGGTCATGGTCGGCATGTAGAGGCCGTGGAACGCGATTTCACGGGGCATGCGGGGCTCCTTTGAGGGCCGCCAGTGGCGATTGCGGGTCGAGCAGCGAAGTGCGGATAAAGTGCAGGTAGCTTTTCACCCGGCGCAGGGCCGACGTATCGAAGTGCGGGGCGAAGGGTTCGTCGGTGGCCTGCACGCGGCTGATCGCGTGGTCGACGGCGATCAGCCCGCGCTCCAGGTTGCTCGCGCTGGGCTGCAGGAACAGCCGCACCAGCGAGCGGCCCATCACGCGGATCGCCTGGCGCCACGGCTGAGACTCGGCATACGCCGGGTGCACCGGCAGGATCGCCTGTTCCTTGCGCAGCTCGATGATCGCGTGGCCGACCTCCAGCACCACAAACATCCAGCGCAACAGGTCGCGTTGCACTTGCGGCTGGCCGACGGCGAGGCCGTAGGCCTGGTGCAGCAGGTCACGGGTGCGACTTTCAAAACTCGAGGCCAGGCCCTTGAGCTTGCCGCTGATCGCGTACACCACTTGCTCGCGCAGGTCCTGCTCCAGGCGGCGCCACAGCCAGCGGCTGTTGGGCGGCAGGATGATCGCCCCCGCCGCCGCGCACACCAGCATGCCGATGACCATCGCGATGTAGTCGTTGATAAAGGTGTAGGGGTTGTAGACCGTGAGGTTATCCGGCACCGAACCGGTGCTGAAGAAGATCAACAGGCCCACACCGACCCCGGCGTATTGCGGGCGTGAGGCGAGAAACGCACCGAAGATGATGACCGGGGCGAGCATCACGCACAGCAGCGGGAAGCCGTCGATCCAGGGGAACACGAAGAACATTTCGACAAAGCCCACCAACGCGCCGATCAAGGTGCCGCAGGCCATCTGGAACGCCATGCGCTTGGGGTTCGGCGTGGCGGCGGACAAACCGACGGTGGCCGCCGCGATCAGGGTCATGGTCGCGCCGCTGGGCCAGGCGGTCGCCACCCAGTAGCTGCCCAGCACGATCAGGATGAATGAGGCGCGAATCCCCGAAGCGGCGCAGGCCAGCCAGTTGGTCTTGGGGATGAAGGTTTCGTCCCACTGCTCGCGCGCATGGCTGTGATCGGCCAGGGAGGCGTGGGTTTGCGCATAGTTGTGCAGGTCGTCGACGAAACGGTACAGCAGCTCGTAGGCGGTGTGGAAATCCAGCTGCTCGGCTTCGCTCGGGTTGCCCTCCTGGAACGCCGCGCGCAGGCTGCGCACCGTGGCGGGCAAGCCGTCCTTGTAGGCACTCAGTTGATTGACCAGGCGTGCGGCATCGGGGCTGGTGAGGGCACGACCGGAAAAGCCGTCGAGCAGTTCGGCCAGGTCCTGCAGGCCGGGCTTGATCGCCGCCACCACGTGATCGGCCGCGTCGGTGCGCAGGCGTTCAAGCAACTGGTGCAACGCATTGAAGCGCGTGGTGATGCTCATGAACTCGCTGTTGAGGCGACTGAGGCGACCGTTGCGCCGACGCATGTGCGGGTCTTCAAACACGGTGATGCTGCGCAGCCCTTCCAGGCCCACGGCTTCGGCGATAAAGCGCACGTTGCTGGCCTCGAACCCTTCGCGCTGGCTGCGCCCCCGCAGGCCATCAGTGACAAACAGCGCGAACACGCCAAAGCGCTGGTACAGGGCGTTACGCATCGCGGCGCTGCTGGTTTGCGGCAGGATCGCGGCGCTGACCAGCGTCGAGCACAGAATCCCCAGGGAGATTTCCAGCACGCGCCAGACCGCCGCCATAAAGGCCCCGTCGGGATGGGCCAGGGCCGGCAGGCCAACCATCGCCGCGGTGTAGCCGGCCAGCACAAACCCATAGGCGCGAAAGTTACGGTTGCGGGTCGCACCGGCGGTGCAAATGCCGACCCAGATCGCCAGCGCGCCAAGAAACAACTCGGTGTTCTGCGCAAACAAGGCAATCAAAAAGACCATCACCGCCGAGCCCGCCAGGGTGCCGAGGAAGCGGTAAAAACTCTTGGCGAACACCTGGCCGCTCTGCGGTTGCATCACGATGAACACGGTGATCATTGCCGTGCGCGGTTGCGGCAGTTCCAGGCGCATGGCCAGCCATAACGTCAGGAACGCGGCGATCAGCACCTTGAAGATATACACCCAGGTCACGCCATCACTGCGTGCCCAGTCGAAAAAGCCACGGCGCCACTCAAGGGCATGCAGCCAGCGCAGCGGTGCAGGCAAGGGAGTCATTCAATCCTACTCAGTGATCAAACACGGCGAGTGCCGCCGGGGTCTTGCTCGGGAGGGTCTTGGCGTCGTCGGGCACATCGTTGCCGGCACCGAGGCCGCCGCCCAGGGCTGTCACCAGTTCGGCGTGCGCGCTCAGGCGGGCGGCCTGCACCTGTTGCTCGACCTGCTGCTGACGGAACAGCAGGGTCTGGGCATTCAGCACATTGAGGTAATCGGTGAGCCCGCGCTGGTAGGCGATCATCGCGATGTCATAGGTTTTCTGCGCCGAGGCCACCGACTGCGCGGCGAAGCCCGCTTGCTTGTCCATGGACTCGCGGCGGATCAACTGGTCACTGATGCCCTTGAGCGCGGTGACCAGGGTCTGGTTGTACTTCGCCACGGCGATGTCGTAACCGGCGCTGGCCTCGCCCAACTCGCCACGCAAACGGCCGCCGTCGAAGATCGGCAAGGTGATCGCCGGGCCGACGTTGTAGTTGAATTTCTTGCCGGCCAGGAACTCCAGCATGCCGCCGCCGGTGGCCATGTAGCCAAGGCTGCCGACCAGGTCGACGTTGGGGTAGAAGCCGGCATGCGCCACATCAATGCCACGCGCCTGCGCCGCGACCTGCCAGCGGCTGGCGACCACGTCCGGGCGCTGGCCGAGCAGTTGTGCAGGCAAGGAAGACGGCAGTTTCAGCGGCGCGGCCAGGAACAAGGTCGGGCGCTGCAATTGCGCGCCCGCGCCCGGCCCCTTGCCGGCCAATGCCGCCAACTGGTTGCGGCTCAGGGCGATTTCCTCGTCCAGGGCGTCCAATTGGCGATGGGTTTCCGGCAACGGGGTTTCGGCCTGGCTCACGTCGAAGTGCGTGCCGATCCCGGCGTTCAGGCGTTTGTTGGCCAGGTCGAGGATCTGCTGTTGCTGGGCCAGGGTCGCCGCGACGATATCGCGGTTGGCGTAATGCAACGACAGCTGGATATAGGCGCGCACCACGTTGTTCTGCAATTCGAGCTGGGCCTGGCGGGCTTCGGCAGCGCTCATGTGCGCCAGGTCGACGGCACGCTCGGAGGCATTGCTTTCACGGCCCCACAGGTCGAGCGCGTAGCTCAGGCCCAGGGACGAGTTGTTGTCCCAGGTGGTCTGGCCACTCAACTCGCCCGGGCCATAGAACTGATCCTTCGGCCAATTGTGGCGCTTGAGGGTGGTGTCACTGTTGATCTGCAGCGACTCGGCCGACTCGGCAATCCCGGCCATGGCCCGCGCCTCGCGCACTCGCGCGGCGGCGATGGCCATACTCGGGCTGTTGTGAGTGGCGAGTGCCACCCAGCGGTTGAGTTGCGGGTCGCCAAAGGCCTGCCACCATTGCGCGGTGGGCCAGTGGGCGTCCTGGGCGGCCTGCTGGATCGCCTCGTCGGTGGCCAGGTGATTGGCGTCGAGCGCCTGGCCCTGTGGGGCGATTCCTCCGGTTCCGATGCAGCCGCTGATTGCTAACGATAAGGCCCAAACACTGAGAGTCTTCAGCTCTCTGCTGATGCGACGCGGCACTGCTGCGAATTCCTGAGGTGGTGATGCGGGGAGAGGTGGCGCAATTCTAGGGGGCGGCATGGGGAACGATAAGCGGGTATTCCTGTGAATCTTTGTTACCGTTCAGGCGATAATCCGCGCCGGCTCAAGGCAAGTTGGGATGTTTATCCCGACGCCAGGCTATTCCCCTACAGCGTGCCGAAGTGCCCACCAGCAGAATGACGAGCATCCCACCCTTCTGGAGTGCCCGAATGCTTTCAGCCCCCAGCACGCGCGTCCGCATAGCGCCGACACCCGCACCCGCCTCCGCTGACGCCCTGCGCAGGCAACTGCACCTCTCGCCCGAGCCTTTGCAGCCGGGCATGTTCCCTTTGCAACGGGACGTGCGCTGGATCGCCGACCTGGTCCTGGACAAGCTGGTCCCGCTCGCGGGCGATCATCGCGATCAAGCGCAGATAGAAGCGCTTCACCACAAATTGTCCAGCAGCCCGTCGAGGCTGGAGGTGTCGGTAGAGGAGTTACCGGACTACTACGCGTTTTTCAAAAAAGCCGAGCAGGTGCTGGGCCAACATCGCTCCAGCCAGCGTCCGGACGTCGAAGCCGACTATGCCTTGTGTCGCGCGCTGAAATGGCAGTTTCGCGCAGCGGTCAGCAATGACCGACACCTGCACCTGACGCAGAAGTTGTTGCCGGCGCTTGCCTACGTGCGCAACGGCGGCGAGCGCAGCAACCACCGTCATATCGGCTACAACTTTGTGTTGGACCCCACGCTGCAGAACCGGGCCGGGCCACAACTGGCAGCCGACTCGCGCCTGGAAATCACCGCTGACCAACGCGTCAAAAGCACGCGCACCCTCAGCCTGCAGGCCCATCTGAAGTCATCGATCGCAAACCAGTTCCAGACCCACAGCCAGCTCGGCGTAGGCTATGTATCGTCTCGCGAATACGCAAATCTGGAAGCGTACGCCGATGCCCGCAGCCATTCGGTTCGCACTTCCCTGAGCGAGAGCATCCGGCGAACCGTTCAAAACCTGCCCAGCCTGGTGCGTGATAGCCATAACCTGCAGAAACACCTCGCCTGCTCAGCACTGAGCCAACCCTATGTCCGGGATACCCTGGCCAGCGCCGGCCTTGTCGATGTTGAGTTGCCCAGCATGAGAAGCACCTCCCAGCCGGTTATCACCGAAAGAGGCCTCCTCCTGAATGCGCGGAACAAGGTCACGGTGGATGTCTTCAGCGCCCTGAAGCTCAATACCACGATAAAGCCAACCCTGCAGCGTACCCAGCGCCAGATCACCCTGGATATCCTGAGCCTGCACGAAACAGCGCCTGAGATGGCACGACTGCGCCTGGCCTCGTCCAAGCACTACAACGACGACCCTGCGGCGTTGTTGAATGCCATGCAACGCCACATCGCCGACACCAGCCAACACTTCACCCAGCAGGCCTGCACATCCGTGCCGGCGTCCGCGTTGAACGCGGCCCGGCACGCCCGCCACAAACAGGCCCAATCCCTGCTGGAGCGCTATGTGCTGCTCAAGACCCACTCGCGCCTGACTCCGCAGCAGGATGCTGAGATACGCAGCCTGATCCAGCGCAACCCGGCACTGCTTCGCCCCGACGAATTAAAAGTCCACACGCTGACAGCCGAGACCCGAATAGTGAGCTTCAGCGCCGCAGTAACGGCCTCGGCGCAGGCCGGGGCAGGCAAAGGGGTGGCGATTGAAGCCAGCCACCGCAAGCTTGATGACCCCCATCTGAGCGGTGATTACCTGACAATCGACATCGCCCCGATAGATTCGCGGCAGGTCGTGAAGAAAACCTTGCTTCGCGTACTGGGCGCGATTGGCGAGCAAACGTTCGACTGGGAAAACCTGGTCCGCTCGATCAGCGAATCGGTGCTCGATCCCGCGAGGCCGTCGTCCACTCAAGTACTGGTGAAAATAAAGCACGGCCAACCGGTGCTGCTGCATACCCGCCATACGCTGAATAAGAGCCGTGACCTGAAGCTCCCGGCGCCGGTCGAGCAGTTCTTCGGCGTAGCGGCGCAGTCACTGCGTACCCGGCAAACCCTGCACAAAGAACAGCTGGGCAGCGACTCGCTTGATCATCTGCTGCCCATCGCCCGTCGCTACCTGGAAACCCCTGATCAGCAGCCGGGCTGGGACGCTTACGTCGCGCGACACGCCGACGACTTTAACGCGTTGTTCGATACCCTTGGCCGACAGGCGCACGGTACGCCGCTGACCGCCGAGATTGACGCGCTCAAACGCCTCAGCCCGGCACTCAGCCGCGCCGCCGAAACCCTGGTACAACACGCGCACACCGCCCTTGAAGCGCCTACCGGCGAAAACCGCGCCAGCACGCAGGAGGCCTTCAATCACTTGCTGCGCGAGTATCTGCCGCACTACCAGGCCAAAGTCAGTGAGGCCTGGACCTTGTCCTGATCCTTCGTCACCGTGCTCCGGGGAGAGCAGCGCCCAGCGGATACACACCTGTGCGCAACTTCATGTCACAATTTGGCATCTCCCTTGAGAACACTCCATGGACACTTTGCAAAACATGCGCGCCTTCAGTTGCGTGGCCGAAGCCGGCAGCTTCACCGCCGCCGCCGTGCAACTGGACACCACCACCGCCAACGTTTCGCGCGCGGTCTCCAACCTTGAGGCCCATCTGCAAACCCGCTTGCTCAACCGCACCACCCGCCGCATCGCGCTGACCGAAGCCGGCAAACGCTATTTGCTGCGCTGCGAGCAGATCCTCGCCTACGTCGAGGAAGCCGAGGCCGAAGCCAGCGACGCCCACGCGCGCCCCGCCGGGCAGTTGAAAGTGCACACCATGACCGGCATCGGCCAGCACTTCGTGATTGATGCGATTGCCCGCTACCGCCGCACCCACCCGGACGTGACTTTCGACCTGACCCTGGCCAACCGCGTGCCGGACCTGCTCGACGAGGGCTACGACGTGTCCATCGTGCTGGCCAGCGAGCTGCCGGATTCGGGCTTCGTCTCGCAACGCCTGGGCATCACCTACAGCATCGCCTGCGCCTCGCCCGATTACGTCAAGGCCAAGGGCTGCGCGCAACGGCCCCAGGATTTGCTCAATCACGCCTGCCTGCGCCTCGTCAGCCCGGTGATCCAGCTGGATAAATGGACCTTCAACGGCCCCGAAGGCCAGGAGAGCGTGGCGATCAACACCTCGCCCTTCCTGGTGAACTCGGCCGATGCGATGAAAACCGCGATCACCAGCGGCATGGGCGTCGGGCTGTTGCCGGTGTACGCGGCCATCGAAGGCCTGCGCAACGGCACACTGGTGCGGGTCATGCCCAACTACCGCTCCCAGGAGCTGAACCTGTACGCCATCTACCCGTCGCGCCAATACCTGGACGCGAAGATCAAGACCTGGGTCGAATACCTGCGCGGCTCGCTGCCGGAGATCCTGGCGGCGCACCAGGCGGAACTGGTGGCGTATGAATTGAGCGGCAGCCTGAGTGGCGCGCGCCTGACGAACTGATTTCCACCTGTCGATCTAAATCAAAGGTGGGAGCGGGCTTGCTCGCGAATACGATAGTCCAGCCACAGATGTAGTGACTGACACTGCGCATTCGCGAGCAAGCCCGCTCCCACATTGGTTTGGCGGTGTCCTGACAATCACCCGCAAGAATGTTAGCTTGCTTGGCATTCTTCCGTAGTCGATGAGCCCGCCTGCAATGAAAAAGACTGTCCTCGCCTTCAGCCGTGTCACCCCGCAAATGATCGAACGCCTGCAACAGGATTTCGAGGTGATCGCGCCCAACCCCAAGCTGGGCGACATCAACGCTCAATTCAATGAAGCCCTGCCCCACGCCCACGGCCTGATCGGCGTGGGCCGCAAGCTGGGACGCGAGCAATTGCAAGGCGCGAGCAAGCTGGAGGTGGTGTCCAGCGTCTCGGTGGGCTACGACAACTACGACGTGCCGTACTTCAACGAGCGCGGGATCATGCTCACCAACACCCCTGACGTACTCACCGAAAGCACCGCCGACCTGGCCTTCGCCCTGCTGATGAGCAGCGCGCGCCGGGTCGCCGAGCTGGACGCCTGGACCAAGGCCGGCGAGTGGAAAGCCAGTGTCGGCGCGCCGTTGTTCGGCTGCGATGTGCATGGCAAGACGCTGGG
This sequence comes from Pseudomonas sp. S5D5, assembly GCF_003013355.1. Classification (NCBI taxonomy): domain Bacteria; kingdom Pseudomonadati; phylum Pseudomonadota; class Gammaproteobacteria; order Pseudomonadales; family Pseudomonadaceae; genus Pseudomonas; species Pseudomonas sp. S5D5. The sequence continues at coordinate 5,775,841 of NZ_PTEO01000001.1, forward strand.
CATCGTCGGCATGGGCAACATCGGCGCGGCCGTGGCCCGTCGCGGGCACTTGGGCTTCAACATGCCGATCCTGTACAGCGGCAACAGCCGCAAGCCGGCGCTGGAGCAGGCACTGGGCGCGCAATTTCGCAGCCTGGACGAGCTGCTGGCCGAGGCGGACTTCGTGTGCCTGGTGGTGCCATTGAGCGACAAGACCCGCCACCTGATCAGCACCCGCGAGCTGGGGCTGATGAAATCCAGCGCGATCCTGATCAATATTTCCCGTGGCCCGGTGGTCGACGAACCGGCGCTGATCGAGGCCCTGCAAACCCAGCGTATCCGCGGCGCCGGGCTGGATGTGTACGAGCAGGAGCCGCTGGCCGCGTCGCCGCTGTTCCAACTGAGCAACGCCGTGACCCTGCCGCACATCGGCTCGGCCACCCATGAAACCCGCGAAGCCATGGCCAATCGCGCCCTCGACAACCTGCGCAGCGCCCTGCTCGGCCAGCGTCCCCAGGACCTGGTGAACCCGCAGGTCTGGAAAGGCTGACTCATCCCCCCGGTGAAATGGGGACTTGTGTAGGAGCCAGCTTGTGTAAGAGCTGGCTTGTGTGGGAGCTGGCTTGCCTGCGATAGCATCACCCCGGTTTCACAGAAAGACCGAAGCGCTGCTATCGCAGGCAAGCCAGCTCCTACAGACCCATCCCGACACAAAATCCGGTTAAAGCCTGGCCTCCCCAAGTCGATAACTCTCTATAGATCGTCATCCCTGATCCACAGAAGGTTTTTATGTCCACCACCAAAGCCCGCGCAGACTCTCTCTCGCTTCTGCTCTTTACCTTGCGCAGCGGCAAGCTGATGGCGATCAACCTGCTGAAAGTCAGTGAAATCATCCCCTGCCCGCCGCTGACCAAGCTGCCGGAGTCGCACCCCCACGTCAAAGGCATCGCCACCCTGCGCGGCAACTCGCTGGCGGTCATCGACCTGAGCCGTGCCCTGGGTGAAATGCCCCTGCAGGACCCGGACGGTGGCTGCCTGATCGTCACCGATGTAAGCCGATCCAAGCAGGGCCTGCATGTGCAGGCGGTGAGCAAGATCGTGCACTGCCTGACTACCGACATCCGCCCGCCGCCCTACGGCTCCGGTGGTAACCGCGCGTTCATCACCGGGGTCACCCAGGTCGAAGGCGGCCTCGTGCAGGTGCTCGACATCGAAAAAGTCATCCACGGCATCGCACCGGCCCCGATTGAAGCGGCGCCCACCGACCTGACCATGGAAGAAGCCGAAGTACTCGGCAACGCGCGCATCCTGGTGGTCGACGACAGCCAGGTGGCCCTGCAGCAATCCGTACACACCCTGCGCAACCTCGGCCTCACCTGCCACACCGCGCGCAGTGCCAAGGAAGCCATCGATGTGCTGCTGGAGCTGCAAGGCACGGTCGAGCAGATCAATGTGGTGGTGTCCGACATCGAGATGTCGGAAATGGACGGCTATGCCCTCACCCGCACCCTGCGCGAAACCCCGGATTTCAAAGACCTCTATGTGCTGCTGCACACCTCGCTCGACAGCGCGATGAACAGCGAAAAAGCGCGCCTGGCCGGTGCCGACGCGGTACTGACCAAATTTTCGTCGCCCGAGCTGACCAAGTGCCTGGTGGTGGCGGCCCAGACCGTGGCGCAAAAAGGCCTGTAACGCGTGAGCACGTATTACCAGTTGCTGCGTCGCGACCTCACCGGCAGCCTGCCGGCCCCGCAGTGGCCGGCGGGTACGCAGCTGGACCACTACCGCGATGAGCTGGCCCCGGCGATTCATGCGGTATTGCGCATGACCCAGGAGCAAGGCGGCGGCCGCGTGCCGCCGTTGGAAACCTGGCAGCAGCAGTTCATCACCGATGCCGAATTCGACCCCACGCTGTGCCTGGTGGCCAGCAACGCAGAAGGCATTCTCGGCGTGGCCCAGTGCTGGACCAGCGCCTTTATCAAGAACCTTTCCATACACCCTTGCGCCCAGGGCCAGGGGCTGGGCCGCGCCTTGTTGCTGCAGGCCTTCCAGGTGTTCAAGCAACGCGGCGAACCCTGCGTCGACCTCAAGGTGCTGGAGAGCAACCAGCGCGCCCGACAGTTGTACGCAAGCGCAGGCATGTTCTTTGTACTGCGCGATGCAGTCGCCGAGGACTGACAGGCACTGGCGCATAACTTGCTTCCAGAGACACCGAACGGTGCATAGAGGTCAAAACCCGTCACCGTTCATGCGTGCCCTCTGACCTTGCCTGGTGACAGATCCGCCCATGAACACCCATTTTTCCTGCGTTGGCTGCGGCAAATGCTGCACCGACCATCACGTCCCCCTGACCCTCGCCGAAGCCCGTATGTGGGCGGCGGACGGCGGCAACGTCATCGTTCTGGTAGAGGGTTTCCTGGGCAATGGCCTGGGCTTGCCACAGCAGCAACGCGAACATGCCGAGCGGCGTTCAGTGGTGGTGCCCAGCGGCAACACCGAGGCGTTTGTAGCCATCACCTTTGCCGCCTATAACGCCGGCCGCTGCCGGAATCTTGACGAAGACAACCTGTGCCGCATCTATGAACGCCGTCCGTTGGTGTGCCGGATCTATCCGATGGAGATCAACCCGCATATCCCACTGAACCCCGCCGCCAAGGACTGCCCGCCGGAATCCTGGGAACAGGGCCCGGCGCTGATCATCGGCGGCGAGTTGGCCGACCCGGCGCTGGCGGACCTGATCCTGCGCTCGCGCCAGGCCGACCGTGACGATGTGCAGACCAAGGAGGCGGTGTGCGCCTTGCTGGGTATTCGCACCACGGCGCTCAAGGGGGATGGCTTCACCGCCTACCTGCCGGACATGAACGCGTTTGCCCAGGCGATCGAGCTGGCGGTGGATCAGCCATCCGTGGCCAACGAGTGGGTGTTCCATGTGTCAGGCATGGACATCGCCGAGCAACTGCTGGATGCCGGCGCGCAGATTGCGACTGAAGTGCCGGCCAACTACGCGTTTATTCCGCTGCGCGCAGCGTAGGGCTTGCGGGCCGCTTCGCGGGCAAGCCCATGCCCACAGGTGACTGCATTTCAACGTGGGCACCCGGTTAGCGCCGTCCACTCCAGAACTCCCGCGCCAACTGGCGCAAATCCTCCGCCAGGGCCGCCACGTCACCGGAGCTGAGCTGGCTCTGCTGGCCGGCGCTGACCGTGGCTTCACCGGCATCGCGGATGCCGAGGATATTGCGATTGATGTCCTCGCTCACCGCGCTCTGCTCTTCCACGGCGGTCGCGATCTGCTGGCTCATGGTGGTGATCTGCATGACCCGCTGGCTGATGCCATCCAGCGCAGCCGCCGCGCGTTGCGCCTGCTCGACGCTGGCGTGCACATGTTCGCTGCTCTGCGCCATGGCCTGCACTGCGTCGCGCGCGCCGCCCTGCAGGGTGCTGATCATGCGCTGGATTTCATCGGTCGATTGCTGCGTGCGCTGGGCCAGGCCACGCACTTCGTCGGCCACCACGGCAAAACCACGGCCCTGCTCACCGGCCCGCGCGGCTTCGATGGCCGCATTCAGGGCCAGCAGGTTGGTCTGCTCGGCAATCGTGCGGATCACCTCCAGCACGCCGCTGATTTCGCCGCTGTGGCTTTCCAGTTGGTGGATGACGTCTGTGGCCCGCGCCAACTCCTGGGACAAGCGCATCACCGCGTCACGGCTTTCATCCACGCGTTGATGGCCTTCAAGGGTTTCGTTGCCAGCCTGGTCGGCCGCCCTGGACGCCTGCTGGGCATGGCTGGCCATTTGCGCCACGCTGGCGGCCATCTGGTGAATGGCCGTCGCTATCTGATCGGTCTGGGTCTGTTGGCCCTGGGTGCTGGCCTGGCTGCTGTCCAGATGCCGCACCAGTTGCGCCGCGTGCCCCGCCAGGCGCTGGGAGGCATCGCCGATGCGCCCGACCACCGCGCCCACCTGGGCTTCGAGCATCTGCAGGGCAAACTCGATCTGCCCGCATTCATCACGGCGCCCGGTGTAGATCGCCTGGCTCAGGGGGTTATCGGCAATCTGGCGGGCGCGCTGGCTCAACTGGGCCAGGGGCCGCACGATCAGTCTCACCCCGGCCGCGCCGACTGCACATCCCGCCACCAGGCCCAGCAGTTGCCAGACTGGCGCGTAAGCCGCCAGGCCTACGCCGAGCACCCACGCCACGGCGCAGCTGGCAGCCGCCCAGCCCGACAGCTTCAGTTGGAGACCAACCGCCGGCCACGCGCGCGCCTTGCCCGCCCGCAGTCGCGCATACGCCCGTTCTGCCGCCGCCACCCTGGACGCATCCGGCTTGGTGCGCACCGATTGGTACTCCACCGTCGCCCCGTCGCGGGTCACCGGCGTCGCATACGCGCTGACCCAATAATGGTCGCCATTCTTGCAGCGGTTCTTCACCATGCCCATCCACGACCGGCCGCGTTTCAAGGTCTGCCACATATGGGCAAAGGCCTCGGACGGCATGTCAGGATGGCGCAGGACGTTGTGGGCCATCCCCAGCAACTCGTCACGGTGGTAGCCGCTGATGTCGATGAAATCCTGGTTGGCGTAGGTAATCGCGCTGGTCAGGTCAGTGGTCGAGAGGATGTTGGCGTCGGGGGCAAAGTCCACATTCCGACCGGTGACCGGCAGATTGATCTTCATGGAGAAGCGCGCTCGTGATTATTGGAGGAGTCGGCAGGGCGTCGACTCTAAGCGCACCCATGGGGCAAATACTGATCCAGCTCATGTTCTGCGCAATTAATTAGCCATCACGGAGTTTCCAGGCGGTAGGGCGCGAGGATTCGCCGGTACTCACCGTTTTGCATCAACTCTTCGAGGGCGCGATTGAGGTCATTGAGCAACGCCGTATCGGTCTTGCGCACCGCAATCGCCACGCCGTCGCCCAACAGCGCGGCCGAAACAGGCGGGCCGAGGAAGTCGAAGTCCTGGCCATCATCGGTGTCGAGCAGGGCCTGGCGGATTTCCACGGTGCCCTGCAGGGTCGCATCGATATCACCGGCCACCAGGCTGCGCACCAGTTCATCGTTGAGCCAGAAGCTCTTGATGATCACGCCCCTGGGCGCCCACTTCGAGCGCACAAAGGCTTCACGATTGCTGCCGAGCAAAACGCCGACGCGCTTGCCCTTGAGCGACTTGACGCGCGGCAGCAGGCCAGAGGTCCGGCGGGCGACCAGCCGTGTCGTGAAGGGATAGAGGGTGTCGGTGAAGCCCGCCCGACGGCGGCGCAGCGACGTCGGGGCCATGCCCATGATTGCATCGAATTGCCGGGCCTCAAGGGCAGGAAAGTCTTCGACGACCACCTGGTCAACCCAGGTACAGCGCACATTCAGTTGCTGGCAGAGGGCATTGCCCAGGTCGATATTCAGGCCGACCAACTGACCTTGCGCATCACGGCTCTGGAAGGGGGGGAATTGCGCGGCAACCGCGAAGCGGATTTCCTGCCGAGGGGGATCATCAGCGGCGACGGCTTCAGCCGCGCACAACAGGACAAGCATTACACATATGTGTATCAGGGCCACGGGAAGCGTCCTTTTCCGGAAAGACCAGCCTCGACACACTCCGTCCCGGGAAATACCGACGGGGCGGAGCAGAGGCTGTGGAAGCTTTCAAGAAATGGTTGCTGCCCCACAAGCAGAAACATCCGCGAAAGCTGTAGGCAGCTTCCGCCAAATGTTGCAGCTAGTTAATCTTAACGTTTACCCATGGAGCGACGCGTTCCCGGCGGGGCCATGCCTGGGGACTTGGTGTGGCCGTTCTTGGCGCCGTTCTTGTACCAGGGCTGGGCGGCTTGCTTGGCCCCGGCCAGTTCACCCGGCTTGAACGGAAACTTGAACGCCGGGATCTCGGCTTTTTCAACGCCTTCGGCGCTGGCCGGATCGACCAGGTCGGTCGCTTCAACAGGGGGTTGTGTCGGGGAAGTCATGGAAGCTCCGGAACGTGCAAAAAATGACGCGAGGCCGGCTTGCGGGCCACGCTGGCGCGCAGTATACCTGCCCGCCTCGGATCTTTAACCACCGCCTGTACGAATGGTCTGCGCTTACTGACAGCGCTGTCAGTTAGCAGTCACCTTGCTGACCGGGTTCGCAGGCTATAAAGGCCCTTAGTCTCCCACTCCTTTGCCCTGGCGCCTCACCTCCATGCAAATACAACGAAAAACCGCCCTGATCGTGGGTGTCCTCGTAGTGCTGGCCGTTGCCGCCTGGGCCCTGACACGCCCGGCCAAGACCAGACTGGCAGCGCCGACTGCGATTCCGGTGCGGGTGGTGAGCGTGGTGCAGCAGGATATTCCACGGTTTGTCAGCGGGATTGGCTCGGTGTTGTCGTTGCACAGTGTGGTGATCCGCCCGCAAGTGGACGGCATTCTCACCAAATTGCTGGTCAAGGAAGGCCAACTGGTCAAGGCCGGGGACTTGCTTGCAACCATCGATGACCGCTCGATCCGCGCCAGCCTGGAGCAAGCCAAGGCACAGCTGGGCGAGAGCCAGGCGCAGTTGCAAGTGGCGCAGGTCAACCTCAAGCGCTACAAGGAGTTGAGCGTCGACGACGGCGTCTCCAAGCAAACCTATGATCAGCAGCAAGCACTGGTCAACCAGCTCAAGGCCACCGCCCAAGGCAACCAGGCCGCCATCGATTCGGCCCAGGTACAGCTTTCCTACACCCAGATTCGCTCGCCGGTCACTGGCCGCGTGGGTATTCGTACCGTGGACGAAGGCAACTTCCTGCGCATGAGCGACACCCAGGGCCTGTTCACAGTGACCCAGATCGACCCGATTGCCGTCGAGTTCTCCCTGCCGCAACAAATGCTGCCGACCCTTCAAGGCTTGATCGCGGCACCGACCAGGGCCAGCGTCGACGCCTACATGGGCGCCGACACCGACGGCCAGACCGGCGACCTGCTGGGTGAAGGCCACTTGAGCCTGATCGACAACCAGATCAGCTCGACCACCGGCACCCTGCGTGCCAAGGCCGAGTTCAACAACGCCTCGCAGCGCCTGTGGCCGGGGCAACTGGTCACGATCAAGATCCAGACCGCCCTCGACAAAAACGCCCTGGTGGTACCGCCGACGGTGGTGCAACGCGGCCTGGATTCGCACTTCGTGTACCGGGTCAACGGGGACAAGGTCGACGTGGTGCCGGTGCAGGTGACGTACCAGGACAGCGACGTGAACATCATCAAGGGGGTGCAGGCCGGCGATGTACTGGTCAGTGACGGCCAGTCGCGGCTCAAGGCCGGCGCCCAGGTGGAGGTGCTCAAGGAGCCACCGCAAGTGATCCAGACCGTCGACGCCAAGGTGCAGCCATGAGTGGCAGCCGTTCGCCGTCGGCCTGGTGCGTCGACCACCCGGTCGCCACCCTGCTGCTGACCTTCGCCCTGGTGCTGCTCGGGATGATTGCCTTCCCGCGCCTGGCCATCGCCCCACTGCCGGAAGCGGAATTTCCGACGATCCAGGTGACCGCCACCCTGCCCGGCGCCAGCCCGGACACCATGGCCTCTTCCGTGGCCACGCCCCTGGAGGTGCAATTCAGTGCCATCCCCGGCATGACCCAGATGACCTCCAGCAGCGCCTTGGGCTCAAGCCTGCTGACCCTGCAATTCACCCTGAACAAGAGCATCGACACGGCTGCGCAGGAAGTCCAGGCGGCGATCAACACCGCGTCCGGCAAGTTGCCCAGCGACATGCCGAGCCTGCCGACCTGGAAGAAGGTCAACCCGGCGGACAGCCCGGTGCTGATCCTCAGCGTCAGCTCCAACAGCATGCCCAGCACCGAGCTGAGTGACTACGTGGAAACCCTGCTGGCCCGGCAGATCAGCCAGATCGATGGCGTCGGTCAGATCAACATCACCGGCCAGCAACGTCCGGCGATTCGTGTACAGGCCTCCCCCGACAAACTCGCGGCCATCGGCCTGACCCTGGCCGATATCCGCCTGGCCATCCAGCAATCGAGCCTCAACCTGGCCAAGGGTGCGATCTACGGCGAGAACAGCGTGTCGACCCTGTCGACCAATGACCAGTTGTTCCACCCTAATGACTACGCGCAATTGATTGTGTCCTACAAGGACGGTGCACCGGTTCAGTTGCGCGATATCGCCAAAGTCATCAACGGTTCGGAAAACGCCTACGTGCAGGCCTGGTCCGGCGATACCCCCGGCGTCAACCTGGTGATTTCGCGCCAACCCGGCGCCAACATTGTCGAGACCGTGGACCGCATCCAGTCCGAACTGCCGCGCCTGCAAGCCATGCTGCCGGCGTCGGTGCAGGTCAGTGTGCTGACCGACCGCACCAAGACCATTCGCGCGTCCCTGCATGAAGTCGAAGTGACCCTGCTGATTGCCATCCTGCTGGTGGTGGCGGTGATGGCGCTGTTCCTGCGCCAGTTGTCGGCGACGCTGATTGTGTCCAGCGTGCTCGGCGTGTCGCTGGTCGCCAGTTTTGCGTTGATGTACCTGATGGGCTTCAGCCTGAACAACCTGACCCTGGTGGCGATCGTGATCGCCGTGGGGTTTGTGGTGGACGATGCGATCGTGGTGGTGGAAAACATTCACCGCCACCTCGAAGCGGGGCTCGACAAGCGCGAGGCGGCGATCAAGGGCGCCGGCGAGATCGGCTTCACCGTGGTCTCCATCAGTTTCTCGCTGGTGGCCGCGTTTATTCCGCTGCTGTTCATGGGCGGCGTGGTCGGGCGGCTGTTCAAGGAGTTCGCGCTGACGGCTACCTCGACCATCCTGATTTCGGTGGTGGTGTCGCTGACCCTGGCGCCGACCCTGGCCGCGCTGTTCATGCGCGCGCCCACCCATCATGCCCACGACAAACCCGGTTTCAGCGAACGCCTGCTCGCGGGCTATGCGCGCAACCTGCGCCGGGCCCTCGCGCACCAGCGCACCATGGCAGCGATTTTCATCGTGACCCTGGCCCTCGCCGTGGTCGGCTACGTGTTTATCCCCAAGGGTTTCTTCCCGGTACAAGACACCGGTTTTGTGCTCGGCACCAGCGAGGCAGCGGCGGACGTGTCGTACCCGGACATGGTCGCCAAGCACAAGGCCCTGGCCGAGATCGTCAAGGACGACCCGGCAGTGGAGGCGTTCTCCCATTCGGTGGGTGTGACCGGCAGCAACCAGACTATCGCCAACGGCCGCTTCTGGATTGCCCTGAAAGACCGCGGCGACCGCGATGTCTCCGCCAGCCAGTTCATCGACCGCATCCGGCCGAAACTGGCCAAGGTGCCGGGCATCGTGCTGTACCTGCGCGCCGGCCAGGACATCAACCTCAGTTCCGGTCCCAGCCGCGCCCAGTATCAGTACGTGCTCAAGAGCAACGACGGCTCGACGCTCAACACCTGGACCCAGCGCCTGACGGAGAAACTGCGCGCCAACCCGGCCTTTCGTGACCTCTCCAACGACCTGCAACTGGGCGGCAGCATTACCCACATCAGCATCGACCGTCAGGCCGCCGCACGTTTCGGCCTGACCGCCACCGACGTCGACCAGGCGCTGTATGACGCGTTCGGCCAGCGCCAGATCAACGAATTCCAGACCGAGATCAACCAGTACCAGGTGGTGCTGGAACTCGACACCAAGCAACGCGGCAAGGCCGAGAGCCTGAATTATTTCTACCTGCGCTCACCGCTGACCAACGAGATGGTGCCGCTGTCGGCACTGGCCAAGGTCGACCCGCCAACCGTCGGGCCGTTGTCCATCAGCCATGACGGCATGTTCCCGGCCGCCAACCTGTCGTTCAACCTCGCGCCCGGCGTGGCGTTGGGCGACGCGGTGATCATGCTCAACCAGGCAAAGAATGAAATCGGCATGCCGACCACCATCATCGGCAACTTCCAGGGCGCGGCGCAGGCGTTCCAGAGCTCGCTGGCCAGCCAGCCGTGGCTGATCCTCGCGGCGCTGGTGGCGGTCTACATCATCCTCGGCGTGCTGTATGAAAGTTTTGTCCACCCGCTGACGATCATTTCCACCCTGCCCTCGGCAGGCCTGGGTGCGCTGATCATGCTGTCGCTGATGGGCCAGGACTTTTCGATCATGGCGCTGATCGGCCTGGTGCTGCTGATCGGGATCGTGAAGAAAAACGGCATCCTGATGATCGACTTTGCCCTGGAGGCCCAGCGCGTCAGGGGCCTGTCGCCGGAGGATGCGATCTACGAAGCCTGTGTCACGCGGTTCCGGCCGATCATCATGACCACCCTCGCCGCCCTGCTCGGCGCGGTGCCGTTGATGCTCGGCGCCGGCCCAGGCGCGGAAATGCGCCAGCCGCTGGGCATTGCGGTGGTCGGCGGGCTGCTGGTGAGCCAGGCGCTGACGTTGTTCACTACACCGGTCATATACTTGTACCTCGAGAAGTTTTTCCACCGGCCCAAACCAACGCCCGCGTTGGCGACCACACAATGAGGCTGAGGCCCCGCCCTGGAGCAAAAGGCTCATGCGCGTCCTGATTATTGAAGACGAAGAAAAAACCGCGGACTACCTGCACCGCGGCTTGACAGAACAAGGCTACACCGTCGATGTGGCCCGCGAAGGCGTCGAGGGGTTGCACCTGGCGCTGGAGAACGACTACGCGGTGATCGTGCTCGACGTGATGCTGCCCAGCCTCGATGGCTTTGGCGTGCTGCGTGCCTTGCGGGCGCGCAAGCAGACCCCGGTGATCATGCTCACCGCCCGTGAACGCGTGGAAGATCGCATTCGCGGCCTGCGCGAAGGGGCCGATGATTACCTCGGCAAGCCGTTCTCGTTCCTCGAACTGGTGGCGCGCCTGCAGGCGTTGACCCGCCGCAGCGGCGGCCACGAACCGGTGCAGGTCACGGTCGCCGACCTGTGGATCGACCTGATCAGCCGCAAGGCCAGCCGCAACGGCCTGCGCCTGGACCTGACCGCCAAGGAGTTCTCGCTGCTCAGCGTACTCGCGCGGCGCCAGGGCGAAATCCTGTCCAAGACCGCCATCGCGGAGATGGTCTGGGACATCAATTTCGACAGCGACGCCAACGTGGTCGAAGTCGCGATCAAGCGCCTGCGCGCCAAGCTCGATGGGCCGTTCGACACCAAACTGCTGCACACCATTCGCGGCATGGGTTATGTGCTGGAGAACCGCAGTGTCGGCTAACTCCATCGCCCTGCGCCTGAGCGGCATGTTCACCCTGGTGGCGCTGCTGATCTTCCTGTTGATCGGCGGCGCGTTGTACCAGCAGGTCGACCGCGGCCTGGGCTTGTTGCCGGGGGCGGAGTTGGACGCGCGCTACAGCGTGCTCGAATCCTCGGTGAACCGCTTTGGCACGCCGGACCACTGGGTGAAGATCCAGGCCAAGCTCAAGCTGTTGGGCGAGGAAGACAAGCGCATCCGCTTCTGGGTGGTCAGCAGCGACCCGGCCTATGAATACGGCAACCCCGACGCGCAGATTCGCGCCTTTGCCGCCGGGCCAACGGGCAAGCGCGACCTGCGCCTGCCGGGGCGTGAATACCCGTTCAAGGTGTTGGTCAGCCAATTTGCGGCCAAGGATCAGCGCCCGCCGCTGCGCTTCATGATCGCCATAGATACAGAGAACTTTCGGGCTACCCAGCACCAGTTGCTGATGGCCCTGATCGGTCTCGCATTCGTCGGGGTGGTGATGGCTTCGCTGCTGGGCTTTTGGGTCTCGCGTATCGGCCTCAAGCCGTTGATCACGCTGTCGGATGAGGCGCAGAAACTCGCGCCGCCGAAACTTTCCGGGCGCCTGCAGCTGTCGCCGCTGCCGCCGGAACTGAGCCAGTTCGTCAACTCGTTCAACTCAACGCTCGACCGAGTGGAGCAGGCCTACTCACGCCTGGAGTCGTTCAACGCCGACGTGGCCCATGAACTGCGCTCACCGCTGACCAACCTGATCGGCCAGACCCAGGTCGCCCTGACGCGCGGGCGTTCGGCCGAGCATTATTTCGAAGTGCTGCAATCCAACCTCGAAGAACTCGAGCGCCTGCGTTCGATCATCAACGACATGCTGTTCCTCGCCAGCGCCGACCAGGGCAGCAAGGCCACCAAGCTGATCGAAAGCTCCCTGGCCGACGAAGTGGCGACTACCCTCGACTACCTGGACTTCATCCTCGAAGACGCCCAGGTGCAGGTGCGCGTGCGCGGCGACGCCCTGGTGCAGATCGAAAAAGCCCACCTGCGCCGCGCGCTGATCAACCTGCTGAGCAATGCGGTGCAACACACGGCGCCGGGGCAGGTTATCGAGGTGACCATCGAGGTGCAGGGGCATCAGGTGGCGATCGGGGTGACCAACCCTGGCGATGAGATTGCCAGCGAACACCTGCCCCGGCTGTTCGAACGCTTTTATCGGGTGGATGCGTCACGCAGCAACAGTGGGGCGAATCATGGGTTGGGGTTGGCCATCGTCAAGGCCATCGCGTTGATGCACGGCGGCGATGTGTTTGTGCGCAGTGCCGGCGGCGGCAATACCTTTGGCATTACCCTGCCAGTCTGACGGCCGAACTGTTGCGATTTGGGCAACAGTCATTATCTTGTTACACTCTGTATCCCACCGCTCACCTGCGTTAATTTGACGCATCGATGAGCGCGACGGCATAGACAGCTGACCCGCTTACCCGAATTTCCCTCGACTTATTTCCAGGGCTCTACACTGGGAATCTGTCTTAAAGCCGCTGACTTCAGCGGCTTTTTTTTGCGGTAAAAAAAGGCCAGGCACACCCCCACGACATTGGCCGTTTTCGATTGACCAAAGGAGCTCCACCGGTGAAGAACTCGCTGACGTTCACCCCGTTATTCCTCGCGATTGCAGCAACGATCGTCCCCCTTGCCCACGCGGCAGACACCACCCCCACCGACGGTTTCGTCGAAGGCTCGCACCTCAACATCAACACCCGCAACTACTACATGAACCGCGACCGTCGCGATATCCACACCGATGACAGCAAAGAATGGGGCCAGGGTTTTATCGGCACCTTCGAATCCGGCTACACCCAGGGCACCGTCGGCTTCGGCCTGGACGCCCACGCCATGCTCGGCCTCAAGCTCGATGGCGGAGGCGGCACCGATGGCTCCAGCATCCTTCCGTACGGCAGTGGCAACGGCAAGGCGCCGGGCTCGTTCTCCACCGCAGGTGGCACCCTGAAAATGCGCGCCTTCGACACCGAGTTGAAGGCCGGCGACCTGTTCCTGAACAACCCGGTGATCGCCGGCGGCATGACCCGCATGCTGCCGCAGACCTTCCGTGGCGTGAGCCTGACCAACCACAGCGTCGACGGCTGGATGTTCGAGGGCGGCCAGGCCAGCTTTACCAAGCTCTACAACCAGAGCGGCCACCGGCGCATTGGCACCAGCTATGGCGCGCTGCCCAACAACACGGACAGCCAGCACATGAATTGGGCCGGTGTGTCGTTCAGCGGCATCGACGGGCTGACCAGCAACCTCTACGCCTCCGAACTCAAGGACGTGTGGCACCAGTACTACTACGACCTCGACTACACCTATGTGGTCAACGAAATGGTCAGCCTCAACCCCGGCCTGCACTACTACCACACCCAGGACACCGGGCAGGCGCTGCTGGGCAACATCGACAACAACACCTACAGCCTGCACTTCACCGTCGACGTCGGCCATCACAGCGTCACTGCCGCGTACCAGCGGGTCAACGGCAATACCCCGTTCGACTACATTGCCCAGGGCGACAGCGTGTACCTGGACAACTCCCAGCAATACTCCGACTTCAACGGCCCCAATGAGCGTTCGTGGAAACTCAAGTACGCCTATAACTTCGGCGGCCTGGGCCTGCCCGGCCTGACCTCGGCCGTGTCCTACATCAGCGGCAAGACCGACCTCACCACAGTCGACCCGCAAAGCCGTGGCTACAGCGCCTGGTACAGCGCCGACGGCAAGGACGCCAAGCACTGGGAACGCGATATCGACCTCAAATACGTCGTGCAGGGCGGCAAGGCCAAAGACCTGGCGGTGCGCCTGCAGTGGGCGGTCAATCGCGGCAGCAACGGCTACTCGGCGGTGGACCGCGATGTGGATGAATACCGCGTGATCATCGACTACCCGATCAACGTGTTCTGACACGCACCCTGTCGCCCAGGCAAAACCAGGATGGGCGCGGATTCGCTCGCAAATGCGGTGGAGCAGCCAACCCAGCCGTTACTGACGCATCGCATTGGCGAGCAAGTCCCCTCGCACCGTTTTGCCGGGCGCCATATTCCAGAGTTGCTACTACGCTATTGGCATCCTCGAAGCAGAAGTACGCCCGATGAGCCCAAGCCTCGCCCGCCCTACCCGCCGCCCGGAACGCTTGCTGATACTGGGCAGCACCCTCACGGTCCTGATGATCGTCGCGGTGGTGACCGCGTTATTGATTCGTGAACACGCCAATACCTTGCAGAGCGCCAAACGCACGGCCAACAACATCACACAGTTGATCGACGCCGATGTGTTGCGCAACGTCGAACTCTACGACATGTCCATCAAGGGCCTGATCACCGCCACTGAACGCAATGACTTGCTGGACGTTTCCGCGAGCATCCGGCACCTGGTGCTGTTCGACCGCTCCGCCGCCGCACCCTACAAGGGCGATATCCTGCTGCTCGACCCAGAGGGCGAGGTGCTTGCCGACTCCTCGTTGCTGACCCCCAAGACCGGCAACTTCGCCGATCGTGACTATTTCCAGGTACACCGCACCAACCCGGATGTGGGCCTGTATATCAGCCGTCCGTTCCTGGCCCGCTGCGTGTGCGATGACCAGTGGCGCATTGCATTCAGTCGGCGCGTTTCGTCGGCAGACGGGCGCTTCCTCGGCGTAGCAGTGGCCTCCATGCGCCTGTCGTACTTTCACCAACTGTTCAGCAGCCTGAATATCGGCAGTGACAGCACCATCAACCTGATCAATCACCAGGGCATCCTGCTGGCGCAGGAACCCATGCTGGAACTGGATATGGTGGGCAAGGACCTGAGCCAACGCCCGAACGTGGCGCGCATGCTGCGCGAGCGCGATGGCAGTTTCAGCAGCATCTCCAGCGTCGATAACCAGCCGCGGCTGTACAGTTTTTCGACTGTGGGCAACTTGCCGCTGATCGTCGTGGTGGCGCTGTCCAGTGACGAGATTTTCGCTCCCTGGCGCCGCGCGGCGTGGCTGGTCAGCATCGCGACGGGCATTTTGTGCATGGGCCTGCTGTGGCTGACCTGGATGCTCTGCAGTGAACTGCGCCGGCGCCATCACGCCGAGCAGGTGCTGTCAGAACTGGCAGCCACCGACCCGCTCACCGGCCTGGCCAACCGTCGCATTCTCGACCAGCGCCTGCGCCTGGAGTGGGATCGCGCCCAACGCTCGACTGAGCCGTTGACGCTGCTGATGATTGATGTGGACCACTTCAAGGCCTTCAATGACCGCCATGGCCATCACGGCGGCGACGCGGCATTGCGCACGGTCGCCCAGGTGATCGGCGACAACATCCGCCGCCCGGCCGACCTTGCCGCGCGGTATGGCGGCGAAGAGTTCGCGGTAATCCTGCCCCATACCGATGCCAAGGGCGCCTGGGTCATTGCCGAGCACATCCGCAGCAGCGTCGAACATTTGCCCCGGGTGAACGGTGCCGACCGGCCGATTACGGTGAGCATCGGCATGAGCACCTGGGACAAACGCAGCCGTATGACTCTTGAGGCGTTGCTGCTCAAGGCTGACCAGGCGTTGTATGAGGCCAAGCACAGCGGGCGCAACCGGATCGTGGATGCTGGACAGATCTAGGGGGGGAGCAGGTTTGCTGGGATGAGGGCGCTTGCATACTCCACTTCAAACCCATCAAGCATAAAAAAAGGCCACCCGAAGGCAGCCTTTCAAAACTAAAGAAAGAGAGTTGTTACTTACACCGCCGCGACGGGACGCATGTAAGAGATCGGTGCGGTGCTGGCATCTTCGAAGGTCACGACTTCCCAAGCGTCTGTCTGCTCAATCAACTTGCGCAGCAGCTGGTTGTTAAGGGCGTGGCCCGACTTGAAGCCTTTGAACTCGCCTATCAGGCTATTGCCCAGCAGGTAGAGGTCACCGATTGCATCGAGGATCTTGTGCTTCACGAATTCGTCTTCATAGCGAAGGCCGTCTTCGTTCAGTACACCATCCGCGTCGACCACAATGGCGTTTTCAACGCTGCCGCCGAGTGCGAGGTTGTGCTTGCGCAGGTACTCGATGTCACTCATGAAACCAAAGGTACGGGCGCGGCTGACTTCTTTTACGAACGAAGTGCTGGAAAAATCCACGCTTGCACTCTGGGTGCGGTCACGGAATACCGGGTGATCGAAATCGATCTCAAAGCTCACTTTAAAGCCTTCGAACGGGACGAAGGTGGCGCGCTTGTCGCCGTCTTCTACTGTCACTTCCCGCAGAATGCGAATGAACTTCTTGGCTGCGTCCTGTTCTTCCAGGCCGGCAGATTGAATCAAGAATACGAAGGGTCCAGCGCTGCCATCCATGATCGGGACTTCGGACGCGGAGAGCTCGACGTAGGCGTTATCGATGCCCAGGCCAGCCATGGCCGAGAGCAAGTGCTCCACCGTGTCCACTTTGACGTCACCGTTGACCAATGTGGTCGACATAGTGGTTTCGCCAACGTTTTCCGCGCGAGCAGGAATCTGCACCGCAGGGTCCAGGTCGGCACGCACAAACACGATGCCGGTGTCGACAGGTGCAGGCTTGAGGGTCAGGTATACCTTCTCCCCGGAGTGCAGACCTACACCTGTGGCACGAATAATATTCTTCAGAGTGCGTTGTTTAATCATGGCTTGGACCGCTTCAGCGCAAATTGCGAACTGGTATCAACAAAGGCTGGCGATAATAGCAGACCAGACCTTTGCTGAACACCAATCACCTTCATAGCCCTGATACATTCCATTAATCGGCCTGACGACGCAGGAATGCCGGGATGTCCAGGTAGTCCAGATCATCTTGCGGATTCGGGCTACGAGACGCCGCAGCACCGGCCTGGGCCTGGTTGCGCATCACGGTCGGACGATCCAGGTCACGGTAGTTGACCGACGGCAGTTCCTGACGCGCAGGTGCTGGAGCGGCAGCTTGCTGGCTGGCCTGGCTGTTGTGGAGCGTGTTGTCGATGACCTTCACAGGCTTCTCGATTTTCGCGCCCAGGCCGGTAGCAACCACGGTCACGTGCAGTTCGTCGCGCATGTCCGGATCGATCACGGTACCGACCTTGACCATCGCGTGCTCGGAAGCGAAGGCTTCGATGATGCTACCCACGTCGGAGTACTCACCCAGGGACAGGTCAGGACCGGCGGTGATGTTCACCAGGATGCCGCGTGCGCCTTGCAGGTTCACGTCTTCCAGCAACGGGTTGCGAATGGCCGCTTCGGTGGCCTCGCGTGCACGGTTCGGACCGCTGGCGCAGCCAGTGCCCATCATCGCCATGCCCATTTCGCTCATGACAGTACGTACGTCGGCAAAGTCGACGTTGATCATGCCTGGACGCTTGATGATGTCGGAGATACCGCGAACGGCACCGGCCAGTACATCGTCAGCCTTGGCGAACGCGGACAGCAGGCTTGCGTCCTTGCCCAGGATGGTCAGCAGCTTCTCGTTGGGGATGGTGATCAACGAGTCGACGCTTTCAGACAGCAGACGGATGCCTTCGTCGGCGATCTGCATGCGCTTGCGGCCTTCGAACGGGAACGGACGGGTCACGACGGCAACCGTCAGGATCCCCATTTCCTTGGCCACTTCAGCAATGATAGGTGCCGCACCGGTACCGGTACCGCCGCCCATGCCGGTGGTGATGAACACCATGTTGGTGCCTTGCAGCACTTCAGCGATACGCTCGCGGTCTTCGAGTGCGGCTTGACGGCCGACTTCCGGGTTGGCGCCAGCGCCGAGGCCCTTGGTCACGGCAGTGCCCAGTTGCAGGATGGTCCGCGCGCCGATGCTTTTCAGCGCCTGGGCATCAGTGTTGGCGCAGATGAACTCAACGCCTTCAATGTTGCTCTTGACCATATGGTTGACAGCGTTGCCGCCGCCACCGCCGACACCGATCACTTTGATGACCGGGCTTGCGGGGATGTTGTCTACGAGTTCGAACATGTTCCCTCTCCTTTCATTTCTCTAGTTTTTTCGCCTACGCCTACTGCTGCAGGAGTTCCAAGCTTCAAGCCATAAGCTGCAAGCTCGGAACGCCATACTCTTGAAGCTTGCGGCTTGGCGCTCGCCGCAGCTTCTTTAGAAGTTGCCCTTGACCCATGCCTGCAGACGCTCGAACAACGGCGCTTTCGCCTCGTCGTCACTGCGGTAGCTGTCACGGTTGCTCGGGCCCGACAGGGAAATGCCATCGGTCTGCTTCTGCAGCCCGTACAACAGCAAGCCCACGCCAGTCGAATAAATCGGGTTGCGCACCACGTCGCCCAGGCCTTTCACGCCATGGGGAACGCCCAGGCGCACCGGCATGTGGAAGATTTCCTCGGCCAGTTCGACCGCGCCTTCCATCTTCGAGGTGCCACCGGTCAGCACAATGCCGGCCGGGATCAAATCTTCGTAGCCGCTGCGGCGCAGTTCAGCCTGGATCAGGGTGAACAGCTCGTCGTAGCGCGGCTCGACCACTTCGGCCAGGGCCTGGCGCGACAGCTCGCGCGGTGGACGGTCGCCCACGCTTGGCACCTTGATGGTCTCACCGGCACCGGCCAGCTTGGCCAGGGCGCAGGCGTAGCGGATCTTGATTTCTTCGGCGTACTGGGTCGGCGTACGCAGCGCCATGGCGATGTCGTTGGTGACCTGGTCGCCCGCAATCGGGATCACGGCGGTGTGACGGATCGCACCCTCGGTGAAGATCGCGATGTCGGTGGTGCCGCCGCCGATGTCCACCAGGCAGACGCCCAGTTCTTTTTCGTCGTCGGTCAGTACCGAGTAGGCCGACGCCAGTTGCTCAAGAATGATGTCGTCGATTTCCAGGCCGCAGCGACGCACGCATTTTTCAATGTTCTGTGCGGCGTTGACGGCGCAGGTCACCACGTGGACCTTGGCTTCCAGGCGCACGCCCGACATGCCCAGGGGTTCGCGCACGCCTTCCTGGTTATCGATCACGTAGTCCTGCGGCAGGGTGTGCAGGACGCGCTGGTCAGCCGGGATTGCCACGGCCTGGGCAGCGTCGAGCACACGCTCGAGGTCAGCCGAGCTGACTTCGCGATCGCGGATCGCCACGATGCCGTGGGAGTTCAGGCTGCGGATGTGATTGCCGGCTACGCCGACGAACGCCGAGTGGATCCGGCAACCGGCCATCAGCTGCGCTTCTTCAATCGCGCGCTGGATCGATTGCACGGTGGACTCGATGTTCACCACCACGCCCTTTTTCAGGCCCCGGGACGGATGCGTGCCAATACCGACGATTTCGATCGTGCCGTCTTCCCCGACCTCGCCCACCAGCGCCACCACCTTGGAGGTGCCGATATCGAGACCGACGATCATTTTGCCGCTTTGCACGTTTGCCATGGGTCCTGCCTCTTCTTAATTCTTCGCGACAGCGGGTTGCGCTGCCGTGGGCGCAGCCGGTTCACGCCAGCCGACGGCAAGGCCGTTGGCGTAACGCAGGTCGACGCTCGCAATGTTCGTAATCTGTTCTTTCAAGGTCTTGTCATAGATGGCAATGAAGCGGCGCATCTTTTCCACCAAGCGGTCGCGTCCCAGCAACAACTGGATGCCCGGGCCGGAACTGCCTGCCCCGGTTGTCAAAAACCAGCTGCCCCGCTCACGCAATTCCAGGCGTGCAATGGAGAAGCCCAGTGGCCGCAGCATCTGGCTCAAGGCCTGGTACTGCTGCATCACTTGCTGCTGCGCCCGCTGCGGCCCGAACAGCTGCGGCAGGTGCTCGTAGTTGGCCAGCTCACGCGGGGTGAACGCCTGGCCCTGGTTGTTCAACAGCGCCTCGTCGCCCCAGCGGGCCACCGGCAGTTGTTCTTCCAGGCGGATCGTCACCTGGTCCGGCCAGACACGGCGGACCTCGGCGTGGGCGATCCACGGCATCTGCTCCAGCTCCGAGCGCATACCGGCCAGGTCGATGGTGAAGAAGCTCGCCGCCAGGTACGGCCCGATACGCTGCTGCACCGCTTGCTGGCTGATGTAGCTCAAGTCGCCCTGCACGCTGATCTTGGTGATGGGACGATCGGCATACGGCAATAGACGCTGCGCGCCCTCGTAAGTGCCAAAGCCCAGGACCACCAGCAGCACCGGCCAGAACAGCGCCTTGAGGAAACCAAAATTGGCTTTCGGCAGGCGCGCCGACATCGGCTCTTTAGCCACCATTCGGCTGGCACCCCGGGGCACCGGCTTGCGGCTCGGTGCTTGTGGGGGCTGATGACGAAGCGATGCGCCTTTCATGTCCTTAGCCTCGTGGCTCAATGCTTGCGGCAAGAATCGCCAGCACCAACTGCTGGAAATCCAGACCGGCTGCGCGAGCGGCCATAGGTACCAGGCTGTGATCGGTCATACCCGGTGCGGTGTTGACTTCCAGGAACCAGAAATTCCCTTGCTCATCCTGCATCACGTCTGCCCGCGCCCAACCGGCGATACCCAGCGCCTCACAGGCTTTCGCCGTGAGGTCCATCAATTGTTTTTCCTTGGTTGCGTCGAGGCCACAGGGGATCCGGTACTGGGTATCGGAAGCCACGTACTTGGCGTCGTAGTCGTAAAAGGTGTGGGGCGTGCCCAATGCGATAGGCGGCAATACCTGGCCACGCAGGGTGGCGATGGTGTACTCGGGACCCTGGATCCACTGTTCCACCAACACTTGCGAATCGTAGGTACTTGCCGCTTTCCATGCGTCGATCAATTCGGCGGCCGAGTTCACTTTGGCCATGCCGATACTGGAGCCTTCATGGGCTGGTTTGACGATCAAAGGCAGGCCCAGTTCCTTGGCCGCAGAAATACAATCGTCTTCGCTGCACAGCACACTGTGGCGCGGGGTTGGAATACCCAGGCTGTGCCACACCTGCTTGGTGCGCAACTTGTCCATCGCCAGTGCCGAGGCGAGGATGCCGCTGCCGGTGTAAGGGATGCCGGCGCACTCCAGCAGGCCCTGCATGCTGCCGTCTTCGCCGCCACGACCGTGCAGGATGATGAACGCACGGTCGATCTTCTCGGCCTGCAGGCGTGCGAGAAAGTCTTCGCCCACGTCGATACCGAACGCATTCACGCCGGCGCTTTGCAGGGCTTCAAGCACGGCATTGCCGGACTTGAGCGAGACTTCACGCTCGGCGCTCTTGCCGCCGAACAGCACCGCCACGCGGCCGAAGTCGGCGGGCGCGAGGGTGGAAAACAGGGCGTCGTAGTTGGTGGTCATTTCGACTTCCCCTGTACGGCCGCGAACAATGGGCTCGCAAGCAATTTAGGGGCAAGGCCGCCGATATCCCCGGCACCCTGGCACAGCAGGATGTCACCGGCGCGCAACAGCGGCTTGACGATCGGCGCCAGGTCCACGCCACGCTCGATGTAGATCGGGTCCAACTGGCCGCGCTGGCGGATGCTGTTGCACAGCTTGCGGCTGTCGGCGCCCGGGATCGGCTCTTCACCGGCCGGGTAGACTTCCATCAGCAGCAGCACGTTGGCATCGGCCAATACATTTACAAAGTCGTCGTACAGGTCGCGGGTGCGGCTGTAGCGGTGCGGCTGGTAGACCATCACCAGGCGGCGCTCCGGCCAGCCGCCGCGCACGGCCTTGATCACGGCGGCGACTTCGGTCGGGTGGTGACCGTAGTCGTCCACCAGCATCACGTCGCCGCCTTCTACCGGCAACTGGCCGTAGACCTGGAAGCGCCGGCCGACACCGGCAAAGCGCGACAGGCCTTCGACGATGGCTTCATCGCTGACGCCTTCATCGGAGGCGATGCAGATGGTCGCCAGGGAATTCAGGACGTTGTGGTTGCCCGGCATGTTCACCGAGACATCCAGCGGCTCGCGGTCAGGGCGCAGCACGGTGAAGAAGGTCTGCATGCCTTCCTGGCGCACATTGATCGCACGCACGTCAGCGTCTTCGCTGAAGCCGTAGGTCACGGTCGGACGCTTGACCAAGGGCAGGATTTCGCGCATCACCGGGTCGTCCAGGCACACCACCGCCAGACCGTAGAACGGCAGGTTGTGCAGGAACTCGACGAAGGTTTTCTTCAACTTGTTGAAGTCGCCATCGTAGGTGGCCATGTGGTCTTCGTCGATGTTGGTGACAACAGCGACCAGCGGCTGCAGGTGCAGGAAGCTGGCGTCGCTTTCATCGGCTTCGGCGATCAGGTAGCGGCTGGTGCCGAGCTGGGCATTGGTACCCGCTGCATTCAGGCGGCCACCGATCACGAAGGTCGGGTCCAGACCACCGGCGGCGAACACCGAGGCGATCAGGCTGGTGGTGGTGGTTTTGCCATGGGTACCGGCGACGGCGATGCCGTGGCGGTAGCGCATCAGCTCGGCGAGCATCTCGGCGCGTGGCACCACCGGGATACGGCGCTCAAGGGCAGTGGCCACTTCCGGGTTGGAGGTGTTCACGGCGCTGGAAACCACCAGTACGTCGGCCTCGGCGGCGTTCTCGGCACGGTGACCGATATAGATCTGCGCGCCAAAGGACTTCAGGCGATCCGTGACCGGCGACTCTTTCAAGTCGGAGCCGGACACCTGGTAACCCAGGTTCAGCAATACCTCGGCAATCCCGCACATGCCCACGCCGCCGATACCGACGAAGTGGATACGACGGATGCGACGCATCTCGGGTTGTGGCATGGCTTTCTGATTCTCAACCATGGGCCACCTCCAGGCAGATATCGACCACGGTGCGGGTTGCGTCAGGTTTGGCCAGGCGGCTTGCAGTGCTCGCCATGCTGTTGAGTCGTTCCGGTTGCATCAAAACCTCGGTCAGGCATGCGGCCAAATCGGCGGCGCCAGTCGTTCTTTGCGGCAGCAGGAAGGCAGCGCCCTCCCCGGCCAAATATTCGGCGTTGCGGGTCTGGTGATCGTCGATTGCATGGGGCAAAGGCACCAGCAAGGACGGCAGACCGGCGGCGGCCAGTTCACTGACGGTCAGCGCACCAGCGCGACAGACCACCAGGTCGGCCCAGCCATAGGCATGGGCCATGTCTTTGATGAAGGGCTGCACATTCGCCTCGACACCGGCCTCGCGATAGCGCGTGGCGGTGACTTCATCGTGGTTCTTGCCGGCCTGGTGGAAGATCTCCGGGCGCAGGTCCACAGGCAGTTGCGCGAGTGCTTCGGGCAGTAATTTGTTCAGCGGTTCAGCCCCCAGGCTTCCGCCCAGGATCAGCAGGTGCGCCTTGCGCCCGACCAGGGGCTCGCGGGCGATATCCATGAACAATTCGGTGCGCACCGGGTTGCCGGTGGTGCGGCGCTTGTCCGCGGCGCTGAAGGTGTTGGGGAATGCCTCGCAGACCCGCGCCGCCAGGGGCACCAGCAAACGGTTGGCGGTACCGGCGACGGCGTTCTGTTCATGCACGATCACCGGCACACCGGCGAGCTTCGCCGCGACACCACCAGGACCGGTCACATAACCGCCGAAACCGAGCACACACACCGGCTTCAATTCGCGAATGACCTTGCGCGCCTGCCACACCGCCTTGAGCAACACGAACGGCGCCTTGAGCAGGGACAGCTTGCCCTTGCCACGCAGCCCGGTGACGTTGATCAAGTGCAGCGGCAAGCCGGCATTCGGTACCAGTTCGTTTTCGATGCCGCGTGGTGTTCCCAGCCAGTGCACGGTGTAGCCACGGTTCTGGAACTCCCGCGCGCAGGCCAGGGCCGGGAACACATGGCCCCCGGTGCCGCCCGCCATGATCAGCACGTTAGCGCCCATGGGATGGCTCCTCGGCAAAATCGCTTTCGCTGAATTCCATCTCTTCGCTGCCCAGGTGGGTTCGACTCTCCCACTCGATGCGCAGCAACAGGCCCAGGCACGCGCAGCAGATCACCAACGAACTGCCGCCGTAACTGAGGAACGGCAAGGTCAGGCCCTTGGTCGGCAGCAGGCCGACGTTCACGCCGATGTTGATCAGGAACTGGCCGATCCACAGGAACGACAAGCCGTACGCCACATAAGCGGCGAAATACTGTTTGGCCTTCTCGGCCCACAAGCCGATGTACATGCCGCGTACACACACGAACACGAACAGCGCGACGGTGCACAGCGAGCCGACCACGCCGAGCTCTTCGGCGAGTACCGAGAACACGAAGTCGGTGTGCGCTTCCGGCAGGTAGAACTGCTTCTGCACGCTGTTGCCCAGGCCCACGCCCAGCCACTCGCCGCGACCGAAGGCGATCAGCGCCTGGGTCAGCTGGTAGCCGGAGCCGAATTGATCGGACCACGGGTCGGTAAAGGTAATCAGGCGCGCCATCCGGTAGGGTTGCGCCTGCACCAGGATGGTCACGGCAGCCACGGCCAGCAGCACCATCAGGGTGAAGCGGAACAGGCCCACGCCGCCGAGGAACAGCATCGCCGCCGCCGCGCCCATCATCACCACGGTGGCCCCGAAGTCGGGTTCCATCAGCAACAGGCCGGCCATTGGCAGCAGCACGATGAACGGCTTGAAGAAGCCCATCCAGCTTTCGCGCACTTCTTTCTGGCGCCGCACCAGGTAGCCGGCGAGGTAGATCACCACGAACACCTTGGCGATTTCCGAGGGTTGCACGTTGAAGGCGCCGAAGCCGATCCAGCGCATCGAACCGTTCACCTCGCGGCCGATGCCGGGCAGGATCACCATGATCAGCAAGCCGAACGCCCCGATCAGCATCAGCCAGCCCAGGCGTTGCCAGGTGGCGATGGGGATCATCATGGTCACGATGCACGCGCCGAGGCCGATCACCAGGTACACCAGGTGACGAATCATCATGTACAGGGTGTTGCCCGACTGCACGGCAGCCACTTCGGAAGACGCCGAAGTGATCATCACCAGGCCCAGGCCGAGCAGCGCCAAGCAACCGGCAAGCATCGGGAAATCCAGGTCGATACCGCGCCCGGTAATGATCGGCGACGGATAGGGCTTGATGATATTGCGCAAATTCATGCCAAGGCCTCCACGGCGCGAGCGAACAGCAGGCCGCGCTCTTCGTAGTTCTTGAACATGTCGAAACTGGCGCACGCCGGCGACAGCAACACGGCGTCACCCGGCTGGGCCAGGGCCTTGCAGTGGGCGATGGCGTCGTCCAGCGAAGTCGCGCGCACTTGCGGCACGGCATCGCCCAGGGCAGCGGCGATCAGGTCGGCATCGCGGCCCATCAGCACCACGGCGCGGCAATGCTCGGCCACCGGGCCTTTGAGGTCCTTGAAGTCGGCGCCCTTGCCGTCGCCACCGGCAATCAGCACCAGCTTGCCTTCGATATCGGCGCCGAGGCCTTCGATGGCTGCCAGGGCCGCACCGACGTTGGTGGCCTTGGAATCGTTGTAGTAGCTGACGCCATCCAGATCGCGTACCCACTGGCAGCGATGCTCGAGGCCGCCAAAGCTGCGCAGGCTCGCCAGCATCGCGTCGAATGGCAAGCCGACGGCATGCCCGAGCGCCAATGCCGCGAGGGCGTTGGATTGGTTATGCGCGCCGCGGATTTTCAGCTCGCGCACCGGCATCAGGTTCTGGAATTCGAAGGCCAGGTATTTCTCGCCGTTCTCTTCACGAATGCCGAATGCCTTGAAATCAGGTTTGCTCAGGCCGAAGGTCCAGCAGGGCAGGCCCTCGCCCATCAGCGGACGGCTCAGGGCATCCTGGCGATTGACCACCACTTGCCGGGCGCCACGGAAGATCCGGTGCTTGGCCAGGTGATAGGCCGGCAGCCCGCTGTAGCGGTCCATGTGGTCTTCACTCACGTTAAGGACGGTGGCCACTTCGGCGCCGAGGTCGTGGGTGGTTTCCAGCTGGAAGCTCGACAGTTCCATCACGTACAGCTCGACGTCGTCGCTGAGCAAATCGAGTGCCGGGGTGCCGAGGTTGCCACCGACGGCGACGCGCTTGCCGGCCGCAGCCGCCATCTCGCCGACCAGGGTGGTCACGGTGCTCTTGGCGTTGGAACCGCTGATGGCCACGATCGGCGCCTTCGCGTTACGCGCGAACAGGTCGATGTCGCCGGACAGCTTCACGCCACGCGCCGCTGCAGCTTGCAGGGCCGGTGTCGCCAGGGCCAGGCCAGGGCTCACGTAGAGCTCATCGGCGCGGCACAGAAACTCGACATCCAGCTCGCCACAACGCACTTCCACGTGCGGGTAGTCACGGCGCAGCGTGACCAGCTCCGGTGGATTTTCCCGCGTATCGGCCACGGCAAACGACGTGCCCCGGTTCGCCAGGAAGCGAACCAGGGACATGCCGCTCTTGCCGAGGCCGACAACGATGCGGAAGTGGTCTGAAGCGATCAGGGACACTCGTTTCTACCTCAGTTTCAGGGTGGCAAGGCCGACCAGTACCAGAATCACGGTGATGATCCAGAAGCGGACAATCACGCGTGGCTCGGGCCAGCCCTTGAGTTCAAAGTGGTGGTGAATCGGCGCCATGCGGAACACGCGGCGCCCGGTCAATTTGAAGGAGGCCACCTGGATGACCACCGACAGGGTTTCCATCACGAACACACCGCCCATGATGAACAGCACGATTTCCTGGCGAACGATCACCGCGATGGTGCCCAGGGCCGCGCCCAGCGCCAGTGCGCCGACGTCGCCCATGAAGACTTGTGCGGGGTAGGTGTTGAACCACAGGAACCCCAGGCCCGCACCGATCAGTGCGCCGCAGAACACGATCAGCTCACCCGCGCCCGGTACGTACGGGATCAGCAGGTATTCGGCGAATTTCACGTTGCCCGACAGGTAGCAGAAGATGCCGAGTGCGCCGCCGACCATCACCGTTGGCATGATCGCCAGGCCGTCGAGGCCGTCGGTGAGGTTGACCGCGTTGCTGGAGCCGACGATCACGAAATAGGTCAGCACCACGAAGCCGATGCCCAGTGGAATGCTGGCGTCCTTGAGCATCGGGATGATCAAGGTGGTTTCGACTGCGCTTGGCGCCGTGGTGTAGAGGAAGATCGCTGCGGCAAGACCGAATACCGACTGCCAGAAATACTTCCAGCGGCTAGGCAGCCCCTTGGAGTTTTTCTCGATGACTTTGCGGTAGTCATCCACCCAGCCGATGGCGCCGAACAGCAGGGTCACCAGCAGCACTACCCACACGTAGCGGTTGTGCAGGTCGGCCCACAGCAAGGTGCTGATACCGATGGACGACAGGATCAACGCACCGCCCATGGTCGGGGTGCCGGATTTGGACAGGTGCGACTGCGGGCCGTCATTGCGAACCGATTGACCAATTTGCAGGTTCTGCAGGGTGCGAATCATCCACGGCCCCAGAAACAGCGACAAAGACAGCGCAGTCAGCACACCCAGGATCCCGCGCAGGGTCAGGTACTGAAAGACCGCGAAGCCTTTGTGGAACTGTTGCAGATACTCAGCCAGCAGCAGCAGCATTAATGTTTCTCCGTACTTGAGCCACACAAGGCCGCGACGACGTTTTCCATCACCGCGCTGCGCGATCCCTTGATCAAAATGGTTGTGTGTTTGTCTTGTTCAGCGGCACCCAGGGCCTGGATCAACTCGGCCTGGGTCGCGAAATGCCGCGCACCTGGCCCGAAGGCATTGACGGCGTGTGCCATGTTCGGCCCCACGGCGTAGAGGGCGTCGACTTTGCCGGCGGCATAGGCGCCGACTTCGCGATGGCCTTGCTCCGCCCAGTCGCCCAGCTCACCGATATCGCCCAGCACCAGCACCTTGCGCCCGGCAAAGCCTTTGAGCAGGTCAACAGCGGCATTGATGGAGGATGGGTTGGCGTTGTAGGTGTCATCAATCACGCGCATGCCATTGGTTGCCAGCTGCGCGACAGTGCGGCCCTTGACCGGCTGCACAGCACCCAGCCCGGTGGCAATACCGAACAACGACACGCCCAGGGCGGATGCTGCAGCGGCAGCCGCCAAGGCGTTGGCGACGTTATGGTTGCCGAGCAGATTCAGTTGCACATGCTCGCTGCCTTGCGGGGTATGCAAGGTGAAGGACGGGCAACCACGGGCATCGACGCTGATGTTGGAAGCGTGGAAATCCGCCGCGGCGTTGAGCACGGAAAACGTCAGGACCTTGCGACCGGCGGCGCGTACACGCCAGGTGTCGAAGGCCTTGTCGTCCAGGTTCAATACCGCCGTCCCGGAGGCATCGAGGCCTTCGAGGATTTCACCTTTGGCTTCGACGATTTTTTCCGGGCCGCCGAACTCGCCGACATGGGCGGTACCGGCGTTGCTGATGATTGCCACGTGGGGCTTGGTCAGCGCCACGGTGTAGGCGATTTCGCCGACGCGCGATGCGCCCAGCTCGATCACCGCCGCAGTGTGTTCCGGGGCCAGTTCGAGCAGGGTCAGCGGTGCGCCAAAATCATTGTTGAGGTTGCCACGGGTGGCGAGCACCGGTCCGCGCGTGCGCAGGATGCCGGCGAGCAGCTCCTTGACAGTGGTCTTGCCGCTGGAGCCGGTGACGGCCGCCACAGGCTGGGTGAATGCGGCACGGTTCAGCGCGCCCAATTGACCCAAGGCCAGGCGCGTATCGGCAACCAGCAATTGCGGGAGTGTCGAGTCCGCCACTTCGCGCTGCACCAAGGCACCCACGGCGCCTTTGGCGGCGACGTCATTCAGGTAGTCGTGGCCGTCGAAACGCGGGCCGGCCAAGGCGACAAACAGTTGCCCCGGCTTGATGTTGCGGCTGTCGATACTGACGCCGTCGAAGCTGCTATCGCTCGACAGTACACGGGCCGACAGGGCCTGGGTCAGTTCGCTGAATTTCATCGCCTTAAGCATGGGCGACCTCCCAGGCCGTCAAGGCGTGATCAGCCTCGACCAGATCGGAGAAGGCATGGCGTTCGCCATTGATTTCCTGGTAGTCCTCGTGACCTTTACCGGCCAGCACTACCACGTCATCAGCGCTGGCGCTGGCGATCAATTGGGCAATGGCTGCGCCGCGACCGGCAACGAAGGCGGCCTTGGACGGATCTTTGAAACCAACGCGGATATCGTCGAAAATCTGGCTCGGGTCTTCGCTGCGCGGGTTGTCGTCGGTGACCAGCACACCATCGGCCAGGCGCTCGACGATCTCGGCCATCAACGGACGCTTGCCGCGATCGCGATCACCGCCACAGCCGAACAGGCAGAGCAATTTGCCCTTGGCGTGCGGACGCAGGGCCACCAGGACTTTTTCCAGGGCATCCGGCGTGTGCGCGTAGTCGACCACCACCAACGGCTGCTTGCCGCCACCCAGGCGCTGCATGCGGCCGACCGGACCTTCCAGCTTCGGCAGCACGCGCAGGATTTCGTCCAGCGCGTAATCCAGGCCGAGCAACGCGCCGACGGCGGCGAGGACGTTGCTCAAGTTGAACCGACCGAGCAGGCTGCTGCGCAGATGGTGTTCGCCTTGTGGCGTCACCAGCGTGGCGCGCACGCCTTCGTCATTGAACTGGGCGTCGCGGCAATACAGGTAGGCGCTGGCATCTTCCAGGCTGTAGCTGATCAGGCGCGACTCACGGTCTTCAGCCGCCAGCTGCCGACCGAATTCGTCGTCCAGGTTCACTACCCGGCACTTAAGGTCATTCCAGGCAAACAGCTTGGCCTTCTCGGCGGCGTAGGCTTGCATGGTGCCGTGGTAGTCCAAGTGATCGCGGGACAGGTTGGTCATCACCGCCACATCGAAGGCCAACGCGGCAACACGCCCCTGGTGCAGCCCATGGGACGAAACCTCCATGGCAACCGCCTTGGCGCCGGCCTTCTTCAGGTCGGCCAGGGTCGCCTGCACGGCAATCGGGTTCGGCGTGGTGTGCAGGCCGCTTTGCAGCGCGCCGTAGAAACCGGTGCCCAACGTACCGACGATGCCGCAATGCTGGCCCAACAGGTCCAGCGCTTGCGCGACAAGCTGGGTCACGCTGGTCTTGCCATTGGTGCCGGTCACGCCGACCAGGTTCAAGTGACGGCTCGGGTCACCATAAAAGCGCCCTGCAATGTCCGACAGCTGCGCAGCCAGGCCTTTGACCGGAATCAACGGCACGTCAGTGATCGGCAGCACGGTGGCGCCTTCGACTTCATAGGCCACGGCAGCCGCGCCGCGCTGCAGGGCATCGGCGATATGCGCACGACCATCGTACTTGCCGCCAGGCACCGCCAGGAACAGGTCTCCGGCGCGCACATTACGGCTGTCCAGGCTCAGCTCGCGGATCAACAGATCGCGACCGGCATGGGCAAAAATCTTGTTCAGGCTAAGAGACATCAGCCGCGCCCTCCATTGGCTTTTGCAGCAGCGGCCGGTGGTCCGGCGTTCGCTTGTTGGGTCGGCGGCAGATTGTCCGGCGTGATGTTCATCAGGCGCAGGGTGCCGGACATCACTTTGCTGAACACCGGTGCCGAGACCAGGCCACCGAAGTAACCGGCTTTGCTCGGTTCATCGATGACCACGACGATGGCGTAGCGTGGATCGCTCATCGGGCCGAAGCCTGCGAACAACGAACGGTAGGAGTTTTCGGCGTAGCCCTTGGTGCCCACCGAGGTCTTACGCGCAGTACCCGACTTGCCGGCCACGTGATACGCCGGCACCTGGGCACGGAACACGCCGCGGGGTGCTTCGATCACTTGTTGCAGCATGCCTTGCATGGTCTTAGCGACGTTTTCCGGGATCACCTGGGTGGCTTTCGGTGCCTCGTCGACATGGATCAGGCTCAACGGAACCATGCGGCCGTTGTTGGCCAATACAGAGAAAGCGTGCGCCAACTGAATCGCCGTCACCGACAGGCCGTAGCCGTAGGAAAGCGTGGCCGTCTCGGCCTTTTTCCAGTCGCGGTAGTTGGGCAGGTTGCCGACACGCTCGCCTGGGAAGTCCAGGCCGGTAGGCTGGCCGAGACCGATTTTCTGTGCCAGGTGGTAGATGGTCTCGCCGCCGATATCGAAGGCGACCTTACTCATGCCCACGTTACTGGAGTTGATCAGGATACCTGTCAAATCCAGCACCGGACCTTCGGTACGGGATACGTCACGAATGGTGTATTTGCCCAACTGCAAGGTACCCGGATACACCTCGACCTTGTCGCTGGGTTTCCAGCGCCCGGTTTCCAGGGCAGCACTCATGGAGATGGCTTTCATGGTCGAACCCGGCTCGAACACGTCGATCATGGCGCGGTTACGCATCATCGCCGGTTGCAGGTTGCGACGGTTGTTCGGGTTGTAGGTCGGCTGGTTGACCATGGCCAGGATCTCGCCGGTCTTCACGTCCATGATCACCAGGCTGCCGGCCTTGGCGCCGTTCTCGATGATCGCGTTACGCAGCTCGCGGTTGGCCAGGTATTGCAGGCGCAGGTCAATGGACAACGCCAAGGGCTTACCGGCCTTGGCGTTTTTGGTGACCTGGACATCCTTGATCAGTCTGCCGCGCCGATCCTTGATGACTTGTCGTTTGCCGGGAACCCCGGCCAGCCATTCATCGTAGGCCAGTTCCACGCCTTCGCGGCCGTGGTCATCGATATCGGTGAAGCCCACCATATGCGCGGTGGTTTCACCGGCCGGGTAGAAACGACGGAATTCCTCGATGCCATACACACCGGGGACTTTAAGGTCGAGCACCTGCTGGCCCTGCTCGGGAGTCAGGCCGCGAACCAGGTAGATGAATTCTTTGTTGGCCTGGGCTTCCAGGCGTTCAGCCAAGGCTTTCGGGTCCTGGCCGAGGGCGGCAGCGAGTGCCGGCCAGCGGTCCTTGGCCACCTGCAGCTCTTTGGCGTTGGCCCACAGGGTCGTCACCGGCGTACTGACGGCCAGGGGCTCACCGTTACGGTCGGTGATCAGGCCGCGGTGCGCAGGAATAGGAATATGACGCAGGCTGCGGGCATCGCCCTGGCCGATCAGGAAGTCGCGGTCGACTACTTGCAGGTCGATGATCCGCCAGGCGATCGCCCCCACCATCAGTGCCAGCAAGCCGAGTACCAGGCGGAAGCGCCAAGGGTAGAGTGCGCCTTCGAGTTTCATCATGGCGCCACCATCCGAACTTCAGCCGCGCCCGGGATGTGCATCTTCAGCTGTTCGGTGGCCAGCACTTCGATACGGCTGTGGGCGGTCCAGGTGCTTTGTTCCAGGATCAACCGACCCCATTCCGCCTGGGCCTTATCGCGCACGCTCAACTCCCCGTAGAGGGTGTTGAGCAACTGGCGGTTCCAGTGGGCGCTGTAAGACACCGCAATCGCGGACACCAGCACGCCGACAAACAGCAGCAACATAAAGAAGCTGCCGCCCGGGAGGGGCTTGGCGAAAAGCTTGCTCACCGCAACTTCTCCGCAACACGCATGACGGCACTGCGGGCACGCGGGTTGGCCTTGAGTTCGGCTTCGGAAGCGAACTGCGCTTTGCCATGGATTTTGATTTTCGGCACAAAGGCTTCGAAACGCACCGGCAGGTTGCGCGGCAGGTTATCGGACTCGCCCTTGACCAGGCGACGCATGAACAGTTTGACGATGCGGTCTTCCAGGGAGTGGAAGCTGATCACCACCAGGCGACCGCCCACTTCCAGCGCCTCGAGGGCTGCCTCGAGGCCAGCCTCCAGGTCGCCCAATTCGTTGTTGACGTGAATGCGCAGGCCCTGGAACGCGCGAGTTGCCGGGTTCTTGCCCTTTTCCCACGCGGGGTTGGCGACTTTCAGCACCTCGGCCAGATCGGCAGTGCGCTCGAACGGCTGGATTTCACGGCGCTCGACCACGGCACGCGCCATGCGACCGGCGAAGCGTTCTTCACCGTATTCCTTGAAGACACGGGCGATTTCTTCCACCGGTGCGGTGGCGATGAACTGTGCGGCACTGACACCCCGGGTGGGGTCCATGCGCATGTCGAGCGGACCGTCGTTCATGAAACTGAAACCGCGCTCCGGGTCGTCAAGCTGTGGCGAGGACACGCCCAGGTCGAGCAAAACCCCGGCCACCTTGCCCGCCATGCCGCGCTCGGCCACTTCGGCACCCAGCTCGGCAAAGCTGCGCTGCACAACGACAAAGCGGCCGTCTTCGGCCGCTAGCGCTTGCCCGGTGGCAATCGCTTGAGGGTCTTTGTCGAACCCGAGGAGCTTACCGTCAGATCCGAGCTGGCTGAGTATCAAGCGGCTATGCCCGCCCCTGCCGAAGGTGCCATCCAGATAGCAGCCATCCGCGCGTACGGCGAGAGCCTCAACGGCTTCGTCAAGCAGTACGGTGATGTGGTTAAAGCCGCTATCAATAGTCACAGGATCAAATCACGCAGTTCATCAGGCATCGCGCCCGGTTGTTGAATAGCAGCCAGGTCAGCTGCAGAAACAGCATCCCAGGCATCTTCGTCCCACAATTGGAACTTGTTCAGTTGGCCGACCAGCATTGCGCGCTTATCGAGCTTGGCGTACTCGCGCAAACGCGGGGGCACCAGGAAACGACCACTGCCATCGAGTTCGAGGTCGACGGCATTACCAATCAGCAATCGCTGCAGACGGCGGTTTTCTTCACGCAATGAAGGCAAGGCGCGCAACTTGGTTTCAATCAACTCCCACTCATCGAGGGGGTAAACGCACAAACAAGGGTCAACGGCATCGATGGTGATGATTAACTGTCCGGAACTTCGCGAAATGAGCTCGTCACGATACCGGCTCGGCATGGCGAGACGGCCTTTTGCATCGAGACTGATAGCGTTAGCTCCGCGAAACACAGATGCGTTTCTCCAAATTTTAGCGTTTTACGTTCAAAAAACCCACTTTGTGCCACTTTCCGCCACTTGCGCACACTATAGGAATGCGCCTACCACACCGTCAAGGCGCGGATTCAAGGAAAAGCCTTACAGAACGGAGATTTAGGAGCGTAAAAGGAGGAGAAACCAGAGTTCGGCGATGTTTTGGGCCCAGCAAGCGCAGTTAGCTCAAAGAGCTATGGCTTAAAGTTAAAGTGATTTATTAAGAGTAAGATTTTTTTGGTATTACGAAGATGCATCTGCCAATGATTCGGCAGGGAGGGATTCTTGCGTTATTACCGGGTTTCTGCCCGAGATTCGGACAAAAGGAAAAAGGTGGAGAGTCGATCTGTAAGCCGGGTTCTGTCTTGAACAGTCATTCGTCTACGATGGCCATCACTGGACATCTTTAGCAACCTACCCGGTCCCAGCGCGGGCCACGCCTTGGGACCCTATTTGGTCTTGCTCCAAGTGGGGTTTACCTAGCCACGAACTGTTGCCAGACGTGCGGTGCGCTCTTACCGCACCTTTTCACCCTTACCGGCACCGAAGTGCTTAGGCGGTTATTTTCTGTGGCACTTTCCGTAGGCTCACGCCTCCCAGGCATTACCTGGCACTTCGCCCTATGGAGCCCGGACTTTCCTCCCCCCCCTAATTTTCATAGAGGGCAGCGACTGTCCAATCGACTCTCCGCCGCGCAGGTTAACGGCACGGCGGCTTGAGGACAAGTATTAAAGTGCAGCATTGCCATCACGTTCAGACGGAATACAGGATTAGCTGCGGAACTATTCGGTTTTCTGTTTATCCAGCGCAACTTGATACAACAGGTTCTTGCGCACCCCGGTAATTTCCGCCGCCAGGGCTGCCGCGCGCTTGAGTGGCATTTCCTTGAGCAACAAATCGAGGATGCGCATCGCCTCACTGCCCACGGCGTCGTCCGCTTCCGGCGCAGTCCAGCCTGCCACCAACACCACGCACTCGCCGCGCTGCTGGTTACTGTCACCCTCGACAAAGGCGCGCAGCTCTTCAAGCGGCAGCCCCTTGAGGGTTTCGAAGGTCTTGGTCAGCTCACGGGCAAGCAGCGCCAGGCGCTCGCCGCCGAACACCAGCTCCATGTCCTGCAGGCATTCGAGAATCCGATGAGGGGCTTCGTAGAAGATCAGGGTGCGCGGCTCTTCCTTCAAGGCCTGAAGACGCGCACGCCGTCCCACCGCCTTGGCGGGCAGGAAACCCTCGAAAATAAAGCGGTCCGACGGCAACCCCGCCGCGGATAATGCAGCGATCAGCGCGCACGCTCCCGGAACAGGCACTACATTGATACCAGCGGCCCGCGCCTGGCGGACCAAGTGATAGCCCGGGTCGGAAATCAGCGGTGTACCCGCATCGGAGATCAGCGCCACATCGTCGCCGGCCAGCAAACGCACGATAAAACGGCTGCCTTCCTCGCGCTCGTTGTGCTCGTGGCAGGCGGCCAATGGCGTGCTGATACCAAAATGCTGCATCAAGCGCTGGGAGTGCCGTGTGTCTTCGGCCGCGATCAATTTAACCTCGCGCAACACTTTCAGCGCCCGGGCACTGATGTCGTCCAGGTTGCCAATGGGCGTCGCCACGACAAAAAGCGAGCCTGCAGTGGAATTCAAAGGACCTGGAGCAGTCAAAACGCACACCTCGATGGTTGGCAAAAGCCATATTGTAGCGCGTAGGCGCTTTGAAAAAATGCCATCAAGGCCGATGCCTTTTCAGCCGTCGACGCCCGACAGCAACATTTGCACCACCTAAATCGACGGTTTCACGCCAGTAACATCGCGCCTGGGCCAGTGCTTGGGTACAATTCCACGCTAATTTGATCGGTATCAGGAACACTTACATGATCGCTTGCCTGCGGCTGCTCTCCGCCCTCTGCCTCGCTGCCTTGCTGGCCGCTTGCGCCAGCTCGCCCTCGTCCAGCCTTGGCGACCTTCCACGGACCCCGGACGCCAGTATCGAGCAACTGCTCGAACAGGCCACTACCGCCAAGACGCCAGAAAAGGCCGCATTACTGCGCCTGAGTGCGGCTGACATGGCCTATAAGCAGAACAATCCTGGCCGCTCGGCGCAGATCCTTGCGCAGGTGCCACTGGACGTCCTCAAGCCAGCGGCGCAAGTCTTTGCCAGCACCCTGGCCGCTGAGCTGGCGATGGCTCGCAACCAGCCCAAGGCGGCGTTGACGGCCCTGAACCATCCAAGCCTGCAAAGCCTGAAGGACCTGCCGGCCGAACAGCAGATCCGCACCGGCAGCGTGCATGCCCGCGCTTATGAAGCCGATGGCCAGACGTTGGCCGCCGCCCGCGAACGCGTGGCCATGGCCCCGCTGCTGACCGGCGACGCCGCCCGCAGCAACCATGAAGCCATCTGGACGTTGATCGCCGCACTGCCGGCCGAACAGCTGCAAGCCAGCGGCAACCCGGTGCTCGACGGCTGGATCACCCTGGCCCAGTCGGTCAAGGGCGCCGGTACGTTGGAACAGCAGCAAGCAGCCATCGACACCTGGCGCGCGCAGAACCCGGGTCACCCGGCGGCCGTGCAGCTGCCGACGCCGCTGACCAAGCTCAAGGAGCTGGCCAGCCAGCCCTTGAACAAGATCGCCCTGCTGCTGCCACAGGACGGCCCGCTGGCCGGTGTCGGCAAGGCGTTGCGTGAAGGTTTCATGGCCGCGCACTACCAGGCTGAACAAGCCGGGCAGAAGCCGCCTGTCATCGAGTTCTATGACAGCTCGCGCCTCACTTCCCTCGACGACTTCTACGCCAAGGCCCAGGCTGCCGGCGTGCAACTGGTGGTCGGCCCGCTGGAGAAGCCACTGGTCAAACAGCTGAGCGCACGCCCGCAATTGCCGATCACTACCCTGGCGCTGAACTACAGCGAGACCGATCAGAGCCCGGCGCAACTGTTCCAGTTCGGCCTCGCGGCTGAAGACGAAGCTCGCGAAGTGTCGCGCCGCGCCCGCGCCGACGGCCTGCATCGCGCTGCCGCCATGGTGCCGCGTGGCGAATGGGGCGAGCGTGTCTACAAGGCCTTCCGCCAGGATTGGGAAGCCAACGGCGGCACCGTCGTCGGTGTCGAGTATGTCGACCAGCCTGTCGCCCTCGCCCAGCAAATTGCCGACCTGTTCCAGCTGCGTAAAAGCGAAGGCCGCGCCAAGAGCCTGCAAAGCACGGTGGGCACCGACGTAGCAGCACAGCCGTCGCGTCGCCAGGACATTGAGTTCATCTTCCTGGCCGTGACCCCGCAACTGGCCCAGCAGATCAAGCCGACCCTGAACTTCCAATATGCCGGTGACGTGCCGGTGTACGCGACCTCCCACGTGTTCAGCGCCAGCGGTGACAAGAACCAGTACCTGGACATGACCAACGTGATGTTCTGCGAAACCCCTTGGCTGCTGAACACCACCGACCCACTGCGCAACCAGGTTGCCGCGCAATGGCCACAAGCCAATGGCAGCCTCGGCCGCCTGTATGCGATGGGTGTCGATGCCTACCGCCTGGCACCGCGCCTGGGTCAGCTCAAGGCGCTCCCGGATACCCGCGTTGACGGCCTTTCGGGCAGCCTGGGCATCAACGCCAACCAGCGCGTTGACCGCCAGATGCCGTGGGCCAAGTTCGTCGGTGGCGATATCCAGCGCCTGCCGGACACCCCGCGCTGATGCCCGAGCGGTCCCGCGCGCAAAGCGGCAAGGATGCCGAACTTCAAGCTCTGAAACATCTGCAACAACAGGGTCTGCGCCTTCTGGCGCAGAACTGGTTATGTAAACGCGGCGAGCTTGATCTGGTCATGCTTGACGGCGATACAGTAGTATTCGTCGAAGTCCGCTACAGAAAACACGCACAATGGGGTGGCGCGCTCGCCAGTATTGACGGGCGCAAGCGTCAGAAGCTGATACTCGCCGCGCAGTTTTTCCTGCAGAAAGAGCATCGCTGGGCCGATTCCCCCTGCCGTTTCGATGTGGTTGCCATAGAAAGCACACCGTCGGGTTCTGCTGATCTGAGATGGCTCAAGAGTGCCTTCGACAGCTGATTCACCGGACATCTTCACCACACACTTTTGCTCTTTGCTTTGCGGGCTGCACATTCCTGTGCCAAACAGCCGCGCTACTTAAGGTCACACAGATGGACATGCAATCCCGAATTCGCCAGCTTTTCCAGGCCAGCATCGACACCAAGCAACAGGCGATGGAAGTACTTGCACCGCACATCGAGCAAGCCAGTCAGGTCATGGTCAACGCCTTGCTCAACGAGGGCAAAATGCTTTCGTGCGGCAATGGCGGTTCAGCCGGCGATGCCCAGCATTTCTCGTCCGAACTGCTCAACCGCTTCGAGCGTGAACGCCCGAGCCTGCCGGCCATCGCCCTGACGACCGATTCGTCGACGATCACTTCGATCGCCAACGACTACAGCTACAACGAAATCTTCTCCAAGCAGATCCGCGCCCTGGGCCAACCGGGCGATGTGCTGCTGGCGATTTCCACCAGCGGCAACTCGGCGAATATTATTCAAGCGATCCAGGCCGCACATGATCGCGAAATGATTGTAGTAGCATTGACCGGACGCGATGGCGGCGGCATGGCCTCGCTGCTGCTGCCTGAAGACGTGGAAATTCGCGTCCCGGCCAATGTCACCGCACGTATTCAGGAAGTCCACCTGCTGGCGATCCACTGCCTGTGCGATCTGATCGACAGCCAACTGTTCGGGAGTGAAGAATGACCGTTAAACGTCTCAGCCTATTGGCTATTGCGCTGTGCCTCGGCATCAGCGGTTGCAGCACGGCCATCACCGCGACACGAGACACCCCCATTCAGGATGACAAGGGTACCCGCACCTTCGGCAGCAAGATTGATGACTCGCTGATCGAAACCAAGGTCGAAGTGAACGTCGCCAAGGCCGCCACGGACCTGGGCAACGGCGCCTCGCGCATCGTCGTCACCAGCTTCAACGGTGTGGTGCTGCTTGCCGGCCAGACCCCGCGCGCCGACCTCAAGGCCCAGGCCGAACAAGCGGCGTCGGCCGTGCAGCGGGTCAAGAAGGTCCACAACGAATTGCAGGTCATGGAACCGATCACCCTGCTGGCCATCAGCAATGACGCCCTGCTGACCACCAAGATCAAGGCGCAGATGCTCACCGACAATGCGATCCCCGGTTCGCGCATCAAGGTCGTCACCGACAACGGTATCGTCTACCTGATGGGCCTGCTGACCCAGGCCGAAGCCACTCGCGCAGCCAACCTGGTGCAAGGCGTGTCCGGCGTGCAAAAAATCGTGAAGGTGTTCGAGTACATCGACTGATGTAACCGACAGCCACAAAAAAGGGCGCCGTGCATTGACTGCACGGCGCCCTTTTTATTGGCGAAAGTTTACTGGTACTGCGAGTACGGGTTGCCCTGGAACTGGTTGTTCTGCTGCGGCGCTTGTTGCTGGGCACCTGGCTGACCGTATTGCTGGCCAGGGATCGGGCCGAGGTTCACTTCGACGCGACGGTTCTGGGCACGACCGTTGACGTCAGCGTTGCTGGCAATCGGGTTATCCGGGCCGGCACCGCGGGCACTCAGGTTGGTCGGGCTGACGCCTTGCGAGGTCAGGTAGTTGGCCACGCTCTGCGCACGACGCTGGGACAGATCCATGTTCAGCTGGCGGCTGCCGGTGCTGTCGGTGTAGCCAACGATCTGAATGGTGTTCTGGTTGAACTGCTTGAGCGAGTTGGCCAGGTTGTTCAGCGGCTGGTAAAAGCTGCTGGAGATCGCATCCGAGTTGGTGGCGAAGGTGATGTTGCCCGGCATGATCAGCTTGATCTGGTCACCCTGGCGCTGAACTTCAACCCCGGTGTTGGCCATGCTCTCGCGCAGTTTCTTTTCCTGCTGGTCGGCGTAGTAGCCGTAGCCTGCAGCGCCGATACCGGCGATGGCGCCACCGATCAGCGCGCCCTTGCCACGGTTGTTATGGTCGATGGCCGCACCTGCCAATGCGCCTGCCAGGGCGCCCAGGCCACCGTACTTGGCGGTCTTGCTGATACCGCCGGATTCATTGCTCGCCTGTCCCTGGCTGCTGCCGTCATAAGGATTAGGTGAAGCGCAGCCGGATAACAGGGCTACGACAGTAGCGACAACAAGCAGACGACGCGAAGTGAACATGAGGGGAGCTCCTACTTTTGCATTCTGTGGTGCAAAGGACATTGGCAATGGACCTGTGCCGAGTTTGGAACACGACAGACGGTAAAAATTCCGCGACCACGTGCGGGCCTGTAACAAAACATTGGCCACCATCGCCGCTACAGAAACCGTAGCAGACGGTTCCTGAATGCGACCTGTGTTTTTTGCTACAACGTTTGCCCGCTAAAGGTCAGCCCTGCCCTTGGGATTAGTCCTTCACGCCCTAACAAACGGGTTCTCGCGCATCTCATCCCCCAGGCGCGTATCCGGTCCATGCCCCGTCACCACCGTCGCACCTTCGTCGAGTGTGTAGAGCCGCTGCTTGATCGAACGCACGATCGTCGCCTGGTCACCGCCCCACAAGTCCGTGCGGCCTACTCCGCGCCGAAACAGCGTGTCGCCGGCAATCAGCAGCTTGGCTTCCGCAAACCAGAAACTCATCGACCCCGGCGTGTGCCCCGGCGTATGCAGTGCCACACCGCAACCGCAGGCCAGCTCTTCGTCATCGGCCAGCCAGCGGTCCGGCGCGGGCACCGGGGTGTAGGGCACACCAAACATCTGGCATTGCATTTCCAGGTTGTCCCAGAGGAATTGGTCCTCCTTGTGCAGATGCAGGGTGGCGCCGGTTTTCTCTTTCAACTGGCCCGATGCCAGGAAGTGATCGAGATGAGCGTGAGTGTGGATGATGCTCACCACTTTCAGGCCCAGCGCATCGAGA
Source organism: Pseudomonas sp. S5D5 (assembly GCF_003013355.1). Lineage (NCBI taxonomy): Bacteria > Pseudomonadati > Pseudomonadota > Gammaproteobacteria > Pseudomonadales > Pseudomonadaceae > Pseudomonas > Pseudomonas sp. S5D5. Next base: position 5,816,473 of record NZ_PTEO01000001.1, read on the forward strand.
CGTGCCAGGATCAATTCGTGGTTGCCGCCCGGGTCGACCACGATGGCCTTTTTAGTGACGGGATCGCCGATGATGGTGCAGTTGCACTGCAACGGGCCGACGGGAAAGGTTTCGCGGATGAGTGTCGGCTTGGGGGTGTTCATGGGAGGGCCTCTGGTGCAAGTGCAAGGTAATGTTCTGATTGCACTATTAAAACAGACTGCGGCGGCTGCGCAGCCGAACGCGAGCATGCTCGCTCGCCACAGAACGCTTGCTCACCCTGACAGGCTCGGTCGGCAGGAAGCTGGATTCTTTACCCAATCAGCCGCAATTCCTGCGCCCGCGCCACCGCCTGGGTGCGCCGCTCTACCCCGAGCTTGCTGTTGATATGGCTCGCGTGGGTCTTGACCGTGTGCAGGGAGATGAACAATCGGTTGCTGATTTCCTGGTTCGAACAGCCCTGGGCGATCAATTGCAGGACCGCCAGCTCGCGGGCGCTCAAGGTTTCGTGGTTGGGTGACGCCTCGACCACAATGACCGCCGGCAACCGGGCCAGGAGGCTCTGATTGAGCAACCCGTGGGGATCCTTGCCGAGTTGCTCGCGCATCCAGTCCGGGTGGTTTTCCAGCAGCCGCTGGAACGGTTGCAGCGCGCCGCCCGCGCCCGCCTCGAGCGCCTGTGCCACTACCGGTCGAGCCTTGGCCTCGTCGCCGTTCTCGAGCAACAACTGCGCCTGTTGAGTCAGGGCCATCAGCGCAATCATCTGGCGCCCGCTGTTGTGGGCCTGCTGCGCCAACGCTTCAAGCCGTTGCAGCGCCGCCTCGGGCTGATGGCGAGTGGCATCCAGTGCAGCCTGTTGCAGCCCGATATGTTGCGGCAAATGGGGATGAAACTCCGGCGCCGCGGCGGCGTGTTCACCGTTGTAGGTTTGCCCCAGGCGCGTCAGCCAGGCGTCAGCCAGGTCGGTGCGGCCCTGGGCCAGCCAGAGTTCGCATTTGATCAGGGTAATCATCGCCAGGTAGTAGATCGGCGGCACGTCCCAGATGTGCATCAGGCGTTCGGCTTCGGCGAGTTCGGCGAAGGCCTTGGGGAAATCCGCGCGGCGCCCTTCGAAACTGGCGATCACACAATGTCCGATCAGCACACTGATGTCGCGGCACGCACGGGCCTCGGCGAGACCGGCACGCAGGCGAGCCAGGCCGGCCTCGGGCTCGAACCGCACCAGCAACAGATAACCTTCATAGAGCGATAACCGCGCGCGCACCGCGTAAAGCCGCTGTGGAGCCAGCCCGTGCAGGCGCTGCAGGCCTTGGCGAACCTCATCCAAAGACCGCAGGATTTCACCGCGCGCCTGCAGTACCCGCGCGCGGTCGTAATGCGCCAGCGCCTCGAACAGCGGGTTGCCGACGCGCTGCGCCAGCTCCAGCGACTCGCGATTCAAGCCGCGCGCGCGCCACAGATCGGCGTCGACGATGGCCAGGTTCGAAAGGGTCGACAGGCACATCAGCCGTTGGCCATAACGGCGTTGCGGCAGGCTTTCCAAGGCTTCGCTGCAATAACGCTGGGTCAGCTCGCGATCACCGCGCCCACGCGCGATGATCCCGCTCAGCGCCAGCCATTGGGCCAGCATCGATTTCTGCGCAGTTGCCGACGGTGCCGGCAGGAAACGGCTGAGGTAGCTCGACAACTCTTCCGCCGCGTCCAACTGGCAGGCCAGGCCCAAGGCCCAGCTGTAGAGCACGATCAAGCGCGGCGTACTGATCAACAGGCGGTCGGGCAAGTCCATTTTCCAGCGCAGCAGCATGCCGACATTCTGCTCGGCCAGCAGCTGCTCCTCGGACAGGTTCTGCACCAGGTTGGCGGCCACGTCCAGATGCCCGGCGCGCAGCGCCTGCTCTACCGCCTCGTCGATCAAACCCTGGGCGTTGAACCAACGGCAGGCACGCAGGTGCAGGCTGGCGGCAGGCAACACATTGCTGCTGGCACGGCGGGTGCGCAGCAGGTCGGAGAACAGATGGTGATACCGGAACCAATGGCCCTGCTCATCCAGCGGCACCAGGAACACCTGGTGGGATTGCAGGTACCGCAGGATTTCGGCGCTGTCGTGGGCTTCGCGCACCGCGTCGCACAGCTCGCTGCAAAAGCGCTCTTGGGGGGCGGTGTCGAACAGGAACGCCTGCACTTCGGCCGGCAGGCAGTCGATCACTTCCTCCAACAGGTAATCGCGAATCAGCCCTTCACCGCCATGCAGGCTTTGCGGCAAGGCGCCTTCACTGCCGGCTTCGGACGCAGCCAGCAACCAGAACCGCAGGCCGGCAACCCAGCCCTCGCTGCGGCGGATCAGGTTGTCGAGGGCCTCGCCGCGCAATGAACTGCTGTGGTGGTCCAGCACGGCCAGGGATTCGGCATGGGTCAGGCGCAAGTCCTGTTCATGCAACTCGAGCAAGTGCCGCGACAGGCGCAGGCGCGCCAAATGCCAATCCGGCCGCTGGCGACTGGTGACCAGCACCACCAGCCCATCAGGCAAATGATTGAGGAAAAATTGCAGGCAGCGGTCGAGCACCGGGCCCTGGGCCAGATGGTAGTCATCCAGCACCAGCAACAGCGGCGCACGGCTGGACAGGTGTACGGTCAGTTCATCGAGCAGGCCATCGAGCCACTCTTCAAAGGCGAAAGGTTGGTGACGCTGGCGCATCTTCAGCAGGCCCAGGGATTGGGCGCCAAGTTGCGGGAAGAATTGCTGCAAGCCATCGAGCAGGCGCTCGAGGAAACGCCCGGGGTCATTGTCGCGCGGGCTCAGGCCCAACCACAGGCTTTGCCAGTGAGCAGGCAAGCCCTGGCAGAACTCCACCGCCAACGAACTCTTGCCGAACCCCGCCGGCGCGCTGACCAAGAGCAGGCGACCTTCCAGCCCAGCAGCCAGGCGTTCGCACAAACGCGGTCGCAGCACGTAGCCGTCAGGCAGCGGTGGCCTGTAGAAACGACCTTCCAGGGTCGGGATTACCGCGCTGGCAGGCCCTTGGATTCGGGACAGATCAGTCATCGCCGGGCTCTTGTAGAAGGCTGTTGTCGGCATTGCAGATGTCCGCAGACTAGCGGTAAAAGCGGCAGGTTTGTAGATCTTTGCAACAAATGACTGAAAAGAACTGCGACAAAAAATCTCACCACAAAAAAGCAGGAGCTGGCTTGCCGGCGATGCAGGCGCCTCGGTCTGTCAGTTGCACCGAGGGGATGCTATCGCTGGCAAGCCAGCTCCTACACGGGGCCGGCTTCCCTATCGAGGGATTGCTTGGGCTTAGCGAACACCATCCTGGCGCAGGGCTGCGGGGGTGAAGTCGCTGGTGGTGGCGGTGAAACCGAAGTCATAGGCCTGCTTCTCTTCGTTCTTCATGCCCAGGGCCAGGTAGCGGCCGGACTGCAGGTCGTAGAGGGTTTCCAGGGCGTACCACGGCACTTGCTTGTCGTAGTAGTTCTCGGCATGCGCTTCGGCGACGCGCCACAGTTGGCCACGACCGTCGTAGTGGTCGATGACCGCGGCTTGCCAGGTGTCTTCGTCGATGAAGAAGTCACGCTTGGCATAGATGTGGCGCTGGCCTTCCTTCAGGGTCGCAACCACGTGCCACACGCGGCGCAGCTCGTAGCGTGCCAGGTCCTGGTTGATGTGGCCGGCCTTGATGATGTCGGCGTACTTGAGCTTCGGATCGTCGATCTTGTAGCTGTTGGAGGCGATGTAGATTTCCTTCTTGCCTTCCAGTTTCCAGTCGTAGCGATCCGGCGCACCGTTGTACATGTCGAGGTTGTCGGAGGTACGCAGGCCGTCGGCGGCGGTACCCGGGCCGTCATAGGACACTTGCGGCGCCCGGCGCACACGGCGCTGGCCAGCGTTGTAGACCCACGCCGAGCGCGGCTCCTTCACCTGGTCCAGGGTCTCGTGCACCAGCAGTACACCACCGGCCAGACGTGCCGGCGCGGTCACTTGCTGCTTGAAGTAGAACAACACGTTGCCCGGATTCTTCGGATCGAAATCCTTCATCTTGTCGCGGAACACGAACTGGTCTTTGAAGTACACCAGGCTGAACGAGCCGTTGGTTTGCGGCGTGGCCTGGGTCACCAGGCGGGTCACGCTGCCGCCGCGATAGCGGGTGATGTGGTTCCAGATGACTTCCACGCCGCTTTTCGGGATTGGGAACGGAATCGCGGTTTCGAAGTTTTCCAGGCCGTTGCCGCCGGACACCAGGTTGGTGGTGGTGGCGTTCTTCTTGATGGCGGAGAACACATCAGCCGGCACGGTGGCGCCGCGATGAGTCGGGTAGACCGGCATCTTGAAGGTGTCCGGATAACGCTTGAACATCGCGTATTGGCCCGGCGCCAGCTTGTCTTTGTATTGCTCGACGTTCGCCGCGGTGATGGTGAACTGCGGCTGTTCGCTGGCGTAAGGGTTGGCCAGGAAACCACGCGCGTCGACAGCGCCGGCGTTGGTCGGCAATGGCGTCCATTTCGGAATGGTGCCTGCCGCGTTACCGGCCATCTCGGCCCCCATCGGCGTCAGGGTCGTACCCAGCTTGGCCGCTTCATCCGCCGAGACCGCCGCCATGACGTTGCTCGCCAGGATCGACAGCCCAAGCACACCCACGTGCAACAGACTTTTAGTTATTTTCATGTTCTGGTTCTTCCTAGAAATGCATTCGCTTAGAAGTTGGCGCCGACACTGAGTGCGATGAAGTCACGATCATCCACGGTGGAATACTTGCCGCCGAAGAAGTTGGTGTAGGCCAAGCTCGCGGTGTAGGTATTCTGGTATTCGGCATCCAGTCCAAGGCTTACGGCTTTACGGCCTTCTTCAAAGTTACCGCCAGGGCCAGGTGAGTAACCGCTGACGTCATGGGACCAGGCCACGTTCGGCTTGAGGTTCACACCGGCGAACACATCCGGGTACTCCCAGATGGCACGGCCACGGTAGCCCCAGGAGTTGGCGGTGGTGAAGCCGTCGTTGTTGCAGTTGGTGGTCAGGTTGCTGCGGTCGGTGCCTGGGCCTGCACCGTCGAAGGTGCTGGAGTTGAGTGCGGTGCACATGGAACCGCGGCCCGGACCAAATACCGGGTCACGTCCGTAACGAGCTTTTGAGCTGCTTTCCAGACCGCCCACGTGAGTCAGGCCGACCTCGCCCACCAGCGTCAAGCGGCTGGCGCCCATGACCTGATCAAAGAAGTGAGTGAAGGTTGTCTGGATCTGGGTAATTTCCTTGCGGTTGTACCCATTCAGGTCCTGCCCCGCCACACCCTTGAGGGGTGATGCATTAGTGAACCCCGCCAGAGGCGTGACGCCTGCATAGAGGATGTCGGTGGTGTTGAGTTGCACCGGCGCATTCGGACGGTAACTTACTTCACCGCTCCACGCCGTGCCTGTCGGCAATGTTGTAGAGAAACTCAGGCCATACAGGCGGATATCTTCTGGGTATTCGATAAAATAGCTGGAGTTACCCGCAACAATGAGTGGGCGCAACCTGGCTACCGGGAATGCATTGGCTGCCGCATAGGTAGCGGCCGGCGCACCTTTGGCACTGAAGATCGGTGCCCGGCTGTGGTAGTTCATGAAGAAGGCGCCGAATTCGGTGTCCAGCGGCTCGAAGTTATAGTGCATGGCCACGCCAAACTGGCCGCCATCGCGTGCATCCCGGTCGCCATCACGCCTTACCAGCACACCCTCCTCGTTGATGTTGAGGCCATAAGGGGCCAGAGGTCCCAGAGCCCCCCCTGCCGCGAGTACCGAACGCTTGCTGAGCAGGCGAAGGTTGTCATCGCAACCGCCGGTAATCACGTCTGCTTGCGAGAAGAACGTCCCGCAGTTGTCGGTCACCGTCTTTTCCCAATCCAACTGGTAAAAAGCTTCCGCCGACAAGTTATCGGTCAGCGTCTGCGACACGTAGAACATGTTGACCGGAATCAGACCTTCTTTGATTTCGGCGCCTGGACGACGGAAAGCAGCGACGTCAATCGGGTTGACGGAGTTGATACCGCCGCCGATGAAAGTACTTTCGCCCCAACTCACTACCTGCTTGCCGAAACGTACCGAGCCCGGCTCATCGGCAATCGAGTAGTTGTGATAAATGAACGCGTCGAGAATCTGCCCACCTGAAGACCTGGCGCCTTGCGGACGGCCTTTATCACTGATGTTCTTGAAGTCCAGGTCATCGTCCTTGAGCTTGAAGTCATACCAGTACTTTCCACGTACAAACACACCGGTATCGCCATACTTCAACTCAAGGTCATGGATGCCCTTGAAGATCTTCGAGAAGGAGTCGCCCTTGTCGAAGTTCAAATGCCCATCATCGGAGGTTTGCGACAACCCCTTGCCACCGTTGTTGACGCCGATCAGATCGCGGTTGCGCTCAGATGTAGACCAACTGGCCCCCACGGAAAGAGACGAGTCAAAACTCCCTTCGATTTCACCGATATTGAAACTGACGCCGAATGCGGGCCCGGCGAGCGTAGAGGCGAGACTGACGGCCAGGGGCAACTTCGCCCGGCGCCAGAACTGGTTTACTGAGGTCATCGACGCTACTCCATGTGCATTATTGTTATGGCAGTGAGTTCTTTCTGTGATGCGTGTAACGGCCGGAATACAACGATTCCAATGCCGCTCGGCAACCGGGCCCCCATGGCCCGAAGCGGAACATCCGTGAAAAACTCTGGAAGGGACTATAGCCAGCAGGGGGTAGCGCTTGATCCCTCTAAAGTGTGATTTGCATCACCAACCCGTCTGCCACAACCCTTTCGCCATGTCGGCGAGGGCCGACGCGGCAAGGATGGCTGAAAATTGGCAAATCACAAGTGAAGGCGCGAGATAGAGCATTGCCGTGCCTTTTGGGCACGGCCAAGCGGCTCAGAGGGTGGACAGGAACGTACTGTTGTTCGCCTGCCATTCAATGATGTCGATGCGGATACGTTTTTTGTCGAGTTTGCCGACACTGGTCTTGGGAATTTCCGTAACAACGGCGATCTGGTTCGGAATCGCCCACTTGCTCAAATGGCCCAGTTCCACGAACGGCTTGAGGTGTTCCTTGAGTTCACGGGCCCCTATCACATGGCCATCACGCACCACCAGCAACGCAAACGGGCGCTCGCCCCACTGCGGGTCGGCGATGCCCACCACCGCTACTTCGCGTACCGCCGGGTGCCGGCTGACCAGGTCTTCGAGGGCCAGGGAAGAGATCCACTCGCCCCCAGTCTTGATCACGTCCTTGATGCGGTCGCGGATATCGATCACGCCGAAGGCATCCAGCGTGGCCACGTCGCCCGTGTGCATCCAGCCACCCGCCCACAGCTCGGCGCCCTTCTGCGGCTCGTTGAAATAGCCTTCCGAGAGCCACGGCGCGCGCAGTACCAACTCGCCCTGGGACTCGCCATCGGCCGGCAGGAAATTCCCGTCGCCGTCGATGATCGCCGCCTCCACCAACGGCCCGGGTACGCCGGCCTTGATGCGATACGTGGTGCGCTCGTCCTCGGTGCCCGCCATCAGCTCTTCGTTGAGGTGGGCGCAGGACACCAGCGGGCCGGTCTCGGACATGCCGTACGCAGCGGTCAACTGAATCCCGCGTGCCTTGGACGCTTCATACAGCGAACGGTTGAGGGCGCTGCCGCCGATGACGATTTTCCAGCCAGCAAAATCCACCCCCTGGGCAGCCTTGGCGTTGAGCAGCATCTGCAGGATGGTCGGCACGCAGTGGGAGAAAGTGACCTTTTCCTTGCGCCACAACTCCACCAGGTATTCAGGGTCGTAGCGGCCGGGATAGACCTGTTTCAGGCCGAGCATGGTCGCCACGTACGGCAAGCCCCAGGCATGCACGTGGAACATCGGCGTGATCGGCATGTACACATCGTTGGTGCCGAGCAGGCGCACGCTGTCGACGCTGCCCATGATGGTCGCCACGCCAATCGTGTGCAGCACCAACTGGCGATGGGTGAAGTACACGCCTTTAGGGTTACCGGTGGTACCGGTGGTATAGAAGGTAGTGGCGACGGAATTTTCGTCGAAATCCTGGAAATCGTACTTCGGGCTGGCGGCCGCCAGCAGGGTTTCGTACTCGCCGACCAGGTGGGGCAGTTCGGCGGTTTTCGCGTCGCCGTCGGTGAGCAATAAGGTTTTGTCGACGGTGGTGAGCTGCGAGGCGATGGCCTGGTAGAGCCCCACGAACTCGCTGTTGACCAGCACGAAGCGGTCCTCGGCGTGGTTCATGGTGTAGAGAATCTGTTCCGGCGACAGCCGCACATTGATGGTGTGGATCACCGCGCCGATCATCGGGATGGCGAACATGCACTCCAGGTAACGGTGGCTGTCCCAGTCCATCACCGCCACGGTGTCGCCGGCCTTGACCCCGGCCTCGGTCAATACATTGGCCAGGCGGGCAACCCGTTCGGTCAGGGTCGGGTAGGTGTAGCGCAGTTTGTCGCGGTAGACGATCTCCCGGGTCTTCTCGTAACGGGTACCGGACATCAACAGGCGCTTGATCAACAGCGGGTACTGGTAAGCGCCTTCGGCGGGCGGGATAACACGGGTCTGCAACATAAGAATCCCTTTAATGACTGCACGGTCTTGGCTTGTAGGCCTGCACTTTAGAGACCTTATGTTTCAGCCAAATCAGCCAAAGGAATGATTTGCAGACCCCAATGAATGCTAGCTTTGCGCCAGCATTCGGCTTATTTCATGCTGGTGAATGCCAGCTTCACCCCAATCGCAATCAACACCGCGCCCATGGTCCGATCGAACCAGTGCCCCATCCGCGCAAAACCTGCGCGCACGCGCTGCTGGCTGAACAGCATGGCCACCAGGCAGAACCACAGCGCCGTCGCCACCGCCAGGTACACACCGTAACCGGCCTGGATCGCCAGCGGCGTGTGCGGGTTGATGACGACGGTGAACAGCGAGAGGAAGAACAGCGTAGCCTTGGGGTTCAAGCCATTGGTCACGAAACCTGCGGTAAACGCGCCGCGCGGGGTGCGCTCACCGGCTTCACGGTGCAACTCGCCCTCGGCGGCAGGCTTGGCCGGCTGCGCGCGCAGGGCCTTGAAACCGATGTACAACAGGTAGGCCGCCGCCGCCCACTTGAGCGCGTTGAACAGCACGATGGACTGGGACACGATCAAACCGATACCGAGCAGCGAATACCCCACGTGCAGGAAAATCGCCGAGCCCACCCCCAGCGCGGTCCAGGTGCCGGCGCGACGGCCGTGGGTAACACTTTCGCGCACCACCACGGCGAAATCCGGGCCAGGGCTGGCCACCGCCAACAAGTGAATCAAGGCCACGGTCAAAAACTCGGCGACGTACATACTCACTCCATTAAGTAACTGATTATTTCATCTGATAGGCTCGGCAGATTACGCCTTCGAACTCAGTCGCAAAAGGTACAGTTGATGACGAACAATCGCCGCGCCGTCTTCCTTGATCACCCGTCCCTGGACCTGGGGGACCTTGACCTCAGCGAGTTGCGCAACACCTTCAGCGAGTTGCAGCTGTTCACCGACACCACGCCCCAGAACGTGGTCGAGCGCCTGCAGGGCGCTGACGTGGTGATCAGCAACAAAATCGCGCTGAGCACCGAAACCCTGGCGGCGTGCCCACAACTCAAGCTGATCCTGGTGTCGGCCACCGGCACCAACAACGTCGACCTTGAGGCCGCCCGCGCGCATGGCATCACCGTGAGTAACTGCCAGGGCTACGGCACGCCGTCGGTGGCACAGCACACGATCATGTTGCTGCTCAATCTGGCGACGCGCTTGAAGGACTATCAGCGAGACGTGGCCGCCGGCAAATGGCAGCAAGCCAAACAGTTCTGCCTGCTGGACTACCCGATTGTCGAACTGGAAGGCAAAACCCTCGGCCTGCTGGGCCATGGCGAGCTGGGTAGCGCGGTCGCACGCCTGGCCGAAGCCTTTGGCATGCGCGTGCTGCTCGGCGCGATCCCGGGCCGCCCTGCCCGTGCCGACCGCGTGCCGCTGGATGAATTACTGGCGCAGGTCGACGCGCTGACCCTGCACTGCCCGCTCAACGAGCACACCCGCGACTTTATCGGCGCCCGCGAACTGGCACTGCTCAAGCCTGGCGCGTTCATCGTCAACACCGCGCGCGGTGGCTTGATCAACGAGCAGGCCCTGGCAGACGCGTTGCGCAGCGGTCACCTGGGTGGCGCGGCGACCGACGTATTGAGCGTGGAACCGCCGGTCAACGGTAACCCGTTGCTGGCCGGTGATATCCCTCGGCTGATTGTCACCCCGCACAATGCCTGGGGCAGTCGCGAGGCGCGCCAGCGCATCGTCGGGCAACTGACGGAAAACGCCCGGGGCTTTTTCAGCGGCGCCCCGCTGCGCGTTGTGAGTTGATAAACTGCGCCCCTTTTCAAGGAGCAGACCATGGATCCGCGCAGTGAAGTACTGCTTCGTCAGGCCGAACTTTTTCAAGGCAACCTGCTGCTGGTAGGTTTGCCTGCCGACGACCTGCTGGGTCGCCTGCCCAACGCCCACGGCTGGAGTTGGCATGCCGGCGACCAGGCAGCGCTCGACGCGCGCTTCCCCGCGCGCAGCCAGTTCGGCGTGACGGTGCCCGAGCATACGTTTGATGCGGCGGTGATCTTCCTGCCCAAGTCCAAGGACCTCACCGACTACCTGCTCAACGCCGTGGCCGCGCGACTGCCCGGCGCCGAGCTGTTTCTGGTCGGCGAGAAAAAAGGTGGCATCGAAAGCGCCGCCAAACAGCTGATCCCCTTTGGCAAACCGCGCAAGCTCGACAACGCGCGCCATTGCCAGCTGTGGCAGGTTACGGTGGCCAACGCGCCGCAGGCGGTCGACCTGCAAAGCCTCGCGCAGGTCTTCGACGTCCCGCTGGCCGAAGGGCCGCTCAAGGTCGTGAGCCTGCCCGGCGTGTTCAGCCACGGTCGCCTGGACCGCGGTACCGAGCTGTTGCTGGAGCATCTGGATAAGTTGCCGAGCGGCCATTTGCTCGACTTCGGTTGCGGCGCCGGCGTGCTCGGGGCTGCGGTAAAACGTCGCTATCCGCACAACACCGTGACGATGCTGGATGTAGATGCCTTTGCCGCCGCCAGCAGCCGTCTGACCCTGGCCGCCAATGGCCTGGAAGCCGAGGTGTTGACCGGTGACGGCATCGATGCCGCGCCGATGGGTTTGAACGCGATTCTGAGCAATCCGCCGTTCCATGTCGGTGTGCATACCGATTATTTCGCCACCGAGAACCTGCTGCGAAAAGCTGCCAAACATCTGGCAAAAGGCGGCGAACTGCGCTTGGTCGCGAATAGCTTCCTGAAGTACCAGCCGCTGATCGAGGAGCATCTGGGCGTGTGTGCGATCAAGGCCGAAGGCAACGGTTTTCGCATTTATCGTGCCAAGCGCGGCTAATGGCAATTTGAAAAAGAAGGCTTGCCGAATGGGTTTTGCCTAGGCAGAATCCGCTCCGTCCTAGGGGAGTAGTCTCCCACGAGCGCCACGCTCGTCCGGCATACGTCAACATACTTGGTCAGCAGACCATGGCGTATGCGACCCAGGAGTCCGCACAGACGGACCGGGGTTTGACAAGACCTATGACACGCACACCTTACCCGGGGCGGGAAGGCTGTACGTGTCATAGCCGTGTCGACCCGCCCCTGGAAACTTACCTGATGCTGGATTCACTACTCGTTCCTACCGCAATCGTTGCCTTGGCCGAAATCGGCGACAAGACGCAACTGCTCGCGCTCATTCTCGCCGCTCGCTTTCGCAAGCCCTGGCCGATCATCGCCGGCATCGTCGCCGCGACCCTGGCCAACCATGCGGCCGCCGGTGCCGTGGGGGCCTGGTTTGGCAGTTTCTTCTCGGATGCAGTGTTGCACTGGATACTCGCGGCGAGCTTCTGCGCCACGGCGTTGTGGACCCTGGTACCGGACAAACTCGACGATGACGAAGCCAGCACCACGCGCAAGTTCGGGCCATTCCTGACCACGCTGATCGCGTTTTTCCTCGCAGAAATCGGTGACAAGACGCAGATCGCCACGGTGATGCTGGCGGCGCAGTACCCGGAGCTGTGGCTGGTGATTATCGGCACCACCCTGGGCATGTTGATTGCCAACGTACCGGTGGTTCTGGCGGGGAATTTTGCGGCAGAGAAACTGCCGCTGACCTTGATTCGCCGACTGGCCGCCACGGCGTTTTTCATCCTGGCGATCGTGGCGGTGTACAAGGCCATGCAAAGCAGCGGCTGGATCTAGCACACCACCTGCAGGAGTCCGGCGCAAGCCGGACTCCTGCAAGGGTTCAGCGCTTAATCAAGATTTCTTGGCTTGCTGGTACAGCGGCATCACCTTCGGAATTGCCGCCTGCAACGAGGCGATCCGGCTGTCGGACGCTGGGTGAGTACTCATGAACTCCGGTGGCGCGCCTTCGGAAGCCTTGGCCATTTTGTTCCACAGCGTGATGGCGGCGTTCGGGTTGTAGCCAGCACGCGCCGCCAGCTCCAGGCCGATCAGGTCCGCTTCGTTTTCATTGCTGCGGCTGTTGGGCAAGGTCATGCCGTAGTTGGCCACCGTGTCCGCGAGTGCCAGGCTGTCCTGGCCCAGGCCGAACAACGCGCCGGCGCCCTGCTTCGCCATCTCGATCCCGTAGGCCTTGGACATGGCTTCGCGGCCATGTTCACGCAAGGCGTGGGCGATTTCATGACCCATCACCGCGGCCAGTTCGTCATCGGTGAGCTTGAGGTTATCGATCAACGCGCTGTACACGAAAATCTTGCCGCCAGGCCCGCAGTTGGCGTTCATCTCATCACTTTTGATCAGGTTCACTTCCCACTTCCACTGCGCCGCATCGGGGCGGAACGTGGGCGCCTGGGCGATCAAGCGGTTGGCGATCGCCTGCACGCGCTTGGCGTTGGCGCTGGTATTGTCCACCAGGCCTTTGCCACTGGCTTCGCCCAGGGTCTGCTGGTAGGACTGGGCATACATCTGGTCGACTTCCTGGCTCGACAGCATGCTGAACATGTATTGCTTGCGCTCTACCCCAACGGCGCCGCCGCTGGTGGTATTGACCGACTGGCACCCGGCCAGCGACACCGCTGCCGCCAACACACTTACCGCCAATGATTTCTTCATAAACGCTCTCCCTGAAAACATGGCGCGTATCGTAGGCGCTCGCGTGTATCGACGCCAGATACAACAGACGCTTAACCACTCATTTTCGGATACATCCCACACGCCCATACTGCGGCGGCGCCAGCAAATCCATCCGTTCAAGGTTGAGCTTTCGGCGGTCTCGAGGGCCCTGTCGCAGGCAAGCCAGCGCCCACATCGGAGTGTATTCACAGTTCCAAATGTGGGAGCTGGCTTGCCTGCGATGAGGCCCGCACCTACACCTCCATAAACCCAGACTCAGGCCGGGGTCAGGCACTCCGGCCCGTTGAGCTTGGGATCGTTGACCATATTGGCCAGGACCCGCTCGCGCAACGCGACGGGCTCACTGGCCAGCAGGCCTTGCAGCACATGCAGCGGGGTCTCCGGATCCAGCCAGGCGGCCTGCCCGGCAGCGTCCAGGATCAATGGTCGTCGCTGACTCTGCGCGGCTTGCGTCACTACCGCCGTGCTCAGCCACACCTGCTCCTGCACCGGGTAGGCCTCCCAGATCGCGGCAAAAAACAACGTGGAGCCCTCGCCCGGCGTCAACCAATAGGGGCGTTTGCGCTGGGTACCGCGCCATTCGTAGAAACCATTGGCGGGGAGCAGGCAACGGCGCTGGCGAAACGCTTCGCGAAACATCGGTTGTTCGGCCAGGGTTTCGGCGCGGGCATGAGCCGGCGTGCGGGACAGGTCCGTCAGCCATGGCGGCGTCAGGCCCCAGCGGGCGCGAGCCAGGGTGCGCTGGCCTTCGCTCTGGCGCTGGATCAGCACCGAATCGTTCGGGGAGATGTTCCACTGGGCCTGCTGGTCCGCCGGAAAGCCCGGCAAGGCAGCAAAGGTGGGGTTCCAGCGAAACAGGGCATAACGTCCACACATGGGGCAACACGACTCTTGGGTAAACCGACCGACAGCCTAACAGACCAGCACGTCGGGGAAGCTGTCGGGTTCATCGCCGGGTAACGGCTGCGCGCCGATGTAGGCGGTAATCAGCTCGCGGGCGTAGGCCGCCTGGTCGTTGTCCACCTCCAGCCCCAGCAGGCCGAAGATCGGCAGCTCGCCGGTGCCGCCGAGCAAATGGCGGCCCACCAGGTGCGCTTCGATACCTTCGCTGGCGAGCATCTGTTGCAACAGCTCGCCTTCCATCAGGTTTTCCGGTTCGTAGATTCGCTGCATGGGCGCCCCCGCTATTCATTTTCGCTACGGGTTTCAAGCATCCATTCTTCATCATGGACCTGAAGAACGAAGGTGATTGGCCGGCAGCACACCTGGCAGTCTTCTATATAGATCTGATCGCCGCCCGATAAATCCACCGTTGTCTCGACCACTTCACCACAATAAGGACAATCGTACGTCGCGGTTTCCAGCATCGCAGCCTCCAAGGTGACTTGTGCGTATAATCGCCGGTCTATTTACAGGGTTATCGTTCGGCCGAGCCCATTACTCCGGCCGCCCCCTGGTATTTCCTCTACTTACCCTAGCCGTTTCTAACAAGAGAGCATGATGGGCGAATTCGATACCATCCGACCTTACAACGACAGCGAAGTCCCGGCAGTGCTGGCCCGACTGTTCAGTGACAAGGCCTTTCTGGACATCCTGACCCACTTCCGCTTCCCGCGCTTTGCCGGCGCCCTGGGCTGGCTGCTCAAGCCGATGATCGCCCGCAAATTGCGCCGTGAGTTTGCCGGCGTCACTACCGTGGCCACGCTGCAGGACAAAGTCGAGTACTACGTCGATCACACCATCGACCGGGCGACCGACGGCGTGACCTATACCGGCGTCGAGCAGCTCAAGTCCGGCATCGCCTACCTGTTCCTGGCCAACCACCGCGATATCGTGATGGACCCGGCTTTCGTCAACTACGCCGTGTACCACGCCGGCCTGCCGACGCCGCGCATCGCCATCGGCGACAACCTGCTGCAAAAGCCGTTTGTCAGCGACCTGATGCGCTTGAACAAGAGTTTTATCGTGCACCGCTCGATCACCGGGCGAAAGGAGAAGATGGCGGCGTATAACCTGCTGTCGGCCTACATCAACCATTCGATCCGCAACGACTGCCAGTCCATCTGGATCGCCCAGGCCGAAGGCCGCGCCAAGGATGGGGATGATCGCACCGAGTCGGCGATCCTCAAGATGTTCCACGTCAGTCGCAAGGACGAGCCGTTTGCCGAGGTCATCCAGTCGCTGAACCTGACGCCGGTGTCCATCAGCTACGAGTACGACCCATGCGACGCGGCCAAGGCCCGCGAGCTGTATATCCGCGCCACCACCGGCACCTACACCAAGGCGCCGGGCGAAGATGACGTGAGCATTGCCTTGGGTATCACCGGCTACAAGGGCCGGGTGCACATCAACTTCGCGCCGCCGATCACCGAGCGTTTCGAAGACACCAAGCTGCTGGCGGTGGAAATGGACCGGCAGATTCTCGGCGGTTACCGGCTGTTCCCGGTGCACTACCTGGCGTATCAGCAATGGAGCGACGCCGACCCGCAATTGCAGGTGCCGACGGCGGCCGAGGTGTTCCCGGCGGACGAACTGGCCAAGGCCAAGGCTGAATGGGAGCGGCGCCTGAACGAATGCCCGGCCGAGCACCGGCCGTTCCTGGTGGTGCAATATGCAACACCGGTGCGCAATCAATATCGGGTCAAGGCGGGAATTCCACTGTAACCGCTGTACGAACCTGCTTGTGTAGAAGCGGGCTTGTATAGGAGCCGTGCATGCCCGCGATGCAGACACCTCGGTGTATCAGTCACACTGAGGTGATGCTATCGCAGGCAAGCCAGCTCCCACACAAGCCCGCTCCCACATTTGTTCAGCGGTTTTTTCAGAGGTGGGTGCTCAGCCACGAGATGGCCAGTGCCAACCCCAGGCAGGCGAACCCGACGCGGTAAGCCAGTCGATGCGCCCGTTCGGTGCGCACATCCAGAAACAACATCGGTTGGTCGATCGCGCGGTCTTCGCTTTGCGCGGCCAGGTCGGCCATCGCGCGCTGTTCGCGCAGTCGGGTAAAAAACAACAGGGCCGCCCCAGGGCAGGCCACCAATAAAGCCACAGCATTGATCAATAGTGCGGGCAGCGCCATCGCAAACCTCAGGAATACAGTGTCTTGGTATCAATTCAGATACAAACCTGAACGATATTGGCCTCCGGCGCCTGAAAATGCTCCCTCCCCCATTGACGGCTAATGTATCCAGTAATTTACAGCGTCACCTGAACGTCACCTTAACAGGCCACTCTGTTGCCCTTCGAACGTTCGGGAGCTTGTCATGCTGCACGCGCAAAACCAGGATCGGTTGTATCTGATCGCCCCCAGCGATGAGCAAGAGGCGCTGATCGGCGGCCTGGCGTTCAACGTCCAGGACCGCCATTGGCTGGTGTATTGCGCCCTGGGCGGGCATCAGCATGCGGACCTGCCGGAGGCCGATGGGTTGACGGGGGTGAGCCTGCTGGATTTCTGTATCGACACCGCCGCATGAAACTGAAGGCGAAAAAAAGCCGGGCTCAGCGCTGAGCCCGGCTTTTTTAGTAAGCGGTTATTGCGAGCTGAGCAATGAACCGATGCTTGGATCCTTGAACAGGCGAGTCAAGGCATCACTCAGCACGTCGCTGACCAGCTTGGTGTTGGTTTCCTGGTTCGGCGCCATGCCGAAACGCTGGTTGAGCGAAGCGCCGTAGCGGCCGCTGTAGCGACGCGTGCCGGCAGTGACGTCGGACTTGAACGTCGCGCCAATCGAGGCTTCAGTCACGTACAGGCCTTCCTTGGGCGACTGGTACTTCAGCTCGGCCAGGGTAATGGTCAGTTGAGGCGCGCCCGGCGAGTTGGCCGGGGTGAAACCCAGCAAACGCACGGCAGCTTCGGCCTGGGCCTGCAGCTTGGGCAACACGTCCTGGCCGTTCACCGACACCAGGGCGGTTTCAGGGTACAGGCCACCACGGGAACCCAGGGTTGGCGACGGACGACCATCCACGACCCGCACCGACACCGGCTGGCCATGGCCCACCGGAGCCAGTTGCGTGGTGATTTTCGGCTCAGGGCTCAGTTGTTGCGGGCTGTTGGCGCAGCCAACCAGGGTCAAGCTGGTCACAGTGATCAAACCGAACAACAGGCGTTGCAACATGCTCTTCTCTCCAGAAATCAGGTACCGACAGGCCGGCAGTATAGCGGGGCGCCACTGCGCGGAACTAGCGCCAGTTACAACCTGTGACCTGTAGCCGAGATCGCGGTTCGTTGTAACCCAGATGTCACAGCCGTTACATGGGCTCGTCATCCCACGCGGGCATGCTTGGCCCCAATCTCAGGAGGTTGATCGCCATGCATTTTCTCTGGTCTCTGTTTACCCGCAAACCCGCCCTTCGCCAGTTCGCCCTGCTCGATGTGCAAGGTCGCTGCCAGGCCTTTAAAGAGTGCCACCAGCCTCCGGTCGGCGAAGGCTGGGTAGAAATCGAAGAGATTCGCCTGAGCTGGATGCACCACCCATTGCCGGCCAGCGCACGCGTCAGCCCACGCCCTGCGCGGTCGCCCCGCCACCAGCCGTTGGCCGCCTGACCGAAGTCCTAATAAAAGTCATAAAACACGCCCATTTCCTTGGCGTTCTTCGCTACAATCTCCCCCCGATTATAAGGACGTCTCCTGATCGGGCCTCGCAGCATCGTTAATGCCTCGGCATTAACCTCAAGAATCGCCCACAGAGAGCCGCCCACACAGATCGAGTGAAGCTGGCGCGCTTGCTGTTTTCTTTGCAAACCACCCCTCTTTACCGAATCTGCCAGAGCTGCCATTGCGCTCGGCCACTTGAGTTGTTTGCCCGTCTTGCCGCGTCTCGGCAAAGGTTGTGCGGGCCAGGTGCCAGGCTGGGGCAGCCCTTTTTTGAGGTTCACGTCTTCAAAAGAGCGTGAAAAAAACGGGTTTTCACAACTTCACAAGAGTGTGGCGAGCAAATGAATAGTTTGGCGTTTGTACAAGC
The DNA here is from genome assembly GCF_003013355.1 of Pseudomonas sp. S5D5. NCBI lineage: Bacteria > Pseudomonadati > Pseudomonadota > Gammaproteobacteria > Pseudomonadales > Pseudomonadaceae > Pseudomonas > Pseudomonas sp. S5D5. The sequence goes on from NZ_PTEO01000001.1 coordinate 5,834,563, forward strand.
ACCATCAGCGTCTGGAACAGCCCAACCACACAGGACCGAGTACTCCTCAACAACCGGAGCTTGAGCCTGTCCGCTACGGATTGGTTGCACGAATCGCACGCTTTGACCATAAGTCGAATTGCCACAGGCGCCCATGAATGCGTTCATAGGCAGATTAGCCGGCAGGAAGCGTGCGCTGAAATTGCAAAGAATTGCGAATCGGACATGGCGATCCTGGCCATGGGTAACCTGGGGCAACACGTGAACCGCCCCGTCACTCCTGGCAGCCATGCCGTCAATTTGGTGCTGCAGATTTTGGAGACGCGTTAAATGGCGCATAACGAAGCAGTCGACGTAGTACTGGTAGGGGCCGGCATCATGAGTGCCACCCTGGCCGTATTGCTCAAAGAGCTCGACCCCGGCCTCAAGCTGGAAGTCGTTGAGCTGATGGATTCGGGTGCCGCGGAGAGTTCCAACCCGTGGAACAACGCCGGTACCGGCCACGCCGGCCTGTGTGAGCTGAACTACACGCCGCAGGCCGCCGATGGCTCCATCGACATCAAGAAAGCCGTGCACATCAACACCCAGTTCGAGGTCTCGAAGCAGTTCTGGGCGTACCTGACCAAAAAGGGCACCTTTGGCTCGTCCAAGTCCTTTATCAGCCCAGTCCCGCACCTGAGCTTCGTGCAGGGCGAAAAAGGCGTGTCGTTCCTCAAGAAGCGCTTTGAATCCCTCAGCCAGCACCACGCGTTCTCGGACATGCACTACACCGAAGACCGCAATGAGATGGCCGAGTGGATGCCGTTGATGATGCCGGGCCGCCCGCTCGACGAAAAAATCGCTGCCACCCGCGTGATGAACGGCACCGACGTCAACTTCGGCGCCCTGACCAACCAGCTGCTCAGCCACCTGACCAGTTCGCCGGATGCACAGGTCAAGTACAGCAAGCGCGTGACCGGCCTCAAGCGCAACGGCGCCGGCTGGACCGTGAGCATCAAGGACGTCAACAGCGGCAACAGCCGCGAGGTGGACGCCAAGTTCGTGTTCCTCGGCGCCGGTGGTGCGGCTCTGCCGTTGCTGCAAGCCTCGGGCATCGAAGAAAGCAAAGGTTTTGGCGGTTTCCCGGTCAGTGGCCAGTGGCTGCGTTGCGACAACCCGGAAGTGGTCAAGCACCACCAGGCCAAGGTCTACAGCCAGGCCGCCGTGGGTTCGCCGCCGATGTCCGTGCCGCACCTGGACACCCGCGTGGTCGATGGCAAGAAGTCCCTGCTGTTCGGGCCATACGCCGGGTTCACCACCAAGTTCCTCAAGCACGGCTCGTTCCTCGACCTGCCTCTGTCGATCCGTGCCGGCAACATCGGCCCGATGCTCGCCGTGGCCCGCGACAACATGGACCTGACCAAGTACCTGGTCAGCGAAGTGCGCCAGTCCATGGAGCAGCGCCTGGAATCCCTGCGCCGCTTCTACCCTGAAGCGAAAGCCGAGGACTGGCGCCTGGAAGTGGCCGGCCAACGGGTGCAGATCATCAAGAAAGACCCGAAGAAAGGCGGCGTGCTGCAATTTGGCACCGAGCTGGTGGCGGCCAAGGACGGTTCCTTGGCGGCACTGCTGGGCGCCTCCCCTGGCGCTTCGGTGACCGTGTCGATCATGCTGGAACTGATCGAGCGCTGCTTCCCACAAAAAGCTGCAGGCGAGTGGGCAACCAAGCTGCACGAGATCTTCCCGGCTCGCGAAAAGGTCCTGGAGACCGATGCCGAGCTGTATCGCAAGATCAACGCGCAGAACAACATCAGCCTGGAACTGGTTGAGCAAAGCAACGAAGCCGAAAGCTACGCTTAAGGCCGTGCTGCAATAAAAAACGCCCCGCTCTCGGCCTGAGAACGGGGCGTTTTTTTATGGCTGGGATAATCAGCTGCGCGCGTTATCGATCAGCTCGATGTACTCGGCGGCGTTGCGCTGGTCCTTGATCAGGTCGACAAAGGTCTGGCCATGCTCGTCCTTGCCGTCCAGATCCAGGCCAGCTTCCTTGAAAAAGCCCAGGAACCGTTCGAAATCGTCGATACGCAGGCCACGGTAAGCCTTGATCAGTTTGTGCAGGGACGGTGAAGTCGCATCGACCGGCTCGAAGTCCAGGAACAACTTGATCTGATCGTCGCCGATCTCGTCACCAATCACCTGTTTCTTATCTTTACGCATTACCGACTCCAGCCTGCAGACATTTTCACGGGAAACGCAGTTTACCTGCGGGGCACACGCTGCGGAAGCAACACACGTTCAATGTGGGAGCTGGCTTGCCTGCGATGGTGTCGCCGCGGTTTTACTGACAGGTCGAGTTGGCTGCATCGCAGGCAAGCCAGCTCCCACATGTGTTCTGCAGCGCTGTCACTGCCTGGAACGAACGACACCGGTGTGCAAGTCCGCCCAGATATGCCCATTGGCATAACTGAGGAATTGCACATACACCGTGTCATTGCGCAGCAGGTCGACGATCACGCGGTACTGGGCCACCGGGTAGGACAAGGTCAAGGTTTTGCTCTTGTCGTCGTATGCCGGCTTTTTCAGGCTTTTGCTTTCGGCGTCGAAGTTGAGCACCACCTGTGCGATGGTCGCGCCCTTGTTCAGGGGCTTGCCCTTGAGGCGGATCATCAGCGGCGAAGTCACCGGGATCGGTTGCTGGTTGGATTGACGCTGGTTGCCGACCACCACCGCGTATTCAGTGACTTGCAGCAACTGCTGCTGGTCGGGCGTCTCGGCGCGCAGGGTAAGGTCGTCCGACGGCAGGAACTGACTGTGCATCGGCGCAGGCGCGGCGGCCAGGGGCAAACTGAGGGTCAGCGCCAGGGCGGCGCAGGTGCGTATCAACAGGCTCATGGGCCGCTCCATGGGAGATGGCCCAGCACTGTAGCTCAATCGAACTGGGCAAGCATCCAGCGCTGATACTCGACCACGTCGGCATCGCCCTCGCGGGGCGCCCAACTGGCTAATTCGCCCTCGCCCACCGGCCGATAAGGCCCGGCTTTGCACTCGAACATCACTGTATCCGGTACCAGCACCACCAAGCCGTGAAACACCCCAGGCGGCAGGTCGACACCGGCACACGCGCTGCCCGCCTGCATCACACGCTTGGCAATAACTTCACCGGTGTCGCTGAACACCAGCAGGCCCAGGCTGCCCTGGAGCACCAGCAGGGTTTCCGCCTTGTCGGCGCTCAGGTGCCGATGCGGCGGCACATAGGTGTCGGGCTGCAGGCCCACGGCCAGGCGATGGCAGGGCTCATCCATCTGATGGAAGTTGTGATGGTGCCGGCCACGCGGGCTGGCGGCCGCTTTCTCGGTCAATTCGGCGAACAGCGTCTGATCCAGAAAGCGGGTCATCAATCACATCCCCTTGACGGCGAAAATCCCGTTGGCATTGCGCCAGTAGCCTTTGTAGTCCATGCCGTAACCGAAGATGTAACGGTCGATGCACGGCAGGCCGACGTAATCGGCTTTCAGGTCCGGGCGGGCCTTGCGGTCATGGTCTTTGTCGATCAGCACGGCGGTGTGCACCTTGCGTGCGCCGGCGTGTTTGCAGAAGTCGATGATCGCGCCCAGGGTGTGACCTTCGTCGAGGATGTCGTCGATGATCAGCACGTCACGGTCGATGAACGAGACTTCCGGCTTGGCTTTCCAGAACAGGTCACCGCCGCTGGTTTCGTTGCGATAGCGCGTGGCGTGCAGGTAGGACGCTTCCAGCGGGAACTGCAGGTGAGTGAGCAGTTTGCCGGCGAAGATCAGCCCGCCGTTCATCACGCAGAAGACCACCGGGTTGGTGTCGGCCATCTCGCGGGTGATGTGTGCGCCGACCTTGGCGATCGCTTCTTCGACTTGCGCTTCGGTGTACAGGCAGTCAGCCTCGCGCATGATTTGACGGATATGCTCGAGATCAGCGGACATGGCGCTCTCCAAGGGGGTGCTGTGGCAAGAAAAGCGGGCAAAGGTACGCATGTGAGGCGCAACGTTCAAGCCTTTATGGACTAACGTACTTGATGTCTATAGGACAACACCCTCGGATAGATTAATCTAGGCCGGTTTTTTTGCCCGCCGCCGGAGCCTTTCCCATGCCCACTCGCGAGATCCGCCACCCGCTGATCCGACACAAACTCGGCCTTATGCGCCGTGCCGACATTAGCACGAAGAATTTCCGTGAGCTTGCTCAGGAAGTCGGAGCGCTGCTCACTTACGAAGCCACCAAGGATTTGCCCCTGGAAAGCTACGAGATCCCCGGTTGGGCCGGTCCCGTCCAGGTGGAGAAAATCGCCGGTAAGAAAATTACCGTGGTGCCGATCCTGCGCGCCGGTATCGGCATGCTCGAAGGCGTGCTCAGCCTGATCCCGGGCGCCAAGGTCAGCGCCGTCGGAGTGGCTCGCAACGAAGAAACCTTGCAGGCCCACACGTACCTGGAAAAACTCGTTCCGGAAATCAACGAACGCCTGGCCATGATCATCGACCCGATGCTCGCCACCGGCAGCTCCATGGTTGCCACCATCGACTTGCTGAAAAAGGCCGGTTGCAAGGACATCCGCGCCATGGTGCTGGTGGCCGCTCCCGAAGGCATCGCTGCCGTCGAGAAAGCGCACCCGGACGTGCAGATCTACACCGCCTCCATCGATGAGCGCCTGAACGAGCACGGCTACATCATCCCAGGCCTGGGCGATGCCGGTGACAAGATCTTCGGCACCAAGCAGAAGGACGCGTGAGCATGCAGGATGAATTCAACGACCCGCTTTGGCGCCAGATCCTGTCCGGCGCACAGATGCTCTTCGTAGCATTTGGCGCGCTGGTGTTGATGCCGCTGATCACAGGTCTTGATCCAAACGTCGCACTGTTTACCGCAGGCCTGGGCACGTTGCTGTTCCAGGTGGTCACAGGGCGTCAGGTGCCGGTATTCCTGGCATCGAGCTTCGCGTTTATCACGCCGATCATTCTCGCCAAGGGCCAGTTCGGCCTTGCGGCGACCATGGGCGGGGTGATGGCGGCCGGTTTCGTTTATACCTTCCTCGGCCTCGCCGTGAAGATCAAGGGCACCGGTTTCATCGACCGGCTGCTGCCGCCCGTGGTGATCGGGCCGGTGATCATCTCCATCGGCCTGGCCATGGCGCCGATCGCCGCCAACATGGCGATGGGCAAGGCCGGTGACGGCGCCGAGCTGATCCATTACCAGACGGCGATGATGATCTCGATGCCGGCGCTGCTGACCACCTTGATCGTGGCGGTGTTCGGCAAAGGCATTTTCCGCCTGGTGCCGATCATCTCCGGCGTGCTGGTGGGGTTTGCCATGTCGTTCTACTTTGGCGTGGTCGACACGGCAAAAATCGCTGCTGCCCCTTGGTTTGCCCTGCCCCACTTCACCGCGCCGGAGTTCAACTGGCAGGCGATCCTGTTCATCGTACCGGTAGCCCTGGCCCCGGCGATCGAACATATCGGCGGTGTGATTGCAGTGGGCAGCGTGACCGGTCGCGACTACCTGAAGAAGCCCGGCCTGCACCGCACCCTGCTGGGTGACGGGATTGCCACCACAGCCGCCGGCCTGTTTGGCGGCCCGCCGAACACCACGTACGCCGAAGTGACCGGCGCGGTGATGCTGACCAAGAACTACAACCCGAAAATCATGACCTGGGCGGCGGTCTTTGCCATCAGCCTGGCGTTTATCGGCAAGTTCGGCGCACTGCTGCAAAGCATCCCGGTGCCGGTGATGGGCGGGATCCTGTGCCTGCTGTTCGGCTCGATCGCCGCGGTGGGGATGAACACCTTGATCCGCCACAAGATCGACGTGGGTGAGGCGCGCAATCTGGTGATTGTGTCGGTGACCCTGGTGTTCGGGATTGGCGGGGTGCTGGTCGGTACCGGCACCGGCCCGGATGATTTCGGCCTCAAGGGCATTGCCCTATGTGCGGTGGTAGCGATTGGCTTGAACCTGCTGCTGCCGGGCAACGATGGCTGGAAGAACAAGAAGCCAGACGAACCATTGCTCTAACTAACACCGCAAAACCAAATGTGGGAGCGGGCTTGCTCGCGAAAGCGCAGTGTCAGTCGACAGCTATGTGACTGATACAACGCCTTCGCGAGCAAGCCCGCTCCCACATTTTTTGAGCCTCAGTGTGGCTTAGAGCTCGCCCAACGCATCAATCAGCGCCTGGTTCTGCTCCGGCGTACCGATGCTGATCCGCAGGAACTGGGCAATCCGCTCCTGCTTGAAGTGCCGCACGATCACGCCCTGCTCACGCACCTTGGCGGCAAGACCCGCCGCGTCGTGCCGTGGGTGACGCGCAAAGATGAAGTTGGCTGCCGACGGCAACACCTCAAAACCCTTCTCCTCCAATTGAGCGACTAGCTTGTTACGGCTATCGACAACCAATCGGCAGGTCGCCTCGAAGTACTCACGGTCCTCGAACGCCGCCGCCGCGCCGACAATCGCCAGGCGATCCAGCGGATAGGAGTTGAAGCTGTTCTTGACCCGCTCCAGCGCTTCGATCAGGTCCGGGTGGCCCACGGCCAGGCCCACGCGCAAACCGGCGAGTGAGCGCGATTTGGACAGGGTCTGCGTCACCAGCAGGTTCGGGTAGCGGTCCACCAGGCTGATGGCGGTTTCGCCGCCGAAGTCGATATAGGCTTCATCGACCACCACCACCGAGTCCGGGCTGGCCTTGAGGATCTGCTCCACCGCGTCCAGCGCCAGCACGCAACCGGTCGGCGCGTTCGGGTTGGGGAAGATGATCCCGCCGTTGGGCCTGGCGTAGTCCGACACGCGGATCTGGAACTGCTCGTCCAGCGGCACCGGGGCGGACTTGATGCCATAAAGGCCGCAGTAGACCGGATAGAAGCTGTAGCTGATATCCGGGAACAGCAGCGGCAGATCGTGCTGGAACAGGCCATGGAAGATGTGCGCCAGGACTTCGTCGGAACCGTTGCCAAGGAACACCTTGCCGGCGTCGATCCCGTAATACTTGGCCACCGCCTGCTTGAGCAGGTCGCTGTTGGGGTCCGGGTACAGGCGCAGGTTGTCGTTCAACTCGGCCTGCATCGCCGCGAGCGCCTTGGGCGACGGGCCGTAGGGGTTTTCGTTGGTGTTGAGCTTGACCAGCTTGGTCAGCTTGGGCTGTTCGCCAGGCACGTAAGGCACCAGGTCCTTGACGAAGGGGCTCCAGAATTTGCTCATGTCTCAGTTCCCCTGCTTGTCTTCAAGGATGCGATATTCGGCGCTGCGAGCATGCGCGCTGAGGGATTCACCACGGGCCAGCACCGACGCGGTCTTGCCCAACTCGGAAGCGCCTTGTGGCGAGCAGAAGATGATCGACGAACGCTTCTGGAAGTCATACACCCCAAGCGGCGACGAGAAACGCGCGGTGCCCGAGGTCGGCAACACGTGGTTGGGGCCCGCGCAGTAGTCGCCCAGGGCTTCGCTGGTGTGGCGGCCCATGAAGATCGCACCGGCATGACGAATCGATGGCAGCCAGGTTTGTGGGTCGGCAACCGACAGCTCCAGGTGCTCCGGCGCAATGCGGTTGGCGACTTCGATAGCCTGTTCCATGTCACGCACCAGGATCAGCGCGCCACGGCCATTGATCGACTTCTCGATGATCTCGGCGCGCTCCATGGTCGGCAGCAATTTATTGATGCTGGCGGCTACCTTGTCGAGGAATTCGGCGTCGGGGCTGACCAGGATCGCCTGGGCGTCTTCGTCGTGCTCGGCCTGGGAGAACAGGTCCATGGCAATCCAGTCCGGATCGGTCTGGCCATCACACACCACGAGGATTTCCGACGGGCCAGCGATCATGTCGATACCGACCTGGCCAAACACGTGGCGCTTGGCCGTGGCAACGTAGATGTTGCCCGGACCGACCACCTTGTCGACCTTCGGCACGCTCTCGGTGCCGTAGGCCAGGGCGGCAACAGCCTGCGCGCCGCCGATGGTGAAGACGCGGTCGACCCCGGCGATGCAGGCCGCAGCCAGCACCAGCTCGTTGATTTCGCCGCGCGGGGTCGGTACCACCATGACCACTTCGGTCACGCCCGCCACTTTGGCCGGGATCGCGTTCATCAGCACCGACGACGGGTACGACGCCTTGCCGCCCGGCACGTACAGGCCAGCACGGTCCAGTGGCGTGACCTTCTGGCCCAGCACAGTACCGTCAGCTTCGGTGTAGCTCCAGGAATCCTGCTTCTGCTTTTCGTGGTAGCTGCGCACCCGCGCTGCGGCGACTTCCAGGGCTTCGCGCTGCGGCGCAGTGATGCGCGTCAGGGCCAGTTCGAGGCGTTCGCGCGGCAGGATCAGGTCGGCCATGGACTTCACGTCCAAGCCGTCGAACTGGCGGGTGAAGTCCACCAACGCCGCGTCACCCCGTTCGCGCACGGCCTTGATGATGTCGAGCACACGCTGGTTGACCGAATCGTCGGACACGCTTTCCCAGCTCAGCAGATGATCCAGATGATGGGCGAAATCCGGGTCGGCAGCGTTGAGTCGGGCAATTGCAGTGGACGTGGTCATAGCGAGGGCCTCAATAGAATTGGCAAAAACTCAGGCGCCCTAAACTAGCAGTCGTTTCCGCTTGGGCACCTGAGAATTCTGGCTATGAGGCGGATAGACGGGCGCAGCCTTCCGGCTACGCGGGTGAGTCAACCGCGGTGTCGAGACTCCACTGCCTTGCGCAGGGTGTCGATCAACGCCTGGATACGGGCGTGCTGCATTTTCATCGAGGCTTTGTTGACGATCAGGCGAGAGCTGATGTCGGCAATGAAATCCTGCGGCTCCAAACCGTTGGCGCGCAGGGTGTTGCCGGTGTCGACCACGTCGATGATCTTGTCGGCGAGGCCAATCAGCGGCGCCAGCTCCATCGAGCCGTAGAGCTTGATGATATCGACCTGGCGGCCTTGCTCGGCGTAGTAACGCTTGGCGACGTTGACGAACTTGGTGGCCACTCGCAGGCGCCCCTTGGGCTCGACGTCACCGACACGGCCGGCCGTCATCAGCTTGCACAGGGCAATGCGCAGGTCCAGCGGCTCGTACAGGCCCTGGCCACCGTATTCCATCAGCACGTCTTTGCCGGCGACACCCAGGTCGGCCGCGCCATGTTCAACGTAGGTCGGCACGTCGGTAGCCCGCACGATCAACAGGCGCACGTCGTCCTGGGTCGTTGGGATGATCAGCTTGCGGCTCTTGTCCGGATTCTCGGTCGGCACGATGCCCGCTTCAGCCAGAAGCGGCAAAGTGTCGTCAAGGATGCGGCCCTTGGACAGTGCGATGGTCAACATGGGAAACGTCAGTCCTTCATCAGGCTATTGCGGTCCGGTCACAAACGGCGCCAGACACAGATCGAGGCCATTACAGCCTCGATTTGAAACAAACCATTTAACAACAAACACCTTCCCGTGGCGAGGACGCTTGCTCGCGCCGGGGCGCGAAGCGGCCCTGGAAATGGGACTGCCGCGCAGTCCAGCGGGAGCAAGCTCCCTCTCCACAGTGAAGGTGTTTGCAGTGCCGGGACTAGCCCGGTACGCGGCGGATTTTCGCGCCGAGCATCTGCAGTTTTTCTTCGATGCACTCGTAACCACGGTCGATGTGGTAGATGCGGTCGATCAACGTGTCACCTTCGGCGATCAGCGCCGAGATCACCAGGCTGGCCGAAGCGCGCAGGTCGGTCGCCATCACTGGCGCGCCCTTGAGCTTCTCGGTGCCGGTAACGATAGCGGTGTTGCCTTCGACCTGGATCTTCGCACCCATGCGGTGCAGTTCGTACACGTGCATGAAGCGGTTTTCGAAGATGGTCTCGATCACGGCACCGGTACCTTCGGCAATCGCGTTCAGGGAGATGAACTGCGCCTGCATGTCGGTCGGGAACGCCGGGTACGGAGCGGTACGCACGTTCACGGCTTTTGGCCGCTTGCCATGCATGTTCAGCTCGATCCAGTCGGCACCGGTAGTGATTTCAGCACCGGCTTCCTTGAGTTTTTCCAGCACGGCTTCAAGGATGGTCGGATCAGTGTCCTTGACCTTGACGCGACCACCGGTGACGGCAGCGGCAACCAGGTAGGTACCGGTCTCGATGCGGTCCGGCATCACCTTGTAGGTGGCCGAATGCAGGCGCTTGACGCCTTCGATGGTGATGGTGTCGGTGCCGGCGCCGGTGATGTTGGCACCCATGGCGATCAGGAAGTTGGCCAGGTCGACCACTTCCGGCTCGCGCGCGGCGTTCTGCAGGACGCTGCGACCGTTGGCCAGGGCAGCCGCCATCATGATGTTCTCGGTACCGGTCACGCTGACGGTATCGAAGAAGAAATTGGCACCGCGCAAGCCGCCTTCCGGCGCCTTGGCCTTGATGTAGCCGCCTTCGACGTCGATGGTTGCACCCATGGCCTCGAGACCACGGATGTGCAGGTCAACCGGACGCGAGCCAATCGCGCAACCGCCAGGCAGGGCTACCTCAGCTTCGCCGAAACGGGCAACCATCGGGCCCAGCACCAGGATCGAAGCACGCATGGTTTTCACCAGTTCGTACGGAGCGATCAGGGTCTTGATGGTGCGCGGGTCGATTTCGACGGCCAGTTTCTCGTCGATCACCGGCTCAATGCCCATGCGACCGAACAGCTCGATCATGGTGGTGATGTCATGCAGGTGCGGCAGGTTGGCCACGGTCACCGGGCCATCGCACAGCAGGGTCGCTGCCAGGATCGGCAAGGCGGAGTTTTTCGCACCGGAGATGCGGATCTCGCCATCAAGGCGGGCACCGCCGGTAATAATCAATTTATCCATAAGAATCTCGACGCCTTGGGGGCTCAGGTGCGCTCGGCCCAGGCCGCGCGGCTGAAAAATTTCATAGTGACCGCGTGGATGCTGCCATCGGTGATCCACGGGTTCAAATGGGCATAGACCTGCTGTTGACGCTTGACCGGGCTCAATGCCGCCAGTTCATCGCTAATCACGTTCAGCTGGAAGTTGCAGCCTTCGCCTTCAACTTCTACGTTCGTTTCCGGCAGCTTTCCTTCAAGGAAGCTTTTAACTTCTAGGGCCTGCATGCTCAACCTCTATCGGCGCCCAGTGCGCACGGGTCGCACATCATACAAAAAAGCCCCGCGCCTGCGAACCCCGCATAGCAGGACTCTGACGGGGGGCTTCTTTAATAATGTGTATTAAGGATGCGCCAACAGTTCGGTCAAACCGGAAACTTCGGCAATTTCACGCATGTCTTCGGGCAATGCACGGATGCTGACCGGCTTTTTGGCCGCCTCTGCATCGCGCATGAAGCACAGCAGCAACGACAAACCGACACTGCTGGACTTGGTCACCGCCGAACAATCCAGCACCAGCGCAGGCGCGGTGCTGGTCTTGATCAGCGCCTGGCCCTGCTTGCGCAGGTCAGGCCCGGTGCGGTAATCCAGCACGCCGCTGATGAACAGCTCGCCAGCGTCGCCGAGACGAACAGCCGACTCGGTCATTGCGCGGGCTTCCCGGCGGCTTTGTCGGTCTCTTCCTTGGCCTTGGCGACTTCACCGGCCCAACCATTGATGGTTTTGTCCAGGTCGTTGCCATTGCGCTGCATCGCGTCAGCGAACTGGTCACGGAACAGCTTGCCGATGTTGATACCGTTGATGATCACGTTGCGCAGTTTCCACTCGCCGTTGACCTTCTCCAGTGTGTACTGCACAGGATAGACCGCGCCGTTGTTGCCCTTGACGGTCATGCCAACGCTGGTGCGATCGCCCGACTCATCCTTGGCTGGATCAACGGTGATGCCCTGGTTGTTGTACTCAAGCAGTGCATTGCCGTAGAACTGGAACAGGCCTTTCTTGAAGTTTTCCTGGAACGTCTGCATCTGCGCAGGCGTCGCCTTGCGCGAATACTTGACGGTCATGATGCTGCGCGAAATACCTTCGGCGTCGACAACCGGGCCGACGATGGTGTTGAGCGCGTCGTAGAACTTGCTGGGATCCTGCTTGTACTGCTCTTTATGGGCAGTCAGGTCGGCCAGCATCTTGTTGGTCGTGTCCTGCACCAGATCGTGCGCAGAACCCGCTGCGTTAGCCATCAACGGCAGCGCCGCCAGCAGTACCAGGAGGCCACGTCGCAAGGTAGAGATCATGTACAGATTCCTCATTTGGCGTCTTTATTGACCGTATTGAGCAGGAATTTACCGATCAGGTCTTCAAGTACCAACGACGACTGTGTGTCGTGGATTGTCGAGCCATCCTTGAGCAAGGCTGTTTCCCCGCCCACGCTGACACCGATGTACTTCTCGCCCAGCAGACCCGCAGTGAGGATAGATGCAGTGGAGTCGGTCGGCAGATTATCTACCTTCTTGTCCAGTTGCATCGTCACTCGACCGGTGAAGCTGTCGCGATCCAGATCGATTGCCGTGACCTTGCCGATGGTGACACCGGCCATGGTCACTTTAGCTCTGACAGTCAAACCGGCGATATTGTCGAAGTACGCGTAAAGTTTATAAGTGTCGGCGGTGGGGCTCGCCGAAAGACCACTGACTCGCAGGGCCAGCAACAATAAAGCCAGGATGCCAGCCAGCAAGAAAAGGCCGACACCGATTTCCACAGTGCGGTTTTGCATCAGAAATCTCCAAACATCAAGGCGGTCAAAATGAAGTCAAGGCCCAGTACCGCCAGCGAGGCGTACACAACGGTCTTGGTGGTGGCGCGACTGATCCCTTCTGAAGTGGGCTCACAGTCGTAGCCTTGGAATACGGCGATCCAGGTCACTACAAAGGCGAAGACGATGCTTTTTATGATGCCGTTGAGCACGTCGCCGCTGAAGGTCACGCTGTTCTGCATGTTGGCCCAGTAGGAACCGTCATAGACGCCCAGCCAGTCCACCGCCACCCATGAACCGCCCCAGATACCCACCACGCTGAAGATCATCGCCAGCAATGGCAGGGAAATGAAGCCGGCCCACAGGCGCGGGGCAACAATGTACTTGAGCGGGTCCACGCCGATCATTTCCAGGCTGGACAACTGCTCGGTGGACTTCATGTTGCCGATTTCAGCCGTCAGCGCCGAACCCGCACGCCCCGCGAACAGCAGCGCGGTGACCACCGGCCCGAGTTCACGCAGCAACGTCAGGGCAACCATCTGCCCTACCGCCTGCTCCGAACCGTAGCTGGAGAGGATATTGAAGCCCTGCAGCGCCAGCACCATGCCGATGAACACACCGGAGACCACGATGATCACCAGGGACATGACGCCCACGGCATGCAGTTGCTTGACCAGCAGGCCAAAGCCGCCACCGATGCCGCCGCGGCCGAGCAAGGCGTGGAACAGGAAAATCGTCGAGCGGCCCAGGACTTCGACAATGTCGATGCCGGAGCGACCGAAAAGGCGGACCTTTTCGATAAGAGATGTCTTGCGCATCAGCGCTTCCCCAGAAGATCTGAGCGGTAATCCGCTGCCGGAAAGTGAAAAGGCACCGGGCCATCGGGATCGCCAGTCATGAATTGGCGAATGCGTGGATTGTCTGCGTTCATCAGTTCTTCTGGCGTGCCCTGGCCCAGTACCTGGCCATCGCCAACTACATAGAGGTAATCGGCAATGCTCGCGGTTTCTGCAAGGTCGTGGGACACCACGATGCTGGTGATGCCGAGGGCGTCGTTGAGCAGGCGAATCAGGCGTACCAGCACCCCCATCGCAATCGGGTCCTGGCCGACGAAGGGCTCGTCGTACATGAGGATCTGCGGATCGAGGGCAATCGCGCGCGCCAGGGCGACCCGGCGCTTCATGCCGCCGGACAGCTCGTCGGGCATCAAGTCGATGGCACCGCGAAGGCCGACGGCCTGCAGCTTCAGCAACACGATGTCACGAATCATTTCGTCAGACAGCTGCGTATGCACCCGCAGCGGAAAGGCCACGTTCTCGAACACATCGAGGTCGGTGAACAGCGCGCCGCTCTGGAACAGCACACCCATGTGCTTGCGCGCATCGAACAGATCGCTGCGCGACAGCGTCGGCAGATTCTGGCCGTTGACCCACACTTCGCCGGCGCTGGGACGCAATTGCATGCCCATCAGGCGCAACAGGGTGGTCTTGCCGCAACCGGAAGGCCCCATGATGCCCGTGACCTTGCCGCGGGGAATGCGAATATCGACGTTCTCAAAGATGCTGCGCGTCCCGCGCTTGAAGGTCAGTCCCTTCAGCTCGACCGCGTAGGCGTTATCGGCACTCATCTAAACTCCTTGGGATGCAGCCTCTCACTCAGACACCACGCTTGCGACAAACGTTTGCAACGATTGCGCAATTGATAGCCACATGGGCTGGGCGGACCGAACTGGCGGCGAACTATATCACTGCTGGTACAACGCGCCCAAGGCCGGAACTGCGCTTGTTCAGATTGGGGACAGCGAAAAAACGTTGCCGGCTGTGTTACTGAAGAAGGAATCTCAGGCATCAGGTGAATAAAGCCTGACGAACTTGCGTGAGGGAATCGATCATTACCGTTATAATCGCCGACTTTTCGTCAGGCTATACGATTTCAGACATGAGCCAATCCAGCGACCTTATTCAATCCGCACAACGCACCATCCGCCTAGAGCTTGAAGCCGTGGAAGGCTTGCTGGCGCATATCGACGCGGATTTCGTACGCGCTTGCGAGATGATTCTGGCCAGCAAAGGCCGCGTTGTCGTGGTCGGCATGGGCAAATCGGGTCACGTCGGCAACAAGATCGCCGCGACCCTGGCCAGCACCGGGACCACCGCATTTTTCGTGCACCCGGCCGAAGCCAGCCACGGCGACATGGGCATGATCACCAAGGATGACATCATCCTGGCACTGTCCAACTCCGGCACCACCAACGAAATCGTGACCCTGCTGCCGCTGATCAAGCGCCTCGGCATCCAGATGATCAGCATCACCGGCAACCCGGAGTCGACGCTGGCCAAGGCCGCCGAAGTGAACCTCAATGTTCACGTGGCCCATGAAGCCTGCCCGCTGAACCTGGCGCCGACCTCCTCCACCACCGCTGCCCTGGTGATGGGCGATGCGCTCGCCGTGGCATTGCTGGAAGCACGCGGTTTTACCGCGGAAGACTTCGCATTTTCCCACCCAGGCGGCGCCCTGGGCCGGCGCCTGCTGCTCAAAGTGGAAAACGTCATGCATTCGGGCGATGAATTGCCCCACGTCCCGCGCGGCACTCTGCTCAAGGACGCGCTGATGGAAATGACCCGCAAGGGCCTGGGCATGACGGTCATCCTGGAAGCCGACGGGCGCCTGGCCGGGGTCTTCACCGACGGCGACCTGCGCCGCACCCTGGACCGCACCATCGACATCCATACGGCGACCATCGATGCCGTGATGACGCCCCATGGCAAGACCGCGCGCCCGGACATGCTGGCCGCCGAAGCCCTGAAGATCATGGAAGACCACAAGATTGGCGCACTGGTGGTGGTCAATGCCGACGACCGCCCGATCGGCGCCCTGAACATGCACGACTTGCTGCGTGCAGGAGTGATGTAAATGACCAGCGACCTGTTGCAACGCGGCAAAAACATCAAGCTGGCGATTTTCGACGTTGACGGCGTGCTGACCGATGGCCGCCTGTACTTCCTCGAAGACGGCAGCGAATTCAAGACGTTCAACACCCTCGACGGCCAAGGCATCAAGATGCTGATGGCAGCGGGCGTGCAAACCGCGATTATCAGCGGCAGAAAGACTCCCGTTGTGGAACGTCGCGCACAAAACCTGGGGATTCCTCACCTGTATCAGGGCCGCGAGGATAAACTGGTGGTCCTGGACGAGCTTCTTGGCCAACTCAACCTAAGCTATGAGCAGGTCGCCTACTTGGGCGATGACCTGCCTGACCTGCCGGTCATTCGCCGAGTGGGCCTGGGCATGGCCGTCGCCAATGCGGCGGCCTTTGTCCGCGAGCACGCCCATGGCATCACCACCGCGCGTGGTGGCGAAGGTGCTGCCCGCGAGTTCTGCGAGCTGATCCTGCGTGCCCAGGGCAGCCTTGAAGCGGCCCACGCCGCCTACTTATAGAGCGTTTTATGCTGAGTAAAAAGATTCGCAACTTCCTGCTATTCGGGGTCATCGCCGCGCTGTTCCTGGCGGTGGGCTACTGGAATATCAGCCCGGAGCGCTTTCTCGACCAGCCTGCTGCGCAGGTCGACGAAGGGGCTATCGACTACTACGCCATCAATGCCAAGAGCGTGCAGTTCCTGCCCGATGGCAAGGTGCAGTACGAGATGACGTCGGACAAGGTCGAGCATTTGAAGGCCACCGAAGTGACCCTGCTGACCAACCCGGACATGAACATCTACCGTGGCACCGAGTTTCCATGGCACGTCACCAGCAAGCGTGGCGAGGTCAACCCGGACGGCACCCAGGTAGAACTGATCGACTCGGTACGTGTTGCACGCACCGATGCGAAAAACCGCGACACCGTGATTACCAGCAGTCGCATGACCGTATTCCCGCAGAAGCAATATGCGCAGACCGAGCAAGACGTTAGAATCGACGGCGCTGGCGGTGTATCGACTGGCAAGGGAATGAAAGCGTATTTGAAAGAAAGCAGGATACACCTGCTATCGAACGTAAGAGGACAGTATGAGGCTCGTTAAAACTCTCCCTATTTTGCTCGGTCTGGGCGCAGCACTGGGAAGCGTGAGCGCCTGGGCTCTGCCGAACGATAGCCAGCAACCGATCCACATCTCGGCCGACGATGCGCAGCTGGATGACAAGCAAGGCGTCGCCACCTACACCGGCGGCGTGATCATCACCCAAGGCTCGATGAAGATCACCGGCAACACGGTGACCCTGACTCGCACCCAATCCGGCGACATCGACGTGGTGACGTCAGTGGGCAACCTGGCTTACTTCGAACAGAAGCAGTCCGCGACCGATACCGGCCCGATGAAAGGCTATGGCAAGACCATCCAGTATCACGCCCAGCAGAATCGCATCGTGCTGATCGACCAGGCCAAGGTGCTCAGCCCCGACGGCAACTCCACGGAAGGTGAAAAGATCACCTATGACACCGTGAAGCAGGTCGCCAACGCCGGCCGCGCCACGGGCAGCAAGCTCAGCGCACCGCGTCCACGCATCGACATGGTTATCCAGCCGAAGAAGAAAGACGGCGCTGCCCAGCCTGCGCCTAAACCCGATGCGAAGAAGGCGAACTAATGGCAACCCTGAAAGCCCAGCATCTGGCCAAGGCTTATAAAAGCCGCCAGGTCGTGCGCGACGTCAGCCTGTCGATCGACAGCGGCCAGATCGTCGGCTTGCTCGGCCCCAACGGCGCCGGCAAGACCACCTGCTTCTACATGATCGTCGGCCTGGTCCAGGCGGACCAGGGTCGCGTCCTGATCGACGACCTCGATGTCAGCCACCAGCCGATGCACGGCCGCGCCCGCGCGGGCATCGGCTATCTTCCGCAAGAAGCGTCGATCTTCCGCAAGCTGTCGGTCTCCGACAACATCATGGCGATCCTCGAGACCCGCAAGGAACTCGACCGTGACGGCCGTCGCAAGGAGCTGGAAAGCCTGCTGCAGGAATTCCATATCAACCACATCCGCGACAACCTCGGCATGAGCCTGTCCGGTGGTGAGCGTCGCCGCGTGGAAATCGCCCGGGCGCTGGCCACTGCACCCAAGTTCATCCTGCTGGACGAACCATTTGCCGGTGTCGACCCGATCTCGGTGGGTGATATCAAGCAGATCATCCACCACCTCAAGGCCAAGGGCATTGGCGTGTTGATCACTGACCACAACGTCCGTGAGACCCTCGATATCTGCGAAACCGCGTATATCGTCAACGATGGCCAGCTGATCGCCGAAGGCGACTCCGCCACTATCCTGGCCAACGAACTGGTCAAGGAAGTGTACCTGGGTCACGAGTTCCGCCTGTAAGCCTGCCTGTTTGAAAAAGGCGGTGGCAGGCCGTTCGCCAAGGTGCGCGGGAGTCAATGAAAACCTCCGGATTTTTATTGTTACCGCGCTCTAGGCAAAGCCCCCGATATCAGGCATATAATTTGCTTATGTTTGGCGCTCACGCGCCCTGTCGTGGATGGCGCATTGCGCCGGCGAATAAGGTGTTAAGCCCCTGCCATGAAACCATCGCTAGTCCTGAGAATGGGCCAGCAGCTGACGATGACACCGCAGCTGCAACAGGCCATCCGCCTGCTCCAATTGTCGACCCTGGACCTGCAACAGGAAATCCAGGAGGCCCTGGAGTCCAATCCGATGCTCGAACGCCAGGAAGAAGGCGACGACTTCGATAATGCAGACCCGCTGGCCGACAACATCGAGCAAAAACCCAATTCCGACGTGCAGGAACCCTCCTACCAGGAAACCGCCCCAACGGTGGATAACCTTGAGGAAGGCGACTGGAACGAACGCATCCCCAACGAACTTCCCGTGGACACCGCCTGGGAAGACGTCTACCAGACCAGCGCCAGCAGCCTGCCCAGCAACGACGATGACGAATGGGACTTCACCACGCGCACCTCAGCCGGCGAGAGCCTGCAGAGCCATCTGCTGTGGCAACTGAACCTGGCGCCGATGTCGGACACCGATCGCCTGATCGCCGTGACCCTGATCGACTGCATCAATAACCAGGGTTATCTGGACGAAACGCTCGAAGAGATCCTCGAAGCCTTCGATCCGGAGCTGGATATCGAGCTGGACGAGATTGAAGCCGTCCTGCACCGCATCCAGCAGTTCGAGCCCGCCGGCATTGGCGCGCGCACCCTCAGTGAATGCCTGTTGCTGCAACTGCGCCAACTGCCAGCCAAGACCCCTTGGCTGGTCGAGGCCCAGCGCCTGGTGACCGACTATATCGACCTGCTCGGCAGCCGCGACTACAGCCAGCTGATGCGCCGCATGAAGCTCAAGGAAGACGATCTGCGCCAGGTCATCGAACTGGTGCAGAGCCTCAACCCGCGTCCGGGCTCGCAGATCGAGTCCAGCGAAGCCGAATACGTGGTGCCTGACGTGATCGTGCGCAAGGACAACGAGCGCTGGCTGGTGGAGCTGAACCAGGAATCCGTGCCACGCCTGCGGGTCAACCCGCAATATGCCGGTTTTGTGCGCCGCGCCGACACCAGCGCCGACAACACCTTCATGCGCAACCAATTGCAGGAAGCGCGCTGGTTCATCAAGAGCCTGCAAAGCCGCAACGAAACCCTGATGAAAGTCGCCACCCAGATCGTCGAGCATCAGCGCGGCTTCCTGGAATATGGCGACGAAGCAATGAAACCGCTGGTCCTGCACGACATCGCCGAGGCGGTGGGCATGCACGAATCGACGATCTCGCGGGTGACCACGCAAAAATTCATGCATACCCCACGCGGTATATATGAGCTGAAATACTTTTTCTCCAGCCATGTCAGCACCTCTGAAGGCGGCGAATGCTCGTCCACGGCGATTCGCGCGATCATCAAAAAACTGGTTGCCGCGGAAAATCAGAAAAAGCCGTTGAGTGACAGCAAGATCGCTGGTTTACTGGAGGCACAAGGCATTCAGGTCGCCCGTCGAACCGTCGCCAAGTACCGCGAATCCCTTGGGATCGCGCCTTCCAGCGAGCGAAAGCGTTTGATGTGACGGGCGGGCCAAAGCGTTCCAGTGGCAGGCACCCCGGCCTGCCGCTTTATGCACTGGCAACGAAGGAGAAGCTGTATGCAAGTCAACATCAGTGGACACCAGCTGGAAGTCACCAAGCCCCTGCGTGAGTACACCGAGAGCAAGTTGAACAAACTTGCGGGGCATTTTGACAAGATCACCAACGTGCAGGTCATCATGGAGGTCGATAAGCTCAAGCAGAAAATCGAGGCCACCCTGCACGTACCGAATGCCAAGCTCGTCGCCAATGCGGAACATGAGGACATGTACGCGGCGATCGACTCGCTCTACGACAAGCTGGACCGCCAACTCATAAAGCATAAGGAAAAGAATCTGCACCTGATGCAAGGTACAGGTCGTTAACTCTCCCCCCATGATCCGACTTGAAACCATCCTGACCCCCGGCCGTTCCCTCGTGAACGTGCCGGGCGGCAGCAAAAAGAAAGCCCTCGAAGAAATTGCCAAACTGATCCATGGCCAAGTGCCTGAATTGGATGAGCAAGTTGTCTATGAGTCGCTGATCGCCCGTGAAAAACTGGGTTCGACCGGTTTTGGTAACGGCATCGCCATTCCACACTGCCGCCTGCAAGGCTGTGAAACACCTGTCAGCGCCTTGCTGCACATGGAAAAACCTATCGATTTCGACGCCATCGACGGCGCCCCGGTCGACCTGCTGTTTGTACTGCTGGTCCCACAGGCTGCCACCGATGCGCACCTGGAGCTGCTTCGGCAGATCGCCAGCATGCTCGACCGCAAGGAAGTACGCGACAAACTGCGCAGCGCTCCCACCAGTGAGGCGCTCTATCAGGTTGTCCTGGATGAACAAAACGGGCAGTAATCATGCGTTTGATCATCGTCAGCGGCCGCTCCGGCTCGGGTAAAAGCACCGCCCTCAATGTTCTTGAGGACAACGGTTTCTATTGCATCGACAACCTGCCCGCCGGCCTGCTGCCGGAATTGGCGGAACGTGCGTTGATCCACACCGAACTGGCGCAACCCCTGGTCGCTGTTTCGATTGACGCCCGCAACCTGCCCAGCCACCTTGAGCGCTTTCCGCAATTGCTCGAGGAAGTGCGCGCCAAACACATTCATTGCGATGTGCTGTATCTGGACGCCGACGAAGAGACGCTGCTCAAGCGCTTCTCCGAAACCCGCCGACGCCACCCGCTCAGCAGCCCTCATCGCTCGCTGGCTGAAGCCATCGAAGATGAGACCACGTTGCTGGGGCCGATCATCGACCTCGCCGACCTCAAGATCAACACCACCAGCCTCAACCTGTACCAGCTGCGCGATGCCATCAAGCTGCGCCTGCTGAATCAGCCGGAGCCTGGCACCGCATTTCTCGTGGAGTCTTTTGGCTTCAAGCGGGGCATGCCGGTGGACGCCGACCTGGTGTTCGATGTGCGTTGCCTGCCCAACCCCTATTGGAAACCGGAACTGCGTGATCAGTCCGGGCTGGATCAGCCGGTGGCCGATTACCTGGCAGCGCAGCCGGATGTGGAGGAGATGTTCCAGGACATCTCCAGCTACCTGCTCAAATGGCTGCCGCGCTTTGCCGCGAGCAACCGCGCCTATGTCACCATCGCCATCGGCTGCACCGGCGGCCACCACCGTTCCGTCTACCTGACCGAGCGCCTGGGCCAGGTGCTGCAACAAACCCTCAAGAACGTCCAGGTTCGCCACCGCGACCTTAGCTGAAAGGAACACCCCCGCGATGCCCGCTCTGGAAATTGAAATCATCAACAAGCTGGGCCTGCACGCCCGCGCCTCGGCCAAATTCGTCGGTGTTGCCGGGCAGTTTCCCTGTCAGATCCGCGCCGGGCGCACCCCGGAATCCATGGTCGACGGCAAGAGCATCATGGCCATGATGATGCTGGCTGCCGGCAAGGGCACCAAGATTCATCTGAAGACCGAAGGTGAGCAGGAAGACGAAGCAATGGCCGCACTGGTGGCATTGATCAATAACTTCTTCGACGAAGGCGAATAACCTCCCGTAGGAGCCCGGCTCGCCGGCGATAGCGTCCTTCAAGACCGCGACCGAGCGCCGGCGAGCCGACGCCTAACCGGGAGCGGTTTACCCCAGGGCTGTATCCATCACCATCATCAAGCAGAACCCGATACACAATCCCAGGCTGGCGAGCTTCTCATGACCATTGCGCCGCGACTCCGGGATCACTTCGTGGGTCACCACCAACAGCATCGCGCCAGCAGCCAGGGCCAGGCCCAACGGTAACAGCACCTCGGCCAGGCTCACCAGCCATGCGCAAAGCACTGCAAAAACCGGCTCCACCAAGCCTGACGCGGCTCCGATCAGGAAGGCCTTGACCCGCGACATCCCGGCCCCGGCCAATACCAACGCAATCACCAGCCCTTCGGGCACGTCCTGCAAGGCAATGCCCATGGCCAAGCTGTCGGCGTCCGGCATGCCGCCACCGGCGGAAACGCCCACCGCCATGCCTTCCGGGATGTTGTGGGCAATAATGGCAAACACGAACAGCCAGATGCGCGGCGGGATAACCGGGTTGTCCGGCGTGCCCACCAACATTTCCGGGCTTGCGCCGGAGACCTTGCGGTCAACCAGATACAACCCGAATGCACCCAGCATGATGCCGAAGCTGATCAAGCCACTGGCGCCCCAGGGCGAGAGCCCGAGGCCTTCAGCCGCGGCAATGCCCGGCACGATCAGCGAAAACGCCGTCGCCGCCAGCATTACCCCGGCGCCAAAGCCCAGCAATGTATCGCTCAACGCCACCGGCATGCGCCGAATCACCAACACCGGCACCGCGCCGAGTGCCGTGCCGAGTGCACAGATTGACCCGCCCTGCAGGGCGCGCAAGATACGCGGCTCCAGGTCCAGCCAGGCCAGCCCATGGGCCACCAACAATGCAGTACCTGCCAATAGCAGCAGCGAGCCAAACGCATAACGAAACATTCGTCCGCTGCTGATCGCCAGTGTTTGCGTGCCCATAGTCGGCCTTAGATCGGGTTATGAAGGGTGAAGATCAGGCCAGGGCGGCCTGATAGCGCGCGGCAACTTCCGGCCAGTTGATAACACTGTAGAAGGCATTGATGTATTCCGGGCGACGGTTCTGGTACAGCAGGTAGTAAGCGTGTTCCCAGACGTCCAGGCCCAGGATCGGCGTATTGCCGTTCATCAGCGGGCTGTCCTGGTTACCACTGCTTTCCACCACCAGGGTCTTTTGCGGTGTCACGCTCAACCAGGCCCAGCCACTGCCGAAACGCGTCAACGCGGCTTTGGTGAACGCCTCCTTGAAGCTGTCGAAACCGCCCAGTTGCTCGTCGATGGCCTTGCCCAGCGCGCCTTCTGGCTTGCCGCCGCCCTTGGGCGACATCACCGCCCAGAACAACGAGTGGTTGGCGTGGCCACCGCCTTGGTTGATGACCGCCGCACGCAGTTTTTCCGGCAGTTGTTGCACGCTGGAGACCAGTTTCTCTACCGGCCAGCCGGCGAACTCAGTGCCCTCGACCGCAGCATTGAGGTTATTGATGTAGGTCTGGTGGTGCTTGGTGTAGTGAATCTCCATGGTTTGCGCATCGATATGCGGTTCCAGGGCATCGTAGGCGTAAGGTAGGGCAGGCAAGGTGTAGGACATTTCAATGTGCTCCGTAATAAGGACTGTTGCGAGTCGACGCATCCGAGGGCGCCGCCGTGCTGCCCAGCAGCCGATGAGTACGCGGGTACTCGCCGTGGTCGCTGATGAAATTCAACAGCTCGACGTAGGTCTTGCTGCTCTGGCGCAGGGCCGCTTCACGCAATTGCGGGCTCAGGCGCGGGTCCTGCATGGTCTGCAAGAGGCGCTGATGGATCGCGCAAAGATATTCGGCGCTCTCCTCCGGCTGGTTCAGGCGCAGGTGCAGGTCCGCCAGGTTGTGATGGGAAATGACGCAAGCCGCCACCGCTTCGTCGGCATCCGCCCAGCGCTCGAACAACACCTGAGCCAGGGCCAGGGCCTGTAGATAGGCCTCGCGAGCGTCTACCAGCTCGCCCTGCATAAAGCAGCGATTGGCCCGTTCGATCGTGCGTTTCCAATGCTCCATGGTGAGCCTCCAAAGCAGTGTCGGTGATTACACGCCGCCGGCCGTGAGCTTTTCCGGGTCCAGCAGGACCTCCAGTTGGCTGCGCGGCAAGTCGGTGTGCTCGAGGGCGACATCAATCACCGGGCGGCCTTGCTGATAGGCCTTCTTGGCGATTTCAGCGGCCTTTTGGTAACCAATGATCGGGTTGAGTGCGGTGACCAGGATCGGGTTGCGCGAGAGCGCTTCCTTGAGCTTGGCTTCGTTGACCTTGAAGCTGGCGATGGCCTTGTCCGCCAACAGGCGACTGGAATTCGCCAGCAGTTCCAGGCTGCCGAGCAGGTTCTGCGCGATGATCGGCAACATCACATTCAGCTCGAAATTGCCCGACTGGCCGGCGATGGTGATCACACTGTCGTTGCCGATCACCTGCGCGGCGACCATCGCAGTCGCTTCCGGGATCACCGGATTGACCTTGCCGGGCATGATCGACGAGCCAGGCTGCAGGCCCTCCAGTTCGATTTCTCCGAGGCCGGCGAGCGGGCCGGAGTTCATCCAGCGCAGGTCATTGGCGATTTTCATCAGCGAGACGGCAACGGCTTTCAACTGGCCCGAGACGGCGACGGCGGTGTCCTGGGAGCCAATCAACGCGAACAGGTTCTTGCCCGGGGTGAACTTCACGCCGGTCAGGCTGCTCAGTTGCTGGCTGAAGCGCGCAGCAAATTCCGGGTGCGCATTGATCCCCGTGCCCACCGCCGTACCACCCTGGGCCAGGGCCTGCAGGCTGGGCAGCAGGTCCTGCAAATGACCGATATTGGCCTTGAGCTGCTGCGCCCAACCGTTGAGCACCTGGCTCATGCGCACGGGCATGGCGTCCATCAGGTGAGTACGGCCGGTCTTGATGAACGGATGGACTTCTTCGGCCTTCTGCTCGATCACCTGTACCAGGTGCAGCAGTGCCGGCAGCGTTTGCTCGTGCAGCACCAGCGCGGCGCTGACGTGGATCGTGGTCGGGATGATGTCGTTGCTGCTTTGCCCGCAGTTGACGTGATCATTGGGATTGACCGCTTCGCCGAGCAAACGGCTGGCGAGAGTCGCGATCACTTCGTTGGCGTTCATGTTGGAGCTGGTGCCGGAACCGGTCTGGAAGATGTCCACCGGGAAGTGCTGCATGAAATCGCCTTCGAGCAAGCCCTGGGCGGCATCGACGATGGCCTTGCCCTGCCCTTCGCTGATTTGCTTGAGGTCGACGTTGACCTTGGCGGCCGCGGTCTTGGCCAGGATCAGGGCGCGGATGAACTGCGCCGGCATGCGCTGATGGCTGATCGGAAAGTTGTTCACCGCGCGCTGGGTTTGCGCACCGTACAAGGCCTCGGCCGGCACCTGCAGTTCGCCCATGCTGTCGCGTTCGATACGGGTGTTACTCATCGTTAGATCCTTGCACCAGGTCGGAGTGAGAAATAGACGGCAGCAATTCGCAGGTCGCCAATTGCCAGGCAAAGGTCTGCCAGCGCTTGAGGCGGCAGGCACAGCGGGAGAGTTTTTCCAGGTCGCGCAGCGGGCGCCAGGCTTGGTCCAGGCACAGGGATCGCCAGTGCCAGGGCAAGGCGATATCGCTGGCGGTGTCGATCAGCAGCCGGAATGACGTTTCAGCGATCGTCCACGGATGGGTGGCCGTGCAACACGCCAGGTATCGTCCTTCGTTGAGGTAATGTTCGATCAGGCGAGGTTCATTCGGATCCAGGCCACAGCGAATCTGACGACTCATCCAGCGCCAGCTCTCCAGGTACGGATCCTCATGCAGGACAGAACTCATGATCCACACTCATTCGGTAATGATATTTATTATTAAATGATATTGAGAATCAACGCAATGGCGACTGAGTAATCCACCTGTCAGGCAGGCATAAAAAAAGCGCGCTATCCGTGGGATAACGCGCTTTGGTTGAACCTCGCTACGGTCAGCTGCCGGCGACGGTCATCCGTTCGATCAATACCGAACCCGTGCGAATGTTGCTGCGCAGTTCCAGGTCATTGCCGACCGCCACGATCTGCTTGAACATGTCGCGCATATTGCCGGCAATGGTGACTTCCTGGACGGCAAATTGAATCTCGCCGTTTTCAACCCAGAACCCCGCCGCACCGCGCGAATAATCCCCAGTGACCATGTTCAGGCCCTGGCCCATTAACTCGGTCACCAGCAGGCCACGGCCCATGCGCCGCAACAACGCCGCTTGGTCTTCGTCGCCGTGGGTGACAAACAGGTTGTGTACGCCACCGGAGTTTGCAGTGCTCGGCAGGCCGAGCTTGCGGCCCGAGTAGGTGCCCAACACGTAGGACACCAATTCACCTTTCTCGACGAACGGCTTGGCATAAGTCGCCAGGCCATCGCCGTCGAACGCCGAACTGCCCATGGCCCGCATCAGGTGCGGACGTTCGTCGATGGTCAGCCACTCCGGAAACAGCTGCTGGCCGATCGCACCTTCCAGGAACGATGATTTACGGTACAGGTTGCCACCGGAAATCGCCCCCAGGAAACTGCCGAACAAGCCGCCGGCCAACTCCGCGGAAAACAGCACTGGCACTTCGCACGTCGGCACCGGGCGCGCGCCCAGGCGGCTCGCGGCACGTTGTGCAGCGCGCTGGCCAATACTGGCAGGGTCCGCCAACAAATCGCCCTGGCGGTTCACGTCGTACCAGTAGTCACGCTGCATCTGGCCATTGGCCTCGGCGATCATCACGCAGCTCAAGCTGTGTCGAGTGGATGCATAACCGCCGATAAAACCATGGCTGTTGCCATACACGCGACAGCCCTGATGGGTGCTCAACGTGGTGCCATCAGCGTTCTTGATGCGGGCATCAGCGTCGAACGCCGCCGCCTCACAGGTCAGTGCCTGCTCGATGGCTTGCTCGGGCGTGATGTCCCAGGCGTGGAACAGATCGAAGTCCTTCAGGTCCTTGGCCATCAGCGCTTTGTCGGCCAGGCCCGAGCTTTCATCCTCGGAGGTGTGCTTGGCGATTGCCAAGGCGGCGGCCACGGTTTCGCGAATCGCCTCCGGGCCACTCGCCGAGGTGCTGGCCGAACCTTTGCGCTGGCCCACGTACAAGGTGATGCCAAAGCCCTGGTCACGGTTGAATTCTACGGTTTCGACTTCCCGCTGGCGTACCGACGTCGACAGCCCCTGCTCCAGCGACACCGCAACTTCACAGGCGCTGGCCCCCTGGCGCTTGGCCTCGGCAAGGATCTGCTCGACTTGTTCCTGCAGTGCCGGTAACGCTTGCGGACCGACGCTTTGGGCTGCACTCATGGTTTTCTCCACTCAAATTCTGCTTTCGGTTAAGGCCATCGAGCGACCGGGCCGGACAAGCGGCCCCCGACTGGTTATCATGGCGGCGTTTCTTTGCGGACTGCCACCATGGTTGATTCTTACGACGACTCCCTCGATGGGGAGAAAAGCAAATCCCAGGTCAAACGTGAGCTGCATGCTCTGGTTGACCTCGGCGAGCGCCTTACAACCCTCAAGCCGGACTTGATTGCAAAACTGCCACTGACCGACGAAATGCGCCGGGCCCTGGCGGATGCGCCCAAGCACACCGCGAATATCGCGCGTAAACGGCACATCTCGTTTATCGGCAAACTGATGCGCGACCAGGACACTGACGCCATTCTGACCTTGCTCGATCAACTCGATGCCTCCACTCGCCAGTACAACGAACGTTTCCATAACCTGGAACGTTGGCGTGACCGCCTGATTTCGGGCGATGACGCTGTACTGGAGAAGTTTGTAGTGGATTATCCGGACGCGGACCGCCAGCAACTGCGCTCCCTGATTCGTCAGGCCCAGCACGAACTGGCGCAAAACAAGGCTCCGGCCACCAGCCGTAAAATCTTCAAGTACATCCGTGAGCTGGACGAGACTCAACGCGGCCTGCGCTGATCCTCTTCCCCGGGTGGCGACCTTCGCCACCCGGCGCTCCACGGCTTACGACCCCGTGCCACCCACGGTGATCGCATCAATCTTCAACGTTGGCTGGCCGACACCCACCGGCACCGACTGCCCATCTTTCCCGCACGTGCCCACGCCGCTGTCCAGCGCCAGGTCGTTGCCGACCATCGACACCTTGCTCATGGCTTCCGGGCCGTTGCCAATCAACGTTGCCCCCTTGACCGGCGCGGTAATCTTGCCGTCTTCGATCAGGTACGCCTCGCTGGTGGAGAACACGAACTTGCCACTGGTGATATCCACCTGGCCGCCACCGAGGTTGGCGCAGTAGATACCGCGTTTCACCGAGGCGATGATTTCCGCCGGATCGCTTTCGCCACCGAGCATGTACGTGTTGGTCATGCGCGGCATTGGCAGGTGCGCATAGGACTCGCGACGGCCGTTACCGGTGCGCGCCACGCCCATCAGGCGGGCGTTGAGCTTGTCTTGCATGTAGCCCTTGAGCACGCCGTTTTCGATCAGGGTGGTGCACTCGGTCGGAGTGCCTTCGTCGTCGACACTCAGCGAGCCACGGCGACCGGCCAGGGTGCCGTCATCGACGATCGTGCACAGCTTGGACGCGACCATCTCGCCCATGCGCCCGCTGTAGGCGGAGCTGCCCTTGCGGTTGAAGTCGCCTTCCAGGCCATGGCCGACCGCTTCGTGCAGCAACACGCCGGACCAGCCCGATCCCAGCACCACCGGCAACGTGCCAGCCGGCGCCGGAATCGCCTCCAGATTAACCAGCGCCTGGCGCAGCGCCTCACGGGCATACCCCATGGCGCGGTCATCGGTGAGGAAATATCGATAGTCGGTACGCCCGCCGCCGCCATGGCCGCCGCGCTCGCGACGGCCGTTCTGCTCGACGATCACACTGACATTGAACCGCACCAGCGGGCGCACATCCGCCGCCAGGCCGCCGTCGGTGGAGGCCACCAGGATGCGCTCCCACACACCGGCCATGCTCACGGTGACTTGCTGGATACGCGGGTCGAGGGCGCGGGTGGCCGCATCGATACGCTTGAGCAAATCGACTTTTTCCGCGCGGCTGATCACTTCCAGGGGGTTATCCGGCGCATACAATTGCGCCACATCCTGGGTGCTGAACGCCTGCACCGTGCCGTTCTGGCCGGCGCGGGAAATCGAACGCGCAGCACGCGCGGCCAGGCCGAGGGCCTCCAGGGTGATTGCGTTGCTGTAGGCGAAGCCGGTTTTCTCACCGGACTGCGCACGCACGCCCACGCCTTGGTCGAGGTTGAAACTGCCTTCCTTGACGATGCCATCTTCCAGCGCCCAGGACTCGGAAATCTGCCCTTGGAAATACAGGTCGGCGGCGTCGATGCCGGGTCCGGCCAGATCGCCGAGCACGGTTTGCAGACTTTCGATGGTCACGCCACCGGGTGCCAGGAGGTGTTCACTGACTGAGGACAACAACTCGCTCATAGGTTTGGCCTTAAATTCATCGTTCTGAAGCAGGTCGCTGCGCGCCCTGCGAGAAAAAGCGCCGATGGTTGACCACCGGCATGCGCGCCCGTATCGACGCCTGTTCACTGCTGTCGCGTGCGGCC
Organism: Pseudomonas sp. S5D5; assembly: GCF_003013355.1. Taxonomy (NCBI): domain Bacteria; kingdom Pseudomonadati; phylum Pseudomonadota; class Gammaproteobacteria; order Pseudomonadales; family Pseudomonadaceae; genus Pseudomonas; species Pseudomonas sp. S5D5. The sequence continues at coordinate 5,863,717 of NZ_PTEO01000001.1, forward strand.
AGCAACACCGCTTCGCCTTGATCCTGTTGTGTCAGCACACGCCCCCACGGGTCGACGATCGCCGCGTGGCCGTAAGTTTCCCGAGGGCCCGGATGCACGCCCCCCTGGGCTGCCGCCAGCAAGTAGCACTGGGTCTCGATGGCGCGTGCGCGAATCAGCACGTCCCAGTGCGCGGCGCCGGTCACTGCGGTAAAGGCCGAGGGCGCCGTAATCAATTCAGCCCCTGCCGCACGCAACTCGCTGTACAACTCCGGAAAGCGCAGGTCGTAGCACACGGTCAGGCCCAACCGGCCCACCGGCGTATCCGCCACCACCACGTTGCCACCGAAAGCATAGTCGTCGGATTCGCGATAACGACCCCGGGCATCCGCCACATCCACATCGAACAGGTGCAACTTGTCGTAGCGGGCAACGATCTCGCCCTGATCATCGATCAGCAGCGAGCAGGCATTGACCTTGGCATCCGGATGGTCCCTGGGCGGCAACGGTACAGTGCCGGCCACTATCCATAAGGTGAGGTCGCGGGCGGTCTGTTTCAACCATGGCAGGATCGGGCCTTCACCCAATGCCTCGGCGCGACCGATAGCGGCCACGTCGCGGCGGCCCATGGCGGCAAAGTTTTCCGGCAATACCGCCAGCTTCGCACCGCCTGCCGCCGCTTGCTCCAGCAAACGCCGGGCCTGGGCGAGATTGGCCAGCACATCACTCTGGCTGACCATTTGAATTACCGCAAAGGACATGGGCCGCTACTCCATAGAAGGCATGCGGCCATGCTACTCCACAGGCTCTCAGTTTGGTTTTTCAAATGGCTTGTCGAAGGTGATTTTTGGATCCTTCCACGGGCCTTCCACCTTGTATTGCACGCTGGCAAAGCGCGCCACACGGTCGCCGATCAGCTTGTCGATCAGGAACAACGCGCCGCCAATGGCCGGCGCCCCCACGATCAGCGCAGCAATCGGCAGGTTATTGGTGACGGGCAGAGTCACCAGCAACTTGGCGTCGACTCGATCGGCCACCAGGTCCAGGGTGCCGTTGAGCTCCAGGTTGGTCGACGGCCCGGTCATGGTGATGGGCTCACGGGTCACGAACACGCCATTACTGGCGGCCAACAAGCCTTTGACCCGGTCATAACTCAGGCCTTTGCCGAGCAGGTCGGAGAAGTCCAGGCGCAAACGGCGGCCGATGGAGTTGAAGTTAAGCAGGCCAAACACCCGCAGCGCCTGGGCGCCGCCTTCCACTTCAACGAACTGGCCGCTGCGGAAAGCCGCGTCCAGGCTGCCGGAGAAACGCTTCGGCCCGACATAAGCCGGCGAACCGGGCCAGCGACCGTCCACATCCAGGTGAAAGTCCTTGCTGGTGACCGTCGGCGCGTAGCCCCAGCCCTTGAGCACATCGCCGATGTTCTTGCCATCCAGGCGGCCCTTGTACCAGCTGCCGCTGGCTCCCGGCGCACCTTCCCAGCCACCGGCGCCCTTGAGCTGCATGCCCTTGAGCCCCAGGTCCAGGTTGTTGAAGGCCAGGCCCTTGGCGGTCGGACGGATTTTCAGTGACCACGCCCCGACAAGGTCGGGCCCTTGGAACAGTTGATCAATCGCGATATCCAGGGCCGGAATGTCCTTGGGGTCGACGTCAGCCAATGGGTCCGGGGCGTTCTCGTCGGCCTGCACCGTCGGGTCCACCGCCGGCAGTTTCACGTATTGCAGGTTGACCGCAATCGGTGCGCCCTTGGCGTCCGGCAGGTTCACCGTGCCTTTGGCTTGCTGGCTGTCGAGCTGCAGGCCCCAGGCGGCAGGCTTGCGGTCCAGTTGCAGGCTGACCTGATCAAACTGGGTGCCAAAGCCGGTCAGTTTGCCCACCTTGAAGTCTGCGCCGCTGAGCAATTGCTTGGCGCTGCCGCCCGGGTCCTTGCCCGCATAGCGGTCGACCAGTTTTTTCCACGGGTCGATATCCAACTCGGAGAGCACACCGCGAATCCGCAGGCCCTTGCCTGCGGGCAGCACCGCATCGCCATCGCCGAGGAACAACTCGCCGCGCCCGTCATTGAATTTTTCCGGCGGCGCGGCAAAGGTAAAGTTCGCCAACTCGCCATAGTCAAACCAGTAGCGCCGCTCGGCACCCTGCAAGGTCATGCGGAACGTGCTGTCGCGGCCCTGGCTGGCCGGCATGCCGAACGGGGCCGGCAGGTCCACCGCCACGCCCTTGAGGTTGGAACTGACCATCAACTGGCTGTCGGCGCCGTCCAGGTTGACCTGCAGCTGGTACGGGATATCCCCGGATACCGGCAATGGCTGGCTGATTTTCAGCCAATCGGTCAGCCGCTTGACCGTGACCTGCCCCTTGGCCGTCACACGGGTGCTGATACTACCCGGCTTGCCATCGGCGAAAATCTGCGCGGTGATCGGCCGGTCAAACGCCTGCGCCGTGATGTTCTGGCCGCTCAGGCCCTTGGCACTGTCAAAACGGAAATCGCCCTTGAGCTGGGTCAGGTCCAGGGTCGGCTCAGCCAATTGCAGGCGCGCCTTGTCGGTCTGGAAATCCACCACGATCTTGGGCTCGGTGCCCTTGGCCAATGGAATGTCCAGGTCGAGCTTGCCTTTCAGGTCGCCCTCGCCTTTCCAGCCGGCAAAGGTCGATGCCGTGCCGATCGGAGCTTCCTGCAGGATCTTCAGGCCATCGCCAAGCCCGCCGGCAAATTCGCCGGTGAGCAACAGGTGGCTGTCCTTGCCCTCAGGCGCGTGCGGAATATTGACGTAGACGTCCTTGACCTTGGTGTCGAGCAGTTGGCCCTTGCTGGCCAGGATGCGCACCCCGCTCTCTTCGACGAACACTTCGCCCTTGACCTTGCTCACATGCGGCCAGCCAGGCTGGAACGCCAGCTCGGCGTCGTGCACCTTGAAGAACAGGCTGATGTTGCGTGAAGCCGGCAATGCGTCGTGGTTCAGCGAACCCTGGTACTGGAAGAAACCCTGGTCGACCGCGCCCTTGAGAATCGCCGTGCGCAGCCATTCGTCCAGGGCCGGGCTCAGCACCGCGGGCAAATACTTGGGGGTGAAACGCCCATCGCCGTCGACCATGCCGACCCGCAGGTCCATGTAGTCTTCCTGGGTATGGTCGAAATGCAGGCGAATCAGGAAATCCGCCGCGATCTTGCCCTCCTCACCCAGCACCTTGATATACGGGGCGATCAGGGTGAAACCCTGCTTGTCGAGTTTCCAGGTCAGGCGTGCATTGGCCTGGAGGTACTGCCAGGGCTTGGCGAAAATCGGGTCGAGGTGCAGGGAAAAGTCCTTGCTGTCCATGCGCAGCTCGCCATGGCCCAAGTCGCCACTGATGCTGCCGGACACGTTGCGCGCAGCCGGCGCGCCGAAGTACGCATCAAAACCCACACGTTCGAGATTGGCGGCGAAGCTGACCTTCTGGTCGGTGCTGTCCTGGGGACGGAAATCCACCAGCACATTACGCAGCAAGCCGGTGGCCTTGAGGTGTTCGATAGTCTTGGCGAAGCCTTCGGGCAGCGGCGCCAGGGCATTCAACAGTGGGGTGATCGGCGTGAGGTCCAGGCGGTCAGCCTGCAGCTTCCAGACCTCCTGCGCCGTGTCGGTGGGCAGGCTTTGCTGCAGCTGCAGCCGCGACTCCCAGCGGGTGTCCCCCAGGTTCATGGCCAGCGAGTCGACCAACACCTTGAGACCGCTCTCGCCGCGCTGCACGTACGCTGTCAGCGCGAGGTTTTCGATATGCACGGGCTTGCGGTCGGCGTAGCTGCCCTTCACCTGTGGCGAGTTAAGGCGCACCACCGCGCTCTGCACGGTGCGCTGGCCCCAGCTCAACCAGAATTCGCCGCCGGCCTTGAATTGGGTGAGCTTCCACTGCTGGGTCAGCCGGGCCGGAATCCACTTGGCCCAGTCGCTTTGCGGCAGGCTCAGGTAGGCATCGACGGCACCGTCTTTCCACTGGCTCGCGCGAATGCGACTGCGCAGGCTCATGGCCAGCGGCTGGCCGTCGGGCAGTGTCAGGCGGGCATCCAGGCGCTGGCGGGTGGCCCCCGCGTGCAGGCTCAGGCCCACGTACGTCAGGGTCAGCGGTGCCTGGCCGTACGGCTGCAACGTGACCTGGCTGTCGAGCAAAGACACGCGCTTGACCCTTTGCATGCGCGTGAGCACCTGCTCCGGGTCCAACGGCTGGTCATCCTGCACCGGCAAGCCTTGCAAGGCCCAATGGCCGTCCTTGTCTTCCTTGACGCTCAATTGCAGACCACTGACTTCCAGATGGGCAATGCGCACTTCGCGCGCCATCAGGCTGGCCCAGAGGTCCGGCACCACTTCGACCTGGTCCAGGCGCAAGGCACTGCTGCCCTCGCCGACCATCACGTCATGGGCCAGCAGCACCGGCGCAAAGCCGCTCCAACGCCCTTCGAGGCTGCCGATCTGCAGCGGCATGTCCACCGCGGCCTGGGCCTTGGCTTCAATTTCTGCGCGGTATTCAGCCACCAACGGGGTCAATTCACGACCCAGGCTCACGTACACCGCCGCCAACACCAGCAGCAAAGCGCACAGGCCCAGGCCCCAACGGGTCAAAGCGGCAAAAAAGCGTATCAGACGCTCCATGTCAGGCGACCCTCAAGGCAGTAGACGGACAGCAGATCAAGGTCTGCAGGTCTCGTAAAAAGAAAACGATTGGGGATCAGAGCAGCACCACGTCGTATTGTTCCTGGGAATACATGGTTTCAACCTGGAAGCGGATCGTGCGCCCGATAAAACCTTCCAGTTCTGCCACGTTGCCGGACTCCTCGTCGAGCAACCGGTCGACCACTTTCTGGTTGGCGAGCACTCTATAGCCTTCGGCCTGGTAGGCACGCGCCTCCCGTAGGATTTCGCGGAAAATCTCGTAGCAAACCGTTTCCGGGGTCTTCAACTTGCCGCGCCCCTGGCAGCTGCTGCACGGCTCGCACAGCACTTGCTCCAGGCTTTCGCGCGTGCGTTTGCGGGTCATCTGCACCAGGCCCAGCTCGGTAATGCCGATGATGTTGGTCTTGGCGTGATCGCGCTCCAGCTGTTTCTCCAGGGTGCGCAACACCTGGCGCTGGTGCTCTTCGTCTTCCATGTCGATGAAGTCGATGATGATGATGCCGCCCAGGTTGCGCAGGCGCAGTTGACGGGCAATCGCGGTGGCCGCTTCGAGGTTGGTCTTGAAGATGGTTTCTTCTAGGTTGCGGTGACCGACAAACGCCCCGGTGTTGACGTCGATGGTGGTCATGGCTTCCGCCGGGTCCACCACCAGGTAACCGCCCGATTTGAGCGGGACCTTGCGTTCCAGGGCTTTCTGGATTTCGTCTTCGACGCCATACAGGTCAAAGATCGGCCGCTCGCCCGGGTAATGCTCCAGGCGGTCGGCAATTTCCGGCATCAATTCGGCAACAAATTGCGTGGTTCGCTGGAAGGTTTCCCGCGAGTCGATGCGAATTTTCTCGATCTTCGGGCTGACCAGGTCGCGCAAGGTCCGCAGGGCCAGACCGAGGTCTTCGTAGATAACGCTCGGCGCACCGATGGTCTTGATCTGCGCGCCGATCTGGTCCCACAGGCGCCGCAGGTAGCGGATATCCATGAGGATTTCATCGGCACCGGCGCCTTCGGCAGCCGTGCGTAGGATAAAACCGCCGGCCTCCTTGATACCTTCGGCCGCCACACAGTCGCTGACCACCTTTTTCAGGCGCTCGCGCTCGGCTTCGTCTTCGATCTTCAGCGAAATGCCGACATGCGCGGTGCGCGGCATGTACACCAGGTAGCGCGACGGGATCGACAGCTGGGTTGTCAGCCGTGCGCCCTTGGAGCCGATGGGGTCCTTGGTGACTTGCACCACCAGGCTCTGCCCTTCGTGCACCAGGGCGCTGATGCTTTCGACTGCCGGGCCCTCGCGCAGGGAAATTTCCGAGGCGTGGATAAACGCAGCACGGTCCAGGCCGATGTCGACGAATGCGGCCTGCATCCCCGGCAGTACTCGCACCACCTTGCCTTTGTAGATATTGCCGACGATCCCGCGCTTCTGGGTGCGCTCGACGTGCACTTCTTGCAGAACACCGTTCTCTACCACCGCCACGCGCGATTCCATCGGCGTGATATTGATCAGAATCTCTTCACTCATGGCTGGGTCTCGTTCAGGCATTTTCACAATAGTGACCGATCGCTTAAGGCTGGGCGCGCAATTAAAGGCGTTCAGCGCGCGGTAAGGTGTTGCCAACAGGGTATGCCGAATTCGGCGAGCAGTTGCGCGGTTTCGCACACCGGCAGGCCCACCACGGCGGAATAACTACCATTGAGACCGGCAACGAACACCGAACCCAGGCCCTGGATAGCATAGCCGCCCGCTTTGTCCTGGGGTTCGCCACTGTGCCAGTAGGTCGTAGCCTCTTCGACAGAAATCCCGCGAAACCGTACGCGACTGCTAACACAGTGGGTTTCGCAGCGTTGGCCGTCAGTCAGGGCAATGGCGGTCAGCACTTCATGCTCACGCCCCGCCAGGGCCATCAGCATCGCCAGCGCGTCGGCCTGGTCTACCGGCTTGCCGAGGATCTTGCCGTCCACAATCACGGCGGTGTCGGCGCCCAGCACACAAGCGTCGGCGGTGTGTTCAAGCGCAGCAAAACCCGCCGCTGCCTTGCCGCGAGCAAGACGCTCGACGTAGGCAACGGCGGCTTCGTTGGTAAGAGGGGTTTCATCAATGGCGGCGCTGACCACGGTGAAAGGCACACCGATCTGGGTCAGCAGTTCACGCCGCCGCGGGGAGCCCGAGGCCAGGTAAAGCGAATTCATTGCAGACTCTCCCTGTAGAGTTCGATAACCAGGCAGAGCCTCGCAATCCATTCAATTGATTTTATAGCGACGACGTAACCCACGCAGGCCGAAACTGATCCACGGCCACAACAAGGCGCTGACCAGGGCCGGCAGCACCAGTGCCAGGGTTGGCTGGCGATTGCCGGTCAGGGCGCTCAGCCAGAGTTGCACCAGTTGCGCCAGGCCGAAGATCACCAGGATCACCAGGCATTGCTGCCACATGGGAAACATGCGCAGGCGTTGCTGCAACGACAGCACAAGGAAAGTGATCAGCGTCAGGATCAATGCGTTCTGGCCCAGCAAGGTGCCATACAGCACATCTTCCGCCAAGCCCAGAAACATGGCCGTGACCATGCCGACTTTGTGCGGCAGGTTCAGCGACCAGAAAGCCAGCAACAACGCCAGCCAGAGCGGACGCAGGATTTCCATGAATTGCGGCAGTGGCGAAACACTGAGCAACAAGCCGATGGCGAACGTCAGCCAGACGATCCAGCCATTGCGCGAATGAGTACCGGCCATTTATTCCTCCCTCTGCCGTGTGGTCGCCGGAGCGGTGGTCGCTGGGCGGGCGGCCGGTGCCGTCACGGGCGGCTTGGTCGCCGGTGCAGCAGCTGGCGCTGACGCAGGGGGTTTGGTCGCCGCCGGTTTAACCGGATGCGTGGTATGCGTCGCAGGCTTCACGGCGGTCGCCACAGGCGCTGCAGCTGGGGCCACCGCGGGCGTAACCGGTGCAGCAGCGGCAGGCTTGGGCACGGTCGCAGGAATGATGGGCGTGGTGCCATTCTTCTTGTCTTCCGCTTCCTGGGCCTGGGCAGCTTCGTTGGCGCGCTCTTCCGGGGTACGGTTGTCACTGAACACCAGCAGCAGGTAGCGGCTGCGGTTCAAGGCGGCAGTCGGCACCGCGCGCACAATGGCGAAGGGCTGGCCGGAATCGTGGATCACTTCCTTGACCGTCGCTACCGGGTAACCCGCCGGGAAGCGCTGGCCCAGGCCGGAGCTGACCAGCAGGTCGCCTTCCTTGATGTCGGCCGTATCGGCGACGTGGCGCAATTCCAGGCGTTCCGGGTTGCCGGTACCGCTGGCAATGGCGCGCAGGCCGTTACGGTTGACCTGCACGGGAATGCTGTGGGTCGTGTCCGTCAGCAACAGCACCCGCGAGGTGTAGGGCATCAACTCGACCACCTGCCCCATCAGGCCACGCGCATCGAGCACCGGCTGACCGAGCACCACGCCATCGCGCTCACCCTTGTTGATGATGATGCGGTGGGTAAAGGGGTTGGGGTCCATGCCGATCAACTCGGCCACTTCGACCTTTTCGTTGACCAGTGCGGAAGAATTGAGCAACTCGCGCAGCCGAACGTTCTGCTCGGTGAGGGCCGCGAGCTTTTGCATGCGCCCCTGCAACAGCAGGTTTTCGGTCTTGAGTTTTTCGTTCTCGGCGACCAGCTCGGTGCGGCTGCCGAATTGGCTGGCCACGCCCTGGTACAGACGTTGCGGCAGGTCGGTGATCCAGTATGTCTGCATCAACACCAGCGACATCTGGCTACGCACAGGCTTGAGCAGTGCAAAGCGGGCATCGACCACCATCAACGCGACCGAAAGCACGACCAGCACCAGCAGGCGCACGCCCAATGAGGGGCCTTTGGCGAAAAGCGGTTTAATAAGCCGCTCCTCCCAGGCAAATGTTCTCTTTATTCATACGGCATCTAACCGGCCTGGATGCAGATTGAAGAAGATAAACGCCAACAGGCAGCACTGCAAAGTGCTGCCTGCGGGCGAAACATGGGCAAACCAGCAAACTCTTATTCGCTGGAGAGCAGGTCCATGGTGTGTTTATCCATCATTTCCAGTGCACGGCCACCGCCACGGGCGACGCAGGTCAGCGGGTCTTCGGCAACGATCACCGGCAGGCCGGTTTCCTGGGCCAGCAGCTTGTCGAGGTCGCGCAGCAAGGCGCCACCACCGGTCAGCACCAGGCCACGCTCGGCGATGTCGGAAGCCAGTTCCGGCGGCGATTGCTCCAGGGCGCTCTTCACAGCCTGAACGATGGTGGCCAGGGACTCTTGCAGAGCTTCCAGCACTTCATTGGAGTTCAGGGTGAAGGCACGTGGAACGCCTTCGGCCAGGTTGCGACCGCGAACATCGACTTCGCGAACTTCGCCGCCCGGGTAAGCGGTACCGATTTCCTGCTTGATGCGCTCGGCGGTGGATTCGCCGATCAGGCTGCCGTAGTTGCGACGCACGTAGGTGATGATCGCTTCGTCGAAGCGGTCGCCGCCAACCCGTACGGATTCGGCATACACCACACCGTTCAGGGAGATCAGGGCGATTTCAGTGGTACCGCCACCGATATCCACCACCATCGAACCGCGGGCTTCTTCAACCGGCAGGCCGGCACCGATCGCAGCAGCCATTGGCTCTTCGATCAGGAATACTTCGCGGGCACCGGCACCGAGCGCCGATTCACGGATGGCACGGCGCTCCACCTGGGTGGACTTGCATGGAACGCAGATCAGCACACGAGGGCTGGGCTGCAGGAAACTGTTTTCGTGAACCTTGTTGATGAAATACTGCAGCATCTTCTCGCAGACACTGAAGTCGGCGATCACGCCGTCTTTCATCGGACGAATGGCAGCAATATTGCCTGGTGTACGGCCGAGCATGCGCTTGGCCTCGGTGCCAACGGCAACGACACTTTTCTGATTACCATGGGTCCGAATGGCCACAACCGATGGCTCATTCAGGACGATACCGCGCTCGCGCACGTAAATAAGGGTGTTGGCAGTGCCCAGGTCAATGGAAAGATCGCTGGAAAACATGCCACGCAGTTTCTTGAACATGGGAAAGGGACCCTAGGCAACGCGTGGGTAAAAAAGTGCGGCAAACTCTAACAACGACAGGGATTTTGGGCAAGGCGCCAATGTGCTAAATTGGCCGACTTTCTGTGCACCAACCCCCACAATCGCGGCCGTAAGACCGTAGAAATGCGGTAGTGTTCCGACAATCTAACACACGGACAGCCTCCGTTCTGTTTTCCACTGGAGATTCCCATGGCGCTTGAACGCTCCGACGTGGAAAAAATCGCTCATCTGGCCTCGCTTGGCCTGAATGAAGCCGATCTTCCACAGACCACCGCAGCCCTGAACAGCATTCTCGGGCTGGTTGACCAAATGCAGGCCGTGGACACCGACGGCATCGAGCCCCTGGCTCACCCGCTGGAAGCCAGCCAGCGCCTGCGCGCAGACGTCGTGACCGAGAGTAATAATCGCGAGGCCTACCAGTCCATCGCGCCAGCGGTCGAAAACGGCCTGTACCTGGTTCCGAAAGTCATCGACTAAAGGGAAAGAGCCTGCAATGCATCACATGACTCTGGCCGAGATCGCCCGCGGTCTCGCCGATAAAAAGTTTTCTTCCGAAGAGCTGACCAAGACCCTGCTGGCGCGCATCGCCGAGCACGATCCAAAGGTCAACAGCTTCATCAGCCTCACCGAGGAACTGGCGCTGAGCCAGGCCAAGGCCGCCGACGCACGTCGCGCCAACGGTGAGAATGGTGCCCTGCTGGGCGCGCCGATCGCCCACAAGGACTTGTTCTGCACCCAGGGCATTCGCACCAGCTGCGGCTCGAAGATGCTCGACAACTTCAAGGCGCCCTACGACGCCACCGTGGTGTCCAAGCTGGCTGCCGCCGGGGCCGTGACCCTGGGCAAGACCAACATGGACGAATTCGCCATGGGCTCGGCCAACGAGTCGAGCTACTACGGCGCGGTGAAAAACCCGTGGAACCTGGAGCACGTGCCCGGCGGTTCGTCCGGTGGTTCGGCTGCGGCCGTGGCGGCTCGCTTCCTGCCGGCTGCCACCGCCACCGATACCGGCGGCTCGATCCGCCAGCCGGCGGCCTTCACCAACCTCACCGGCCTGAAACCGACCTACGGTCGTGTTTCCCGCTGGGGCATGATCGCCTACGCATCCAGCCTCGATCAGGGCGGCCCCCTGGCTCGCACCGCCGAAGACTGCGCGATTTTGTTACAAGGCATGGCAGGCTTCGATAAACAGGACTCCACCAGCATCGATGAGCCGGTGCCGGACTACAGCGCCAGCCTCAATACCTCGCTCAAGGGCCTGCGCATCGGCGTGCCGAAGGAATACTTCAGCGCAGGCCTCGACCCGCGTATCGCCGAATTGGTGCACAACAGCGTCAAGGAGCTGGAAAAGCTCGGCGCCGTGATCAAGGAAATCAGCCTGCCGAACAACCAGCACGCGATTCCTGCGTACTACGTGATCGCGCCCGCTGAAGCCTCCTCCAACCTGTCGCGCTTCGACGGCGTGCGTTTTGGCTATCGCTGCGAAAACCCGAAAGACCTTACCGACCTGTACAAACGCTCGCGCGGCGAAGGCTTCGGTGTCGAAGTACAACGCCGGATCATGGTCGGTGCCTACGCGCTGTCGGCCGGTTACTACGACGCGTACTACCTCAAGGCGCAAAAAATCCGTCGCCTGATCAAGAACGACTTCATGGCGGCCTTTGAAGAAGTCGACGTCATCCTCGGCCCAACCACGCCCAACCCGGCCTGGAAGATCGGCGCCAAGACCGGCGACCCGATCGCCGAATACCTGGAAGACCTGTACACCATCACCGCCAACCTCGCGGGCCTGCCGGGCTTGTCCATGCCCGCCGGTTTCGTCGATGGCCTGCCGGTCGGCGTGCAACTGCTCGCCCCGTATTTCCAGGAAGGCCGCCTGCTCAATGTGGCGCACCAGTACCAGTTGCACACCGACTGGCACACCCGCACCCCTACCGGCTTCTGAGGAGAACACTATGCAATGGGAAGTTGTGATCGGGCTGGAGATTCATACCCAGCTCGCCACCCAATCGAAGATTTTCTCCGGTAGCGCCACCACGTTCGGCTCCGAGCCCAATACCCAGGCCAGCCTGGTCGACCTGGGCATGCCCGGTGTCCTGCCGGTGCTGAACCAGGAAGCGGTGCGCATGGCGGTGATGTTCGGCCTGGCGATCGACGCCGAGATCGGCCAGCACAACGTGTTCGCGCGCAAGAACTACTTCTACCCGGACCTGCCCAAGGGCTACCAGATCAGCCAGATGGAATTGCCGATCGTCGGCAAGGGCCACCTGGACATCCCGCTGGAAGACGGCACCATCAAGCGTGTCGGCGTAACCCGCGCGCACCTGGAAGAAGACGCCGGCAAGAGCCTGCACGAAGAATTCCCGGGTGCCACCGGTATCGACCTGAACCGCGCCGGCACGCCGTTGCTGGAGATCGTGTCCGAGCCGGACATGCGCAGCGCCAAGGAAGCCGTGGCCTACGTCAAGACCATCCACGCGCTGGTGCGCTACCTGGGCATCTGCGACGGCAACATGGCCGAAGGTTCGCTGCGCTGTGACTGCAACGTGTCGATCCGGCCCAAGGGCCAGGTCGAGTTCGGCACCCGTTGCGAGATCAAAAACGTCAACTCGTTCCGTTTCATCGAGAAGGCGATCAACAGCGAAGTGCGTCGCCAGATCGAGCTGATCGAAGACGGCGGCAAGGTCATCCAGCAGACCCGCCTGTACGACCCGAACAAAGACGAAACCCGCGCCATGCGCAGCAAGGAGGAAGCCAACGACTATCGTTACTTCCCCGATCCGGACCTGTTGCCGGTCGTCCTTGAAGACTCGTTCCTCAACGACATCCGCGCCACGTTGCCGGAATTGCCACAGCAGAAACGCGAGCGCTTCCAGGAGCAGTTCGGCCTGTCGGTCTACGATGCCAGCGTCCTGGCTTCCAGCCGTGAACAAGCCAACTACTTCGAGAAAGTCGTGAGCATCGCCGGTGACGCCAAGTTGGCGGCCAACTGGGTGATGGTTGAGCTGGGCAGCCTGCTGAACAAGCAAGGCCTGGAAATCGACGAAGCGCCGGTGTCCGCCGAGCAATTGGGCGGCATGCTGCTGCGCATCAAGGACAACACCATCTCCGGCAAAATCGCCAAGACCGTGTTCGAAGCGATGGCCAGCGGTGAAGGCAGCGCCGACGAAATCATCGAGAAGCGTGGCCTCAAGCAAGTCACCGACAGCGGCGCGATCTCGGCCGTGCTGGATGAAATGCTGGCCGCCAACGCCGAGCAGGTCGAGCAGTACCGTGCGGCAGACGAAGCCAAGCGCGGCAAGATGTTCGGCTTCTTTGTCGGCCAGGCCATGAAAGCCTCCAAGGGCAAGGCCAACCCGCAACAGGTGAACGAATTGCTGAAGAGCAAGCTCGAAGGCTGACACGTGCAGGACCCGGCTTCTGTGGGAGCCGGGCTCGCCCGCGATGCAGGCGCCTCGGAGCATCAGTTACACCGGGGTGAAGCCATCGCAGGCAAGCCAGCTCCCACGCAAGCCAACTCCAACATTTGTAATGGGACTCCTTGCATGAAGCGTCTACTCGGCCTGCTGGCCCTGTTCTCCCTACTGGCCGGTTGCGCCAGCGGCATCATCAACCCCAACGGCTACGACGAAACCGGCACCGCCTCCTATTACGGCGCCAAACACCATGGCAACAAGACCGCCAGCGGTGAACCCTTCAACCAGAACGCCCTGACCGCGGCCCATCGGCAACTGCCCTTCGGCACCCAGGTCAAGGTGACTAATCTGGACAACGACAAATCCGTCGTGGTCCGCATCAACGATCGCGGCCCGCATACGCGTGGGCGCTTGATCGACCTTTCACGCAAGGCTGCCGAACAACTGGGCATGCTCGGCAGTGGCACTGCGCGCGTGCGCGTGCAAGCCATGAGCAACTGAAGGCGCAGCCGTGGCCATTTTCGGATTGACCGCCCTCTCGCCCTGGAGCCTGCTCGAACTGGTCAGCGGCCTGCTGCTGCTGATCGTTGGCGCCGAGGTCCTGGTGCGCGCCGCCGTGCGCCTGGCCGCGAGCTTGAAAGTGCGACCGCTGATCATCGGCTTGAGCATCGTCGCCTTTGGCAGCAGTGCGCCACAGATGACCGTCAGCCTGCAGGCCACCCTGGCCGGCAACACCGATATCGCCGTGGGCAGCGTGATCGGCAGCAGTATCTTCAACATCCTGGTGACCCTCGGCCTGTCGGCGCTGATCATCCCCCTGCGCGTCTCACGCCAACTGGTGCGCGTGGATATCCCGGTGATGATCCTCGCCGGGCTGCTGGTATTCACCCTGGCGGCCAATGAAGAACTGACACCCGTCGACGGCTTGTGGTTGCTGTTGGCGCTGGTCGCCTACCTGGGCGTGCTGCACTACCAGACGCGCCATTCCCGCCGCCCGCGCACCCTCGACACCGTGGCCCGCGCGCCGTGGCTCAGCAGCGTTCTGCTGATGCTCGCAGGCCTGCTGGTGCTGGTCCTGGCCGGGCACTTGCTGCTGGGCGCGGCGGTGGATGTGGCAGCGGACCTGGGCCTCTCGGAACGCATCATCGGCCTCACGCTGATCGGCGTCGGTACCTCGCTGCCCTGCCTCGCCACCTCACTGATCGCCGCCCTGCGGGGGCAGCGGGAAATTGCCGTGGGCAACGTGATCGGCAGCAACCTGTTCAACCTGCTGGGCGTGCTGGGGATCACCGCCCTGCTCGCGCCCTCGCCGCTGTCGGTGTCGCCCAATGCATTGGATTTCGACCTGCCGGTGATGCTCGGTGTAGTGGTGCTGTGCCTGCCGGTGTTCTACACCGGTTATCGAGTGACCCGCGCCGAAGGCCTGGTGCTGCTGGGCCTGTACCTGGCGTACGGGCTGCACGTGATGTCGTTCACCACCGGCATGCCCCTCGCCAACAAGCTTGAACAACTGATGTTGTATTACGTCCTGCCAGTGCTGGTGGCTTTCCTGTTGTTCAGCACGCTGCGAGCCTGGCGCCGCCAACACAAGAGGGATTCGCAATGACCGATCAGAAAAAGCCCGGGGTTGAGATGCGTCGCCAGGTGATGGGCGATGTGTTCGTCGACCGTGCCCTGGGCAACGCCACCGAGTTCACCCAACCGCTGCAGGATTTCGTCAACGAGCATGCCTGGGGCAGCGTATGGAACCGCGAAGGCCTGCCGCTGAAGACCCGCAGCCTGATCACCCTCGCCGCCCTGACCGCGCTCAAGTGCCCGCAGGAACTCAAGGGCCACGTGCGTGGCGCGCTGAATAATGGCTGTACCGTTGAGGAGATTCGCGAAGCACTGCTGCACTGCGCGGTGTACGCCGGCGTCCCGGCGGCGATTGATGCGTTCCGCGCGGCGCAGGAAGTGATTGAGGCGTATCAGGCCGATCAGCCGTGACGGCGAGCTAGCTTTCGCAGGCAAGCCAGCTCCCACATTTGATCTCCATATGCCCAGGTGCCTGAGCCATACCTCAACTCCTGTGGGAGCGGGCTTGCTCGCGAAGGCGGCGTGTCAGTTGATGCATCGTTGCCTGACCCACCGCCTTCGCAGGCAATCCAGCTCCCACATTTGATCTCCATATGCCCGAGTGCCTGAGCCATACCTCAATTCCTGTGGGAGCGGGCTTGCTCGCGAAGGCAGTGTGTCAGCTGATGCATTCGTTGCCTGACCCACCGCTTTCGCAGGCAAGCCAGCTCCCACATTTGATCTCCATATACCCGACCGCCTGAGCCATACCTAAATTCCTGTGGGAGCGGGCTTGCTCGCGAAGGCAGTGTGTCAGTTGATGCATCAGGTGCCTGATACGCCGCTTTCGCAGGCAAGCCAGCTCCCACATTTGATCTCCATATGCCCGGGTGCCTGAGCCATACCTCAATTCCTGTGGGAGCGGGCTTGCTCGCGAAAGCGGCGTGTCAGTTGATGCATCGTTGCCTGACCCACCGCCTTCGCAGGCAAGCCAGCTCCCACATTTGATCTCCATATGCCCGGGGGCCTGAGCCATACCTCAATTCCTGTGGGAGCGGGCTTGCTCGCGAAAGCAGTGTGTCAGTTGATGCATTCGTTGCCTGACCCACCGCATTCGCAGGCAAGCCAGCTCCCACATTTGATCTCCATATGCCCGGGGGCCTGAGCCATACCTCAATTCCTGTGGGAGCTGGCTTGCCTGCGATTGGCCCTCAAGAGCCCTGCAACCTTCAGATCCAACCCCCCGCCTGCAACACGAAAATCCCGATATTGGTGGTCACCGCCGCCATCAGCGTGGTGATCACGATAATCGCCGCCGCCAGCTCATGATTGCCCTCGGCCGCCCGGGCCATGACAAAGCTGGCCGCTGCGGTCGGCGCGCCGAAGTACAGGAACAAGATCCCCAACTCCGGCCCGCGAAAGCCTAGCAGCCATGCCCCCAGCGTCGCCACCACGGGCAAGCCGATCATCTTCACCAGACTCGCACTCAGTGCCATGCTGCCGCTTTTGCGCAGAGCCGCCAGCGACAGCGTGCCACCGATGCAGATCAGCGCCAGGGGCAGGGTCATGTCCGCCAGGTACTGGCCCGACGACTCCAGCCAACCCGGCAGGCCAATCTGGAACACCGCGAACGGCGTGGCGGCGATCACGCTGATGATCAGCGGGTTGGCCACCACACTCTTGCAGATGCTCCACGGGTCGGACTTGATCACCGGGCTGTACACCGCCAGCACGATGGTCGACAGGGTGTTGTAGAACAGGATCACCAGCGCCGCGAGAATCGCACCGAGGGAGATACCGTAGTCGCCGTACATGCTGGCGGCCAGCGCCAGGCCGATCACACCGTTATTGCCGCGAAACGCGCCCTGGGTGTAGATGCCACGGTCTTCACGCGGGCAGCGAAAAATCGCCCAGCCCCAGGCGAGGGCAAAGCTCAACAGCGTGGCGACAGCGAAGTAGATCAGCAGGCCCGGCTTGAGCGCCGAGTGCAGGTCGGCATGCAGGATGCCAAGAAACAGCAGCGCCGGCATGGTGACGTTGAACACCAGGGACGAGGCCGTGTGGATAAAGTTGTCGTTGATCCAGTTGACGCGCTTGAGCAACACCCCCAGAAACAGCATGGCAAACACCGGCGCGGTGATGGTGAGGGTGGTGAGGAAAATTGCCAGCATGCCGGGGAGAACCTTGGTGAGCGTCGTCAGGTGGCTAATGATAAGCCAGTACGAACCGGTTCGTCTGGTTGACACTCGCTCAATGTGAGAGCTGGCTTGCCTGCGATGGCGGTGTGTCAGGCGTTACATCGGTTACTGATACACCGCTATCGCAGGCGAGCCAGCGCCTACAAGGTCCGCGCCAGTCTCAGGTAATCGGCGCGGGGTTGAACAAGGTGATGTCGTTATGCAGCTTATGCTGCTCGGCCCACGTCTGCTTCTTGCCGCTGGCCACATCCAGGTAGAAATGGAACAACTCCCAGCCCAGCTCCTCGATGGTCGCGCGCCCGGTGGCGATGCGCCCGGCGTCGATATCGATGAGGTCCGGCCAGCGCTGTGCCAGCTCCGTACGTGTGGAAACCTTCACCACCGGCGCCATCGCCAGCCCATACGGCGTGCCGCGCCCGGTGGTAAACACGTGCAGGTTCATGCCCGCCGCCAGTTGCAAGGTGCCACAGACAAAGTCGCTGGCCGGTGTCGCGCAGAAGATCAGGCCCTTGCTCTTGAAGCGTTCGCCCGGACCCAGCACGCCGTTGATCGCGCTGCTGCCGGACTTGACGATAGACCCCAGGGACTTCTCGACAATATTCGACAACCCGCCCTTCTTGTTACCCGGCGTGGTGTTGGCGCTGCGATCTGCCTCGCCCTTGGCCAGGTAGCGGTCGTACCAGTCCATTTCCCGCACCAATTCCTCAGCGACTTGCCGGGTCTGCGCGCGGGAGGTCAGCAGGTAGATCGCGTCGCGCACTTCGGTGACTTCGGAAAACATCACCGTCGCCCCGGCCCGCAACAACAGGTCCGACGCATACCCCAGCGCGGGGTTGGCGGTGATGCCGGAAAACGCATCACTGCCACCGCACTGCATGCCCAGGATCAACTCGGATGCCGGCACGGTTTCGCGGCGGCGCTGGTCGAGCTTTTTCAAACGGGTTTCGGCCAACGCCATGATCTGCTCGATCATCTCGGTAAAGCCGTGGCTGGAATCCTGCAATCGATACAGCCACGGCTCACTCAGGTCGACGGAGCTGTCGTTGTCGTGCATCACCTGCCCGGCCTGCAATTTCTCGCAGCCCAGGCTGATCACCAGGGCTTCGCCGCCCAGGTTCGGGTTGCGCGCCAGATTGCGCACCGTGCGGATCGGGATGTAGGCATCCGTCGCGGTGATGGCCACGCCACAGCCATAGCTGTGGGTCAGCGCGACCACGTCATCCACGTGCGGGTACTTGGGCAGCAATTCGTCCTTGATGCGCTTGACCGCATGGTCCAGCACACCGGTCACGCATTGCACCGTGGTGGTGATGCCGAGGATATTGCGCGTGCCCACGGTGCCGTCGGCATTGCGGTAGCCCTCGAAGGTAAAGCCTTCGAGGGGAGCCTGGGTTTCGGGCACATCGGTGGACAGCGGCAGGCTGTCCAGCGGCGGCGCGGTCGGCATGCGCAGTTGATCTTCCTGGACCCAACTGCCGCGCGGAATCGGCGCCAGGGCGTATCCGATGGTCTGGCCGTAGCGAATAATCTGACCGCCCTCGGGAATATCTTCCAGGGTCACCTTGTGGCTCTGGGGGATGAAATCCACGGTCACCAGGCCGTCCGGGAACTCGGTCCCGGCCGGTACGCCCTGGTCATTGACCACGATCACCACATTGTCGCGCTCGTGCAAACGAATCGAGCGCGGCGAGTCGGCATGTTCAATCAACTGCATTACATCGCCCCTCAGGAATGCGCTTCGGTAAGGTTAGTCAACTCAGGCCCTTTGCTTGGCGGCTCCTTGAGTACCACACGTTTGATCGGACCCACGATCACCAGGTAGCTGAACACCGCCAGCAGCGCGTTGGCGCCCACAAACACCAGTGCCCACTTGAACGAGCCGGTGGTGCTGATGATGTAGCCGATCACGATCGGCGTGCTGATCGACGCCAGGTTGCCAAACATGTTGAACAAGCCGCCACTGAGCCCGGCGATTTGTTTCGGCGAAGTGTCGGACACCACCGCCCAACCCAGTGCGCCAACGCCTTTGCCGAAGAAGGCCAGGGCCATGAAGCCCACCACCATCCATTCGATGTCCACGTAGTTGCACGCCACGATGCTGGAAGACACCAGCAACCCGCCAATGATCGGCGCCTTGCGCGCGAAGGTCAGCGAGTGGCCCTTGCGCAACAGGTAGTCGGAAATCACCCCGCCCAGTACCCCGCCGATAAAGCCGCAGATCGCCGGCAGCGAAGCAATGAAACCAGCCTTGAGAATGGTCATGCCACGGTCCTGCACCAGGTACACCGGGAACCAGGTCAGGAAGAAATAGGTGATGCCGTTGATGCAGTACTGGCCCAGGTACACGCCGAGCATCATGCGGTTGGTCAGCAGTTGGCGGATGTAATCCCACTTCGGACCGTCAGTTTTCTTACCCTTGACCTTGTCCTGGTCCATATCGACCATCGCGCCGTTGGCGGCGATGTGATTGAACTCGGCCTCGTTGATCATCGGGTGCTGGCGTGGGCTGTGGATAACTTTGAGCCAGATCAGCGAGAACACAATGCCGATCCCGCCCATCACGATAAACACGTGCTGCCAGCCGAAGCTGTAGACGATCCAGCCCATCAACGGCGCGAACAGCACCGTGGCGAAGTATTGCGCCGAGTTGAAGATCGCCGAAGCCGTGCCGCGCTCGGCAGTGGGGAACCAGGCCGCCACGATTCGCGCGTTGCCGGGAAAGGACGGCGCTTCGGCCAGGCCCACCAGGAAGCGCAGCATGAACAGCGCAACCACTGCGGTGGAGACGCCGAACTCACCGACATAGCCTTGCAGCACGGTGAACAGTGACCAGGTGAAGATGCTCAGGGCATAGACTTTTTTCGAGCCGAACCGATCCAGCAGCCAGCCGCCGGGGATTTGCCCGGCCACGTAGGCCCAACCGAATGCGGAGAAGATATAACCGAGGGTGACCGCGTCGATGCCGAGGTCTTTTTGCAGGCTGGAGCCGGCGATAGCGATGGTGGCCCGGTCGGCGTAGTTGATCGTGGTCACCAGGAACAGCATGAGCAGGATCAAATAGCGGACGTGGGTCGGCTTGGTCGCTTGCATGTAGAAGTACTCCCACTAATTATTTTTTTTGCGGGTAATGGTCTATTTGTCGGTGGGGACCGCTTTCATGTGGGAGCCGGGCTTGCCCGCGATACAGGCACCTCGGTGTGTCAGGCACACACCGGTGATGCTATCGCAGGCAAATCAGCTCCCACACAAAGCAGGCGCCACGGGTGTCGCGTATTACGAACCGATGTAGCTGGTTTTCACCACGGTGTAGAACTCTTGCGCATAGCGACCCTGCTCGCGCGAACCATAGGAGGAACCTTTGCGGCCACCGAACGGCACGTGGTAATCCACGCCGGCGGTCGGCAGGTTGACCATCACCATCCCGGCCTGGGAGTGGCGCTTGAAGTGATTGGCGTACTTCAACGACGTCGTGGCAATGCCCGCCGACAAGCCGAACTCGGTGTCGTTGGCCATGGCCAGCGCCGCCTCATAGTCCGCCACGCGCACCACGTTGGCCACTGGGCCGAAGATTTCTTCACGGCTGATGCGCATGGCGGCTTCGCTGTCGGCAAACAGCGTCGGCGCCAGGAAGTAGCCTTCGGTGTCACAGGTGACCAGGCCGCCACCGCTGACCAGCCGCGCGCCTTCGCTCTGGCCGATGTCGATGTACTTGAGGTCCTGGTCCAACTGGGCCTGGGACACGACCGGGCCGATATCGGTGCCGCTTTTGAGAGCGTGGCCGACCTTGATCGACTTCATGCGCTCGGCCATGGCCGCGACGAACTGGTCGTGAATCCCGGCGGTCACGATCAAGCGGCTCGAGGCCGTGCAACGCTGGCCGGTGGAGTAGAACGCACTCTGCACCGACAGCTCGACCGCCTGCTTGAGGTCGGCGTCGTCGAGGATGATCTGCGGGTTCTTGCCGCCCATTTCCAACTGCACTTTGGCCTGGCGCGACACGCAGCTGACGGCGATCTGGCGACCTACGCCGACTGAACCGGTGAAGCTGATGCCATCGACTTTCGGGCTGTTGACCAGCACGTCGCCGACCACGCGGCCGCTGCCCATCACCAGGTTGAACACACCGGCGGGGAAGCCTGCGCGAGAGATGATTTCGGCCAGGGCCCAGGCGCAGCCCGGTACCAGTTCAGCCGGCTTGATCACCACACAGTTGCCGTAGGCCAGGGCCGGAGCGATTTTCCAGGCGGGGATCGCAATCGGGAAGTTCCACGGGGTGATCAGACCGACCACGCCCAGGGCTTCACGGGTGACTTCGACATTGACACCCGGGCGTACCGACGGCACGTAGTCACCGGACAGGCGCAGGCATTCACCGGCGAAGAATTTGAAGATGTTACCGGCGCGAGTCACTTCGCCAATGGCTTCGGGCAGGGTCTTGCCCTCTTCCCGGGCCAGCAAGGTGCCGAGTTCTTCACGGCGAGCGAGGATTTCGCTGCCGACTTTATCCAGCGCGTCGTGACGCGCCTGGATCCCGGAAGTGGACCAGGCCGGGAATGCGGCGCGGGCGGCGTCGATGGCAGCATTGACTTGGGCTACGTCAGCCTTGGCGTATTCGCCAATGACATCAGACAACTCCGACGGGTTGAGGTTAACGCAGTAGTCGGCACCGGCCACCCACTGGCCATTGATGTAGTTTTCATAACGCTGAGCTTGGGACACAAATCTTCTCCTGACGCAAAAGGCCGCTGATTACTCAGCGGCCTTGTAGATAAGTTATTGCGCGCCTTGCTTGTCGATCAGCGCGGCCAGGGCTTCGTATTCTTCCGGCAGCAGATCGGTCAGCGGCGTGCGCACCGGGCCGGCGTCGTAGCCAGCGATTTTCGCACCGGCCTTGACGATGCTCACTGCATAGCCCGCCTTGCGGTTGCGGATGTCCAGGTACGGCAGGAAGAAGTCGTCGATGATCTTGGCGACGGTGGCGTGATCGTCCTTGGCAATGGCGTGGTAGAAATCCATCGCGGTCTTCGGAATGAAGTTGAACACCGCCGAGGAGTACACCGGCACGCCCAGGGCCTTGTAGGCAGCGGCGTAAACCTCTGCAGTCGGCAGGCCGCCCAGGTAGCTGAAACGGTCACCGAGACGACGGCGAATCGACACCATCAATTCAATGTCGCCCAGGCCGTCTTTGTAGCCGATCAGGTTCGGGCAGCGCTCGGCCAGGCGTTCCAGCAAAGGCGCAGTCAGGCGGCAGACGTTGCGGTTGTAGACCACCACGCCGATTTTGACCGACTTGCACACTGCTTCGACGTGGGCGGCAACCCCGTCCTGGCTGGCTTCGGTCAGGTAGTGCGGCAGCAGCAGCAAGCCTTTGGCGCCAAGGCGCTCGGCTTCCTGGGCGTACTCGATGGCCTGGCGAGTCGAACCGCCCACACCCGCGAGGATCGGCACGCTGGTGGCGCAGGTATCAACGGCGGTCTTGACCACCTGGGAATATTCGCTGGCGGCGAGGGAGAAAAACTCACCGGTACCACCGGCGGCGAACAAGGCAGTGGCGCCGTACGGGGCCAGCCATTCCAGACGCTTGATATAGCCCGCCTGGTGGAAGTCACCCTGGGCGTTGAAATCGGTCACCGGGAAAGACAGCAGACCGTGGGAGAGGATGGACTTCAGTTCTTGTGGATTCATTATTCGAACACCCTGGGCGAAAACTTTCGATGGAAAGGTTGTTGTTGGTTTTGATGATGTCGTACGTCATCGTACAACTATAAATAATTTCGTCAACTGCAATTCATCGCCATGGTGCACGTGCGGGTGGGCGACACCTAATGCAGAGGCGTTCTTGACGTAGGAATTTATTCCTCTATGCTCGAGATAACTGTATATGCATACAGTTATTACGGAAGATTCCTACGACATAGCAAGGAGCTAACATGTCAGGTCCAGAACTCGCAGCACCCGAAAAGAACCCTCCTACCCTGCGCTTCGAAGGGGGTGAACACACCGCCATCGGCGACGACACCCTGTTGCGCTTTGCCAAGGACGCCCCGGCGATTCCTGCGCGACAGGTCGAGTTGCACCTGCCCAACGGGCTGGCCCTCACCTACGGCCAAGTGATCGCCCTGGGCGGCGACTTTTATGGCATTCCCGGCCAACCCATCAGTGACGGCGCCTCCCCCGCCGAGCGCATCCAGCGCTTTACCGCCGCGTTCAACTCCCTGGCCGTGTTGCCCGCTTCACGCGAGGAAGCGCACAAGATCCTCGCGGTCATGCAAAAGGAAATCAACGCGGTCAACCAGGCGATCAAGGACGGCAAGCAAGCCCATGAAGCCTATGACGCGCTGGGTGATACGTTGTCCGAGGAATGGAACCGCATCACCGGCGGCGGCAGCGCGGTGTCGGCGCTGATTCCCCTGGGGCGCTATTTGAAACTGGCGGCGGACAATGCCGACCACTTCGGCGAATGGGCGCTCTCGGCGTACCTGGCAGGCCATACGGCCGCGCTGCAGCAAGCCGTCGTGGCGCATCAGACCGGCACCGACCAGGCGCTGGAACTGGCGTATGCGATGAACAGTTTTGCCGATCACTTCCTGACCGACCTGTTTTCCGCCGGGCACCTGCGTGTGCCGCGCAAACAGCTGGCCGCCGTGGTCACGCCGGGGGAGTTGGGTTCGCTGATCAGCCGCTTCATGCACGATGAAGACAGCAAGTTCGGCTTCAAGGTACGCAACGCCTTGGGGGACCAATGGCACGCCTATGGGGACAAGCGCTACTTCGACGCCATCGACGCGGACAATCGGCTGCAGGTCAAACG
Organism: Pseudomonas sp. S5D5; assembly: GCF_003013355.1. Classification (NCBI taxonomy): domain Bacteria; kingdom Pseudomonadati; phylum Pseudomonadota; class Gammaproteobacteria; order Pseudomonadales; family Pseudomonadaceae; genus Pseudomonas; species Pseudomonas sp. S5D5. The sequence goes on from NZ_PTEO01000001.1 coordinate 5,887,384, forward strand.
CGCGGTACAGGCCTCGGCCGATGAGATCTTCGCGACCTTTATCAGCGGCGTGGCGCCCTCCCCGGCCACCTTCAAGGCGCCGCTGCATGTGCCGGACCTGAATGCCGCGCAGAACCCGGCGAACAACTTCTCGCCGCTGTTCAAGGTGGAGGGAGACAAGGTGCTGCGGCGCAAGGATGTGAATGACCTGAACGACAGGCACTGGACCAATGATTGGTGGGGATGGAGTACGTACCTGCTGCTCAAGGACTACAAGCCCAACCAGCCCGCAAGCTAAGGACACGCATTGCTCCAGACAATGGAGATCAACTGTGCGAGCTGGCTTGCCTGCGATGGCGGAGTGTCAGTCAAACCTCACTGGCTGATACTCCGCTGGCGCCGGCAAGCCTGCACCTACAGGCCCCTTCAGCCGCGCTGCGCTTCTGCCTCTTCGTGGGCATGGCGCAGCCGCTCACGGCTATTGGTCAGGTGCAAGCGCATGGCCGCCCGCGCCGCGTCCGAATCCTGGCGAGCAATCGCCTCATAAATCTCTTCGTGCTCGCGGCTCAGGCGACTCATGTAGTGCTGCTGGTCATCGTGGGCCAGGCGCGCCGAATTCAGGCGGGTACGCGGAATGATGCTGGTGCCCAGGTGGGTCATGATGTCGGTGAAATAGCGGTTGCCGGTGGACAACGCGATTTCCAGGTGGAAGGCGAAGTCTGAGGCGACCGCATCGCCAGCGTGCGCGGCGCTTTCATTCAGGGCGTCGAGGGCGGCGCGCATGGCTGCCAGTTGCTCGTCGCTGCGGCGCAATGCGGCCAGGCCAGCGGATTCGACTTCCAGGCTGATACGCAACTCGAGAATCGCCAGCACATCACGCAGGGTCACCACCGTGGCCGGGTCGATGCGAAAGCCGCTCGGGCTTGGCGTATCGAGCACGAAGGTGCCGATGCCATGCCGGGTTTCCACCTGCCCCGCCGCCTGCAAGCGCGAGATGGCCTCGCGCACCACGGTACGGCTGACACCATGGGCGTCCATGATGGCCGATTCGGTGGGCAGCTTGTCACCGCGCTTGAGCTGGCCGTCACGGATCTGCTCGGACAACACCGTGACCAATTCCTGGGCAAGGCTGCGACGCTTGCGGGGAAGACGAGGGGCGGTGTTGGCGTTTTCCATGATGGATCATCTTTCTCGGTGAACTTGAGCACGCATCATAGCCCATGGCGGTTGTACGATCACCGTCCTGTCACGACTTTCATCCATATCCTGCGCGCAAAAAAATGCCCCGACACAGGTCGAGGCATTTTCCCAGCTAATCCGAAGATGAAAGCCGCTTACTTCACCACTTTCAGGCTCGGCCGACCGCTTGGACGCGGTGGCTCGGCATCCGGTGGCGGCACATCATCACCGTCTTCGCTTTCGATCGCTTCGTCATCCTCGAAAGGCGACTCCAGATCGAACACCATGCCTTGGCCATTTTCCCGGGCATAGATCCCGAGGATGGCGCCAATCGGCACGAACAGCGTGTGCGGCACACCGCCGAAACGCCCTTCGAAACTGACCGCTTCATTGTCCATGTGCAGGTGGCGCACGGCACTCGGTGATACGTTCAGCACAATCTGTCCATCACTGGCAAAACCCTGCGGTACCTGAACCGCAGGAAATTCGGAATTGACCAGCATGTGCGGGGTGCAATCATTGTCCACAATCCACTCATAGAGCGCGCGGACCAGGTAGGGTCGACTGGAGTTCATCAGCGGCTCCTTAAGCCTTAGCGCATATCGCGTTCGACACCAGACAGACTCGCCTGGAAAGCCTCACGCGCAAACTGGCGCTCCATGTAATCAAGCAACGGCTTGGCCGGCCGTGGCAGTTCAATGCCCAGGATCGGCAAGCGCCAGAGTATGGGTAATAGGCAGCAATCCACCAGGCTTTGTTCCTCGCTGAGGAAAAAAGGTTTGTCGGCGAACAGCGGCGAAACACCGGTCAGGCTCTCACGCAATTCCTTGCGTGCCTGCACCCGAGCGGCTTCTTTGCTACGTGTATCCAGGATCACATCCACCAGCCCGCACCAGTCACGCTGGATCCGATGGATCAGCAGGCGGCTGTTGGCACGCGCTACCGGGTACACCGGCAGCAAAGGCGGATGAGGGTAACGCTCATCCAGATATTCCATCACCACAGTCGACTCCCACAACGCCAGGTCACGATCGACCAGGGTGGGCAAGCTGCCGTAAGGGTTCACTTCGATCAGTTTCGGCGGCTGACGGCCCGCCTCCACACTGATGATCTCGGCGCTGACACCCTTCTCTGCGAGCACGATACGTACTCGGTGGGAATAGTGGTCGGCGGGGTCGGAGTAACAGGCCAACCGGTTGGTCACGCCCATGGCGGTCCTCCTCGCTTGTTGAAATTATCGAAAGCTCAAAAACGAGCGCGCCCAGGGAGCATCTCTGTAGTGGGAGTTACCCGATCACTACGTGTTCAGAGATGCCGCTGGGCGCGCAAGATTAACAGCAATTGCTTACGGTTGGATCAATGCACATCCTTCCAGTATTCGCGTTTGAGCAGATAGGCGAATACGAAGAAGAAGGCCAGGTACAACAATACATAGGTACCAATGCGCTGGTGCTGCAGTTTGACCGGGTTGGCCGAGTAGGCCAGGAAGGTCACGAGATTCTTGACCTTCTCGTCGAACTGCTCGTCAGTCAGTGCACCGGGGGTGTCTATCTTCAGTTGATCGCACGCCTCATGCGTCAGCGGCGTGCCGGTCAACGGATCGTATTGCTTCTTGCCGTCTTCAACGACCTGGACCTGCTTGCATCCTACCACTTGCTTGCCTTGCAGGCTGACCAGAACGTTAGGCATACCGACGTTCGGGAATACCCGGTTGTTCACGCCCCAAGGGCGCGTCGGGTCTTCATAGAACGATTTCAGGTAGCCGTAGAGCCAGTCGGTGCCACGAACGCGCGCCACCAGGGTCAGGTCAGGCGGTGCAGCACCGAACCAGGCCTTGGCGTCTGCAGGCTGCATGCCGATGTTCATGTGGTCGCCGATCTTGGCGCCGGTGAACACCAGTTTTTCCAGCATCACTTCGTGGGGTATCCCCAAGTCATCGGCAACACGCTCATAGCGCTGGAACTTGGCGCTGTGGCAGCCCATGCAATAGTTGGCAAACGTACGGGCGCCGTCTTGCATGGCGGCTTTGTCCGAGACGTCGATATCGACCGATTCCAGCTCCGGACCGCCGTGCTCGGCAGCGAAGGACAGTAGCGGCAGGGCCGCAAGCATCAATGCAACGAATAACTTTTTCATCAGCCAGTCACCCTTTCCGGAACCGGTTTGGTCTTCTCGAGCCGGGTGTAGAACGGCATCAGAATGAAGTAGGCGAAGTAGAGGAAGGTGCAGACCTGCGACAGCAACGTCAGCTGCGGTGTCGGCGCCTTGACGCCCGTCCAGCCCAGCAGCACGAAGCAGATGCAGAACACCCACAGCCAGATCTTGCTCAGCCAGCCCTTGTAGCGCATGGACTTGACCGGACTACGGTCGAGCCAGGGCAGCACGAACAACAGCGCGATCGAAGCCCCCATGGCAACCACACCCATGAGCTTGTCGGGGATCGCCCGCAAAATGGCGTAGAACGGCGTGAAGTACCAGACCGGTGCAATGTGCTCCGGCGTCTTGAACGCGTTGGCCTGTTCGAAGTTGGGTTTTTCGAGGAAATACCCGCCCATTTCCGGGAAGAAGAACACGATCGAGCAGAAGATGAAGAGGAACACCACCACACCGACGATATCTTTCACGGTGTAGTACGGGTGGAAGGGAATGCCGTCCAGCGGTACGCCGTTTTCGTCTTTATGCTTCTTGATGTCCACGCCGTCCGGGTTGTTCGAACCCACTTCGTGCAGCGCCAGGATGTGCAGCACGACCAGGCCGAGAATCACGATCGGCAGGGCCACGACGTGCAAGGCGAAGAAGCGGTTCAAGGTGATGCCGGAGATCAGGTAGTCACCCCGGATCCACTGCGTCAGGTCGTTGCCGATCACCGGGATCGCACCGAACAGCGAGATGATCACCTGGGCGCCCCAGTACGACATCTGGCCCCATGGCAGCAGGTAGCCCATGAAGGCCTCGGCCATCAGCGCCAGGTAGATCAGCATGCCGAAGACCCACACCAGCTCACGAGGCTTCTGGTACGAACCGTAGAGCAGGCCACGGAACATGTGCAGGTAGACCACGATGAAGAACGCCGACGCGCCAGTGGAGTGCAGCAGGCGCAGGATCGAGCCGTACTCGACGTCGCGCATGATGCCTTCAACGGAAGCGAAGGCTTCTTCGGCTGACGGCGTGTAGCTCATCGTCAGCCAGACCCCGGTGACCAACTGGTTGACCAGCACCAGCAGGGCCAGGGAGCCGAAGAAGTAGAAGAAGTTGAAGTTTTTCGGAGCGTAATATTTGCTGAGATGGTCTTCCCACATCTTGGTGGCAGGAAAACGCGCATCCACCCAATCCATGAACTTGCTCATCAGGCTTTCTCCCCCTCGTCGACGCCAATGACAATGATGCTGTCAGTCTCGTAGTGATGTGGCGGAACTGGCAGGTTCAGTGGTGCGGGTTGTGACTTGTAGACGCGGCCAGCGAGGTCATAGTGAGAACCGTGGCAGGGGCAGAAATAGCCGCCGACCCAGTCCTTGCCCAGATCCGCAGGCGCCACTTCCGGGCGGAAGGTGGGGGAGCAACCCAAGTGGGTGCAGATACCGATCAGCAGCAGAATCTCAGGCTTGATCGAACGCATTTCCTTATCGACGTAGGCGGGCTGGTCGGAATTCTTCGAATCGGGATCAGACAAGCGATCTTCGATTTTCTTCAGATTCCCCAGGATCTCCTCAGTACGACGAACAATGAAGACCGGCTGACCGCGCCACTCAGCAATCATCTGCTGGCCTGGGTCGATCTTGCTGACATTCACTTTCACCGGTGCACCTGCGGCTTTCGCCTTGGCACTGGGAAACCATGACCCCACGAACGGGACCGCAGCCCCCACCGCTCCTGCAGCACCCACCACGGATGTGGCTGCTACCAAGAAGCGACGCCGGCCTGCATTCACGCCGTCATTGCTCATTCAGTCCTCTCCCATCAGCTTTTTGGCCTGTTAAATCAGGCGTCTACTAAGTGTTGAATCTTTACTTATAAAAATTTTGCCGAATGGTAATGAAAAGCCCCACGTATGACAAGGGAATTGCCCGGGCCTCCGCCTCCAGGCCTTGTAGTATAGGGGGTCTACGGATGTGGCAAGTTGTCACGCGCAAATTTGTGCATAAATCGCAGGCAATAAAAAACGCCCAGCTCCGTGAGGAGGCTGGGCGTTTTTGTGGAACGTAAAGCGAATTAACGCTTCGAGTACTGCGGACGCTTACGCGCTTTACGCAGACCGACTTTCTTACGTTCAACTTCACGGGCATCGCGAGTTACGAAGCCAGCTTTGCGCAGAGCGCCACGCAGGGTTTCGTCGTACTGCATCAGAGCGCGAGTGATACCGTGGCGGATTGCGCCAGCTTGACCACTTACACCGCCACCGATAACGGTGACGTAGATGTCGAACTTTTCAACGGTCTCGGTCAGTTCCAGCGGCTGACGAACTACCATGCGGGCAGTTTCGCGGCCGAAGAAGTTGTCCAGGGAGCGGTTGTTGATCGAGATGTTACCAGTGCCCGGACGCAGGAAAACGCGTGCGGTTGCGGTTTTGCGACGGCCAGTGCCGTAATTTTGAGTCGCCGACATAATGAACTATTCCGTTAAAACTTCAGTTCTTGGGGCTGCTGAGCAGCATGAGGGTGTACAGCGCCCGCATAGACTTTCAGCTTGCGAAACATATCGCGACCCAGTGGGCCCTTAGGCAGCATGCCTTTGACCGCGATTTCGATCGGGGCTTCAGGCTTCTTGGAAATCAGGCCTTCAAAGTTGGAAGACTTGATACCGCCTGGGAAACCGGAGTGACGGTAGTACATTTTGTCTTGCGCTTTGTTGCCGGTAACACGAACCTGCTCAGCGTTGATGATCACGATGTAGTCACCGGTGTCAACGTGAGGGGTGTACTCAGGCTTGTGCTTGCCACGCAGACGGCTGGCGACTTCAGTGGCCAGACGACCCAGGGTCTGACCAGCGGCGTCGACGACAAACCAGTCGCGCTGAACTGTTTCCGGTTTTGCAGTAAAAGTTGTCATTCTTTAATAGCCTCAGGGGCCGCCCTGTAAATTAGACGGCGGATCTTACTGAATAGTGCGTACTTTGACAAGTCAAAGGCAGCCGGATACAGACGCTATCGGGGGCTCGGGTCGGCGCGTCCGTTCAACGGCAAGATTCTTCGGCAGGCGGCGCATCACTTCCACTGCAGAAAGAGGTGGGCAATTATGCAGATTGCGAAAAAAAATTCAACCTGCTTTTATGATTGTTTTCCCCGAAGGAGTACCCGATGGATTATCGACAGCTGGGCCGCACCGATCTGAACGTGAGCGCGATCGCCTTGGGCACCATGACCTGGGGTGAGCAGAACAGCGAGGCAGAGGCCTTCGCTCAGATCGAACGGGCCAAGGCCGCGGGGATCAACTTCCTCGACACGGCGGAAATGTACCCGGTACCGCCCAAGGCCGACACCTATGCCACCACCGAGCGTTATATCGGTAATTACTTCAAGAGCCGCGGCGACCGTGCCGACTGGGTGCTCGCCAGCAAGATCGCCGGCCCCGGCAACACCATCGACTACATTCGCGACGGCCACCTGCGCCACAACCGCAAGCACATCGTCGACGCCCTCGACGCCAGCCTCAAGCGCCTGCAGACCGACTGGATCGACCTTTACCAGCTGCACTGGCCGGAGCGCAGCACCAACTTCTTCGGCCAACTGAGCTACAAGCACAAGGACGAGGACGACCTCACCCCGCTGGAGGAAACCCTCGAAGCGCTGGACGAGCAAGTGAAGGCCGGCAAGATCCGCCACATCGGCCTGTCCAATGAAACGCCATGGGGCACCATGAAATTCCTCGCCCTGGCCGAAGCCCGTGGCTGGACCCGCGCGGTGTCGATCCAGAACCCCTACAACCTGCTCAACCGCAGCTTTGAAGTGGGTCTGGCGGAAGTCGCGATCCGCGAACAGTGCGGCCTGCTCGCCTACTCGCCCCTGGCGTTCGGCATGCTCAGCGGCAAATACGAAAACGGCGCACGCCCGGCCAAGGCGCGCCTGACGGAATACAGCCGCTTCAGCCGCTACTTCAACCCGCAGTCGGAAGCGGCGTGCAGCCGCTACGTGGCACTGGCGCGCGAGCATGGCCTGGACCCGGCGCAGATGGCCCTGGCGTTTGTGACACAGCAGCCATTCGTGACCAGCAACATCATTGGCGCGACAAGTCTGGAGCAACTGGACAGCAACATTGCCAGTGCCGACCTGAAGCTGTCGAAGGAAGTGCTGGAAGGGATCGAGGCGATTCAGAAGGATCATCCGAACCCTGCCCCTTGATTAATTAACCAGCCCGACACCGCCCCCGTGGCGAGCGGGCTTGCCCCGCGTTGGGCTGCGCAGTAGCCCCAAAACCTCATCCCTCAATCCTTCTGAAGGAAAAAGGGGATGGGCGGGATCAGGGCTGCTACGCACCCCAACGCGGGGCAAGCCCGCTCGCCACAACAGCCCAGCGTTCCGTTGTCAAAGCGCCCGCGCAATAATCTCCTTCATGATCTCATTGGTCCCCGCGTAAATCCGCTGCACCCGCGCATCTGCCCAGGCCCGGGCAATCGGGTATTCCCACATGAAACCGTAGCCGCCGTGCAACTGCACGCATTCGTCGAGCACCTTGCATTGCAGGTCCGTGGCCCAGTACTTGGCCATCGCGGCGGTGGGCACGTCCAGCTTGCCTTCCAGGTGCAGCGCCATGCACTTATCGACGAACACGCGGCCGATCTGAATCTCGGTAGCCATCTCCGCCAACTTGAACCGCGTGTTCTGGAAGTCGGCGATGACCTTGCCGAACGCCTTGCGCTCACGGGTGTATTCCAGTGTCCACTGCAACGCCGCCTCGGCGGACGACAGCGCGCCAATTGCCACGGTCAGGCGCTCCTGGGGCAACTCCTGCATCAGGTACGCGAAGCCCATGCCCGCTTGCCCGAGCAGATTCTCCTTGGGCACGCGCACATCCTGGAAGAACAGCTCCGAGGTGTCCTGGGCCTTCATGCCGACCTTCTCCAGGCGCTTGCCCTTGTCGAAGCCCGGCGTGTCGGCTTCCACCAGGAACAGGCTGGTGCCCTTGGCGCCGGCCTTGGGATCGGTCTTGGCGACCACGATCACCAGCTCGGCAAGAAAGCCATTGGTGATAAAGGTCTTGGAGCCATTGATCACATACTCATCGCCATCCAGCACGGCCGTGGTCTTGACGCCTTGCAGGTCGGAGCCGGCACCGGGCTCAGTCATGGCAATGGCGGTGACCATTTCGCCGGAGATCAATTTAGGCAGGTACTTGTGCTTCAGCGCCTCACTGCCGTAATGCAGGATGTACGGCGCGACAATGTCCGAATGCAGGGAAAACCCGATGCCGGTGAGCCCGAGCCGGCTGATCTCCTCGATCACCACCGCGCTGTAGAGAAAATCCGCCCCCAGGCCGCCGTACTCCTCCGGCAGATGGGAGCACAGCATCCCCGCCTCCCCCGCCTTGCTCCACAGGGCACGGTCGATGTAGCCCTGTTTCTCCCATTGCCCGTGGAACGGTGCGGCGTCTTTTTCAAGGAAGGTGCGCACGCTCTCGCGAAAGAGTTCGTGCTCCGGGCTGAACAAGGTTCTGGGGATCATGGGTCACCTGCTGGGATTGTCGGACAAGAACGAGCCCACAGAGCCTATGCCGCGAAGGCATCACAGGACACTGGACACATGCGACAAAAAATAAGACGATCCAGCCGTCTGGTGACCACTTTCCCCTATAAGAATAAATGAAATTATGTCTAACCAAATCTCCACGCCGTTGCGGCGCGTCAGCATTTTGGCCATTGATCGGGTATTCGCTTCAACCCTCATGCAAGCCAAGGATTTCTTCCACCTCGCCAGCCTGCGGTATGGCAAACAGCAAGGCCTGGGCCTGACCCCGGCATTCGAAACGCGCCTGGTCAGCCCCGACGGGCAATCGGTGCGCAGCTTCAGTGATGTGATCATGCCGGTGGACGGCGGCCTCGAAGACGCCGACATCATTGTGTTGCCGGCCTTCTGGGATGATTTCGACGCCCTGTGCACGCGTTACCCGCAAGTGCTGCCCTGGCTGCGCGAACAACACGCCCGTGGCGCCGTCCTCTGCGGCGAAGCAACCGGGGTGTTCTGGCTGGCCGAAGCCGGCCTGCTCGATGGCAAGGAGGCGACCACCTATTGGCGTTTCTTCAATGCCTTCGGCGAACGCTTCCCCAAAGTCCAGCTCAACCAGGACAAGCACCTCACCGACGCCGACAACCTGTACTGCGCCGGCGGCACCACCTCGGCGTGCGATCTTTATATCTACCTGATCGAGCGCTTCTGCGGCGCCAACATCGCCCAGGCCGTGGCCCGCGATATTCTCTACGAAGTGCAGCGCAGTTACTCGCCTGGGCGCATCGGGTTTGGGGGGCAGAAGCTGCACCAGGACGTGATCATCCTGCAGATCCAGCACTGGCTCGAAGAGCATTTCGCCGACAAGTTCCGCTTCGAAGACGTCGCCCGAGAACACGGCATGAGCATCCGCAACTTCATGCGCCGCTTCCAGACCGCCACCGGTGACAAGCCCCTGCATTACCTGCAGAGGCTGCGCATCGAAACCGCCAAGGGCCTGCTCTCGGCCAGCCGCAAGAGCATCAAGACCATCAGTTATGAGGTGGGTTACGACGATGCAAGTTTCTTTGCGCGGCTGTTCAGGCAGCACACGGAGCTGTCGCCCAACCAGTACCGCCAGCAGTTCCAGCAAGCCGCATAACCAAGGCTAAACGCGGTAGAAATTGTGGGAGCGGGCTTGCTCGCGAATGCGGAGTGCCAGTCGAAACATTCGTCACTGATACACCGCAATCGCGGGCAAGCCCGGCTCCCACATTTGATCTGCGCTGTGCTGGAGATCACGCATAAAAAAGGACTGCATCCAGCAATTCCAGAAAAGCCGCATAACCGAGGCTGTACGCAACCCCATGTGGGAGCTGGCTTGCCTGCGATAGCGGTATATCAGTGAGTGTATCTGTCGCTGACCCGCCGCCATCGCGAGCGAGCCCGGCTCCCACATTTGATCTGCGCTGTACTGGAGATCTCCCATAAAAAAAGGCCCGCATCGCTGCAGGCCTTTTTAATTTCGAGCACATCGACTACGGCTTGTGGCCGCGTGACAGGAACTCGTGGGACTGCATTTCCAGCAAGCGGCTCAGCGTGCGCTGGAACTCGAAGTTCAAGCGGCCGCCGGTATACAGGTCCTTGAGCTCGACTTCAGCCGAGATGATCAACTTGACGTTGCGGTCATAGAACTCGTCGACCATGTTGATGAAACGGCGCGCGATGTCGTCGGTGGTGACGCCCATCTGCTCGACGCCGCTCAAGATCACCGCGTGGAAGATCTTGCCCAGTTCGATGTAGTCGTTCTGGCTGCGCGGGCCGTCGCACAGTTGACGGAACTCGAACCAGGCCACGTCATCGCAGGTGCGCAACGCGATGATTTCGCGGTTCTCGATCATCAACTTGTCGTTTTCCACCGCCTTCGTGCATTCCGGCGTCAGCGCGCGGAAGCTTTTCTTCAGGCTGTCATGCGCCGCTTCGTTCAGCGGGAAGTGGAACAACTCCGCTTGCTCGAGGTGACGCAGGCGGTAGTCGACGCCGCTGTCGACGTTGACGATCTCGGTGTTCTGCTTGATCAGCGCGATGGCCGGCAGGAAGCGCGCACGCTGCAGGCCGTCCTTGTACAAGCCGTCGGGCACGATGTTGGAGGTGGCGACCAGGGTCACGCCGTTCTTGAACAGCTCTTCCATCAGGGTGCCGAGGATCATGGCATCGGTGATGTCGGAGACGAAGAACTCATCGAAGCAGATCACCCGCGCTTCTTCGGAGAAGCGCTTGGCGATGATGGTCAGCGGGTTCTTCTCGCCCGGCAGGGTCTTCATCTCTTCGTGCACACGCTTCATGAAGCGGTGGAAGTGCGTGCGGACCTTTTCCTTGAACGGCAGCGCCTCGAAGAACGTGTCGACCAGGTATGTCTTGCCCCGGCCGACGCCACCCCAGAAATACAGGCCCTTGACCGGCACGTGGTCTTTCTTGCCAAACAGCTTGCTGAACATCCCTGGTTTGCTCTGCGAGGCCGCGACCAGGTCGTCGTACAGGCGCTGCAAATGACGCACAGCATTTTCCTGGGCGGCGTCGTGGAAGAACTCAGGGCGTTTCAGATCAGCTTGATATCGTTCTAGGGGCGTCATAATTTCGTTAGCAAGGCAACAAAAACGGGCCGTCACTGTAACGACGGCCCTGGATAATGGCAATCAACCCTTGGTCGGGTTAATCCTCGATTGGGGTCAACGCAACGCGCAGCGCTTCAACGGCGGCATCGCGCGCCGTGCTGTCGGCGAACTCGGCGCTGTCAGCGACGGCGGCGCCGTCCAGCCATACGCTGAAGCTCAGGGCCTCGGTGCGTACGTCCAGCGCGGTGCCACTTTGCAGTTGCTTGGTCACGGCGCCCGCCGCCTTGCCATCGGCAAAGTTGCGCGACAGCAGCAATTGCTCGCCATCGGCGGCCAACAGGCGGAAGCGGAAACTGCCGTCGTCTTCACGAAAGCTCACGAAGCGCGCGGCTTTCGCGGCTTTTTTCTTGGTGGCGACCGGCGCGGCCGCCTGGTTGACGAACGAGCGCAGGCCAACCGCTTCGCGCAACTGGGCGAGGAACGGCGCAGCGACGGCACGGGCTTTCTTGGCGCCGACCAGCAGCAGGTCTTCCATGTCCGAAGGGCGCGACATCAGCTGGTGGTAACGCTCACGCGGCTCGGCCAGTTGGCTGTCCAGCAGCTGGAACAGACGGTTCTTCGCCTCGCCCCAACCCAGCCCTTGCAGCAGCTCGGCGCGGAACTCTTCTTCCTGGGCCTTGGTTGCAAAGGCCTGGTACAGGGTGAACAGGTGCGAGTTGTCCGGGTCCTTGGCTTCGCCCGGCGCGCGGGAGTCAGTGACGATCCGCGAGATCGCGTCCTTCATGTCCTTGGCGCTGGTGAACAGCGGGATGGTGTTGTCGTAGCTTTTCGACATCTTGCGGCCATCCAGGCCCGGCAAGGTGGCGACGCTTTCTTCGATCAACGCCTCGGGCATGGTGAAGAATTCCTGACCGTTGCCGAACAGGTGGTTGAAGCGCTGGCCGATGTCGCGGGCCATTTCCACGTGCTGGATCTGGTCGCGGCCAACCGGCACCTTGTGCGCGTTGAACATCAGGATGTCCGCCGCCATCAGCACCGGATAGCTGTACAGGCCCATGCTGATGCCCGCATCCGGGTCTTCGCCGGCTTCGACGTTCTTGTCCACCGAGGCCTTGTAGGCATGGGCGCGGTTAAGCAGGCCCTTGGCGGCCACGCAGGTGAGCAGCCAGGTCAGCTCGGGAATTTCCGGGATGTCGGACTGGCGATAGAACGTCACCCGGTTCACATCCAGGCCACCGGCCAGCCAGGTCGCGGCGATTTCCATGCGCGAGCGCTGGATGCGCTGCGGGTCATCGCACTTGATCAGGGCGTGGTAGTCGGCCAGGAAGTAGAAAGAGTCGGCATTGGCGTCCTGGCTGGCGAGAATCGCCGGGCGGATCGCACCGGCGTAGTTGCCCAGGTGCGGCGTGCCGGTGGTGGTGATGCCGGTGAGGATACGGGTACGAGTCGTCATGGGTAATCGCTTATCAGACTGCTATCAATTCGAGAGACGCGGCAGCACCAGATCCTTGAGATCGGTCAGCTTGCCGTGAAAAAAGTGTCCGCATTCTGCCACTTTCAGCAGCTCATGGGGGCGTTTCAGGGCGGCGGACCAGTCGTAGACGACTTGCGGGTCGACCACTTCGTCGGTTTCCGGCTGGATCAGGGTCAATGGGCAGCCCTGGGGCAGCACGTCGGTATCGCGCAGGCGCATCACCGCCGCGGCGACCATGAACAGGTGCGCGAGCTTTTCGCCCTTGGCTTCCAGGCGACCGCCCAGGCTGGCGGCCACGTAGCCACCGAAGGAAAAACCCAGCAGCGTGATCGGGAGGTCGGGGTGCTTTTCCCGTAGCCAGGTGGCGGCCGCTTCGGCATCGTCCACTTCACCGGTGGCCATGTCGTGGGTGCCGGCACTCGCGCCGACGCCACGATAATTGAAACGCAAAGTAATCAAACCGGCATCGCGGGCGGTGCGTTGCAGGGTCGATACAACTTTATTGAGCATGGTCCCGCCTTGCACCGGGTTAGGGTGGCAGATCAGCGCCAGGCCACGTGGCTCGGGGTGATCAAGGTACAGGGCTTCCAGTTGGCCTACCGGGCCATCGATCAAAACGGGGGTTTCACGCATGAGCAAGGAATGAACTCCGTGACCTCTCAAAGGGTCGACTCGTCTAGCTAAAAGTCTGTGCATGGCATCATTGCGAGCTTAATCGCGGTATACAGCGCAGGTCCGAGCCGTTAACGTAAAGCAAAGCCGTTTATAGAGGAAGGACTCGTGGAACACTCGCTCTTAGTTTGGTTGTTGCCGACTCTTGCCCTGGTTGCCGGTGTCGCCATTGGTTTCCTGGTTGCTCGCTTGCTGCCGAATGCCGCGCCTAACCGCACGCAGCGTCAGCTGGATGACATCCAGGAACGTTTTGACAGTTATCAGAACGAGGTTGTTACCCACTTCAACAGCACCGCGACCCTGGTCAAGAAGCTCACCCAGAGCTACCAGGAAGTACAGGATCACCTCGCCGATGGCGCCAACCGCCTGGCCCTCGACGACATCACCCGCCAGCGCCTGCTGGCCGCGCTGCATTCCGATGCACCGCAAGCTCCACGCGAGCGCCTGACCCCACCCCGGGAAAACCAGGAGCCGCCACGGGACTACGCGCCAAAAACGCCAAACGCCCCGGGCATGCTGGATGAGCATTACGGCTTGAAGAAGTAAGTCATTTTCAAGCACTGAAAAAGCCCGGCTGATCGATGATCAGCCGGGCTTTTTTGTGGGCGCCAATCCATCAGGCAACCCCGCTCAACTGTGGGAGCTGGCTTGCTGGCGATGGCGGTGGGTCATTCAGCATTTGTGTCACTGACACACCGCATTCGCGGGCAAGCCCGCTCCCACATTTAGATTGAGCCCAGGCTCGGGAGAGGTGTTGCTGCTGCGGCAACCCGCTCTTGATCTACATATGCTGCCCTTGGGAGCCAAATCCATCAGCCAACCCCGCTCAACTGTGGGAGCTGGCTTGCCGGCGATGGCGGTGGGTCATTCGGCATCTGTGTCACTGACACACCGCATTCGCGGGCAAGCCCGCTCCCACATTTAGATTGAGCCCAGGCTCGGGAGCGGCGTTGCTGCTGCGGCAACCCGCTCTTGATCTACATATGCTGCCCTCGGGGCCCAAATCCATCAGCCAACCGCGCTCAACTGTGGGAGCTGGCTTGCCGGCGATGGCGGTGGGTCATTCAGCATCTGTGTCACTGACACACCGCATTCGCGGGCAAGCCCGCTCCCACATTTAGATTGAGCCCAGGCTCGGGAGAGGCGTTGCTGCTGCGGCAACCCGCTCTTGATCTACATATGCTGCCCTTGGGAGCCAAATCCATCAGGCAACCCCGTCCAACTGTGGGAGCTGGCTTGCCGGCGATGGCGGTGGGTCATTCAGCATCTGTGTCACTGACACACCGCATTCGCGGGCAAGCCCGCTCCCACATTTAGATTGAGCCCAGCCTCAGGCTACGGGTTGCTCTTGCAGCAACCCGCTCTCGATCCGCACGTGCCGTCCATGGAAGCGCTTGAGGCTGCTGCGATGGCCGACGCTGACAATGCTCAACCCCGGCAGCTCGTCGATCAATGCCTGATACAGGCTCGCCTCATCCTCTTCATCCATCGCCGAAGTGGCTTCGTCCATGTACAGCCATTGCGGTGCAAACAGCAACGCGCGCGCGAAGGCCAGGCGCTGCTGCTCGCCCGGCGAGAGCATGCGCTGCCAGTGGTTGGCCTCGTCCAGGCGTGCGATCAGATGCGGCAGGCGGCAGGTTTCCAGCACCTGTGCATAACGTTCTGCCGGATAGACGCTGTCGTCCTGTGGATAACTCAACACGGCCTTCAAGGTGCCGATCGGCAGATAAGGTTTCTGCGGCAGGAACAAATAACGCGCCGCCGGCAGGCGAATACTGCCGTGCCCCGCCGGCCACAGATGGCCCATCGCGCGCAGCAGGGTACTTTTGCCACTGCCGGAACGCCCGCTGAGCATCAGGCGCTGGCCAGGCTCCACGGTCATGTCGGCGGCGGTGAGCAAGTGGCGGCCATCGGCCAGGTCCATGCCGAGGTCCTGCACCACCAGGCGCTCGCCTTCCGCGCGCACATCAATCGCCGGCGCACGCTGCTCGTTATCACGCATGGCCTGGTGGAAGCTCAGCAGACGATCACTCGTGGCGCGCCACGACGCCAGCTCCGAATACGCACTGATGAACCAGCTGAAGTTCTCTTGCACATTGCCGAACGCCGAGTTGATTTGCATCAGCTCGCCCAGCTCGATCTTGCCGGTGAAATAACGCGGCGCGGCGACGATAAAGGGGAAGATGATCGCGATCTGGCTGTAGCCAGCGGTGAAGAAGGTCAGGCGCTTGGACACTTTCATGATGTCCCAGAAGTTGTGCCAGACCTTGGCGAAGCGGGCGCTCAAGCGCTGGTTCTCATTCGGCTCGCCGTTGTACAGGGCGATGCTCTCGGCGTTCTCGCGCACACGCACCATGGAGAAACGCAGGTCCGCTTCGAAGCGTTGTTGTTGGTTGCTCAGGCCGATCAAGCGACGGCCGATGAGGTGCGTGAGCCAACTGCCGACCGCGGCATAAAGCAGTGCACACCAGAACATGTAGCCAGGGATGGTGATGCCAAACACTTCGATGCTGCCCGACACGCCCCACAGGATGATCGAGAACGACACCAGGCTGACCACGTTGCGTAACAGCCCCAGGCCCAGGCTCAAGGTGCTTGAAGTGAAGTTGTTGAGGTCTTCGGAAATCCGCTGGTCCGGGTTATCGGTGTAACCGCCCTGCTCCAGCTGGTAATAGTTCTTGTGGCCCAGCCAGCGCGCGAAGTGCTGCTCGGTGAGCCAGGCCCGCCAGCGGATGGTCAGCATCTGGGTCAGGTACAAGCGGTACACCGCGCCGAGTATCGCCACGGCGGCGATCCCGCCGAAGTAGCCGATCAACTGCCAGAAGGCCGCCGTGTCCTTCTTCTCCAAGGCGTTGTAGAAGTCTTTGTACCAGTGGTTGATCCAGACCGAAATTGCCACGCTGAACAACGACAGGCCAATCACCGCCGCCAGCAGCAGCCAGGCCTTGCCCTTCTCTTCACTGCGCCAATACGGCGTGATCATCGCCCAGGTTCGGCGGAAGAATTGCCCACGCACCGCGTCATTGACCGCGGAATACTCAGCGTTCTGATTCATCGTTCAGGCTCGGTAGGGTAAAGAGTGACAGGCGTTTGAACCGATCATAGACGATCGGTTCAGGGCTCCGTGCGGCCTGAAGCAGATTGTTCAGACTTCGTTCAGCGCCGTACCGGGCGCTTCTGCAACTTGCGCTGCAAGGTGCGGCGGTGCATGCCGAGGGCGCGGGCAGTGGCGGAGATGTTGCCTTCGTGCTCGGTCAGCACGCGCTGGATGTGTTCCCACTGCAGGCGGTCAACCGACATCGGGTTTTCCGGCACCAGGGTGTCGAGGTCGGCGTGCTCGGAGAGCAAGGCGGCCAACACGTCGTCGGCGTCCGCCGGTTTGCACAGGTAGTTACAGGCGCCGCGCTTGATGGCCTCGACAGCGGTGGCGATGCTGGAGTAACCGGTAAGGATCACCACGCGCATTTCCGGGTCGAGTTCCAGCAGCTTGGGCAGCAGCACCAGGCCGGAGTCGCCGTCCATTTTCAGGTCGAGCGCGGCATAGTCCGGCAGGTCGGCCTGGGCGATGGTCAGGCCCTCCTCGGCCGAACCTGCGGTGCTCACGCGAAAGCCGCGACGGCTCATGGCGCGCGCCATCACGCGGGTAAAGGTGGCGTCGTCATCTACCAGCAGCAGGTGCGGCAGTTCTTCGCCTTCGACTTGGATCTCGTCACTCATCGATATCTCCTCGTGCGACACGGGGCAGGCGCAGCTCGGTGAGCGTGCCACCTTCCTCATGACTATAGAGCTTCACTGAGCCGCCCGCGCGGGTCACGCTGGCCTTGCTCAAAAACAGGCCGAGGCCGAAGCCTTTGCCCTTGGTGGTAAAGAAGGGTTTGCCGATCTGCTCGGCAATGGCCAGCGGCACGCCCGCGCCGTGGTCGCGAATACTGATGGTGACGTTTTCGGCGTCCCAGTCCAGTTGCACGCCCAGGCCTTCGGGGCAGGCGTCGGCGGCATTGTTCAGCAGGTTCAGCAGCGCTTGGGTCAAGTCTGGCGGCGGCGCCATGCGTGGCACTGTGCCCTGCCCCAGCAGGTTGAAACGGTAACTGGCCTCGGGACGCATCAGGTGCCAGCGGTTCAGGGCTTCGTCGAGCCACTGGGTCACATCCTGCATCTCCACCGCCAGGCGGCGATTGGCCTCGGCGGCGCGCACCAGTTGCTGCAGAGTCTGCTTGCACTGCTTGACCTGTTCCTGCAGCACGCTCAAATCGTCCTGCAGGGCCGGGTCGTGATGGTCCTGGGTCATTTCCTTGAGCAGCACGCTCATGGTCGCCAGCGGTGTGCCCAATTCATGGGCGGCGCCGGCAGCCTGGGTGGCGACCGCGAGCAGTTGTTGGTCGCGCAGGCCTTCTTCACGACGAATGGCGCGCAATTCTTCCTGGCGGCGCAACTCTTCGGCCATGCGCGCGGCGAAGAAGGTGATCACGGCGGCGGAGAGCGCAAAACTCAGCCACATCCCGTAGATCTGCAGGTTTTCGCGGGCGATGGGGAAGGTTTGCAGCGGATAGAAGCGCGCCAGCAACAGGGTGTACAGGGTCAGGGCGATACCCGACAGCACCACCGAGTAGCGCCACGGCAAGGTCACGGCGGCGATGGTCAGTGGCACCAGGTAATAAGACACGAACGGGTTGGTGGAACCGCCGGAGAAATACAGCAACACACTGTGGATAAACAGGTCGCAGGCCAATTGCAGGGCGTATTCCAGCTCGGTCACCGGCCACGTGGTGCGCAACCGGATCGCGGTGAACACGCACAGCACGATGGAGAAACCGAGGGTCACGGCCAGTTGCAGCCACGGCAGCGGCAACAGGTCGAACCAATAGGCGAGCCCGACGGAGCCGGCCTGTGCGGCCAGTACCAGGGTGCGGATGAACGTCAGGCGCCAGAGGTTCTGGCGGGTGGCGGAAGTCAGTTTTACGGCGGCGAGCATGAGCTCTCCCGGTGAGCGCTGCAGGCGGATCGGCACGAGTATAAACGAAGCGGCGCCTCGGACATTGGGTGTGTGGCTCTTTGACGCAGGGCGCCGCCGCTTCACGTGGCACGCTTCAAACAGCAGGAATCCGCGTGCCTTTTAGCTTGTAGCTCGCAGCTTGAAACTTTTTTTTCTAATTCGTAAACCCGAAGAACCCGATGCCACCGTCTACAGTCATACCCGATACGAACACCCTAAGGAGCTTCCATGTCTCGTTTCACTCGCAGTGCAGCCATTTTCACCCTCAGCGCCAGCGCCCTGGCCAGCCTCCCGGCCCTGGCTGCCGATGAACTGCATTACAACCAGATTTCCCTGCGTGCCGAAGTCAGCCAGGAAGTGGCCCGCGACAAGATGATCGTCACCCTCTACACCGAGTCCCAGAACACTGACCCGGCCAAGCTCGCCGCCGAAATCACCACCACCCTGAACAAGGCCCTGGGCGAGGCGCGCGAAGTCAAAGGCGTGACCTTGCGCCAGGGCAGCCGCAACAGCTACCCGATCTACGACAACAAGAACCAGAAGATCACCGGCTGGCGTGAGCGCGCCGAACTGCGCCTGGAAAGCGCGGACTTCCCGGCACTGTCCAAACTCACCGGCGAGTTGCTCAACACCCTGAAAATGGAAAACATGGACTTCGCCATCGCCGACGCCACGCGCAAGGCCAGCGAAGACGCGCTGCTCAAGGACGCGGTTGCCGCCTTCAAGGCCCGCGCACAACTGGCCACCGACGCGCTGGGCGGCAAGGGTTACAAGATCGTCAACTTGAACTTCAACACCAATGGCTACCCACAACCTTATGCCCGTGGCGGGATGATGATGAAGGCGGCCATGGCCGATTCGGCACCGACGCCTGAAGTGGAAGCGGGCACCAGCCAGGTCAACATGAGCGCCGATGGCGTGATCGAAGTGCAGATGCAGTGACCCCTACCTGAGAAACCTGAACGGCGTTACCCTCGGTAGCGCCGTTTTCGTTTGGGCAGCTTATATATGCCTGCCACTTCAGGGGTCTCCATGGAAAGAATTGCTTTCAAACCGCTCCTCCTTGCCGCAGGCCTGCTGGCCTTTATGCCGATGGCCCACGCGGCCAGCACCCTGGTCTATTGCTCCGAAGCCAGCCCCGCCGGCTTCGATCCCAGCCAGTACACCAGCGGCACCGATTTCGATGCCTCTGCCGAAACTGTGTTCAACCGTTTGACCCAGTTCAAGCGTGGCGGCACCGAAGTCGAACCTGGCCTGGCGACGAGCTGGGATGTCTCCAAAGACGGCCTGACCTACACCTTCCACCTGCGCGATGGCGTCAAGTTCCACACCACCGATTTCTTCACCCCTACCCGCGACTTCAATGCGGATGACGTGCTGTTTACCTTCAATCGCCTGCTCGATGCCGACAGTCCGTTTCGCAAGGCCTACCCCTCCGAGTCGCCCTATTTCACCGACATGGGGTTGAACACCACGATCAAAAACGTCGAAAAACTCGACGAACACACCGTGCGCTTCAACCTCAACAATGTGGATGCCTCGTTCGTGCAGAACCTGGCGATGAGTTTTGCTTCGGTGCAGTCCGCCGAATATGCCGCCCAACTGCTGAAACAAGGCAAAGCCGAAGACATCAACCAGAAGCCCGTGGGCACCGGGCCGTTCGTGTTCAAGCGCTACCAGAAAGACTCGCAGATTCGCTACGTGGCGAATAAACAGTACTGGAAGCCCGAGGATGTGAAGCTCGACAACCTGGTGTTCGCCATCACCCCGGACGCCGCCTCGCGCCTGCAGAAGCTCAAGGCCGGTGAGTGCCAGGTCAGCGGTTACCCGCGCCCTGCCGACATCGACGTGATGAAACAGGACCCCAACCTGCGCGTGCTGCAGCAAGCCGGTTTCAACCTGGGCTTCCTGGCCTACAACGTGACCCACCCGCCGCTGGACCAGCTCAAGGTGCGCCAGGCCCTGGACATGGCCATCGACAAGCCGGCGATCATCAAGGCCGTGTACCAGAGCGCCGGGCAATTGGCGCAGAACGCGTTGCCTCCGGCGCAGTGGTCTTATGACCCGAACATCAAGGATGCGCCCTACGATCCGACCAAGGCGCGGGCGCTACTAAAAGAAGCAGGGGTTGCACCGGGTACGACCATCAACTTGTGGGCGATGACGGTCCAGCGTGCCTCCAATCCGAATGCGCGCATGTCGGCGCAGATGATCCAGCAGGATTGGGAAAAGGTCGGCATCAAGGCCAATATCGTCAGCTATGAGTGGGGCGAATACATCAAGCGCGCCAAAAATGGCGAGCACGACGCGATGATTTATGGCTGGACGGGCGACAATGGTGACCCGGATAACTGGCTCGGCGTGCTCTACAGTTGTGCTGCGGTCAAGGGCAGCAACTACGCAAAATGGTGTAACCCGGCGTACGACAAACTGGTCCAGGAAGCGAAGGTCAGCAGCGACCGCGAGCAGCGCATCAAGTGGTATCAACAGGCGCAAAAAATACTTAAGGAACAAGTACCTATAACGCCTATTGCGAATTCGACGGTTTTCCAACCGCTGCGCAAGGAAGTGCGCGACTTCAAGATCAGCCCGTTCGGCCTGACGCCGTTCTACGGCGTGAGTCTAGATAAGTAACAGCAGCGCCCCAACCGAGTGCGCTAGACGCCTCGGCTGGGCTTTTTTGGTGCGCCTGTTGCACCGAAAAAACCCTCGAAATAGACGCAATTGTGTAGAAACTTTCATAATTGCGACATTCCTGTACGTTCGTACCACTGTTTCAGCCTCGCAACGGTTCAGCATCTTGCAATGGGTATGGCGCCTGCATAAGTATCCGCAGGCCGACTCACGAGGTCGCCCTCACCACCAAAAATGACAACAAATCATGAGGCCAACATGCTTAAACACGCAGTCCTTCCGTTATTAGTGAGCGCTGGCCTTATGGCCGCGGCCCCTTTCGCCCATGCGGCGACTAACCTGGTGTTCTGCTCCGAAGGGAGCCCGGCTGGTTTCGATCCAGGCCAGTACACCACCGGAACAGACTTCGATGCTTCGGCCGAAACCATGTTCAACCGCCTGACCCAGTTCGAACGCGGCGGCACCGCTGTGATTCCTGGGCTCGCCACCAGCTGGGACGTGTCCCCGGATGGCCTGACGTACACCTTCCACCTGCGCGACGGCGTCAAGTTCCACACCACCCCGTACTTCAAGCCGACCCGTACCTTCAATGCCGATGACGTGCTGTTCACGTTCAACCGCATGATCAACAAGGACGACCCGTTCCGCAAAGCCTACCCCACCGAGTTCCCGTACTTCACGGACATGGGGATGGACACCAACATCAAGAACATCGAGAAAGTCGATGACCACACCGTCAAGTTCACCCTTGGCACCGTGGACGCCGCTTTCATCCAGAACCTGGCCATGAGCTTCGCCTCGGTCCAGTCCGCCGAGTACGCAGCCCAACTGCTGAAGAACGGCACGCCGCAAGACATCAACCAGAAGCCGATCGGCACCGGTCCGTTCGTGTTCAAGAGCTACCAGAAAGACTCGAACATTCGCTACACCGGCAACAAGGACTACTGGAACCCTGCCGATGTGAAGATCGATAACCTGATCTTCGCCATCACCACCGACCCGTCGGTGCGTATCCAGAAGCTCAAGAAAAACGAATGCCAGATCACCTTGTTCCCGCGTCCGGCCGACCTCAAGGCGCTGGGCGAAGACAAGGACCTGAAACTGCCGCACCAGGCCGGTTTCAACCTGGGCTACATCGCCTACAACGTCATGGACAAGGTCAAGGGCAGCGACCAGCCGAACCCACTGGCAGACCTGCGCGTGCGCCAGGCGCTGGACATGTCGGTGAACAAGCAGCAGATCATCGACTCCGTGTACCAGGGCGCGGGCCAACTGGCCGTCAACGCCATGCCGCCAACCCAGTGGTCGTATGACACCACCATCAAGGATGCCAAGTACGACCCTGAGAAAGCCAAGGCGCTGCTCAAGGAAGCGGGCATCAAGGAAGGTACCGAGATCGTGCTGTGGGCCATGCCGGTCCAGCGTCCGTACAACCCGAACGCCAAGCTGATGGCTGAAATGCTGCAGAACGACTGGAAGAAGATCGGTCTGAACGTAAAAATCACCAGCTATGAGTGGGGCGAGTACATCAAGCGCTCCAAAGGCGGCGAGAACCAGGCCATGATCATTGGCTGGAGCGGTGACAATGGTGACCCGGACAACTGGCTGAACGTGCTGTTCGGCTGCGACTCGCTGGCCGGTAACAACTTCTCCAAATGGTGCGACAAGAAATTCGATGGCATCGTGAAAGAAGCCAAGGCTACCTCGGATGTCGCCAAACGCACCGAGCTGTACAAGCAGGCGCAACATATCCTCAAAGATGCAGTCCCGATGACACCTATCGCGCACTCGACGGTGTATCAACCCATGCGCACCACCGTGCAGGACTTCAAGATCAGCCCGTTTGGCTTGAACTCCTTCTACGGCGTGAGCGTAAGCGGCAAGTAAGGATCACTGACGGCGACGTTTCATAACGTCGCCGTTATTGCATCCGCCTGGACCGTAGGAAACAGACCACGTTCGCAGTCGTTGCCTCCTACAGCAACGCACTGCGATACGCAGCTCTTTTGCCTACAAGGTCAGTCCGATTTTGCGCATTTACTGCGAAGTCCGCGACCCATAACGTCGTAGGACAGCAGAGGCTGCAATCTGGGAAAGGCACTTGCTGTGTGTGGGATCAGTGATGTCTCCCTGGCCGCAAGGCCTGGGTGATTGCTCGCTGATGACAACTACAAACAAGGATCGGGATCGTCATGCGCCATACCACCGTTCTATCCGCAATTTTCGGCACCAGCCTGCTGGCTGTCGCCACGCTGGGCCAGGCCGCCGACAAGAAGAGCCTGGTGTTCTGCTCCGAAGGCAGCCCGGCAGGGTTTGACACTGCGCAATACACCACCGCCACCGACAACGATGCGGCCGAGCCGCTGTACAACCGCCTGGTTGAATTTGAAAAGGGCGCGACTAATGTCGTACCTGGGCTGGCGACCAAGTGGGATATTTCCGAAGACGGCTTGACCTACACCTTCCACCTGCGTGAAGGGGTGAAATTCCACAGCAACAAGGAATTCAAGCCGACGCGCGATTTCAACGCGGACGACGTGCTGTTCACCTTCAACCGCATGCTTGACCCCGACCATCCGTTTCGCAAGGCCTACCCCACCGAGTTTCCGTACTTCAACGGGATGAGCCTGAACAAGAACATCGCCAAGGTCGAGAAAACCGGCCCGTACACCGTGGTGATGACGCTGAACACGGTCGATGCTGCCTTCGTGCAAAACATCGCCATGAGCTTCGCCTCGATCCTGTCGGCCGAATACGCCGACCAGTTGCTCAAGGCCGGCAAACCCAGCGACATCAACCAGAAGCCGATCGGCACCGGACCGTTCGTGTTCCAGCGCTACCAGAAAGATTCGCAGATCCGTTATGCCGGCAACAAACAGTACTGGGACCCGAGCAAGGTCAAGCTCGATCAGTTGATCTTCGCCATCAACACCGACGCCTCGGTGCGCGTGCAGAAGCTCAAGGCCGGCGAATGCCAGGTCACCCTGCACCCGCGTCCGGCGGATGTGGAGGCCCTCAAGGCCGACCCGAACCTGCAACTGCTGACCAAGCCTGGCTTCAACCTCGGCTATATCGCCTACAACGTGCGCCATAAGCCGTTCGACCAGCTCGAAGTGCGCCAGGCGCTGGACATGGCGGTAAACAAGCAGAGCATCCTGAATGCCGTGTACCAGGGCGCGGGCCAATTGGCGGTCAACGCCATGCCGCCGACGCAGTGGTCCTACGACGACACCATCAAGGACGCCGCCTACAACCCGGAAAAGGCCAAGGAACTGCTCAAGGCTGCCGGTGTGAAGGAAGGCACCGAAATCACCCTGTGGGCGATGCCGGTGCAACGGCCGTACAACCCCAACGCCAAGCTGATGGCCGAGATGCTGCAAAGCGACTGGGCCAAGATCGGCCTCAAGGTCAAGATCGTCAGCTACGAATGGGGCGAATACATCAAGCGCACCAAGAACGGTGAGCACGATATCAGCCTGATCGGCTGGACCGGCGACAACGGTGACCCGGACAACTGGCTGGGCACCCTCTACAGCTGCGACGCCATCGGCGGGAACAACTACTCCATGTGGTGTGACCCGGCGTACGACAAGCTGATCAAGCAAGCCAAGGTCGTCACCGACCGAGAACAAAGGACTGTTCTGTACAAACAGGCGCAGCAACTGCTCAAGCAGCAGGTGCCGATCACGCCGGTCGCCCACTCGACGGTCAACCAGCCGTTAAGCGCCAAAGTCGAAGATTTCAAAGTGAGCCCGTTCGGCCGCAACGTGTTCTCGGGCGTCAGTATCAACCCATAAAAAAATAACCGGATGCAGGGGAGCGAAACTCGCTCTCCGGCAAACGTGCAGCCTTTTGTTGGGAATTTTCCTACGGCAAACGTTTGCAATAGCTTGAACGAGTTACACACCCAATAGCCGGATCACCAAAAAAGACCGGCATAAAAAAGAGAACCAAAGGAGCTTCAACCCATGAAACTGAGCAGCAAAGCGCTTCTGGCCCTGGCCATCAGCAGCATCACGGCTACCGCCTTCGCTGAAACCCAAAGCCAGGATTTCGTACCTACCACGTTGGCCGGCACCAGCGCCCAAAGCGAGGCCAAAGGCTTTATCGACGGTCAAAGCCTGGGCGGTACAACCCGTAACTGGTACTCCAACGAAATGAAATTTCGTGGCCAGAAGTTCGGTTATTACAAAAGTGAAGCCGATAAAGCCAATGATGTAAGCACCAGGGTTTCTCGCCGCTACAACTGGGCCCAAGGCACCATCCTCAACTACACCTCGGGCTTCACCCAAGGCACAGTTGGCGTGAGTACCGAAGTCGCCGCTTACAACTACATTGCGCTCGACCGTGACCAAAAAGACATCGCAGGCGGTTCCAACCGTACCCTGGCTCACTCCTTCGGTGACGCTGTAGGCCAGTGGAGCAAGCTGGGCTTGGCTAACGTCAAGTTCCGCGTGTCCAACACCACCTTGACCGCCGGTCGCCAGAACTTCAGCAGCGGAATCATCGACACCATCGGCAACCGTGCCCTGCCTTCGAGCTTCGAAGGTGTGAGTTTCAACAGCGAAGAGTTCAGCAACCTGTCGTTCCAGGGTGGCATCTTCGATCGCGTTTCGCCGCGTACCGAACAAAGCCTGTCGAAATTCCGTTCCGAGTACGGCAACGGCCAAGAGACCGACAAGGTCAAGACCCTGGGTTTCAACTACCAGCCGTTCAAGAGCCTGAAAACCAGCGTTTTCGCGGCTAACGTCGAAGACTTCTGGAACCAGTACTACTTCGGTGCCACCCACGAATTGGGTGATGCACAGACCCTGGCACTGACCACCGGCCTGAACTACTACAAAACCACCGACACCGGCAGCAAGAAGATGGGCAAGATCGACAACGACACTTACTCGTTGTCCCTGGGGCTGACCCACCAGGCCCACAGCCTGACCTTCTCGTACCAGGAAGTTAATGGTGACGAGTACTTCGACTACCTGCACGAAACCAACGGCATCTACCTGGCCAACTCCCTGACTTCTGACTTCAACAGCCCGAACGAGAAGTCTTTCCAGGTCGCCTACGCCATCAACATGGCCGAATACGGCGTGCCAGGCCTGAAGTTCAACGTCTACTCGGCACGCGGCTGGGGCATCGACGGCACTCACTACAACGGCACCGCCTACGGTACTGCCGGTGAGAGCCGCAGCGACCTGCGCCTGATGGACGGCGAGAAACACCAGGAATACGGCGTTGGCACGTCCTACGCGATTCAGAGCGGCCCACTCAAGGCCACCACCATCCGTGGCACCTACGTGACTCACCGCGCCAGCGCACAACAGGCTGACGGCAACATCAAAGAGTTCCGCCTGGTCACCACCATCCCGTTCAACATTCTTTAATTAGCACCAGGTAAACGGCGGGCTCAGGACGAGCCTGCCGTCTACGCTTGTCTGGTCCCATCGATTGCAGAGGGCTCTGAATGAAAATGCTCCCGCTACAAGCCGCCATTGCCGCTGCGCTGTTGAGCGTGGCGATCGGCGTTTCGGCCAAACCGCTGGTAGTCTGCACCGAAGCCAGCCCGGAAGGCTTCGACCCGGTCCTGTACACCACGGCCGTCACCGCTGATGCCGCCGCTGAAACCCTGTTCAACCGCCTGGTGGACTTCAAGCCCGGCACCACCGAAGTGATCCCCGCGCTGGCCAAAGACCTGCCGCAGATCAGCGCCGATGGCCTGACCTACACCTTTCACCTGCGTGACGACATCAAGTTCCACACCACCGACTACTTCAAACCCACGCGCAACATGAACGCCGACGACGTGCTCTGGAGCTTCCAGCGCCAGCTGGACCCGAATCACCCGTGGCATAACAAGTCCCTCGTGGGCTACCCGTACTTCGAAAGCATGGGCTTCAAGGAACTGCTCAAGAGCGTGGAAAAGACCGACGATCACACCGTCGTCTTCACCCTGACCCGCCCTGAGGCACCGTTCCTGGCCGACCTGGGCATGGCATTCTCTTCAATCCACTCGAAGGAATACGCCGACCAGTTGCTGAAATCCGGCAAGACCGAAGACCTCAACGCCAAGCCCATCGGCACGGGTCCGTTCGTCTTCAACCGTTATCAGAAAGACGCCCAGGCACGATTCAAGGCCAACCCGGACTACTTCCGCGGCAAACCAGCAGTCGACCCGCTGATCCTGGCGATCACCACCGATAACAACGTGCGCCTGCAGAAGCTCAAGGCCAACGAATGCCAGATCGCGCTGTTCCCCAAGCCGGATGACATTCCAAGCATCAAGCAAGACCCGAACCTGAAAGTCGACGAACTGGCGGCGATGACCACCAGTTACACCGCGCTGAACACCACTCACAAATACATGAGCGATGCGCGGGTACGTCACGCGATCAACATCGCGTTCGACAAGACCGGCTATACCGAAGCCCTGTTCGGCAAAGGCAATGCGGTGGTAGGTACCGGCCCTTATCCGCCGACCTTGCTGGGTTTCAGCGACAAACTGAAGAACCCGCCCCGCGACCTGGACAAGGCCCGCGCCCTGCTCAAGGAAGCCGGCGTACCGGAAGGCACCGAGTTCACCCTGTTCACCCGTAACGGCGGCGGCCCGACCAACCCCAACCCGATGCTCGGCGCCCAGCGCATGCAGGCGGATCTGGCGCAGATTGGCCTGAAGATCAACATCAAAGTCATGGAATGGGGCGAGATGCTCAAGCGCGCCAAGAACGGCGAGCACGACATGGTTTCGGCTGGCTGGGTCGGTGACAACGGCGACCCGGACAATTTCCTGACCCCAAACCTGAGTTGCGATGCTGCGAAAAACGGCGAAAACTACGCCCGCTGGTGTAACAAAGAGTTTCAAGACTTGATCGACAAGGCACGCGCCATCGCTGAACCCGGCCAGCGCGCTGCACTCTATGAACAAGCACAGGACGTTTTCGAGAAGGACCAACCATGGCTTCCCATGGCTTACCCGAAACTGTTCACCGCCATGCGCAAGAACGTGGAAGGCTTCACCCAAAGCCCTCTGGGGACAAATAACTTCGCCACCACCCAGGTGAAGTAAATAAGAAAAACGCTCGGCGCCTTCGCTATTGAAGGCGTCGAACCTGCCTAACCGGCTGATTGAGGTACACAACAAGATGTTTAGTTTTATTGCCCGCCGACTGGGGTTACTGATCCCCACGTTTTTCGGCATCACGTTGCTGACGTTTGCGTTAATTCGCATGATCCCTGGCGACCCCGTAGAAGTCATGATGGGCGAACGCCGCGTCGATCCCGAGATGCACGCACAGGCAATGGAACGCCTTGGCCTTAACAAGCCGTTGTATGCGCAATACCTGGACTATGTCGGCAAGCTCGCCCAGGGCGACCTTGGCGAATCGCTGCGCACCCGCACCAGCGTGTGGACCGAGTTCACCGCGCTTTTCCCGGCGACCCTGGAACTGTCCATGGCCGCCCTGTTGTTCGCCGGCATCCTGGGCCTGTTGGCCGGGGTGATCGCGGCACTCAAGCGAGGATCCCTGTTCGACCATGGGGTGATGGGCATCTCCCTCGCGGGATATTCGATGCCGATCTTCTGGTGGGGCCTGATCCTGATCATGTTCTTCTCGGTGAGCCTGGGCTGGACCCCGGTATCCGGGCGTATCGACCTGCTCTACGACATCGAGCCGCGCACCGGCTTCATGCTGATCGACACCCTGCTGGCTGACGAGCCGGACGCGTTTTTCGACGCCCTGCACCACCTGATCCTGCCGGCCATCGTGCTGGGCACCATCCCGCTGGCGGTGATTGCGCGGATGACCCGTTCGTCGATGCTCGAAGTGCTGCGCGAAGACTACATCCGCACCGCCAAGGCCAAAGGCCTGTCGCCGGCGCGCGTGGTGTTCGTGCACGGCCTGCGTAACGCGCTGATCCCGGTACTGACCGTGGTCGGCCTGCAAGTCGGCACCCTGCTGGCCGGTGCGGTCCTGACCGAAACCATCTTCTCGTGGCCCGGCATCGGCAAATGGCTGATCGAAGCCATTGGCGCGCGGGACTACCCGGTGGTGCAGAACGGCATCCTGTTGATCGCCTGCCTGGTGATCCTGGTGAACTTCGTGGTGGATATCCTCTACGGCTTCGCCAACCCACGCATCCGTCACCAGCGCTGAGATCATGACCATGACCACACCTACTCAAGTGTCAGCAGTCGATCAGAGCCTGCTGTACCCGTCCCCGTACAAAGAATTCTGGCAAGCCTTTTCCAAGAACAAAGGCGCGGTTGCCGGCCTGCTGTTCATGTTGCTGATCGTGTTCTGCGCGATCTTCGCCCCCTGGGTGGCCCCGCATAACCCCAGCGAGCAATACCGTGACTTCCTGCTGACCCCGCCATCGTGGCTGGAAGGCGGGCAGATCCAGTTCCTGCTCGGTACCGATGAACTGGGCCGTGACCTGCTCTCGCGCCTGATCCAGGGCTCGCGCCTGTCCTTGCTGATCGGCCTGTCGTCGGTGGTGATGTCGCTGATCCCGGGGATCCTGCTGGGGCTGTTCGCCGGGTTCTTCCCGCGCTTGCTCGGCCCGACCATCATGCGCCTGATGGACATCATGCTGGCCCTGCCGTCGCTGCTGCTGGCGGTTGCCATCGTCGCGATCCTCGGCCCTGGCCTGATCAACACCGTGATCGCGATCGCCATCGTATCGCTGCCGTCCTACGTCCGCCTGACCCGCGCTGCGGTGATGGGCGAGCTGAACCGTGACTACGTGACCGCCGCCCGCCTCGCCGGTGCCGGCCTGCCGCGCCTGATGTTCATCACCGTGCTGCCCAACTGCATGGCACCGCTGATCGTCCAGGCCACCCTGAGTTTCTCTTCGGCGATCCTCGATGCCGCAGCCCTGGGTTTCCTCGGCCTTGGCGTCCAACCGCCAACCCCTGAGTGGGGCACCATGCTGGCTTCGGCCCGTGACTACATCGAACGCGCCTGGTGGGTGGTGAGCTTGCCTGGTTTGACCATTTTGCTCAGCGTGCTGGCAATCAACTTGATGGGTGACGGCCTGCGCGACGCGCTGGACCCGAAACTCAAGAACGCCGCCTGAGGAGATTCCCATGTCACTGTTAGAAATCAAGAATCTCAACGTACGCTTCGGCGACAAGACCGCCGTACCGGTGGTCGATGGCCTCGACATCTCCGTCGACAAAGGCGAAGTACTGGCAATCGTTGGCGAGTCGGGCTCGGGTAAATCCGTGACCATGATGGCGCTGATGGGCCTGATCGAGCACCCCGGCATCGTCACCGCCGACGCGCTGAACTTCGACGGCAAGGACATGCTCAAGCTGAGCAACCGCCAGCGCCGCCAGATCGTCGGCAAGGACCTGGCAATGGTGTTCCAGGACCCGATGACCGCGCTGAACCCCAGCTACACCGTGGGTTTCCAGATTGAAGAAGTACTGCGCCTGCACCTGAAGATGTCCGGCAAGCAAGCGCGCAGGCGGGCCATCGAACTGCTCGAAAAGGTAGAAATCCCAGGCGCTGCCAGCCGTATGGATGCCTACCCGCACCAACTGTCCGGCGGGATGAGCCAGCGTGTGGCCATCGCGATGGCAATTGCCGGCGAGCCGAAACTGCTGATCGCGGATGAGCCGACCACCGCCTTGGACGTCACCATTCAAGCGCAGATCATGGACCTGCTGCTGGCCCTGCAGAAAGAGCAGAACATGGGCCTGGTGCTGATCACCCACGACCTCGCGGTCGTGGCCGAAACCGCCCAGCGCGTGTGCGTGATGTACGCCGGCCAGGCCGTGGAAGTCGGCCAGGTGCCGCAACTGTTCGACATTCCGGCGCATCCGTACAGCGAAGCGCTGCTCAAGGCGATCCCCGAGCACAGCCTCGGCGCCACGCGCCTGGCCACGCTGCCGGGTATCGTGCCCGGCCGCTACGACCGTCCGCAGGGTTGCCTGCTGTCGCCACGCTGCCCGTATGTGCAGGAAAGCTGCCGCCAGACCCGCCCGGGCCTGGACCCTAAATCCAACAGCCTTGCACGCTGCTTCTACCCCTTGAACCAGGAGGTGGCGTAATGGCCGTCGTTCTTACCGCCCGCGACCTGACCCGTCACTACGAAGTGTCCCGTGGCCTGTTCAAGGGCCACGCCACCGTGCGTGCCCTCAATGGCGTGTCCTTCGAGCTGGAAGCCGGCAAGACCCTCGCCGTGGTCGGCGAGTCGGGTTGCGGCAAGTCCACGCTGGCCCGTGCACTCACGCTGATTGAAGAGCCGTCGTCGGGCTCGTTGAAAATCGCCGGCCAGGAAGTCGCCGGTGCCGACAGAGCCCAGCGCAAGCAATTGCGCAAAGACGTGCAGATGGTGTTCCAGAGCCCGTACGCCTCGCTGAACCCTCGGCAGAAAGTCGGTGATCAACTCGGCGAGCCGTTGTTGATCAACACCAACCTGTCCGCTGCCGAACGCCGCGAGAAAGTGCAGGCGATGATGAAGCAGGTGGGCCTGCGCCCCGAGCATTACCAGCGCTACCCGCACATGTTCTCCGGTGGCCAGCGCCAGCGCATCGCCCTGGCCCGGGCGATGATGCTGCAGCCCAAGGTGCTGGTGGCGGACGAGCCGACCTCGGCACTCGACGTGTCGATCCAGGCCCAAGTGCTCAACCTGTTCATGGACCTGCAGCAGGAGTTCAACACTGCCTACGTGTTCATCTCCCACAACCTGGCGGTGGTGCAGCATGTGGCCGACGACGTGATGGTGATGTACCTCGGTCGCCCGGTGGAAGTGGGCCCCAAGGAAGATATCTACGCCCGCCCCTTGCACCCCTACACCCAGGCGCTGCTGTCGGCGACCCCGACGATTCACCCGGACCCGAACAAGCCGAAGATCAAGATCGTCGGCGAGCTGCCCAACCCGCTGAACCCGCCGCCGGGCTGCGCGTTCCATAAACGCTGCCCGTATGCGACCGCGCGATGCAGCACCGAAGAGCCGCAATTGCGGGCGCTGGATAACCGTCAGGTGGCCTGCCACTACGCGGAGCAATTCGTCGCCTGAGATCATCCGTGCCCTGCACGGGAATGATAAAGGCCCTGGGGGATTAGCCCAGGGCCTTGCAGAAGTTGTACCGCCCCACCTGTCGGATTGCGCATCAGTCCGGCAGGCGGGGCTTTTTTTTACCTCGACTTACGTATCGCTGTCACCGTCAGCATCGGCGTCATCGTCGTCTGGTGGAGCTTGCTGGTCGTCATCATCCTTGGAGCCGCCCTGGCCTTCATCACCCGGCTCGGACTCGCTCTTGGCCAGCTGCAAGCCACCCGCCTGCGCCGTCTTCGCCGCTACAAACCCTGGGGCCTGGCTCTGCACGGCCGTACTGGCCCACGCAGAGGACGCGCCCAGCGACAACATCACCAGCACTTTCAGCAGCAGCACTAAACGTTGAAAAATACTCATGGTCGATTTCCGTCCAGTCAGTGAATCACGTGCGCCGGCGTTCGACCGTCGCTGTGAATTAAGCTAGTTCCGATCCTGGGTTTGCGCCACTCGCGCTTCAGGTATCACCGTCGTCATAGGTTTCACTGTCTTCCCCTTCGTTGTAGGGGTTTTCTGCATCCTCCTTGGGCGCCGGCTGGGCCTGTGGCTGCCATCCGCCCGAGTTGACCTCGTTCTGCTTTTTCTTGGTCACCGGTCCGGTGTCCTTCCACTGGGGCGTGCCCGCATCCGCCAGCGTCGAGGTGTACGCCAAGGTAGTGGACACGCCCAAGGCTCCCAGCAGCACCAGTTGGATGGCGCGTTGAGTTATACGCAAGGTCCTCTCCTGATCCGTCGGTGAGTGGGTGAAGTAGTTCAAACGCTAGACTGAATGTGGGCTTCTCGCCAATCGCCCTGACAGATGAAAATCAACGGCGGGCACCCGACTCAGCCCCCCACCCTGTAGGTGCTGAGCCAGGCACAGGAATCAGGCCTTCACAAATAAGTGTGGGAGCTGGCTTGCCTGCGAAAGCGCTGGGTCAGCCAGCCTATTTATCACTGACATATCGCTTTCGCGAGCAAGCCCGCTCCCACATTGGAACTGCGCCAGGCACAGAAATCAGGCCCTACACAAATAAGTGTGGGAGCTGGCTTGCCTGCGAAAGCGTTGGGTCAGCCAGCCTATTTATCACTGACACACCGCTTTCGCGAGCAAGCCCGCTCCCACATTGGAGCTGCGCCAGGCACAGGAATCAGGCCCTCACAAATAAGTGTGGGAGCTGGCTTGCCTGCGAAAGCATTGGGTCAGACAACCTGGCTATTACTGACACACCGCTTTCGCGGGCAAGCCCGCTCCCACATTGGAGCTGCGCCAGGCACAGGATTCAGGCCCACACAAATAAGTGTGGGAGCTGCGCCAGGCACAGGATTCAGGCTTCCCACCTTTAGCTTTATGCCACCCACAAAAAAGGGCAAAGCCATGACAGCTTCGCCCTTCCCTTTACCACTCAGACCTTAATGATGCTCACGGGTCGCGCGGAATTTCACGTCCGGCCAGCGCTCTTCCATCAGCGCCAGGTTGACCCGGGTCGGGGCCAGGTAGGTCAGGTGGCCGCCGCCATCGACCGCGAGGTTTTCCACGGCCTTGTTGGAGAATTCCTCCAGCTTCTTCTTGTCGCTGCAATCGATCCAGCGCGCGGAGTACACGGTGATCGGCTCGTAGGAGCATTCGACCTTGTATTCCTCTTTCAGGCGGCTGGCGACCACGTCGAACTGCAGCACACCGACGGCGCCAAGAATGATGTCGTTGCTGCGCTCGGGGAAGAACACCTGGGTGGCGCCCTCTTCCGCCAGTTGCTGCAGACCTTGGCGCAGTTGCTTGGATTTCAGCGGGTCACGCAGGCGAACGCGGCGGAACAGTTCCGGGGCGAAGTGCGGGATACCGGTGAAGCCCAGGGTTTCGCCTTCGGTGAAGGTGTCGCCGATCTGGATGGTGCCGTGGTTGTGCAGGCCGATGATGTCGCCGGCGTAGGCTTCTTCGAGCTGTTCACGCTCGGAGGAGAAGAACGTCAGCGCGTCGCCGATGCGCACGTCCTTGCCGGTGCGCACGTGGCGCATCTTCATGCCTTTTTCGTATTTGCCGGAGCAGATGCGCATAAAGGCGATGCGGTCGCGGTGCTTGGGGTCCATGTTCGCCTGGATCTTGAACACGAAGCCGGAGAATTTCTCTTCCACAGGCTCCACTGTGCGCTCGTTGGCCACACGGGCCAAGGGACGCGGCGCCCAGTCGACAACAGCGTCGAGCACGTGGTCGACACCGAAGTTGCCCAGGGCGGTCCCGAAGAACACCGGGGTCAGCTGGCCGTCGAGGAATTCCTGCTGGTTGAACTCATGGCAGGCACCCTGCACCAGTTCCAGCTGGTCGACAAAGCGGTCGTACTCGTCACCCAGGTGGGCGCGGGCTTCGTCGGAATCAAGTTTCTCGATGATCTTGGTTTCGGTGCGCTCGTGACCGTGACCGGCGGTGTAGACAATGATGTAGTCGTCAGCCAGGTGGTACACGCCCTTGAAGTCGCGGTAGCAACCGATCGGCCAGGTGATCGGCGCGGCCTTGATCTTGAGGACCGCTTCGATTTCATCGAGCAGTTCGATCGGGTCGCGGATATCGCGGTCGAGTTTGTTGATGAAGCTGACAATCGGCGTGTCCCGCAGACGGCACACGTCCATCAGCGCGATGGTGCGTGGCTCGACGCCTTTACCGCCGTCGAGGACCATCAGGGCCGAGTCCACCGCGGTCAAAGTGCGGTAGGTGTCTTCGGAAAAGTCTTCGTGGCCCGGGGTGTCGAGCAGGTTGACCATGTGGTCGCGATACGGGAACTGCATGACCGACGTGGTAATGGAAATACCACGCTGCTTTTCCATTTCCATCCAGTCGGATGTCGCATGGCGGTCGGATTTGCGCGACTTCACCGTGCCGGCCACAGCGATTGCCTTGCCCATCAGCAGGAGCTTCTCGGTGATGGTGGTTTTACCGGCATCGGGGTGGGAAATAATGGCGAAAGTGCGGCGTTTCGCGACTTCGGCGGCCTGGTGGGTCATGGGAAATCGCCTGGCAGGTGAGTCAAAAAAGGGCGGCGAGTATAGCGCAAACCCAGGGTCACGGACCACCGTTCACCCCATTGGGGGTGGCTAAATGCTGCCAAGTGTGGAACCTTTTAAAAGGTAGAGACGTCCACTCCCCTGCTGCCGCACTCGTAACAGGGGCTGAAAAATCAGCAAGTTAGCCTGACGAGGCTGCGCTCATGGCTCGAATACATACCGCATTGCCGGTATCGACGAGCTGCTTTTCGCGACCCTATTCGCCGACAGCCAGGAATGGCATTGCCGCTCGGAAATGTGGTCGCCGACAAAAGAAAAAAGGAGTCCGCCTGTGGCTATTCGCTATGGCAAAGGGCTGATAGGAGGAGCGGTTGTCGTCGCTCTCCTGGCCCTGCTGGTCCACTGGATCGGCATCAACACGATCGAACTGTACCGCGACGATTTGTTGTTTTACCTGCAAGCTCATCTGATCCTCGTTCTTGTCTCCATGCTGGCCGCCCTGATTGTGGGCATCCCCGCCGGTATCCTGCTCAGTCGACCGACTATGGTCGGGCGCGCAGAACGCTTCATGCAGATCTTCAACATCGGCAACACCGTCCCTCCCCTGGCCGTACTGGCCATCGCCCTCGGCGTCCTCGGCATCGGCAGTGGCCCGGCTATCTTCGCGCTGTTCCTCGCCTCCCTGTTGCCCATCGTGCGCAATACCTACGAAGGCCTGAAAAACGTTCAAGGCTCGCTGAAAGAAGCCGCCACCGGCATCGGCATGACGCCGCGCCAGGTGCTGTTTCGCGTGGAATTGCCCAACGCCGTGCCGATCATCATCGGCGGTGTGCGCGTGGCCCTGGCGATCAACGTCGGTACCGCGCCGCTGGCCTTCCTGATTGGCGCCAACAGCCTGGGCAGCCTGATTTTCCCCGGCATCGCCCTGAACAACCAGCCGCAATTGCTGCTTGGCGCCGCGTGCACCGCGTTGCTGGCATTGCTGCTCGACGGTCTGGTGACCATGGCCAGCCGCCTCTGGCTGGAACGCGGGTTGCGTCCGTCTTAAGGCTTGGCAAAGGAAATCACATGAAAAGACTGACCCTGATATTGAGCTGCGTCCTGCTGTTTGCAGGCATTGCGCAGGCTGCCGAAAAACCGGTGATCCGCATCGGCGCCCGGGTGTTCACTGAACAGACCCTGCTCGCCGAAATCACGTCCCAGTACCTGCGCACCAAGGGCTACGACGCCCGCGTGACCGGCGGCCTGGGCAGCAACCTGGCACGCAGTGCCCAGGAAAGCGGGCAACTGGATCTGATCTGGGAATACACCGGCGTGTCACTGGTGGCCTACAACCACGTCGACGAGAAACTCGACAGCGAACAGTCCTACGCCCGGGTGAAAGAACTCGACGCGAAAAAAGGCCTGGTCTGGCTCTCGCCGTCGAAATTCAGCAACACCTACGCATTGGCACTCCCCGAGAACGTGGCCAAGGAATTCCCGCAGATCAACAGCATCAGCGACCTCACCCAAGCCCTTGCGGAAAAAACCAAAGGCACGCGCCTGGTCGCCCTGGACACCGAGTTCGCCAACCGTTCCGACGGCATGGCGGGCATGGTCAAGCTGTATGACATGAACCTCACGCGCAAAAACACCCGGCAGATGGACGCCGGCCTGGTCTACACCGCCCTGCGTAATGGCCAGGTGTTTGCCGGTTTGGTCTACACCACCGACGGTCGCCTGAACGCCTTCAAATTGAAGCTGCTGGAAGACGACAAGCACTACTTCCCGGACTACACCGCCGCGCCGGTGGTGCGTCAGGTTTATCTCGACGCTCACCCTGAGTTGGCCGCCGACCTCAAGCCGCTGGCCGCCCTGTTCGACGATGCAACCATGCGCGAGCTGAACGCGCGGGTCGACGTCGAGCATGAAAGCCCGTCCGCCGTGGCTGCCGATTTCCTGCGCCAGCACCCACTCAACTAAGAGGAGAAGACATGGAATTCCTGAACGCCTTTTCCCATCTTGATTGGGCACAAGTCCTGCACCTGACCTGGCAGCACATTACCCTCGTGGGGATCGCCGTACTGCTGGCGATCTTTATCGGCGTGCCCCTGGGCATCCTGATGACCCGCTTCCCGACCCTGGCCGGCCCGCTGCAAGCCAGCGCCACGGTGCTGCTGACCGTGCCGTCCATCGCCCTGTTCGGCCTGCTGCTGCCGTTCTACTCCAAATTCGGCCAGGGCCTGGGGCCGATGCCGGCGATCACCGCCGTGTTCCTCTACTCCCTGCTGCCGATCATGCGTAACACCTACCTGGCCCTGACCGGCGTTGAACCGGGCATTCGCGAGGCCGCACGCGGCATCGGCATGACCTTCGGCCAGCGCCTGCGCATGGTCGAGTTGCCCATCGCCGTGCCGGTGATCCTTGCCGGTGTGCGCACCGCCGTGGTGATGAATATCGGCGTGATGACCATTGCCGCCACCATCGGCGCCGGTGGCCTGGGTGTACTTATTCTGGCTTCCATCAGCCGCAGCGACATGTCGATGCTGATCGTCGGCGCCGTGCTGGTCAGTCTCCTGGCCATCTTCGCCGACCTGCTTCTGCAATGGCTGCAACGCTCGCTGACTCCAAAAGGACTGCTCAAATGATCGAACTTCAAAACCTGACCAAGACTTTTCAAAGCAACGGCAAGACTGTTTCCGCCGTCAACGACGTAAGCCTGACCGTCAACGAAGGCGAGATTTGCGTATTCCTCGGCCCCTCGGGCTGCGGCAAGAGCACCACGTTGAAAATGATCAACCGCCTGATCAAGCCCACTTCGGGCAAGATCCTGATCAACGGCGAAGACACTACCGACCTTGATGAAGTGACCCTGCGCCGCAACATCGGCTACGTGATCCAGCAGATCGGCCTGTTTCCCAACATGACCATCGAAGAAAATATCGTGGTAGTGCCCAAGCTGCTCGGCTGGGACAAGCAGAAATGCCATGACCGCGCCCGCGAGTTGATGAGCATGATCAAGCTGGAACCCAAGCAGTACCTGCACCGCTACCCGCGCGAGCTGTCGGGCGGCCAGCAACAGCGGATCGGCGTGATTCGCGCTTTGGCGGCCGATGCGCCGCTGCTGCTGATGGATGAGCCGTTCGGCGCGGTTGACCCGATCAACCGCGAGATGATCCAGAACGAGTTTTTCGAGATGCAGCGCGCGCTGAACAAGACCGTGATCATGGTCAGCCATGACATCGACGAAGCCATCAAGCTGGGCGACAAGATCGCCATCTTCCGCGCCGGCAAGCTGCTGCAGATCGATCACCCGGACACCCTGCTGGCGCATCCGGCCGACGAGTTCGTCAGCAACTTCGTGGGCCAGGACAGCACCCTCAAGCGCCTGCTGCTGGTGAAGGCCGAAGACGCCGCCGACAACGCCCCGTCGGTGAGCCCGGAAACCCCGGTGGCCGAGGCCCTGGAGTTGATGGACGAACATGACCGCCGCTACATGGTGGTCACCTGCGCCGAGAACAAGGCGCTGGGTTATGTACGACGTCGCGACCTGCACCGTCAGACCGGCACCTGCGGCCAGTACCTGCGCGAGTTCAACGCCACCGCGGCGTACGACGAGCATTTGCGCATCCTGTTGTCGCGCATGTATGAATTCAACCGTTCGTGGCTGCCGGTGATGGATGCGGAGCGGGTATTCCTCGGCGAGGTGACCCAGGAGTCGATTGCCGAGTACCTGAGTTCCGGTAAGTCGCGTGGCGGCAAGACCAGCATCGTCTCCCCAGCGGAAACTGCGCAGGCCTGATAAACCTGCCTGTGTGGCGAGGGGGCTTGTCCCCCGTTGGGCTGCGTAGCAGCCCCAATGAACTCCGCGCGTTTTTTCAGACCAAACGCGGTGGCAGGATTTGGGGCCGCTCCGCAGCCCAACGGGGGACAAGCCCCCTCGCCACAAAAGCCCTCGCCGACCAGCCGTTTTCCTTGCAAATTGCCCCTCCCGGGGAACATCAATCCGTCACACCTGTCGGTTACATAAGTAGCTGCACGCCATCGCGCGACGAACGCGTGCAAAAACGCGACATTTTTAGTTGATCTATGGCCCCTCACGTCCTAAAGTTCGCGCCGAACGTCCATGCTGGAAACGATCCATCCGGCTCAAGTACTGACGACGAGACAGCAAGGCCAAGGGAAGCGGTTATTCCCATGGCCTTTTTGCTTTCGGCGACATGCCTTGGGAAGTAGGCGAACCAAAGTGGGGATACGGAGGACGTTCATTTGCACCCATTGATCAATACAGTTTGCCCTTAGGAGTTCCCAGCATGTCGATCAACGTCGAAGATTATTTCGCGCGCGCCACTTTTGACAAAATGAAGGCGTTCGCCGACAAGCAAGAAACCCCGTTCGTGGTCATCGACACCGCGATGATCAGCCAGGCCTACGATGACCTGCGCGCCGGTTTCGAATTCGCCAAGGTGTACTACGCCGTCAAGGCCAACCCGGCCGTCGAGATCATCGACCTGTTGAAAGACAAAGGGTCGAGCTTCGACATCGCCTCGATCTACGAGCTGGACAAGGTACTCGGCCGCGGCGTCAGCCCGGACCGGATCAGCTACGGCAACACCATCAAGAAATCCAAGGACATCCGCTACTTCTACGAGAAGGGCGTGCGCCTGTTCTCCACCGACTCCGAAGCCGACCTGCGCAACAT
This sequence comes from Pseudomonas sp. S5D5, assembly GCF_003013355.1. Lineage (NCBI taxonomy): Bacteria > Pseudomonadati > Pseudomonadota > Gammaproteobacteria > Pseudomonadales > Pseudomonadaceae > Pseudomonas > Pseudomonas sp. S5D5. The sequence goes on from NZ_PTEO01000001.1 coordinate 5,927,278, forward strand.
CGCCAAGGCCGCGCCGGGCTCGAAAGTCTATGTGCGCATCCTCACCGAAGGCTCGACCACCGCAGACTGGCCTCTGTCGCGCAAATTCGGCTGCCAGACCGACATGGCCATGGACCTGCTGATCCTTGCCCGTGACCTCGGCCTGGTGCCTTACGGCATCTCCTTCCACGTCGGCTCGCAACAGCGTGACATCAGCGTGTGGGACGCGGCGATCGCCAAGGTCAAAGTGATCTTCGAGCGCCTGAAGGAAGAAGACGGCATCCACCTCAAGCTGATCAACATGGGTGGCGGCTTCCCGGCCAACTACATCACCCGTACCAACAGCCTGGAAACCTACGCCGAAGAGATCATTCGCTTCCTCAAGGAAGATTTCGGCGATGACCTGCCGGAAATCATCCTGGAGCCGGGCCGTTCGTTGATCGCCAACGCCGGTATCCTGGTCAGTGAAGTGGTACTGGTGGCACGCAAATCGCGCACCGCCGTCGAGCGCTGGGTGTACACCGATGTGGGCAAATTCTCCGGCCTGATCGAAACCATGGACGAAGCCATCAAGTTTCCGATCTGGACCGAGAAGAAAGGTGAGATGGAAGAAGTGGTCATCGCCGGTCCTACCTGCGACAGCGCCGATATCATGTACGAAAACTACAAGTACGGCCTGCCGCTGAACCTGGCGATCGGTGACCGCCTGTACTGGCTGTCGACCGGTGCCTACACCACCAGCTACAGCGCGGTTGAGTTCAATGGCTTCCCGCCGCTGAAGTCGTTCTACGTCTGATCATCCCGTCCGGGAACGATCACCCTCTGTAGGAGCCGGCTTGCCGGCGATAGCGATCTTCAAGACGCCATCGCCGGCACGCCGGCTCCTACGGGTTCAGGTGTGTGGCGCGCTCTTTGTAAGCCTCGGCCATCGCCCGGATCTGCGGGTCATTCGCCGCCGCCAGCGCCTTGTGCGCCGTGCGCAGGAACTTCAGGTTGCCACCGGCCAGCGCCTTGCGCAGCCACTCCAGCGCCGCCTCGATCTGGCCTCCGTCGGCCAACACCGCTGCATAACTGAACTGCCCACGAAAATCCCCGGCTTCGGCTGAGCGGCGATACCACGTCACGGCCGTCTCCAGATCCCTGGGGCAACACCGGCCGTCTTCCAGATAGCGCCCCAACAGGTTCATCGACTTGGCATGCCCCTGCTCCGCCGCCTGGCGGTATAACGCCAGTGCCTGCGGTTGGTCTTCAGCGACGCCTCGCCCGGTCGCCAACAGATTGGCATAGTTGTACTGCGCCCAATCCAGTCCGGCCTCGGCTGCCACGCGGTATTCACGCGCCGCGGCGGCCTCATCCACCGCGCAGCCCCAGCCATGCTCCAGGCAGCGACCGGTCATATTGCGCGCCATCAAGTGGCCGCCCTTCGCCGCAATCTGGAACCAGCGCAGCGCCAAGGCTTCATCGCGGGCAATGCCACGGCCTTCCAGCAGGATTTGCCCGAGCAGGGCCTGGGCATCCACCACGCCCTCTTTCGCCGCCATCAGGATCGCCTGGGCCGCGCGCACCGGGGAGTCATCGAGCATGCTCTGCAACTGCTCGACGTTGAGCACTTCTTCACGACGCAACAAAAAGCCCATGTCAGACCTCGACCCAGCGGCGCAGCAGGTTGTGATACGTGCCGGTGAGCTGGATCAGGGCCGGATGGTCAGGCACATCGCGGGTCAGTTGCTGGATCGCGCCGTCCATCTCGAACAGCAGGGTGCGCTGGCTGTCTTCGCGCACCAGGCTCTGCGTCCAGAAAAACGAGGCATAGCGCGCACCACGGCTCACGGCGTTGACTTTGTGCAGGCTGGAGCCGGGGTACAGCACCATGTCGCCGGCCGGCAACTTCACGCGCTGCAGGCCGAAGGTGTCCTGGATCTCCAGTTCGCCGCCGTCGTATTCCTCCGGGTCGCTGAAGAACAGCGTCGACGACAGGTCGGTGCGCACCCGCTCGTGACTGCCCCGGGCCTGGCGCACGGCATTGTCGATATGGAAGTCGAAGCTGCCACCCGCGGTGTAGCAGTTGAACAACGGCGGGAAAACTTTGCGCGGTAACGCCGCTGACATAAACAGCGGATTTTTCCACAAGCGCTCAAGCATCGCCGCACCGATTTCCTTGGCCAATGGATGGCCTTCGGGCAATTGCAGGTTGTGCTTGGCCTTGGCGGATTGGTGCCCGGCGGTGATTTTTCCGTCGGCCCACTCGGTGTTTTCCAGGGCTTGGCGAATGCGCTGCACTTCCTCACGAGAGAACAGGCCGGGAATGTGCAGCAGCATGGGCAGTACCTGATATCGAAGAGACATCAATGATATTGATTCTTATCCACGCTGTAAAACATGCCAGACGAACGACTTCGTAAAAACCGTAAGCAAAAAGTGTAAAGAATGTAAATTCAGTGCGAATAGCAATGTATCGCAATTGATAGAAAGTCTTGTTGACCCTATATTCCGCGGCCTCACATCCTTGGGGAAAGGACACGTCATGTCGCGCACCACTACAAAAATACCTGCCAGTTCACCACGCATGCTGGCTTCGGCCATCGGCGTCGCCCTCAGCGCCGGCTCTGTTGCCCATCTGGCGCAGGCGGCCGAAGACACTGAACAAAAAGGCCAGCGCAACAGCATCTCCCTGGGCGCCACCAGCATTACCGGGGAAGAGCAGGACACCACGTCCTACCAGGTCGAAAAAGCCTCTTCGCAGAAATACACCGCCCCGCTGGTGGACACGCCGCGCTCGGTCACCGTGGTGCCGCAACAAGTGCTCAAGGACACCGCCGCCACTTCGTTGCAGGATGCCTTGCGCACCGTCCCGGGGATCACCTTCGGCGCCGGCGAAGGCGGCAACCCCCAGGGCGACCGCCCATTCATCCGCGGTTTCGACGCCCAGGGCGACACCTACCTGGACGGCGTGCGCGACACCGGCGGCCAGAGCCGTGAGATCTTCGACATTGAATCCATTGAAGTCAGCAAAGGCCCGAACTCCTCGTTCGGCGGCCGTGGCTCGGCCGGTGGCAGCCTCAACCTGGTGAGCAAGACCCCACAAGCGCGGGACTTCACCAACGGCGGCTTCACCTATGGTTCCGACCAGACTCGCCGCTATGTGCTCGACGTCAACCGCCAGTTCCTCGACGACAGCGCCGCGTTCCGCCTGAACCTGATGAGCCACGAGCAAAACGTGGCCGGTCGCGATGCGATCAACTATGACCGCTGGGGCGTGGCGCCGTCGCTGACCTTCGGCCTGGGCACGCCGACCCGCGTCAACCTCAGCTACTACCACATGGAAAGCGACGACCTGCCGGATTCGGGCATTCCGTATGGCTACGGCTCCTCGACGGCCACCGCCCACGTGCATGACAAACCCAACGATGGTGGCGACAGCACGAACTTCTATGGCTTGAAGGACCGTGATTTCCGCAAGACCCGCGCCGATATCAGCACGATCTCCATCGAGCACGACCTGAGCGACACCATGACGCTGAAAAACACCCTGCGTCATGGCAGCACCGGCCAGGACTACATCCTGACGCAACCGGACGACAGCAAATTCAACGTCAACCGGTTCGGCACCGTGTGGCGTCGCCCCAACTCACGCGTCTCCACCACGGAGACCACCACCAACCAGACCGACCTGTTCGGCAGCTTCCAGGCCCTGGGCTTCAAGCATTCCTACTCCACCGGCCTGGAATTCACCGGCGAAGAAACCCGCGCCAGCAGCTACACCGTGCGCACCGCCAACGGTGCCGTCGCAGCCAACCCAAGCGGCGGCTGCCTGCCGAGCCAGATCGGCAGCAGCGGCGGCAACTGCACCTCGCTGGGCAATCCCAACCCGGACGACGCGTGGACCGGCAGCGTCGCGCGCAACTACTTCGGCACCAACACCAAGGCCACCAGCCGTGGCGCGTATGTCTTCGACACGATCGAGCTGGACCCGAAATGGCTGCTGAACGTCGGCCTGCGCTACGACACCTTCGACACTGTGGCCAATACCGACTCCGCCACCGGCCGCACCAAACTCAAGCAAGACAGCCAGTTCTTCAACTGGCAGGCCGGCCTGGTCTGGAAGCCGGTGGAGAACGCCAGCATCTATGCCTCCTATGCCACCTCGGCAACCCCTGCCGGTGGCCTGGTCGGTGAAGGCTCGGACGGCAACCCGCTGTCCGCCGGCGCCGCGACCAGCGACCTGCAACCTGAGGAAACCGTCAACTACGAGCTGGGCACCAAGTGGGACCTGTTCCACGATCGCCTGTCCCTGACGGCGGCGGTGTTCCGTACCGAGAAGAAAAACACCCGCATCCTGGTGGACTCCCTCACCTACGAAAACGCCGGCGAGTCCCGCGTGGATGGCGTGGAGTTGTCGGCCAGCGGCAAGATCACCGATCACTGGCAGGTGTTCGCGGGCTACAGCTACCTGGACAGCGAACTGGTCAACGCCGGCCTCAACGGTCGAAACGGCGTGGTCAGCACGGGCTCAAGCAAAGGCAACCAGATGCCGAACACGCCGAAGAACACGTTCAGCCTGTGGACCACTTACGACATCACCTCCAAGCTCACCGTCGGCGGCGGCGCGTTCTATGTCGACGAAGTCTATGGCGATGCCGGCAACCTCGTTTATGTACCGTCCTATACCCGCTATGACGCCATGGCCAGCTACAAGCTGACCAAGAACGTCGACCTGCAGTTGAACGTGCAGAACCTCACCGACAAGGTGTATTACGACAAGGCCTTCTCCACCCATTTCGCCAACCAGGCGGCCGGGCGTACTGCGTTGTTGACCACCAGCTTCCACTTCTAAACGCGCTCGACGCGCAACCAGGAGCCCCACGCATCGGATGCGTGGGGCTTTTGCGTGTAAAACAGAATGTTTCTCGACAACTCACGGCATAATGCGCGCCGTGGCATTTACAGACAGATGAGCGAGGCGGTCCGACGTGTTGAAGAAAACCCTGTTCCAGTTGCACTGGTTCTTCGGCATTACTGCCGGGCTGGTGCTGGCCTTGATGGGGATCACCGGGGCTGCGGTCTCGTTTCAGGATGAAATACTGCGGGCGCTCAACCCGACGGTGCTCAGCGTGCAAAAACGCGAGGCCGGGGTACTGCCGCCCGCCGAATTGGTGCGCAAGCTCGAAGCCACCGAAGGCAAGACCGTGTCGATGCTGTGGGTCGAAAGCGAAAGCGGCAATGCCGCGCGCGTGTTCTTCACCCCGCCGCCCGGCGAGCGCCGTGGCCAGATGCGCTACTTCGATCCCTACACCGGTGACTATATGGGCGACGCTGTCGGCCAGGATGTCTTCGGCTTCATCCTGCAACTGCACCGCTTCCTGGTCATGGGTGAAACCGGCCGGCAGATTACCGGTGCGTGCACGCTGATCCTGGTGTTCTTCTGCCTCTCCGGCCTGTATCTGCGCTGGCCACGCCAGGTGGCAAGCTGGCGTGCCTGGCTGACCCTGGACTGGCGCAAAAAAGGTCGCAGCTTCAACTGGGACCTGCATTCGGTGTTCGGCACCTGGTGCCTGCTGGCCTACCTGTTGTCGGCGCTGACCGGCCTGTCGTGGTCCTACGACTGGTACAGCCAGGGCCTGACCAAGCTGCTGTCCGATGCCCCGCAAAATGAGCGGGTGCGCAAACGTGGCCCGGCGCCCGAAGGCCCTTTGCCGGTGGCCAACTACGACGCGATCTGGAGCAGCATCTACAGCAATGCCGGTCCCGGCCTCAGCGCCTACAACATCCGCATGCCCGCCGTCGCGGGGCAGCCGGCCACCGTCTACTACCTGTTGAAAGACTCGCCCCATGACCGAGCGCTGAACCAGATCAACCTGGACCCGGCCACCGGCGAGGTCAAATCCCACGACCAGTACGCGAGCAAGAGCCTCAAGTCGCAGCTGCTGACCAGTATTTACGCGCTGCACACCGGCAGTTACTTCGGCCTGGCGGGGCGTATCATCCTCACCATCAGCTCACTGCTGATGCCGTTGTTCTTCATCACCGGCTGGCTCCTGTACCTGGACCGCCGGCGTAAAAAACGCCAGGTGCGCCATGCACGCAAAGGCCTCGGCGCCAACCACAGCGATGCCCCGGCCTGGTTGATCGGCTTTGCCAGCCAGAGCGGCTTTGCCGAGCAGTTGGCCTGGCAGACGGCCGGGCAATTGCAGGCTGCCGGCTTGCCGGTGAAGGTGCAGCCCTTGGGCAGTGTCAGCCAGGACGACCTGCGCCAGTCGCAGAATGCGTTGTTTGTAGTCAGCACCTTCGGTGACGGCGAAGCGCCCGACAGCGCGCGGGGTTTCGAGCGCAGCGTGCTCGGCCAGGACATGTCCCTCAAGGGCCTGAACTACTCGGTATTGGCCCTGGGTGACCGACAGTACGAACACTTCTGCGGCTTTGCCCGCCGCCTGCATTTCTGGCTGACCAACCAGGGCGGCAACCCATTGTTCGCCCCGGTCGAAGTGGACAGCGGCGACAGCGCCGCGCTGCTCAACTGGCAACAACAACTGGGTCAGCTGACAGGGCACGCACCGGCCGCCGCCTGGCCGACCGCCCAATACGAAAACTGGACGCTGAGCCAGCGCACCCTGCTCAACCGCGACAGCAGCGGCTCGGATGTCTACCTGCTCGGCCTCACCAGCACGTCGCCACAGCGCTGGGAGGCCGGCGATCTGGTCGAAGTCCTGCCGCGCAACTGCCCATGGGCCATCGAGCACTTCCTCGAAGGACTGGGCCTGGCCGGCAGCGACGGCGTACTGATCGACGGCCTGGCGCAAACCCTCAACCAGGCCCTGGCCACACGCCAATTGCCGGACAACCGCGCGCACCTGGTGGGCCTGCATGCCCAGGCACTGGTGAATGCACTGGCGCCGCTGGGTATGCGCGAATACTCCATCGCCTCGATCGCCAGCGACGGCGTGCTGGAACTCATCGTGCGCCAGGAGCGCCACCCGGATGGCGGCCTGGGCGTCGGCTCGGGTTGGCTCACCGAGCATGCGGCCATCGGTGCCGCAATCAGCCTGCGCCTGCGCCGCAACAGTGGCTTCCACCTGCCGGACGCGCCCGTGCCGTTGATCCTGCTGGGCAATGGCACGGGCCTCGCTGGCCTGCGCAGTTTGCTCAAGGCGCGCATTGCCGATGGCCAGCAGCGCAACTGGCTGTTGTTCGGCGAACGCAATATCAAGCATGACTTCCTGTGCCAGGACGAGCTGCAAGGCTGGCTCGCCAGCGGTGACCTGGCGTTGCTGGACCTGGCGTTTTCACGCGACCAGGAGGAAAAAATCTACGTGCAGGATCGCCTGCGTGAATCGGCCGAGGTACTGCGCAGGTGGCTGGCAGAAGGCGCGGCGATTTATGTGTGCGGGAGCCTGCAGGGGATGGCGACCGGGGTGGATCAGGCGTTGGTGGACATACTCGGCAGTGACGCGGTGGAGCGCTTGATCGAACAAGGCCGCTATCGCCGCGACGTCTACTGATGATCAACTGTGGGCGCTGGCTTGCCTGCTCCCACAGTTTTGAGCGCAGGCCAATCAGGCGGGCTGCAGCTTTTGCTCGAACACCGAGACGCCATCCAGGTCACGCAGGATCACGGTCAACTCCGCAGTCTGCCCATCGATCTGCACCTCGCCAAAAAACTGGAAACCCGCAAACGGCGACGTGTTCTGCGCCGGTGGGGCCTTCTCGAACACCACTTCGGGGCCAAAGGTCTTGTCCAGCGGATTAGGCCCGAAGCTCCCCGCATTCAACGGCCCGGCGACAAACTCCCAGAACGGCTCGAAATCCTGGAACGCCGCGCGATCCGGGTGATAGTGATGCGCCGCGCAGTAATGCACGTCTGCCGTCAGCCATACATGGTTGCGCACCTGCTGTGCACGCAGGAACCCGAGCAGCTCGGCGATTTCCAGCTCGCGGCCCTGGGCCGGGCCCGGGTCATTGTTGGCGATGGCTTCCCAACGCGGCACGCCGGGGCTGACTTCGCCGTCGGGCACGCCGAGGCCGATGGGCATGTCGGCGGCGATGACCTTCCACTGCGCCTGGGAAGCCTTGAGTTCGCGCTTGAGCCAGTCCAGTTGCTCGCGGCCGAGGAAGGGCTTTTCCGCGCCCAGGTTGTCGTCGTTGGGGCCGCGATAGCTGCGCATATCGAGCACGAACACATCCAGTAGCGGACCATAGCTGAGCTTGCGATAAATGCGCCCGCCACCGTCGGCGGCTTGCCGGCGCATCGGCGAATATTCCAGCCAGGCCTGACGCGCGCGGCCGACCAGGGTGTTGATGTCCTTGGTCTGGTAGCGCTCGTCGAGTTGCTTGCTCGGCGACCAGTTGTTCACCACTTCATGGTCGTCCCACTGCCAGATCTGCGGCACTTCGGCATTGAAGCGGCGCACGTTTTCATCCAGCAGGTTGTAGCGGTAATTGCCGCGATATTCATCCAGGGTTTCGGCGACTTTGCTCTTGGCCTCGGTGGTGATATTGCGCCAGATGCGCCCGCCTTCGGTGACCAGTTGCGCGGGCACCGGGCCGTCAGCGTAGATGGTGTCGCCGCTGTGGATAAAAAAATCCGGCAGGCGCAGGCGCATGGCTTCGTAGATGCGCATGCCGCCGATGTCCGGGTTGATGCCAAAGCCTTGGCCCACGGTGTCGCCGCTCCACACAAACCGGATGTCACGGCGCTGTTGCGGCACGCTGCGCAGGTGGCCGAACCAGGGCTCGCTGGCCACGCCGGTCTGGGCGTCTTCGAAGTGCACGCGATAGAAGATCGCTTGGTCGACGGGGAGCCCGGTGAGTTCGACGCGGGCGGTAAAGTCGGTGCGGCTGTCGGCCAGCGGCGAGACGAATTTGCGCGGGTTGCTGAACACGCTGCGGGTGTCCCACTCCACCACCATCTTCGCCGGGCGGTCGCTGCGGCTCCAGATCATCGCGCGATCGCCCAGCAGGTCGCCGGACTGCACGCCATCGGTGAGTTGCGGGCGATCTTTCACCGAAGCGATCACCGCCGGGGCCAGGCCCGGCAGCAACAGGCCGGCGCCGACGGCTTGCATCACGCGGCGACGGCCGAGGTCGAAGTGGCTCATGCAGGTGCCCTCTTGAGTATCAAAAGGGAAACTTAACCACGCCGGGATGAAAGCCAGATGACACCCCACTGCAGGCGCCGGCAAGCCGGCCCCTACAGGGTCAGGCAGGGGCGACGGCCAGCTCCACCGCTTCCGGGCGCTTGATCAGCGCGTACACCAACCCGGTCAGCAGGCTACCCGCGACAATCGCCAGCAAGTACAGCAACGCATGGTTCATCGCATTCGGGATCACCAGCACAAACAGGCCGCCATGGGGCGCCGCCAGTTTGCAGCCGAAGTACATCGACAGCGCGCCGGTCAACGCGCCGCCGGCGATGCTGGCCGGGATCACGCGCAGCGGGTCCTTGGCGGCAAACGGGATCGCACCTTCGGAGATAAAGCACAGGCCCAGGATCATCGCGGCCTTGCCGGCCTCGCGTTCGGTCTGGGCGAACTTGCGCCGCGCCAGGAACGTGGCGATGCCCATGCCGATCGGCGGCACCATGCCGGCGGCCATGGTCGCGGCCATCGGTGCGCCACTCTGCGCGGCCAACAGGCCGACGGAAAACGCATACGCGGCCTTGTTGATCGGCCCGCCGAGATCCACGCACATCATGCCGCCCAGCAGGATGCCCAGCAGCACCGCATTGGTGGTGCCCATGGTGCTGAGAAAATCCGTCAGCCCGGTGAGCATGCGCGCCACCGGCGGGCCGACCAGGTAGATCATCGCCAGGCCGGTGAACAGGCTCGCCAGCAACGGGATGATCAGGATCGGCTTGAGCGCCTCCAGGCTCTGCGGCAACTTCACCGCGCGGGTGATCAGCTTGACGCAATAGCCGGCGAGGAAACCGGCGAAGATCCCGCCGATAAACCCGGCGCCCAGCGTCCCCGCGAGCAGGCCGCCGATCATGCCGGGCGCAATGCCCGGACGGTCGGCAATCGAGTAGGCGATATAGCCCGCCAGCAACGGCACCATCAGCATGAAGGCGCGGTCGCCGACGGTTTTCAGCGCCGCCGCCAAGGTGCCTTCCTGTTCGAACGCGTGGATGCCGAACACGAATGACAAGGCGATCAGCAAGCCGCCCGCCACCACCATCGGCAACATGAACGACACGCCAGTGAGCAGGTGTTTGTAGACGCCGGTTTTTTCCGGCTTCTTGGTCGCCGCACCGCCGGCCGCGCTTTCCACCGCGCCTTCGGCCAAGGCTTTGTTGAGGGTCGCTTCGGACTGCTTGAGCGCAATGCCGGTGCCACAGCGGTAAATCTTCTTGCCGGCGAAGCGCTCGGTGGCGACTTCAATGTCGGCCGCCAGCAACACCACATCGGCGTCGGCGATGGCCTGCGGGCTCAACGGCGTGCGGGCGCCGACTGAGCCTTGGGTCTCGACCTGCAAGTCATACCCCAGGCGCTTGGCCGTTTGCTGCAAGGCCTCGGCAGCCATGAAGGTGTGGGCCACGCCGGTGGGGCAAGCCGTGACGGCAACGATGCGCGGGACGTTTTTCGCGGCGACGGGGGTCGTCGCGACATACACCTGCGCCTCTTGCGCACCACGGCGCAAGACCGCCTCGACATCCGCCAGCGCCTGGGCCGGGGTGCTCTGGAACACGCGCTTGCCGACAAACCGCTGCATGTCCACCGCGGTGCTGCTGACCAGCAACACCCATTCGGCCGCGTCGAGCGTCGCCTGGGACAGCTGGCGCTCCGGACGTTGCACGTCGACCACTTCGACGCTGGTGCTCCAGCCTTGACGCTGCGCGGCTGCGTCCAACAAGCGGGCGCACAGCACACTGGTGACCATGCCGTTCGGGCAGGCAGTAACAATGGCTAACTTCATCACAATCCCTCTTATTGTTCTGTCAGCGTGCGGACGTCGACGCCGTTTTGCAGGCGCGCCAACTGCGCGTCATCGCTGATGCCGAAACCGATCTGCGTCACCGCCATCGCGGCAATCGCCGTCGCGCGGCGCAGGGTGTGCTCCGGTGTATCGCCACTGAGCAGACCGTGAAGCATCCCGGCCAGCAGCGAGTCACCGGCGCCGACCGTACTGGCGACCGTCACCTTGGGCGGCGTGGCATGCAGGGCCCCCTGCGGGCTGTACCAGGTCACGCCTGCGGCGCCGTCGGAGACAACCACGTGTTCCACCCCTTGCTGATGCAGTTGGTGGATGACGTCAGTGGAATGTCCCAGGGCATCGGCCAGCTCTTCGGTATTGGGCTTGACCAGCCATGGGCTGGCCTTCAGACCGGCGCGCAGGGCCTCGCCGCTGGTGTCCAGGGCGACTTTCAAACCCAGGTCCTTGAGTTGCGCCAGCAAGTCCTGGAACCACTGCGCACTGACGCCGCGCGGCAAGCTGCCAGCCACCACCACGGCATCGAACTCGGGGCCGATCACCGCGAGCAGCTTGAGCAAGGCGTGTTGTGCCTGCTCGCTCACCAGCGGCCCCGGCGCGTTGATGTCGGTGACCCGACCGTCCTGTTCGGCAATCTTGATATTGCTGCGGGTTTCGCCCGGCACGCGAATGAACGCGTCGCCGAACCCTCGGCTGGCGATCAGCGCCTCGAACGCCTCGGGGTTGGCCGCACCGAGAAAGCCGCCCACGCTCACCTGATGGCCGAGGTCGGCCAGCACCTGCGCCACATTCACGCCCTTGCCGGCCGCGTGGGTCAGCAGGGTTTCGCTGCGGTTGACTTCACCCGGCTCCAGGCGCCCCAGGCGTACCGTCAGGTCCAACGCCGGGTTCAGCGTCAGGGTCAGAATCATTGCCATCTACACGGCCTCCACAAGGGCACGCACTTCGGCGGGCGAACCCACCGCGAGTGCTTTTTGCGCCAGGCCCTGGGCCTCGCTCAGACTGAATTCACGCACGCGCGCCTTCACTTCAGGAATGCTGCGGGCCGACACGCTCAACTCATCCACCCCCAGGCCGACCAACACCGGCACTGCCAGCGGGTCTGCCGCCAGCTCACCGCACACGCCCACCCATTTGCCCTGGGCATGGGCGGCGCGCACGGTGATGTCGATCAGTTGCAGCACGGCCGGATGCAGGCCGTCGGCCTGGGCCGACAGGGTCGGGTGGCCGCGGTCGATGGCCAGGGTGTACTGGGTCAGGTCATTGGTGCCGACGCTGAAGAAATCCACTTCCTTGGCCAGCACCGGCGCGAGCAATGCCGCAGATGGCACCTCGATCATGATCCCCAGTTGCAGGTCGACCACCGGGATTTCCAGGCGCAGGCGCTCGGTCATGTCGCGGGCCGCGCGCCATTCATCCACGCTGCCGACCATGGGGAACATGATGCGCAACGGGCGGTTGTCCGCCGAGCGCAGCAGCGCGCGCAATTGCGCCTCCATGATCTGCGGACGTTGCAAGGTCAGGCGAATGCCACGCACGCCCAGGAAGGGGTTTTCTTCCTCGGCGATCGGCCAATACGGCAGCGGTTTGTCGCCGCCCACATCGAGGGTGCGCACCACCAGCGGGCGACCGCCCAGGCCGTCGAGCACGCGGCGGTATTCGGCTTCCTGGGTGGCTTCATCCGGCGCTTGCGGATGGGCCATGAAAATCAGTTCGGTGCGCAGCAAGCCAATGCCTTCGGCGCCCTGCTCCACCGCGCTGGCCACACCGGCGCTTTCGCCAATATTGGCGAACACTTCCACCGCGTGGCCGTCACGGGTCAAGGCTGGCTCATGACGCTGGGCCGAGGCGGCTTGCAGGCGTTGTTCGCGGGTATCGCGTTCGACGGTGGCCCGTTGCAGGGTGGCGGCATCGGGGTCGACATGCAGGCGGCCGCGCTGGCCATCCAGCAACAACGCGGTGCCGGCAGCCAGCAGCAACACCGTCGGACCGGCGCCCACCAGCGCGGGAATCCCCAGGGCGCGGGCGACGATGGCGCTGTGGGCCGTGGCGCCGCCACGCGCGGTGAGGATGCCGGCGACGCGCGCCGGGTCCAGCCGCGCGACGTCCGAGGGGCCCACTTCGTCCATCACCAGGATGTAGGGTTCGCTCGGCTCCTGGGCGGTTTCGACGCCGCACAGTTGCGCCAGCACACGGCGACCGATGTCGCGCAAATCGGCCGCGCGCTCGGCAAGCAAGGCGTCCTGCAACGACTCCTGCTGTCTGGCGGCAGCTTCGATCACGCTCATCCAAGCCGCTTCGGCGCTCTCGCCTTGCTTGAGGCGCGTGTCGACTTCGTCGGTGAGTTCCGGGTCGTCGAGCATTTCCTGGTGGGTGATGAAAATTTCGCGGATAGCCTTGGCCTGGCTGCGTTCGATCAGGCCCTGGATATCGCCGCGCACGTCGGCCAATGCGGCCTGCAGGCGCTGGCGCTCGATGGCCGAGGACTCGCCGCGCAACGGGTAGTCGAACACCTGCTGAACCTGGACATGCGCCGGACCAATCGCGATGCCGGGGGCGGCGGCGATGGCCTGGAGCTGGCTGCCGGCCAGCGGTGCGCTGAGCACCGGTGCGCTATCCGGAGCGGAAGGCTGGGCGCTCACGGTCGGCAGCGGCTCGACTTCTTCGCCGAGGCCGGCTTCAACAGCAGCCAACAGCGCGGGCAGCGCGTCACCGGCAATCGCCGGTTCAGCGACAAACTCCAGCACCTGGCCACGTCGGGCGCCGAGGCTGAGCAACTTGCTCAGGCTCTTTACCGACACAGCGCCTACCGGGCCGTCGACAATGCGCAGGCGGATATCGCCGTCAAAACTTTTCGCCAACTGCGCGAGGATCTTCGCCGGCCGCGCGTGCAGGCCATGGGCATTGGCGAGGGTGACGCGCACGCTGGGCCAGTCCGGCGGCAGTTCGCCACCCAACACTTCGAGCACCGCGCGGCTGCTGGTGGCGCGGCCCAACTCCTGGCCGCGCCCTTCGATCAGCAATGCACACAGGCGTTCCAGCAGGGCCTGGTGCGCTTCGCCCAGGCTGGCCAGGCAGAACAGGCCGTTGAGCGGCTGGCCAAGGTAGCGCATGGGTTTGTCCGGGGTGACAAACGCCAGGCCCGGGCGCTTGACGGTCTGCTCGCTGTGCAACCACCACAGGCCATCGCCCAGGGGCAGCGCATCGACCTGTTGCAAGACGGCGGCGAAACCATTGCTCACACAATCGGCCTGACGCAACAGCCGGGCGCCGCGCCATACCAGTTCTTCAAAATCATCGGCGGACACGCCCAGGCTGATCATCTGCGCGTCCAGCGCCAGCTCCTGTGGCGCACCCTGCAACAGTTTCAGCAGCGCTTCGGCACTGCCGGCACGCCGCAGCGCCTGGCCCAGGTCGGTTTCACCGAGGGCACGGGTAAGCAGTTGCAACAGGCGCAGGTGTTCATCGGACTTGGCCGCAATGCCGATCGCCAGGTAGACGATCTGGCCGTCGCCCCAGTCCACCCCTTCGGGGAACTGCAGCAGGCGCACGCCGGTGGAGAACACCTGGTCGCGGGTTTCGGGGGTGCCGTGGGGGATGGCAATACCTTGGCCGAGAAAGGTCGAGCCTTGGGCTTCACGGGCTTGCAAGCCACTGAGATACCCCTCGGCGACCAGGCCATCGGCCACCAGTTTGTCAGCGAGCAGGTGCAGGGCGGCAGATTTATCCACAGCCATCTGGCCCATGGAAATCTGCTCTACAGTGAGCTCAAGCATGCCGTTCTCCTAGTTAGTGCGGGGGCCGCACTAGGTATTGTTTTGAATAAAACAGTGTAAGGGCGTTTCGGGATAACTGACTGAGCAGTCAATTGGCAGTAGGTACTCAGTCGCGAACGTCGTAAAAATACGCTGGCTGAAACGTTTAATCTAGAATTTATGGCAGATTACGCGTTAATTGCGCATCCTTGAAGGACCACTCGGCACTTGCGCTGAGACATTGGTCGCGTGCCGTAATCAGTTACGATTGGACAAAATGTCGGGGCAAGCTCCAAAAAACAAGGAAATCCCGGTTTGAAACTCAGTGATATCGCGCGTCTCGCCGGTGTGTCCGTGACCACCGCCAGCTATGTCATCAATGGCAAGGCTGAACAGCAACGGATCAGCAACGCCACCGTCGAACGGGTGCGTGCCGTGGTCGAAGCCCATGGCTTCACCCCCAACCCCCAGGCCGCCGGGCTGCGCAGCCGGCACACGCGTACCTTGGGGTTTATCCTGCCGGATCTGGAAAACCCCAGTTACGCGCGCATCGCCAAGCTGCTGGAGCAAGGCGCACGGGCACGTGGCTATCAGTTGCTGATCGCCAGTTCCGATGACGAGGCCGACAGCGAGCGCCAACTGCTGCAGCTGTTCCGCGCGCGCCGTTGTGACGCGCTGTTCGTCGCCAGCTGCCTGCCCGCCAGCGATGACAGTTACCGCGAGTTGCAAGCCAAGGGCTTGCCGGTGATCGCCATCGACCGGGTAATGGAGCCCGGGCAGTTCTGCTCGGTGGTCAGCGACGACCGCCAGGCCTGCCAGCAATTGACCAGCAGCCTGCTGCAGCCGCTGCCCAAGCAGATCGTGCTGATCGGCGCGCGTCCCGAGCTGAGCATCAGCCAGGAGCGCGCGGCAGGTTTCCATGAGGCGCTGCAAGGCTTCAAGGGCGAGGTATTGGTCGAACACGGCGAAGCCTTCAGCCGTGACTGTGGCCGACAACTGATGGAGCAATTACTGCAACGCCTGGGGCATTTGCCTGACGCGCTGGTGACCACGTCCTACGTGCTGCTGCAAGGCGTGTTCGATGCGCTGCATGACTTCCCGTTGAAGTCGCGGCCCCTGAGCCTCGGCACCTTTGGTGACACCCAACTGCTGGACTTCCTGCCGTTGCCGGTCAACGCCATGGCCCAGCAGCATCAACTGATCGCCGACACCGCCCTGCGCCTGGCCCTGGCCGCCATCGAAGACGAGCAGTACCAACCCGGCGTGCACGCCATCGGCCGCACGTTCAAGCAGCGTATTCACGAGGCTTGAGCGTGGAGCTGATCGACACCCACACCCACCTGGACTTTCCGGACTTCGACAGCGATCGCCGCGAAGTCCTCGCCCACAGCCGCGCGCTGGGCGTTCGGCGCATGGTGGTGTTGGGCGTGTATCAGCAGAATTGGCAGCGACTGTGGGACCTGGTGCAAGCAGACGAAAGCCTGTTCGCCGCCTTCGGCCTGCACCCGGTGTACCTCGATGATCATCGACCTGCCGACCTGACCGAGCTGGGCGACTGGCTGACCCGCCTGCAGGGCCATCGGCAACTGTGCGCCGTGGGCGAGATCGGCCTGGATTATTTCCTCGAAACCCTGGACCGCGAACGCCAGCAACACCTGTTTGAAGCCCAGCTCAAGCTCGCCGTGGACTGCCAACTGCCGGCATTGCTGCATGTACGCCGCAGTCACGCGGCGGTGATCGCCACCCTCAAGCGCATCCGCCTGCCACGGGGCGGCATCATCCATGCCTTTGCCGGTAGCCGGGAAGAAGCCCGCGAGTACATCAAGCTCGGCTTCAAACTGGGACTGGGCGGCGCCGCTACCTGGCCCCAGGCCTTGCGTATGCACAAGGTACTGGCGCAATTGCCGTTGGACGCGGTGGTGCTGGAAACCGACTCACCGGACATGGCGCCCGCCATGTACCCTGGCCAACGCAATAGCCCGCAGCATTTGCCGGCGATCTGCACCGACCTGGCCGCGCGCATGGGGACCACGCCCTTATTGCTGGCTGAGGCGAGCACACGCAATGCGTGCGAGGTGTTCAACTGGTAGTGCCGGCATGACTGCTTGCAGGTCCAGGGTGATCCGCTGCCGCGAACGGGCATAACGCAATGCCAGGAAGTGCACCAGCAGCACCACCAATGACACGTTGAGCTGGCCGATCACACTGATCAATCCCACCCACTCCGCCACCAGTGCCACGATCAGCACCACACACGTCAGGACCGCCATGCTCGGGTGCACCAGCGCCCAGTGGTCGAGCGCCTTGAACTGACGCAGTTGCCGCGGACAGCTCAGCTGCAACACCCGATGACAATACGGGCAATCGAAGGGCTCTTCGATGGCGATGGCATTCAACTGCCAAGGCTTGAGCTCAAACGTGATGTCGCAATGGGCGCAGTGCCCTTTGATGCCGATTGCCGTGGCCATCGCCGTGCTCCCCAGTACCTTGAGTGTGTGAAACAAATTCTCACCCATTCACACAGCCACAGAAGAGCGAGCGGCGAATCAAGACACGAACTACGTCATAAGTAGACAATTCCTACTCTTGCGCCTTACACACGAAACGCCCCGATCAGTTGCTTCAATTCGATCACCTGCATCGACAGCTGCCGGCTCGCCGCTTCGGTCTGATGTGCGCCCTCGGCCGCATGCTCGCCGGCACGATTGATTTCGACGATGTTCTGGTCGATATCGTGGGCGACGGCGGTCTGCTGCTCCACCGCGGCGGCAATCTGTTGGTTCTGATCGACGATCATGCCCACGGCCCCGAGGATATTTTCCAGGGCCTGCTGGACTTTTTCCGACTGCCCTACCGTGCCATTCGCCATTTCATGGCTGGTGCCCATGGCCTTCACCGCAGCTGCCACCCCGCTGTGCAAACGACTGATCATCTGCTCGATTTCTTCGGTGGAATGCTGGGTGCGCCGGGCCAACGTGCGCACTTCATCGGCCACCACCGCAAACCCGCGCCCCTGCTCACCCGCCCGCGCCGCCTCGATGGCAGCATTGAGCGCGAGCAGGTTGGTTTGCTCGGCGATGCTCTTGATCACTTCCAACACGCTGCTGATCGACTGGCTGTCGGTGGCCAGCTGGTTGATGACCCGCACCGACTCATCGATCTCCGAGGCGAGCCGGGCGATGCTGCCCTGCTGGGATTGCACCAGGCCACGGCCGCTGACAGTTTCATCATTGACACTGTGGGCACTGCTGACCGCCGCCGCCGCACTGCGCGCGACTTCCTGGGCAGTAGACGACATCTGGTTCATGGCCGTTGCGACCTGCTCGATCTGAGTGCGCTGGCCGGAGACCGCCTGGTTGCTCTGCGCCGAGACCGCTTCCACCTGGCCGGCCTGCAGTTCAACCTGGCTGACGGTGTGACCGACGCGCTCGATCAAGTCATGGATTTTTGCCACGGTGCCGTTGAACACCTGGCCCAGGTCGCCCAATTCATCGCGGCTGTGGGCGACAAAAGTGACGGTCATATCACCGGCGGCGACCTTGTCCATCATCGCCCCCAAACGCCGCAACGTGGTACGCGTGGAGGCGTAGAAGCCTGCATACAAGTAAAAGATCAGCAGGAACACCGCGCTGAGGGCCGACACCAGCACCACCATGTGTGTGCGGTTCTGCGCCAGGCGCTGCTCCAGTTGCTGGCCGATGAAGCTCAGGGTCGCTTCATCCAATTGATACGTCTGCGCCATCAGTTGGGTGACGTTGTCGTAGAACGCCTGCCAGGGCGCGTCGAGAGTCTCGGCCATCACCACCTGTTCTTCAAACAGCTCGCTGCCTTGCTTGAGACTGGCGGTGCTGGCCTTGGCCAAACTGTCGAGCGCGGTGTGCGCGGTCTTGCTGGAACCCAACGCGTCCTGCAACTTCAAGCCGTATTCGGCCTGGAGCTTTTCCAACTGCTGCAACAACTCGTCAAAGCGCGTGCTGGAGGATGAATTGAGGAACCCCTGGCCCAGCGAATACGCGCCCATCGCCCGGCCCTCCCCCAGGGTTTGCGTGACCTGCGGGGTCACGCTGGTGATGAGTTCGCTGAGTTGGCGCAAATCGCTCTGGGGGTCGCGGCTCAAGCCGGATTGGCTGGCGATGATCTGGCTGAGCATCTGCGCCTTGTTGAGCAATTTGCCGATCAACGCACTTTTACTCAGCAGCGAGGTTTCCTGTTGCTGGGCCTTGAAGGCCGCGACCAGCTCGTCGCGCTTGGCGTCAAAGACGGCGATTTGCTCAGGGTCGGTGGCCATCGCGCTGAGGCCTTGCAGGCGGGTCAGCACGCTTTGCTCCAGGGCAGTGATCTTGCCCTCCAGGTCACCAGCTTTGCCGGCCTGCCCCAGGGTCGCGTTGATCTGCACCTGGTTGTTGAGGGTTTCCAGGTCGCGGCGCAGCGCCAGGCTGCTGCCGAGTAGATCCAGGCTTTGCAGTTCGATACGCGTGCCTTGGAACTCGCGCCAGGAATCACGTACCAGGTAATAGTTGGTTGCCAGCATCGGCAGCAGGAACAGCACGCTGATCAGGCTGAACTTCATGCCGAAACTCAGACGGTTCATCAGCGCGACGGCGGGATAGAGCAAGCTCTTCACAGGTGAACTCCCTTTCTATTATTTTTATTTGAGGCGCAGGGCGGCGGCAGAAAGCCACTATTTGGCGCTCTGTCTGTATAGCTCAATTTGAAAGGGAGTTTTGTAACGTAAAGTTAACGAGATAGGCGCCGGCTTGCCGGCGATCGACGCAACTCGGGTGATGTAACCACCAAAGTGCTCGTATCGCCAGCGAACCGGGGGTCTGTAAGGATCAGGGCAACACGGTCCAGATAGCGAACCCGGCATACCACAGCACCGCCGCGCGCAGCAGCAGCTCCCACAGGCGGTCCAGGCTGTTGATGCCATCGGCACCGACCACTGGCGGCGGGATTTCGGCGGCAACCAGGCCCACCTTTTCCACCAGTTGGGCGGCGCTGATATCCCAGTTCAACAGCTCGTGCAGCATCACGCGGCTGACCGCGACGAAATTGCCTACCAGGGCGAAGCTGGCTGCCAGCAGGCGAACCGGCAACCAGTCAAACGCATGCCGCAATTGCCCGGCACGCTCGGCCACCAGCGGGTTCTTGCTGTATTCGCTGGCCAGCGCCAGCAGGCGATACGCCAGGGCGGCCACCGGTCCCAGCAGGAAGTACCAGAAAATCACCGCGAAAAAGCTTTGGTAGGCCTGCCACAGCAGATGCCCCTGGACGCGTTCGAGCAGCTGTTCGCCGCTGTCGGCACTCAGGCTCAGGTCGCGTTCGGCCACGTGCTCTGCGGCTTGCAGGTCGCCGCGCCGCCAGGCATCGCGAAACGGGCCCAGCCCGGCCAGTAGATCGCCACGCCCCAGGCTGTAGATCACCACCACCAGGTGCACCGGCAGTGCCAACAACCCGTAGGCCACCGGCTCCAGCACCAGAAGCAACAGCGCCAGCAACGCCACCGGCAGCAACACCATCACGGTCAGAATCAGCCAGGGCTGCTTGCCCATGCGCGGGCTGGATTCCAGCTTGGCCAGCTCGCGCAACCAGCCGCCATCGCGCTGCACACGCCGGCGCAGGGCCGAGAATTTCTCGATCCAGACCGCCAGCACCAACACCAGAAAACTCATTGTGCGTGTCCTCCATCCAGCAGGGCGCTGCGAAAGCGCGTCCAATCAAAAGCGGGGCCGGGATCGGTCTTGCGTCCCGGCGCGATATCGCTGTGGCCACAAATCCGCTGCGGCGTGATCCCGGGGTAGGCCGCCAGCAACTGGCGGGCCAGGTCGATCAGCGACACATACTGGGCGTCGGTGAACGGTAGGTCATCGGTGCCTTCCAGCTCGATTCCCAGGGAAAAATCATTGCACGTCTCTCGCCCTTCGAAGCACGAGACCCCGGCATGCCAGGCGCGGTCGATGCAGGACACAAACTGCGTCACCGCGCCGTCGCGCTCAATCAGAAAATGCGCGGACACCCGTAGGTCAGCAATCCCTTCAAAGTAGGGATGTTCCGTGACATCCAGGCGGTTCTGGAAAAACTCCTGCACCTTGCCGGTAGCGAACTGCGCGGGCGGCAGGCTGATGTTATGCACCACCAACAGTGAGATTTCGCCTGCGGGGCGCTCGTTGAAGTTGGGCGAAGGGCAATGACGAATACCCTTGCACCAACCGCTGGCGGAGTCCAACTGCATACCGGTTCCTTGAACGAGACAAAGTGTTACCAGTATGCCGCGTTCGCCCCTGTGGTTGCGATCACTTGCCGCGATTGAGTTGTCGCAGCTTGCCCACCACCGCCGCCAGCGCACGCTCGAACAAGGGCCCATCGTCGAGCATATGTAGCGTGCCAGCCTTGAATGCCACCGCCAGTTGGCCGGCGCTTTGCTCCAGGACCTTGAGCCCCGTGCGACTGACAAAGATGTAGCGATTGGCCGGCGCCATGATCATCGTGAGCTTGCATCGCAGGCTGCTGGCAGTCCCGCGTTGGAACTCCACCCACTGCCCCATCCGCAACTGCCGAGCCTGGAGCAGGTCAGGATCGTTGTCCGGCAGCTCTTCATCGGCCTCATGCGGGACCGCCCCAAGTACAAAGGGCTCACTCACCTCGATCAGCTCATCGAGGTCGTCAGTCGCCTGCCTATGCAGGGCCTGCAGCCGCACAAAAAAATCACGCGTGCTGAATGGGTCGAACGCAGCGCTGGTCAATCCGTCACGCAACGCCTTGAGCAACCCCGGCAACTGTTCCAGCAAGTGGCGCCCGGCTTCGGTGTCTTGCTGCAGGCTGACACTCCAGATCAGTTCGTCGAGGGTGCGCAGCCCCGCTTGCCATTGCACCGACTGCTCACCGTGCTTGAGGCTGGCCAGCAACAGCACCTGGCTCCAGGCCTGCTGGAGGAACTGCACCACCGTGCGTGGCAGGACCTTACCCAGCAGCCGCCGGTTGAGCACATCGGCCACTCGCTGACGGGCCGCCTCGGTGCGTACGCGAGCTTCTTCGGCCTCGCGGGTGTGCTGTTCGAGCAATTCGCTGCGGTGCCGCTCATCGGCGGTGAACGCACTGAACTCGGTCAACAATCCGGAAAAAATCGCCGGGTCTTCGACATAGTCGTTGAGCAGGCGCTGCACCACTTGTTCGATACGCAGGTACAGGTGGTCGCGCTGATAGTCATCACACGGGCTCCAGCCCATGGCCGCCGCCGCGACTTCATTGAGCAGGCGCCGCGCGGGGTGGTTGGCGCGGGTGAAAAAGCTCTTGTCCAACACCGCGACTTTGAGCATCGGGATCTGCAATCGGCCGATCAAGGCCTTGAAGGCATCGGGCACCGTGCGGTCATTGAGGATGAACTCGAACAACAGCGCGACCAGGTTGATCACGTCTTCGTCTGCATCCTCCACCACCCGCGACTTGCCACTCTTGACGCTGACACGGGTGAGCAGTTGTTCAAGCTGGTTGCGCAGGTCGAAGTCGTCTTCAAGCTCCGGCTCCGGCACATACTGCTGCAAATGGGACAGCAGCCTGAGCAGGTCACGGGTGGCGATTGGCTGGGGCTCGGCGCTGGCTTCGAGGGTGGGGGCCACGCTGCCGCGCACAGCTTTGAGCAGCTCCTGCAGGACGGCGAACGCTTGCTGGCCGCTGTCATCGACAGGCTGCTCGGCGCCCGCCTGCGCATCCGGGCTGGGTTGTTCACGGGCGGCACGCCCACCGGGGCGGCGCGAGGGGGCGGCCTTGAGTTCCGGCAACACCCCCGTCGCAACCAACAATTGGTTGGCTTCGCCGTACAACTGGTCGGCATCGCTGAGCACGTATTTTTCGAAGAGCTTGAGCATGATCAGCTTGACGCGAATTTCCACGCCGAGGCTGCGCCCCGCCCGCAGGAAAAACTCGCAGAGCAGCGCCGGACCGAGCGGGTTCTCCCGATCGTCCAGGCGATTGCCGAGCAATGCACTCAAACGGGCGGTCAGTTGCCCCAGCGCCAGGCCGTCGCGGTGATGCACCCGACCCAGCATGGCCTCCAGCGCCACGGCTTTTTCCAGTTGATCCCTGGAGGTACCGGGTGCAGCGTCGTAGGACATCACCGGCACCCATTTCAACGCCCCCCGCCCCGCGTCGCCCAGGTTGGCAAAGGCTTCGAACAGGCGCTCCATGAACACGCGCTCGAAATTCTTGCGCTTGAGGCGCAGGTCGCGCATGGCTTCGAAGAAAATATGGTGATCGACGTTGTTACGGGCCTTGTCGGCCATTTCGAACAACGTGTCGTCGGCGTTATCGAACAGTTCCTGCAGCCCCTGCTGCAGCTGTTGCGCTGCCTTGTCGCGAACCTGCAGCAACACCACCGGCAACCGGGCGAGCGGAGATGGCGTGGCGTGTGCCTTGTTGATTGGCACCACCTTTCCGTCATTGTGCATCCTGGCCTCCTGAAACGGCGGTATTGAGTGGGGCAAAGATCGGCTACAGGCCCGCGTGGGCACACTGGATGGCCGGTGATTACCATGACGTCAAAGCTATGACGCCAATTGAAAGGCGCGAGATTATCTTGCAAATGAGGGGGGTTGCGCCAGCAAACTCTGCGACGGCGCGGTAAATGAGCAGCGAGTGTGGGTTCGGACGCGCACTGCCCCTATAATCGGGGCACTTTGTTTGTGGAGCCTGTTATGCCGAATCTCCGTCTTGCCGACCTCACCGCCGAAATCGAAGCCAACGTGCGCCGCGCACTGCTGGAAGACATCGGCAGCGGCGACATCACCGCACAGTTGATCCCGGCCGAACGGCTGGCCACGGCCGCCATCATTACCCGCGACAACGCAGTCATTTCCGGTACGGCCTGGGTCGATGCAGTGTTCCGCCAGCTGGACCCACGCGTCGCCGTGCATTGGCAGGTGGCCGACGGTGAGCGCGTCAGCCCCAATCAGGTGCTGTTCCGCCTTGAAGGACCGGCACGCTCGCTGCTCAGCGGCGAACGCTGTGCGCTGAATTTCCTGCAATTGCTCTCCGGGGTCGCTACCCGCGCGCAGTACCTGGCGGATTTTGTCGCGAGCACTCAGGTCAAGCTGTTGGACACCCGCAAAACCCTACCGGGCCTGCGCCTGGCGCAGAAGTACGCGGTGACCTGCGGCGGCTGCCACAATCACCGTATCGGTTTGTACGACGCGTTCCTGATCAAGGAAAACCATATTGCCGCCTGTGGTGGCATCGCCCAAGCCATCACCGCCGCGCACAAGATCGCCCCCGGCAAACCGGTGGAAATCGAAGTGGAAAGCCTGCAGGAACTGCGCGAAGCGCTGGCGGCGGGCGCCGATATCATCATGCTCGATGAGCTGAGCCTGGAAGACATGCGTGAAGCCGTGCGCCTGAATGGCGGCAAGGCCAAGCTGGAGGCCAGCGGCGGGATCAATGAAAGCACGCTGCTGCCTATCGCCGAGACCGGGGTGGACTACATCTCCATCGGCGCGATGACCAAGGATGTAAAAGCGGTGGATCTGTCGATGCGTCTCAGCATCTGAGGAAAATCTGCAGGAGCCGGGTTGCCGGCTCCTGCAGGCTGATTCAAACAACCAGGCCGTTCATCTCGCAATATTCTTCCCAGTCGACGCCCAGTACCTCGGACGCCTCTTTGTGCAAGGCGAGCCTGGCGGCTTCGAATTCTTCCGGTGTCGACGTGTAATAGAGGGTCAGCTCCCAGGGCTGGTAGCCCCGGCTCTCGGCCTCGTCCTCGAATGCCCACTGAATCTGGTCGCGCTGATCATCGGCGCTCAGGTCCTTGATCTCTTCTTTAAGCTGCGGCGATTCCTCGAGGTATTTTTCGAGGGCTGCTTGATGCCGAACTTCCTGGGTCATTTCAGTTGTGGTCATGTTGTTCTCTTAGATCGAGGAATGGGGATGCATCTGGGTCATCAAGGTTGCGCAGATACAAAAGAGCGGGCGCAAATGCCAGCTCGTCTGGCCTTCAGAACCATTCTGGGATCATCTGAAAACAGTGTTGCCTTTGAGACAGTGTTGCCTTTGAAACAGTAGTGCCCTTTTGCCCGAGACAGGAATCGAACCTGCGACCTTCGCGTTACGAGTGCGCTGCTCTACCGGCTGAGCTACACGGGCGGTGGGCTAAAGCTAGCACCGCATCGGGCGTCCGGCAACTTGCGGCCCTCAACGGGCAATCACGCCCTGGGTCCAGAAGCGGGGTTGCAGCAAATTGCCATGGCTCTCCAGGTACTGCTGCTGGGCTTGGGTGATGTGCGGAATGTCGCGCGCTGCGATGAAGATCAACAGACCAACGGCCAATACACTCAGGGCTTTCCATGCCCCCCGCAACCATGGCACCGTTGCGAAGGCCGGCAACCGCCACTCATGCAGTGCCAGCAGCCAGCCCACGACCAGCGCCAACCACACCTGGGAGACGGGCATCACAATCACGCCGTCGACCATGGACTGCACCAACGCGCCAACCAATGCCGCAAACAGGCATAGCCTCAGCAGGTCCGCACGTTCGGCGGACAGCGCGCGCTCACGCAGCACAGCCAACGTGGCCCAGCCACCTCGCCACGCCAAGGCCGCAACGCACACGGCGGATGGCACTCCCCATTCACTGGCCCATTGCAGGATAGCCTGGTGGGGGTGAGCGGCAATCTTGTTGGCAATATCGGCAAAATGCATCGGCCCGAAGCCCAGCCAGGGCCGCTCGACGAGCATATGCCACGCCTGCCACCAGATCGGACCACGCCCCGACAGCGTGGTGGTAAGGCGATCACGTGCAGCATTGGCAATCTCGATCCCCAGGTAATCCGCCAACACCGTGAACAGCAGCCAGTACAGCAACAAGCCGCATGACACCGCGGCCAATTGCCAGCCGAGCCAGCGTCGCCCCCACGGCCCCAACATCGCCAGTACCGCCCCGGCCACGCCGAGGCCAAGCCATGTACCGCGCGTGCCGCCGCTGATCGCGATCAACCACCAGACACACAGCAACGCAAATATCAGGCCTCGCTGGGTTCGAGAGGCCTTGGGCAGTAACAGGGGGAGCGCCAGCAGCGGCAAGGTAAAGGTCTGGAACTGGCCGTAAAAGCGCTTGTTGGAAAAGCTCGACAGCAACAGGTCAGGGTCCAGCGTCAGCGCACCACTGCTGAAGGCCACCGTGACGGCGTACAGGTATTGGATGGATTTGATCAGGCACAGCAGCACCACGACCATGACCAGCAAACGGTCCAGAGGCTCACCTTCGCGGCGACGCAGCACGGCAAACGCCACGGTGATCGCCGCGCAACCGACAAACAACGCCACTTCGGTAAACGCCCAGAGCGGCTGTCGGGCCAGCGCCGAGGACACCAGCCCCAGCACGATGATCAGCGCAAGCCCGAGGGCCGTGAACCGATCCACCAACCGCTCCTGCGAAGTCACCGACAGCCCATACAGCACCGCGCAGACGGCAATGGCAATCTGCAATGTCCGCTGTAGATCATGCCCACTGAAGGGCACGCATATCCCCACAACCAGCAAACACACCGTCACTACCAGGAAAATACTGCCGCGCTGCTGTACAGATAACGACATCGGCCACCTCTACGTCCATGTGGATGGTTTAGCAGTCAGGCACCGTCGGCGCCGCAACCTTTGGCTGCATATTTGGCATCAGCGGTCGTACTGCACTTCCAGCCCGTGGTGGCATTGCGCGTGAGGTTGATGCTCTTGCCCAGCACCGGTGCCGGTGCGTCGAGTATTTCGCAGCTGATGGAACCGGCCCCCGTGGCAACGTCGCCGGAGACGTCGATCTTGCAGTTGGCCGTGGGGCTGGTGCCGCCGATCAATGCCAGGGTGGGCACGGTCCCTTGATTGAGGGTGTCTTCGTACCCGGCTTTCAACGCCGTGATTTCAGTCAGGCCGGCAGTGAATTTAGCCTTGGCCTGGTGGGTGGTGTACATCGGCAGGCCGATGGTGGCCAAAATGCCGATGATTGCCACGACGATCAGTAACTCGATCAGGGTAAAACCTTTCTGACGCATCACATTCACTCTCCAGAATAAAACTCATGACAAGGCGCGTCCTGCGCCCCGTATTTTGCAGCGGCGCCAGTGTACTCATCCGCAAGCGGTCAATCGCGCACAAGACGCACATTCTGACATTTTATCGGTGGTTCCCCGCCAGCCCGAATCCGTCACCTGACTAAGCTATAAATCTTCGACGACTTGTGTGCGGAACCGTGACATGAACAACGCCTCGACGATTTACGCCTGGGAAGGCATCAACCGCAAAGGACGCAAGGTCTGCGGGCATGCCACGGCGCACAACCCGGCCCTGGTAAAGGCGCAGCTGCGCCAGCAAGGCATCAGCCCCGGTCGCGTGCGCGAACGATCGCATTGGCTGCCGAGCTTCACCCCGCCCGTTAAACCGGCGGACATCACCTTGTTCACGCGCCAACTGGCCACGCTGCTCAAAGCCGGGATCGCACTGCTGCAGGCCTTCGACATCATCAGCGAAGGCTTCGACAACCCCTCGGTGCGCGAGCGGGTGCAGCGCCTGAAGCAGGAGGTCGCCGCCGGTACCAACCTGAGTGAAGCGTTGCGCAAACAACCGCGCTATTTCGATGAGCTGTACTGCAACCTGGTGGCTGCCGGTGAACAAGCGGGGGCACTTGAGACCTTGCTGGAGCGCGTGGCGGTCCACCGGGAAAAGAGCGAACGGCTCAAAGCCAGAATCAAAAAGGCCATGACCTATCCGATCGCAGTGCTGGTCGTCGCGAGCGTCGTCACCGGCGTGCTATTGATCCACGTGGTGCCGCAATTCCAGACGTTGTTTGCCGGGGTCGACGGCAAGCTGCCGGATTTCACCCTCCACGTGATCGCGCTGTCCGAGTTCCTGCAACGCGCCTGGTGGATCGTGGCGCTGGGCATGGGGTCTGTCGCCATGGGGTTGCGTCACACCTATCGCGCTTCAGTAGAGGTTCGTCGCTGGCTGGACGCCGGTTTGTTGAAAACGCCCCTGGCAGGCAAACTGCTGCAGAAATCGGCAGTAGCCCGCTTCGCCCGTACGCTCTCCACGACGTTTGCTGCCGGCGTTCCGCTGGTGCAGGCGCTGGGGTCGGTGGCCGGCGCTGCTGGTTCAGAACCGTTCAAACAGGCAATCGAGCTTATGCGACACGATGTATCCACCGGTATGCAATTGAATCAATCCATGGCCGCCAGCGGGCTGTTTCCCGGCATGGCGATCCAGATGACGGCGATCGGCGAAGAGTCGGGCACCCTGGACCGCATGCTGGAAAAAGTCGCCAGCCATTACGAGGCCGCAGTGGACGACCAGGTCGATAACCTCACGAGTTTGATGGAACCGCTGATCATGGTGGTATTGGGCGGGATTGTCGGGGCACTGGTCGTCGCCATGTACCTGCCGGTTTTCCAATTGGGGAGCGCATTTTGAGCCTGCTGCTGAGCGAGCACGCCTGGGTCTTTGTGTCGATGGCCTTGGTGCTGGGGGTGGTCGTCGGCAGTTTTCTCAACGTACTGGTGTGGCGCCTGCCAAAAATGCTCGAACGGGAATGGCGAGCCCAGGCCCATGAAGTGCTCGGCTTGCCCGCCGAACCTGCCGGGCCGACCTACAACCTGATGCTGCCCCACTCATGCTGCCCCCACTGCAATCACCCGATCCGCCCCTGGGAAAACATTCCCCTGCTCAGTTATCTGTTGCTCAAGGGTCGCTGTGCTCACTGCCGGGGAGCGATCAGTGCGCGCTACCCACTCACCGAACTGGCGAGCGGGTTGCTCTGCGCGCTGGTGGCCTGGCATTTCGGTTTCGGTTGGCAAGCCGCAGCGCTGATGCTGTTGAGCTGTGGGTTATTGGCGATGAGCCTGATCGATGCCGACCACCAACTGCTGCCGGATGTGCTGGTATTGCCGCTGCTGTGGCTGGGGCTGATCGTCAATAGCTTCGGGCTGTTCACCACGTTGCCCGATGCCCTGTGGGGCGCCGTGATCGGCTACCTGAGCCTGTGGAGCGTGTTCTGGCTGTTCAAGCTGGCCACCGGCAAGGACGGCATGGGCCACGGCGACTTCAAGTTGCTCGCCCTGCTCGGGGCCTGGGGCGGCTGGCAGATCCTGCCGATGACACTGCTGATGTCATCGCTGGTGGGGGTATTTTGTGGCTTGATCCTGATGCGAATGCGCAAGGCCCAGGCGTCGACACCCATGCCATTTGGTCCGTATCTGGCGATTGCCGGCTGGATTGCATTGCTCTGGGGTGGTCAAATAACCGACTTCTATTTGCAGTCTGTCGGTTTCAGATGACCAATTCTGTTGCAACACCCTGGATTCTTGGCCTGACTGGCGGTATCGGCAGTGGCAAGAGCGCAGCTGCCCAGCACTTTGTCGACCTGGGCATCGACCTGGTGGACGCCGATCACGCCGCGCGCTGGGTGGTCGAACCTGGGCGGCCGGCACTGGCAAGCATCGCCGAGCATTTTGGCGACGGCGTGCTGCAACCTGACGGCCAACTGGATCGCGCCGCACTGCGCAAGCTGATCTTTGAAGTACCTGAAGAGCGACGCTGGCTCGAAGCCTTGCTGCATCCGCTGATTGGCGAAGAGATTCGCAGCCACCTGGCGCGCGCGCAGTCACCCTACGCGATTCTGGTGTCGCCGCTGCTGATCGAATCCGGCCAGTACAGCATGACCCAGCGCATCCTGGTGATCGACGTGCCGCAATCGCTGCAGATTCAGCGTACCCTGCAGCGCGATGGCATCAGCGAACAGCAGGTGCAGGCGATCCTCAAGGCCCAGTCCAGCCGCGAAGACCGCCTGAACCATGCCGATGACGTACTGGTCAATGACCAGGACCTGGCCTGGCTGCACAGCGAGGTCGAGCGACTGCACCACTTTTACCTTACTTTGCGTGGAGGCCGATCATGAGCCAACCCTTGACCGTCGATTGCCCAACCTGCGGCGCCCCCGTGGAATGGAAAGCGACCAACCTCAACCGGCCGTTCTGCTCGGACCGCTGCAAACTCATCGACCTCGGCGCGTGGGCCGCTGAGGAACACAAGATCCCGGTAGCTCCGGACGCTGAGGACGAGCTGTTCTCCGAGGACCTGCCGCCGCGCCATTAAGGGCGCATGAAGGCATATTCCTGCTGGTCGTCGAGATTCTCTGCAAGGTATTGCAGCTCGTCGGCCAGGTCTTCGAAACTGCGTACCCCCTTGCTCTGCTGCACCACCGCGCTGAGCATGGCGCGCAGGGTCAAGCCCGGATCGAAACCGATTTCCTGTGCCGCGTCCTGGCTTCTGCGCAACTCCTGCCGTGCCCATTCGTACACACTCATGTCCGTGCTCCTGGAAAATTTTGCAGAGCATGGGCCTGCGCGACCCCGCGGGATTTGATCTGGATCAACGCCGCGAATCGTCATCCTTCCAGGGCGCCGACAGGTAGCGCGTGCGATTGAACGTCTCCAACCACTCCGGGCAAAACACCACCAGGGCGCTGATGACCATGCCGTTGATAAAGGCCTCGGGGAAGATGATCAGCCACAGGTAGCCGATGAAATCTTCCAGCCATTCCGGCATGGCAAAACGCCCGTCCAGCCACAGCAGGCCCAATGCGGCCAGCAGGCAGAGCAACGCCGACAACGCCGCAGCGAAGAAACCGGAACAGAAGATGTACACGAAGGGATTGCGCGGTTGCGCCCGCTCCACCAGCAGTGCGCAGCCTTCAGTGACCAGCACCGGCAACACAATCAGCAGCATGCCGTTGACGCCGAGGGCTGCGAGATCCTGGCGCCCCAGTGCCATCAGGCCCAGCTGGGCGGCAAACCCACCGACAATGGCTAACGGCCAATCCAGCAACAGGGTCACAGCAGTCATGCCGATAAAGTGGTAGGAAACCCCGGTATCGAAATCACGCCGTACCAGCCACAGCATGAACAGCGCGAACACCGTGCCGAACAGCAAATGCTGGCGCCGCCGGTCGGCAAACAACTCGACCCACGGCGCGCGCAGGATCGCCCACAGCAACACCGGCGCGTACAACAACCAACCGATGCCGAGCGTCGTCGGTGCCAGCACGGCGGCGCTGATCACGGCTTCACCTGCTCCAGGGCCTGGCGCAGTTCGGTGGCGGAGCTGTATTCGCGTTGCTCAATCAATTGGCCTTTATCCAGCTGCAGCCACAGCACTTTATCCACGGCGCCCGGGTAGCGCGGGGCGATGCGCGCGTCCCGATCGAGCATGACCCGGTAGTTGTAGGCCTGCATGGCGGGTACCGCGAACAACTTGGCGATCAGCCGGGGCATGCGCTGAATGTCCGCGACAAACACCGCATGCCGTGCTTCCAGGTAACCTTTGGGCTGGCCTTGCAGCGCTGCGTCCACCTGCTTGGCGGCGTCCATGCTGCGCGCGACCAGCAGAATCTGCGCCTGATCATTCAGGGTGTAGGCCTGGTCAAATTGATCCAGCAGGGTCCACGGCGCCAGGCGCTCACCCACCTCGACGGCCTGGGCGCACAAGGGCAGCAGGGCAAGCAACAGCAGCAGAAAAAACTTCACAGCGGACTCCTCATCCTCGGCATAGCGGTCGAGTAGCCAGTCTACACCGACCTTTTGCAGCGGGACTTCCTGCGGTCATCATTTGGACGCTAAGCTGCAAGCATGGATGACTCAGATTATTTGCGCCTGCTCACCGTAGCGGCCGAACAAGCCAATGCGTTCCTGTCCAATGCCCGCAAATGGGAGCGTGAGCGTTGGGTCTGCCAGCGCCTGTTGCAAGGCTTGAATGTGCCTTATCGGGCCGAGGAGTTTCACGCCGCCGGGCAGGAACCGCCGGACGTGCTGTTTCGCGATGCCAGTTTCGAAGTGTTTTTCGTATTGGATGAGGGACGGCGCCTGAACGACGAATGGCGCGACGAATTGCTGCGCCGGCGCAGTGCGTTTTCCCTCAGCCAACTGGTGCGGCGCGAAGCCAAGCCTCGGCGTATTCCCGCCCACGAATTCCTGCTGCGCCTGGCGCCGACCCTGCGCAAGAAGGCCCATAACTACAAGGAGCGCGGGATGGACCTGGGCGAGTTGGACATCGTCGCCTTCACCAGCCTCAAGCGCGAAGTGCTGGACCTCAACAGCCACTTCCCGCCGCCTACCGAATACCTGCGCCAGGGCTGGCGCTCGCTGTCGCTGGTTGGGCCGACATTTGCGCGGGTATTGTTCGCGCATCCGGATGCACCGGATTTCTTGCGCAACAACCTGGGGCGCAGCATAGTGTTCGACGTGGGCATCAGCCTGTGAAGCGGGCACAGGCTACGCTTGTGGCGAGACCGCCCACTTCCCGACTGTAACGTGGCACCCTTTTGCAACGTCTACCTGACGAGGCCTTTATGACCAGCCGCCTGAACCCCGATGACCAACAGCATGTCGAAGAGTACCTGCAACTCTCCCAGAACCGAGTCGAGCGCAAGCCTTTCCGGCCGTGGCTGCTCCTTGGTGTGGTGCTGGTGGTGGTGATCGGGCTCGGGTTGCTGAGCCGCCTTTTGAGTTACCTGACGCTATGAGCTGCCTGGCGCTCGCGGGGGTAACTGCTCCGATTTCTTTTAGCCTTGCGAGATATCCCCATGACCCATCGTATTATTATCGTCGGCGGCGGCGCCGGCGGCCTGGAGTTGGCTACCCGCCTGGGTAAGACTCTGGGCAAGCGCGGCACCGCCAGCATCACGCTGGTAGACGCCAACCTGACCCATATCTGGAAGCCGTTGCTGCACGAAGTGGCTGCCGGCTCGCTGAACTCTTCGGAAGACGAACTCAATTACGTCGCCCAGGCCAAATGGAACCACTTCGAGTTCCAACTGGGGCGCATGAGCGGACTCGACCGTGAGCAGAAAAAAATCCAGCTGGCCGCCACCCTCGATGAAGAGGGCCGTGAGCTGGTGCCCGCGCGCGTGCTGGGCTATGACAGCCTGGTGATTGCGGTCGGTAGCACCACCAACGATTTCGGTACCGAAGGCGCCGCACAGCACTGTCTGTTCCTCGACACCCGCAAGCAGGCCGAGCGCTTCCATCAGCAATTGCTCAACCACTACCTGCGCGCCCATGCCGGGCAGACCGATACCATTGAACAGATCAGCGTCGCCATCGT
The DNA here is from genome assembly GCF_003013355.1 of Pseudomonas sp. S5D5. NCBI lineage: Bacteria > Pseudomonadati > Pseudomonadota > Gammaproteobacteria > Pseudomonadales > Pseudomonadaceae > Pseudomonas > Pseudomonas sp. S5D5. Next base: position 5,960,058 of record NZ_PTEO01000001.1, read on the forward strand.
CGGCGCCGGTGCCACCGGCGTGGAACTGGCCGCCGAGCTGCATAACGCCGCCCACGAACTGGCAGCGTACGGCCTGGACCGGATCAAGCCGGAAAACATGCACATCACCCTGATCGAAGCCGGCCCACGGGTATTGCCCGCGCTGCCGGAGCGCATTGGCGGGCCTGTGCATAAAACCCTGGAGAAACTTGGGGTGACCGTGCTGACCAACTCGGCCGTCAGCGAAGTGACGGCCGACGCGCTGATCACCAGCAGCGGCCAGGTGATTCCTGCCAGCCTCAAGGTGTGGGCAGCCGGTATTCGCGCGCCTGGCTTCCTCAAGGATATCGATGGCCTGGAAACCAACCGCATTAATCAGCTGCAAGTGCTGCCGACGCTGCAGACCACACGCGACGAAAATATCTTCGCCTTTGGCGATTGCGCCGCCTGCCCGCAACCGGGCACTGATCGCAATGTACCGCCACGCGCCCAGGCGGCTCACCAGCAGGCCTCGTTGCTGGCCAAGTCGCTGAAGCTGCGGATTGAGGGCAAGGACCTGCCGTCCTACAAGTACACCGACTACGGCTCGCTGATCTCGCTGTCGCGGTTCTCGGCGGTAGGTAACCTGATGGGCAACCTCACCGGCAGCGTGATGCTCGAAGGCTGGCTGGCGCGGATGTTCTATGTGTCGCTGTACCGCATGCACCAGATGGCGCTGTATGGCTTCTTCCGTACGGCGATGCTGATGCTGGGCAGCAAGATCGGACGCGGGACCGAGCCGCGCCTCAAGCTGCACTGATACCTCACAACCTTGTGGGCGCTGGCTTGCTGGCGATGGTGGTGGGTCAGTCGACTAAGCCGTCGCTGGTACAACGCTTTCGCGGGCAAGCCCGCTCCCACATGGGAACTGCGCTGGCTGATTCCTTGTAGGCGCTGGCTTGCCGGCGATGGTGGTGGGTCAGCCGACTGAGCCGTCGCTGGTACAACGCTTTCGCGGGCAAGCCCGCTCCCACATGGGAACTGCGCTGGCTGACTCCTTGTAGGCGCTGGCTTGCCGGCGATGGTGGTGGGTCAGTCGACTGAGCCGTCGCTGGTACAACGCTTTCGCGGGCAAGCCCGCTCCCACATGGGAGTTGCGCTGGCTGACTCCTTGTAGGCGCTGGCTTGCCAGCGATGGTGGTGGGTCAGTCGACGAAGGCGTCGCTGGTACAACGCTTTCGCGGGCAAGCCCGCTCCCACAGGGGAATTGCGCTGGCTGCCCGTTCCCACATTGGAATTGTGCTGGCGCCTACAGAGGTTGAATTTCGGGCAAAAAAAATCCCCGTATCTTTCGATACGGGGATTTTTAATATGGTCGGGGTAAGGGGATTCGAACTCCTGACATCCTGCTCCCAAAGCAGGCGCGCTACCGGACTGCGCTATACCCCGGTAAAAAAAAGGCGACCTTTCAGTCGCCTTCTTCGATCAGCGCTTTTGGCCTCTGATCTTAAGATTCGATTCCAGTGTTAACTGGTCTCAAAAATGGTGGGTCGTGTGGGATTCGAACCTACGACCAATTGGTTAAAAGCCAACTGCTCTACCAACTGAGCTAACGACCCAAATATGGTCGGGGTAGGGGGATTCGAACTCCCGACATCCTGCTCCCAAAGCAGGCGCGCTACCGGACTGCGCTATACCCCGGTTTGAAATTGGCTCCGTGACCAGGACTCGAACCTGGGACCCAATGATTAACAGTCATTTGCTCTACCGACTGAGCTATCACGGAACTACATATTTCAAAGTACAACTTTTGCTGCGGTGTAACCTTCTCTTCGACCCGTCCGTATCGCTACGTTCATGTCTCTGAGGCGCGCTATTCTACAATCTTAAAAACCCCTGTCAACCCTTTAAATTGCTTTTAAGACAATGATTTGCGCTTCTTTCTGATTTCTTCTTGGGGAGAAGAAACCCGTGGGCTGACGTTGCTGCGGGGCGCACTTTACAAGCCTTTGCCTTACAGTTCAACGCCCTATCGAAAAAAAAGGCCCCGCAATGCGGGGCCTCCTCTTATCGCCATACAGGCCGGGCTCAGTGGAAGACGATTTCGTCGTTTTCCACCGTCGCCGTGACGCTGGTGCCTGGCATGAAGCTGCCCGACAGGATCAACTGCGCCAGCGGGTTTTCGATCCAGCGCTGGATCGCACGCTTCAACGGCCGTGCGCCATACACCGGGTCGTAACCGACCGCGATCAGTTTGTCCAACGCCTCGCGGCTCAGCTCCAGCGACAGCTCGCGCTCGGCCAGGCGACCACGCAGGCGACCCAACTGGATCTCGGTAATGCCCGCGATCTGATCCCGCGCCAAAGGCTCGAAGATCACCACTTCATCGACCCGGTTGATAAATTCCGGACGGAAGTGCGTGGTCAGTGCGTCCATCACCGCAGCACGCTGCGCTTCGCGATCCCCCACCAGCTCCTGGATCTGCGCCGAGCCCAGGTTGGAGGTCATGACGATCACCGTATTGCGGAAGTCCACGGTACGCCCGTGGCTGTCCGTCAGACGGCCATCTTCCAGCACCTGCAGCAGGATGTTGAACACATCCGGGTGGGCCTTCTCGACCTCGTCCAGCAGGATCACCGAGTAAGGCTTGCGCCGCACGGCTTCGGTCAGGTAACCGCCCTCCTCGTAGCCCACATAGCCTGGTGGCGCACCGATCAAGCGGGCCACCGAATGTTTCTCCATGAATTCGGACATATCGATCCGCACCATGGCCTCTTCGGTATCAAAGAGGAACTCGGCCAAGGCCTTGCACAGCTCGGTCTTGCCCACGCCGGTCGGGCCGAGGAACATGAACGAGCCGCTTGGGCGGTTCGGGTCGGACAAGCCGGCCCGGGAACGCCGCACAGCGTTGGACACCGCGACCACCGCCTCTTCCTGGCCGATGACGCGTTGGTGCAACAGGTGCTCCATCTTCAGCAACTTGTCGCGCTCGCCTTCGAGCATCTTCGACACCGGGATGCCGGTCCACTTGGAGACAACCTCGGCGATTTCCTCCTCGGTCACCTTGCTGCGCAGCAGCTGGTTCTCGCTGTGGCCATGCTGGTCGACCATCTGCAGGCTGCGTTCCAGGTCCGGGATTACCCCGTACTGCAACTCGGCCATGCGGTTCAGGTCGCCTTTACGGCGCGCCGCTTCCAACTCCTGACGCGACTGCTCGATCTTTTGCTGGATCTGGGCGGAGCCCTGTACTTCGGCCTTTTCCGAGGTCCAGATTTCTTCGAGATCCGAATATTCGCGCTCGAGGCGGACGATTTCTTCCTGGAGTTTTTCCAGGCGTTTCTTCGCCGCATCGTCCTCTTCTTTCTTCAGGGCCTGGGATTCGACTTTCAGTTGAATCAGGCGCCGATCCAGACGGTCGAGCACTTCCGGCTTGGAGTCGATCTCCATGCGGATGCGGCTGGCCGCTTCGTCGATCAGGTCGATGGCCTTGTCCGGCAACTGCCGGTCAGTGATATAGCGATGGCTCAATTTGGCCGCCGCAATGATCGCGCCGTCGGTAATCGCCACCTTATGGTGGACCTCATAGCGTTCTTTCAGGCCACGCAGGATCGCGATGGTGTCTTCTTCGCTCGGTTCTTCCACCAGCACTTTCTGGAAACGCCGCTCCAGGGCTGCGTCTTTCTCGATGTACTGGCGGTACTCGTTGAGCGTCGTGGCACCCACGCAATGCAACTCACCCCGCGCCAATGCGGGCTTGAGCATGTTGCCTGCGTCCATCGAGCCTTCGCCTTTACCGGCGCCGACCATGGTGTGCAGTTCGTCGATAAACAGAATGATCTGCCCTTCCTGCTTCGACAACTCGTTCAACAGGGATTTGAGGCGCTCTTCGAATTCACCACGGAACTTGGCACCGGCGATCAGCGAGCCCATGTCCAGGGACAACAGGCGCTTGCCTTTGAGGCCGTCCGGCACTTCACCGTTGATGATGCGCTGGGCCAGGCCTTCGGCAATCGCGGTTTTACCCACGCCAGGCTCGCCGATCAGCACCGGGTTGTTCTTGGTGCGACGCTGCAGGACCTGGATGGTGCGACGAATCTCATCGTCACGGCCGATCACCGGATCCAGCTTGCCTTCTTCGGCGCGCTTGGTCAGGTCGACGGTGTACTTGTCCAGGGCCTGGCGCGACTCCTCATGGTTGGGGTCGTTGACCGCCTCGCCGCCGCGCAGGTTGTTGATGGCGTTTTCCAGGGCTTTCTTGCTCACACCCTGGCCCAGCAACAATTTGCCAAGCTTGCTGTTGTCGTCCATGGCGGCGAGCAATACCAGCTCGCTGGAAATGAACTGGTCACCTTTCTGCTGGGCCAGGCGATCGGCCTGGTTGAGCAGACGTGCCAGGTCCTGCGACATGTTCACGTCGCCGGTAGGGTTTTGGATTTTCGGCAGTTGGTCGAGCTCTTTGCTCAACTCCTTGCGCAGGCTGTTGACGTCAAAGCCCACCTGCATCAGCAAGGGCTTGATAGAACCACCTTGCTGATCCAGAAGCGCCTGCATCAAGTGCGCAGGCTCGATGGCCGGGTGGTCGAGGCCCACCGCCAACGATTGAGAGTCCGATAAGGCCAACTGCAACTTGCTGGTTAAACGATCTATACGCATTAGTCACCTTCCTTTTGAGCAGGCCGGAGCTATGTGCGAGCGAGCTTGCTCGCGATAAACACATCCTGAATGAAGAAACCTGCCAGATACCCCTATAGATGGGGTGGATTCTGGAAGATTCAAGCGACCGACGGTTGATATGGATCAGCGTTGACCCAGATCAACAGAGTCTAGCGTTCAAGCCAGATAAGGGAGGCAAAACGACCGGTGCGGGGGCTGCGCCGGTAAGAAAAGAAGCGCGGGTCGGTGACGGTGCAGAAGCCGCCCCCATAAACCGCGGTGATGCCACGTGCCGCCAGGCGCAGGCGGGCCAACTGGTAGATATCGGCCATGAACTTGCCGGGATTGCGGCTCGGCACAAAGGCTTCGGCGGCAACCGGCAGTTGCTGCATAAAGGCCTCACGCACTTCCGGGCCGACTTCAAAGGCCTGTGGACCGATGGCCGGGCCCAGCCACACCAACACCTCACCGGCATCGGTATCCAGGCTTTCGAAGGCGGCTTCGAGCACACCCGCTGCCAGGCCACGCCAGCCGGCATGAGCTGCTGCGACACGCGTGCCGGCACGGTTGCAGAATAATGCGGGCAGGCAATCGGCGGTCATGGATGTGCAGGCGATGCCGGGCGTACTGCTCCAACTGCCATCGGCTTCGACGGTCACTCCAGGATTCGCCTCGACCACCTTCACCCCATGGACCTGACGCAGCCAGGCGGGCTGGATATCAAAGGCATCAGTGAGACGACGACGGTTTTCGAGCACAGCCTCCAGGCTGTCCTCGACATGATCGCCCAGGTTGAGACTGTCGAACGGCGCCAGGCTGACGCCGCCCGCACGGGTAGTGACGCAGGCCTTGACCTGAGCCGGCGCGGGCCAGTCAGGAATCAGCCAGTCACTCATCCGATAAACGCCTCGCGATCCTGCTTGAGCAGCGACAGCAACCAGACCAGATCGTCTGGAAGAGGCGATTCCCAGCTCATCCGCTTACCGCTCGTCGGATGATCCAGCTCCAGGAAACGTGCATGCAGTGCCTGGCGCGGGAAGTTTTTCAGCGAATCAACCATGGTCGCACTGGCCGCCGGCGGAATGCGGAAGCGGCCACCGTAGGCCGGGTCGCCGACCAACGGGAAGTTGATGTGGGCCATGTGCACACGAATCTGGTGGGTACGCCCGGTTTCCAGCTTGACCCGCACATGGGTGTGGGACCGGAAACGCTCCAGCACACGGTAGTGGCTGACGGCCTGCTTGCCACCTTCCATTACCGCCATACGCTGGCGCTGCTGGCCGTGGCGACCGATTGGGGCGTTGATCTTGCCACCCGCCACCACCACGCCGATCACGATGCACTCGTAGATCCGGCTGACACTGCGGCTCTGCAATTGCGTCACCAGCTGTGTCTGCGCCTGGATGGTCTTGGCCACCACCATCAGTCCGGTGGTGTCCTTGTCCAGGCGGTGCACGATGCCACAACGCGGGACATTGATGATGTCCGGCACGTGGTGCAACAAGGCATTGAGCAAGGTGCCATCAGCGTGCCCGGCCGCCGGGTGAACCACCAGGCCTGCGGGTTTATTGATGACCAGGATGTCGTCGTCTTCATAGACGATATCCAGCTCGATGTCCTGGGCGACCCATTCTCCCTGGGCTTCCTGCTCGGCAGTCAGCTCAAGAATCGCACCGCCATGCACTATGTCTCGCGGGCGGATAACCGCTCCATCCACAGTCAGGCGGCCGTCTTTGATCCAGGCGGAAAGGCGCGAGCGCGAGTGCTCAGCGAATAATTGTGCGGCGACTTGATCGAGGCGTTGGCCGCCCAATTCGGACGGCACCTCTGCGCGAAGTTCAATTTTATCGGACATGCTCAGACTAGGCGTGGCACAGCCTTTGGTTTCGGCTGCGCGCTTGTGGTTAAATACGGCGTCTTTTGCCCCGAGGCTTTCAACGGGGCGCTCATCATAACAGGACGGCCCCGCCCAAGACAGCGGCCGTCATAGGGACGCAAGCCGCCATGCAAGTGAAACACCTGCTGCTGATCGCCATCCTCGCCATGACTGCTGCTTGCTCGTCAACAAAGGAAGTCGTCGACGAAAACCTGAGCGAAGTCGAGTTGTACCAACTGGCTCAGAAAGACTTGGACAATAATAGCTACACCAGCGCCACAGCGAAGCTGAAGGCACTGGAGTCGCGCTATCCGTTCGGGCGCTACGCCGACCAGGCCCAGCTCGAGCTGATCTACGCCAACTACAAGAACGCCGAGCCGGAAGCTGCCAAGTCCGCCGCCGAGCGTTTCATCCGCCTGCACCCGCAGCACCCGAACGTCGACTACGCCTACTACATGAAGGGCCTGACCTCGTTCGACCAGGACGTCGGCCTGCTGGCGCGCTTCCTGCCGCTGGACATGACCAAGCGTGACCCGGGCGCTGCCCGCGACTCCTACAACGAGTTCGCCCAGCTGACCAGCCGCTTCCCCAACAGCCGCTACGCGCCGGACGCCAAGCAGCGCATGATCTACCTGCGCAACCTGCTGGCTTCCTACGAGATTCACGTAGCTCACTACTACCTGACCCGTCAGGCTTATGTAGCGGCAGCCAACCGTGGTCGTTATGTCGTGGAAAACTTCCAGGAAACGCCTTCGGTCGGTGATGGCCTGGCAGTGATGACCGAGGCTTACCAGCGCCTGCACCTGGACGAACTGGCCAGCACCAGCCTGGAAACCCTCAAGCTCAACTACCCTGACCACCCAAGCCTGAAGGACGGCCAGTTCGTGCCTCAGGTTGCCGAAGCCGACAACCGTTCGTGGCTGAGCAAGTACACGCTGGGCCTGATCGAGTCCCGTCCGCCGCTGCCGCCGGGCGAAACCCGCGCCAACCAGGACGTGATCAAGCAGTACCAGGACGCCAAGGACGCGATCCCTTCGGACCTCAAGCCACACGACGAGAACGGCGACGTGATCGAAGAGCAAGAGCCGCAGGCCCTGGGCAACAACCAGGACCGCTCGTGGTTCAGCTACATGACCTTCGGTGTGTTCGACTGATTCAGTCGACGCAACGCAAAAGGGAGCCCCACGGGGCTCCCTTTTTTATGCGCCAGCATTATTGCGCTGTGCGCCTGTCGCGTCCTTGGCTAAACTGGCGCATTACTTATCGAGAAACTGCCCATCATGGTTCGTCTACTGTTCTGGATTGCCGTCATTGCTGCCGCGGTATGGTTCTGGCGCAAATTCAAAAGCCCGACCGCCAGACAGCAACGCCCCGGCGAACCGGGCGCAGCCCTGATGGTGCGCTGCGCACATTGCGGCGTGCACCTGCCGCAGGATCGCGCCCTCAGCTCACGCCAGGAGTGGTATTGCACCCAGGCGCATCTGGAACAGGGGCCGAAGTCTATCCAGCGTTGAGGCGACCAGCGGGCGCGTAGGGCGCTGGATCAATGATCGGCGCTCGCTCCAGCAACAAATCCGCAAACAGCTGGCAGGACGCCGGCGCCAGCACCAGGCCATTGCGGTAATGCCCGCAGTTGAGCCATAGCCCATTAAAGCCCGGCACCTGGCCGATATACGGAATACCTTCCGGAGAGCCGGGGCGTAAACCGGCCCAGTGCCCCACCACTTCGGCATCTGCCAAGGCTGGAATCAGCTCCACCGCCGACGCCTTCAAGCTTTCCAGCGCGGTGTCGGTAGGCGTCTTGTCGAAGCCTTCATGCTCCAGGGTGCTGCCGATCAGGATGTGCCCATCGCGCCGGGGAATCGCATAGCGCCCCTTGGCCAGGACCATGCTCGAGAGGAAATCCGAGGCGCATTTGTACAGAATCATCTGTCCCTTGACCGGCTCCACCGGCAGCGCCAACCCCAGCGTACCGAGCAGCTGACCACTCCACGCCCCCGCCGCCAGCACGACCTGATCGCCATGGATCGGGCCATCCGCGGTATTCACGCCCACGACATCACCATCCTCGAGGATAAAACCGGCCACCTCGCATTGCTCGTGAATCGTCACACCCGGCAACGCCAACAGCGCCGCCTTGAGCGATTTGACCAGCCGCGGGTTGCGTACATTGGCCACGTTGGCCATGTGGATCGCCCGGGCATAGCCGCCGCCCAGTACCGGGACGGCATCGTGGGCAGCGGACACATCCACTTTGCTCAACGGCCGGCCTTCACGTGCCGCCCAGGCCAGGGCCTCGGCTTCATCATCCAGATCGAGCCAGTACAACCCGGTGGTGTGCACCTCCGGGTCAACGCCCGTGGCTGCAAACAGACGATCGGCCAGCTGTGGATAAAAATCCTGGGACCAATGGGCCAGCGCAGTGACCGCCGGGCTGTAGCGCCATGGGTACAAGGGCGAAACAATGCCACCGCCGGCCCAGGAAGACTCCTGCCCCACGCCCGCACGCTCCAGCAGCACCACCGCCAGCCCTTGCGTCGCCAGGTTGTACGCCGTCAACAAGCCGATAACACCGCCACCGACAATCACCACTTGCTGTTGCTTAGCCATCATTTGATCCAGCCGATAAATAGGAACAAGCGCACCCGGCGCCCAATCATCCAGCACTCTCATCATTGCCCCCAGCATGTCTTGCGCGACATGGCGGGTGCGGCGCCAGGGTTGGCCCGCGCACCGCTGCTGGTCAGGCTGAAGTCACCACAGGGATCGCCGGCCATTCCAGAGTCGACGGCAGGCGTAGCCACCAGGCGGTAATCCTGAGGGTTCAATGCTGCGGTGATTCTATAGCGATCATTGCCCGTACTGACGCCGCTTGCGTCAATAAAAGTACCGTTCCTCGCATAAAAGCGCTCCAGGTACTGAGCCTGCTCGGTCAACAGCGCGACGATCTCGGCGCGATAGACTTTTTTCACATGACCGGCGTACCCGGGATAAGCGATACCGGCCAGAAGCGCGATGATCGCCACGGCGATCAGTAACTCGATCAGGGTAAACCCCTGGCTATCCATGTCCATCCCTCTACTCCTTATTGAAGTTGTCGCCAGGCCACTCGCCGAAACCACGACCGCCCGCCCTCCTCTACCCGCACATACACACTCTCCAGCACCGTACGCGATTGGCCACTGAGCCCGACCGCGGTCACTCGGTACAAGGTGGCCGGGGTTTGCGCCGGCAAATGCGCCACCCCCACGCCAGTCCCCAGGGCTTGCACACCGTAGAGACCACCTTTCAGGCCGGCCCAATTCACGCCCGACACCGGATTCACGCCAGCACCTGTCACCGAGAACGCCTCACCGGGTGGCGCACAGGCGACGAACGATTGGCACGGCGGCAACCCCGCGAACTCCCGCTGCACCCTTGACTCTCCCAGCCTCAAGCCACTTTCAGCCGTCTGAAGTGACTGGTTGCGATGCCAGAGGCTCGCGGCAATCTTTTGCTGAGTCACAGCCATTTGCATCGATGACAAACCGACCAGCGACAACAGCAGCAGAAACACCAGGCTGATCAACAGCACCATGCCGCCTTGACGAAAAAACAGCATGTCCGCCCTACCCCACACGGTTTCGCAGCGCCGCCGCGACGCTGTAGGTTTGATCCTTGACCCGGCCGGTCGGGTCTTGCAGCGTCATCAGGATGCGCACGCTGCGTATCAAGGCAGCGTCGACCGGGCTGTCGTCGTAGCGCGCCACCGTCAATGAGTCCAACCTGTCGGCCATGCCAAAACTGATTTCGAAACGCTGCACGTTATCCACCAGCACCGCCTTGGCCGGCGCAGCAGGCGTGCTGACCTTCAACTGCCCCGCCTCAAAGGTGTAGGTAAGCTGGCGTAGCGCAAAAGAGATTTGCCCAGGCGTTGGCGCAGGTGCGCTGGCGGAGTAGGCATGGGCAGTGCCGGTGCAGTCGGACAGCACTGTCCAGTCGGGCTTGCCACCGGCGATATCAGCGGTGATCAACGTCAGCGACTTTGAGGCGCCCACGGCACTCCAGGCGACAGGCCGATCAAAGGCCGGCGGGGCATTCTCGATAAACGCTGTCGCCAGGCAGCCAAACATGCCGGCCTGGCGAATGTCCTGGATCAACTTGCCCAGGGCAAACCGCGCATCATCCTGCAGCAACATCGCCGCCTGCTGACTGGCAGAGGTCGTTCGCGAGCTGATCGCCACCTGACTCACGCCGAGGATCAGCACCAGCCCGACGGCCAGGGCCAACAGTAATTCCACCAGGCTGAAACCGCGTGCGTCCCTCCTCACTGTGCGGCCTCCATGCGACTGGTCAGGGTGAAGGTTTCGCGCGCACCCGGGGTATGCGTGCCGCGTTGATCGTTCCAACTGATGCTGACAGTCACCTCATTGGCGCCGATCACCACCGAACCCGTCGCGCTCTCCCCGGCGAAACCGCGAATATTCGCCTCGAAGTCATGCAGATCCAGATCGCGCACGCTGGCGTTTGCGGTACTGGCCGGCACACTCGCCCCAGCGCGCCAAGCGTAATCGGCACCGGCATTGGCGCGAATTCGGTCGAGCATGTCGTAGGCGATGAAACTGGCCTGGCTGGTCATCCGTGAACTGTCGGTGTACTTGAGCGCGTTCAATTGGATCACTGCCGCACCCAGCAGGCCGACGGCGAGAATCAGCACCGCCATCAGCACCTCGACCAATGTAGTGCCGCCCTGGCGCCTGGGCGCCGCATTAAAAAAGCAGGTAGTCGGACAGGCAAGCATTACCGTCGTCATCCGTGTCGAAGGCCAAGGAAAGCAGGAAAATCCTGCTGTGCGGCCCAAGACTAGCGTCGGTTTTCAGCCCGCGCTGCTGCGGGAACAAAGGGAAATACTTTGGACATGAAGGCCATCATCCGTTACCGCCGACGTGGCGCTATACCTACGGCAGCACCCCAACACTGAATCGGGTCCACGGAGGGACAGCACATGCGACAACGAGGTTTTACCCTGATCGAACTGCTGCTCGGGCTGATCGTGAGCAGCATCCTGGCGCACCTGGCGGTGCCCAATTTCAAGCACCTGCTGGCGTCCCAGCAACGACAAAGTGCCGCACAATCGCTGGCGAGCGCGCTGCGCTTTGCACGCACGCAAGCCATTGCACGCAACCAGGCGATGGTGATTCACGCACGCGAAGACGACTGGAGCCAGGGTTGGCGGGTGATAGTGGATGTGAGTGGACGCGGCCATCTGGACGACGACAACCCGGTGCTGCTGGAGCGCCAGGACAGCGGGCAAGTAGCGATCGTGGGCAATGGGCCGGTCAAGAGCCAGGTTCGCTTCAGCGGGTTGGGTGAACCGGTATTTTCAGGTGGGGGATTCCGCGCCGGTACCGTGCACGTGTGCGCCACGGACGAGGCTCAGAGCCTGCACCAGATAGTGCTGGCCCCCAGCGGGCGCATCAGCCTGCGCAGCGACAGGGCCGAGCAGGCGTTGTGCCGGAGCTACTCCGGCACCCTGGCAGTCAGAGCAGCGAGCGAACCCGCAGCTCCTTGGGCATGGAGAAAGTGATGTTTTCTTCACGACCGGCCAATTCATCCGCGCCGGTAGCGCCCCAGGCATGCAACTGCTGGATAACTCCGCGCACCAGCACTTCCGGGGCGGAAGCGCCCGCAGTAATACCAATTCGCTCGACGCCATCGAACCAGCTGCGCTGCATGTCCTCGGCACCGTCGATCAGGTACGCCGGTGTCGCCATGCGCTCAGCCAACTCGCGCAGGCGGTTGGAGTTGGAGCTGTTAGGGCTGCCGACCACCAGCACGACGTCGCACTCATTGGCCAGTTGCTTAACGGCATCCTGGCGGTTCTGGGTGGCGTAGCAGATGTCGTCCTTGCGTGGCCCGCCAATGGCCGGGAAGCGGCTGCGCAACGCGTCGATCACGCGGCTGGTATCGTCCATGGACAAGGTGGTCTGGGTCACGAAGGCCAAACGCTCGGGGTTGCGCACCTGCAGGTTGGCGACGTCTTTCTCGTCTTCCACCAGGTAGATGGCGCCGCCGTTGCTGGCGTCGTACTGCCCCATGGTGCCTTCGACTTCAGGGTGCCCGGCGTGGCCGATGAGGATGCATTCACGGCCGTCACGGCTGTAGCGCGCGACCTCGATATGCACCTTGGTGACCAGTGGGCAGGTGGCATCGAATACTTTCAGGCCACGGCCTGCCGCTTCGGTACGCACCGCCTGGGAAACACCGTGGGCGCTGAAGATGACGATAACGTCGTCCGGCACCTGGTCCAGCTCTTCGACGAAGATGGCACCGCGCGCGCGCAGGTCTTCGACCACGAATTTGTTGTGGACGACTTCATGGCGCACGTAAATCGGCGGCCCGAAGACTTCCAGGGCGCGATTGACGATTTCGATCGCCCGGTCCACGCCGGCGCAGAAGCCACGCGGGTTGGCGAGTTTGATTTGCATGCTGTGCCTCGTGTCTTTGTAGGAGCTGGCTTGCCTGCGATGCAGTCGACTCGGTGTATATGGCAAACCGAGTGGATGCAATCGCAGGCAAACCAGCTCCTACAGGAACCGGTTTTGTCGGTCAGATTGCTTTAACGTCGATGATTTCAACGTCGAACGTCAAGGTTTTACCGGCCAACGGGTGGTTGAAGTCGATGGTCACTTGCGCGTCATCGAAGGTTTTGACCACACCTGGCAGCTCGGTATTCGCCGCGTCGTTGAAGATCACCAGCAGGCCTTCCGACAGGTCCATGTCCTGGAACTGCGAACGCGGGATGATCTGCACGTTTTGCGGGTTGGGCTGGCCAAAAGCGTTTTCCGGCAGGATCTGCAGGGTGCGCTTGTCGCCGGCCTTGAAACCGAACAGGGCTGCTTCAAAACCCGGCAGCAGGTTGCCGTCGCCGACCTTGAAGGTCGCCGGGGCTTTGTCGAACGTACTGTCGACCGTGTCGCCATTCTCCAGGCGCAGTGCGAAATGCAAAGTGACTTCCGTGTTCTGGCCGATGCGTTGCTCAGCCAATACCTGATCAGTCATTGACGGTCTCTCCGGTTTTCTTGCTCTTGAACATATCCAACGCCAGCATGATTGCACCGACGGTGATGGCGCTGTCGGCGAAGTTGAATGCCGGGAAATACCAGCGGTTCTGCCAATGCACCAGAATGAAGTCGATCACATGGCCCAGGGCAATGCGGTCGTACAGGTTGCCGAGTGCGCCACCCAGCACCAGCGCCAGGGCGATGGCGAGCCAGGTGTCATCGCGGCCAAGGCGTTTGAGCCAGACCACCAGCACCGCACTGACCACCACGGCGATCAGGGCGAACAGCCAGCGCTGCCAACCGCCACTGTCAGCCAGGAAGCTGAAAGCGGCGCCGGTGTTGTAGGCCAAGGTCCAGCTGAAGTAATCCGGGATCACCACGATCTGCTGGAACATCTCCAACGAGCCTTCGAAATGAGCCTTGCTGACCTGGTCGATGACCAGGACCAGCACGCTCAGTACGAGCCAGCCCAGACGTCCGAAACGACTGGCGTTAGGCATAGTGGCGAACCTCGCCAGTACCGCTGATGTTATCCACGCAACGGCCGCAGATTTCCGGATGCTCAGGGTTCACGCCGACATCTTCACGGCAGTGCCAGCAACGGGCGCACTTGGGGAAGGCCGACTTGACGACTTTGAGCTTGAGGCCCGGCACTTCAGTGGCCACGGCATCGGCCGGCGCCTGGGCAAAAGGTGCCAGGCTCGCGGTCGAGGTGATCAGCACGAAGCGCAGCTCGTTGCTCAGCTTGGCCAGGTCAGCGGTCAGGCCTTCCTCGGCAAACAGGGTGACTTCGGCTTGCAGGTTGCCACCGACGGCCTTGGCCGCACGCTGCACTTCCAGCTCCTTGTTCACCGCAACCTTCACGGCCATCACGCCTTCCCAGTACTCACGGCCCAGTTCGAAGTCGGCCGGCAGTTCGGTCAGGCCTTCGTACCAGGTGTTGAGCATCACCGATTCGTTACGCTCGCCCGGCAGGTATTCCCACAGTTCGTCGGCGGTGAAGGCCAGGATCGGTGCGATCCAGCGCACCAGCGCTTCGGAGATGTGATACAGCGCGGTCTGCGCCGAACGGCGTGCCTTGCTGTTGGCGCCGGTGGTGTACTGGCGGTCCTTGATGATGTCGAGGTAGAAACCACCCAGCTCCTGCACGCAGAAGTTGTGGATCTTCGAGTAGACGTTCCAGAAGCGATACTCGCCGTAGTGTTCCTGCAACTCGCGTTGCAGCAACAGGGTACGGTCCACGGCCCAACGGTCCAGGGCGAGCATGTCCTCGGCCGGCAGGATGTCGGTGGCCGGGTTGAAACCGGTCAGGTTCGACAGCAGGAAGCGTGCGGTATTACGGATCCGGCGGTAGGCATCGGCGCTACGCTGCAGGATCTGGTCCGACACGGCGATTTCGCCCGAGTAGTCGGTCGACGCGACCCACAGGCGCATGATGTCGGCGCCCAGGGTGTCGTTGATCTTTTTCGGCTCGATCACGTTCTTCAGCGACTTGGACATCTTGCGACCCGTCTCGTCGACGGTGAAGCCGTGGGTCAGCAATTCGCGATACGGTGCGTGGTTGTCGATGGCACAACCCGTCAGCAACGAGGAGTGGAACCAGCCACGGTGTTGGTCCGAGCCTTCCAGGTACAGGTCGGCGCGCGGGCCGCTCGCGTGGCCCATCGGGTGCGAGCCGCGCAGCACGTGCCAGTGGGTGGTACCCGAATCGAACCAGACGTCGAGGGTGTCGCTGATCTTGTCGTACAGCGGCGCTTCGTCGCCCAGCAGTTCGGCAGCGTCCAGCTTGAACCAGGCTTCAATGCCTTCCTGTTCAACGCGCTGGGCCACTTCTTCCATCAGTTCGACGGTACGCGGATGCAGCTCGCCGCTTTCCTTGTTGAGGAAAAACGGGATCGGCACGCCCCAGTTACGCTGGCGGGAGATGCACCAGTCCGGGCGGTTGGCGATCATCGAGTGCAGGCGCGCCTGGCCCCAGGCCGGGACGAACTTGGTGTCTTCGATGGCTTTGAGCGAACGGACACGCAGGGTGTCGCCGCTGGTCGGCTCTTTGTCCATGCCGATAAACCACTGCGCGGTGGCGCGGTAGATCAGCGGGGTCTTGTGGCGCCAGCAGTGCATGTAGCTGTGCTTGATGGTGTCGGTCTGCATCAGCGCACCGACTTCGCGCAGCTTGTCGATGATCGGCTGGTCGGCCTTGAAGATGAACTGGCCGCCGAAGAACTCGAGCGAAGGCACGTAGACGCCGTTGCTTTGCACCGGGTTGATGATGTCGTCGTTGACCAGGCCGTATTTCTTGCAGATGACAA
The DNA here is from genome assembly GCF_003013355.1 of Pseudomonas sp. S5D5. NCBI lineage: Bacteria > Pseudomonadati > Pseudomonadota > Gammaproteobacteria > Pseudomonadales > Pseudomonadaceae > Pseudomonas > Pseudomonas sp. S5D5. The sequence continues at coordinate 5,975,897 of NZ_PTEO01000001.1, forward strand.
AGTCGTCCACGCCATACGCTGGCGAGCAGTGAACAATGCCAGTACCCGAACCCAGTTCGACGTAGTCAGCCAGGTACACCGGCGACAGGCGGTCATAGAACGGGTGACGGAAATTGATCAGCTCCAGCGCGGAGCCTGTGGTGGTGGCGATCACCGCACCTTGCAGCTCATAACGCGCCAGGCAGGCCTCGACCATTTCTTCGGCCAGCACCAGCAGGCGATCACCGACGTCCACCAGGGCGTAGGTGAATTCCGGGTGCACGTTCAGCGCCTGGTTGGCCGGGATGGTCCACGGCGTGGTGGTCCAGATCACGATCGCTGCGGGCTTGCTCAGGCTTGCCAGGCCAAAGGCCTCGGCCAGCTTGGCGTCGTCGGCAATCGGGAAGGCCACGTCGATGGTCGAGGACTTCTTGTCTTCGTACTCGACTTCCGCTTCAGCCAGGGCCGAGCCGCAGTCGAAACACCAGTTCACCGGCTTGAGGCCCTTGAACACGAAACCGCCCTTGACGATTTCGGCCAAGGCACGGATTTCACCGGCCTCGTTCTTGAAGTTCATGGTCTTGTACGGGTTGTCCCACTCGCCGAGCACGCCCAGGCGGATGAATTCGGACTTCTGCCCTTCGATCTGCTCGGTGGCGTAGGCACGGCACAGTTCGCGGGTTTTATCCGCGCCCAGGTTCTTGCCGTAGGTCACTTCGACTTTGTGTTCGATCGGCAGGCCGTGGCAGTCCCAGCCAGGGACATACGGCGCGTCGAAACCGGAAAGGGTTTTCGAGCGCAGGATCATGTCCTTGAGAATCTTGTTCAGCGCATGACCGATGTGAATCGTGCCGTTGGCATAAGGAGGGCCGTCGTGCAGGACGAACTTCGGACGATCCTTGCCAATTTCGCGCAACTTTCCGTACAGGCCAATACTGTCCCAGCGCTGCAGGATCTGCGGTTCGCGCTGTGGCAGGCCGGCCTTCATTGGGAAGGCGGTGTCCGGAAGGTTTAGCGTGGCTTTATAGTCGGTCATTTAAGGCTCTTCGGTTAGCGATGGGCGCTAGGTGCGGCTAGTGCACGGGCGGCGGCGACATCCGCATTGATCGCCGTTTTCAACGCCTCAAGCGAGGCGAAACGCTGCTCTTCACGCAGCTTCTGGTGGAAAACCACCGTCAAACGCCGGTCATACAAATCACCGGCAAAATCCAAAAGATGAACTTCCAGGTGGGCCTTGCCATCACCTGCAACCGTGGGCCTGACGCCTATGTTGGCGACTCCTGGCCACGATTGGCCATCGATGTCGACGCTGACCAGGTAAACCCCGGTCAGCGGCACACGACGGCGCTTGAGTTGCACGTTGGCGGTTGGCGTGCCCAATTGGCGCGCCAGCTTCTGGCCGTGCAGTACCCGTCCGGCAATGCGGAACGGGCGACCGAGCAAACGCTCGGCCAGGGCGAAGTCGGCAGCGGCCAGGGCATTACGCACCTGGGTGCTGCTCACGCGCAGGCCGTCCAACTCGACGGTTTGCGCGGCTTCGACGGTGAAACCCTGGGTGATACCGGCGTGTTGCAGGAAATCGAAATCGCCGACGCGGTCGCAGCCAAAACGGAAGTCGTCACCGACCTCCAGGTGCTGCACGCCCAGGCCATCGACAAGGATCCGGTCGACGAACTCGGCAGCGCTGAGGCTCTGCAAACGCTGGTTGAAGGCCAGGCACAGGACGCGGTCCACGCCTTCTTCGGCCAGCAATTGCAGTTTGTCCCGCAGGCGGGCCAGACGGGCCGGCGCCGTTTCGGGGGTAAAATATTCCCGCGGCTGTGGCTCAAAAATCACCACGCAGCTGGGCACGCCCAACTCGACCGCACGCTCGCGCAGCCTGGCCAGGATAGCCTGGTGGCCACGGTGAACACCGTCAAAGTTGCCAATAGTGGCGACGCAGCCCCGATGCTGGGGGCGCAGGTTGTGGAGACCTCGAACCAGCTGCATAACGCGCTTCTTGCTCATAAAGTGGTCGATTATAACCACACCCGGCCCCGGACGACAGGCAACAGCGCAGGCCAAATGGATCGAATCGATAAAACAACCGTTTTATCGCGGCAAACGCTCTATCCGAGGGACTTGCGATTGAAATCCCGCAGGCGGAAGCCCTGCAGCAGCAACATCCCGAAGTACACCACCACGCCCGCCACCACCAGAACGCCCAGGCGCATGAAGCGCTCCAGCATATGGCCTTCGTCCCAGGCCGGCATAAAGTGCATCAGCCCGAGCAACACCGCCGACATTGCCGCCACTGCCACCAGCAACTTGAGGGCAAACATGCCCCAGCCAGGCTGTGGTTGGAACATCTGCTGCTTTCGCAGCTGGTAAAACAGCAGGCCCGCATTGATGCAGGCGCCGGCGCTGATCGCCAGGGCGAGGCCGGCGTGGGCCAGCGGGCCGATAAACACCAGGTTGAGCAGTTGCGTGACGACCAGCGTGAAAATCGCGATCTTCACCGGCGTGCGGATGTTCTGCTGGGCATAGAAGCCCGGCGCCAGCACCTTGATCACAATGATCCCGAGCAGCCCGACGGAGTAGGCAATCAGCGCACGCTGGGTCATCAAGGCGTCATGGGCATCGAACTGACCGTACTGGAACAACGACACGGTGAGCGGCTCGGCCAGGATCCCCAGCGCCAGGGAGCACGGCAGCACCAGCACAAAGCACAGGCGCAGGCCCCAATCGAGGATCCGCGAGTATTCCTGACGGTCCTTGCTCGCATAGGTGCGCGCCAGCGTGGGCAGCAGGATCGTGCCAAGGGCCACGCCAAGTACGCCGGACGGCAGCTCCATCAGGCGGTCGGCGTAGTACATCCAGGATACCGAGCCCGAGACCAGCAGCGAGGCAAATGCGGTGTTGATGATCAAGGAGATCTGGCTGACCGACACGCCGAGGATCGCCGGCAGCATGTTGCGCATCACCCGCCATACACCGGTGTCCTTGAGGTTCAGGCGCGGCAAGACGAGCATGCCGATTTTTTTCAGATGTGGCAGCTGGTAGAGCAATTGCGCCAGGCCACCCGCCAGTACGGCCCACCCGAGGGCCATCACCGGTGGATCGAAGTACGGCGTGAGGAACAGCGCGAAGATGATCATGCTGACGTTGAGCAACGTCGGTACAAAGGCCGGCACCGAGAAGCGGTTCCAGGTATTGAGGATCGCTCCGGCCAGGGACGACAACGAGATCAGCAATATATAAGGAAAGGTCACGCGCAGCAGATCGGTGGTCAGCGCGAATTTTTCCGGGGTGTTGGCGAAGCCCGGCGCGGTAGCCCAGATCACCCAGGGCGCGGCGAGCATGCCGGCGATCGTCACCAGCATCAGCACCAGGGTCAGCAGGCCCGAGACGTAGGCAATAAAGGTACGGGTCGCCTCCTCGCCCTGCTGGGTCTTGTATTCGGCCAGGATCGGCACGAACGCCTGGGAAAACGCACCTTCGGCGAAGATACGCCGCAGCAGGTTCGGCAACTTGAAGGCAATAAAGAAGGCATCCGTGGCCATGCTGGCGCCAAAAATGCGCGCCAGCAGGGTGTCACGCACAAACCCCAATACCCGGGAGATCATCGTGATAGAGCTGACGGCAGCCAACGATTTGAGCAGATTCATTGAAAGAGTTTGCGCCTATAGATAAAGAGCAGGCGAACTGTGCGCCTACTTATGCGATACTGCGCGCCTGCAACAGCACAGAGCCAAAGCTCGCGAGTTTACAGGTCAAGCGCCGGAAATAAATCACCCGCCTCTTCAGATCGACCACTCAGCAGTTCGCATCAGCCGCCCTTGACAACCCATCAAGTCATCGGCATGATTCGCGGCCTATTTTGTTTGCTATTTCCTAAAAAGTCTTTCGAGGAGCTCGACGGTGGCCAACACACCTTCCGCCAAAAAACGTGCAAAACAGGCTGAGAAGCGTCGCAGCCACAACGCCAGCCTGCGTTCCATGGTTCGTACCTACATCAAGAATGTAGTTAAGGCCATCGACACCAAAGACGCTGAAAAAGCCCAAGCTGCTTACGTTCTGGCCGTGCCAGTTATCGACCGTATGGCCGATAAAGGCATCATCCACAAGAACAAGGCCGCTCGCCATAAGAGCCGCCTGAATGGCCACATCAAGGCTCTGAGCGTCGCTGCTGCAGCCTAAGTGGTAACAACTGCAACGCAACCCCGGTTGCGAAACAGTTAAGAAATGCCCCGAACCGAAAGGTCCGGGGCATTTTTGTTTGTGCGGGCTTTTTGTGGTGAGCGGGCTTGCCCCGCGTTGGGCTGCGTAGCGGCCCCAAAACCAGAGGACGCGGTCCCACTGGAGGAATGCGGTGATCTTGATGGGGCCGCTACGCAGCCCAACGCGGGGCAAGCCCGCTCACCACAAAAGCCTGGTGCATAAAGAGCCCGCTGGAACAAGCAGCTGTGCTCAGCTGGATTTTCAGGCACAAAAAAAACGCCCCGAACCAGTCGGGGCGTTTTGCTACCTATTGATCAAACATCAATCAATGGTGGTGACCGCCTTCACCGTGGACGTGGCCGTGAGCCACTTCTTCCTGGGAGGCGTCGCGGATGGCAACGATCTTCACTTGGAAGTTCAGGCGCTGGCCAGCCAGAGGGTGGTTGCCGTCGACGGTTACGTCGTCGCCGTCCAGGTCACGGATGGTGACGATCTGCATTTGGCCGTCCGGCGCGGAAGCGTGGAACTGCATGCCCACTTCCAACTCATCCACACCTTCGAACATGCTGCGGCTCAGGGTGCTGACCAGTTCGGCGGAGTATTCGCCGTAGGCATCTTCAGGTTCTACGGCAACGGTCAGTTCATCACCGACGCTCTTGCCTTCCAGCGCCTTTTCCAGGCCCGGGATGATGTTACCTGCGCCTTGCAGGTAGACCAGCGGCGCGCCGCCGGCGGAGCTGTCGATGACCTCACCAGCGTCGTTGGTCAGGGTATAGTCGATGGAGACAGCCTTGTTAGCGGCGATCGTCATGGGGCGAGACCTTTTGCATAAGAATGAAGAACGGACAAGTCTAAACAAGGATTTGCCCGAAAGCGAACAGAACCCGGACGGACGGGACCGATCAACGGTCGCGACGATCACCGGATTCCACCAGGATGATGACCAGCACTGGGTTGCCGAGCTGTCTTGTGGCCATACCCAGCACCTGCGCCACCAACCGCCCTGGCAGTCCCGCGCCTGGGTGCTGGACCCCGCGCAACGCCTGGAAAAAATAGGCCAGCCCTTTGCCTGCGGCTGGTGTGCGCAAGTGCGCGAATAACGATAACCTTGGCGCCTGATTCCCGGTAGGCACTCACGCATAGAGCGCCACCGAAGCCATGCACCTCCAGAGAATTCGCATGCAGACTTTTTTTATCGCGCCCACCGATTTTGGTGTGGGTCTGACCTCCATCAGCCTTGGGCTGGTGCGTACCCTTGAGCGGGCCGGGCTGAAAGTCGGTTTCTTCAAGCCGATTGCCCAGCCGCACCCCGGCGACACCGGGCCCGAACGCTCCACCGAACTGATCGCCCGCACCCACGGCTTGAAGCCGCCGCAACCGCTGGGCCTGGCCCACGTCGAGCGCATGCTCGGCGACGGCCAACTCGACGAACTGCTCGAAGAGATCATCACCCTGTATCAACAGGCCGCCGTCGGTAAGGACGTGCTGATCGTCGAAGGCATGGTGCCGACCCGCAGCGCCAGCTATGCCGCGCGGGTCAACCTGCACCTGGCAAAGAGCCTGGACGCGGAAGTGATCCTGGTATCGGCCCCGGAAAACGAAGTGCTCACCGAACTCTCCGGCCGCGTGGAACTGCAGGCCCAGCTGTTCGGCGGCCCGAAAGACCCGAAAGTGCTGGGTGTGATCCTCAACAAAGTGCGCACCGATGAAAGCATGGAGGCCTTTTCAGCACGCCTGAAAGAGCATTCGCCGTTGTTGCGCAGCGGCGATTTCCGCCTGCTCGGCTGCATCCCCTACCAACCCGAACTCAACGCGCCGCGTACCCGCGACGTCGCCGACCTGATGGGCGCGCAGATCCTCAATGCCGGTGATTACGAAACCCGGCGCATGACCAAGATCATCATCTGCGCGCGCACCATGCGCAACACCGTGGAGCTGCTCAAGCCGGGCGTGCTGGTGGTAACGCCGGGCGACCGCGACGACATCATCCTTGCCGTGAGCCTGGCCGCGATCAACGGCGTGCCGCTGGCCGGCCTGCTGCTGACCAGCGACACCCTGCCCGACCCGCGCATCATGGAGCTGTGCCGCGGCGCGTTCCAGGCTGGGCTGCCGGTGCTGTCGGTGAGCACCGGTTCCTACGACACGGCCAACCAGCTCAACAGCCTGAACAAGGAAATCCCCATCGATGACCGCGAGCGCGCGGAGATCATCACCGATTTCGTCGCCAGCCATCTCGATGCGCGCTGGCTGCACCAGCGCTGCGGCACGCCACGGGAAATGCGCCTGTCGCCGGCGGTGTTCCGCTACCAGTTGATCCAGCGTGCCCAGGCCGCGAACAAGCGCATCGTCTTGCCCGAAGGCAGCGAACCACTGACCGTTCAGGCTGCGGCCATCTGCCAGGCGCGTGGCATCGCACGCTGCGTGCTGCTGGCCAAGCCGGCGGATGTGGAAGCTGTCGCCCGCGCCCAGGGCATCGAATTGCCCGAAGGCCTGGAGATTCTCGACCCGGACCTGATTCGTCAACGCTACGTCGAGCCGATGGTTGCCCTGCGCAAGAGCAAGAGCCTCAACGCGCCGATGGCCGAGCAGCAGTTGGAAGACACCGTGGTGATCGCCACCATGATGCTTGCATTGGATGAGGTCGACGGCCTGGTTTCCGGGGTTATCCACTCCACGGCCAACACCATCCGCCCCGCCCTGCAGCTGATCAAGACCGCACCGGGTTGCACGCTGGTGTCGTCGGTATTCTTCATGCTGTTCCCCGAGCAGGTGCTGGTGTACGGCGACTGCGTGATGAACCCGCACCCCAGCGCCGCCGAACTGGCGGAAATCGCCCTGCAAAGCGCCGATTCGGCCGCCGCCTTTGGCATTACTCCGCGCGTGGCGATGATCAGCTACTCCAGCGGCGACTCGGCGAGCGGTGAGGAAGTGGAGAAGGTCCGCGAAGCCACCCTTCTCGCCCATGAACAGCAAAGCTCGCTGCTGATCGACGGCCCGTTGCAGTACGACGCCGCCGCCAACGAAAACGTCGCCCGCCAACTGGCGCCCGACAGCCTGGTCGCCGGCAAGGCCACCGTGTTCGTGTTCCCGGACCTCAACACCGGCAACACCACCCACAAGGCCGTGCAACGCAGCGCCGATTGCGTCAGCCTGGGGCCGATGCTCCAGGGCCTGCGCAAACCGGTCAACGACCTGCCTCGCGGCGCCCAGGTCGACGACATCGTGTACACCATCGCGCTGACTGCGATCCAAGCCGCCAACCGACCTATGGATATCTAAATGCTGGATTTTCTACCTGCCGCCGTACGCGGGGTGATCGCGTCCCTGCTGTTGGCGCTGAACACGATCCTGCTGTGTTCGTTCCTGTTTATCGTGGCGCTGTTCAAGGCGCTGCCGTTTGCCAAGCGCTTCAGCGAATGGCTGATGAACCAGACCCACGAGGCCTGGATCAGCAACAACAACGCCTGGATGACCCTGGTGCGACGCACCCGCTGGCACATCAAAGGCCTTGAGGGCCTGGACTATCAGCACTCGTACCTGGTGACGAGCAACCACCAGAGCTGGGTCGACATCATGGTGCTGCAATACGTGCTCAATCGACGGATTCGCCCGCTGAAGTTCTTCCTCAAGCAGGAGCTGATCTGGGTGCCGGTGATCGGCCTCGCCTGGTGGGCGCTGGGCTTCCCGTTCATGAAGCGCTACACCAAGGCGTACCTGGAAAAGCACCCGGAGAAGAAAGGCAAAGACCTGGAAACCACCCGCAAGACCTGTGCGAAGTTTCGCGACAACCCGGTGGGCATTTTCAACTTCGCTGAAGGCACGCGCTTTACCCCCGGCAAGCATGCGCAGCAGAAATCGCCGTTCCGCTACCTGCTCAAGCCCAAGGCTGGTGGTATCGCGTTTGTGCTGGATGCGATGGGTGAGCAGCTGAAGTCACTGGTCAACGTGACCATTCACTACCCTGCCGGGCGCCCTGGGTATTGGGATTTGCTCTGCGGGAACGTGAAAGAGGTGGTCGTGCAGTTCGAAGAAGTGCAGATTCCGGCTGAGTTTATCGGCAAGAATTATGAGCAGGATGGGGAGTATCGGTTGGCGTTTCAGGGCTGGATCAACCGGTTGTGGGAAGAGAAGGACCAGTTGTTGGAGAAACTGCACACAGAATTCCCAGGCAAAAGATGATCAACCTGTGGGAGCTGGCTTGCCTGCGATAGCGGTGGGTCAATTACTGATATATCAACTGACAGTCAGCAATCGCAGGCAAGCCAGCTCCCACATTGATTGAGCCTGATCTTGAGGATGTAAAAAAGCCCGTCACCGAGTCATCGGTGGCGGGCTTTTTTGTGGCAGCGAGGTTTAGATCGCGCCGCGCTGACGCAACAGTTCCAGCACTTGCTTGACGCTGTCTTCCAGCGACAGGGCCTGGGTGTCGATCACCAGGTCGGCATTCAACGGCACGTCGTACGGGAAAGACTCGCCAGGGATGTTATCCCCACCCGCGGCGTACAGGCCTTGCGGATCACGCTCGGCGCACACCAGCGGCGAGGCTTGCACATAGACCGTGAGCAGGCGGTCGGCGCCAATCAGCGCCTTGGCCTGTTCGCGACCCTCGGCATCCGGTGCAACGAAGGCGGCCAGGGTCAGCAGGCCAGCCTCGTTGAACTGACGCGCCACATGCGCGGCACGCCGCCAGTTTTCGGTACGCCCGGCACGGTCCTGCGGCAGACCTTTGTTCAGGTCGTGACGCAGGTTCTGGCCATCGAGTACGAACACCGCACGCCCCATGTCGAAGAGCTTGCGCTCAACCGCATAGGCCAGGGTGCTTTTGCCGGCGCCCGACAAGCCGCTGAACAACACGGTGGCCGGTTGCTGGCCGAAACGCAACGCGCGCTCCTCGGTGGCCACATGCGCGAGACTGCCGTGCTGCGCAGCGCCGCCATGGTTGACCGGCGGCGCGATGATCATGCCCGCGGCCACAGTGCCGTTGGTCAATCGGTCGATGACGATAAACGCACCGGTGGTGCGATTGCTGTCATAGCCGTCCAACGCAATGGCGGCGTCGAGGCTGACCTTGACCCGGCCGATCTCGTTCAGCTGCAGCGAACTTGCCGGGCCTTCGGCCAGGGTGTTCACGTCCACGCGGTGCACGATGCTGGTGATGGAACCCGGCACGTAGCTGGTGGCGCGCTTGATGTCGTATTTCTTGCCCGGCAGCATCGGCTCTTCGGCCATCCACACCAGCATGGCGTCGAAGGCGTCAGTCACTTGCGGCACGTTGTCGGCATGCACCAGCAAGTCGCCACGGGAGATGTCGATCTCGTCTTCCATGGTCAGGGTCACGGCCTGGCCAGGCCCCGCATGCTCCAGCTCACCTTCGAAGGTGACGATGGATTTGACCCGACTGCTCTTGCCCGACGGCAGCACCACGACTTCGTCGCCCTTGTGCACGACGCCGCTGGCCAGGGTGCCGGCGAAACCACGGAAGTTCAGGTTCGGACGGTTGACGTACTGCACCGGGAACCGCAGATCGGTGTAGTTGCGGTCGTTGGCGATCTCGACGGTTTCGAGAATCTCCATCAGCGATTGGCCGGTGTACCACGGCGAACGCTCGCTCTTGTTCACCACGTTGTCGCCCTTGAGCGCCGACATTGGCACGAAGGCCAAGGTGCTCGGCTTGAAGGCGATACCGTCGGCGAACTTCAGGTAATCGGCCTTGATCTGCTCGAATACGCTTTGGTCGAAGCCATTGATGTCCATCTTGTTGACGGCCACCACGATGTGTTTGATCCCCAGCAACGAGGCGATGAAGCTGTGGCGACGGGTCTGGGTCTGCACGCCGTAGCGGGCGTCGATCAGGATGATCGCCAGGTCACAGGTGGACGCACCGGTGGCCATGTTGCGGGTGTACTGCTCATGGCCGGGGGTGTCGGCGATGATGAATTTGCGCTTGGCGGTGGAGAAGTAGCGGTAGGCAACATCAATGGTGATGCCCTGCTCACGCTCGGCCTGCAGACCGTCGACCAGCAACGCCAGGTCGATGTCATCGCCCGTGGTGCCGGACTTCTTCGAATCGCGGGTGATGGCTTCCAGATGATCTTCGTAGATCATCTTGGAGTCGTGCAGCAGGCGCCCGATCAGGGTGCTCTTGCCGTCGTCGACGTTGCCACAGGTCAGGAAGCGCAACATTTCCTTGCGCTCGTGCTGGCCCAGGTAGGCGAGGATGTCCTCGCTGATCAAATCAGATTGATGGCTCATTGCATTCAAGCTCCAAGCTGTAAGCTTCAAGCGGCAAGCTTGTCGGCGTACAGCTAGTCAGAAATTTTGTTGATCAGGCCGCAGAGCATTTTTGAAAGCTCGCGAGTTTCTGTAATCCAGTTTTCAGCCAGCGGGCGGGCGATGTAGGCAATGTCACAACCGATGAAGATCTGAGTTCGTAGCTCCCCACAAGAAGCCTTTGCAATCCAAAGAAAATAAGCTTTCTCCTTGGCGCTACGACGTTCCATGCCTTCAGCAATATTGGAAGGCACCGAAAGTGCAGACCGGGTGATTTGATCTTTGAAGCCAAAATCCCCGCACTCCGCAAACTCGCTATAGATCTGCACCGCTAGACACTTGCTTCTTTGCCAGACAACCAGTTTCTCGAAGTCCATCACGAGTCACTCAGTAGCGGCTCGCAACAACCGGCTGCAAGCACCAAGCTGCAAAATTACGCATACCGCCTTTAACTTGCAGCTTGCCGCTTGTAACTCGAAGCTTAAAAGTACCCTTGACGTTTTTTATCTTCCATCGAGCCTGCGCCATCGTGGTCGATGACACGGCCCTGGCGCTCGGAAGTTCGCGTCAGGAGCATTTCCTGAATGATGTCGGTCAGCGTCTCGGCTTCGGACTCCACCGCGCCCGTCAACGGGTAGCAGCCAAGGGTACGGAAACGTACTTTCTTTTTGACGATTCGGGCTTTGTCTTCGTCGGACAAGTGCTCGAGGATGCGGTCGTCGTCGATCATGATCAACGTGCCATTCTTCTCGATCACTTCGCGCTCGGCGGCGAAGTACAGCGGCACGATCGGGATGCCTTCCAGGTAGATGTACTGCCAGATATCCAGCTCGGTCCAGTTGGACAGCGGGAACACACGGATCGACTCGCCCTTGTTGACGTTGCCGTTGTAGACGTTCCACAGCTCCGGGCGCTGGTTCTTCGGGTCCCAGCGGTGCTTGCTGTCGCGGAATGAGTACACGCGCTCTTTGGCGCGGGATTTCTCTTCATCGCGACGGGCACCGCCGAAGGCGGCGTCGAAACCATGTTTGTCCAGGGCCTGCTTGAGGCCTTCGGTCTTCATGATATCGGTGTGCTTGGCGCTGCCGTGGGTGAACGGGTTGATGCCCTGCGCCACACCATCCGGGTTGACGTGGGTGATCAGGTCCAGGCCCAGCTCCTCGACCATTTTGTCGCGGAACTTGTACATTTCCTGGAATTTCCAGCGGGTGTCGACGTGCATCACCGGGAACGGCAGCTTGCCCGGGAAGAAGGCCTTGCGTGCCAGGTGCAGCATCACGGCGGAGTCTTTACCGATCGAGTAGAGCATCACCGGGTTGTCGAACTCGGCGGCGACCTCGCGGATGATGTGGATGCTTTCCGCCTCCAGCTGTTTCAGATGCGTCAGTTTGTCGACCATGGTTACTCACGGAAAAACGATCTTATGGACGGCCAGCGGGCCGTGTTCGAGCGGGGCATGCTAGCACAGCACCTTCTTCTATTCAGGGAGCCAGCTAGATCGAAACGGTATATGAATATGCCTCGTGGTTTGGGGTGCAACGCGTTCAGGTGTGGGAGCTGGCTTGCCGGCGATGGCTTCAACTCGGTGTGCCGGATGTCCCGAGTTGCCTGCGTCGCAGGCAAGCCAGTTCCCACAGGGGTTCAGTTGCATGGCTCAGATCGGGTTGGGGCAGTCGATGAACAAATGCTCCAGGGCAAAACGCCGCGCCAGGTAATCGCCCAGTGCCTGCACGCCGTAGCGTTCGGTGGCGTGATGGCCGGCGGCGATAAAGCTGATGTCGTTTTCGCGGGCGCTGTGGAAGGTCTGCTCCGACGCCTCGCCACTCAGGAACAGGTCGACGCCGGCGGCAATCGCGTCGTCGATATAGCCCTGGCCCCCGCCGGTGCACCAGCCGACGCGGCGGATCATCTCGCTGCCTTCGATCAGCAAGGGCTCGCGGCCCATGACGTCCTGCACCCGGCGTGCGAAGTCGCGCGGTGACAGCGGCTCGGAGAGCGAACCGACCAGGCCGACGATCTTCGGGTTACTCGGGTCCAGCGGGCCTTCGACCGTGATATCCAGTTGGCGGGCGAGCTGCACGTTGTTGCCGACATCAGGGTGCAGGTCCAGCGGCAGGTGGTAGGCCAGCAGACTGATGTCGTGCTTGAGCAGCGTTTTCAGGCGGCGTTGCTTCATGCCGGTGATGCAGGGGTTTTCGCCCTTCCAGAAATAACCGTGGTGCACCAGGACCAGGTCGGCCTGCGCTTCGACGGCTGCATCCAGCAGCGCCTGGCTGGCGGTCACGCCGCTGACGATGCGCATCACCTGCGGGCGCCCCTCGACCTGCAGGCCATTGGGGCAATAATCGGCAATTTTTGCACTGCCGAGGTAGCGGTCCGCTTCCTCGACGAGGGTGGTAAGGGGGACGGCCATAAAAGACTCCTAAATATCCCGTTCCGAGGCGCTCGCAGCCTCGTATAATGCGCGACATTATGGGCGCTCTCCCGCCCCCTGCAACCTGTCAGGACTTACTTGATGCTCAAGGCACTGCGTTTTTTTGGATGGCCATTGTTGGCTGGCGTGCTGATCGCGATGCTGATTATTCAGCGTTTCCCCCAGTTGGTGGGCTTACCCAGCCTTGATGTGAACCTGCAGCAGGCGCCGCAAACCAGCGCGGTGGTGCAAGGCCCGGTGACCTATGCGGACGCTGTCGTTATCGCGGCGCCAGCGGTGGTCAACCTGTACACCACGAAAGTCATCAACAAACCCGCTCATCCATTATTCGAAGACCCGCAATTTCGCCGCTATTTCGGCGACAACGGCCCCAAGCAGCGGCGCATGGAATCCAGCCTTGGCTCCGGCGTGATCATGAGCCCCGAGGGCTACATCCTCACCAACAACCACGTGACCACCGGCGCCGACCAGATCGTGGTCGCCCTGCGCGATGGCCGCGAGACCCTGGCCCGCGTGGTCGGCAGCGACCCCGAAACCGACCTCGCGGTGCTGAAGATCGACCTCAAGAGCCTGCCTTCAATCACCCTCGGTCGCTCCGACGGCCTGCGCGTCGGTGACGTCGCACTGGCCATCGGCAACCCGTTCGGGGTGGGCCAGACGGTGACCATGGGCATCATCAGCGCCACCGGGCGTAACCAGTTGGGCCTCAACAGCTACGAAGACTTCATCCAGACCGACGCGGCGATCAACCCGGGCAACTCGGGCGGCGCACTGGTGGATGCCAATGGCAACCTGACCGGTATCAACACGGCGATTTTCTCCAAGTCCGGCGGCTCCCAGGGCATCGGTTTTGCGATCCCGGTGAAACTGGCGATGGAAGTGATGAAGTCGATCATCGAGCACGGCCAGGTAATTCGCGGCTGGCTGGGGATCGAAGTACAACCGTTGACCAAGGAGCTGGCCGAGTCCTTTGGCTTGACCGGGCGCCCGGGCATCGTGGTCGCCGGGATTTTCCGCGACGGCCCGGCGCAGAAAGCCGGCCTGCAACTGGGCGATGTGATCCTCAGCATCAACGGCGAACCGGCCGGTGATGGGCGCAAATCGATGAACCAGGTGGCGCGGATCAAGCCGACCGACAAGGTGGCAATTCAGGTAATGCGCAACGGCAAAGAGATCAAGCTGCTGGCAGAAATCGGCTTGCGCCCACCGCCTGCACCGGTCAAAGAAGAGGAATAAGACGCCTCGTCAGGTACCCGTTTGCGGGTACCTGTAAGCTCATATTTCAAAGCGAAGGCATTCTCATTAGGCATGTTATATTGTTTCAATATCGCTATTGGAACGCTCTATCATGCCGTCTCGAAGAATTGCCCCCATGGCTGGCCTGGCCCTGGGCTTGTTGCTTGACCCCGCCTACGCCGAAGACAACACCCTGGAACTCGACACCATCAGCGTCACCACCGACGCCTATGAATCCGCCACCGGCCCGGTCAAGGGCTACCGTGCAACGCGTTCGGCCAGTGCGACAAAAACCGACACAGCCCTGCACGACATCCCACAATCGATCAGCGTGATTCCCGCAACGGTGCTCAAGGACCTGGGCAGCACCCAGGTAGAACGCGCCCTTGAGTTTGCCGGTGGCGTGTCCAAGCAAAACAACTTCGGCGGCCTCACCCTCTACGAATACAGCGTGCGCGGCTTCACCACGTCGGAGTTTTACCAGGACGGTTTCAGCGCCAACCGTGGCTACCCGAGCACGCCGGACACCGCCAATATCGAACGCATCGAAGTACTCAAGGGCCCCGCCGCGAGCCTCTACGGCCGTGGCGATCCCGGCGGCACCGTGAACATCGTCACCAAGAAGCCCCAGCCCGATGCCTTCACCACCGTGCAAACCAGCGCGGGCAGCTGGGATCGCTATCGCACCGCCGTCGACCTCAACACCCCGCTGGACAGCGAGGGCAACCTGCTCTCGCGAGTCAACCTGGCCGTGGAAGACAACCACAGCTTTCGCGAGCATGTGCAGAGCAAGCGGGTCTTTGTTGCCCCCTCATTCAGTTGGCAACTGGACCCGGACACGCATCTACTGGTGGAAAGCGAATTGGTGCGCCACAGCTCCACCTTCGACCGCGGCATCGTCGACGCCAGCGGCGTGTCCCGCGCCACCTTCCTGGGTGAACCCAACGACGGCGATATCGACAACCATAACAACCGTCTCCAGGCCAGCCTTGAGCATCATCTCAACGACGCCTGGAAACTGCGCCTGGCCAGCCACTACAAACAGGGCAGCCTGTGGGGCGACGCCTCGGAAAACCGCGCACTGAACGCCGACGGCCACACCATCGACCGCCGCTACCGTGAACGCTCCATGGGCTGGCACGACAGCATTACCCAGTTGGAGCTGCGCGGCCTGTTCGACATCGGCAGTTGGCAGCACGAGTTGCTGGTTGGCACCGAATACGAGGACTATCGCAAGAAAGAACGCGTCACGGCGATTGGCGGGAGCCGCTACACCCTCGATATCTACAACCCGGTCTACGGCCAGCCCAAACCCAACGGCGCGCGCTCCGGCACTGACTTCTTCGAACAGACCCAAAGCCATGCGCTGAACCTGCAAGACCAGGTCATCTTCACCGACCGCCTGCGCGGCATGGTCGGTGCGCGCTTCGAGCATTTCGAGCAGAGCATCGACGACTTCACCCGCAACCACGCCAGGAGCCAGCAAACCCACGATGCCTTGACCCAGCGTGCCGGCCTGCTCTATCAGCTCACGCCGCAAGTCGGGGTGTTCGCCAATGCCTCTACGTCGTTCAAGCCCAACAGCGGCCTGGGCGCCGACGGGAAATCCTTCACGCCGGAAGAAGGCGTGGGCTATGAAGTGGGGGTCAAGAGCGAGCTGTTCGACGACCGTCTCAGCGCCACCCTGGCCGCGTTCCATATCGAGAAGGAAAATGTACTCACCCTGGACCCCGCCACCAACCTCAACCGCGCCGTGGGCAAGGCGCGCAGCCAAGGCCTTGACCTGCAACTGAGCGGGCAAGTGAGCGATGCCGTGCGAGTGATCGGCGCGTTTGCCTACATCGACGCCGAGGTGACCAAAGGCGATAAAACCCTTCCCGCCGGCAGCCGGATCCTCGGCGTGGCCAAGCGCAGCGGCAGTCTGCTGGGCGTGTATGAGTTCCAGGACGGCGCGTTGCGCGGCTCAGACCTGGGGGCGGCGTTCACTTATGTAGGTGACCGCTCGGGTGAGGCAGGGACGCGTTTCGAACTACCGGCTTATCACACCGTCGACCTGTTGGCCCATTACAAGGCCACGGACAACCTCACCGTGGGGCTGAACCTCAACAACCTGTTTGATGAGAATTACTACGAGCGGTCCTACAGCAGCTACTGGATCAGCCCCGGCGAGCCGCGCAATTTCACGGTCAGCCTGACGCTCAACCTGTAACACCCTCTAACTGCAGGCGCCGGCAAGCCAGCGCCTACAGTTAGATCGGTATAAGGCCTGGTTACAGCGCCGTTGGGGCTCTCTCACACAAGGTATTGAGCGCCTTCGCCCACTGTGGATCATCATTCAGGCACGGCACCAGCACCAGCTCCTCGCCCCCGGCCTCGCGGAACTGCTCCAGGCCGCGATCGCCGATTTCTTCCAGGGTCTCGATGCAGTCGGCGACAAACGCCGGGCACATCACCAGCAGCTTTTTCACACCTTGCTGTGCCAACGCCTCCAGGCGCGCTTCGGTGTAGGGTTCGATCCATTTGGCGCGGCCCAGGCGCGATTGGAACGCCACCGACCATTTATCTTCCGGCAAGCCCAGGCGCGCGGCAAAGTCACGGGCGACGCTGAAGCATTGCGCGCGATAGCAGGTCTTGAGCACCTCGGCGGAGGCGTTCTTGCAGCAGTCGGCATCCTTGAAGCAATGCTGGCCGGTGGGGTCGAGTTTGGTCAGGTGGCGCTCAGGCAAGCCGTGGAAACTCAGCAGCAGGTGGTCGTAATCCTGTTCCACATAAGGCCGCGCGCTCGCTACCAGGGCGTCGAGATATTCGGGCTGGTCGTAGAACGGTTGCAGGATCGAGAACTGCACATCGAGTTTTTTATCGCGCACTACGCGCCTGGCTTCCTCGATGACTGTGGTTACGGTGCTGTCGGCGAACTGCGGGTACAACGGCGCGAGGGTGACTTTCTGAATGCCCTGTGCGGCGAGGCGGGTCAACACGCTTTCAATCGACGGTTCGCCGTAGCGCATCGCCAACTCAACCGGGCCCTGGGTCCATTGCGCAGTCATCTGCTGTTGCAGGCGGCGGCTGAGCACCACCAGCGGCGAGCCCTCGTCCCACCAGATGGAGGCATAGGCGTGAGCCGATTGCTCGGGCCGCTTGATCAGGATCAGCGACACCAGCAGACGCCGCACCGGCCACGGCAGGTCGATCACGTAAGGGTCCATCAGGAACTGATTGAGGTAGCTGCGCACATCGGCCACCGAAGTGGACGCCGGTGAGCCCAGGTTGACCAGTAACAACGCGTGATCCGTCATGCAACATCCTATCTCTAGAGGCGGCTGGACACGTCATCCAAAGCCGCGCGCAATTCAGTGAACTGGAAAGTGAAACCGGCCGCCAGCAACCGCTCTGGCAAGGCCTTTTGCCCGCCCAGCAACAGGCCGGACAACTCGCCCAGCCCTACCTTCAACGCAAAGGCCGGCATCGGCATGAACGCCGGGCGGTGCAACACCTGGCCCAACGTCTTGGCGAACTCACGGTTGCGTACCGGATGTGGCGCGCAGGCATTATACGGACCGCTGGCGTCAGGCTTGTGCAGAAGAAAATCAATCAGGGCGATTTGATCCTTGATATGGACCCATGGCATCCACTGCCGACCGGTGCCGATCGGCCCGCCCAGCGCGAGTTTGAACGGCAGCAACAGCCGCGACAAAAAGCCGCCCTCTGCGGCCAGCACCAGGCCGGTACGCACCAGCACCACACGCAGGCCCAACGCTTCTGCGCGCAGGGCAGTTTCCTCCCAGGCAATACACAACTGGCTGGGGAAATCGTCCTGCACCGGGCCGCTGGCTTCGGTGAGTTCACGCTCGCCGCCGTCGCCATACCAGCCCACCGCCGAACCGGAGATCAACACCGAGGGTTTCTGTGCCAGGCCTTCCAGCCAGGCCAGCAGGGTTTCGGTAAGGCCGATACGGCTGCTCCACAACAGCGCCTTGCGCTTATGGGTCCAGGGACGGTCTGCAATAGCCGCGCCCGCCAGGTTGACCACCGCATCCACCGGGCCGATCACCTCTTGCAGGCGCCCCACACCCAGGACCTGGTCGCCACACAAACGGGCCACCTGTTCCGGATCACGACTCCACACGGTCAAGCGGTGACCCTGGGCAAGCCAGTGTCGGCAAAGTTGGCGGCCAATCAAACCAGTACCGCCGGTCAGCAAAATGTGCATGGGATCTTCCTCATGTAACGTTTGCCGCCCATCGCTAGTCTATTTTATAAGCAGGGACCATTTGTAATCGGGCGTAACGCAGGTTCAAGCCTCAGCTTTAACCATAGGTCACGCCGTAAGAACAGGTAAGCCAAAACTTATACCAAAAAACAATATTGTACAGCTATTGGTGTCGGCGTAGTCTGTACCCAACGGTAAAATGAGGCCTCCCATGACTGTTCCCATCGCGATCATTGGCACCGGCATCGCCGGTCTCTCCGCCGCCCGAGCGTTAAGAGACGCTGGGCACGTTGTACAACTCTTCGATAAAAGCCGCGGCAGTGGTGGCCGCATGTCCAGCAAGCGCAGCGACGCCGGCGCGCTGGACATGGGTGCGCAATACTTCACCGCCCGCGACCGCCGCTTCGTCAACGAAGTGCAGCGCTGGCAAAGCAACGGCTGGGCCGAGCAATGGAAGCCCCAGCTGTACAACTTCAAGTCCGGCCAACTCACCCCGTCTCCCGATGAACAAATCCGCTGGGTCGGCACACCGCGCATGAGCGCGATCACCCGCGCCCTGCTCGATGACCTGCCGGTGGAGTTCGGTTGCCGCATCACCGAAGTGTTCATGGGCAAACAGCACTGGAACCTGCTGGACGCCGACGGCGAAAACCACGGCCCGTTCAGCCACGTGATCATCGCCACACCCGCCCCGCAAGCCACCGCGCTGCTGGCCGCCGCGCCCAAGCTGGCAAGTGCCGCCGCCGGCGTGAAGATGGACCCGACCTGGGCCATCGCCCTGGCGTTCGACAAGCCCCTGGATACGCCCATGCAAGGCTGCTTCGTGCAAGACAGCCCTCTCGACTGGCTGGCGCGCAACCGCAGCAAACCCGGACGCGACACCACCCTCGACACCTGGGTGCTGCACGCTACCAGCGCCTGGAGCAGGGCCCACCTGGACCTGCCCAAGGAAGCCGTGATCGAACACTTGCATGGGGCCTTCGCCGAATTGCTGCACAGCGCCATGCCCGCCCCGTCGTTCAGCCTCGCACATCGCTGGCTGTACGCGCGACCGTCCAGCGCCCATGAGTTCGGCGTGCTGGCCGACGCCGACCTGGGCCTGTACGTGTGTGGCGACTGGTGCCTGTCGGGCCGCGTCGAGGGTGCCTGGCTCAGTGGCCAGGAGGCCGCGCGACGCTTGATCGAGCACCTGCAATGAACCGCATCAACCCCGCCAAATTGCTGCTGTCGAAGTGGACAGCAGCGCACCCCCGCAACAAGGAAAAACACTTTTTGGTCACCGAGCTGATCCGTGACGAAGAAGGCACCGTGCTGGAAATCGACCTGCAAGCCGTCATGACGCGGCGCACCGAAAGGCTGGCGTGGCAAAGCCTGCAGAACGCCGAGGACTGGCAGATCGGCTGGAAATAACCTCCGCGAAAAATACTTGTACAAAATATTTGACTTGTACAGCATCAAACCTATCATGAGATTTAGTTGTACAAGTTTTTAGTCTTGTACAGGAATCTTGTAGAGGTTTGGCCATGTCCCACTCCGGTAAGCCAAAGATCGCGATCAGCGCCTGCCTGCTTGGCGAAAACGTGCGCTTCAACGGCGGGCATAAACAATCCCCTCTCTGCAGCCAGACGCTCAGCGACTATTTCGAGTTCGTACCGCTGTGCCCAGAAGTCGCGATTGGCCTGGGCATCCCCCGCGAACCGATTCGCCTGGTGGGCGATCCGGCGCACCCGCAAGCCGTGGGCACCGTGCATCGCGAGCTGAATGTGACCCAACCGCTGGATGACTACGGCCAGCAGATGGCCGCCGCGCATACCGACCTGTGCGGTTACATCTTCATGCAGAAGTCACCGTCCTGTGGCCTGGAGCGAGTCAAGGTCTACCGCGACAACGGCACGCCGGTGGATGGCGGCGGGCGCGGCATCTACGCCCAGGCGTTTTGCTCGCGCCACCCCAACCTGCCGGTGGAAGAGGATGGTCGGCTGAACGACCCGGTGCTGCGGGAAAACTTCATGACCCGCGTCTTTGTCTACGCCAGCTGGCAACAACTGCTCGCCGAAGGGCTCAGCCGTCATCGCCTGCTGGCCTTCCATTCGCGCTACAAATACTTGTTGATGGCCCACAGCCCGGCGCACTACAAAAGCCTCGGCCACCTGCTGGGCAGCATGACCCGGAGCACCGACCTCGACACCTTGGCCACCGGCTACTTCAGCGAACTGATGAGCGGCCTGCGCAAGTGCGCCACTCGGGGGACCCACACCAATGTGCTGCAACACATCAGCGGCTACCTCAAGCAAGCCATCAGCGCCGACGACAAACAGGAAATGCAGACCGTCATCGGCCAGTACCACCAGGGGATCGTGCCACTGGTGGTGCCGCTGACCTTGCTCAAGCATCACTTTCGCCAACACCCGGACCGCTACATCGCGCAGCAGGCGTACCTGCAACCGCACCCGGAAAATCTCAGCCTGCGTAATGCGATCTAACCTATGAAAGCCGCCCTGCAAGACGAAACCGGCGACGACATCGCCCAAGCCCTCGAAGACGGCTGGCTGCCGATTCGCGAAGTGGCGCGCCAGACCGGCGTCAACGCCGTGACCCTGCGCGCCTGGGAGCGCCGCTATGGCCTGATCGTGCCCCAGCGCACGCCCAAGGGCCATCGGCTGTTCAGCGCCGATCACGTGCAACGCATCCACACCATCCTGACCTGGCTCAATCGCGGCGTGCCGGTCAGCCAGGTCAAAGGCCTGATCGACTCTGCCCAAGCCCTTCCAGAGACTGTCGAGAATGAGTGGCACGGGTTGCGCCAGAACCTGTTGAATGCCATCAGCGAATTGATCGAACGCCGGGTCGACGACGTCTTCAACCAGGCCATGGCGCTGTACCCGCCGCGCACGTTGTGCGAGCAATTGTTGCTGCCGCTGCTGCAGGACCTGGAGCAGCGCTGGCAAGGCCAGTTCGGCGCGCAGATGGAGCGGGTGTTTTTCCTGTCCTGGCTGCGCAGCAAATTCGGCGCACGCATCTATCACAACAACCGCCAGTTGCAGGGCCCGCCGCTGCTGCTGATCAATCAGTCCGACCTGCCACTGGAGCCGCACCTGTGGCTCAGCGCCTGGCTGGCCAGCAGTGCCGATTGCCCGGTGGAAGTCTTCGATTGGCCACTGCCCGCCGGCGAATTGGCCCTGGCCGTGGAGCACCTGCAACCGCGCGCGGTGCTGCTGTATTCGAGCAAGGCCCTCCACTTGTCGGCACTCGCAAAACTATTGAGCGGCGTCAGTGGCCCAAAGTTGATCGTCGGACCAACGGTATGCATCCACCAGGCCGAGTTAGCCGTATTAACCCGTGACACCCCTGAATTGTTCGTGGCCGAAGACCCCTTGTCGGCCCACCAGATACTGATCCAGCGTGGACTTCTTTAAATGCATTTGATCTGGCTGCGCACCGACCTGCGCCTACACGACAACACCGCCCTCGCCGCCGCCTGCCAGCGCGGCCCGGTTGCAGCCGTGTACCTCATCACGCCGGAGCAATGGCTGGCCCACGATGATGCGCCGTGCAAAGTCGACTTCTGGCTGCGCAACCTGCAGCACTTGAGCCAGGCCCTGGGCAAGCTGAATATCCCCCTGCTGATCCGCCACGCCGCCACCTGGGATCAGGTGCCCGCCGCGCTGGGCAAGCTGTGCCGGGAGTTGTCGGTGCAGTCGGTGCACGTCAACGAGGAATACGGCATCCATGAAAGCCGTCGCGATGCGGCAGTGGCCAAGGCGCTGGACGCCGATGGCGTCAGCTTTCACAGCTACCTGGACCAGCTGTTTTTCCAACCCGGCAGCGTGCTGACCAAGACCGGCACGTACTTCCAGGTGTTCAGCCAGTTCCGCAAGGTCTGCTACACCCGCTTACACAGCGCCCTGCCGCGCCTGGTCGCGACGCCGAAGGCCCAAGCGCCTGTCCCGTTGAAAAGTGATCCGATCCCCGAGCAGGTCGACGGGTTTGCACCACCCAGCGAGACCTTGCGCGCCCTCTGGCCCGCCGGCGAAGAGGAAGCCCGCCGCCGCCTCGACGCCTTCGCCGACCAGCAGATCAGTTACTACAAGGACGAGCGCGACTTCCCGGCCAAGCCCGGCACCAGCCAGCTGTCCGCCTACCTCGCGGCGGGCGTGGTGTCGCCGCGCCAGTGCCTGCACGCCGCGTTGCAAACCAACCAGGGCGAATTCGAAAGCGGCGATATCGGCGCCATCACCTGGATCAACGAGTTGCTCTGGCGCGAGTTCTACAAACACATCCTGGTCGGCTATCCAAGGGTGTCTCGCCATCGCGCCTTCCGCCCCGAGACCGAGGCGGTCGCCTGGCGTGACGCGCCCAAGGACCTCGCGGCCTGGCAACAAGCCCGCACCGGGCTGCCGATCATCGACGCAGCCATGCGCCAACTACTGGAGACCGGCTGGATGCACAACCGCCTGCGCATGGTGGTCGCGATGTTCCTGACCAAGAACCTGCTGATCGACTGGCGTGAAGGCGAGCGCTTCTTCATGCGCCACCTGATCGACGGCGACCTGGCGGCCAACAACGGCGGCTGGCAGTGGAGTTCCTCTACCGGCACCGATTCGGCCCCGTACTTCCGGATTTTCAGCCCACTGAGCCAATCGGAAAAATTCGACAGCGAAGGCGTGTTTATCAAGCATTGGCTGCCGGAACTGGTCGCGCTGAATAAAAAGGAAGTGCACAACCCCGAGGCAGTCGGCGGCCTGTTCGGCGTGGCGGATTACCCGCGCGCCATCGTCGACCTGAAAAAGTCCCGCGAACGCGCCCTGGCAGCCTTCCGCAGCCTGCCTTCACGCCAGGAGGTCGCCGAACATGAGTGATTTCCTGCGCCGCTTCGCCCAGGCTTTTTCCACCCTCGACAAACACAACCTGCACCTGCTCGACAGCCTGTACAGTCAGGACATCGCCTTTACCGATCCACTGCATGAGGTGCAGGGATTGCCCGCGATGCACCGCTACTTCGCCGAGTTGTACAGCAACGTCAGCCAGCTGCGCTTCGACTTCCACGGGTTCGACCAGGTGGCCGAAGGCGAAGGCTACCTGCGCTGGAAAATGAGCTTTACCCACCCGCGCCTGGCCAACGGCAAGGTCATCCGCGTGGAGGGCTGTTCGCACCTGATGTGGCGTGAAAAGGTCTACCGCCATCGCGATTACTTCGATGCCGGCGCCCTGCTCTACGAACACCTTCCCGTACTGGGCAGCGTCGTCAACTGGCTGAAAAGGAGAATGGGATGAACGCACTGCCGCCCCGTCGTTATTGGCTGACCGGCGCCAGCAGTGGCATCGGTGCCTCGCTGGCCGTGGAGCTGCTCAACAGCGGCGCCCATGTGGCACTGAGTTCGCGCAGCAAAGGCCCGCTGCAGGCCCTCGCCCAACGTTTTCCCGGACAAGTGCTGGTGGTGCCTGGCGACCTGACCAACAGCCAGACTGTGCGCGAGATCGGTGAGCAGATCGCCGCGGCCTGGGGTTCGCTCGACACGGTGATCCTGAATGCGGGCACCTGTGAATACGTGGACGCCCGGCAATTCGACGCCTCGATTGTCGAACATGTGGTGCGCACCAATTTGCTCGCCAGCAGTTATTGCATCGAAGCCGCGCTGCCGTTGCTGCGTGCCGGGCGCACCCCGCATCTGGTCGGCGTCGCCAGTGCCGTGACCTACCTGCCGATGCCGCGTGCCGAGGCCTACGGTGCGTCCAAAGCCGGGCTGCGCTACCTGTTCGAATCGCTGCGCATCAGCCTGTCGCCGGAAAACATCGACGTCACGGTGATCAGCCCAGGCTTCGTCGACACCCCGCTGACTGAGCGCAACGATTTCCCGATGCCCCTGAGCTGGTCCGCCGACAAAGCCGCGCGGCACATCTTCGCCAAGTTGGAAAAACGCCCACTCGAGATTGCCTTCCCGGCGCTGTTTATCGCCACCCTGTGGCCGCTGTCGAAACTGCCCAACCGTGCCCAGTTGATCATCGGCAAGCGCATGCTGCGCAGCCCGCCGCCGCAGAAGGACGACCTGTGAAGATCGCCATTATCGGCAGCGGCATCGCCGGGCTGACCAGCGCCTACCTGCTCAGCCGTCGCCACGACATCACGCTGTTCGAAGCGGGCGACCGCATCGGCGGGCATACCCACACGGTCAATGTGACGGTCGAGGGTAAAAGCTACGCGGTGGACACCGGTTTCATCGTATTCAACGACTGGACCTATCCCAATTTCATCCGCCTGCTGGGGCAGGTCGGGGTGGCGTTCAAACCCACCGAGATGAGTTTTTCGGTGTGCGACGAGAACGCCGGGTTCGAGTACAACGGCAACAACCTCAACAGCCTGTTCGCCCAACGCCGCAATATCCTGTCGCCAGGTTTCTGGGGCATGTTGCGCGATATCCTGCGCTTCAATCGCCAGGCGCCGCTGGACCTGCAGGAGCAGCGCATCAGCGCCGAAATGACCCTGGGTGACTACCTTGAGGCCGGCGGGTATGGCCCGCGCTTTATCCGGCACTACATCGTGCCGATGGGCGCGGCGATCTGGTCGATGTCCCTGCAGGACATGCTGGGGTTCCCGCTGCAGTTCTTTGTGCGCTTCTTCAAGAACCACGGCCTGCTCTCGGTGAACAACCGCCCGCAATGGTGTGTGATCGAAGGCGGATCCAGCCGCTATATCGAGCCGCTGACCCGCAGCTTTCGCGAACAGGTGCGTCTCAATTGCCCCGTGCACCTGGTCGAACGCGACGCCGAGGGTGTGGTTATCCACAGCGCGGCCGGCACCGAAGCCTTTGACAAGGTGGTGTTCGCCTGCCACAGCGACCAGGCACTGGCGTTGCTCGGCGACCCGAGCCAGGCCGAGCAGGAGATCCTCGGCGCCCTGCCCTATGCCGACAACGATGTCGTGCTGCATACCGACACCCGCCTGCTGCCCGACCGCAAGCTGGCCTGGGCCAGCTGGAATTATCGACTGACCGGCAACACGCAGGCCCAGGCGGCCGTCACCTACGACATGAACATCCTGCAAGGCATCGACAGCGCCACCACGTTTTGCGTCAGCCTCAACCAGACGCCAATGATCAACCCGCTGAAGATCCTCGCCCGCTATACCTACGCCCACCCGCAATACAGCCTCGCGGCGGTGGCGGCCCAAGGTCGTTGGGAAGAACTCTGCGGTACGCGCAACACCTTTTACTGTGGCGCCTACTGGGCCAATGGTTTCCATGAAGACGGCGTGGTCAGCGCCCTGCGCGTGGCGCAAGCCTTCGGGGAGGCCCTGTGAACAGCGCCCTGTACAGCGGCTGGATCGCCCATCGCCGGTTTGCGCCCAAGGCTCACGCCTTTCGCTACCGCATCGGGCTGCTGTACCTGGACTTGAGCGAAGAAGAGCAAGTGCTCGGGCTCTCGCCGCTGGCCGGCGCGAGTCGCCTGGCACCCTTCGGTTTTCGCCAGCAGGATTACCTGCGTGAATTGACGCGCCACGGCATGAGCTTGACCGCCGCCGTGCGCCAGGAAGTCGGCAAGGCGCTGGGGCGTACACCCCAGGGCGTAATCTGCCTACTGACCCAGGCCCGCAGTTGGGGCCTGGCTTTTAATCCGGTGAGTTTCTTCTACTGCTTCGAGGCCGACGGACGTCTGGCCGCGATCCTGTGCGAAGTGACCAACACCCCTTGGCGCGAGCGCTATCACTACGTGCTGCCGGCCCAGGCCCTTGGCGCGGATGAGCACCAGCATTTCGCCGTGGCCAAGGCGTTTCATGTGTCGCCGTTCTTGCCGCGCGACCTGGAGTACCGCATGAGCTTCAGCCCGCCCGCCGCCAAGCTCGGCGTGCACATGGCCGATTGGCAAGGCGAGCTGAAAGTCTTCGATGCCACGCTGAGCCTGCACAAGGAAACACTCACCCGCGCCAGCTTGCACCGCTACCTGTGGCGCTTTCCGTGGATGACCGCCAAGACCTGCCTCGCCATCTACTGGCAGGCCTTGCGCCTGTTGCTCAAACGCACACCGATTTTTTCCCATCAGGCCGCCGATGGCGCCTCTCGCACCGCAGTCGGGTATACCAAGGATCGCCGCCATGAAATCCCCTAGCTTATCGGTCAAGACCAACCGCCTGAACGTCAACGGCCTGACCAGTGCGCTGCTGCGCAAAGGTGTGCTGCGCCAACTCAGCCAACTGCGCCATGGCCAGTTGGTGGTGATCGAGGATGGCGAGCGCCAAGTGTTCGGCGCACGCGAAGCGCACCTGCTGGGCGAGATCCAGATTCTCGACCCGGCGGTGTGGGGCCTGGTGGCGGCCAACGGTTCCATCGGCGCCGGCGAGGCGTTTATCCACGGCTACTGGAGCAGCCCGGACCTCACCGCAGTGGTGCGCGTGATGGTCAGCAACCTCGATGTGCTCGACGCGATGGAAGGTGGCCTGGCGCGCCTCGCACGGCCGTTCACCCAAGGCCTGCACTGGCTCAACCGCAACACGCGCAAGGGCTCGCAGAAAAACATCGCGGCCCACTACGACCTGGGCAATGACCTGTTCGAAGAATTCCTCGACCCGACCATGATGTACTCGGCCGCGCAGTTCCTGACCGCCGACGACAGCCTGGAACAGGCGCAACTGAACAAGCTTGAGCGTATCTGCCAGAAGCTCGCCCTCAAACCCACCGACCACTTGCTGGAAATCGGCACTGGCTGGGGCAGCATGGCGCTGTATGCAGCGCAGCATTACGGCTGCAAGGTCACCACCACGACCTTGTCCAAGGAGCAGTTCGCCTACACCGAAAAACGCATCGCGGCCCTCGGCCTGCAAGACCAGGTCACGCTGCTGCTGCAGGACTACCGCGACCTGACCGGCCAGTACGACAAGCTGGTGTCCATCGAGATGATCGAAGCGGTGGGCCATCGTTTCCTGCCGACCTACTTCAAGCAATGCGCGCACCTGCTCAAGAGCGACGGCTTGATGTTGCTGCAGGCCATTACCATCCGTGAGCAACGTTTCGAGCAGGCCAAGAACAGCGTCGACTTTATCCAGCGCTATATCTTCCCCGGTGGCGCCCTGCCCTGCGTGCAGAACATGCTGCAGATCGTCAGCCGCGACACCGATATGAACCTGCTGCACATGGAGGATTTCGGTCTGCATTACGCGCGAACCCTGCGCCTGTGGCATGAGAACTTTCGCCGCGCCCAGGGTCGCCTGACGGAGCTGGGCTACGACGAATACTTCCTGCGCTTGTGGGAGTTTTACCTGTGCTACTGCGAGGGCGGCTTCATGGAGCGCACCATCGGCACCGCGCAACTGCTGCTGGCCAAGCCGTCGGCCATCAACCCACCGCTGCTTGGGCGCTTCAGTGCTTAAGACCGTGGCCAATGCCGTGCTCTTCCAGTGCGGCTGGTTTGCCTGTGTACTGGGTGGGGACAGCCTTTGGCTGCTGGTGGGGCTGGCGGTACTGGCCCTCCATCTGCTGTGGATAAGTGCCTGGTCCCGCGAAGGCCAGGCGATTCTCGCCGTGACCCTGCTGGGGACAGTCATCGATACGTCGCTGCGCACCTTCGGCGTGTTTCACTTCGGCGCGCCCGGGCCGTTGATTCCCTTCTGGTTGATTTTGCTGTGGGCGCTGCTGGCCACGACCTTGCGCCATTGCCTGGCCTGGAGCGCCCAGCCCTGGTGGCGTGCCAGCCTGCTGGGCGCGCTGGGTGGGCCGCTGTCGTATTACGCAGGCAGCCAGTTGGCCGGGGTCAGTTTTGGCTACGGCACTGCCGCCACCCTGATCGGCCTCGCCCTGCTCTGGGCCGTGATATTTCCGGTGTTGCACTGGATTGCCGGGCAACTGGCGCACTGACGTCCGTCAGAGCAGTCATACGCGCATCGTCGCCTTGCCTTACACTGCACGCCTATGACCAACATCCCCCATACCCAAATCACCGAACCCGCCGTTACCTGCTCGACGTGCGCGGCCTGCTGCTGCCAGCTGGAAGTGCTGCTGATCACGGACACAGGCGTGCCGGAGCGCTATATCGATACGGACGATTGGGGCGGCGAAGTCATGCTGCGCCTGGACGATGGCTGGTGCGCGGCGCTGGATCGGGACACGATGATGTGCACGATCTACGAGCGGCGGCCGCTGATTTGCAGGGAATTCGAGATGGGCGCGCCGGAATGCCTGACCGAGCGCGAAGGCATTGCAACAGCGTATCGCTGATTGAACTACATCCTGCAGGAGCCGGCGTGCCGGCTCCTGCAGGAATGTGTGTTTAGAGCGGCATGGTGTAGTGCAGCGAGTAGCTCTCTACGCCGTCGTTGTTGCTGCTGATCCCGGCATTGGAGTAGTGAGTGGCGCGAATGCCCACTTCATGCCCACCGGTAAAGCGCAGGCCGAAACCCAGGCGGTCTTCGAACTGGAAGGCCTGGCCGATGTTGTTGTCTTCCAGGCGCGTGCGGGAGAACACCGCCACACCGATCCCCGCCTCGATATAAGGCTTCACCGACTGTCCGGCGAATTCATACACAAACACCGGAGAGAACGACAGGCTGCTCGCGCCTGCACGGTCGTCGCCTTCCCAATAGGTGTAGGCACCGCTCCAGTAGCCGGTCAGGCGACCGACATCACTTTGCATCCAACTCTTGTCCCAATCCGACGTCAGCCCCAATCGATAAGTGAGCGTCGAATCACTGGTGGCCCCCAGGCCAAACTCAAGTCCAGCGGCCTGCGCCGAAAAAGAGTGTCCCACCACAGCGGCCGCAATCGCAGCCAAACAGAACAAGCGCTTCATAAGAAACATCCTTTCCGAACGAAGTTATATGGTTTTGTACAGGCAATCCCGCTATAGAAGCCTACGCAGTGTCAGAAGTTCAGCCTGGAATCACGATATTTCACGAATTTTTCACGCGCTGAAGCTTCGCACATCTCCGGGATGTTTCCATAGTGTCGGTAGGATATTTCTGAAATGACACACATCGCCACTGGTCCAGAACTGTGCGGGCTGAGGATTGCCGCTGGCGAGCAGGTCGCGCTCGCCGAGCAGACGCTTCAGCTGGCGAGCCACGGCGGCGCCGGTGTCGATCAGAATGATGCTGGGCGGCAGCATCTGCGCCAGCAGCGGCTTGAGGAAGGGGTAGTGGGTACAACCGAGGATGATGGTGTCGCAGCCGACGCTGAGCAGCGGGTCGACATAACCCTGCAACAGTTGGCGCAACACCGGGCTGTTCAGGTCGCCGGTCTCGATCAGTTCCACCAGGCCGGGGCAAGGCTGGGTGACCACGCGTACATCGGTGGCGAATCGATCCAGTAGCGCGGCGAACTTGGCGCTTTGCAAGGTACCGGTGGTAGCGAGCACACCGACTACACCGCTGCGGGTCGCGGCGGCAGCAGGTTTGACGGCAGGCTCCATCCCCACCAGCGGCCACTCGGGATAGTCCACGCGCAAATCCGCGACCGCCGCGACCGTGGCGGTGTTGCAGGCAATCACGAACGCCTTGGCGCCCCGCTCACGGAAAAACTCGGCGACGGCCCGGGAGCGCTGAAGAATGAATCCCGGGGTTTTCTCGCCGTACGGGATATGCCCGCAGTCCGCCACGTACAGCAGCGATTCATGGGGCAGCAGCTGCTGGATTTCATCCAGTACCGACAAGCCGCCGACACCGGAATCGAACACACCGATCGGCGCGCCCTTAACCATGCCGCGGCCCGCAGACGCTGCAGCCAGGGTCGCGCTTGACGCGCAACTCGCGAAAACGCGTGGTCAGCGCGTCGATCAGTAGCAGGCGGCCCACCAGCGGCTCGCCAAAACCGGCCAGCAGCTTCAAGGCTTCCAGCGCCTGCAGGCTGCCGACCACGCCGACCAGCGGACCGACCACGCCGGCTTCGCTGCAGGTGAGTTCGCTGTCGCTGCCGTGCCCATATAAACAGTGGTAGCACGGGCTGTCGGCGCGGCGCGGGTCGAACACCGACAACTGGCCCTCAAGGCGAATCGCCGCGCCACTGACCAGCGGCTTGGTCGCCGCCACGCAAGCGGCGTTGACTGCCTCGCGGGTGGAAAAGTTGTCACTGCAATCGAGCACCACGTCCACCGCCGCCACGGCTGCAGCCAAGGAATCGGCATCCAGCGCACTGCGATGGGCAACCAGGCTGATTTCGGGGTTTATCGCGCCCAGGCGACGCAGGGCCGAGTCGACCTTGGTCTGCCCGACGCTGTCGGTATCATGAATGATCTGGCGTTGCAGATTGGTCAGGTCGACGCTGTCGAAATCCGCCAGGTGCAATTCGCCCACCCCGGCGGCGGCCAGGTAAAGCGCCACCGGCGCGCCCAGGCCACCGAGGCCGACGATCAGGGCGCGGCTGTTTTTGAGGCGCAACTGGCCTTCGATGTCGACATGTTGCAACAGAATCTGTCGGCTATAGCGCAACAGCTCCTGATCGGTCAGCACGGCCGGCGTCCCAGGGTAATGCGTTCGTGGCCGCCAAGGTCGATGCGGCTGGCCACCGCCTCGAAGCCCTGGCTGGACAACAGGTCACGCACGGCCGCGGCCTGGTCGTAACCGTGTTCCAGCACCAACCAGCCACCGGCATTCAGATGGGCCGGGGCCTCGCGGATGATCAAGCGCAAGTCGTCCAGGCCGTCATGGCCCGCCACCAGCGCACTCGCCGGCTCAAAGCGCACGTCGCCCGCCACCAGGTGCGGATCGTTGTCGGCGATGTACGGCGGGTTACTGATGATCAGGTCGTAGGCATGACCTTGCAGGGCACTGAACCAATGGCTGTTCAGCACCGTGGCATTGTTGAGGTGCAGGCGCTGGCGATTGCGCTCGGCCAGGGCCACGGCCTCCAGCACTCGGTCGACAGCGGTGACCTGCCAGGCGGGGCGCTCGCTGGCCAGGGCCAGGGCGATGGCGCCGCTGCCGGTGCCCAGGTCGAGGACCTTGGCCGGCGTGGCCGGCAACAATTCCAGCGCCGCCTCCACCAGCATCTCGGTTTCCGGACGCGGGATCAGCGTGTGAGGCGCGACCTCCAGGTCAAGTTTCCAGAAGCCTTGCTGGCCGAGGATATAGGCCACCGGTTCACCGCCACGACGGCGCTGCAGGTAGTCGGCGAACGTCAGTGCGGCCTCGCTGCTGACAATTTTTTCCGGCCAGGTGTGCAGGTAACTGCGCGACTTGCCCAGGGCAGCGGCCAGCAACAATTCGGCATCCAGGCGCGCGGTAGGCGAGTCGGGAAGATCGGCGGCGCGCAGCAGGCTGGCGATGATGGTCATTTATTCACCTATCGCGGCCAATTGATCGGCCTGGTATTCGGCGAGCAACGGCTCGATCACCGCATCCACGCCGCCGGCGAGAATCTCGTCCAGGGAGTAAAGGGTGAGGTTGACCCGGTGGTCGGTGACCCGGCCCTGGGCGAAGTTGTAGGTGCGGATGCGTTCGGAACGGTCGCCCGAGCCCACCAGCAACTTACGCTCGTTGGCAATCGCGTTGGCGGCGGCGCTGGTCTGCTGGTCATTGAGTTTGGCCGACAGCCAGGACATGGCGCGTGCACGGTTCTTGTGCTGGGAACGCTCCTCCTGGCACTCGACCACGATGCCCGACGGCAAGTGAGTGATACGAATCGCCGAGTCAGTCTTGTTGACGTGCTGGCCACCGGCGCCCGACGAGCGGTAGGTGTCGACCCGCAGGTCCGCCGGGTTGATCTCGATCGCTTCCTGTTCGTCCGGCTCGGGCAACACGGCCACGGTGCATGCGGAGGTATGGATGCGACCTTGGGATTCAGTCGCCGGGACCCGCTGCACGCGGTGCGCGCCGGACTCGAACTTGAGCTTGCCGTAGACGTTGTCGCCTTCGACCCGCGCGATGACTTCTTTATAGCCGCCGTGTTCGCCTTCGTTCTCGGACAGGATCTCGACCCGCCAGCCACGACGCTCGGCGTAGCGCGAGTACATGCGGAACAGGTCGCCGGAGAAGATCGCCGCCTCATCGCCGCCGGTACCAGCGCGGATCTCGAGGAACACATTACGCCCGTCGTTGGGGTCCTTGGGCAGCAACATGCGCTGCAGGTCACCTTCCAGCTCGGCAAGTTTTTCCTTGGCTTCGCGGACTTCTTCGACGGCCATTTCACGCATATCCGGATCGCTGTCCTTGAGCAGCGCCTGGGCGCCCTCGAGGTCGGCCTGCACTTTAGTCAAGTGTTTGTAGGTGGCCACGATAGGCTCAACTTCGGCGTATTCCTTGGAATAGGCGCGGAACTTGGCCTGATCGGAAATGACCTCGCCGTCGCCGAGCAAAGCGGTCAGTTCTTCGAAACGGTCCTGGAGCACGTCCAGTTTATTGAGCAGTGACGCTTTCATTGCGGTTTTTTATCCGAAGAGCTGTCTGACGCGCCCTCACCGAGGGCAAAGAGTTCCTGGGCCATGGCCAACGCATCGAGGCGGCCTTCGGCAGTCAATTTTTTAAGCTGTACGCTGGGTGCATGGAGCAACTTGTTGGTCAGGCCGCGCGCCAGTTGCATCAGCACCTCTTCGGCGCTGCTGCCATTGGCGA
Source organism: Pseudomonas sp. S5D5 (assembly GCF_003013355.1). Taxonomy (NCBI): domain Bacteria; kingdom Pseudomonadati; phylum Pseudomonadota; class Gammaproteobacteria; order Pseudomonadales; family Pseudomonadaceae; genus Pseudomonas; species Pseudomonas sp. S5D5. Next base: position 6,008,756 of record NZ_PTEO01000001.1, read on the forward strand.
GCAGGCGCTGGGCCTTGATCAACTCCTCATCGCGCAGGCGCTCGCCTTGCTGACGATACGCCTTGAGCACGTCCACCGCCGCGAGTTCACGCAGGCGCACCATGAAATCTTCGGCGCCGGTGCTGACCATCTCCTCGGCGGCCTGGGCTGCGCCCTGTCGGCTCTTGAGGTTTTCGGCGACCACTTCGTGCAGATCGTCGACGCTGTAGAGGTAAACGTCGTCCAACTCGCCGACTTCGGGCTCGATATCGCGGGGAACGGCGATATCGACCATGAAGATCGGCTTGTGCTTGCGCAGCTTCAGCGCACTTTCCACCGCACCCTTGCCCAGGATCGGCAACTGGCTGGCGGTAGAGCTGATGACGATATCGCTGCGCACCAGCTCGGCCGGGATATCCGACAGCAGCACCGCGTGGGCACCGAACTGTTCGGCAAGGATGCTCGCGCGCTCCAGGGTACGGTTGGCAACGACGATGCGCTTCACACCCAGGTCGTGCAGATGGCGGGCGACCAGGGTGATGGTCTCGCCGGCGCCGATCAGCAAGGCCTGGCTGCGCTGCAAATCACTGAAAATCTGTTTGGCCAGGCTGACGGCGGCGAACGCCACGGACACCGGGTTTTCGCCGATGGCGGTGTCGGTGCGCACCTGCTTGGCAGAATTGAAGGTGGCCTGGAACAGGCGGCCCAGCAGCGGGCCGACAGTGCCGGCCTCACGCGCCACGGCGTAGGCGGACTTCATCTGGCCGAGAATCTGCGGTTCGCCCAGCACCAGCGAATCAAGGCCGGACGCCACGCGCATCATGTGACGAACTGCCGCATCATCTTCATGCACATACGCACTGGCGCGCAGGTCGTCGAGGCTCAAATGGTGGTAATCGGCCAGCCAGCGCAGTACCACATCCGCTGAAAGATGTTCCTGCTCTATATAAAGCTCGCTGCGATTGCAGGTCGAAAGGATTGCAGCTTCGCGGCTGTCGGTGAGCCGGCAGAGCTGCTGCAAGGCCTCAACCAACTGCTCGGGCGTAAACGCCACGCGCTCGCGCACGTCTACGGAGGCAGTCTTGTGGTTAATACCGAGTGCGAGGAAGGCCATTCAATATCGCTGATGATGTCGGGAAGCCGACAATTGTCCTACTTCGAAAGATTCAGAACAACCACCGTCGTCTATTGTCCTAATGCCTTGTGTCTATAAAGGCATCCATTGAGACTCGGTTATGTTTGGCCGAAGGCTTGTGTCATGATGATCCGACCGCAGGTTAGTCGTCCTCTTCCTATATGAATAGATCTTCCGCGTTGCTCCTTGCTTTTGTCTTCCTCAGCGGCTGCCAGGCCATGGCACCCGTGTCGCCGGACGGTACGCCGCCGGTAGAAGACAGCACCCCCGCCCCTGAAAAGCCCAAGGTTTATTCCTCATTCAGTGAAGAAACGGTGTTCAGCCTGCTGAGCGCGGAGCTGGCCGGGCAACGCAATCGTTTCGACATTGCGCTGGATAACTACGTGACCCAGGCGATCAACACGCAGGATCCGGGCATTTCCGAGCGAGCGTTTCGCATCGCCGAGTACCTGGGCGCCGATCAGGCTGCGCTGGACACGTCGCTGATCTGGGCGAAAAACGCGCCGGACGACCTGGAGGCGCAGCGTGCCGCCGCCATCCAACTGGCGCGCGCGGGCCGCTATGACGACTCCATGGTCTATATGGAGAAGGTCCTGCAGGGCAAGGGCGACACCCACTTCGACTTCCTTGCGCTGTCGGCTGCCGACACCGACCAGGACACGCGCAATGGCCTGATGAAGAGTTTCGACCGCCTGCTGCAAAAACACCCGAAGAACAGCCAGCTGATTTTCGGCAAGGCCTTGCTGCTGCAGCAGGACGATGAAGCCGAAGCCGCGCTGAAGCTGCTGGAGCAGAACCCGCCGGAAGACGGCGAGATCGCGCCGATCCTGTTGCGCGCGCGCCTGCTGCAGAACCTCAATCGCGGCAAGGAAGCGATTCCGCTGCTGGAAAAAAGCATCAAGAAGTATCCGGAAGACAAGCGCCTGCGCCTGACCTACGCGCGCACACTGGTGGAGCAGGACCGGATGGAGGACGCCAAAGTGCAGTTCGCCAACCTGGTCCAGCAGTACCCGGACGACGACGAACTGCGCTACTCCCTGGCACTGGTGTGCCTGGAAGCCAAGGCCTGGGACGAGGCCAAGGGCTACCTGGAGGACTTGATCGCCCGGGAAAGCCATGTGGACTCGGCGCACCTGAACCTCGGCCGTATTGCCGAGGAGCGCAACGATCCACAGGCTGCGCTGCTCGAATACGCCCAGGTCGGTCCGGGTAATGACTATTTGCCGGCGCAGTTGCGCCAGGCCGACATCCTGATGAGCAACGGGCGCACCGACGAGGCGGAAAAACGCCTGGCCGCCGCCCGCGACGCCGAACCCGACTATGCGATCCAGCTCTACCTGATCCAGGCCGAGACCTTGTCCGCCAACAATCAGGGCGAGCGCGCCTGGAAGGTGCTGCAACAAGCCTTGTTGCAATTTCCTGACGATTTGAACCTGCTGTACACGCGCGCCATGCAGGCGGAAAAACGCAATGACCTGGTGCAGATGGAAAAAGACCTGCGCCTGATCATCAAGCGCGATCCGGACAACGCCATGGCCCTGAATGCCCTGGGCTACACCTTGTCCGACCGCACCACGCGCTACGACGAAGCCAAGGTCCTGATCGAACAAGCCCACAAACTCAACCCGGAAGACCCGGCGGTGCTCGACAGCCTCGGCTGGGTGAATTACCGCCTGGGCAACCTGGACGAAGCCGAACGCTTGCTGCGCCAGGCGCTGGAGCGCTTCCCCGACCAGGAAGTCGCCGCGCACCTGGGCGAAGTGCTGTGGGCCAATGGCAAGCAGCGCGAAGCCCGGCAAGTCTGGGAGAAATTCCTCAAGGAACAACCCGAAAGCCCCATCCTGCGCGGCACCATCAAGCGCCTGACCGGATCCGAGACCCTTTAAGCTTATGTTCTTGCGCCACGTTATTGTTTTCAGCTTCATCGCCTTGCTCGCCGGTTGCGCGGGCATCGGCAGCCGAGAATCCGTTGAGGGCCAGGGCAACCCGGCGCAATGGAAACAACACAAGGACCAACTCAGCAGCATCGACGGCTGGCAAATCGACGGCAAGGTCGGGGTTCGCGCGCCGAAAGACTCCGGCAGCGGCACCCTGTTCTGGCTGCAACGCCAGGACTACTACGACATTCGCCTGTCCGGTCCGCTGGGTCGGGGCGCTGCCCGCCTGACCGGCCGACCTGGGCAGGTCAGCCTTGAAGTGGCCAACCAGGGCCGCTATGAAGCGACCTCACCGGAAGAATTGCTGGAACAGCAGATGGGCTGGAAGCTGCCGGTATCCCATCTAGTGTGGTGGGTGCGCGGCTTGCCCGCGCCCGACAGCAAAAGTCGCCTGAGCCTCAACGGCGACAGCCGCCTGGCCTCGCTGGAGCAGGATGGCTGGCAGGTCGAATACCTGAGCTACGTGCAGCAGAACGGCTATTGGCTGCCCGAGCGCATCAAGCTGCACGGCACCGATCTTGACGTCACGCTGGTGATCAAGGAATGGCAGCCGCGCAAGCTGGGGCAATGACGTGACCGAACGCCTGACCCTGCCCTCCCCGGCCAAACTCAATCTGATGCTGCACATTCTTGGGCGTCGCGAAGACGGCTACCACGAACTGCAGACACTGTTTCAATTTCTCGACTACGGCGATGAACTGACCTTCGCCGTACGCGACGATGGCGTGATCCAGCTGCACACCGAATTCGAAGGCGTGCCCCACGACAGCAACTTGATCGTGAAGGCGGCAAAAAAACTTCAGGAACAATCCGGCTGCACGCTGGGCATCGATATCTGGATCGATAAAATTCTGCCCATGGGCGGCGGGATCGGTGGCGGCAGCTCGAATGCCGCGACCACGCTGCTGGGTCTGAACCACTTGTGGCAGCTCGGCTGGGACCACGATCGCCTGGCTGCGCTGGGCCTGACGCTGGGGGCCGACGTGCCGGTTTTCGTACGTGGACACGCGGCTTTTGCCGAGGGCGTGGGCGAGAAACTCAGCCCCGAATACCCCGAAGAGCCGTGGTATGTCGTGCTTGTTCCGCAAGTATCTGTAAGTACAGCAGAAATTTTTTCAGATCCACTGTTGACACGTAACTCTCCTCCCATTAAAGTGCGCCCCGTTCCCAAGGGAAACAGTCGAAATGACTGCTTACCGGTTGTAGCAAGGCGTTATCCAGAGGTACGTAACGCTTTGAATTTGTTAGGTAAATTTACCGAAGCAAAATTAACCGGCACTGGAAGTTGTGTGTTTGGGGGCTTCCCAAGCAAAGCTGAAGCTGATAAAGTCTCGGCCCTTCTTACAGAGACCCTTACAGGGTTTGTAGCAAAGGGAAGCAACGTTTCGATGTTGCATCGCAAGCTGCAAAGTCTGCTCTAAAAGGAACCGAGTACTGGGTACTCGTTGCAACAGATACAGGGGCGTCGCCAAGCGGTAAGGCAGCAGGTTTTGATCCTGCCATGCGTTGGTTCGAATCCAGCCGCCCCTGCCATTTTCCTATACTCATCCAGGTTACCCTCAGCCTCTAGGTACTGCGCGTGTCCAAGATGATGGTCTTTACGGGGAACGCTAACCCCGATCTGGCTCGACGTGTCGTACGTCAGCTGCATATCCCTCTCGGTGACATCTCTGTCGGTAAATTCTCCGACGGCGAAATTACTGCCGAGATCAATGAAAACGTCCGCGGTAAAGACGTCTTCATTATTCAGCCGACTTGCGCTCCGACCAACGATAACCTGATGGAACTCGTCGTGATGGCTGATGCCTTCCGCCGCTCCTCAGCGACTCGAATCACAGCTGTAATCCCTTACTTTGGTTATGCCCGTCAGGATCGCCGTCCGCGTTCCGCACGTGTGGCAATCAGCGCGAAAGTCGTAGCTGACATGCTGACCGTGGTAGGCATCGACCGTGTTCTCACGGTTGACCTGCACGCTGACCAAATCCAGGGGTTCTTCGATATTCCGGTAGATAACATCTACGGCTCCCCCGTCCTGGTGGATGACATCGAAGACCAGCGCTTTGAAAACCTGATGATCGTGTCCCCGGACATTGGCGGCGTCGTGCGTGCACGGGCTGTTGCCAAATCCCTGGGCGTGGATCTCGGGATCATCGACAAACGCCGCGAGAAAGCCAATCACTCTGAAGTGATGCATATCATCGGTGATGTCGAAGGGCGTACCTGTATTCTGGTTGATGACATGGTCGACACCGCCGGCACCCTGTGCCACGCGGCCAAAGCCTTGAAAGAGCACGGTGCAGCTAAAGTCTTCGCCTACTGCACACACCCTGTGCTGTCGGGCCGAGCGATCGAGAACATCGAGAATTCCATGCTGGACGAACTGGTGGTGACTAACACCATCCCGTTGTCCGCTGCAGCTCAAGCCTGTTCGCGTATCCGTCAACTGGATATCGCACCGGTAGTTGCCGAGGCGGTTCGCCGTATCAGCAACGAAGAATCGATCAGCGCGATGTTCCGTTAAGGGTCAAACCTTTCGGAGCACCTCACTGACGAAAAGCGCCCCGCCCCAGCATACTGTTGGGGCGGGGCTTTTTTGCCCATATCGCCTTTAGCGCTGGTCGCAAACGCTGGGGCGAATGTGGTTATTTTGGAGATACAACATGAACGATTTTACTCTGAATGCTGAAGTGCGTTCCGACCTGGGGAAAGGTGCGAGCCGCCGCCTGCGTCGTCTCGCAAGCCTGGTTCCAGCTGTAGTTTACGGTGGCGACAAAGCCCCTGAATCCATCAGCATGCTGGCCAAGGAAATCGCCAAACTGCTCGAAAACGATGCTGCCTACAGCCACGTTATCGAACTGAACGTTGGTGGCACCAAGCAAAACGTCATCATCAAGGCTCTGCAACGTCACCCGGCCAAAGGCCACGTGCTGCACGCTGACTTTGTACGCGTTGTTGCCGGTCAGAAACTGACCGCCATCGTTCCAGTGCACTTCGTTGGCGAAGCTGCTCCGATCAAGAAAGGCGGCGAAATCTCGCACGTTACTTCGGAAATCGAAGTGTCCTGCCTGCCGAAAGACCTGCCTGAGTTCATCGAAGTCGACCTGGCTAACGCTGAAATCGGCGACATCATCCACCTGTCCGACCTCAAGGCCCCTAAAGGCGTTGAGTTTGTTGCACTGGCTCACGGTGATGACAAAGCTGTTGCAAACGTACACGCTCCACGCGTTGCACCAGAAGCTGAAGAAGGCGCTGCAGAGTAATTCACTCTGTATTGCCGGAGCTTGAGGAAACATCGCGGACCGAAACGTAGCGAGAAAGCGGGCGATAACGCGGCGTTTACTCTTGAGTAAATGATCTCTTGTCGTCCACTTTCGCCGCACGCAGGTGTAGCGATGTTATCCACAACTCCAAAGGAAGGGCCCCTGTCGTGACTGCCATTAAACTGATCGTTGGCCTGGGAAATCCAGGCGCCGAATACGAACAGACCCGGCATAACGCGGGGGCCCTTTTTGTTGAGCGTATCGCCCATGCCCAAGGTGTGAACCTGGTGGCCGATCGCAAATATTTTGGCCTGACCGGGCGCTTCTCGCATCAGGGTCAGGATGTTCGTCTGCTGATTCCCACCACCTACATGAACCGCAGCGGCCAGGCTGTCGCGGCGCTTGCGGGTTTCTTCCGGATAAAACCCGAAGAGATCCTGGTGGCCCATGACGAACTGGACCTGCCACCCGGCGTTGCCAAGCTCAAGCTTGGCGGCGGGCATGGCGGGCACAACGGCTTGCGCGACATCATTGCGCAATTGGGCAATCAGAATAATTTCTACCGCCTGCGGCTCGGCATTGGCCACCCAGGCGTCGCCAGTATGGTTTCAAATTTCGTCCTGGGTCGTGCGCCACGCGCCGAACAGGAAAAACTCGATGCCAGCATCGACTTTGCCCTCGGCGTGCTGCCGGATATCTTCGCCGGTGAATGGAACCGTGCGATGAAAAACCTGCACAGCCAGAAGGCCTGACTCTTACCGAGGGGAAACACCATGGGATTCAATTGCGGCATCGTCGGCCTGCCCAACGTCGGCAAATCCACCCTGTTCAACGCCTTGACCAAGTCCGGTATTGCGGCGGAGAACTTCCCCTTCTGCACCATCGAACCCAACAGCGGCATCGTGCCGATGCCGGATCCGCGTCTGGAAGCACTGGCGGCCATCGTCAATCCCAAGCGCATCCTGCCGACCACCATGGAATTCGTCGACATCGCGGGCCTGGTTGCCGGCGCGTCGAAAGGTGAAGGCCTGGGCAACAAGTTTTTGGCCAACATCCGTGAAACCGATGCCATCGCCCACGTGGTCCGCTGCTTTGAAGACGAGAACGTGATTCACGTCTCCAACAGCGTCGACCCGAAACGCGACATCGAGATCATCGACCTGGAACTGATCTTCGCCGACCTCGACAGCTGCGAGAAGCAATTGCAGAAAGTCGCACGTAACGCCAAGGGCGGCGACAAGGATGCAGTGGTCCAGAAGGGCCTGCTGGAGCAGTTGATCGCGCACTTCACCCTGGGCAAGCCGGCACGCAGCCTGATGAAGACCATGGGCGCTGACGAGAAGGCCGTGATCAAGGGCTTCCACCTGCTGACCACCAAGCCTGTGATGTACATCGCCAACGTCGCTGAAGACGGCTTCGAGAACAACCCGCTGCTCGACGTGGTGAAGGCCATTGCCGACGAAGAAGGCGCGATCGTGGTGCCGGTGTGCAACAAGATCGAAGCAGAAATCGCCGAACTCGATGACGGCGAAGAGAAGGACATGTTCCTCGAGGCCCTGGGCCTGACCGAACCTGGCCTGAATCGCGTAATCCGCGCGGGCTACGAGATGCTCAACCTGCAGACCTACTTCACCGCCGGCGTGGAAGAAGTCCGCGCGTGGACCGTCAAGGTCGGCGCCACCGCGCCACAAGCCGCAGGTGTGATCCACACCGACTTCGAGAAAGGTTTCATCCGCGCTGAGGTGATCGCCTACAACGACTTCATCCAGTACAAAGGTGAGGCGGGTACCAAGGAAGCCGGTAAGTGGCGCTTGGAAGGTAAGGATTACATTGTGAAAGATGGCGATGTGATGCACTTCCGCTTTAACGTGTAGGTTTACCTGTAGTTTAAACAGTAAAAAAGCCGATGCTTCGCATCGGCTTTTTTGTGGGCGCACATTTATATATCGCATCAACTAGTGATTCAGCCAAAACCCAGATAACTTCAGACTTTTCCCACCCAATCGTTCGCGCCTAGCAAAAACATCAAATATCAAGATTAGAATCCAACTTATCTTACACAGCCCTGGCCAATAACGACTCCAAGAGCACGTGACAACAGTTATAAAATTCTATCTACTGCAGTGAGCCTGTGACAGTGTCCTTGCAATGAAGCAATAGCGATTATGGAGTTATCATTCGATGTCGGCGTTTGACCACATGGAAAATGAGACGGAGTTATACCTGAATGACGATCCAGATATTAAAAGCATGTTGGGTAGCACTGCTACGTTTAACATCGATATCTTGTTGCTGGGGGAGACCGGCACTGGCAAAGATACGTTAGCTCAGCGCATTCATCATCTATCCGGCCGACGAGGTAACTTTATTGCCGTAAACTGCGCAGCTATCCCTGAAAGCCTCGCCGAAAGCCAATTGTTCGGCGTCAACAGCGGCGCTTATACCGGAGCAATACAATCACGCGCTGGTTTCGTCGAGGCCGCCCACTTGGGCACGCTGTATCTGGATGAGATCGACAGCATGCCACTAAGCTTGCAAGCCAAACTGCTGCGCGTGCTAGAGTCACGCGGTGTGGAGCGCTTGGGTTCGACCCGTTTTATCCCAGTGGACATGCGTGTGATAGCGTCAGCCCAGCATTCGTTGCACGACATGGTCGAGCAAGCCACTTTTAGGCGCGATCTGTACTTTCGCCTGAATGTTGTCAACATTCAGTTACCTACCTTGCGGGATCGACGCGACTGCATCATTTCGTTATTTCTGGAGATGATCCAGAAAGAAGCAGCACATTTCAAACTTCCTGCCCCTCCTCCACCCGAGAGTCTGCTGCAGCAGCTGTTTGTTCACACTTGGCCGGGCAACGTTCGCGAACTACGTTCGACCGCGAAGCGATTTGTATTAGGACTGCCAGTGCTCTCAACTCCGTCCTCCTCCCACTTGGGCAAAAAAACAAGCCTGAAGTCAAGTTTGCAACAAATTGAAAAAACGCTGATTGAGGAGTCTTTGCGCCGCCATGACTACTGTGTAACCCCAGTGGCTATCGAATTAGGTGTTTCCAGGCGTACGCTGTACCACAGGATCAAACATCTGGAAATTTCACTGGAATGAGGCCAATGCCTTTCGTTTTCGTACTAAAACGTCACGTCTTTTTAGTCATAAACATCCTTGCAAGGCCTGGTCTATTAACGCATGGGCAGGACAAAGATAAGCCTGTCGACATACATAACTGGAAACATTTAACCACCACGCACCGGGAACGCATCCGTCACGATAACCACACAGATAGCACCTAAGCAAATATATGCTGGGTCAAATAAACTCAATTTTACGCTTGGAGCTTATATGTCTTTTTCAGTCGGTCAAAACTATCGCGGTGCCCCTTATCCACTCGCTGGTCTCAATCCCAATATGGCCGATAGCCCCGAAGAAGTAGAGGCTAAACAGATTTCAAATAAGCAGAAAAGAGACACATTAGATAACGCTTGGCTAGGTGCCCAGATGAAGAACGTTAACGAACAGGTACGAAACTCCAAAGGTAATTAATCAGTTGATCTACCGGTTGCCTCTTGTGCCTGATGACCTTGAGGCAATCATCTTGCCTGCCTGAAGGTCACTTCATCTGTTCTCATAGAAAGTTACCATGAGTCATCAATGAGCCCACATGCCATGCGTATAAAAGAAACTCAGCTTTCAGATCAGTCCGACAGCGGCGCCGTTACCTACGCAGCACCTGAGCATTCCTTCTCAAGTAGGGATGCCAGTTTTTTTTCATCGATGCTCGAACGCTCAAACCATACAAAGGCAGTGTCTTCAGGGTCTAACGTCCCCCAGCTTTTTGTTGAGGCGTCCAATCAGCTCAGCGCCTCAATGAACCGTTTTTCCAAACTCGTCCGCGCGCCAAAGAAAGAGCTCGACTTTGAAGCCTACAAAACATACTCCCGCGATTTATTTAACGCACAACTTACTCCCCACCTGTTGACAAAATGCCTCGCCAAGGCGACCCAAGGCGTCGACAAGATATGTAACTTGCAGTAATGAAAATGCCCCCCCTTTTCTCTGCCGTCATCTTCATTGTTATTGCATCCCTATTGGGCGGATGCAGCGACCGTGTGGAACTTCATCGCCAACTCTCCGAACAGGAGGCCAATGAAGTCGTAGCCGAATTGGCTGATAAAAATATTCGCGCCACAAAATTTCCGGCTAAGGACGGTGTTGTCATCACGGTTAATACCGTTGATATCGGGCGAGCCGTACGAACACTGGAAGCCGTAGGTCTACCCAGAGTTGCTCGGACCACGCTAGGGGATACCTTTCGCAAGGAAGGCGTAATTTCAACGCCATTGGAAGAACGCGCGCGCTATATCTATGCCTTGTCCCAAGAGCTTGAGGCCACTTTGTCCAACATTGACGGCGTCATTGTCGCACGCGTGCACGTGGTGTTACCGGAACGCGTCGCGCCGGGCGAGCCAGTACAACCGGCATCTGCATCGGTATTCATCAAGCACGACCCACGGTTGGACCCCGATAACATCCGAGCACGGATTCGCAGAATGGTAGCGAGCAGTATCCCTGGCATGTCTATGGCAGTGGACAACCTGCAAAAACTCTCGGTGATATTCGTGCCAGCGACTATTTACCAGGAGCAGCAGCGACTGGTGTATTTCGGCCCTTTCCTGGTGCCTAGCGATAATCTTGGGTTCTGGCGAACCAGCGTAATGGTTTTACTGCTCAGCGTGATCGTCCTCCCGATCGCCTTATTGCTGCTGCACAAACGGCGTCAGAGTCGCCATCAAGAAACGGGGTCAACGGGCAAATCAACGGTTTCTGTTCATGACGCCTAGACTCGATCATCAGCTTCATGAACACCTGCCGTGGGCGCGATGGTGGGTATTTCCCTGGGAGTCTGCCCACGAAGACTGGAAGGGCGAAGATTACCCGGTGATTGAAACGCTGCTTCGCAGTGGACAGTCAGCACCAGACAAACTACTGGGTTATGCAGCCTGTTTGCCTGCTAAGCCGCACCCCACAGTGATCCGCCTGGCCTTGGCCTCTAGGGAACAACTGAACCTAATGCTGGCATTGGTTCACGGCACCTTCAATCCCCAGGACTCAGACCTCTTGACCGACATTCATCATCAATGGTGCATGCGTCTTTCCAAGGCGCTGCCCCCCGTGATACTGCCGCCGGGTTCTGACCCGATACAACTGCTCCATAGCTGGGTTGAAGCCGCGACCTGGCAGCGCCTTAGATTGCGATTCCCGCGTAAATGTGTGGTTGAGGTTGAAACAACAAACCTTCCGCACGGAATCACAGGTAACCGACTCGACACACTCTGGCAGGCCGTCGTATGGCGCGCTACTACATTGGCGAGTAATGACATGCCCACACCTAGCACGAGTGAGGAGTTCAACAGTGTTATGCCGTTACAACATTAAGTTATCCGGGCTCTCGCCTAGCGCGCCACGTAGCATAATACCCCGGGAAGAGCTTGCAAACTGGAAGCATGCAAATCAACTTTTGCGTGACGCAAACATTCAAGCTGAAGAGTTGATCAGATTGACAGAGCAGAAATGTGAGGCGTTGCTGGAGAAGGCCTCGATTGATATCTGGCAACGCGCCGATGCTCAGCTCAAACAGTGGGAACGTAGTAGGCAAACGATGTGCGACACCGTGGAGCATTACGCCACCCAGATCACCAACCAGGCGATTCGCAGCCTACTTGACGAGATAGTAGCCCCACAACGAGTGGCAGCCCTCGTTAAGCAATTGCTGAAGAGCCAAGTTGAGGAAATCAGCGCGACACTGATGTGCCACCCACATGACCTTAAAGAGGTAACGCACGCTTTAGCCCACTATGGGAGCACGTTCTGGAAGCTTATAGCCGACAGCTCAATCGACGCCCAAACACTTGTATTGAAGACAGATGAAGGCGATTTCCGAATCAGCTGGAACGACATGCGCAATGCTCTTTATGAACAGGTTAGGGATCGTCGGATCGATGTCTGACCTCGCTTTTCTCTAGCCCTATTAATGCTGCCTATTTAGTAATGACTTCGCAATTCCTTCGACGGCCATCAGCCATAAAGGTAGACCATGGACTTCTATAAGGCCTTCACTTCAGAAGTTATAAGCAATCGGAAAAAAGCTGATAACGAATTTACCTCTTTTTACAGGGAGGCGACGCCAGACAATTGGGACAGTGAGCTTTTTTTCAAACTCACACTTAACCACCAGATGGCCAATTCCCTTGATCAGGATCACGCCAAAATTGTCAATCAGTCGCTCAAAACCACCATTGACCATTTCAATTAAATGAAAGATTTAATTCATGACTGGCTGAGTAATAAAAAAGAAGAACATCTGACATTATTTGAAGAGGAGGATGAAGTCACCTTGATATATCAGAAAACCGTTTTGTTGCTTGCCGCCCAACTGACGTCAACACGAGCTGACGGCGTGGTTCTACAGTATTGGGCGCGTCTGGGCGCCGCTAGCCTCGCGCATTTCCAGGGTGCACTCGCTCAGAAACCAGACACTGGTGCGCTTTGGCTTACTCAGATTCTGAAAGGCAAACTGAGTGAGGCGGATGTGCTCGACTGTCTGGCGGACTTACTCAATCAACGCGATGCCTGGCGAGCTATCTTCGCACGTCTTCGCCGTCCCTCCCTGAGCGCCAGGCCCATCCCGTTACGTTCACAGCTGTACTAACCAGAGTACTCCCCATGAATAACAAGACCCGCGAGCGCAGGAGTCTGCGTTTTGATTCGCCCGTTGTTTTATCCAAACGTATCCGTTGGGGCGGCATCGGCCTGCTTTGCTCGCTATTGATCCCGCTAAGCAGCGCGTTAGCTGCCGTTCCCCAAGAATGGAAAAACACCGCCTACGCCTACGAGGCCGAACACAAACCCCTGCGCGATGTACTCGAAGACTTCGCCCAGACCTTTGGCACCCAACTGCAAATCGAGGGGCTGCTGGAAGGCAACGTCAATGGCAAGATCCGCGCGAATACCCCGCAGTCGATGCTGGACAGGCTATCCGTTGAGCATCGTTTTCAGTGGTACCTCTACAACAACACTCTGTTCGTCAGCACCCTCGACCAGCAGGAATCCGCGCGCCTTGAAGTTTCTTCTGAAACCATTTCAGACCTCAAGCAAGCGCTCACCGATATCGGCTTGCTCGACAGCCGATTCGGCTGGGGTGAGTTGCCCGAAGATGGCGTGGTGCTCGTCTCCGGTCCTCGGCGCTACATTGAGCAGATCAAGCAGTTCAGCAGTCAACGCCGCTCTCCGGATGAAAAACAGAGCGTGCTGAGTTACCCGCTGAAGTTCGCGAATGCGGCGGACCGTCATGTCGATTATCGCGGCGAGAAGCTTGCTGTCCCGGGCGTTGCCAGCATTCTGCGCGGGCTGCTGGAACCGCGGTCCACCTCGGCGCCCTCGTCGCTCTCGGCACTGAGCCAACGTCCCACGTCACCACCCGCACCGCTCACACCCAACATTCCCCGCTTGGGTAATCCGTTGCTGGGCCAGATGCTCGGGGCCAACGCCAACCCGGCGCAAATGGACCTCGGTCCCACGCTCACCTCACGCGCACCGACCTCCAACAGCCGGATTCGCGTCGAGGCCGATATACGCAATAACGCCGTGCTGATCTATGACCTGCCGGAACGCCAGGCCATGTATCGCGAGCTGATCACTCAACTCGATGTGGCGCGCAAGCTGGTGGAAATCGACGCGATCATTCTCGATATCGAGCGCACGCAGTTGCGTGAGTTCGGGGTGAACTGGGGTTTCCAGAACAGCCGCTTCCGCGATGGTGCCAACGTGTCGCCGGGCACCTCGTCGCAACTGACGATTGAAAATCGCGATCGCTTCTATGCCGACATACGCGCATTGGAAGCCAAGGGGCTGGCAACCATGGTCTCCAACCCTTCGGTGCTCACCCTGGAAAACCAGCCGGCGGTCATCGACTTCAACCGCACGCAATACCTGACGCCCGGTAGAGAGAACGCCACCATTTTGCCGGTCACCGTGGGCACCAGCTTCCAGGTCGTACCCCGCGTCATCACCAGCCGTGGCGGCCATCAGATCCACTTGGTGGTAGATATCGAAGACGGCAATTTCGACGAGACCAATCCCCTCCCCGGCAACCTGGATGTCCGTCGCGGCAAAGTCAGCACCCAGGCGGTGATGGCGGAAAAGCGTTCGCTGGTGGTCGGCGGGTTCCACGTGACTGAAAGCACTGACAAGCAAAACAAAGTCCCGCTGCTGGGGGATATCCCGCTGCTGGGCAAGGCACTGTTTTCCTCGACCGAACGGCAGAACAATCGACGTGAACGCCTGTTCATCCTGACCCCGAGGGTCATCGGCGACCAGGCCGACCCCTCGCGCTACTTGCCCCAGGCCGACCAGGTTGATTTGCAGGCCGCGCTCACACCGCTGGCCAGGCGGTATGCCCCTCACCAGCCGGTGATCAAGCGCAGCGACATCATCAGCACCCTGGCGCACCTGGTCAGTGGCGAAGTCCCCAAGGCCTTCAAGGCTGCACCGATGCCGTTGGGGCTGAACACCTTATGCAGTACACGGGATTTGCTCGCGCTGAACACCGAGCGCAGCCAGTGGTATGCGGGTCCTGAGTACAACGTGGCCGTCGTGGTGCTGCGCAATCAGTTCAAGCGCAATGTGCGTATCGACGAAAAGGAATGCAGCAACTCGCAGACCCTGGCCGTCAGCGTCTGGCCGCGCGCCTGGCTCAAGCCTGGCGAAGAAGCCGAGGTATTTATCGCGATGCGCCCCGTCGTAAAGGATGAACACCTCAGTGTGCCCCGCCCCTCCTTGATCACTCCCGCTCAAAAGGCTACGCCATGAAACACCGCTTACTCTGCGTCACCCTGATCAGCACTGCGCTGCTCGTCGCCGGCTGCACCCCCACCTGCAAGGGCGACTCGTGCTCTCGCCCGCAATCGAGCCAAAACAAAATGGTGATCTGGTGGCCGGCGCAAATGCGCGTCGAGCCTGGTCCTGCCGGGGAACGGGCGGACTATCAAACGATCTCGCTCGAACGATGAGCCTCCCGGAAATGCCCGACGCACAACGCCAGGTGTTTCTGCAGAATCTGGTGAGCGGCACTGCCGCTCACCTGTCACTCGCGCCTGGAATCAAGGTGTGCAAACAGCAAGCCGGCCAGCAGCCGGGGCTGGCGTTGCATGTCGCTCGCGAAGTGCTGCAACCGGGGCAACTGCAATGGGTACTGGAGCGGCGCTTTGAGCATGCGACGTTGTACGATGGCTGTTTCATCTACCTCGACGCCCAGCACGCCCTGGTGATCTGGCACGCACTGCCTGCTGTGCCTGGTACGCTCGACAAGGTCCTCAGTCGGATGTTGTCGCTGGCCAACCTGAGCGCCCTGGACACACCTTCCAATCGCTGATCAGCGGCGCTCAAGCTCCGGCAATTCCAGGGTCTCGCGCTTGGCTTCATCGTCCAGTTCGCGCAAGGTGCGATAGATCAGCGCCACGGCCTGCAGGGTTTCACGAGGAATGCTTGCGCCCAGCTGTTTCGTATAGAGCATGCGAGCCAGCCACACACACTGGATCACCGGCACGTCGGCGGCCTTGGCTCGTACGATCAACGCGCGGGCCTCGGCGTCGGTGCCTTTGCTGATCAGCAGCGGCAGCGGCGTCTTACCGGGCCGGTAGTACAGGGCGACAGCAAAGTGCGTCGGGTTGACCACCAGCATATCGGCCTCCTCCAGCTTGGGCAGCTTGACCTTCGGCTCCTCCTGGGCCAGTTGGTGCGCCAACGCGCGGCGCTGGCCTTTCACATGGGGGTCGCCTTCCATGTCCTTGTACTCCTTGACGACTTCCACCTGGGTCATGCGCATGCGCTTGGCAAAGAAGTGCTTCTGCAAACTCAGGTCGATCAGCGCCAGCACCAGTAACAGTCCGAGACAGGCGTGCAGCAAGTGACGAAACAGGGCTATCAGCGCCAGCAGGTAACTTTGCAGATCGCTGTTCGCCAGGTTGATCAACACCCCTAACGAAGGCCAGACCACCAGGTACACAATCAGGCCGATAAGAAATGCCTTGGTGATGCTCATCAGCAGATTCATCACCGACTGGGCTGAGAACATCTGCTTGACCTGGCTGACCGGGTTGAGCCGATTGAAATCGAGCTGCAGGGTTTCCGGCGCGAACAGCAAACCGAATTGCATCCAGCTGCTGATCAGCTTCGTGGCAATCACCACGCCAACCATCAACAGGGAGAACGAGAAAAACATGACCAGCCCATCAACCAGCACTTCTTCCAGCGCTCGTGCGAACGGCTGGTTGAAACGCGACATCGGCAACACCATCATTTGCTGGAAGCGTTGCAGGCTGGTCTCGGCGGTGAACAAGGCGATCTCACTGATGGCCGTGAGCGCCAGTAACTTGGGGACGTCCTGACTTTGCGCGACCTGGCCTTTTTTGCGTTGGTCGCGCAGCTTCTTGGCTGAAGCCGGGTGCTTCTTTTCGCCTGAATCACTCATGGCACCGCGGCCTTGAATAACAGCCCGAGTGAATGTTTAAGGTCGCCCAACTCGAGCATGCGCCCGACAATCAGGTCCTGCAGCAGCGCAAAGTACAGCAGCACAATGCCAATACCGGCCAGGCTCTTGACCGGCGGCGCCAGCGTACTCACCTGCAATTGCTGGCTGTAAACCCCCAGCAGCGCAATACCGAACTCCAGCAACAGCAGCACCGCGATGAAGGGCGCGGCGTACAACATCATGTGCGTGAAGGTATCGCCAAGCAGGCCGACGAACACACTCATGCCATTCGGCGCGGGGAGTGGAAACCATACGGTGGGCGGCCAGATCAGGTAGCTGTCCCAGATCACCTGGGTCAAGGCGCCCAACCCCAGGCTGACCATCAGCAGGAAAATCGCCAGTTGCTTGAACAAGTGCCCGATCGGCGTTGCATCCGGCCCCAGTGAAGGGTTGAGTTGGCCACCGGCCAAGGCGCCGCGCTGGTTATCCAGCAACGCCCCCACCGCCTCGAACATCCAGAACGGCATCGCCAGCAACAGCCCCAACAACACACCCAGCGCCACTTCCTTGAGCACCAGGGCACCGAGCATCAGCGCCGAGTAATCCTGGCCCTCCAACGCCGCATGGATACCCGGTGCGGGCATCAGTGCCATGACCATCACCAGGGTGTGCCGGAGCATGCCGCGTATATGTTGAAAACAAAACGCCGCCACCAGAATGCCGCAGGGATAGATACGCGCCATGCCGATCACCAGGCTGGGCAGGAACTCAAGATAGAACAGCACAGGCAAACCCTCAGTTCAGGGCCGAACGGCCGATCATGTCGAAGGTCAGGTTGATCAACTGGATCAACTCCACACCGATCCAGCGTCCCGTCATGATCAACGTGATGCCCACCGCTACCAGCTTGACGCCAAAGGGCAGCGTCTGGTCCTGTATCTGCATCAGCGCCTGCACCAGGGAAGTCAGCACCCCCACCACCACCGCCACGATCAACGGTGGCGCGGACAGCACCACCACCAGCAACATGCCCTGCTTGAACAGCACGATAGGTTCCATAAGCCACTCAGAGATAGGAAAGGAACAGACTGTCGAGCAACCGTGACCAACCGGACACCAGCACGAACAAGAGCAATTTGAGCGGCAGGGAAATGGTCATCGGCGAGACCATTTGCATGCCCAGCGCCAGCAGCAGGTTGGACACAATCAGGTCGATGACGATGAAGGGGATGTAGATCAGGAAACCGATCTCGAACCCCGCCTGCAGTTGCGACAATACGAACGCCGGGACCAGCAGGATCAGGTCCTCGCGCTCCACCTCCTGGGCCATTTTTGGCGGCCACAGGCGTGCGGTGTTTTCCAACAGATGCGTCAGCACGTCCGGGTCCACGTTGCGCAGCATGAAGGCCCGCAACGGCTTGATAGCCTCTCCACCGGTCTGCAGTACCGTTTGCACATTGCTCATGTCCAACGGCGACGCCTTGACGCTTTCGGCGATTTCGTACCCAACCGGCGCCATGATAAATAGCGTCGCTGCCAAGGCGATGCCATTGATGGCCATGCTCGGTGGTACCTGCTGCACACCGATGGCGTTTCGGGTAATCATCAGCACGATCACAATCTTCAAGAACGATGTGCAGATGACCAGCAACATCGGCATCAACGTCAATGCCCCAAGAAACAGCGCAAGAACGAGGGGATCGAGCCCCTGGAGTATCATTGGCCGAACAACACACGGGATAACTGCAACCCCAGGCGCCCGTCGACTTCCACCAACTGCCCCTCGCCAATAGGCCGATCACCGTAGTAAAGACCGGCCATGCCAGGCGCGTAGCCGCTGATGCCCAATACCGAGCCGGGCCCCAGGTTTCGCAGCTCGCCCAGCGTCAGGTTCAACGTCCCGCAGCGCACATTCAGCGCCATGCTCAGCTCATCGAATGGCTCATGGCCGAAGACATCCACCACCGGCTCGTCTTCCTCATACCCCGAGTAATGGGGCGCTGCAAACTCTTCGTCCACGGACGTGTCCTCAATAGAAGTAAGGGTCAGACACAAGGGCCCGCAAGCATCATCGATGCACCCATGCAGCCTCTGTTTTCCAACCTGTATGTAGCCGTTGCCCTGGGCTTGAAAAAAACCCTGCTCAAGCAGCAGCACATCACCGGTACGCAGGCCACGCGCCTGGGCTATCGGCAATTGCAAACGCCCAAGGGTCACCGCGAGTGCCAGTTGGAACGTTGCCGGCATGGGTGCGGCAGTGGCGCGCCACGGTCCCGCCTCGCATAACGCCAGGAAGCTCTCGGGCGCCAGCCACATATAGCTCGCGACCCGTGCGGCCCCCAGGGTTACGCTGAGTCGGCAACCAAAGCCCTTGGGGCGATCGGTCTCCAGTAATCGCATGTAGCCCAATAACGCGCTCACCTGCGGGCTCAGGTGATGCTGGAACAGTGCCCAGAACCACGAATCCGGATCGTTGCCGGAGGGCGCCAATGTCACTGGGCACTCCCCCAGCAAGCTGAGCAGCGGCCCCGCTTCCGCAAGCGCCAGCACGCCACACACGGTTTCAAAGCACACCGCCTTGGCCCCTGCGGACGCGCGCCCCGGCTCCAGCCGCAGCTCACCGTCCTGGCCGGCAACCTGGAACGCCAGGCACAAGCCGCGCCCCAGTCGATGGCGTGCGGCAACGGTATCGCTCTTGATCAAAGGTAAGGTCAGCAGCGGCACTAGCATGCGCACCCGGCGTCAGGCACAAGCAGATTGACCGGCCGCCCCAGCGCGCCGGAAAACCGCTCCTCACACTGTTGTCGCACACCACTGAGCCAGCGGGCCGTGGCGTCATGCTCCGCTTCCAGCTCGATGGTCCAGGCACTCTGCTCACGGTGCACGCTGGCCTTGATCCGCCCCAGCCGGGGCAGGTACAACACGGCCTGCAGTGGCCATTGGGCCCCGGCCTGTATGCGCGGTGCCAGTTGTTCGGCGAGGGCCTCGATCATGGCGACACTGGCCGGTGTCTTGATTCCCGCCAGGGACGCTCCCGACCCGGTGCCTTCATCGTTATCGGTAAACAACTGAGCGAACAGTCGACCCTGCTCCCACTCCACCGCACCGGTGGCCCGTGGCTCACGTTCCTCACGCGCGTCACGTGGACGTGGCCGCTCGCTGGGTTTATTTGAAACCTGGTTCATATCGGCTCCTGAGCCAGTAAAAGAGACAACTCCTGAAGTTTCTCCACTTGCCGCAGGCATTCGGTGACCTGTTTCTGTGCCGTGCCGACACGGCTTTGCTTGTCGTCCTGCTGGCCCCGCAACGCCTCCAACTGGCCCATTTCTCGCCGGGTACTGGCCGATAACGAGCGCTCCTGCGCGCCCCAGGATTTCAGGGCCTTGAGCGTCATCACTTGGCCTTGATGCCGACTGAGCAACTCGGCACTTTGCCGGGCCTCCTCCAGTCGCGTGTGCTCAAGCGCATCCTGGGCCTGTTGGATATGCGCAAGCAGAGCCTGCTGGGCGCGCTTGGCTTCGCGCAGTGCCCGCTCGGCCCGATCGGCGCGATGCCGACGCAGGCGCCGCAACGTCTCGACGTCCGCTTGCAACACATCAGAATGGGACATGGGTGGTCAGCTCCTTGAGTTGCTCCAGCGTCACCATCATCGGCGTGGGCTCGCGCAGATCCTGACGCAGGAACCCATCGACCGCCTGACGGCTGTCCACCGCCAGGTCGGTAAGGGCATCACTGCCGGGTTGGTACTCACCCAGCTTGAGCATCAGTTCGATCTGTTGATAAGCCGACAACAAACGGCGCAAACCGGTACCGGCCTGGATGTCTCCAGGTGTCGCCACGTTGCTTAAAATCCGCGAAAGGCTCGCCAGCACATCCACTGCCGGGTAATGCCCGCGCTCGGCCAATTTGCGTGACAGCACGATATGGCCGTCGAGCAGCGAGCGCACTTCATCGGCCACCGGATCGTTCATGGAGTCCTGCTCGATCAGCACCGTATAGATCGCTGTGATCACGCCGTCACGCGTCAAACCGGCGCGCTCTACCAGCCGTGGCAGCAGGCTGTACACCGAGGGTGGCAAACCGCCGCGCCCCAAGGGTTCGCCAGCAGCCAGGCCGATTTCGCGCTGGGCCCTGGCAAAACGGGTCAGCGAGTCAATCAGCAGCAATACCCGCTGCCCCTTGCGCCGGAACCCTTCGGCCAATGCGGTGGCCGTGAAGGCTGCGCGGGCGCGCTCCATGCTGGAGCGATCGGAGGTGGCACACACCAGCACCGCTTTGGCGCGCAGTTGATCATCCAGTTCGTGGTCGAGAAACTCACGCAGCTCGCGACCCCGCTCGCCGATCAGGCCGAATACGATGACATCGCACTCCACGTTACGGGCGATTTCGGCCAGCAAAGTGGTCTTGCCGCACCCCGCACCGGCGAACAGGCCTACACGCTGACCTTCGCCAAGCGTCAGCAAGCCATCGATCGAACGCACCCCGGTCGCCAGTGCGCGGTGGATCCTCGGCCGCTCGGTGGGCAACGGCGCTTCACACAACACGGCACTGGTGTCCGGCAGGTCAGACTCGACAAACGCACTGGGGCCCTCCCCCGCAATCGGTCGACCGAACCCATCCAGCACCTGCCCCAGCAGGGCATCGCTGACCTGCACCCGATGCGATACCCCCAGGCGCTCCACGCTGGCGCCCACCTTCACGCCTTCAAGGTTGCCCAAGGCGCTGAGTACCGCGTCCTGGTTATCGAAGCCGATGATCTCGGCCAGCATGAATTCCCCCGGGTTTTTCTCCACCTGGCACAAGTCACCGATACGCGCCTGGGGCAGCCGGCACTGCAGCAGCATGCCGTTGACGCGCTGGATTCGCCCGCGCACCGTCACCGGTGCAAAGTTGCTCAGTGATTGCGCCTGGCGCTGCTGCCAAACGTCGAGCCGCGCTTGCAACTCCGTACTCACCAGCGCACCTCGTAACGCTGCACACCATCGAAGACCACCTTGCTGTTGTCGATCAGCACCAGTCGCAACCCTTCCACTTCATCACCGACAAACAGCCGGCTGCCCTCGTCCAGGACCACATGGCCATTGGGCCCTCCGACGATCTGCACAATCCTGAACGGCAGCGCCGAGTCACGTGCCCGCACACGGCTGATCACCGGCACCGCGCTGTCGAACTGCTCACCAAAACGGGCGAGCATGCGCGCCACCAGTTCCACATCGTCCTGGGAGACATCCCCATTGAGCGCGACCTGGCCATTGATCACTTGCAAGCTGACTCGCTGGCCCAACTCACGCTCGCTGAGCATCTTCAGCAGCTGCTGGCGCACTTCAAACGGCGATGCCAATTCGTGTTTCTGAACCACCGGCGGCATCAAGGACGCCTGTGCATCGTGCTCCCCGGTGGGGAGCATGCTCATCACCGCGATGATCACCGCCACGACCAGCACCAGGCTGATCAAGCGCTTTTGCTGCGAATGGGATATGGACGACAACTTCAGCGCCGGCATGGGTTCAGTGGCGGGCGGCGGTGGCGCTTGCACGGGGGCTGCAGCCTGCGGCCAGGGCTGATCGGCCAAGGTGACACACAAGCGCACGCCTCCGACCGAAAACGGAACACCCGGCACCAGGCTCGCAATCTGTGCCAGTACCTGTCCTTCGGCGCTCTGCAACAGCCCGGCCTCGGCCTGCACCGACCACTGGGCATCGATAAGCCGCAGTCGCGCATGCAGCTCGACCACCTCGGGATCATTGAGTACCAGGTCAGCGTCCAGATGGGCACCGATGCTCCACTGCTCCCCAAACAGCGGCAACGCAGCACCCTGGCGCTGTCCATCAAGCACGCGTAATTCAAACATCACCGCCCCCTCCACGCTGGCCAACGCCAAAGACTCATGCCACTGCACCACGCATGAGTTCGTCCTGGCCCAGGTCGATACGTCCGAGCACTTTGACTTTGGAGGTGCTGCTCAACTCGGCAAACGACAGCACCGGAACATGGTTGAATTCTTCCAGCAGCAGAGTGCGCAAAGGGCTGCGCAGGTCCTGCGCAACCAGCATCACACTCTTGCTTTTTGCCCTTATCGCAAAGGCCTGATTGAGCAGGTTGATCAACGCCGCGCTGTATTCGTCCTCAAGGGCGAAGAACACGCCGGTCTGGGTTTGGCGAAGTGCCTCGCGCAGGATGTTTTCCGAATGCGGCGACAGCAGCCAGGCATGCAGACCGTCGGCCTCTCGGTACTGATGGAAGATCTGCGCCTTGAGGGCGATGCGCGCATAGTCGGCCAGGGCTTCCGGTTCACGCTCATGCTGGCCGTACTCGATCAGTGACTCGACAATCAGCCGCACAGCCCGCAGTGGTACGCCTTCGCCGGCCAGGCGTTGCAACACCGCCGAGAAGCGCGACAGCGGCATGATGCGCTGCAGCTCCTGCACCAGCTCCGGCTGGTTATGCTCCAGCCAGCCGAGGATCGACTTGCTCTCCTGGATCCCCAGGAACTGCGGCCCGCTGAGCATCATGGCTTTTTTCATGCGCTCGAGGATCAGCTCCGTCGACGTGAAGCGCTCCAATTGCGGGTCATCCAGCAACGGATCATCGGGCGCCAGCCAGACCCAGCCCTGTTCATCGCGATCGACCAGCCCCGGTATCCCATCAGCCGGCTCAACCGTCAGCGCCTGGCTGTCGACCGCCAGGCGACTGACGACCGAAGCCTTGACCATCGGCACTTCATGCACACAAAACCGCATTTCATCGTTGGCCAGGGTGTCATCGAGTTCGACTTCGAACGGCGGCAACGTCAGGCCGATGTTGGCGACCAGTGAATTTCGAGACTGGCGGATGCCATGGATAAGCTCGGTGACTTCGCGCGTCCCGCGCAGCGCCGCGGGAAATTGCAGCAGGTAGGGGCGCGAAGGATCGAACCCGCGAAGATCCTCCTGGCCATTTTCTTCGGGACGAACCGCGGGAGCCGCCTCAGCGGCGGGCGTAGCCTCTTGCTGACGCTTGCGCATCAGGTAATAACCCAGGCCGCCGGTGATCAGCGCAATGAAGATAAATACCCCGGTCGGCATACCGGGGACAATTGCAAACGCGAGCATGCCCACCGACGCAATCATCCAACTCTTGGGCTCACTGGTCATTTGCCGGGCGATTTCGGCGCCCATGTTACTCACCCCCCTGCGTGCATCCGGTGCCACGCGGGTAATGATCATGCCGGCGGTCAGGGAGATCAGCAGCGCCGGGATCTGTGCAATCAGTCCATCGCCGATGGTCAACACCGAGTACAGAGCCATCGAATCAGCGGCACTCAAGCCGTGCTGGAACATACCCGTGGAGAAGCCGCCCAACAGGTTGACGACCACGATGATCAAACCGGCGACGGCGTCACCCTTGACGAACTTCATGGCGCCATCCATGGCTCCGAACAGTTGGCTCTCGCGGGATAGCTGCTCACGCTTGTCGCGTGCCTGCGCTCCGTCGATCAGGCCCGCGCGCAGGTCACTGTCGATCGACATCTGCTTGCCGGGCATTGCATCCAGGCTGAACCGCGCCGCAACCTCGGCGACCCGCTCCGAGCCCTTGGTAATCACGAGGAAGTTGACCAAAGTCAGGATCAGAAAGATCACCATCCCCACCGCCAGGTTGCCCCCCACCACGAAATTGCCGAAGGCCTCGACGATGTCTCCGGCGTCCTGTTCCAACAGGATCAGGCGCGTGGTCGCAATCGACAGCGCCAGGCGAAACATGGTGGTCAACAGCAGGATCGACGGAAACGAGGAGAACGCCAGGGGCCCCGGCAGGTACAGCGCCAATACGATCAACAGGCAGGAAATGCAGATATTCAGCGCGATCAGAATGTCCACCAGCCAGGTAGGCAGCGGCACGATAAAGATGAAGACGATGGCCAGGACCACGACGGCGCCCAGCACTTCGGCGCGCTGGGCAACTTTAAGCAATACACGGTTGATGGCCAGCAGCACGGTCACGCCAGGGACCTCGGCACCACGGTAAATCGTGTGCGCCCGCGCAGGTGCAGGTCCAACTCGTCCATCACGGCCACGAGTCGCTGCAGCGTGTCCTGGCGTACTTGCCTGTCAGGCCACAAGGCCAGGGGTAACTGCTTGAACAGCGGATGAAGCGCGTGAAGGGCGACCAGTTGACGCAAGGCCGGACCACCGCCCAGGTCATGGCCCAAGGTCAGGAGTTCAGTGGAGTCGATGCCGCTGCCGGCGTAAGTCAGCATGCGCTGCAACAGCTCCACCGGGTCATGCGCGATGGCCAGGCGCTCGATCAATGCCCGACAACCCGCCCACACGCCATTCAACTGCCCGCAGCTGTTCAGACTCAGCAACAAGGTGCGCAACAGCGGCAGCGGCCTCGACGACACCAATGCCGCAATATCATCCGCCAAGGCCTTGCGCATCGCCTGGAGGCCAACATGAAACCGCTCGCCACCGTAGAGCCTGAGCAGTTCCTTCATCATCAAGGTCGGGGATTGCCGCACGACCACGCTGGCGTAGTAGAGCATGCGCAGCTCCTGACGCGCCTGCGGATCGAGACCGGCCACCTGCAATGACAAGGCGGTGTTCAGGCCCGCCTGGATTTCGCCTTTGAACCCGACCTCCAGCCTGGCAATGGCCTCGCGCGCCAGGGCCGCCTCGGTCGGGCGCGATTCAGCGTCCGCCTGGGCCGCCACATGCTTGAGGACCACGAACGCGCGTGCAGGGTCTCCGCCCGTGAGCGCGAGCAGCTTGCTCACCGCAGGCTGTTGTTGCAATTGCAGCCTGAGGCGACGCGAAATGGCTGCCAGGGTCGCCTGGGCCGGATGCCCCAGTTGTTCGTAAAGCTGAATGATCTGTTGGGCCGGGGGCACACGCGTGCCTATCTTCCGCTCGCCCAACAAGCGCTGATTGACTTCCACTTCCTGACTGAACAGATACGCGAGTTCATCCACCCCTTTGTCGGGCACCGGCACGGAGGTCTTACTGATGACGGGCGACTCAAGGCGCGGGATGGCGTGCACATCGCTTTTGGAATTGACGTCTATGGGCATAGTGTTCAGACCGGCACAGGAAGAGTGTTTCCCTGTGTGGCGAAACAGATGCATACGGTTCCATTGCATTCCACATCAACGCGCACTTGAAAAGACTTGCACAAAGCCTCGTCGAGAAGTGCAAGAACTTGCTCAAAATCGACTCAATTCAAGATATTTCTACATATAAATCAATGCTTTATTAGGTTTTTCATGATTGGCACAGGCAGTGCTAATGGGTTCCTGTCGACATCCTTTCGACTGCGTCTACCCAAAGGAAAACATCATGAATATCCCTATTGATGCTTTAGCTCATCTCGTTGGCAGCTCGCCTCAATTCATGCTCCACCTGACCGACGACCAGCAAAAAAAACTCCGGCGTTTCATTCACAAGCGTGTGCTCAATCCGGAAGATGCGGACGACCTTCTGCAATTGACCTACCTTGAGGCCTGGCGCAATCGCGAACGGTTCAGCGGCACGGCAACCCTCAGCACCTGGATGTGCGGCATCGCGCAGAACCTGATCCGCAATCACTTTCGGCGCATGTATGCCAAGCCTGTGCATTGCGAATTCGATGAGTCGCTGTGGCATGGCCAGGAAGAAAACAACAGTCTGGATTGGGAGTTCGAGGTCAACCGCCGCCTGGAAAATACCCTGAGCGCGATTGACCACCTGCCGCCCGAAATGCGTAAAACGCTGTACGCCTCGCTGGAAACCGACGGCAGCTACCAGGACACTGCCGACGTGCTGGACATTCCGATCGGTACCGTTCGCTCACGCCTGTCGCGGGCACGCGAACAACTCAAACGCGTCACCCGCAATTCGACCTACCCGTAGCACAAGCCTGGTGTTGGGCGGCAGGGATATCTGCCCAACGCCCTCAGGACTTGCGGGTACGCGGCAGGAAGATCGCCAGCAGCCCGAACAACGGCAAGAACGAGCACAGCGTGTACACGTACTCGATACCATGAATGTCTGCCAAGTGCCCGAGCAGCGCCGCGCCGATCCCACCGAAGCCGAACATCAGCCCGAAGAACACCCCCGCAATCATCCCCACATTGCCCGGCACCAACTCCTGCGCATAGACCACGATGGCCGAGAATGCCGAGGCCAGCACGAAGCCGATGATCACACTGAGCACGCTGGTCCAGAACAAGTCCACGTGAGGCATCAACAAGGTAAAGGGCGCCGCGCCAAGGATCGAAAACCAGATCACCGCCTTACGGCCGATCTTGTCGCCAATCGGCCCGCCAAAGAACGTCCCCGCCGCCACTGCACCGAGAAACAGGAACAGATGCAACTGCGAGCTGGCGACCGACAGGTCGAACTTTTCGATCAGGTAAAAGGTGAAGTAACTGGTGATGCTGGCCATGTAGAAATACTTGGAAAACACCAGCAGGCCCAGCACCACCAACGC
Organism: Pseudomonas sp. S5D5; assembly: GCF_003013355.1. NCBI lineage: Bacteria > Pseudomonadati > Pseudomonadota > Gammaproteobacteria > Pseudomonadales > Pseudomonadaceae > Pseudomonas > Pseudomonas sp. S5D5. The sequence continues at coordinate 6,036,035 of NZ_PTEO01000001.1, forward strand.
GCTCATGACGCGCTTTTTCGACAGGCCATGAGTGGCCGCCTGGCCGGCCTTGAGCTTGAACAGATTGAGGTGGTTGCGGTACCAACGGCTGATGGCATACAGCACCACCAGCGCAAAAATTGCGAACAGGCCGAACCACGCCACATTGCCTTGCCCGAAAGGAATGATGATCGCTGCCGCCAGCAACGGGCCGAATGCAGAACCGGCATTCCCGCCAACCTGGAACGTCGACTGCGCCAGGCCATAGCGCCCGCCCGAAGCCAACCGCGCCACACGGGAGGCTTCCGGGTGAAAGGTCGAGGAGCCGATACCGATCAGGCCGGCCGCCAGCAATATCAGCGGGAAACTGCCCACCTGGGACATCATCAGAATGCCCACCAGAGTGCAGATCATCCCGCATGGCAATAGAAACGGCTGCGGATGCCGGTCGGTGTAATAGCCCACCCACGGTTGCAACAACGATGCGGTGAGCTGGAAGGTCAGGGTAATCAGCCCGACCTGGGTGAATGTCAGGCCGTAGCTGGCCTTGAGCATCGGATAAATAGACGGCAGCACCGACTGGATCAGGTCGTTGATCAAATGGGCCAGCGCCACCGCGCCGATGATGCGCATCACCAGCGGGCTGGTCTGTCCGGTGGTCGTGGGGGTGTTCAAAGCCATGGGAAGGTTTCCGTACCGCAGGGGGAAGTGCACAGGTGCAGGTGCGACAATGTGCCACTTTTGCCGGTGGGAAGGCTATCCCGTTAGCACGCTAACGACTGCGCGACCCCTGACAGTCGTCAGCGCGAAGGATGCACTGCACGCCACCGCGAATTGGCGCACCACTCGTCGCCAGATCCGCCCATTCAGGTTAAACAGTTGAAAGCGTAGATAAAAATTCAAAATAAACGCTTGACGCATTGTCGTTCTACGCGAATAATGCGCGCCACTTGGCTACATAGCTCAGTTGGTTAGAGCATAGCATTCATAATGCTGGGGTCCGGGGTTCAAGTCCCTGTGTAGCCACCAAGTACCGGTTTACAGATGTCTACATGAGTCTCTAAACCACCTCAAGAAGCCCGCCTCGTGCGGGCTTTCTTGTGTCTGGCTATCTCTCCTTGCATCCCCCCTATACCATCCCCCGGTGTATCCCCCACAAATAATTAAACCGAGGGGACAAGTCCACCACCTCGTACGGTTACCATCTGTCAAAACGCCCGCGTAAGCGTATAGAAAAGGTTGAAGCATGACCTCCATAGAGAAGTGGCTAGATAGACTGAGGAACAAACCAGTACCTGCTTCCTCATGGTCTGAACATCGACGCAACGAAGCCTTGGAACTACTCAAAAATGCCAAGAGCAAAGAGACCTGGGTAGAACTCAGCACCCACTACAACGGTTTCATTCGAGAAGTCGCAGTCAGGGAATTGTGCAGCCACCCGTCTCCGGAAGCGTTAGTGGCTTTGATAAATCGGCTGAATGATTGGGTTCCGCAGATTCGGGATTTGGCGTTAGTCGGCATGAATCACTATCTGTCGACCTCCCAGACTCAAGCGTTGTTATTTGCGCTGGAGCCTCTTATGGCGCTGGCTGCGCGGCAGAGAGCCGATCATGGCCCCACGTTAAAATCCGTACGCGATGTACTACAGTCGCCCGAAATCCAAGATGAGGTCTACGCAAATTTCCTTACCCGGCAAGGAAAAGCTGCGCGGTATATGTTTGCGCTTTTGCTGGAAAAAAATACCGCTCCAGAAGCCCTTCTCCGTAGCGCCCTGGCTCATCGTGAGCTGACCGTAAGGCTAGCAGCCGTGCCTGCATGCCAGGAGCTGCGAGTTGCGCAAGCTTCGCCATTGCTGCTTGAAGCCTTGTCGCAGCCAGGAGCCAAAGTGCGGGTCTGCGTACTACGCGCGCTGCTCCCATTGCTCGACAATCCAAGGCAGCTTTTACGCCAGGCCTTGCTGGATGCATCGCCCTCGATCCGTAGCCTGGCACGCTTTGAGGCACCCCGTAATAACATCGACACACTGGCGGTGCTATCAGAACGGGTGAACCAGGATCTGCCCACAGGGAAACGTGATTGGCTCGGTGTTCTTGGCCTGGCAGCAGAGCTTAACGCCGACCTCGACGAACGATGGCTGACACAAGCGCTACGTTCCAGTTATTCCACCGTACGGCATGCGGCTGTGCGCCTGCTCGGGGATGACCAATTGCCCGAACTGTTTGAGGCGCTTGATGATCCGTCGGACAAAGTGTTTCGCGCTGCGGTGACGGCGCTAGACAAACAACCATGGAGTTCCGTGAGTGCGGGAGTGGGCGCAAAGTTAGATCAAGACTGGCATGAACTGTCGACAGCCCGCCGCCAAGCGATACTTCAATTAAAGCCGAGATGGCAACAGGTGGCATATCTGTTGGAACGGCTCGACACAGAGCCCGTTGTGAACGTTTTCTGGCTTCGTCAAATTGAGCAATGGTGCGATCGTCAATATCAGATTGTCGACCCGGTAACGCCGAAAATTGAGCGAGGATTGCTGGTGAAAAAGCTTCAGGGCTTGGCCGCAGGAGGCCTCATCCGCAGCGATATTGTTGCCCGCATAGTTTGATGACTGGGGTGTAAACGGCGTATTACCGCTTAACTCGTGACTTGATACCCACCTGGTTGCCATCTATCACAGTGATCTCCGTCACAGAGTCGCCCGGCGCCCGCCAATCTTGATAGTTGTTAACAGGGTTATCGGGTGGCCAACCTCTCAAGGAACTGCTTTTGGCCGGCAGCGCTCATTGTCGAACGGCAGCCAAAAGCCATCGCTCACCCTCTAAGAGATCCCGGTCGCGATGCGAGCACAGCTTCTGCAACCGGAACCGTCGGGACAGAGCGTCGCAGCGTGCCTATCCGCTGGCTGGAAGACCGTGCCGATTGTTCCAGGCGATATTTCTGTTGTGTGTAACGGCCATGCAATAGGTATTCGCGAAGAACCCTGCCCTAATAGAGTTTTTCCAGTCTACAGGCACCTGTTTGATGACCCGACTCCCTCTCATATTCCTGATGGCTGCTGCAGTTACCAGTGCGAACGCCGCCGATGATGTCCCTTTGGAGCGTTCTATCAAGGACTGGGTTATCGGCTGTGATAACACGCGTACCTGCACGGCTATCGGTGCCGTCCCGGAGCGCGACGATATCGGCATCTCGACGTTCAGCCTGCGTGTAACGCGTGAAGCCGGCCCGCAGGGCAACTTGCGGGTAGGCGTGTTCAGCTACAACGCCACCCGTGGTCAACCCACACTCGATGGCAAACCGCTGAAAAATCGATTCGAGCCTGGCGAACGCAAAGAAGGTGAGGTATCTGAGGTGTTTGCTCTGACCGGATCAAATGCCGACGCCTTGATTGCAGAGTTGCGCAACGGGCGGGAGTTGATTTTGCCCATTGAGGGCGGTACCTCCGTCGCCTCGCTAAACGGGATGAGCGCGGCGCTTTTGCTGATCGACTCGGTTCAGGGGCGGGTTGGCACACAGGACGCACTGATTTCCAAGGGACAGGCGCCCGCCAGCAGCGTGCCGCAAGCACTTGCTGCACCGCCGGGGCCGAGTTGGCATGCACCCGTTGCGCTTACCCCGGACAGGGCAAAAGAGGTCGCGGATGCAGTGGTGGCTGCCACGCGCAAGGAGTGGCAGGAGGATCTGAATGAAGGCGTTGCGCCAAAAGCAAACGCCTATGCCTTGAGTGCAGATCAAGCGCTGGTGATCATCGAGACCGGCTGTGGGGCATACAACTGTTTCTACAATATCTACCAGGCGCCCCTGGACCACCCTGAGCAGGCGCGCCCAGCGCGGGTCGCCGAAGTGCCAAATCTGTCGGAAAGAGAGCCCAACGGCCTCGTCGATTTTGATCCGGCCACGGGTGAACTGAGCAGCCAGGCAATGGCGATGGGCATGGGCGGTTGTGGTACTTCGCTGCGCTGGCGCTACGACGGTAACGGTTTCACGCTGACGCATGCGGCTGAAATGAACACCTGCATGGGGCTGGAGCAGATTTATTGGCCTGTGCTGTGGCGTACCGAGGCAAGCCGCTGAAACTGTCGAATACATCAATGTGTGTGGCGAGGAAGCGAGCTCCCTCGTCACACACAGGTGTAGCCCCTTCCCCCTTCAGGAAGCCTTCAACGCCCGCAACTCACCTTCTACACGCGCCGCGTTGCAGTAGGTGTCCAGCATCTCCAGCACTTGTTCGCCAGTGAGGACTTTACCGTTCAGTTGCAGGCCGAACAGCGTCAGGCATATCTGTGGCTCCCGGGAGCGCTTGATCTTGACGTGAGGCATCAGTGGGCCCGCGGCGTTTTTGCAGGCGGGCAGCGGGGCGCCCTCGCGCAATGTCAGCGTGATCCATAGCTTTACTCGGCCCTGCTTGATGTGGATATCGCCGATATCCAGCAGATCGATGTCTGCATCAAGGTTGCGAAACCATAAGTGGCTATGGGTCAGGCGCATCAGGATTTCTTCGCCGGCCCGACGGTGCAGCCACACCCCGCTGAGCAAGACCAACGCCACGATTGCAAAAATGCCTCCCATAAACGCGTTTTTGCCATCCCACGCACTCCCGCCAGCCATCACGAAAGCAAACACTGAAAAGAGCAACAGGGTGCGGCGCACCTTGCGTGGGTACGCCAGTTCGGTGACTGCGGGAACCTCGGCCAACCACTCCTCGCGTTCCTGGATGGCTGCCTGCACCTGATCGCCAGTGTGCTGATTAAAATCCTCAGTGAGGGATTGGGCCAGGCTGGCCAGTGGATCATCAGGGTGGTTCATACCGGTACTCCATTCTTGTTGGCATCTTCAGCCGACTGCGGATCATGAGTGAGTTGACTGAACCACTGCCGGTCGTGCGCGGTGGGCGTCCGTGTTGCCTGGGCCAGCAACTGGTCGTCGAGAACCACACCCAGTTGCTGCAGGCGCACGGCAGTGGGGGGATGGGTATCGAACGGATGAGCGATCGCGTGATCCATCACCGCCTCGCTCAAGATCACCGGAGCCTGGCGAAGGTGTTCTGCTAACGCCTGGATCAAGTTGCTGTGGGTACGCTGGCCAAGCAGTTTGTTGACTTCGGCATCAAGGGCGATGACGCGCAGCAGCGCCTGGCAAAAGAGTCGCTCACCGGCAATTTGCGCGCCGACCTTATCCGCCACCAGTTCTTGCGCACGGCTCCAGTGGTGCACGGCAATCTGGAAGTGATGCAAAAAGCGCCACGTCATCCAGATCGCCGGACGTTCGATCCAGGACGGCATGTCATCCACCGCACTGATGTTCAGGAAATGCATGTACATCAGGCTGAACCGCGCCCCAGCTTCACTGCCACGCTCAGTGTCGCGGCTGCTGAAGTGGCCAAGCTCATGGCCGATAATCGAGGCTGCTTCTTCCTGGCTCAAGGTCGACAGGAAAGTCAGCGGCAGATACATCGTACGGCCCGTCAACAGTTGCCCAGAGGGTTGCAGGGCCACCTGGACGCTGGTGACGAAAAACGATTGGTCGACCCCAATCACGATGTGGTCTGGCACAGGCGCGCGGGTGACGGCTGCCAGTTTTTCGATCCATGCCCATAAGGCCGGGGCGCTGGCCCGGCTGATTGAACGCCCCAGAAACCCGGATTGCGGCGTTTCCATATCCTGCCATTGCCGACGCAGGCGCCCGATCAATAGCACGCCCAGGTACAGCATCACCAGCAAGGGCACAACGACCAGCAGTATCACCATGCCGCTGTTCTGGCGGTTGCTCCAGCCCCAGCTGACTTCATACAGCAGGGCCATTGCCAACGACCCCACAATCAACCCGGTGTAGACCACCAGCCACCGTCCCAGCGCACGCCAACTCAGGACCAGGCGATCATAAAGAAAGTCCCGCGAGCGCAGCGCGCGCCAGGCATCCAGGCGCAGTTTCACCCAGGTAGCGGAGCCTGCCAGCACGGCCGCGACTGCCAGCCAGTAACCAAGAAACGCCAAGACCTGGCGCATGTGCACCGAACCCTGGTCAGCATCGGCCCGACTGACCTCACGCTGCAGGTAGTCGCGCAGGCTGTCGTCCGAGAGCGCCGGCGTTGTGCGCCATTGTTGCGGCAGTTTCTGCCTCAATTCATCGCTCGGGCTGGCGAGCCATTGGCGCATCACTTGCGCTTCTTCCAGCGTGCTGTCGGCCCGCCAGCTTTGAATGCTGCTCCAACCCATCAGTACCAGCGGCAGCAACAACATCGCCAGGCCCCATGACCATCGTCTCAACAGACTCATTGCTCAGTTCGCCTGGAGATAGTCAGTGAGAAACGCTTGCGCATTGCCCTGACTCGCCAGGGCTTCGTTATAGGCGACGGCCAGCGCTTTTGCTTCGCCTGGCAAGTACAGTTCTCCCCAGCCATTTTGCAGAATCAGTACGACGAACTTCTGACCGTCTACCGTGGTGTAATAGCGCGTGTCCTTGCTGGTCTTCTCGACAGACATCTTTTGAATTTTCAGATTCCAGTCGTGGTCAGCCCCTTCCACCTGCACCAGTGCCTGATTTTCTTCACGCGCCCCGATACGCAGTGTCCAGACTTTCACCCCGGCCTCACCCGAATACGCAGCGACCTTATCTGCTACGTCTGGGCGATCTTGAGCGAAGGTATTGCCCGTCATGACGGCCAATACCATGCTTAGCACGGCAGCCCATTTGCGAAAAATCAGCATACTCAGATTCCTTGAATTTCATGGCCAACCATTGAAATTCACCCTCAGCGATCTGCCAACCGTGCAGGCCGTTGCGCACAACTATAAGGCTGCGGTTCACAACGACACCTGACGGGGTACAATGCGGCGGACATGCAAGGAAGTGATCAAGCCCTTCTCGATGAAACGCCAGAATCCTTATCTTGATACGCACTTTTCTTTCGATCACCCGGGCGCTCTGGATCAAGCCGGCGTATTCGACGACAGCGCTCGTCAGGTTGTTGGCTCTGCCGTCGGCCACTACCGGGCACGAACAGTGCGGGCAGATCTGCAGTATTTCGACTGTGATTTGCAGTTCCCCGAGCCGCTGACTATCCACAAGATATTGCCCGACAGTGTGTGCATCGTGCATGTGCTCGGCGGACAGTGGCAGCATCGGGTCGACGGTGTGCTCAATGAATACACCACTGGTACAGTCCATGCGCTGGGGCTGAGTGAAAGTATGGAGACCGTCGATCAACTGCCCGCTGGCAGTCATGCGCGTATGGCCGGACTGCGTATCGCCGGCGATTATTTGCGCGAGCTGTCCGAGGAAGACTCATCACTCCAGCCCTTACTCAGTCTACTTAACGACGGCATTCAGTTTTCGGCGCTTCGCGGCTGTCCTGCGTTGGGGCGTTTGCTGGAGCGCATTTACTACTCTCCGTACCGCGGGGCTCTGGAGCGCCTCAATCAGGAAAGCCTGAGTCTGGCAGCACTGATAGAGTTGGCCACGCACCTTGCTCCCCATTCGGCCAAGCCGCTGCCTGCCGTGCGCGGTCAATCAGACCTGGCTCATGAGGCGCGTTTTCAACTTGATGCAAACCTCATTGACCCTCCCGGTACTCAAGCGCTGGCCCGGAGCCTGGGGGTGGGGGAAACCACGTTGCGCAGGGCGTTCAGTCAAATCTACGGCCAGTCGATGCTGGATTATGTGCGTCAGCAACGCATGGAACTTGCTCGCGACTTGCTTCGCCAGCGCAGGTGGCAGGTGGCGCAAATTGCCTACCGTCTGGGCTATGCCAATCCCGCAAACTTCAACCATGCATACAAGGCCTACTTTGGTCACCCACCAGGCGCCGAACGCTAGAAAAAAGCAACAGGATCTGATGGGGTTCCCAGAGTTTCGCAGTGGTTTCCACTGGCAACCTGGCCAGACCCAGACCAAACTCACGACTCGGGGTCAAATGGCCGGCGCGCACGATCCGCGCCAGCATTGAGTGTTGAATTCAACTCACCGTGTAGCCACCCAGTACTAAAAACGGCTTACCGAAAGGTGACCTACTGACAAGCAAACGGGAGAGCCCACATGGCGATGGCAATGCTTGATAACACAAGCCGCAACTCATGAGCCTCGACGTCTTCGCGATCATCATGCTCGGCGCGGCGCTCCACGCCACCTGGAATGCGGTGGTCAAAGGCGGCACAGACAAACTGATGACCACCTGCATGATCGCGTCCGTCGCGTCGTTGATTGCGTTGGCTGTCGTCCCCTTCCTGGCGCTGCCGGCGAAGGAGAGTTGGCCGTTCATTGGTGCCTCGGTGGTTTTGCAGGTGGTGTATTTCGTACTGGTCGCCTCGACTTATCGCATCGCCGACATGAGCCAGACCTACCCGATCATGCGTGGCACCGCGCCGCTGCTGGTGGCCGTGGTCAGCGTGTTGGTGTTGGCCGAGCCATTATCGGCGTCTGCCTGGCTCGGGATTGCGGTGATTTCCCTTGGCATCTTGAGCATGGCTGCCGGCCCTTCGGCCGGGCAGAGAAAAGGCCTGATCCTGGCACTGATCAACGCCGGCGTGATCGCCGGCTACACGCTCATCGATGGCTGGGGTGTGCGTCAGTCCGGTGCGCCAGCGGCCTACACACTGTGGATTTTCCTGCTCACCGGCCTCCCGCTTGCCGCCTGGGCGTTAGTCACCCGGCGGGTGGAGTTTTGCCGCTACGTCCTGCGCAATGGGCGACTCGGCCTTGTCGGCGGAGCCGGCACGCTGGCGTCCTACGGGCTGGCTCTGTGGGCGATGACGCAAGCCCCCATCGCCACTGTATCGGCGCTGCGGGAAACCTCGATCCTGTTTGGCGTGGTGATCTCGGCGTGGGTGCTCAAGGAACATCTCACGCGAGTGCGCATCGTCGCCGCGTGCATCATTGCCGCCGGCGCAATGGTCTTGCGCCTGGGCTGAACGGGTGCATGCGCGCAAAAAAACTGCGCATCTGTATTTTGACGCTCTCCTGAGCCACTGTTAGTGTCCAGCCTCCCCACACACGGAGTGCCCCGGATGAAACTGGATATCTACCAAGTCGACGCCTTCAGCCAGCACGTCTTCGGCGGCAACCCGGCGGCCGTCTGCCCGCTCACCGAATGGCTGCCCGATGAGCAACTGCACAACATCGCCGCCGAAAACAACCTGTCCGAGACGGCGTTCTTCGTGCCCCGGGGCGAGTTCTACGAGTTGCGCTGGCTGACCCCGGAAGTCGAAGTCGACCTCTGCGGTCATGCCACGTTGGCGGCGGCGTGGGTGCTGATCCATCAATTGGGGAATGCGCCTGACGTGCTGCGCTTTGCCACCCGCAGCGGCGAGCTTCGGGTAACGCGCAATGGCGACGAACTGGCGATGGACTTCCCGGCCAAGCAGCCGCAGCGCTGCGAACCGCCCAGCGGGATGTTGAGTGCATTGGGGATCGAGAACGCGCAAGTATTCGGCACCGATGACTACCTCGTCGTGGTCGACGATGAGGCCCAGGTCGCCGCGCTCACACCAGACTTCGCACGCCTCAAGGGCCTGCCCAAACGCGGCATCGCGGTGACGGCCCGAAGCACCCGGTTTGACTTTGTCTCGCGCTGGTTCGGCCCGAACGTGGGCATCAATGAAGACCCGGTCACCGGCTCCGCGCACACCTCGCTGGCGCCGCTCTGGGCCGAGCGCCTGGGCAAACAGCAACTCACCGCCGAACAGGGTGGCAAGCGTCGCGGCCAATTGCGTTGCGAGCTCAAGGGTGACCGAGTGATTATTTCCGGCAAGGCCGCGCTGTATATGCAGGGCACTCTTTACCTGTAGAAAAGCACGGGGCATGGCGCAAGCCGGCATTGCTTGAGGGCTTGCGCCTCGTTTACCTCACGGCCTGCGGCGTCCTGATGCGCTGGCTGGCCAAATCAAGGGTCAGATCGTGTCGGGGCAAGCGGCTCAACGTATCGTTGAGGTTCATCTTCAAGGGTTTATCCGGATTCACGCCGTACTCCAGATCGACGTTGACGTGTTTTTGCGTGTGGCTGAGCGCAGCGCTGCTGGAAAAGCTGAGGTTCGTCATCGCCGGTAGCGACATGCTATGGGATTGGGTGGCGGTGTAGCTCATGCTCATACTTTTTACGCGTAGGTTGTTGCGGTCATTGAGTGCGTGCTTGATCAACGCCTCGGTGCCTTTACCCGCAAGGTGGCTGTGCTCGATCGCGCGCAGCACCTGCGGCTTCAGCTCCATGCCGAGTCGCACTGAAGTGCCCTCCCCATGCTGCAGCTGATCGAGCACCTGGGCAAAGTGCGGGTCGTCCCTGGCCCACTGTTCGATGGCCGTTTTGTTGGCCGGCGCGACATCATCCAACCAGGCATGCTGCCCGTTGTCCCGCAAGCCCACACGTGTGACGGAAGACTCCACCGATACCAGCTGGCGAAGCCCGCTTTTCATCAGGTCCCGTTGGGTCATTAATTTATCCAACGACTGGCCAATCGCGTGGTAGGCGTCCGCCTTGGTCGCCAGGGGCGGATGAGTCGCCAGAAACCCCTGCAAGCTGGCCAACTGTTCATCCGTCGTGGCCCCCGGCCGTTCCGTAGCGGCCAAGTCCTGTCTGAATTGCGGCGAATACAGCGAAAGGCTGCGTCGCAGGTCATTGATCTGCGATTGAGTCACCGCGTGTGGCGGCTTGAAAGAGAAACTGAATGCCTGTGATTGGCTCCGATCAAATTTCACCATGACCGATATTTCCGGCAACGCAAAAACGGCAGCAGCTGGCCCGCCAGTTTCAACCCTGCCCAACGCCAGCGCATTCAAAGGCGCAACGTTGGCACCCACGCCACCCTGCCTCAGCCATTGTGCGCTGCGTCCCTCGGCGTGACTGGTGCCCGCCGCCGTGCGCGTAGTGGACTGACTCTTGTCCGCATGCGCAAGATTGAGGTTCGCCAGCCCGCCGATACCTGCGCGTATCACTGAGTCCAGCTCGGCAATATTCTCCTGGGGGTTGTAGAGCACACGCAGCTGCGCGAGTCCATCCAGGTTAACGTCACCACTCAGCTTGGAGCTGTGCCCGGCAGCGTGCTGCTCTCCCAGCGCCAGCAAATCTTGGAGACCACCCGATGGGTGGGTGAGGATCGACATCAACTTGCCGAAGTCCGCCTCCTTCACGTCAAAACTGATGCTCGAACCGGTGTTTTTCGCAACCGCTGCCGTCAATTCCCCCGCGACTCTCAAACCCGGCCCGTACGCTTGGGTGCCCCGCCCCACCGTCACCCCTGAAGCCACCGAAGCGGCCAACCGCCGTGTGTCGTCCATCGAGATCTCGACCCTGGCGCCTTTATCCGTGCGACTGATGCTGACGCCGTTGGTATGGGACTTGGAGGCGCCCAGGAAAAATTCCACGGGGGCGACGGGTTTTATCCCCGTCACCATCAAGCCCAGGCTTTTGCCCTGGGTGCGGCTGGAGCCAAGGGTTTGACCACTCTCCAGTCGTTGCACTTGCTGCGTCAGTGCGTCCTTGAGGGAAGCATCGACGGGCAATCCGAGCAGCGTCGAGAGGTGCCAATGCAAGGCGGATCCCGGTGTACCCAGGTCCTTGGCCAATAATTTGAAGTTGTCGTAGAGGGTCTCTGCCTGCGCGTAACTGACGACGTTCTGACGTGACAATTGATGCAACGGGCTCTGGTCAAAATCCTTGATTACCGCGCTCACGGAGCCTTCTATGCGCTTCAGGGCGCTTGGGCTGTATCCGGAAACGCTATCGAGTTCCTCCGCCAGATCAGTCAGTTTCCTCAGCGTGTTGACGTGATGAATCAGGTCGCCTTCGACGAGGGCGCCAGGGTGAGTGAGGTCTCGCTTACGCTCCGGTTTCCACTGGGGCAACGTCAAGTCTTGCCCCTCGAGATTGGCCAGTAGCGCAGCGGTGGTTTTTTCCGATGAGGGTGAGACCCGTATGAACGCCTGATGCAGTTGATGCAGCGTCGATTCCGGGTTGACCACTGTCCGGCTCAGTGTGGGCCGCGAGTCAAACGCCAGCCCATGCACATCGCCTAAAAGGCGTGCGCTGGCCTGGCTGCTCGCTTCCACACGGGCCAACGCCTGGCTGATCTGGTTGGCCAACGCCTGGCGCGGGCCGGGTACGCTGAGCGCAACGAGGCGCGCGCTCAGGTCAGCTGCAACCGGCTTGCTCTTCGACAGGGGCTTGAGCCGCTCGTGCAGTTGCTTATCGTCAGCGTAGACGGCCTCCAGCCCGCGACGGCCGCTGATACGGTGCTGAATATCCTTGCCTGTCTGGCTGAGGGACTCCAAAGGGTGAAAGTGCGCCTTGATCCCTTGAAAAAAACTGCGCTTGTGCGAAATCCCCTCACGGGTTTGCCCCATCACATGACTGCTGGCCGTCAATGCCCCGCCTGGAAACTGCGCGCGCATTTGAGCACTCGCCAATGTATCGCCCAGCAACGGTACCGCTGCCACCGGTAGCAACGGCCCCCCCTTCATTGACTCTGGGCCCGAGCGATCCAATCGATGGAACTGCTTATCCCAGCCGGCAACCAAGTGTTTGTCAGCCCCCATCCGCAAGGATTCCAAGGGGCGGCCCTCGGGCAGTTCAACCCTGGCCCAGCGATGCGGGCCCCTGGCGCTGCCTTGCCAAACCTCGCGATCAACCCTGAACAACTCGTCACCCTGGCTGTGTGCGTAGAGATGCCCTTCGTGATCCAGCGCCAGTGCTTTTATCGCAAGCGGCGGTGACAGCCGTAATGGGGTGACGACACCCTCCTGATGAACCTGGAGTTCGCTGTCTTGATTGGCCGTTACGAAATGACGGCCATCAGCGACTGCAAAGTGGGCGATGGGTCTCTGACTTTTTCCAGCGAGTACCTCATCAAGTGACACGTGAGGACGGGGCTTGGGAAGAGCGGCCAAGTCGTGGCTGGCGCCCTCGAAAACCGGATCACGCACTTTCTGGATCGCCACAGCTTTCAGTTGCCCCTCTTGCAGCACATAGGCACGGCCATCCAGGCCACGCTCCAGACGCTCGACGCCCGGCTGCCGGGCGTTATCCCATTGCTGTGCACCCGCGTTCCAGCTCAACAGCCGGCCTGAATCAAGTGCGACCTTGCCCCGCAGCCCGAGATCGATCGAGGCCGCGAGTGCCTGCTGGCTGGGCAAGGGCAGACCTTTCTCGATGCCCTTGACCAACACGTCACTGAGGTTCCAGTGCGGGCGCAATGCGCTTGATTCATTCAAGGGCGAACTATGCAGTTGCTCGCGCGCATCGCGAACCTGGGCATTGAGTTGCCCTGCATCATCATGAAAGAAACCTTCGACTCTGACACTGCCCTTCAGCGCCTGCTCCAGTGCTTCGACCGATTGACGCGCCATCGGCAGCACGCCGCCCCTGTCCTGACGCACATCTGCGCGCAGCAGTTCGCCGTCAGGCGTCGCGCCATACAGGGTACTACCGGCCAGCCCGATTCGCGCGAGCGGCACAGGCACGCCGGCCTCATCGAACGGACGCACAGCCGGCGCGCCGGTGCCCTGAATGTGCAGGGCAGAGACGCCTTGGACCTGGCTCAATACCACCGAACCCTGGCGCTGCGCACTGCTGTCCAGAGATCCCTGGGGTGTCTTCAGCAACTGCCCTTCCCGGGTCAAACCAATGCGGCTGTATGCACGTGCATCGGCGTCGGGCAGCCAGGACAGCGTGATCGGTTCAAAGCGATAAAGACGCTCGTTATCCAGGCGAAACTGCTTGCCCTCGACAGTCGTGTGGATCCCGCTGACGCTTGCCAGATGCGCTCGGCCGGGGTTACTCAAGGACGCTACCGAGCCTGCACCGCCGGCCGGATCGGCAAGACTGCTCTTGAACACCGCTGCGACAGCCGGCGTGGACTGAATATGAAACAGGTACTGTCGCTCATCTTTGAAACGCACCGTATTGCCGCGCTCAGCAGAGTAGCCATCGGCGGTATAGCGTTTGCCTGGCGCGTTGAGATGACGGGCGACATCGCGGCCTGTGGCTGTACTGTCAGCCTGGAGTTGCCCGCCTTTGATGCTGACGTCGAACACCATCGAGGCCGGGTTCAGCGTTTGATAATGACCCCCCTGCATTTCCGGCAGTGAGGTCGGGCTCGGGCCTGGCGGCGCTTCTCCAATCGACCTTACTGAGCGCTCGACAACGCTCTGGTGCAGCCTGAGCAGACCGTCTAACCCACGATGCATAACGAGCGCCTCAAGCGGATGAGTGACGACTACCTAGTGGACACCTTCAACCATTGGTTCCAACGACAGCAGCACCCTCATGAGGAACACATTCAACTCCCGTGCAGGCCGAGATAAAGACATCCGGTGACACACCGGCAACGAGCGGGCTCTTCAGAATTTTCAGTCAATCCAGCACGCCTCCAACTCACCGCTGCGGTAAAGTCCCCCCACAGGAAAACCAGATCATTCTCAAAATGAACGGAGTTCAGCGCGTGTTTTTGATTTCCCGCCGTCAACTGTCAGTGATTGCCGCCGCCCTCGTCCTGGCGGCCTGTCACACCCCCGTCAGCGAGCAACCGCCGGCACCGGAGTTGGGCTCGGGCTACCGCACCGACCTCACCCCCCAACACGCCGAACGCCATATGGCGGCAGCCGCCAACCCGCTGGCGGCGCAAGCCGGGCGGGAGATGTTGCGCCAGGGTGGTTCGGCCATCGATGCGGCCATTGCGATGCAGGCAGTGCTGACGCTGGTGGAGCCGCAGTCCTCTGGTATTGGCGGCGGGGCGTTCATCATGGTGTGGGACGGAGACAAGGTGCACGCGTATGACGGTCGTGAAACGGCACCGGCCGGGGCGACCGAGCGGCTGTTCCTGAAAGCGGACGGTACGCCGATGACCTTCACCGCGGCGCAAATCGGCGGGCGCTCGGTGGGCACGCCGGGGGTACTGCGGGCACTGGAGATGGCGCACAAAAAGACCGGGCACCTGCCGTGGGCCAAGCTGTTCGAGCCGGCGATCCGCTTGTCGGAACAGGGCTTCGCGATTTCCCCGCGCTTGCACGCGTTGATCGCGGCCGACCGTCATATCCCCCGGTCGCCGGAAATGGCCGCGTACTTTCTGAATGCCGATGGCACGCCCAAGGCCACCGGTACGCTGTTGAAAAACCCGGCGCTGGCCAACGTCTTCAAGCGCATCGCCAAGGAGGGCCCGGACGCGCTGTACCACGGGCCGATTGCCGATGAGATCGCGCGCAAGGTCCAGGGCAATCGCAATGCCGGCAGCCTGTCGGTGGCAGACCTTGAGGGCTATACCGCCAAGGAGCGCACGCCCCTGTGCAGCGACTACAAACAGTGGACCGTGTGTGGCATGCCACCACCGTCATCGGGCGGGATCGCCATCGCGCAAATCCTCGGTACATTGCAGGCACTCGAAGCCCGCGATCCGGGCCTGGCCATCGCACCCATGACGCCGGTGAAAAGCACCTCGCCCGCAGGCCTCGAGCCAACGCCCGAAGCCGTGCACCTGATTGCCGAGGCGGGTCGCCTGGCCTTCGCAGACCGTGGTTTGTACGTCGCCGACGCCGACTTTGTACCGGTGCCGGTGGCCGGTCTTGTCGCACCGGACTACCTGGCCAAACGCGCAGCATTGATCGGCGAACGCAGCATGGGCATCGCCAAACCCGGCACGCCTGCCGGCATCCAGGTCGCCTACGCGCCGGACCGCTCGCCGCTGCGCATCTCCACGTCGCAAGTGGTGGCGGTGGATGACCTGGGTGGCGCCGTGTCGATGACGACCACCGTCGAGGCGGCGTTCGGTTCGCATCTGATGGTCCAGGGCTTTTTGCTCAACAACCAGATGACCGATTTCTCGTTTATCCCCGAAGAACACGGCCAGCCGGTGGCCAACCGTGTCGAGCCGGGCAAACGCCCACGCTCGGCCATGGCCCCGACGCTGGTATTTGATCGCAAGAGCGGCGAGTTGCTGGCCGCCGTCGGCTCGCCCGGCGGCTCACAGATCATTGAGTACGTGAGTAAATCCCTGGTGGCGATGCTCGACTGGAAACTCGACCCGCAGGCGGCCATCAGCCTGCCGAATTTCGGCAGTCGCAATGGCGCCACCGAACTCGAACAAGGACTGTTCAGCCCGGCGTTGAAACAAGCGCTGAAGGACAAGGGCCATGCATTGAGCGAGATCGACATGACCAGCGGCATCCAGGCCATCGTTCGCACGCGCGACGCCCAGGGTAAGGTGTCGCTGAGCGGCGGCGCCGACCCTCGGCGCGAAGGCGAAGCGGTCGGCGACTGATTTATTGAGCGGAGAACAGCCCTTGCAACAGGCAAACAATCTCGGCGCCATTGCCGGCGTCGACCACGGTTTCTGTGCGATCAATGACCCGGCGCGCCCGGACGAGGTGTTCATCTGCAAGCAGGTGCACAGCGCCTCGGTGATTGAGTGGCAGCCGGGCCAGGTGGCCAATACCATCGAGGCTGACGCTGTGTTTACCCACACGCACCAGCCCATCGCGGTGATCACCGCCGACTGCCTGCCCATTCTGTTCGCCTCCAAAGACGCTCAGCAGGTAGCGGCAGTGCATGGCGGCTGGAAAGGCCTGCAACGCGGGATTATCGCCAACGCGGTGCAGCGCTTTGCCGCCGAGGGGATCGCGGCCGATCAACTGCAGGTGGCAATCGGGCCGTCGATCAAGCCGTGTTGTTATGAGGTGAGCGAAGGGTTTATCGCCCAGTTCCAGGCGGAGCAAGGACACCTGTGGCAGCACCGCCAGGCACCGTGGAGCAGCGTGCAACCGGCACCGCGGCAGACACCCGAAATTGCCCCGCCCGCCGCAAGGCAAGGCGACAGCGCTTGGTTTGACTTGAGCAGGTATGCGCTGATGTTGCTGCAGGCGGCGGGGGTCGAGCGCGAGCAGATCGAGGTCAGCGAGGTGTGCACTTACTGCACGTCGCCGACGTTTGCCAGCTACCGCAGAAGGACACATCACCCGGAGGAGGCGAAGACCTTGATCTATTCGTGGATCGCGCGCCGCCCCTGACCACCTGATAGCCCGCGGCGCTCAACGATTGATCTTCAGCCCCTTGCGCGCTGCATGCCGCTCCAGCGCCAGCTCGATCAAGCGGCTCACCAACTCGCTGTAGCTCATCCCCGCCGCCTGCCACAGCTTGGGGTACATGCTGATGCGGGTGAAACCCGGCAGCGAGTTGATTTCGTTGATCAGCACCTCACCGTCTTCAGTGAGGAACACGTCGACGCGGGCCAACCCGGCGCACCCCAACACTTCGAAGGCGTCGATGGCCAGGCGGCGGATACGCTCGCTGGCGTCGTGGCTGATGTCCGCCGGCACCACCACTTGAGCGGCCTGGGCGTCGATGTATTTGCTGTCGTAGGAATAGAAACCGTTGCTCACCACAATCTCGCCGCAGCCGCTGGCGATGGGGTTGTCGTTGCCGAGCACGGCGCATTCGATCTCGCGCCCCTGGACGGCCGACTCCACCAGGACTTTCTCGTCAAACCCCAACGCCAGCTCGACGGCGGCGTGGTACTCGGCTTCATTGCCGACCTTGCTCACGCCCACCGAGGAACCCTGGTTGGCAGGCTTGACGAACATCGGCAGGCCGAGCTTGCGCACGGCGGCATCAAATGCGGTGTGCGCGGCGTTGCGACGGGTCAGGGTAATGAACGGGGTGACGGCAATGCCGGCGTCGCGCAGCAGGCGCTTGCTGATGTCCTTGTCCATGCACACCGCCGAGCCGAGCACGTCGGACCCAACAAAAGGCAGGTCGGCCATGCGCAGCAGGCCTTGCAGGCAACCGTCTTCGCCGAGAGTGCCGTGGACGATGGGGAAGATCACATCAATGTGTTCGAGCAGGCTGCTGCCGGAGGTTTCCACCACTTGCTGGCTGGCCTTGCCGGGCACCACCGCCAGTTCGCGGTTGGACTGGTTGAGCGCGATGAGGGCCGGGTTTTCCTGGTTGATCAGGAAGTTCGAGGTGTCGTTGAGGTGCCAGTGGCCGGCCTTGTCGATGCCGATCAGGACCGGCTCGAAACGCGTGCGGTCAAGCGCATCGACGATGTTGCGCGCCGACTGCAACGAGACCTCGTGCTCGGCCGAACGCCCCCCGAAAATAATACCTACGCGCACCTTGCTCATGAACCGGCCTCACTGTTGAAAGTAAGGCTTCTTACCACGGGCGGTCAGCGATTCGCTACCAGATGTGCACCGAACACCACGTAGCAACCGCCGGCAAAACGATCCAGCCATTTGCGCGAACGGCTGTAGAGGTTGGCCATGCGCTCGCTGGAAAACACCAGGGCCACGCTGCTGTACCAGCTGAATGACAACGTGGCCATGGTGATCACCGCCAGGGTCAACAGCATCGGCGAGGGCGAAGGCGGCATGGTCGACGCGAAGATGGTGGCGACGAACAGCGCGGCCTTGGGGTTGGACAGGTTGCCCAGCAGGCCCAGGCGCCAGGCGGAAAACAGCGAGCGCCGGGGTTCATCTGCCAGCAGGTTGTGGCCCATGGCCGGTGCCGAGCGCTTGAACAGCTTCAGCCCCAGGTAGATCAGGTAGCAGCCGCCGATGATCTTGAACGCCAGGTACAGCATCGGCGCAGCGGTGAACAATGACTTGATGCCCAGGCCACCCGCCAGGCCCCACATGATCGTGCCGGTAGCGACACCCGCCGATGCCACCACGCCATGACGACGCGAACAGCTGGCGGCCAACTGTGCGGTGTTGAAGAAGTTGGGGCCGGGCGTCACCACCGCCACGGTCCACAGCAGGGCCAGCGAGACCAGCGGCGCCACATAGGCGGGGTCGAAAAAATCCATCGGGGCAGCTCCATCGGTGCAAGGCACGAGCCAGGATCATAGGCCTCGCCCGGCACCTGCACAATCGTACAAGACCCCGGCAGACAAGGAATGCAGACTGGGTTAACGTGTTTCCATCCCTTTTTTGTGACAAGCCACCATGGGCAAACCGACTCCTATCCTCGACTGGCTCCACCGCGCGCCGCACGCCAGCGGCCTGGACCGTATCGAGGCGTACTTTGCCGGCTTCGCCTTCGACCCGCATCGCCATGACACCTACGCCATCGGGCGCACGCTGTTCGGTGTACAGAGCTTTCATTACCGCGGCGGCATGACCCACAGCATGCCTGGCACGACCATGGTGATTCACCCCGATGAAACCCACGACGGGCGCGCCGGCAGCGAGGAAGGCTTCAAATATCGGATGATCTATGTGGAGCCGGCGCTGATCCAGCATATCATCGGCGGCAAGCCGTTGCCGTTCATTCCTGGCGGATTGTCCAGCGACCCATGGCTGCACCGTGCCAGTGAAGTGCTGCTGCAAAGCCTGGATTGCCCGATCGACCCGCTGCAGGAACAGGACGCGATGTTCGACCTGGCGCAGGCCCTGAGCAATGCCTCAGGCGCGATTGCCAGTCGCAAGACGTTCGATTACGTGGCCGCCGAGCGCGCGCGGGAATTTATCCACAGCGCGCTGGGCCGCAGCATCACCCTGGATGAAATCGCCGAGCACGCCGGTCGGGACCGCTGGGCGTTATCGCGGGATTTTCGCCTGTTGTTCGCCACCAGCCCGTATCGCTACCTGACCATGCGCCGCCTGGATCTGGTGCGCAGCCTGTTGGCCCAGGGCCAGTCACTGGTGGACGCGGCGTTGACCGCCGGGTTCACCGACCAGAGCCATATGACCCGACAATTTCGCAGCACTTACGGCATGCCGCCCTCGCGCTGGGTGAAGATGCTCGGGCGCTGAGGGCCTGGCCTGGAATACACCCACGCCTACCGTTGATCTAGGTGGTTTCCAGCAACGCGTCCGGCTTCGGTGCGCGCGCTCTGAGCCCCAGCGCCAGCAGCGCCCCGGCCAAGGCAATCGTCGCACTCCAGCCCATCGCCGCTTCGATCCCCGCCGCCTGGCTCGACCCGGCATTTGCCACTGACACCAGCACCGCCAGGCCCAGCGCCCCACCGATCTGCTGGCTGGTAGATGCCATTCCCGCCGCCACGCCTTGCTCGCCTGGCCGGATGCCCAGCCCCGCAGCGACCCACATCGCGGTCCAGGTCATGCCCTGGCCGATGCTCAGGATGAAAATCCCCGGCAGCAGCGACCAGAACCCTACCCCTGTCGGCAACGCCCAGCACACCAGCGCAATCCCCACGGCACCGGCCAGTTGCCCGCAGACCAGCGTGTTGCGTAACCCCAACCGGGCGAGCGAACGCTCCGCCAGCCAGATCCCGAACGTGCACACCAGGGTCGCGGGTAAAAACGCCAACCCTGCCTGCAGCACGCTGTAGTCGTAGACCTGCTGGTAATACAGCGCGAGAAAGTAGTACTGCACGCCAAAGCTGCTCATGAACACCGCCGTCAGCACCATCGCCATGCGCAACTCGCGATAGGCAAACAAACGCAGCGGCATCAGTGGGTCGCGGCCGCGATGTTCAATCCAGGCGAACAGGCCGAGCAGCGCCAACGCCAAGCCCAGGCAACCCAGCGTGGACGGTGCCGTCCAGCCCCATTCAGGCCCCTGCACCAGCGAAAACACCAGCAAGGTGCCGCCAACGGTCACGGTCAACGCGCCGCTCACATCAAAGTTGCGCCCGCGCGCACGCTCGCCATCGGCGGGGATCCAGTAGCGCGCCGCCCAGGCGCAACCGCCCGCCAGCGGCACGTTGACCAAAAATACCGCCTCCCACCCCCAGGCCTGAGTCAGCACGCCACCCAGCAGCGCGCCGAGCGCCAGGCCTGCCGCCGACGCCGCACTCCACACGGCAAACGCGCGGTTGCGCGCCGGCCCTTCGGCATAGTGGGTGTTGATCAGGGCCAAGGTCGCCGGAAACAACAACGCCCCGCCCACCCCCTGCACGGCCCGCGCCAGCACCAGCAACACGGCGCTGCCACCGAGCACCGCAGCCAGGGAGGCCAGCGCATATAACGACTGGCCGACCCGATACAGACGGCGCTTGCCAAGCAAATCCGTGGCGCGCCCGCCGAGTAGCAGGAAACCGCCAAACGCCACGCTGTAGGCACTCACCACCCACTGCAATTGCGCGGCGGAGAAGTTCAGATGCGCGCCAATCTGCGGCAGCGCCACGAACACGATGGTCGCATCCAGCGCAATAATCAGTTGCGCCGTGGCCAGCAGCATCAGCATCCAGCCTGAGGGTCGAGAGGGAGACATCACAGCGTCCTGTCCGAAAATGAGAAGCCGCCAGTGTCTTTTATGCGAAACAGATGATAAATAGCGCAATCACTCTTTCAGTAATGACTTTAATCATGGATCTGAACGCTGTTCGCCTGTTGGTCCGCGTGGCCGAAACCCGCAGTTTCACGCGTGCGGCCGCAGACCTGGGACTGACCCAGTCGGGCCTGTCTCGCGCCATTTCGCGCCTCGAACAGGAACTGGGCGTACGCCTGCTGCAACGCAACACCCGCAGCGTCAGCCTGACGCCCGACGGGCAGATGCTCTATGAGCGCAGCGCGCCGCTGTTGGCAGAATTAGCCGAGGCCGAAAAGCTGATGCTCGACCGCCGCAGCACCCCTTCCGGCCTGTTGAAGATCAGCACGCCCTCGCTGTTCGGGCGCAAGGTGGTCATGCCGGTGATCGGCGAGCTGACCTTGCGTTACCCCGCGTTGCGCATCGAAGCAGTGATGACCGACCGCCTGGTGGACATCGTCGATGAAGGCTTCGACGCGCTCCTGCGCACCGGCGAGATCCAGGACCAACGCCTGATCGCCCGCCCGCTGGCGCCGCTGCGCTGGATCACGGTCGCCTCGCCGGCTTACCTGGCGCGCTTCGGTACACCGCAGAGCGTCGACGAACTCAAGGACCACAACTGCCTGACCGTGCGCAATCTGCGCAACGGGCGCATGGTCGATTGGCAGTTCATGCTCGATGGCAAGGTGCAGGACGTGAGTGTCGAAGGGCGGCTGATCTTTGATATCGGTGATGCACTGGTCGACGGCGCTGTCGGCGGCTTCGGCATCGCCCAGGTCATGGACTTTGCCGTGCGCGACGACTTGGCCGCCGGGCGCCTGGTGCCGCTGCTGGAAAACTTCGCTGGCCGCCGCCGGGCGATCTCGCTGGTTTACCCGCCGTCCCGACAGTACTCGCCAAAACTGATGGCGTTTGCCGAAGCCCTCGGCCAGGCGCAATGGTAACCCTGCAGGCGCAGACACGCCGGCGCCTGCGGGGGCTGTCTCAAGGCAAGGTTTTACCGTCAATCGGCGCGCCGATGGTGAGGAAATGCCCGCCCGCCACATGGTGCAAGGTGCGCAGCGAATCATGCCCTTCGAAGTGCCAGCGGCCGTCGCTGAACACGCGCTCGTCGGCATAAGCCGCCACCACTTCACCCAGGAACAGGTCGTAGGCCTGCTGGTTGTGCGGTTCGGGCAGCAGGCGGCATTCCAGCCAGGCCACACAGCCTTCCAGCAATGGCGCTTCTGTGTGTTCACCGCTGAAGGTGTGCAGGCCGTAGGCGGCAAATTTGTCCGTCTCAGAGCCGGTGGTGTTGCCGACGGTCTGGACCAGATCGACCTGGGCCACGCAAGGCACCTGCAGCACGAAAGTGCCGGCGCCTTCCAGCAGTTGGCGGGTCCAGGTGGCTTTGTCCAATACAACCGCGACTTTCGGCGGTTCGAAATCCAGCGGCATCGCCCAGGCGGCGGCCATGATATTGCGCTGGCCGTTGTGGGCCGCGCTGACCAGCACGGTAGGCCCATGGTTGAGCAGGCGGTAGGCCTTGGACAGCGGAACGGGGCGGCGGTGAGTAGGGCTCATGGAGGATCGGCTCTTCAAGCGGAAAAAACCTACGATACCTCAAGCACAAGCCCCACGGCTCAGCTCGACAACTGGTTTGCGAATTGTCCCACTGCACTGACCACTTTTTGCGCACCGTCCTGGATTTCGACGATGACCGTGCCCGCCTCCGCCGCGAGGGCCAGGCCCTGCTCGGCTTGCAGACGGCCATCAGTCATCAGGGTTACCGCATCGCGGGCCATGTCCTGGTTCTGCCGCACCACGCCGACAATCTCCTCGGTGGCTTTGCTGGTACGTGACGCCAGCTGGCGCACCTCATCGGCCACCACCGCGAAACCACGCCCTTGTTCACCGGCGCGCGCCGCTTCAATGGCGGCGTTCAGCGCCAGCAAGTTGGTCTGCTCGGCGATGCCGCTGATGGTCTTGACGATGGTGCCGATCACTTGGGACTGGGCGTTGAGCGCCTCGATGCCCTCGCCGGCCTGTTGCATGTGCTTGGCCAGATCGCGCATCACGTCCACCGCCTGGGTCACCACCGTAGTACCGCGCTGGGCACTGCTGTCGGTGTGCAACGACGTGCTGTAGGCAATGTTCGCTGCCTCAGCGACGGCCTGCTCCTGATTGACCTGGTCGGTGATCACCGTGGCGAACTTGACCACTTTGTACAGCCGGTCGTTGGCATCCAGCACCGGGTTGTAGGTGGCTTCCAGCCAAACGGTGCGGCCATGGCTGTCCACACGCTTGAAGCGCGCCGCGACGAACTCGCCGGCGTTCAAGCGCTTCCAGAAGTGTTGGTATTCGGCGCTGTTGTACTCTTCCGGCGCGCAGAACATACGGTGATGTTTGCCCTGGATCTGCGCCAGGCTGTAACCCATGCCGCCGAGAAAACGATCGTTGGCAGTGAGCACGTGCCCGCCCAGGTCGAACTCGATCACGGCGGTGGACCGCACCAACGCGGTGATCAGGTTTTCATGCTCGCGAGAGGCCTCGATCGTGCGGGTGAGGTCGCTGGAGTAGATCGAAAAATGCTTGATGCGCCCTTCCGAACTGCGCACCGGCTGCAAGATCGAGCGCAGCCACGCCTCCTGGCCATTGCCGCGCATCAGGCGCACGGTGCCGGCGAAATGCTCACCGCGCACCAGGGCGTTCTTGAAGCGGCGATGGAATTCATCATTGCGCACATGATCGGGCACCAGGTCTTCGATCGGGCGACCGAGAATGTTGCTCGACGCGTACACCAGTTCCTGCAGGAAGTTGGCGTTGGCCCACTCCACCCGGCCTTCGGCGTCCAGCGTCAGGCACAGCATTTCGCTTTCCAGGCTCTCCTTGACCTGTTGCAAGCTGGACAATTCTTCGCGAAGAGCCGACAGCTCCTGCTTCAAACGGGTGTTGAACATGGGGCACCGATGGTCATTTGGGGAGAGTGATCTGACCTGCATCGGCGCTGGCGGCGTTTTCTGAAGCGCTTTTTTGCGTGGGCCCCACTGTTTTTTTGGATCCATCAACTGCCGTTATTTCGGCACACACCCATCACTTGATATTCCAGGGTATTGAGATTGCCGCGGGAGTCTTCATAGGTCATGCGCGAGGGCACGGGATTGCACGCGCGGATCGGCGGCGTCACGTTGATCACCTTGGCAATGTCCAGTTTCATGCCGTAGCGATACGCCTGCACCTCGGGCGCCGGCTTGCCGTTTTTCACCGCGTAGTCGGCCATGGCTTTTTCATTGCGCTCCATCATCAACGCAAAAGTGCGATCACCGCCGCCTTCGGCCAATGCGCCCAGTGACAGGCTTGCGGTAAATACACCCAGGGCGATTGCATAAAAGTTCATCACAGGTTCCTCGACTGAAAGTTCAGTGCCGAGACTAACCAGCGAACCCTGACGCGATGTTCACCAGAACATTACTTATTTGTTAGGTGGCCACCAGTTTCCAGAATTGTAATGTTGCCGCCACCCAGTCGTTATCCACGGTTTGCAACTATCAGCCCGGGCCAGATCAATAAGAACGCCCGCCTCCATAAGAAGCTGATCACTGCCAATACCGAGGAGCGAAACATGCGGATCCGTTATTACACCCTTCCCCTGTCACTGGTCGCCACGTTGCCGCTGGCCGCCGTGGCAGTAGAAGAAAAACCCGAAGGGTTTATCGAAGGCAGCAGCGTGAACGTGCTGGCGCGCAATTTCTATTTCAATCGCGATGACCGCAAGGGCCAGTCCAGCCCCACCGGCAACGGTTACTCCGAAGCCTGGGCCCAGGGGTTCATCGGTAAATTCGAATCCGGGTTCACCCAAGGCACGGTGGGGTTTGGCCTGGATGCGTTTGCCATGGTCGGCCTGAAGCTCGACTCGGGCACCGGCCGCAGCGGTGGCAAAGGCTCGTTCGGCGTGCTGCCGGTGGACAGCGACAACCATCCCGAAGACAGCTACAGCAAGGTCGGCGGCGCGGCGAAATTGCGCGTGCTGGACACGGTGATCAAGGCCGGCGACGTATTCCCGCTGAACCCGGTGGTGGCCTATGGCGATTCGCGCCTGCTGCCGGAAAGCTTTCGTGGCGTGACCGTGCAAAACACCAGCCTGGAAGGCCTGAGCCTGCAGGGCGGGCGTTTGAGCGGCATGAGCCAGCCCAGCGAAAGCGGCATGGATAAAGGCTTTGCAACGTTTTATGCAGGCAAGGTCGACTCGCCCTGGATCAGCTATTTCGGCGGCGACTACAGCCTCAACCAGCACCTCAGCTTCAGCCTCTACAGCAGCCGCCTGAAAGACGCCTGGGACCAGTATTACGCGGGCAGCGCCGCCAGCTACCCACTGACCGACGACGTCTCGCTGTTCGGCGACGTCAACCTTTACAAGGCGGTGGATGAAGGCAAAAAGCTGCTTGGCGAATTCGACAACACCATCTGGAGCGCCAGGCTCGGCGTCAAGGTTGGCGCCCACAGCCTGGCCGTGTCGCACCAGCGCAACAACGGTGATGACGACTTCGATTACCTGCGCCAGTCGGATTCGATCTTCCTCAACAACTCGATCCAGTACAGCGACTTCAACTCCCCCAAGGAGCGCTCGTGGATGCTGCGCTACGACTTGGACATGCAGCCCTTCGGCATTCCCGGCCTGTCGTTCATGACCCGCTACGGCAAGGGCACCGGCGCCGACTACAGCGACGCCAACGCGGTGTACATGCGCCGCGACGCGGCCGGCAATCCACTCACCGACCAGCGTCGCTGGGAGCGGGATGTCGAGGCCAAGTACGTGGTGCAAAGTGGCACGCTGAAGGACTTGTCGCTGCGCCTGCGCCAGGCCACGGTGCGCTCCAGTGCGTTCGAATCCGACCTGGAGGAAGTTCGCCTGATTGCCGAATACCCGCTGGTGGCGCTGTGAGTCGTTACAGTCGTTCGCGGTTAACTAACATCTGTTCACAAATAGCCAGGTATCAGAACTGTAATATTGGGCCCACCTTCCCGTTAAGTTGAACTTCTTATAGTGGACTCAACGCGTCATACACCGAGCACATTCATCTCTGAAGCTTTTGTGTAGCTCCTTTGGAAAGAGATGGATTTTTAACGCCCCGGTCGGGGCGTTTTTTTTGCGCACGCCCTTATGCGGCCGATGGTCGCAGTTGACCCTGAAGCGACTTCACGGTTGAGAATTTCCCCCTACCCCGAACACGTCATTCCATAAGGACATGGACCTCCCCTCTCGTAAAAAAAGGTAAACCCCCCATGCGTATCCTTGTGGTTGAGGACGAGCAGAAAACCGCTGACTACTTGCAACAGGGCCTGACCGAAAGTGGCTATGTCGTCGATTGCGCCGCCAGCGGCATCGATGGCCTGCACCTGGCCAGGCAGCACACTTATGAACTGGTGATACTCGACGTGAACCTGCCCAACACCGACGGTTGGGAGGTGCTGGAACAGCTGCGCCGCGACGGCAATCAACGCGTGATGATGCTGACGGCACGCGGCCGGCTGGCCGACAAGATCAAGGGCCTGGACATGGGCGCCGATGATTACCTGGTCAAGCCCTTCGAGTTTCCCGAACTGCTGGCCCGTGTGCGCACGTTGCTGCGGCGCAGCGAGCACATCCCGCTGCCGGACGTGCTGCGTGTCGCGGACCTGGAGCTGGACCCGCGCCGCCATCGCGCCTATCGCGGCAACCGGCGGATCGACCTGACCACCAAGGAGTTCGCCTTGCTGCACGTGTTGATGCGCCAGGCCGGCGAAGTGATGACTCGCACGCAGATCATCTCCCTGGTGTGGGACATGAACTTCGACTGCGACACCAACGTGGTGGAAGTCTCCATCAGTCGCCTGCGCGGCAAGGTCGATGACCAGAGCGAGGTCAAACTGATCCACACCATTCGCGGCGTCGGCTACGTGCTGGAGGCACGCCCATGAGGACCAGCAGCCTGTCGATGCGCCTGGGCCTGACGGTCAGCCTGATGGGCGCCGGCCTGGTCGTGCTGTTGGCGACCCTGGCTTACCTGGCGCTGACCCACGAGCTGGACAAGCTCGCGCGCAAGGGCCTGGAAAACAAACTGGAGCAACTGGAACACAGCCTCGGCCAGGACCTCAAGCCGCACGATATTGCCGCCCGCCCCCATTCGCTGCTCGACCTGGTGATGGGCCACGACAACATCTACCTGACCATCATCGGCGGCGCCCCCGATGCACCGGTGCTGCTCAGCGTCGGTGCCAAGCCCCAGCAACCGCTGTTGCTCGACGTGGCCGCCGGCAAGACCCTGGCCTACCT
Source organism: Pseudomonas sp. S5D5 (assembly GCF_003013355.1). NCBI lineage: Bacteria > Pseudomonadati > Pseudomonadota > Gammaproteobacteria > Pseudomonadales > Pseudomonadaceae > Pseudomonas > Pseudomonas sp. S5D5. Next base: position 6,063,490 of record NZ_PTEO01000001.1, read on the forward strand.
CAATTGGGTGGATGGGCGCGGCAATCGCATCCTCAGTGCCACGCGGCTGATGCCGTTGCGCAGCGGCGAAAATGTGCGCGTGCTGCTGTCGCTGGACCGCTCCGATGATGAGGCCCTGCTCAGTGCCTACCTGCGCTCCACGGTGATCGCGCTGCCGATGCTGCTGCTCCTGATCGGCATGGGCGCCTGGTGGCTGGTGCAACGTGGGCTCGCGCCGCTGCAGCAGTTCAGCCGCGTGGCAGCCAAGGTCAGTACCCAGGACCTGACACACCGTTTGTCGCTGGACAACCTGCCCAAGGAGTTGGGCGAGCTGGCCGAAGGCATCAACTTCATGCTGCATCGCCTCGACGCCGGTGTGCAGCAGCTGTCGCAATTCTCCGATGACCTCGCCCACGAACTGCGCGCGCCACTGACCAACCTGATGGGCAAGGCCCAGGTGACCCTGTCCCGCGAGCGTCCCGGCGAGGCCTACAAGGCCGGGCTGGAATCCTGCGCCGAGGAAATGGAACGCCTGTCGCGCATCGTCTCCGACATGCTGTTTCTCGCCCAGGTCAGCCACCCCGCTGCACGGGCGGGTTTCGACGCGGTGTCGCTGGGTGCCGAAGCGCAGCGGGTCATGGCGCTGTTCGCCCTGAGCGCCGAAGACAAACACGTGAGCCTGAGCCTGCGCGGCGACGCCTGGATCAAGGGCGATCGCCTGATGATCCAGCGGGCGATTTCCAACCTGCTGTCCAACGCGATTCGCCATACGCCCGAGGGCTCCACGGTGTTGCTGCTGGTGGAAAGCTACGACCACAGCGTCTCGCTGTCGGTGGGCAACCCCGGCCGTGGCATCGAAGCTCACCACCTGCCACACCTGTTCGAACGCTTTTACCGCGCCGACAGCAGCCGTACCCGCGCCGAGGGCGGCACCGGGCTGGGGCTGGCCATCGTGCAGTCGATCATGCGCCTGCATCAGGGGCACGCCGACGTCAGCAGCCAGCCCGGGCGCTTTACGCGCTTCGACCTGGTGTTTCCTCTTCCTTGCGATGCGCCCACTGGTACAGCGCCGGCAGCACCAGCAAGGTCAGTAGCGTAGAAGAGATAATCCCGCCGATCACCACCGTCGCCAACGGGCGCTGCACTTCGGCGCCGGTGCCGGTGGCCAGGGCCATGGGGATGAACCCGAGGGAGGCCACCAGCGCAGTCATCAACACCGGGCGCAAACGGGTCAACGCGCCTTCGTGGATCGCCACCGACAACGAACGCCCCTCCTCGCGCAGGTTGCGGATGAAGGCAATCATCACCAACCCATTGAGCACCGCCACGCCGGACAAGGCAATAAAGCCCACCCCCGCCGAGATCGACAGCGGAATATCCCGCAGCCACAGCGCCATGATCCCACCGGTCAAGGCGAACGGAATCCCGGTGAACACCAGCAGCCCGTCCTTGAGGTTGTTGAACATCATGAACAGCAACCCGAACACCAGCAGCAGGGCGACCGGCACCACGATGCGCAAGCGCTCGGAGGCTTCCTTCAACTGCTCGAACTGGCCACCCCAGGTGGTCCAGTAACCCGCCGGCACTTTCACCTGCGCGCTGATCGCCGTTTCGGCCTCTGCCACGAACGAGCCAATATCACGCCCACGCACGTTGGCGCTGACGATCACCAGGCGCTTGCCATTTTCGCGGCTGATCTGGTTCGGGCCGAGGACCAGGTCCAGGCTGGCAACCTGGGACAAGGCGATAAACCCCAACTGCCCGGCCGCGTTACCCGCCAGCGCCGGCACCGGAATCAACAGCCGCGACAGGCCGTCGATATCGGTGCGCAGTGCGTCGGACAAACGCACGACCATGTCAAAACGTCGGTCACCTTCGTACAACGTACCGGCCTGGCGCCCTCCCACGGCAACCGCAATGGTGTCCTGCACGTCGCCGACATTCAGGCCAAAGCGCGCGGCCTTGTCACGGTCGATATTGATGGTCAGCACCGGTAGGCCGGAGGTCTGTTCCACCTTCACCTCCGAGGCGCCCCCGAGCTTTTGCAGGGTCTCGGCGATTTCCCCGGCCGTCGCGTTCAACACCGCCATGTCATCGCCGAAGACCTTCACCGCCACGTCGCTGCGCACCCCGGATATCAGCTCGTTGAAACGCAGCTGGATCGGTTGCGACAGTTCATACGCACTGCCCGGCACAATCGCACTGGCGCGCTGGATATCGGCGATCAGGGTTTCGCGGGACTTGTTCGGGTCCGGCCATTGGTCCTTCGGCTTGAGCATCACATAGCTGTCGGAAATGTTCGGCGGCATCGGGTCCGAGGCAATTTCGGCGGTGCCGGTACGCGCAAATACCCGCAGGATTTCCGGCACCTGGGCCATCAGGGTTTTTTCCAGTTGCTGCTGCATCTGCACCGATTGCGTCAGGCTGGTGCCGGGCACGCGCAAGGCCTGCTGGGCAAAGTCGCCTTCGCTGAGGCTGGGGATAAATTCGCTGCCCATGCGGCTGGCTACCCAGCCCGAGGCGAGGATGGTCACCACGGCCAGGCCGAACACCAGCGGACGACGCCCCATCACCCAATCCAGGACTGGCGCATACGCCCGGCGCGCGGTGCGCATCACCAGGTTTTCTTCCTCCTTGACCTTGCCGGTGACGAACAGGGCAATCGCGGCCGGCACAAAGGTTACCGACAGAATCATCGCACCCAGCAAGGCAATCACCACGGTGAAGGCCATGGGGTGGAACATCTTCCCGGCCACACCGGTGAGGGCGAAGATCGGCAGGTACACGACCATGATGATCAGTTGCCCGAAGATCAATGCGCGGCGGGCCTCCTTGGCAGCGGCAAACACTTCATGCAGGCGCTCGCTGCGGGTCAGCAGGCGGCCGTGACGCTGCTGCGCATGGGCCAGGCGGCGGATGGCGTTTTCGACGATCACCACCGCGCCGTCGACAATAATGCCGAAGTCCAGCGCACCGAGGCTCATCAGGTTGGCGCTGACCCGGTTGGTGAACATCCCGGTAAAGGTGAACAGCATCGCCAGGGGAATCACCATCGCGGTGATCAGCGCCGCACGGATATTGCCCAGAAACAGGAACAACACCGCCACCACCAGCAGCGCACCTTCGAAGAGGTTTTTCTTGACGGTGGCGATGGCTTTTTCGACCAGGTCGGTGCGGTCATACACGGTGACGGCCACCACCCCTGCGGGCAGCGAGCGATTGATGCTCTCGAGTTTTTTCGCCACCGCCTGGGACACGCTGCGACTGTTTTCGCCGATCAACATGAACACCGTGCCCAGCACCACTTCACGGCCGTTTTCGGTGGCCGCGCCGGTGCGCAATTCACGGCCGATCTCGACCTGGGCGACATTGCGCACGCGGATCGGCGTGCCCTCCACGCTCGTGATGACGATGTTGGCGATGTCGTCGATGGACGCCACTTGTCCCGGCGCCCGGATCAACAACTGCTCGCCGCTGCGCTCGATATAACCGGCGCCGACGTTGGCATTGTTGCGTTCAAGCGCCGTGACCAGGTCGCTCAAGGTCAGGTTGTAGGCCGCCAGGCGCTTGGGGTCGGGGGCGATCTGGTATTCCTTGGCAAAGCCGCCGATGGTGTTGATCTCGGCCACACCGGGCACGTTGCGCAGTTGCGGCTTGATGATCCAGTCCTGGATCACCCGCAGGTCCGTCGGCGTGTACGGCGTGCCGTCTTCCTTGAGTGCGCCGTCTTTGGCCTCGACGGTCCACAGGAAAATTTCGCCGAGGCCGGTGGAGATCGGCCCCATCGCGGTCTCGATGCCGGCCGGCAATTGTTCGCGGGCGGTTTGCAGGCGCTCATTGACCAACTGGCGGGCGAAGAACAGGTCGGTGCCGTCCTTGAAAATCACCGTCACCTGCGACAGGCCCGAGCGCGACAGCGAGCGGGTCTGCTGCATGCCGGGCAACCCGGCCATGGCGGTCTCGATGGGAAAGGTGATGCGCTGCTCGGTTTCCAGCGGCGAAAAACCCGCCGCCGCCGAGTTGATCTGCACCTGCACGTTGGTGATGTCGGGCACCGCGTCGATCGGCAGTTTCTGATAGCTGGCGATGCCGACACCGGCCATCAACAGCACCGCCAGCAGCACGATGATGCGCTGCTCGATGGCGAATTGGATAAGGCGCTCAAACATGAGAAATCACTCGCGGGATCAATGGGCGTGCTCGGCCGAGCCCTTGCCCAGTTCGGACTTGAGGATGAAGCTGCCAACCGTGGCCACTTGCGCCCCGGCATCGAGGCCTTGACGCACTTCGACGTAGCCGTTTTCACTCAGGCCGAGTTCGAGATGACGCGTGATAAAACCGTCCGGGGTACGCACGAATACCGACGGTTTGTCCTCGACGGTCTGGATCGCCGTATGCGGCACGGTGACCTTGGCCTGGTAGGTGTCGGTGGCCAGTTGCACCGTCACGAACAGCCCTGGGCGCCAGGCGTCGTCGGGGTTGGGCACCGTCACACGCACGGTGGCGGTGCGCGTCTGCTCGCCGAGTAAATTGCCGACATAAGCCACGCTGCCGAGTACCTCGGTGCCCATTTCGGTGGAGCTGACTTTCACCGGTTTGCCGAGCCGGACCTTGTTCAGATCCTTGGGAAACACGCCGAAGGTGACCCACACCTGGGACAGGTCCGAGAGGGTGAACGCGTTGCTGGTTTCGCTGACTACCTCGCCGACACCCAGGTGTTTTTCCACCACCACACCGGCGAAAGGCGCCCGCAATTCATAGCGGTTGCCGCCCACCAGCACGGCGCTGCCGCTGAGGGCCGTCATCTTCTGGCGGGCATTGTTCAGGGCGATTTCGGCCTCTTGCAGGGTCTGGCGCGCCAGCAGGTAGTCCTGCCCGGCGGAAATCTTGTCCTGCCACAATTGCCGCTCGCGCTGGAAGGTCGTGCGCGCCAGTTCGACCCGCCGCTCACTGGCGGCCAGCTCACTGCGCTGATCGGAAATCTGCTGGCTGGCGATCACCGCCAGCAGCTCGCCTTTCTTCACCGATTGCCCGAGATTGACCCGCACCGACTCCACCACCCCGGCCGCACGCGGCACGATATGCGAGGTGCGGTCCTCGTCGAAGCGCACCTCTCCCGGCAGCGTCAGCAACGTGCTGATCTGTCGGGGCTGGGCCTGGGCGAGCTGAATGCCGGCTGCTTCGATTTGCTGCTCGGTGAGTTCAAGTTTGCCTTCCTCTTCCTCGGCGCCGGCCACGCCAGACAGCATCAGGCCCAGGGCGACGGCAAGCGCCACGCCGTGTCGTTTGTTCATAAGCCACTCCAGAAAAAATCAAAACCGGGCGAGGTCGCCGTAAATCCGTTCGATACGCACCCAGGCCTCGGTGGCCTGGGCGGTTGCCGTGAGGTATTGGGTGCGGGCCGCAATCAGCGTGCGCTGGGCGTCCAGCACCTCGAGGAAGTTGAACTTGCCCATTTCAAAGCCCCGCGTGGCACTGTCCACCGCGCTTTGCGCAGCCGGCAGGATCTGCTGGTTGAACGCGCGCACTTCGGTATTGGCGGTGTGCCACAGGTCCAGGGCCTGGCGGATTTCGGTGCGCAAGCGCAGTTCGGCGGCGTTACGCAGGTCGCGGGCCTGGTCGGCGCGGCGGCTGGCAGCGAGGACATTGCCCTGGTTGCGATTGAACAGCGGGATCGGCATCGACACGCCCACCAGGTTGACCCGCTCGCGCACGCTGGCGTCGTACTGGCTGCCGATGGACACATCCAGGTCGGGAATACGCTGGGCTTTTTCCAGGCCCACGCTGGCTTCGTTCTGCAGGATCTGCAGTTCGGCCAGGCGCAACTCGGCGGTCTGTTCCAGGCGTGCGAGCAATTGATTCGCGGAGGGTAATGAAGGGGTGGACTGAGGCTGTGTGGCGAGGGCCTGGAAGTCGGTCGACGCGCTGCCGGTACTCGCGGCCAGACGGCGGTAGGCGTCGGTGAGGCCCATCTGCGCGCGGTTGAGTTCGAGGCGGATCTCTGACAGCTGCACCTGGGCGCGCGTGGCCTCCACCGGCGACGACTTGCCAGCGCTGACGCGGCCGTTGGCGACCACCAGGCCGCGCTCGGCCAATGCCATGGAACGTTGCGCCAGGTCGAGGCGTTCCTGGGCGCGAAGGGCGCCGTAATAGCTGTCGATCACCTCGGCGCGCAGCGTGTTGCGCCGCTGCTCCAGGGTCAGCGCTGCGGCGTCCTGGGCGCGCGTGGCCACGTCAATGCGCGCACCGCGCTTGCCGCCCAACTCGAGGGTCTGGCTCAGTTTGATCGTGGTGGTGCGCGTATCGCGCCGCGTGTCTTCGGCATCCCAGGACGCCACCGGGTTGGGGATCAAGCCCGCCTGCTGGCGACCGCCTTCGGCGATGTCGATGTCCCACTGCGCGGCGGCAAGGTCAGGGTTATTGGCGAAGGCGGTTTGCAGGGCTGCGTCGAGGGTGAGGGTCTGCGCCTGGGCCACCGCAGCGACGCCCCACAACGCCACCGCCCCCAACAGTGTTCTAACAGAAATTGCCATAACGAAAGTTCCACGCCCATGAAGTCGCTGAGGTTTCCCAGCGGGGGGCAATGTAGCTTTCGGTACTTATCAGGGCGGTGGGCAGAACATTACAAATCCGTTAGCCAGGATCAGGCGTGCACCTCGTCATGTTCGTCATGCGCAAAACCGTCGCCTTCGACTTGGACGGTAGCGTGGGAAATATCGAATTGTTCATGCAGCATTTCCGTCACCTGGCTGAGGATCTTGTGCTCAGTGTCCAGCGCCGAATCGGTCACCAGATGTGTGCTCAGCACGTTTTTGCCGCTGGTCAGTGCCCAGATGTGCAGGTCATGCACATCCTTGACCCCGGGAATGGCGCGAATGGCCTGCTCCACCTGGTCGATATCGATACCGTCCGGCACGCCTTGCAGCAGTACGTTCATGCTTTCCTTGAGCAAGCTCCAGGTGCGCGGCAGTACCCAGAAGCCGATGGCTGCCGCCACCAGCGAGTCGACCCAACCCCAGCCCGTCAACATGATCACCACCGCCGCGATCATCACACCGATGGAGCCGAGCATGTCGCTCCAGACTTCCAGATAGGCGCCCTTGACGTTCAAGCTCTCGCCGCTGGCAGCGCTGAGCAGGCGCATGGCGATCAGGTTGACGATCAGCCCCAGCACCGCAATCACCAGCATGCCGGTGGACTGGATTTGCGCAGGCGCCTGTAGGCGTTGATAGGCCTCATACAGAATGTAAAACGCCACGGCGAAAAGCAGCAGTGCATTGAAAGCGGCTGCCAGGATTTCAAACCGCGCATACCCAAAGGTGCGCTTGCGGTCGGCGGCGCGCTTGGCGACCTGAATGGCCACCAGGGAAATCGCCAGGGCCAGGGCGTCGGTCATCATGTGGGCGGCGTCGGACAGCAGCGCCAGGCTACCGGTGACAAAGGCGCCGATGACTTCGGCAATCATGAAGCTGGTGGTCAGCCCCAGGGCGAACCATAACTTGCGCTCGTGGCCCGCGCGGACTTGGGCGTGGCTGTGTCCTGCACTCATGAGCAACCCTCGTGATGTTGTTGGCGGCAGGCGCTGGCGTGCCGGCTCCCACAGGTGTGTGATTGAGCATAGAGCTATAGGCCCGACTCATTGCCATAGGTTGCACAATTGTCATCAACGGGCCATTGGCACGTTACTGTCGAGCGCACCAAAATCGCACAGGCACGCTCTGGAACCGTTGTATCAGGTATGCTTTTCGTGCAGGAAACAAAAAGAAACAATTTCCCCAACCTGTTCGATAAGGAGTCCCGTTTTGGAGTTATCGACTGCCGCGTGGATGGTTCACGACACCCGCCTTATGTTCTGCGTCCTGTTGGCCATCGCCAGCATCATCGTGCTGATCAGCGCGACCAAGTTGCCACCATTTCTGTCGATCCTGATCGGCACCTTTATCGCCGGGGTCGGTGCCGGACTGCCGCCGGAAGAAGTGGCCAAGGCCTTCAGCAAAGGCGCCGGGGCGATCCTCGGTGAAGCCGGGATCATCATTGCCCTGGGCTCGATGCTCGGCGCACTGATGGCGGAATCCGGCGCCGCCGACCGCATCGCCACCACCCTGCTGGGGTTGGGCAAGGGCAAGTCGCTGCCATGGGTGATGGCGCTGGTGGCGATGGTGATCGGGCTGCCGCTGTTCTTCGAAGTGGGCCTGGTGATGATGGTGCCGATCATCTTTGTGATGGCCAAGCGTTCGAACCAGCCGCTGCTGAAAATCGCCATCCCGGCGCTGGCGGGCATGACCACCCTGCACGCCTTGATGCCACCGCACCCCGGGCCGCTGATTGCAGTGAGCGCGTTGCACGCCGACCTCGGCCTGACCATGCTGCTGGGCTTCTGCCTGGCGGTGCCGGCGGTGATCCTCGCCGGCCCGCTCTACGGCAACTGGCTGTCCAAGCGCCTGCACGTGGATGAGCCGGCCGACATCGGCGCGCTGTTCAGTGCACCGCCCAAGGCGCCGCGCCAGCCGAGTTTTGGCGTGTCGCTGTTGATCATCCTGTTGCCGGTGATTCTGATGCTCGGCAGCACCTTGGCCAAAGTCGCCCTGCCGGCGGAAAGCACGGTGGGCCTGACCCTGAAATTCCTTGGTGAACCGCTGATCGCCCTCGGCCTCGCGGTGATAGCCGCCGTGATCTGCCTGGGCTGGGCCGCCGGCATGCCGCGCGCCGAAGTCGGCAACACCCTGCGCAAGGCCCTCGCGCCCATCGCCGTGTTGCTGCTGACCATCGGCGCCGGCGGCGGCCTCAAGCAAACCCTGCTCGACGCCGGCGTCAGCCAGACCATCAGCAAAGTCGCCGAAGGCGCCCACATGCCGTATCTGTTGCTGGCCTGGTTGATTGCCGTGGCGTTGCGCCAGGCCACCGGCTCGGCGACGGTCGCCACGACCACCACGGCCGGTATCCTCGCGCCGATGATGGCCGGGTTGGCCGCCACCCAGAGTTCATTGGTGGCACTGGCGATTGGCGCCGGCTCGGTGTTCTTCTGCCACGTCAACGACGCCGGGTTCTGGATGGTGCGTGAGTACTTTGGCCTGCAGTTGAAGCAGACGATCTGGGTGTGGTCGGTGTTGCAGACGATTGTTTCAGTCGTCGGCCTGATCGGTACCCTGCTGCTCTGGCACTTTTTGACCTGAGTTTCAGCCAACCAGGGTGTGGCGCTTGCCAAACAGCGCCACACTTCCCACCCCCACCGCGCCCATCACCACGCAATACCCCACGCAAATCCACGGGCTGGTCGGCATCAGCGCAATCAGCAGCAGCGGCGTAGTGCTCGCCCACAGTGCATAGGCGATGTTGTAGGTGAAGGAAATTCCCGACACCCGCACCGGCGCCGGAAACAGCCCGACCATCACCGACGGCACCGCGCCCACCACCCCGCAACTCAAGCCCGCCACGGCGTAGGCCGCGCCGAGCCACACGCCCCCGTTGATCAGGCTGGCGTAGAGCAGCGCGACCCCCAGCGGCAGCAACACGCTGTAGACCCGCACCGCGCGCCAGGCGCCGATGCGGTCCACCAGCAGGCCGGCGAGGATGCAGCCGATGTTCAGGAAGACGATGCCCAGTGCGCTCAAGGCGAAGGTGTGGCTGGGGCTCATGCCGAAGGTTTTCTGCATCATGGTCGGGGTGATGACCACCAGCACGACCACCGCCGAGGTGAGCACGCAGGTGAGGACCATCGCCGGCAGCAGCACGGCGCGATGGTCGCGCAATACCGTGCGCAGCGGCAGTTCGGCAGCCGCGTGGCGACGGGCCTGCATTTCGAGGAATACCGGGGTTTCACTCAGCCAGCGGCGCAGCCACACGCCGATCACGCCGAACACACCGCCGAGCAGGAAGGGAAAACGCCAGGCGTAGTCGAGGATTTCGGCCGGGGTGAAGACTTGCGCCAGCAGCGTCGCGGTCAGCGCACCGAGCAGGTAGCCAAAGGTCAGGCCGGCCTGCAGGAAGCCCAGGGCGTAGCCGCGATGGTGCGGCGGCGCGTGCTCGGCGACGAACGTCCAGGCGCTGGGGACTTCACCGCCGACCGCGGCACCTTGCAGCACCCGCAGCACGAGCAGGATCAGCGGCGCGAAATAACCGATTTGCGCGTAGGTGGGCATGATCCCGATCAGCAGGCAGGGCAACGCCATCATCAGGATGCTCAGGCTGAACACGCGCTTGCGCCCCAGGTGATCGGCAAAGTGCGCCATCAGGATGCCGCCCAGCGGGCGTGCCAGGTAGCCGGTGACGAAGATCCCGAAGCTTTGCAGCAGGCGCAGCCACTCGGGCATTTCCGGCGGGAAAAACAGCTGGCTCAGGGTCAGCGCGAAGAATACGAAGATGATGAAGTCGTAGATTTCCAGCGCGCCACCGAGGGCGGCCAGGCCCAGGGTTTTGTAGTCGGAGCGGGAAAAACGCTGCGCCTGTGGAGAAAAGGTGGCAGTCATGTGATGGCTCGGCAGACAAACAAAATGGCGTGCAGGTTATGAGCTGGGCCGGATGATGGCAATCGCGGCAGATATATTTGTTTTCCTCATGGATCGATGAAGATAACTGCATTCCCATATGAATGGCCGTAGCGGAACATGCCGTAAAACTGCCAACACCATAATAAATACAAGAGGAAAGACTCGTGGCCGATGCTATCGAAGAAAGCCGCTATGCCCGATTTGCCCTGCGTTGTTCCAATTTCGCCGAACGCTGGTTCCCCGACTCCTGGGTGTTCGCCGCCCTCGCCGTGATCATCGTCGCCGTGGCGACCCTGGGCATGGGCGCCGCGCCGACCGAGGCCGCCAAGGCCTTTGGTGATGGGTTCTGGAGCCTGATTCCGTTCACCATGCAGATGGCCTTCGTGGTGATCGGCGGTTACGTGGTTGCCAGCTCGCCGCCGGCGGTCAAGCTGATCGACCGCCTGGCGCGCATCCCGAAGAACGGCCGCTCCGCCGTGGCCTGGGTGGCGTTGATTTCGATGGTGGCGTCGCTGCTCAACTGGGGCCTGTCCCTGGTGTTCGGCGGTTTGCTGGTGCGCGCACTGGCGCGTCGTACGGACTTGCGCATGGACTACCGCGCAGCCGGTGCGGCGGCCTATCTGGGCCTGGGCGCGGTGTGGGCGCTGGGGCTGTCGTCGTCGGCCGCACAACTGCAGGCCAACCCGGCCAGCTTGCCGCCGTCGATCCTGTCGATCACCGGGATGATCCCGTTCACCGAGACCATCTTCCTGTGGCAATCCGGCGTGCTGCTGCTGGCGCTGATCGTGGTCTCGCTGATCATCGCCTACGCCACCGCCCCGGGCCCGAACAGCGCGCGTGACGCCAAGGCCTGCGGCGTCGACCCGGCCTTCAACCTGCCCAAGCCGCAGCCTCCCACTCGCCCGGGCGAATGGCTGGAACACAGCCCACTCCTGACCATCCTGCTGGCGCTGCTGGCGGCCGGTTGGCTGTTCCATGAGTTCTCGACCAAACCGGCGATCAGTGCGATCTCAGGGCTGAACACCTACAACTTCCTGTTCATCATGGTCGGCGCCCTGCTGCACTGGCGCCCGCGCAGCTTCCTCGACGCAGTGGCCCGCGCCGTGCCGACCACCACTGGGGTGCTGATCCAATTCCCGCTGTACGGCTCGATCGCCGCCCTGATGACGGTGGTCAAGGGCGGCGACGGCCAGACCCTGGCGCACCATATCTCGACCTTCTTCACCTCCATCGCCTCCCATGACACCTACGCCCTGCTGATGGGCGTGTACTCGGCGGTGCTGGGCTTCTTCATCCCGTCGGGCGGCGGCAAGTGGATCATCGAAGCGCCCTACGTGATGCAAGTGGCCAATGACTTGCAATACCACCTCGGCTGGTCGGTGCAGATCTACAACGCGGCCGAGGCGCTGCCGAACCTGATCAACCCGTTCTACATGCTGCCGCTGCTCGGGGTATTGGGGCTGAAAGCGCGAGACTTGATCGGCTTTTCGTTCGTGCAACTGCTGGTACACACGCCGCTGGTGTTGTTCCTGCTATGGGCGCTCGGGACGACACTGAAATATCTCCCCCCCGTCATGCCGTAGGTCACAGCTACAAGCTTCAAGCTTCAAGCCTCAAGCCGCAAGCCGCAAGCCTCACGCTGGTAGCTTGTAGCTTGTAGCTTGTAGCTTGTAGCTTGTAGCTTGTAGCTTGTAGCTTGCAGCTTGCAGCTTGTAGCTTGTAGCTTGCAGCTGCCTTAATTCCGTCACATTGCGTTGCTACCGTCCTGCGAAATATCTTGCAACAATCTCCAGCAAGGACTCCCCGCAATGAGTGACGAGCACGAAGACCGCCCTGCCCCCGATTCAGCAGCCCAACCGCCGGTAGACACCAGCCGCCGGCGCTTCCTAGGGGGCGCGGCGGTATTGGGGGTCGGCGCGACCTTGAGTGCTTGTGGCAATACCGGCGAAGCCCCGGGCAAGCCGGTGACGCGGCCACTGACCCCGCAGGAGTTGGATAAGGCGTTGCGCGACCAGGTGAAAACCGTGGTGGTGATCTACGCCGAGAACCGCAGCTTCAACAACCTGTTTGCAGATTTCCCCGGCCTGGAGAAGCCGCTGTCGGCCCTTTCCGCCGCCCAATACCAGCAGCGCGATCGCGATGGCAACCTGTTGACCACCCTGCCCCCGGCTTGGGGCGGCGTGCTGCAAGTCGGCCCGCAAAGCGTGGATGGGGTGACTTATCCCAACGAGGTGCAGTTCCAGGAAAACCTGCCCAACGCGCCGTTCGCCCTCAAGGGTCCGAACGCCGAGGACCTGCCCCTGAGCCTGGTCACCCGCGACTTGTGGCACGTGTTCTACCAGAACCAGATGCAGATCAACGGCGGCAAGAATGACGGTTTCGTCGCCTGGGGCGATTCCGGCGGCCTGGTGATGGGCCATTACGCGCAGAGCCGCTATTCCCTGCGCCTGTGGGACGTGGCCAAGGAGTTCGTGCTCTGCGATAACTTCTTCCAGGGCGCGTTCGGCGGCTCGTTCCTCAACCACCAATACCTGATCAGCGCCACTGCGCCGTTTTATCCAAATGCCGCGCAGTCGGTGGCCAAGGCGCAGATTGCCACGCTGCAAAGCGAGGATCCCACCGACCCGCGCCTCAAGCCGCTGGACAAGTCCCCGGCCAGCGCCATGACCGGCCCGCCGCAGTTCGGCCCAAGTGCGCTGACGCCGGATGGCTACGGCGTGAACACCTTGGCTCCGCCCTACTGGCCGACCTGGATCCGCGACCCGGAAAACCCGGACTATTCCAAACCCGACCTGCCCAACGTGCTGGTGCCGCAAACCCACGAGCACATCGGCGACAAGCTGTCGAAAAAGAACATCGACTGGGCCTGGTACGCCGGCGCCTGGCAGGCCACGCTGGAGCAGTTCAAGGATTCGGGCGGCATTCCGAAAATCCCCAATTTCCAGTACCACCACCAGCCGTTCAACTACTTCAAGCAGCAAGGCCCCGAGCACCGCGCAGAGCGTGACAAGCGTCTGCGTGACGGCGGCTTGGGCGATGAGTCCAGCACCAACAAGTTCTTCGCCGACGCCCAGGCGGGCAAGCTGCCGGCCGCGAGTTTCTACAAGCCCCAGGGCAACCTGAATATGCACGCCGGCTATGCCGACGTGGCCTCTGGCGACCGGCATATCGCCCGTGCGTTGAAGGTGCTGCAGGAAAGCCCACAGTGGAAAAACATGGTGGTGGTGGTGACGGTCGATGAAAACGGCGGCTGGTGGGACCACGTGGCGCCGCCCAAGGGCGACCGCTGGGGCCCGGGCACGCGGATTCCGGCACTGGTGGTCTCGCCCTTTGCACGCAAAGGCACGGTCGACCATACGGTCTACGACACCGCGTCGATCCTGCGGCTGATTACGCGGGTTTTCCAGTTGGAGACGCTCGACGGTCTCAAGCAACGCGATGACGCGATGATCGCCCGCGGCCAGAAACCCATGGGTGACCTGAGCAATGCGTTGCAGTTCAACGTGTAGGTGTCTTATCCAATAGCGACACGCCTGGCGATTTAGCACGCGTTTTCCTGGTCAGCCGCTACTGTTTGAAGGGTGGCGCTTTCATCCCGCGCAGACGGGCCTTCGCTGACAAGGAATCAAACATGTTTAAACCGACCAGGCTGTCCTGCACCCTGGCCGCACTGCTGGCGAGTGCGGTCGTACAGGCTGATATCGAGGTACCACTGGGCAGCACGCAACGCGTCACCCAGTTGTTCGCCTTCCCCAACAATTGCAACGTGATCTGCTTTCGGCCATGGACACTGGAGCAGACCGTGGAGCATTACCTGAACCAGAGCCTGCAGCGTGACGGTTACAGTCGCGCCAAGGTCAGTGTGAAGACCCATGACGGCCAGCTCTCGGCCACCTTCAGCGGTGTGCCCGACGACTATGGCAAGCCACTCACCGCGCTGCTCGACACCGCCGACCTCGCCTACCAGGGCGCCAGCAAGCTCAACAGCGACGGCAAGTGGGCCTACAACTGGTACCTGTTCCTGCCGCTGGGCATGGCCCTGGAAAAACGCAAGAGCATCGAGTTGCTGCATTTCCCTCCGGATTACTCGCTGACCCAGGCCCAGGACTACCTGGAATCGGCCACCTCCGACCGCTGGGCCACGTTGCTCACCGACAATGGCGTGCCGGCCGGCGAAACCCCGGCCTACCAGACCATCATCGATATCGCGCCCATTGCAGCCCCGTCCACGGCGGGCAAGGACCTGGAAAACGTCTATGGCTACTTCACCGACTACCAGACGCGCATGGTCCGGGAGCTGAGCCTGCCGGCCAACGGCTCGTTACCGATGGTGGCGTTCGGTTCGCCGGTGCGCGCCTGGATCAAGCAACAATACGGGCCGTCCGTGGCGGTACTGGGCCTTGTGCAGATCAGCCCGGCCGCAGGCAAGAGTGTCTCGGTACTGGGCGCCAATCACCCGAGTTACATCTGGTATGCGGCGGACCCCGCCAGCTATGACGGCAATGAACAGAAAGCCGATGAAGCCGGCCTGACGGTGATGGGCCAGGACCTGAGCGCAGCCTGCTGGCAGGCCGGGATGGGCCAGAAACCGGCGAGTGATCCCAATGTGCTGCTCAAGGCCTGCATGAACACGTGGCAGGTCACGCGTAAGGAGCAGACCTGCGAGCTGTTCTATACCTCGGTGCGCAACCTGTCGCCGGAAAAGGCGAATGCCAAATGCGCCACGCCCGCGATCAAAGCCCAGCTCAGGCAGCTGAAGAATGCCGCCCCCGCCCCGGAAATCAGCGTCCCCGCCCTATAAAGCGCACAAAAAAAATCCGCTGGCTACTGTCAGGTTTGACAGTAGCCAGCGGATCGATCTTCGGCGAATCTTGTGCCGCCCCCATCTGCTGCAAGACTGGTAGTCAGCCACCATCCGCAGGTCCATGCAGCCCACCAAGGAGAGTCATGAAAACTCAGGCCATGGATAAGGCTAAAACGGCTGCAAATGACTGCCTGTACCCCTTCAAGACACTGCTCGTTGAGCAAGGCTATCCGTCGTACCGGCATTTCCAAGTCATGCAGGGTAGCGACAGTACCGGCAGCGGGGTCAAGGCACGCATCGCGTTTGACGGGCGCATGCGAATTGCCCAGGTCTCCGGCTACGCCGTGAGCGAGCGGCGCCCGCACACGTTGCAACTGTCGCCGCGCATCCATTTATACGACTGCTGGTTCTGCGGGCTGCTCAGGCACTCGTGCAATCCGAATGTGTTTTTCGACACCACCTACCTGGAACTCTGGACCGTACAGCCCATAGGCGCCGGCACCCCGTTGACCCTGGATTACGCCAGCACCGAGGATGCGTTGTTCCGACAGTTCAAGTGCCATTGCGGCGAACTGAACTGCCGGGGCTGGATCACCGGTCGCGACGAACCCCTGAATGCCGAGGGCCAGCAGTTCATGGTGCAGTGGCGCGAGCGCAAACGGCCTTAAGCTTCGCCCAAGGGGCGCAGTCGATACTGCGGCGGCAGTTGCTCGAAACCACTGATGGTGGTGTTCAGGCTCTTCCAGCGGCCGTCCTTGATGCCATAGATGCAGCCATGGATCGACAGGCTCTGCCCACGGTGCCAGGCATTTTGCACAATGCTGGTGTGGCCGACGTTGGCGACTTGCTGGATCACGTTGAGCTCGCACAGACGGTCGACGCGCTCCTCTTCGGTGGGTAACTGCGCCAGCACGTCACGGTTTTCGTAGTAGAGGTCGCGAATGGTGCGCAACCAGCCATCGATCAGGCCGAACTGGCGGTCCTGCATCGAGGCGCGCACGCCGCCGCAGCCATAGTGGCCAGTGACGAGGATGTGTTTGACCTTGAGTACGTCAACGGCGTACTGGATCACCGACAGGCAATTGAGGTCGGTGTGCAGCACCACGTTGGCCACGTTGCGGTGCACGAACAGATCGCCCGGCAGCATGCCGACGATCTCGTTGGCCGGTACGCGGGCGTCGGAGCAGCCGATCCACAGGTATTCCGGGGTCTGCTGGCGGGCGAGCTTGGCGAAGAATTCGGGATCTTCCTGTTTGATCGCATCCGCCCAGCGTTCATTGTTATCAAGCAGGTCTTGTAGTTCGTTCATCAGGGAAAGCCTCAGGAATGATGCGCAGCTTTGACAGACGACCGCTCGTCCGGGTCACGCCGCCGCGAAAGAATACCGATTGCCAATTAGCTTGAATCTTTAGCGAACGACGCCTGTCCACACACTATAAGCCCCACAGCATGAGGATTGGCCATGACTGAATCACGACGTCCCTACGGCGCTACGCAGCCGGAACCGATTGATGACAACGAAGACCGCATGGGCGAGATGCGCGAGCTGGACTTTGACCAGGAAGAGCCGACGGCGGAGATCGGCGAGGAAATCCCCCGCCGTGAGCGTGAGCACCTGATGCCCGACGAACGGGTGCGCGAGGCCGGGTTGACCGGGGCTTCAACCGATGATCATGAGTCGACGGATGATGATATGAGCCCGGAAACGCTGATCCATGAAGACGGCGCGCGGGATGCCCAGGAAGCCGGCGAAGGTGAGCAGGCGGATTGGGACCTGAGCATCGTCGATGAAGACGAGATTGGCGGCGGCAATGGCCTGGATGAGGCTGAGCTGGCGGATATCGACCCGGTAGACGGCAACCGCTGATACCCCGTCAACCTGTAGGAGCCCGGCTTGCGGGCGAGTGCGTCGTTGAGATCGCCATCGCCGGCAAGCCGGGCTCCTGCATCAATCGACCAGGGTGCAGGCCATCACGACCGCATCCTCACGGCCACCCACGGCGGGGTAATAGTCCCGCCGACGGCCGATTTCATTGAAGCCGTAGCGTTCATACAGGCGAAACGCGCCGGTATTGCTGTCGCGCACTTCCAGGAAACATTCGCGGGCATTGGCGGCATAGGCGCGGGACATCAGGTGTTCCAGCAGCGCCAGGCCGAGGCCACGCCCCTGGTTTTCCGGCTTGACGGTGATGTTCAGCAAATGCGCCTCATCGAGGATGATCTGCACCACCCCGTGGCCCACTTGCTGCTCGCCTTCGAACATCAGCCAGATCTGGTACTTGCCCAGCCCGTCGAGAAAGATCCCGCGGGTCCAGGGATGGCTGAACGCCGCGTATTCGATTTTCAGCACGGCGTCGAGGTCAGCCTCGGTCATCGGGCGGAAGGATAAAGCCTCACTCATCGGTTGTTTTCCAGCGCGCCATCAGCCGGCGCATGGCTTGCCAGACATCAGCCTTACGCTGTGGCTCTTCCATTAATAATTCCAGGCCCGGCAGGGCCCACACCGAGCCTAGGCCTTCGACCTGCAGCTCGCGGTACCAGGACTCGGCATTCGCTTCGCCGGCAAATCGTACGGCGGGCAGGCCGATCAGCCACAGGCACACGCAGGGTTCATCCTCCAGGCGCGCCGAGACAAAGCCCTGGACAAAATCCCGCGCGGCTTCCGGGCCCTGGTCCATGGTGCCGCGTACCAACAGCGGCCAGCGCACCGGATCGCCGACGATCTGCGGACTGTCGGGCAGGCCGGCGGCGCGCAGCATGTCCTTGAGCAGCATGTAGGCAGGATCGCGCGTCTGGAAACGCTCGCCGGTGGGCAATTCCACCAGCAGCAGGCAACGCCCGGCGCGCAGCAATTGCAGGGCAAAACGCGGCGGCGGCACCACCGCAGCCTTGACCACCGGCGCGGCTTCTTCGGCCACCACCGGCTTGGCCACCGTTGACGGGCGAGGCACTTCGATCTTGGCCCGCTCGACCGCCGCACGCGCCTCGGGAGCGGGCTTGACCACCGCGACCGGCGCGGCAGCCTCCTCGCCGGAGGCTTCCAAGGCCTCATAGGGCTCGAACGCCTCCAGCAGCTCGGGCCGCGACGGCGCGGCAAACGGCAGTTCGGTGCGGGGCAGCCAATTGACCACCTGCATGGCGGTCAAGTAAGCGCGACGTCGGGACTCGATAAGCACAGCTCGGCCACTTGTGGATAAGTTAAGAGCGGGGATTCTACCGCTGTTCGGTAACAATCGCCCACTGCGCACTGACCGGCTGTGGATAAATCCCGCGTCCGATGCAGTACAATCGCGACTTTTAATCGCCAACCAGCCGGCCATTCCCATGATCGAACCCAAGCGCGTCCTGCGCGCCCTCGCCGAACACTGGGCCTTACTCGAGCCACTGTGCGAACACTTCGACCAAGGCACCCTGAGCCTCGGCGAGCTGCGCGCGCAACTGGCCGCCCAACAACTGGACAGCACGCCCCAGGACATCACCAGCCTGCTGGACGTGTGGATTCGCCTGGATATCCTGGTGCCTGTCGCCAAGAGCCCGAACCGTTTCGAGCTCAACGCCCAGATCCATGACTTCCTCGCCTATCTTCGCAAGGAGCACCGGCTTGGCCTGTGCCTGGAAATCGAAGCCTACCTGCGCCACCTCGAGCGCCTGGCCGGTTACATCCAGGACGCCTTCGATATCCGTGATGGCCATGATCTGGCCCGCCAACTGCGCCTGCTGGATATGCGCGTGCGCGACGTGCTGAAAAAACTCGCCAACGACGAACAGGCCCTCGCCGCCGTAGCCGACCGCGCCAAGACCAGCGACCGGCAGATCCCGTTGCGCCAGCGCTACGCCGAAGTACTGGCGACCTGGGATGAATACGTCGAACCGATGATCCAGCTGGTGAACGCCGACGGCGCCTTCGAACAAGGCGTGCGCAAGGTCGAGAACGTGCTGCTGCGCATGCTCACCGAGCAGCAGCGCCTCGGCCATCTGGTGGACGACGACATGCTGCTGCGCACCCACGCGCGCATCCTCGAAATGCAGACCAGCGCCCAGCTGACCTTGCGCCATGCCCGCGAGCTGCTGCTGCCGCTGCGCGAAGAAGCGCGCCGGCACAACGCCGTGACCCGTGGCGCGGCGCTGGCCTTGTCGGCCATCCGCCGCAAGGGCCTGGACGCCGTGCCGCAGGCGGCGATGCCAATGTTTACCCGGCCGCAAAGCACCTTCCTCGGCAGCGCCAGCCAGGTCGAGGCCTATGTGTATGCCCTGGCGAATTTCGAGCCGAAACCGGCGCGTTTCCCCAAGGCGCACAAATCCCACAAGGGCGACGCCCAGCGTGCACCGCGCACGGTCAAGGAAATGCTCGAGCGCTGCGAAGACGCGCTGCCGATGCCAGACCTGATGACCTGGCTGCTGGAGCAGGAACCGGACGGCGCCACCGACGAATTGCTGTACTGGTTCTCACGCCTGTCCCGCGAAAAACGCTTCAAGCGCGAACGCCTCGAACGCCGCGATTACCACACGCACGAGCACCAGGTCAGCCTGCGCTCATTCGCCCTGCTCCCGGCCACGCCTGACGCCGCCGAGAACTCTGCGAGCACCGCTAATGTAAGGACTTCGCATGCATCTTGATCTATCCGAACTGTCCCAGCTGGCGCCGATCTTTCGCGAGCTGTTCAAGGGTTACCACGTCAGCCGCCGCGACCCGGAACTGTACGCGCAACTGTCGAACTTCCAGGACCAGTACCGCACGCTGTTCAAGGCCCTGGGCTTTGAGCTGGTGTGTGACACCCGTGGTTTCTACTACTTCGTGCCGGATTCGGCGATTGCCAGCGCACAGGTCAACAAGACTGCCCAGCGCCTGGCGTTGTTCACCTTCATCATCGTCGAGCACCTGGCCGACCAGGGCCGTGACCCGATCGCCGTGCTCGACGGTGGCAGCCTCGGCCGCGATGAGCTGCCATCGCTGCTGGAGAAGTACCGCGACCTGTTTATCCAGGCCGAAGTGCAGACCCAGGAAGAACTCGAAGAAAAAATCATGCGCCGCATGACCCAGCTGGGTTTTGCCAGCGAAGACAACGGTATCTATCGCTTCCTGCCGCCGATGCACCGCTTCCTCGATGTGTGCCTGTCGGTGCAACAGGACCGCGACCTCGCCGCCAGCGTGCACAGCGTGTTGCCGCTGCCGGCACCGGTGATCATCGACGAAGACAGCGATGAAAAACTGCTGAAGACCGATGACCCGCTGGACCTCAGCGACTTCGCCGACGAAAGCGAAGAAGACGCCCTGGCCCGCGCCATTGCCGAAGAACAGGAGACCGATGCATGAGCAAGGAACGCTACGGCATCCGCCGCTTTGCCCTATTGAACACCGCCGGCTACAGCTTGGGCCTGTTCCCGCTGGAAGAGCCGCTGTCGGTGTATGGCGCGAACAACCTGGGTAAATCCGCCTCGATCAACGCCCTGCAGTTCCCGATCCTGGCGCGCATGTCGGACATGAGTTTCGGCAAGTATACCCTGGAACAATCGCGGCGCTTTTACTTCGCCACCGACACCAGCTACATCCTCGTGGAAGTGTCGCTGCCCCACGGCCCTCATGTGATCGGCGTGGTCGGGCGCGGTCCGGGCGGCGGTTTCGGTCACCAGTTCTTTGCCTATGCCGGCAAGCTCGACCTGGCGCATTACCAGAAGAACGATACCTGCCTGCGCCAGAAAGAGCTGTTCACCAACCTTGAGCGCGAAGGCCTGAAAGCCTACGAACTCAAGCCGGATGAACTGCGCCGTTTGCTGGTCGGCGGTCATACGTCGATCCCGCTGGACCTGACCTTGATCCCGCTGCGCTCCACCAGCGAGCAGAGCCTGAAGACCTTCCGCGCGCTGTTTATCAACCTGCTGCACATGCGTGAAATCACCGCGGCCAAGCTCAAGCAGCTGTTCCTCGATGCATTCGAACACAGCTTGCGTTCGGGCAGCGTGGACTACATCGCAGCGTGCGAAGAAGCCTTCCGCGACGTGCGACGCATGGAACAGGACTACCACTCGCTGGTGGCCGCCGGCCCGCTGGTCGAGGCGCTCGCCAATGGCGTGAAACAGCGCGACATCCTGCGCGGCAAGCTGCATCGGCTGTCGCCGCTGCTGGACTCGCTGCTGGGCACCTGGTCGGACTACGCCAGTGCACGCAAGGAAGAGCTGACGATCCAGGCCGAACACTACCGCAACGAGCAGGATGCGCTGCAGAACGACCAGCGTGGCGGCACCCAGGAGCTGATGCGCCTGGAGCGCGAGATCAGCGGCATCCAGCGCTGGCTGGGTGAGCTGTCGGTGCTCAAGCATCGCTTCGCCCTGGTGGATGACGTCAAGGTGCTCGAGCAGCAACTGCTGGCGGCCAAGGATGCTCACGACGAACTGGCGGGCGCCCTGGCGCAGTCGCGGCAGTTCAGCGCCGAAGACCTCGACGAGCGCTTGCGCGACCTGGAAAAACGCCTGAAGTCGGTCAAGCAGCAGCTCGATCATGCGGACAACAACAGCTACGCCAAACTGCGCGAAGAATTCTCACAGCAGGATGTCGAGCGCCTGATGCGCCTGTTCAACAGCTCGTTGTTCAGCCTGCCATTGGGTGAGCATGGCATCACGCTGGACGAGGACGGGCAGTGGGTCAAATCCCTGGAGCTGATCCTCGATGGCTTCAAGGGCGAGCGCTTCGAAGTGCCGGGCCTGTCCATCGACATCTCGCACATCGAGCCACCGGCCTTGCAGGCCCTGGCGGATCGCGCGGCATTGCGCGACCAGAAAGAGCGCCTGGAAAAAGAACTCAAGCAACTCAAGACCCAGCAGGCCGTAGCCTCTGACCGCGCCGCGAGCAAGACTCAGACCGAGGCGCTGTATCAGCAGGTGCTGGACGCGCAGAAGGCGCTGGAAGACTTCCGCCGCGCGCAAACCCTGAGCGCCGAAGAAGACGAGAAACTGGAAAGCCTGGCGCAGATGGAAGCCGCGCAGGATGAGCTCAAGCGCTCCAGTGATGCCTTCACCGAGCGTGTCCAGCAATTGTCGGCCAAGCTGCAACTGGTCGGCCGGCAGATCGGTGATATGGAAGCCAAGCAACGCACCCTCGACGACGCACTGCGCCGCCGCCAGCTGTTGCCAGCAGACCTGCCATTCGGCACGCCGTTCATGGACCCGGTCGACGACTCCATGGACAACCTGCTGCCGCTGCTCAATGACTATCAGGACAGCTGGCAAGGCCTGCTGCGCGCTGATGGCCAGATCGAAGCGCTGTACGCCCAGGTGCGCCTCAAGGGCGTGGCCAAGTTCGACAGCGAGGATGACGTCGAGCGTCGCCTGCAACTGCTGATCAACGCCTATGCCCACCGCACCGACGAAGCCCTGACCCTGGGCAAGGCCCGCCGTGCGGCGGTGACCGACATCGCGCGGACCCTGCGCAATATCCGCAGTGACTACGACAGCCTGGAACACCAGCTGGCGCTGTTCAACCGCGAGATCAACAAGCGCCAGGTGTCCAACCTGCAAAGCTTCCGCATCGTGCTGGCGCCGAACAAGGAAGCCCTCAAGCATATCGACCAGATCATCCACAGTGCCGGTCAGTATGAAGAAGGCGAGACCCTGTCGGTGTTCGACCTCAGCCAGAGCGCCGAGCAGGACAACAAGAACGAAGAGGCCAAGGAGTACCTGGCCCGCCTGGTGGCCGCCAACCATAACCAGCTGGGCCTCAAGGACCTGTTCGAACTGGCGTTCGAGATCACCAAGGTGCATGGCCAGCCGGTGATCCACACCGACATCGACGGCGCGGCATCCAACGGCACCACCATGACCATCAAGGCGCTGACCAACATGTACTTGTTGCTGCACTTGATGGACCGTGACCAGGCCGGGCGCGTGCGCTTGCCGTACTACCTCGACGAGGCCGCGGATATCGATGAAAAGAACCAGGCGGCGCTGCTCGAAACCAGTCTGCAATTGGGCTTTGTGCCGATCCTTGCCAGTGTGAAACCGCAAGTGTCTGCGCAAGTGGCGATCGACCTGGAAGGCGGCAGCGGGCCGAATGGGATCTACATTGATGAGGCGGACTGGAAGTACATCCGTCGTCACGATGTGGTGAAGGCGACGGTGAATGTGCAGGCGGACGAGCCGGAGCTGGATGAAGTCTGATCGGCTGCAGTGAAATGCAAAAAGGCCGCGATCTTATGGATCGCGGCCTTTTTTTGGTGTTGCTGAGGGCCTCATCGCGGGCAAGCCCGGCTCCCACATTCGAGCGCATTCCTACAGGAAAACCCGGTCAACTGTGGGAGCCGGGCTTGCCCGCGATAGCCTCGCCACGGTTTACTTGCCGAGCGGAATTTTAGGCGCCCAAGTCAGCCATTCCTCTTCGAACTTGTCGAACAGCGGAAAGGTTTGCTGCGGCCGTGCAGCGTTGCCCATGCGCTCACCGTCTGGCGTGGCGAAAGCGATACCGCCGGAGACCAGGGTCTCCAACGACTCGGTGCGTACCGTTGCGCCTTTGAACAGGCCGAAATCGAGACCGAAACCGCTGGTGTTCCAGAAGCGGCTGCCACCGCGTACCAGCGGCGCGTACTTCGGCTCGATCAGGATGTGAATCAGCACGCGGTCGGCGGTCTGGCCCAACTCGTAGCCGGTGACTTTGCCCACGGTGACTTCGCGGTAAGTCACCGGTACGCCTTCCTTCAACGAACCACGCCGTGCGGCACTGAGTGTCAGGCTCAGGCCTGCCTCTTGGTGGGCCGCTTCAGGCGGCTGATCCAGCGCGACAAAGCTCTTCTGTGGACCGGCATTTTTCGCCGCTGGCTGCACCTCGATGTACTGCCCGGTAACCAGGGTTTCCAGGTTGGAGGTTTTCATCAGGCCCAGCTCAGGCTTTACCACCCAGAACTGGCTGCCGACACGCGCGATGCGATCCGCCACTTGGGTGATGCGCGCGCTGAGCAGCACCGACTGCATATCGGCGCTCAGGTCGACGCTCTCGATCTTGCCGACATCCAGGCCTTTGAAACGCACCGGCGTGCCAGGACGCATGCCGTCGGCGCGGTCGACCTTGATGGTCACCAGGGTGCCGCGTTGATTGGCGGCCTCGCGATCGGCAAAGAGACGGAAGCGCGGGATGCGCTTTTTCAGCGGCACATTGGGTTCCGGGGTTTCGAAGGCGATACCGCCGGCCATCAAGCTGGCCAGGGATTCACTTTTCACCTGGATGCCGCCAGTGAGCCCGCCGGTCAGGGTGACGCCGCTGGCATTCCAGAAACGCGTCGAGCCGTTGACCAGGTTTTCGTATTCCTTCTCGATATGAACGCCGATCACCAGTTGTTTGTTCTTGCGCGAGAACTGATAGCTCTGCACCGAACCGACCTTGACCTGTTTATAGAGAATCGGGCTACCGACATCCAGGGAGCCGAGGTTGTCAGTGAACAGCACCATGTGCAGGCCTGGAGAGCGCAGGTCCAGCGGCGGTGCCTTGGCCCGCGCAACGAATTCGCGTTGCGGCGCGCTGCCTTTGTCACCAGGGCGAATGGCGATGTAGTTACCCTTGACCAGGGCTTCCAGCCCGGTGATGCCCGCCAGGGAGATGGAGGGTTTGACCACCCAGAACTGGGTGTCCTGCACCAGGTAGTCTTCGGCCAATGGGTCGAGCGTCAACTCGGCATTGGCGCTGGACAGGTCAGGGTCGATCTTCAAGGTTTTCAGGCTGCCGACCTGGATGCCTTTGTACATGACGGGCGTACGGCCAGCCTGCAGGCCTTCGAAGTCGGTGAGCTTGACCTTGACCTTGATGCCAGCAGCGGCGGCGTCGAAGTCTTCATACAAGCGGAACGGCAGGCTCGGATCCGTCGGCGGGCTGTCCTTGCGGTTCTCCGGCGTGGCGAAGGCAATCCCGCCGGCGACGATACTGGAGAGCGATTCACTGCGTACTTTCACGCCGGAAAGATTGGCGTCGATGCTGATGCCGCTGGCGTTCCAGAAACGTGTGTGTTTGCGCACCAGGCTCGCGTAGGTCGGCTCGATGTAGACCTTGATCTCTACGGTGCTCTGGTCCTCGGAAAGCAGGTAGCTTTTGACCTGGCCAACCTGGATCTGTTTGTAGAACACTGGACTGCCACGGTTCAGCGAGCCGAGGCGATCGGCCTTGATGGTCAGGTGCAGGCCGGGCTTGGCGTCTGACAACGGCGGCTCTTCGGAGAGCGCCTTGAATTTGCGCGTGGGCTCACCATCACCCGGGCTGGCGGCGATGTAATTACCCGACACCAAGGTTTCCAGGCCGGTAATACCGGCGAGGCTGACACTCGGCTTGACCAGCCAGAAGCGCGTATTGGTCTTGAGATATTGGTCGACGTCCTTGTTCATCTCGATGGTGGCAATCACCCCACGGTTACTGCCCTCGTCGTCCAGGGCCAAGGTCTTGACCTTGCCCACGGACATACCTTTGTAGACCACTTCCGTTTTGTTGGCCTGGATACCTTCGCCACTTTCAAAGCGCACCTGGATCTCGATGCCCTGTTGGGAATAGGCGCGCCACCCCAACCAACCGCCGATGATCAGGGCAATCAGGGGTAACACCCAAATGGCCGACCAGTTGGAGGCCGGGCGGGTTTTAGCTTTAGGCAAATCACTCATGGTCGTCGTCCGACTCCGTGTTATCCCAAATCAGTCGGGGATCGAAAGTTACTGCGGCAAGCATCGTCAAGATCACCACACTGGCGAACGCCGCGGCGCCGAGGTTTGCCTCGACACTGGCAAGTCGCCCAAAGTTTACAACCGCCACCAGGATGGCGATCACGAAGATATCCAGCATGGACCAACGTCCAATGAATTCGATGAAGCGGTACATCACAATGCGCTGTTGCGCGGATAGCGGTTGGTGGCGCTGTACAGAGAACAGTAGCAGGCCAATGCCTACCAGCTTGAACGTGGGCACCAGGATACTGGCGATAAATACCACCGCCGCGATGGGAAACATACCGTGCTGCACCAACTGGATCACACCGGCCATGATGGTACTGGGATCACCCTGGCCGAGGGAATTGATGGTCATGATAGGCAGCAGGTTGGCGGGGATATACAAAATGGCCGCCGTGATCAACAACGCCCAGGTGCGGGTGAGGCTGTTTGGACGCCGGGCATGGATCAGCGCACCGCAGCGAGTGCAGGTTTGCTCATCGGTGTCCGCTGCCTGTTTGTTCAATTCGTGGCATTCGGTACAAATCAGAATGCCTGCATCAATCGCCCGCATGATCATCCTCTCCTGACAACGCTTGCCAGATCTGGTGGGGCGACATCACCACCTCAAGCAGTACCTGAACCATTAATAGACTGACAAAACACACGAGCCCCAAGCCGACCGTGATAGAGGCCATGTCGGCGAGCTTTACGATCGCCACCAGTACGCCCATCAGGTAGACCTCCAGCATCCCCCAGTCTTTGAGGTGGTGGTAAATGCGGTACAGCAACAGCCCATAGCTGCGGCCCACCTTCCAACGAATGCTGAGCAGGACTGCGAGCTGGCAGAGCAGCTTGAGCAAGGGAATCCCCATGCTGCACAGGAACACAACGGCGGCGACGCCTTGCATGCCGGTATCAAACAAGCCGACCACGCCACTCCACACGGTGTCTTCCGAGGACTGCCCGAGTAGATTGAGCTGCATGATGGGCAAAAAGTTCGCGGGGATGTACAGCAACAGCGCCGCGAGCACCAAGGCGAGACTTCGCTCAACGACATTGTGGCGGTGAGCGTACAGCTCGTAACCGCAACGCGGGCATTGGGCTTTTTCGCCAAGGGCAAGCTTGGGTTTGCGCATCAGCAAGTCGCACTCATGGCATGCCACCAGGTCGTCCAGTGGTAAATCCGACACCTCAGGGGCATCAACCGGATCGGGCATAGATAGGGCTCTGACTCTAAAAAAGGTTAGGTGCCTATTCTAGTGGTCTGGTTCAGAAATAACTGTGCAAATTTGTCGGGGCTTAGGGCCCCACATGGACATACCGGATAGGGGGAGTCGGGGGGGGGGTTAGGACGGCTTGAGCTGATGGCGGGGGCTGCGGCCACCCACTTACTTTTCGACCGCCCAAAACAAAACCCCTGTCTGCGTTAGCAAACAGGGGTTCTGGAATTTAATCTTGACGATGACCTACTCTCACATGGGGAAACCCCACACTACCATCGGCGATGCATCGTTTCACTGCTGAGTTCGGGATGGGATCAGGTGGTTCCAATGCTCTATGGTCGTCAAGAAATTCGGGTACTGAGTCGTGACCATGTGGTCTCGACTTCAGCAAATTGGGTATGTGATAGCTTTCGGTGTTTTGTGAACGTCGAACTTTCGGTTCATTTCGTCTTCACACACCGCAATCTGGTGCTCTTTTGCCTTTCAGCTCGAAGCAAGCAAATTGCTTGGGTGTTATATGGTCAAGCCTCACGGGCAATTAGTATTGGTTAGCTCAACGCCTCACAGCGCTTACACACCCAACCTATCAACGTCGTAGTCTTCGACGGCCCTTCAGGGAACTCAAGGTTCCAGTGAGATCTCATCTTGAGGCTAGTTTCCCGCTTAGATGCTTTCAGCGGTTATCTATTCCGAACATAGCTACCCGGCAATGCCACTGGCGTGACAACCGGAACACCAGAGGTTCGTCCACTCCGGTCCTCTCGTACTAGGAGCAGCCCCTCTCAAATCTCAAACGTCCACGGCAGATAGGGACCGAACTGTCTCACGACGTTCTAAACCCAGCTCGCGTACCACTTTAAATGGCGAACAGCCATACCCTTGGGACCGGCTTCAGCCCCAGGATGTGATGAGCCGACATCGAGGTGCCAAACACCGCCGTCGATATGAACTCTTGGGCGGTATCAGCCTGTTATCCCCGGAGTACCTTTTATCCGTTGAGCGATGGCCCTTCCATACAGAACCACCGGATCACTAAGACCTACTTTCGTACCTGCTCGACGTGTCTGTCTCGCAGTCAAGCGCGCTTTTGCCTTTATACTCTACGACCGATTTCCGACCGGTCTGAGCGCACCTTCGTACTCCTCCGTTACTCTTTAGGAGGAGACCGCCCCAGTCAAACTACCCACCATACACTGTCCTCGATCCGGATAACGGACCTGAGTTAGAACCTCAAAGTTGCCAGGGTGGTATTTCAAGGATGGCTCCACGCAGACTGGCGTCCACGCTTCAAAGCCTCCCACCTATCCTACACAAGCAAATTCAAAGTCCAGTGCAAAGCTATAGTAAAGGTTCACGGGGTCTTTCCGTCTAGCCGCGGATACACTGCATCTTCACAGCGATTTCAATTTCACTGAGTCTCGGGTGGAGACAGCGCCGCCATCGTTACGCCATTCGTGCAGGTCGGAACTTACCCGACAAGGAATTTCGCTACCTTAGGACCGTTATAGTTACGGCCGCCGTTTACCGGGGCTTCGATCAAGAGCTTCGCGTTAGCTAACCCCATCAATTAACCTTCCGGCACCGGGCAGGCGTCACACCCTATACGTCCACTTTCGTGTTTGCAGAGTGCTGTGTTTTTAATAAACAGTCGCAGCGGCCTGGTATCTTCGACCGGCATGAGCTTACGGAGCAAGTCCTTCACCCTCACCGGCGCACCTTCTCCCGAAGTTACGGTGCCATTTTGCCTAGTTCCTTCACCCGAGTTCTCTCAAGCGCCTTGGTATTCTCTACCCAACCACCTGTGTCGGTTTGGGGTACGGTTCCTGGTTACCTGAAGCTTAGAAGCTTTTCTTGGAAGCATGGCATCAACCACTTCGTTAACTAAAAGTTAACTCGTCATCAGCTCTCGGCCTTAAGATCCCGGATTTACCTAAGATCTCAGCCTA
This sequence comes from Pseudomonas sp. S5D5, assembly GCF_003013355.1. Lineage (NCBI taxonomy): Bacteria > Pseudomonadati > Pseudomonadota > Gammaproteobacteria > Pseudomonadales > Pseudomonadaceae > Pseudomonas > Pseudomonas sp. S5D5. The sequence continues at coordinate 6,092,600 of NZ_PTEO01000001.1, forward strand.
CCACCTTAAACTTGGACAACCAACGCCAAGCTGGCCTAGCCTTCTCCGTCCCTCCATCGCAATAACCAGAAGTACAGGAATATTAACCTGTTTTCCATCGACTACGCTTTTCAGCCTCGCCTTAGGGACCGACTAACCCTGCGTCGATTAACGTTGCGCAGGAAACCTTGGTCTTTCGGCGTGGGTGTTTTTCACACCCATTGTCGTTACTCATGTCAGCATTCGCACTTCTGATACCTCCAGCAAGCTTCTCAACTCACCTTCACAGGCTTACAGAACGCTCCTCTACCGCATCACTTACGTGATACCCGTAGCTTCGGTGTATGGTTTGAGCCCCGTTACATCTTCCGCGCAGGCCGACTCGACTAGTGAGCTATTACGCTTTCTTTAAAGGGTGGCTGCTTCTAAGCCAACCTCCTAGCTGTCTAAGCCTTCCCACATCGTTTCCCACTTAACCATAACTTTGGGACCTTAGCTGACGGTCTGGGTTGTTTCCCTTTTCACGACGGACGTTAGCACCCGCCGTGTGTCTCCCATGCTCGGCACTTGTAGGTATTCGGAGTTTGCATCGGTTTGGTAAGTCGGGATGACCCCCTAGCCGAAACAGTGCTCTACCCCCTACAGTGATACATGAGGCGCTACCTAAATAGCTTTCGAGGAGAACCAGCTATCTCCGAGCTTGATTAGCCTTTCACTCCGATCCACAGGTCATCCGCTAACTTTTCAACGGTAGTCGGTTCGGTCCTCCAGTTAGTGTTACCCAACCTTCAACCTGCCCATGGATAGATCGCCCGGTTTCGGGTCTATTCCCAGCGACTAGACGCCCTATTAAGACTCGCTTTCGCTACGCCTCCCCTATTCGGTTAAGCTCGCCACTGAAAATAAGTCGCTGACCCATTATACAAAAGGTACGCAGTCACAGAACAAAGTCTGCTCCCACTGCTTGTACGCATACGGTTTCAGGATCTATTTCACTCCCCTCTCCGGGGTTCTTTTCGCCTTTCCCTCACGGTACTAGTTCACTATCGGTCAGTCAGTAGTATTTAGCCTTGGAGGATGGTCCCCCCATATTCAGACAAAGTTTCTCGTGCTCCGTCCTACTCGATTTCATGACTAAGAGATTTTCGCGTACAGGGCTATCACCCACTATGGCCGCACTTTCCAGAGCGTTCCGCTAATCTCAAAGCCACTTAAGGGCTAGTCCCCGTTCGCTCGCCACTACTAAGGGAATCTCGGTTGATTTCTTTTCCTCAGGGTACTTAGATGTTTCAGTTCCCCTGGTTCGCCTCTTGCACCTATGTATTCAGTACAAGATAACCATCTTATGATGGCTGGGTTCCCCCATTCAGACATCTCCGGATCAAAGTCTGTTTGCCGACTCCCCGAAGCTTTTCGCAGGCTACCACGTCTTTCATCGCCTCTGACTGCCAAGGCATCCACCGTATGCGCTTCTTCACTTGACCATATAACCCCAAGCAATCTGGTTATACTGTGAAGACGACATTCGCCGAAAATTCGAATTTCTCAACTAAGAGAACTCACAAATTTTACCTTAGCCTGATCCGTTACCAGTGAAAGTAACGTTCAGTCTATCTTTCTATCACATACCCAAATTTTTAAAGAACGATCTAATCAAAGACTAGAAATCAACATTCACCATCAACCTGATGGAATGCTCATTTCTAAGCTTTCAAAACTTTCAGAAGCAGTAGTGGTGGAGCCAAACGGGATCGAACCGTTGACCTCCTGCGTGCAAGGCAGGCGCTCTCCCAGCTGAGCTATGGCCCCGTATTTCTACAGGCGTTTCCCACACAAAATTGGTGGGTCTGGGCAGATTCGAACTGCCGACCTCACCCTTATCAGGGGTGCGCTCTAACCAACTGAGCTACAGACCCAATTTCGGGCTGCTTCTTATCGTCTTCTTCAATGAATCAAGCAATTCGTGTGGGAACTTATGGAGCAGCTGATGTCGTCGATTAAGGAGGTGATCCAGCCGCAGGTTCCCCTACGGCTACCTTGTTACGACTTCACCCCAGTCATGAATCACACCGTGGTAACCGTCCCCCCGAAGGTTAGACTAGCTACTTCTGGTGCAACCCACTCCCATGGTGTGACGGGCGGTGTGTACAAGGCCCGGGAACGTATTCACCGCGACATTCTGATTCGCGATTACTAGCGATTCCGACTTCACGCAGTCGAGTTGCAGACTGCGATCCGGACTACGATCGGTTTTATGGGATTAGCTCCACCTCGCGGCTTGGCAACCCTCTGTACCGACCATTGTAGCACGTGTGTAGCCCAGGCCGTAAGGGCCATGATGACTTGACGTCATCCCCACCTTCCTCCGGTTTGTCACCGGCAGTCTCCTTAGAGTGCCCACCATTACGTGCTGGTAACTAAGGACAAGGGTTGCGCTCGTTACGGGACTTAACCCAACATCTCACGACACGAGCTGACGACAGCCATGCAGCACCTGTCTCAATGTTCCCGAAGGCACCAATCTATCTCTAGAAAGTTCATTGGATGTCAAGGCCTGGTAAGGTTCTTCGCGTTGCTTCGAATTAAACCACATGCTCCACCGCTTGTGCGGGCCCCCGTCAATTCATTTGAGTTTTAACCTTGCGGCCGTACTCCCCAGGCGGTCAACTTAATGCGTTAGCTGCGCCACTAAGAGCTCAAGGCTCCCAACGGCTAGTTGACATCGTTTACGGCGTGGACTACCAGGGTATCTAATCCTGTTTGCTCCCCACGCTTTCGCACCTCAGTGTCAGTATCAGTCCAGGTGGTCGCCTTCGCCACTGGTGTTCCTTCCTATATCTACGCATTTCACCGCTACACAGGAAATTCCACCACCCTCTACCATACTCTAGTCAGTCAGTTTTGAATGCAGTTCCCAGGTTGAGCCCGGGGATTTCACATCCAACTTAACAAACCACCTACGCGCGCTTTACGCCCAGTAATTCCGATTAACGCTTGCACCCTCTGTATTACCGCGGCTGCTGGCACAGAGTTAGCCGGTGCTTATTCTGTCGGTAACGTCAAAACAGTTACGTATTAGGCAACTGCCCTTCCTCCCAACTTAAAGTGCTTTACAATCCGAAGACCTTCTTCACACACGCGGCATGGCTGGATCAGGCTTTCGCCCATTGTCCAATATTCCCCACTGCTGCCTCCCGTAGGAGTCTGGACCGTGTCTCAGTTCCAGTGTGACTGATCATCCTCTCAGACCAGTTACGGATCGTCGCCTTGGTGAGCCATTACCCCACCAACTAGCTAATCCGACCTAGGCTCATCTGATAGCGCAAGGCCCGAAGGTCCCCTGCTTTCTCCCGTAGGACGTATGCGGTATTAGCGTCCGTTTCCGAACGTTATCCCCCACTACCAGGCAGATTCCTAGGCATTACTCACCCGTCCGCCGCTCTCAAGAGAAGCAAGCTTCTCTCTACCGCTCGACTTGCATGTGTTAGGCCTGCCGCCAGCGTTCAATCTGAGCCATGATCAAACTCTTCAGTTCAAACATCTTTGGGTTTTTAAGAAACCCTAAACTTGGCTCAGCAATCGTTGGTTACATCTTTGATTTCTCGCGGAGTAACTTGTGATGCTGATAATCTTGTTGACTATCAGTCTGACTCCACAAGCACCCACACGAATTGCTTGATTCAGTTGTTAAAGAGCGATTGGTTAAGATCTTTCGTCTCAACCGAGGCGCGCATTCTACAGCAGCCTCATTTGCTGTCAAGTGATTATTTTCAGAAGTTTTCGAAGATTTCTTCAACAACTTCAACCACTTGCGCTTCCGATCTCTCGTTAGCGGGAGGCGAATTCTACAGCGTTACACGCTGCTGTCAACACCTCTTTTTCTCCGCTTTCGACCGAGAGGATCGAAACGTTAATAGAGCCAAACAACACTGCCCTACCAACTCCTTCTGGGCTTCGATGAACTGAAGCAAGTCGCTGTCGAATCTCGCGTAACTCTTTGTTTGCCAAGGAGTTTTCCGTTTCGACTGCGCCGGAAGTGGGGCGAATTATAGACTTCCAGAATCTGCCGTCAACACCTTTTTTCACATTTCTGTCATATCGGTCAAAAAGCCCCCAAAAACGCGAAAGCCGGCCCCAAGGGGCCGGCTTTCTACTTACCCAGCCTTACAGGCTAGGGAAGGCAAACTGCGACGCTTCATGACTGGCGCGCTGCGGCCAACGCTGGGTAATCGCCTTGCGACGGGTATAGAAGCGCACGCCATCCGGCCCATAGGCATGCAAGTCGCCAAACAGCGAACGCTTCCAGCCACCAAAGCTGTGATACGCGACCGGCACCGGCAATGGAACGTTCACACCGACCATGCCCACTTCAATCTCGTCACAGAACAGCCGGGCCGCTTCACCGTCACGGGTGAAGATGCACGTGCCATTACCGTATTCGTGATCGTTGATCAGTTGCATCGCCGCTTCCAGGCTGCTCACCCGGACCACGCACAGCACCGGCCCGAAGATCTCTTCCTTATAGATACGCATCTCAGGCGTCACGCGGTCGAACAGGCTACCGCCCAGGAAGAAGCCCTCTTCATGCCCGGCAACACTCAAACCACGCCCGTCGACCACCAGCTCAGCGCCCGACGCCACGCCGTCTTCTATATAGCCACTGACTTTATCCCGTGCCTGCCCCGTCACCAACGGCCCCATATCCAGGCCGCAGGATGTGCCCGCACCAATCTTCAGCGCCTTGACCTGCGGTACCAGCTTGGCGATCAACGCATCCGCCACCTGATCACCCACGCACACCGCCACCGAGATCGCCATGCAACGCTCGCCACAGGAACCATAGGCCGCGCCCATCAACGCGCTGACCGCGTTATCCAGGTCCGCATCCGGCATCAACACCGCATGGTTCTTCGCGCCGCCCAGGGCTTGGACGCGCTTGCCGCGTTTGGTTGCCTCGGCATAGATGTATTCGGCAATCGGCGTCGAACCAACAAAGCTCAGCGCCTTGACTTCTGGGGCCTCGATCAACGCATCCACCGCGCCCTTGTCGCCGTGCACCACGCTCAGCACGCCCTTGGGCAAACCGGCTTCCTGCAGCAGTTGTGCAATCAATAGCGTCGAACTCGGGTCGCGCTCGGACGGCTTGAGGATGAAACAGTTACCGCAGACGATCGCCAGTGGGTACATCCACAGCGGCACCATCGCCGGGAAGTTGAACGGGGTGATGCCAGCCACCACACCCAACGGCTGGAAGTCCGACCACGCATCAATGTTCGGCCCGACGTTGCGGCTGTACTCACCCTTGAGAATTTCCGGCGCCGAGCACGCGTACTCAACGTTCTCGATTCCGCGCTTGAGCTCACCGGCAGCATCTTCCAGCGTCTTGCCGTGCTCTTCACTGATCAACTGCGAGATGCGTGCTTCGTTCTGCGCCAGCAATTGCTTGAACCGGAACATCACCTGGGCGCGCTTGGCCGGCGGGGTATTACGCCAGGCTGGAAACGCTGCCTTGGCCGAGTCGATCGCCTGTTGAATGGTTTCACGGCTGGCCAACGGCACCTGGTGAATGACCTGGCCGGTGGATGGGTTGTAGACGTCGGCGCTTCGACCGCTGTCGTTGACCAACTCACCGTTGATCAAATGCTGGATAAGGCTCATGCAGGGCTCCTGAAAAGTTGTTCTATATAGAAGGAGAAATCAGTCGATCTTGTTCAGCACTTCGCCGACCGCATCGAACAGACGATCCAGGTCCTGCGGCTTGCTGTTGAAGGTTGGCCCGAACTGCAGGGTGTCACCGCCAAAGCGCACGTAGAAACCGGCCTTCCACAACGCCATGCCGGCCTCGAATGGACGCACGATCGCATCACCGTCACGCGGGGCAATCTGGATCGCACCGGCCAGGCCATAGTTACGAATGTCGATCACGTTCTTGCTGCCCTTCAAGCCGTGCAGCGCATTCTCAAAGTGCGGGGCGACTTCGGCTACGCTCTGCACCAGGTTTTCCTTCTGCAGCAGGTCCAATGCCGCAAGGCCGGCAGCGCAGGCTACCGGGTGCGCCGAGTAGGTGTAGCCGTGAGGGAATTCCACCGCGTACTCAGGCGTCGCCTGGTTCATGAAGGTCTGATAGATCTCGCTGCTGGCAATCACCGCGCCCATCGGGATCGCGCCGTTGGTGACTTGCTTGGCGATGCACATCAGGTCCGGGGTCACACCGAAGCTGTCGGCGCCGAACATCGAGCCGGTACGGCCGAAACCGGTGATCACTTCGTCGAACACCAAGAGGATGTTGTGCTGGTCGCAAATCTCACGCAGACGCTTGAGGTAGCCCTGTGGCGGTACCAGCACGCCGGCGGAACCGGCCATCGGCTCGACAAACACGGCGGCGATGTTCGACGCGTCATGCAATTCGATCAGTTTGAGCAGCTCATCGGCCAAGGCAATCCCGCCCTGCTCAGGCATACCACGCGAGAACGCATTGCTCGCCAGCAAGGTGTGCGGCAGATGGTCAACATCCATCAAGCCCTGGCCAAACAGTTTACGGTTGCCGTTGACGCCGCCCAGGCTGGTACCGGCGATGTTCACCCCGTGGTAACCACGGGCGCGGCCGATCATCTTGGTCTTGGTGGCCTGGCCCTTCAGGCGCCAGTAGGCACGCACCATCTTCACCGCCGTGTCGGCGCACTCGGAACCGGAGTCGGTGAAGAACACGTGGTTGAGGTTGCCCGGGGTCAGATCGGTGATCTTTTCTGCCAGCTGGAAAGACAACGGGTGACCGTATTGGAAGCCCGGGGAGTAGTCCAAGGTGCCCAACTGCTTGGCGACGGCCTCCTGGATTTCCTTGCGAGTGTGCCCGGCGCCACAGGTCCACAGGCCCGACAGCGAATCGTAGACCTTGCGGCCCTTGTCATCCGTCAGCCAACTGCCTTCGGCGGCGACGATCAGCCGTGGGTCACGCTGGAAGTTACGGTTGGCCGTGTAGGGCATCCAGTGCGCATCCAACTTCAGTTGGCTGGCCAGGGACGAAGGGGCGTTTTCGGGCATGTTCATCAGCAAAACCTCGCAGGGCAAAAGGCAGCGTCGGGATTGAAAAGCGTTGTTGCAGCTAAATTGCCACGGGGATAAAGTCGGTGAAATCCAACTCTTCTAACCTTCAGTCAGGCCTTTACTAAACTATGAGCAGCCGTCGACCCGATCCTCTGGCCCAAGTCAGCGACTTCGATATTCGCCTGCTGCGCATCTTTCGCAGCGTGGTCGAGTGCGGCGGCTTTTCGGCGGCGGAGACCGTACTCGGCATCGGCCGCTCCGCGATCAGCCAGCAGATGAGCGATCTGGAGCAGCGGCTCGGATTAAGACTCTGTCAGCGTGGCCGCGCCGGTTTTTCCCTTACCGAAGAGGGCCGCGAGGTCTACCAATCGGCGCTGCAGCTATTAAGTGCCCTGGAAAGCTTTCGCACCGAGGTCAACGGCCTGCACCAGCATCTGCGCGGTGAGTTGATCATCGGCCTGACCGACAACCTGGTCACCCTGCCCCACATGCGCATCACGCACGCGTTGGCGCAGTTGAAGGAACGCGGTCCGGACGTGCAGATCCAGATCCGCATGATCGCGCCCAATGAAGTGGAACAAGGGGTACTCGACGGCCGCCTGCACGTCGGCGTGGTGCCCCAGGCCAGCGCCCTCTCCGGCCTCGAATACCAGCCGTTGTACAGCGAACGCTCGCTGCTCTACTGCGCCGTCGGCCACCCGCTGTTCTATGCCGATGACAAGCAACTCGACGACGCGCGCATCGACACCCAGGACGCCATCGCCCCCACCTTCCGCCTGCCCGCCGAGATCCAGGCCCATTACCAGGCGCTCAACTGCACCGCCAGCGCCTCCGACCGCGAGGGCATGGCGTTCCTGATTCTGACCGGTCGCTACATCGGCTACCTGCCCGACCACTACGCCAGCCTGTGGGTGCAACAAGGCCGACTGCGCGCGCTGAAACCGACTACACGTTTTTACGATTTGAGCCTCGCATCGGTCACGCGCAAGGGACGTCGCCCTCATTTGGTGCTGGAAAGTTTCCTGGAAAGCCTGGCAGCAACGCGCTAACTCGGGGCCTGCGCAAAAAGCTGAGCAGTTGGACAGTTTTTTGCAAGGGTACGAGGACCTTGAACCGTCCGCCTCGAGTTGCCCGCCATGCCACCAGAATCCACCAGCCCCAGTGACCTGATCTACGGCCTGAATGACCGACCGAAACCGCTGCCCTCCCTGCTGGCCGCCTTGCAACATGTGTTGGCCGCCTTCGTCGGCATCATCACCCCGCCGCTGATCATCGGGTCCACGCTGGGCCTTACCGCCCACTTGCCCTACCTGATCAGCATGGCTTTGATGGTGTCCGGCGTAGGAACCTTCATCCAGGCCCGCAGGCCATTCGGCATTGGCGCCGGGATGATCTGCCTGCAGGGCACCAGCTTTGCGTTTCTCGGCGCAGTGTTGTCCGCAGGGTTCCTGGTCAAGCAACGTGGCGGCAGCCCGGAAGACATCCTGGCGATGATCTTCGGTGTGTGCTTTTTCGGCGCGGCGGTACAGATCGTGTTGAGTCGTTTCATCGGCCAGTTGCGCCGGGTCATCACCCCGTTGGTCACCGGGATTGTCATCACGCTGATCGGCATCAGCCTGATCAAGGTCGGCATCACGGATTTGGGCGGCGGCTTCAATGCCCCGGACTTCGGCGCCCCGACCAACCTGGCGCTGGGCCTGTTCGTGGTGCTGACGATCATCCTGCTCAATCGCTCCAACACGCCGTGGGTGCGCCTCTCGGCCATCATTATCGGGTTGGCCCTCGGCAGCCTGGCGGCATGGTTCAGTGGCAAGCTGGTGCCACACGCCCTGCCCGATTTGCCTCTGGTCAGCCTGCCGATACCGTTTCGCTTCGGCTTCAACTTCGACTGGAGCGCATTCCTGCCAATCGCGCTGATTTATCTGATCAGCAGTATCGAAACCGTGGGCGACCTCACGGCCAACTGCATGATCGCCCGTCAACCCATCAGCGGCCCTGCTTATATAAGCCGGCTTAAAGGCGGCGTGCTCGGCGATGGCGTCAGCTGCATGATCGCCGCCACCTTCAGCGCCTTCCCCAACACCACCTTTGCGCAGAACAACGGCGTGATCCAACTCACCGGCGTGGCCAGCCGTTACGTCGGGCTGTACATCGGCGTGGTGCTGTTCGCCCTGGGCCTGTTCCCGTTGATTGGCGCGGTGCTGCAGCAGATCCCCAAGCCGGTGCTGGGCGGTGCGACCCTGGTGATGTTCGGCAGCGTGGCCGCCGCCGGCGTGCGCATCCTGGCCCAGGCGCCGCTGGACCGGCGCAGCATGCTGATCATCGCCACTTCATTCGGCGTCGGCCTGGGCATTGCCGCCCAACCCAACCTGCTGCACTTGATGCCCGTCCTGGTGCAGAACCTGTTCGACTCGGCCATCACCAGCGGCGGGCTGACGGCGATTGTGTTGTGCCTATTACTGCCGGAAACCAAAGCGACCTCGGTTGCCGCAAACCGCGCGTCGGAAAGCGACAGCCTTGAACCGCTTTGACGGTTTTATTGCATCGGGACTTGTCTGAGGCTTGAGGGTGGGTTATCTGTGCACACGTCGCCATCATCGATCAGCACGGAAACCTCCATGAGCCTCGAAGTTCCTGCCCACAGCAACCCCGCCGGTAAACCCGCCAGCCGCATTCGGCAAAAGAACGAACAAGCGATTCTCCAGGCTGCTGAAGATGAGTTCGCGCGCCATGGCTACAAAGGCACCAGCATGAATACGATTGCCGCGAGCGCCGGGCTGCCCAAGGCCAACCTGCATTACTACTTCACCAATAAACTGGGCCTGTATATCGCGGTGCTCAGCAATATCCTGGAGTTGTGGGACAGCACCTTCAACGCCCTGACCGCCGATGACGACCCGGCTGTAGCCCTCACCCGCTACATTCGCACCAAGATGGAATTCTCGCGACGCCAACCCCAGGCCTCGCGGATCTTCGCGATGGAGATCATCAGCGGCGGCGAATGCCTGACCGAATATTTCAGCCAGGACTACCGCGCCTGGTTCAGCGGCCGGGCGGCGGTGTTCCAGGCCTGGATGGATGCCGGCAAGATGGACCCGGTCGACCCGGTACACCTGATCTTCCTGTTGTGGGGCAGCACCCAGCATTACGCCGACTTCGCCACCCAGATCTGCCGTGTCACCGGGCGCACCAAGCTGACCAAGCAAGACATGGAAGACGCCGGGACCAACCTGATCCACATCATTCTCAAAGGCTGTGGCGTCAAGCCGGCCCCCTGAAGACGCGACTTATGCCTTTCACGCTTACCGGCCTTTGCGAGTTTCGCGAAGAAATTCGCAAAAGCCGCTTTATCACCCTCGCCGCACCGATCACCAGCCCGCAGGACGCCCAGGCGTTTTTCGAGCAACACAGCGACTTGAACGCCACGCACAACTGCTGGGCCTGGAAGCTCGCCGATCAATACCGCAGCAATGACGACGGTGAACCTGGCGGCACCGCTGGGCGGCCGATCCTTGCGGCCATCGAGGCACAAGGATTCGATCAGGTCGCCGTGCTGGTGATCCGCTGGTACGGCGGCATCCAACTGGGTACCGGCGGCCTCGCGCGCGCCTATGGCGGCGGCGCGAATAAATGCCTGCAGGCCGCCGAGCGCATCGAGCTGATCAGCCGCGTGCCGCTGAGTTGCGCCTGCAGCTTCTCCGAACTGAACCTGGTCAAGCTGCGCGTCGCCGAACTCGGCGGGCTCGTCGTCGAGGAAAACTTCACCGCCAACGGCGTGGAGCTGCAACTGGCCCTGGGCGAAACCCAGATCGACACCCTGCAAACCCAGCTCGCCGACTTGAGCCGAGGACGTATCCTGCTGCAACGCTGAAACTGCTACTGTTGTGCACTGAGTTCCCTGAACCGCGATTTCAAAGGAAGCCCTTCATGTCTACGCCAAAAACCGCACTGATCATCGGCGCCTCGCGCGGGCTGGGCCTTGGCCTGGTCAAGCAATTGCTCAAGGATGGCTGGGACGTGACCGCCACCGTGCGTGATCCGAACAAGGCCGATGCCCTCAAAGCCGTCGGCCCGGTGCAGATCGAGAAGCTCGACATGGACGATCAACAAGCCGTGATCGCCCTGAACCAGCGCCTCAAGGACCGCACCTTCGACCTGCTGTTCGTCAACGCCGGCGTCAAGGGCCCCGCCAATCAGGAACCTGGTCATGCCACCCTGGCGGAAGTCGGCCAGCTGTTCTTCACCAACGCCGTGGCGCCGATCAACCTGGCCCAGCGCTTTGTCGGGCAGATCCGCAAGGACAGCGGTGTGCTGGCGTTCATGAGTTCGGTGCTGGGCAGCGTGACCATCCCCGATGGCTCGGACCTGGCGCTGTACAAGGCGAGCAAGGCCGCGCTCAACTCGATGACCAACAGCTTTATCACGCAACTCGGTGACCACAAGCTCACCGTGCTGTCGCTTCATCCGGGCTGGGTGAAGACCGACATGGGCGGCGAAAACGCGCATATCGATGTCGACACCAGCGTGCGCGGCCTGGTGGACCAGGTGAACGCCTACACCGGCAAGGGCGGCCATCACTTCATCGACTACAAGGGCGACACCATCGCCTGGTAACGCCACTCCACTGTGGGAACGCTTGCCGGCGATGGTCTCAAAAGCAGCGCGTTCCTACAGATAGACCCGAACATAGACTACAAGTAGACTCTGCATCTCGCCCTCACCGGCGACCCTGGATCAGCAGACAGGGCAACACTGAGCTGGCAAACCTGAACCCATCATTCAGAGGAGCCGGCCAATGCCTGCGACCCGTATCTGGTTAAAAAACCCCCTCGCTATTTTCACTGCCAACGGCCTCGACGCCCGTGGCGGCCTGGTGCTGCAAGACGGTGTAATCACCGAGCTGCTTCCCCTGGGCCAAGCCCCCGCACAACCCTGCGCGCAGGTGTTCGACGCGCGCGAACACGTGATCCTCCCGGGGCTGATCAACACCCACCACCATTTCTATCAGACCCTGACCCGCGCCTGGGCGCCGGTGGTCAACCAGCCGTTGTTTCCCTGGTTGAAAACCCTGTACCCGGTATGGGCACGGCTGACCCCGGAAAAACTCGCGCTGGCCACTAAAGTTGCACTCGCCGAGCTGCTGCTCTCGGGCTGCACCACGGCGGCCGATCACCACTACCTGTTCCCCGACGGCCTGGAAAATGCCATCGATGTACAGGTGCAAAGCGTGCGCGAACTGGGCATGCGCGCCATGCTCACCCGCGGTTCCATGAGCCTGGGCGAAGCCGACGGCGGCCTGCCGCCGCAGCAGACGGTGCAACAAGGCCAAGTGATCCTTGACGACAGCCAACGCCTGATCCGCGAATACCACCAGCGGGGCGACGGCGCGCAGATCCAGATTGCCCTGGCGCCCTGCTCGCCGTTTTCCGTCACGCCGGAAATCATGCGCGCCAGCGCCGAGCTGGCCGACCAACTCGATGTGCGCCTGCACACCCACTTGGCGGAAACCCTCGATGAAGAAGACTTCTGCCTGCAGCGTTTCGGCCTGCGCACGGTGGACTACCTCGACAGTGTCGGCTGGCTCGGCCCGCGCACCTGGCTGGCCCATGGCATTCACTTCAACCCGGATGAAATCGCGCGCCTGGGAGCGGCCGGTACCGGCATCTGCCACTGCCCGAGTTCGAACATGCGCCTGGCGTCGGGCATCTGTCCGACCCTGGACCTGCTCGCCGCCGGCGCGCCTATCGGCCTGGGCGTGGACGGCTCGGCCTCCAATGATGCCTCGAACATGATTCTCGAGACCCGCCAGGCCCTGTACATCCAGCGCCTGCGTTATGGCGCCGAGAAGATCACGCCAGAAGGCGTACTGGGCTGGGCGACCAAGGGTTCGGCGCAGCTGCTGGGGCGCACGGATATCGGCGAGCTGGCCGTTGGCAAACAGGCCGACCTGGCGCTGTTCAAGCTCGATGAGCTGCGCTTCTCCGGCAGCCACGACCCGATTTCCGCCCTGCTGCTGTGTGGTGCGGACCGTGCGGACCGGGTGATGATCGGCGGCCAGTGGCGTGTGATCGACGGGCAGGTTGAAGGCCTGGACCTCAAAGGCTTGATTGCCGATCACAGCCAGGCGGCGCGTGAACTGATCAACCCAATTTAACGGAAGAAACGCCATCAACATGTGGGAGCGGGCTTGCTCGCGAATGCAGTAGATCAGTCAGCTTATGCATCGACTGACACACTGCCTTCGCGAGCAAGCCCGCTCCCACACTGGTTTCCAGGGTGCTCTGTAGAGCCGTTTACAAACCCAGCAACGACAGCATGATAAACGTCGCAAACAGCACAAAGTGGGTCATCCCTTCGATAGCGTTGGTTTCGCCATCGTTGAGGTTGATCGCGCTGACAATCAGCGTGATAAACACCATCACCGTCTGCACCGGCGTCATCGCCATCTGGAACGGCTGGCCGGTGTAGAGCGCCATGGCCTCCATGACCGGCACCGTCAGGATCACCGTCGACAAGGATGCACCCAACGCGATGTTGACCACCGATTGCATGCGGTTGGCCAGGGCGGCGCGCAAGGCCGTCAGGATTTCCGGTGCCGCTGAAATCGCCGCGACCACAATCGCAGTGATGACCGGCGGTGCTCCCGTACCTTCCAGGCCCAGGTCGAGCGTCTTGGACATCACTTCGGCCAGTGCGCCAATCACAATCACGCCAAACACCAGGGTGCCGATGGAGAACGCCAGGTTCACCGGCGGCGCCTGATCCTCTTCCGGCAGTTTCTTGCGACGCTTTTCCGGGTAGCTGTAGCTGAAGAAATAACTGTGCGGCCCTACCTGCATTCTCAGGAACAGGGTGTAGAGCACCACCATCGCACCGATGGTGAAGGCCGAGTAGATTTTCCAGTCGGCCTCGGGGATAAATTCCGGCACCACCATCGACACGCCCATGGCGGTGAGGATCATCACGCTGTAGGTGCGTGCCGAATCATCGTTGTAGGACTGTTCGCCATGCTTGATGCCGCCCATCAACGCCGCCAGGCCGAGGATGCCGTTGATATCGAGCATCACTGCCGAATAGATGGTGTCGCGCACCAGGGTTGGCGACGGCTCATTGCTCATCATGATCGCCAGGATCACCACTTCCACCAGTACGGCGGCGAGGGTCAGGATCATCGTGCCGTAGGGGTCGCCGACCTTTTCCGCCAACTGCTCGGCATGGTGCGCCACGCGCATCGAGGCCACCACGATAAACGCAATCAGCACCACGCCGGCCAGCAGCGCGACCATCTGCCCGCTGTGCAGCATCCAGTGCTCCAACGGGTAGGCGGCGATGGCGGCAATCAGCGCCAGCAACATGAATTTTTCTTGCTTGAGGGATGTGAGCATTCCGGGCCTTTTAGGACGGCAAATCAGTCATTGATGGGGTACAGACTGCGTCACGCCGCTAACGTTTCGTTACACCTTAGTTCACGCGGCCCTTGCGCGAACCCACCAAAACTCTTCTGCCGGTCAGGTTTTGCCGATTATTTCAGCCATGACCTGTAGAATGCCGCCATTGCACCTGATGAGAATTATAGAAATGTACGATTGGCTCAACGCCCTGCCCAAGGCTGAATTGCACCTGCACCTGGAAGGCTCGCTGGAGCCTGAGCTGCTGTTCGCCCTGGCCGAGCGCAACAAGATCGCGCTGCCGTGGAACGACGTTGAAACCCTGCGCAAGGCCTACGCCTTCAACAACCTGCAAGAGTTTCTCGACCTGTATTACAAGGGCGCCGACGTGCTGCGCACCTCCCAGGATTTCTATGACCTGACCTGGGCCTACCTGCTGCGCTGCAAAGAACAGAACGTGATCCATACCGAACCGTTCTTCGACCCGCAGACCCATACCGACCGTGGCATCCCGTTCGAAGTGGTGCTCAACGGTATCGCCGCGGCCCTCAAAGATGGCGAGCAGCAACTGGGGATCACCAGCGGCTTGATCCTCAGCTTCCTGCGCCACCTGAGCGAAGCCGAGGCCGAGAAAACCCTCGACCAGGCGCTGCCGTTCCGTGACGCGTTCGTGGCCGTGGGCCTGGACAGTTCGGAAATGGGCCACCCGCCGAGCAAGTTCCAGCGCGTGTTCGACCGTGCTCGCCACGAAGGCTTCCTCACGGTTGCCCACGCCGGCGAAGAAGGCCCGCCCGAGTACATCTGGGAAGCCATCGACCTGCTGAAAATCCAGCGTATCGACCATGGCGTGCGCGCCATCGAAGACGAACGCCTGATGCAGCGCATCATCGACGAGCAGATCCCGCTGACCGTATGCCCGCTGTCCAACACCAAACTGTGCGTGTTCGACGACATGGCGCAGCACAACATCCTCGACATGCTCGAGCGTGGCGTGAAGGTGACGGTGAACTCGGATGATCCGGCGTACTTCGGCGGCTATGTCACCGAGAACTTCCACGCGCTGTACACCTCGCTGGGCATGACCCAGGACCAGGCCAAACGCCTGGCGCAGAACAGCCTGGACGCGCGACTGGTAAAAACCTGACGATGCCGGACGCGGGCTTGCTGGCGAAGGCGGCAGATCAGTCAAACACCGAGTGACTGACACGCCGCCTTTGCGAGCAAGCCCGCTCCAACGGCGACCTCTTCACCTCAAGCCTGCTCCGGCGCCGCGAGCCGAGTGATTTCCGCCAGCCCGGTCTCGCTGACCAGCAAGGCGCGGGACTCGTTGACCGCGCGAATCCAGCCCGACTGCACAAACAGTTGTAGCAACCCCGCACCCAACGCCCCTCCCAGGTGCGGTTGATGCTGGCTCCAGTCAAAACAATCGCACGCCAGCGGTGACGCCAGCGCCGGCGTGAAAATACCCAGCCTCGCCAAGCGCTGCGCACCCTTGAACGTGACGTCGGTGCGCTGCTCAGCGCGCTCGATCCACCCTGCGTCGATCATCCGTTGATACACCCCCGCCGCCAGCTCGCCGCCCAGGTGACCATGGCATAACCGTGCGTGGCGCAGCGACGCAGGCGCCATCAAGGCCGGCGGCGACGACTCGGGGGCAGAACGCACGGCACTGGCCATGGTCGTCGTGGCCAGGGCATCGATGGCGCTGCTGACGTCCGCTGCCGCCATGCGAAACAGCCGCTGGCCGCGTCGAGCTTCGACCCGCAGCAGGCCGCTGCCGGTCAGCCGTGCCAGGTGTGCCGTGGCGGACGCCGGTGACAGCTCGGCGAGGGAGGCCAGTTCGGCGCAAGACTTGGCCGAGCCGTCCATCAATGCCCATAGCATGGCGGTACGCTTGGGCTCGGCGAGCAAGCTGGCGATCTGACTGATGCAAGGTGCCTGTTCCATCTATCCACTCCCTGTTGAATCATTTATCTGCTGCGGTTGGTGCCGAAGTATAGGTGCGCAAACCCGCGGTTCCTCGACGTCCGACAGCACGTATAGGGACAGGCTCTGAGTGAAATTTCCTGCTTTGATGGAGGCTACTGCGAAGCGCGCGGGCGCTCTGGCCTTTGCGCGGTCAATGTCGCACAGCGAGCCACAAGCATTTCCCGCAGCAGGTTGATGGGTTTACTCAACTGCGCACGGTGCGCGCACAGCAGATTCAGTGGCGTTCGCTCGCCGCGCAGCTCCGGCAGGATCAATCGCAAGCGCCCGGCCAGCACATCGGTGCTCACATCCAGCCATGACTTGTAGGCAATGCCCACGCCAGCCACCGCCCAGCGTCGCACCACGTCGGCGTCGTCGCTGAAGCGATCACCCGAGACCGTCAGGCTGACTTCGCGCTTGCCGTCGTGGAAACTCCAATGGTCGTGGACCCGGCTGCCGAGCATGTACAACAGGCAGTTGTGCTGGGCCAATTGTTCCAGGTGCCGGGGCTCCCCGTGGCGTGCGAGGTAGCTGGGCGCGGCACACAGCACTCGGACATTCTCGGGAGCCACGGGCAGCGCAATCAGGCTTGAGTCTTCCGGCTCGCCATAACGCAGGGCGATATCCACCGGCTGGCGGAACAGGTCGGCGATTCGATCACCCAACAATAAACGTACGGTGAGTTGCGGGTGTTCACGCTGGAACTCATCCAGCCACGGCAGCAGCTGGTTGCGGCCGAAATCCGACGGCGCTGACAGTTGCAGCACGCCGCTGACATGGTCCTGGCCGCTGGCCAACAGGCGCCGCCCCTCATCCAGCGCGCCCAACGCGGCGCGCGCGTATTCGAGGAAACCCTCGCCTTCGGCAGTCAGGCGCAGGCTGCGCGTGGACCGGGCCAGCAGGCGCGTGCCCAGTTGCTCTTCAATCCGCTTGAGTGCCGCGCTGGCCACGGCGGGCGACAGGTCCATGACCCGCGCTGCAGCCGAAAGGCTGCCCAGGTCGGCTGCGCGAACAAACAACTGCAAATCGTCAAAACGCAGCATGCATCCCATCCATTATCAAAATTTCGTTGAAACAGACTGCTGTTTTAGCCGCTTTTATCTTCACGGGAAATAGCCAATCATCTGTACATCCCGTTCATCACGTGTCTGGAGTTGCCATGTCCACTGCCTTTAACGTCATTGCCACGCTGATCGCCAAGCCCGGCCAACAGGCCACCCTGGAAACCCTGCTGCGCGGCCTGCTGGAACCCACCCGCCTGGAAGCCGGTTGCGAGCAATACGACCTGCACCAGGACCTGCAACACCCCGAGACCTTCTACATGCTCGAACGCTGGGCCGATGACGCCGCACTGGCCGACCACGACCAGAGCGCACACATCCAGAGTTTTCGCGCCAAGGCCGCCGATGTGATCGAACACTTCGAACTCAAGCGCCTGAAATTTCTCGCCTGATCACTGCCCTTTTTCCGGAGCCATCATGAAAGCCATTGCCTACTACGCATCCCTGCCGATTAACGATCCCAGCGCCCTGCAAGACATCGAACTGCCAGCACCGGTCGCCGGTCCACGCGACCTGCTGGTGGAAGTCAAAGCCATCTCGGTCAACCCGGTGGACACCAAGGTCCGCCAGAACGTCGCCCCGGAAAACGGCGACGCCAAGGTGTTGGGCTGGGATGTGGCCGGTGTGGTCAAGGCCGTCGGCAGCGAAGTGACACTGTTCAAGGCCGGCGACAAGGTGTTCTACGCCGGCTCCCTGGTACGCCCAGGTGGCAACAGCGAGTTGCACACTGTGGACGAGCGCATCGTCGGCCATATGCCCAAGAGCCTGGGTTTTGCCGAGGCCGCCGCGCTGCCCCTGACCGCCATCACCGCCTGGGAACTGCTGTTCGAACGCCTGCAGGTACGTGAGAGTAAAGAGGACGAGGGCCAGAGCCTGCTGATCGTCGGCGCGGCCGGTGGCGTGGGTTCGATCCTGACCCAGTTGGCCAGCCAACTGACAGCACTGAAAGTCATCGGCACCGCCTCGCGCCCGGAAACCCAGGCCTGGGCCAAGGACCTCGGCGCCGACCTGGTGATCGACCACAGCCAACCGCTGAGCGAAGCGCTGAAAGCCGCCGGCCACCCGCAAGTGACCCACGTTGCCAGCCTGACCCAGACCGACCATCACCTCGAACAACTGGTGGAAGCCCTGCAACCCCAGGGCAAGCTGGCACTGATTGACGATCCCAAGGCGCTGGACGTGAGCACACTCAAGCGCAAGAGCCTGTCGCTGCACTGGGAGTTCATGTACACGCGCTCGATGTTCGAGACCCCGGACATGATCGAGCAGCACAACCTGCTCAACCGCGTGGCCGAGCTGATCGACGCCGGTACCTTGAAAACCACTGTGGGCGAGCACTTCGGCGTGATCAACGCCGAGAACCTGCGCCGCGCCCATGCGCTGCTGGAGAGCGGCAAGGCCAAGGGCAAGATCGTGCTGGAAGGCTTCTAAAAACGGTCTGTCAGCGTCGTCCCTTATTCCTGTAGGTAAGGGACGACGCCGCTAGTCAGAGAGTTGATCTTTGTCATATTTGTGAGCGTATTCGGGTTTATATTGGCCGCCTTTGCCACGATTCTTTTACGTGAGGAAGTCAGCAATGAAAATCCTGATAAAAGCGTTAGCAAAATCCCCAGGCAATAAATGGCAAGTTCGTCTCGACGGCGACGCGTTTACATTTCGCAGTGAAGCCGAGGCCCGAGCCTTTGCCGACACCCTGCAAGCCCGTATCCAGGCGCCCCACCGCTTCCCGCTCAGCCAGCAACGTTCCGCCGCTGGCTGACCCGCATTTCAGGCCTGCGCCTGCAGGGCCCTCGCCCGTTGCAGGCGCTGGGTCGACATCGCAATCGTCACCGCCAATACACCGCACAAGCTGATGACCATGGCCATCGGCATCGCCGTGCCGTCATGCAACACGCCGACCAGCGACGCGGCGCCCGCCGCCACGCCAAACTGGATGCAGCCGAGCAACGCCGAAGCACTGCCCGCCCGGGCACCCTGCCCGGCCATGGCGCAGGCCGAGGTGTTGGGCAAAATGCAGCCCAGGCTCGCGATGCAGATAAACAGCGGCACCAGCAGCGGCCACAGCGCGTCGGTGCGCAAGGCTGCGATACCCAGCAGCGTCAACGCGGCCAGCATGTAAAGCCAGACCGTGCGCGACAGCAAAAACGCGGGGCCGCGCTTGGCCAGCAGGCGTGCGTTCACCTGGGCCATCAGGATAAAGCCGGCGGCGTTGGAGCCGAAGACCCAGCCGTAATGCTCGGCGGGCACGCCATAGAGCTTGATAAACACGAAAGGCGAACCGGCGATGTAGGCAAACATCCCGGCAATCGAGATGCCGCCGGTCAGCGCATAGCCGAGGTAGACCCGGTCTGACAGCAGCGAACCGTAGCGACGCAGCGATCCAGACAAAGGCTGGCGTGGTTGATGGGCCGGGAACGTCTCGGGCAACCCCACGGCCACGGCGACGGCGGCCATTACGCTGAAGATCGACAGCGCCAGGAAAATCGACTGCCAGCCCCACAAGCCGACCATCAGCCCACCGGCCAGCGGCGCGAGGATCGGCGCCAGGCCGGTGACCAGCATCAGTTGGGAAAACACTTTGGCCGAGCCCACCGCATCACATTTGTCGCTGACCACCGCGCGGGAAATCACCATGCCGGCGCAACCGCCGAGGGCCTGCACGAAGCGCGCGCCGATCAGCCATTCCAATGACGGCGCAAAGGCGCAGGCGAAGGAGGCCAGGGTAAACAGGGTCACGCCGCTGAGCAGCGGGCCGCGCCGACCAAAGCGGTCCGCCAGCGGACCGTAGATCAATTGGCCGATGGCCAGGCCGCCGAAATACACCGCCAGGGTCAGCTGGATGTGTTTTTCGTCGGTCGCGAACGCGGTGGCCATGGCTGGAAAGCCCGGCAGATAGAAATCGATCGCCAGCGGCGCGAAGGCGCTCAAGGCACCCAGAATCAGGATTATACGGAGGTTCATCAGGCACCCAAGTGTGTCGGCAGCCCGACAGTCTAGCCGCGCTTGGGTGCATTTAACACGATAGCTCGCTAACTATTTGAGCGGGTCAGGCGAGCTTGGCGCTGTAGCCTTCTTCACTGATCAGGCTGATCACCTGCTCGGCAGACAGACGGCTTTCCACCCCCACTTCCTTCGCCGCCAGGTCGACCTTCACGCTCGCGGCCGGGTCCTCGTTCTGCACCGCCTGGGTGACGGCCCGAACGCAGTGGCCGCAGGTCATTCCTTCAACGCTGAATACTTGCATGACATGACTCCTTTGATGAGGTTGAACCCAGTCTCGACCTTGCCACGATGGCAAGGTCAAGTTCCAGGATGATCTGCCGGGCTGGTATTCGGCGGCGACGTCGGCCAAGCTTCACTCATCTTTGATTCAATCCACGGAGCATTCGCCATGCGCTGGTCGTTTTTTGGCCTTGTCGGCCTGATGAGCTTGTCTGCCGTTGCGCCCACGGCCAGTGCCGCAGAAGACTATGCGGTGCTGATCATTTCCCGCGAACGCCTGGAAGTGCCGACCAATTGCGAAATCGGCCTATATATCCAGGACCAGCTGGCAGGCCGGCTGTTCCAGGAGCAATCCACCTCGTTCAACTTGCCCGCCGGCAACGTGTCGTTACGCCTGAAGCTGTTGCCGGGCCAGTCCCCTGGCTGCCTGCCGGGCATGCTCGCGCCACCGGCGCAGAACATCACGCTGAAGGTCGGCGACGTACGCAAATTGCGCATCGCGCAGGGCCCGGACGGTATGTACCTCAAGCCTGCCGCACTGGAATATTAAAGGCGCTTGACCTTCCCCACAGGTCAAGGTTGATCCTAGGGGCAACTTCTCCTGGAGGACTGCCCCATGAATGGATCCACCACCTTTGACCTGCCCATCGGCGGCATGACCTGCGCCAGCTGCGCCGGGCGTGTCGAACGCGCGCTGGGCAAAGTGCCGGGGGTGCAAAGCGTCAGCGTCAACCTGGCCAACGAACGCGCGCATGTTGAAGTGCTCGGCCAGATGGACCCGAACGTGTTGATCGCCGCCGTCGACAAGGCCGGCTACAGCGCCAGCCTGCCCCAGAGCGAAGCCGCCACCGAGGTCGACCAGGCCCGGCGCCTGCACCGCGAGCGCTGGGCATTGCTGCTGGCGATCCTGCTGGCGCTGCCGTTGGTGCTGCCGATGCTGGTGGAGCCTTTCGGCCTGCACTGGATGCTGCCGGCCTGGGTGCAGTTCGCGCTGGCGACGCCGGTGCAGTTCATCTTCGGTGCGCGCTTTTATATCGCCGCCTGGAAAGCCGTGCGCGCCGGTGCCGGGAATATGGACTTGCTGGTGGCCATCGGCACCAGCGCCGGCTACGGCCTGAGCATTTATGAGTGGCTCACCGCACCGGCCGGCAGCATGCCCCATTTGTACTTCGAGGCCTCGGCCGTGGTGATTGCCCTGGTGGTGCTCGGCAAATACCTGGAAAGCCGCGCCAAACGCCAGACCGCCAGCGCCATCCGCGCCCTCGAAGCGCTGCGCCCGGAGCGCGCGATTCGCGTGGTCGATGGCCGCGAGGAAGATGTCGCGATCAACGCGTTGAAGCGCGGCGACCTGGTGCTGGTCAAGCCCGGCGAACGCTTCCCGGTGGACGGTGAAGTGGTCGACGGCCAAAGCCACGCCGACGAAGCGCTGATCAGTGGCGAGAGCCTGCCGGTGCCAAAGCAGCCGGGCGACTCGGTCACCGGCGGCGCCATTAACGGCGAAGGCCGCCTGCTGGTGCGCACCCTCGCCTTGGGTGCGGAAAGCGTGCTGGCACGCATCATCCGCCTGGTGGAAGACGCCCAGGCCGCCAAGGCCCCGATCCAGAAGCTGGTGGATAAAGTCAGCCAAGTGTTCGTGCCGGCGGTGCTGGTGCTGGCGTTGATCACGCTGGTGGGCTGGTGGCTGTACGGCGCCTCCCTGGAGACGGCAATCATCAACGCGGTCGCGGTGCTGGTGATCGCCTGCCCATGCGCCCTGGGCCTGGCCACACCGACGGCGATCATGGCCGGCACCGGCGTCGCCGCGCGCTACGGCATCCTGATCAAGGACGCCGAAGCCCTGGAGCGTGCGCACGCCGTGAGCGCCGTGGTGTTCGACAAGACCGGCACCCTCACCTCCGGCACGCCAAGAATTGCGCACCTGGCGGCGGTGGATGGCGACGAAGCATCATTGCTGCAGCACGCCGGTGCCTTGCAGCGCGGCAGTGAACATCCGCTGGCCAAGGCGGTGCTGGATGCCTGCCGCGAACGAGGGCTGGATGTCGCCGATGTGAGCGCCAGCCAAGCCCTGACCGGGCGCGGCATTGCCGGCACCCTGGCGGGCCGGCAACTGGCGCTGGGTAACCGTCGGCTGTTGGAAGAAAGCGGTTTGAACGCCGGTGAACTGTCCGGCTCCGCCAGCGCCTGGGAAGCCGAAGGCCGGACCTTGTCCTGGCTGATCGAGCAAGGCCCGCAACCGCGTGTGCTCGGGCTGTTTGCCTTTGGCGATACGCTCAAGCCGGGGGCGCTTGCGGCCGTGCAGCAACTCAAGGCGCAGCAGATCAGCAGTCATCTGCTCACCGGTGACAATCGCGGCAGCGCCCAAGTAGTTGCGCAGGCGCTGGGCATCGAGGATGTACACGCTGAAGTGCTGCCCGCCGAAAAAGCCGCCACCGTCGCCGAGTTGAAAAAAACCGGCGTGGTGGCGATGGTCGGCGACGGCATCAACGATGCCCCGGCCCTGGCGGCTGCCGACATTGGCATCGCCATGGGCGGCGGCACCGACGTGGCGATGCATGCGGCGGGTATCACCTTGATGCGCGGCGACCCGCGCCTGGTGCCTGCCGCCCTGGAGATCAGCCGCAAGACCTACGCAAAGATCCGCCAGAACCTGTTCTGGGCCTTTGTGTATAACTTGATCGGCATTCCGCTGGCGGCGTTCGGCCTGCTCAACCCGGTGCTCGCGGGCGCGGCCATGGCCTTGTCCAGCGTCAGCGTGGTCAGCAATGCCTTACTGTTGAAAACCTGGAAACCCAAGGACCCGGAGGATCAACGCCCATGAACATCGGCCAAGCCGCCCGCCAGAGCGGGCTGAGCGCCAAGATGATTCGCTACTACGAATCCATCGGTCTGTTGAAAGCCGCCCACCGCACCGACAGCGGCTACCGCGTCTACAGCGGCGACGATTTGCACACACTGGCGTTTATCAAACGCTCACGGGACCTGGGGTTTTCCCTGGAGGAAGTTGGCAAGTTGCTGGCCCTGTGGCAAGACCGCCAACGCGCGAGCGCGGACGTGAAAGCCCTGGCGCGCCAGCACATCGATGAGCTCAATCAGAAAATTCTGGAGTTGGGGCAACTGCGCGACACGCTGCAGGACCTGGTAGAACATTGCCAGGGCGATCATCGGCCGGATTGTCCGATTCTCAAGGAGTTGGCTTCGGGCAGTTGCTGCGCCTGACTGAGCTTTACTCGCCCCAGACAGAACAAAATGTGGGCGGGAGCCGGGCTTGCCCGCGATGCAGGCACCTCGGTATGTCAGTCACACCGAGGTGATGCGAGCGCCGGCAAGCCAGCGCCTGCACCAGCCTGCTCCCACAGTTTTGCGGGATCACTGCAGCCAAGGCGGCGGCGGTGGCTCGTCAGGTACTTTGCTCGGTGGCGCATCGTCCGCTGCGCGAATCGCCTGGCGACGCTCTTCATCCAGGCGCGCCGCTTCGATCTCGCGGATCACTCCGCCGACATCCGCCAGCTCTTCCGGTTCGTCGAACTCGCCGGTCAACACGCTGGCCGGGTGCAAGGTGCCGGCTTCGTACAGCGCCCACATCTCCTTGGCGTACTTGGTCTTCTTCAGTTCCGGGGCAAAACGGCCGAAGTAGGACGCCATGTTGCCCACGTCACGCTCCAGCATGCTGAACGCGTGGTTGTTGCCCGCCGCATCCACCGCCTGAGGCAGGTCGATGATCACCGGCCCGGTTGGCGTGAGCAGTACGTTGAACTCGGACAGGTCACCGTGCACCAGGCCGGTACACAGCATCAGCACGATCTGGGAGATCAGGAAGGCGTGGTATTCGCGCGCCTGGTCCGGCTCCAGCACCACGTCGTTCAGACGCGGTGCTGCATCGCCGTACTCGTCGGCTACCAGCTCCATCAACAGCACGCCTTCAAGGAAGTCGTACGGCTGGGGCACGCGAACGCCCGCACCGGCCAGGCGGAACAACGCCGCCACTTCAGCGTTCTGCCAGGCATCTTCGGTTTCTTTCTTGCCGAACTTGGAGCCCTTGGCCATGGCCCGGGCCTGCCGGCTGTTACGGACCTTACGGCCTTCCTGGTATTCGGACGCCTGACGAAAACTTCGTTTGTTCGCCTCCTTGTAAACCTTGGCGCAACGCAATTCATTGCCGCAGCGCACCACATAAACAGCTGCTTCTTTACCACTCATGAGTGGGCGCAGCACTTCGTCGACCAGACCGTCTTCGATCAGGGGTTCAATGCGTTTAGGAGTCTTCATCAGCTTTTATTGTGGGTCCTTTATTACCAAATACGCGTATGGCACTCGTTATACGGCAATCGGCTCGCCGGTGGGAGAGGCTACCGACCTCTGACCCGTCAAGAATGCATCCAATATGCCAATTTTTATCGCAATCAGCGTTCGATGATCGCCGTGACCCCTTGCCCGCCTGCCGCACAGATCGAAATCAGCCCCCTGCCCTTGCCCGCCGCGTCGAGCAACTTGGCCAGATTGGCGACAATGCGCCCGCCCGTGGCGGCAAACGGGTGGCCGGCTGCCAGGGAGCTGCCCTTGACGTTCAGGCGGCTGCGGTCGATGGCGCCCAACGGTGCATCCAGCCCGAGGCGGGTCTTGCAGTAGTCCGCGTCCTCCCAGGCCTTGAGCGTGCACAACACTTGGGCAGCGAAGGCTTCGTGGATCTCGTAGTAATCGAAGTCCTGCAGCGTCAGGCCATTCCTCGCCAGCAGGCGCGGTACCGCGTAGACCGGCGCCATCAACAAGCCTTCGGCGCCGTTGACGAAATCTACCGCAGCCGCCTCGCCATCGCGCAAATACGCGAGGATCGGCAAGCCGCGCTCCTGGGCCCAGGCCTCACTGCCCAGCAGCACCAGGGACGCACCGTCGGTGAGCGGCGTGGAGTTGCCAGCGGTGAGCGTGCCCTTTTCGCTGCGCTCGAAGGCAGGCTTGAGGGCGGCGAGTTTTTCCAGGGTCAGGTCGGGGCGCAGGTTGTTGTCGCGGGTCAGGCCGAGAAACGGCGTCAGCAAGTCGTTGTGCCAGCCTTCGGCGTAGGCGGCGGCCATTTTCTGGTGACTTTCCAGCGCCAGTTGGTCTTGCTCGGCGCGTGGGATCTGCCATGTCTGCGCCATCAACTCGCAATGCTGGCCCATGGACAAACCGGTGCGCGGTTCGCCATTGCGCGGCAGTTCGGGCTTGAGGTGATGAGGACGAAGTTGTAACAGGAGTTTTAATTTGTCCGCCATGGACTTGCTGCGATTGGCCTGCAGCAGGAGCTTGCGCAGCCCTTCATTCACGCCGATCGGGGCGTCGGACGTGGTGTCGACCCCGCCGGCAATCCCACATTCGATCTGGCCCAGGGCGATCTTGTTGGCCACCAGCAATGCGGCCTCAAGGCCGGTGCCACAGGCCTGTTGAATGTCGTAGGCCGGGGTTTGCGGCGACAGGCGCGAGCCGAGCACGCATTCGCGGGTGAGGTTGAAGTCGCGCGAATGCTTGAGCACCGCACCGGCAGCCACTTCGCCCATGCGCAGGCCGTGCAGGTTGTAGCGCTCGATCAGGCCCTCCAGGGCCGCAGTCAGCATCGCCTGGTTGCTCGCCGTGGCATACGGGCCATTGGAACGGGCGAAAGGAATGCGGTTACCGCCAATGATCGCTACACGGCGCAATTGAGTCATGAAAAGCTCCCTCGGTCTGTTATGGGCTGGCTGCTGTGGGTTGGATAACAGAGCCTAGTCGAACGACTGCTACCCTGGGATGGTCAACCCTTTGAACCCCAGTCTTCGGAGAGCGTTCCATGTCTGACCGTTATATCGACTTCGCCAACTCAAGCCTCGGCCATCGCCTGGTCGCTGCCATTGGCCTGCCGTCACCGGTACGCCTCGAACGCTGGCAAGCCGGGCGCCTGCGCCCGGTAGAAGGGGCATTGTTGCTCGGCGGTGGCGCACTGGCGGCCAAGGTGCTGCCGTTTGCCAATAAACTCACCGACGCGATCTACAGCTACGGCACCGACGCCTCGACCGCCCCGGCGTGGATTCCCGGCCACGGGCCCAAACTCAAGGCGGTGGTGTTCGACGCCAGCGACTTGCAGCACACCGACCAGCTCAAGCAACTGCGTGAGTTTTTCCAGCCGCTGCTGAAAAACCTGGATCACAGTGCGCACCTGGTGATCCTCGGTCGCGCGCCGGAAAGCCTCGGCGATCCGTTTGCCGCCAGCGCCCAGCGCGCCCTCGAAGGCTTCAGCCGCTCACTGGCCAAAGAGTTGCGCAACGGTGGCGTGCTGCAATTGCTCTACGTTGGCGAGGGCGCCGAAGACCAGCTGGAAGGCGCGCTGCGGTTTTTCCTGTCGCCCAAGAGCGCCTACATTTCCGGCCAGGTTATCCGCCTGCAGGCCTGTGCCACGCCGGTCGAGGACTGGACGCGCCCACTCGCCGGGCGCAAGGCGCTGGTCACCGGTGCCGCCCGTGGCATTGGTGCGTCCATCGCCGAAACCCTGGCCCGCGACGGGGCCGAGGTGATCCTGCTGGACGTGCCCCAGGCCAAGACCGATCTCGAAGCCCTGGCCGCGCGCCTGGGTGCACGTTCCGTGCTGCTGGATATCTGCGCCGAAGACGCCGCCAGCCAGTTGATCGAACACCTGCCCGACGGCCTCGACATCCTGGTGCACAACGCCGGGATCACCCGCGACAAGACCCTGGCCAACATGACCCCGGAATACTGGGACGCGGTGCTGGCGGTCAACCTCAATGCCCCGCAAGTGCTGACCAAGGCGCTGCTCGACAGCGGCACCCTGCATGACAACGCGCGCGTGGTGCTGCTCGCGTCCATCAGTGGGATCGCCGGCAATCGCGGGCAAACCAATTATGCCGCGAGCAAGGCCGGGTTGATCGGCCTGGCCCAGGCGTGGGCGCCGTTGCTCAAAGAACGGGGGATCAGTATCAACGCCGTGGCCCCAGGCTTTATTGAGACCCAGATGACCGCGCATATTCCGTTCGCCCTGCGTGAGGCCGGGCGCCGCATGAGTTCGCTCGGCCAGGGCGGCTTGCCACAAGACGTCGCCGAAGCCGTCGCCTGGCTTGGCCAGCCGGGCTCCGGAGCGGTCAGCGGGCAAGCGCTGCGGGTGTGTGGGCAAAGTCTATTGGGAGCGTGAGCATGCAATGGCAGACAGTGGGCAGTCCCCCGTTTCTCGCGCCGCTGTACTGGCGCGCCGCGCTCAAGCGCAAGATCACCGGCACTGCGTTGCCCGAGCAGGGCTTGCGCTGCCGGGTCAGTGTCAATCCCAAAGCGGTCGCGGCGTATCGCAAGGTCTGCGGGTTTGCCGACAGCGCAGTGCTGCCGGCGACTTATCCGCACATCCTCGCGTTCGGCTTGCAGATGCAGTTGCTCACGGCCAAATCGTTTCCGTTTCCGCTGCTGGGGTTGATTCACCTGAGCAATCGCATCCGTATTCATCGTCCGCTCGGCGGTGTCAGCGACCTGTTCATTGGTGTGCATGCGCAAAACCTCAAGCCGCATGCGAAGGGCGCAACGTTTGACCTGGTGACCACCGTCGAGGACTCCCTCGGCCTGCTGTGGGAGGCCGAGAGTCGCATGCTCTGTCGCGGCGTGAAACTGGAAGGCGCAGCGAGCGACGAGGCGCAATCGCCCCCCACCCAGGTCAGCGAAGTGAGACGCTGGAGAGCCCCGGCCGATATCGGCCGCCGGTATGCGCGGGTGTCCGGCGACTACAACCCGATCCATCTCAGCGCGCTCACGGCCAAGCTGTTCGGCTTCCCCCAGGCCATCGCCCACGGACTGTGGAACAAGGCGCGCACCCTGGCGGCCTTGGGTGAACACCTGCCGGCCGCGAACATCGAGATAAACGTCGAGTTCAAGAAGCCGGTACGCCTGCCCAGTGAGGTCACCTTATGGGCCAGTGCGGCCGGGTCCAGCGGGGAGTTAGTGTTGAAAGGCGCGGGTGACATTGAACACATGGTGGGCAAATGGCAGCCGATCGCCTGAACAACCACTGATTAATTGTATATATACATCCTGGGTTATAGCGGACTTTCTCAAGTCCGCTTTTTTATTCAACTCTTTGATTTTTAATACATATATATCTTGATACATCCACCCCTTATACCCTTGGTATTAGTCGCTTAACCGGTACATCCGCGCCGTATATAAATCGTTAATACCAAGTAGAGCATTGTGAGAAAGAGCGCCCGGGCTTGTTATAGCCACACGGACAAACGCATCGCTATCCCTAGAAATAGCGAGCGTTTGAGACAACCAAGGTTGTACAGGTGCAAGGAACTCAATCATGAAAGCTCAAGTAGTGTTTTGGAAAGCAAGTACCGCGCTGGCCCTGGCAGTAGCAATGACGCTCGGCGGCTGCAGCAGCGGTGGTGGTGGGCATCACAGTGGCGGCTCCGCTTCCTCACCGGACGCATCCACTGGCGGTGGCGGTACCGGCGGCGGGGGTACTGGTGGTGGCGGCACAGGAGGTGGCGGTACCGGCACCACCAGCACCCTGGTCACGGCTAACGTGGCCGATACCCTCGGCGATACCGTAACCGGCCTCGGCGGCACTGTCGGCAGCCTCGGTACCACACTCGGCAGCCTGCCGATCGTGGGGGCTACCGCAGGTGGCCTGGTGACCTCTGTCGGCACGGCAGTCGGCAGTATCGGCACGGGCGTGTCGGATGGCCTGGGCACTCTGGGTACCGATAGCAATGCACTGGGCAAAACCGTGGCCGGCGTGGCCAACGGAGTCGCCGATCTCGGCACCGGTGTCTCCACGACCGGTCAAAATGTGGCGACACTGCTGGGGCAAGTGCCCGTGGTCAGCGGTGCCGCCCCCGTAGTCGGCAACGTAGTGGGCAAGGTCGGCAACGCCGTAACCATGCTCGGCGACACACTCAGCACGGCGAGCACCACCGGCCCACTGGGCTCGGTCACCAACACCGTCGGCGCGAAAGTACTGGTGCCCGTGGTGTCCCTGGTGGAAAAAACCACCGGCAAAGTCGGCACCACCACAGGCCTGGATACGCCTGTCGGCGGCCTGCTGCAAAAAGTCGGCGATACCGTTGACGGCCTGGGCGATAAAGTCGCCGATGCCGGCGGCACCGGCAACCCTGTCACTGGCGCTGTGGGCAATGTGCTCAATGGCGTAGGCACCGTGGTCGGTAAAGCCAGCGGCTATGTCGACCCGGCTGACGACAGCAGTGGCGGCAGTGGCGGCGGCACGGGTGGTGGCAGTGGCGGTGGCACCGGGCAACTGGGCCTGGCGGAACTCATCGGTGGTGTGATCGCAGGCGCCGGCAGCGGCCTGGATGCAGGCAGCAGCAATGGCGTGGTCAGCGCGACCGGCGTTACTGGCGTCAAAGCGGGCGGCACCGTGGCATCGCTGGGTACCCTGCTGGGTGGCAGCGGCACACCGAACACCGCGGCAGGCGCACCGGTTGCCGCCCTCACCAATCAGGTCGGCGGCGCCCTGAACCCTATCACCAGCGGCGTTACCAGCCTGACCCAAACCGTCGGCAACGCCACCGGCCTGGGTGCTCCCGTCAACGGCCTGGTGACCAATGTCGGCGGCGCCGTCAGCAGCCTGGGCGGCAAAATCAGCGGCACTAACGCCAACCCGGTCACCAACGCCTTGGGCGGTACCGTGAGCGCAGTAGGCGGCACCGTGGCCTCGATCGGCGGCCTGGTGACCGGCGGCACCAACACCGGCGGTGGTTTGCTCGGCGGTGGCCTGAACCTGGGAGCCGGCGCATCCGCCTCCGCAGGTGCAGGTGCCAGTGCAAATGGGGGTCTGCTGGGCGGCCTGATCGGTGGCCTTACCGGCAAAAAATAGAATTGCACCTGGCCGATTAGACGGCCTCACCTACAGCGCCTACGCTTGGTTGAGACGAGAGACCCCAATAAGTCTCTCGTCTTTTTTTATGGGTCAATGATCGATCCCTGAAAACACCCGAACCGCGCCCCCAGAGCCCGGCGGGACCCTGCAATACGCTGCTGCAGTTTTGACCATGGAGTGTCCTATGCGCGCCTTGACGCCGTTGTTATTGCTCACCCTCAGTGCTTACGCCCACGCCGATACCCTACCCAGCTTCCTCAATAGCAACGACACCATTCGCAACCTGCCCGTGCCCAACCTGCCCGCCGATGCGTATCGACCGGTGACCCCGCAGACCCAGTTGCCCACCCCCGCGGCCACCGCCGCGCAACCCCTGCTGATGGACACCAAGGTGACCATTCGCAAACTGCAGATCGACGGCGGCACGGTCTACCCGCTGAAGGAAGTCGCCCAGGCCTTCGAACCCTTGATCGGCCATGAAACCAACCTGGCGCAATTGATCGAAGCCACCCGCAGCATCACCCGCCGCTACCAGGAAGACGGCTATTTGCTGTCCTACGCCTTCCTGCCGGAACAACGCTTTGAAGGCGGCCTTGTGCACGTGGTGCTGGTCGAGGGTTATATCCGCGATTACGACCTGCAGGGCGACATCGGCTCGGTGTCGGCCTACGTCGACAAACTCGCGGAAAAACTCAAGGCCGAACGCCCGCTCACCCGCAAGACCTTCGAGCGCTACACCACGCTGATGAGCGCCATCCCCGGGGTGACCCTGCAGGCGCAGGTGCCGCCGCCCGGCACCACTGATGGCGGAACCCATATGCAAATCACCGCCAGCCGCAAACCGTTCACCACCAGCATGAGCCTGAACGAGGCCAGCCGTGGCGGTACGCAAGCGCTGCTGACGGCCACCAGCAATTCGTGGACATCCATGGGGGAACAACTGAGCCTCAGCGGGCTGTTCCCACCGGGCGACGACAAGGAGCATTACTACCGCGCCGCCTACAGCCAGTTCATCAATGCCGAGGGCACGCAGTTGGTGTTGTCGGGCGAGCGCTACCGCGCCGACCCGCGCACCAGCCTGCAATTGGGCGACGGCTTCGAACTCAAGCCACATCAGGAAATCGACCGCTACTCCATCGGCTTCAGCCACCCCGTGATCGCCTCGCCCAACGAGTCCCTGAGCCTCGGCGCCCGCTACTACGCGGTCGACCAGACCACCCGCTACAAACTCGAAGGTTTCCCCCAGCGCCTGGAGCTGCAAACCGACCTGCGCGCCTTGGCGTTCGAAGGTGATTGGCGCAAGGCCGATACCACGCAACTGCGCATCCTCAGCGCTGGCCTGTACCAAGGCATCAACGGCATGGGCGCCAAGACCCGCAGTGACTTCGGCGGCCTCAAGCCGGACCTCGATTTCTTCCGCCTGCGCCTGTCCGGCGTGCAGAGCAACAAGCTCTTCGATAACTGGCAAGGCGTGCTGTCCGGCGCGCTCTACTGGAGCGATGACACCCTGCCCGACAGCGAGCGCGCCACCTTCGGTGGGCAGAACTTCGCCCGTGGCTACCCCGATGACCAGGGCTCGGGCGACAAGGGGTGGGGCGTGGCGTATGAGGTCAACTACAGCTACAACCGCGCCGGCGAATGGGTGCGCATCCTGCAGCCTTATGTGGTGTTCGACCGCGCCAAGACCTGGTTCAACGACCTGCCGATCAAGGGCAACAACATGTCATCGGCCGCCATCGGCCTGCGCTTCGGTGACGCCAAGTACTACAATATCTCCCTGGAAGCGGCCAAGCCGATGTCGGAAGTGGCGTTCGACAACTTTGATCGGCGTCCGCGCTACACGTTGAGCTTCAGTTACCAACTCTGAACCTCGCACTGCGCCCACCTGCCGGGTGGGCGCGACTCGCCGCGCGGGCGATCTCACGGACGCCAGCGCCGGCAAAGCGGCCGCTACTCAGTGGGTTTCTTTGCGATAGGGAACAGGTTGTTCAAGGTGTCGATCAACCGCACCAGGTAGATCGGCTTGCGGAACAGGTCGAGCACTTGCAGACGCAGCATGTCGCTGACGTCGTCCATCTCGGCATGGCCCGACATGACAATCACCGGCAGGTGCGAGCGTGAGGTGTGTTCGCGCAGACGCTTGATCAAGGAAATGCCACTTTCCTCGGGCATGCGCAGGTCAGTGATGACCAGGGCAATGTCAGGGTGGAGTGTCAATTCTTGCAGGGCGAAGGTGACAGAGTTGGCGGTAAAACAGACAAATCCCTCGTTACCGAGGGACTCGGCAAGTTCGATCAAGGCGTCTTCTTCATCGTCCACCAATAAGATTTGTTGGCGACCCGAAGAAGATGCGCTCATGACCGTACCTGCCCGTGGATTAAGGGGGTGGCTTTACACTTTAACTCAGGTCACGGTGGTCATCTTGTTGGCAATACCGTTGAACACCGAGGCGATCTTGGTGCCCAGCCCCGAGCCTGCACCGACAATAACAATCGCCACCAGCGCCACGATAATGGCGTATTCAATACCTGACGCGCCCTCTTTGCGTTTGAAGAATAGTTGTGTCTGAACATAGAACTTCAACATCAGGTCAAGGAACATAAGACTTCTCCCTAAGAACGCCACTGAAAGCCGAAGGGCTCTAGATCCAGATAATCACGGCGTGCCACTAGAGCATTGTCAACAAACCCCAGGCTCACAACTGTAATAACGCATTAATCAGAAAGTATTAGTCACAACGTTGGCGCCATAAACCCGCTGTTCAAAAGGCAACGCCTTGGCATGCAGATAAATTTTCTGTCAGGTAATGGCATTTCGTCCTAGCTGAGCTACCTTCAAATAGCCAAATCGTTAGTTGTTCATCACAGCCAGGTTGCGAATTAACTCGATTGGATTAACGAGTGTGTAATGCAACGGGAAAGGGAGAGCCGTCATGAACAGTCGTATCAGCATGGTCCTGGCCGGCTTGTTGCTGATCGGGGCATTGATTGCAGGGTACTGGGGGCTGGTACTGAGTCGCTCGCCGGAGCCCGTCACGGCACCCACCGCACCTGTCGTTTCCGTGGAAAAAACCGTCGCTGCCGTCGAAGACCAGAACCGCACTCCCGTCGTGGTATTGGTGCATGACGTCCCTGCTTTCGTACCACTGACCGCTGCTGACCTGGCCGTGGAAAAACTGCGCACCGTACCCGCCGGCAGCCTGACGCAACTGGACCAGGCGATCGGACGCAAACCGCTGCGCATGCTGGCTGCGGGCACCTGGCTCAACGAAGAAAGCTTCAACGCCGGCGGCCCGCTGGCCCGCATGATTCGCCCAGATGAGCGGGCGCTGGCCGTCGCGGTGGATGAAGTCATCGGCGTCGCCGGCCAGTTGAGCCCAGGCGACTACGTGGACGTGCTGCTGTTCCTGCGCCAGGACAACGGCAATACCGAGCCGTCAGCCCAAATCGTCCTGCCGGCCATGCGCCTGCTCAGCGTCGGCGATCAAATGGGCCTGGCCAATGACGGCACGCCTGCGGTACCGCCACCGGCCACGCCTGAAGAGCGCGCCCAGGCCGCGCAACGCCGTGCCGGTGCCCGCACCGTAGTGCTGGCTGTACCGGAAGCCTTATTGAGTCGCCTGATGCTCGCGGCCCAGGCCGGCACCCTGCGCCTGGCCGTGCGCAGCGCCGACGAACAGCTGCTCAGTCGCTACTGGGCCGGCGAAAGCGACGCACCGGACAAACTGGAAAGTGCCAACCGCGACCTCTATCAATTCACCCAGCTGGCTCTGATCGGCCCGCCCAAGCGGGTAGCCACAGTCGCCGGCGAGCCCGGCGCACGTCGTGGCATTGAAGTGATTCGCGGTGCCCAAGCAGCCCCACAAACCCCGTGATTGAGCAAGGATGCCTTGAATGAGCCATCGCTACACTGCCATGTTCACGCACCTCGCCTGGACCCTGATGCTGTCGAGCCTGCCGGCGGGCATGGCCTTCGCGGCGCCGGGTAATTGCAGCGCCCTGGGCCAGTTGCCCGCCGTGGTCGAGGTGGGAGAAGGCCTGCAACAGGAACTGCAATCGCCGGTGGCAATAACCCGCCTGGCGATTGGCGACCCGAAGATCGCCGATGTGCGCGTCAACGGCGACCGTAACTTCCTGCTGACCGGCGTCGGTGTCGGCGCGACCAGCCTGATGGTGTGGACCGCCTGCGCCAGCGCGCCGCGCCAGAGCATGGTGTTCGTCAAGGGCAAGGCCACTTCGGCGCTGACCAGCTTGTCGCTGTCGCCTTCCGAGGACCCGCTGCTGCCCAGCCAGGTGCAGACCGACATTCGCTTTGTCGAGGTCAGCCGTACAAAGCTCAAGGAAGCCAGTACCTCATTGTTCGGCCAAGGTGGCAATTTCCTGTTCGGCAGCCCGGGCAATGGCACGATCCCCGCCACCACCGCCAACAGCTTTCGCGGGCAGGCGGTGAATAATGGCTTTTTCAACATCGGCTTCGGTGGCGGGCGGATCTCGGCGATGATCAACGCCCTCGAACAGAGCGGCTTCGCCTATACCCTGTCGCGTCCCAGCCTGGTAGCCCTGAGCGGGCAGAGCGCAACCTTCCTGGCCGGCGGCGAAGTGCCCATTCCGGTGCCCAGCAGCGGCAGCGACAGTATCTCCATCGAGTACAAGGAGTTCGGCATCCGCCTGACCCTGACCCCCACGGTGATCGACCGCAATCGCATCACCCTCAAGGTCGCGCCGGAGGTCAGCGAGCTCGACTACAGCAACGCCGTGCAGATCCAGGGGATCCAGGTGCCCGCCCTGACCGTGCGTCGAACCGACACCAGCGTGTCCCTGGCCGATGGCGAAAGCTTCGTGATCAGCGGCCTGATCAGCAGCACCAACCGCTCCACCATCAGCAAGTTTCCAGGCCTGGGTGACATCCCGATCCTCGGCGCGTTTTTCCGCGATTCCAACATCAGCCGCGAAGAAAAAGAGCTGCTGATGATCGTCACGCCGCACCTGGTCCAGCCGCTGGCCGCGAATGCGCAACTGCCTTCCCTGCCCGGCGAGAAACTGCGCACCTACGACCCGAACTGGTACCGCCTGTTCTTCCTGGAAAACGGCAACTTCGATCGTCGCAGTGGACTTTCCCAATGAGCGATAGCCTGAGCCAGACATTTCTGGCAATTACCCGCAACACCACCGACCTGGAATGGCTCCAGGGCGCACTCGCGCCCCTTGGCCAAGTGGTCAGTGCCGGCGGTGGCAGCCTGGATGAGTTGCTCGCGCTGGTCGACGTGACCTTCGCCAACCTGGTGTTCGTCGGCCTCGACCGTGAAAACGTGGTGGCCCAAAGTGCGCTGATCGAAGGGGCGCTGGAGGCCAAGCCGATGCTCGCGGTGGTCGCCCTCGGCGATGGCATGGACAACCAATTGGTACTCAATGCCATGCGGGCCGGCGCACGGGATTTCGTCGCCTATGGCTCGCGCTCCAGTGAAGTCGCAGGCCTGGTGCGGCGCCTGAGCAAGCGCCTGCCGCCGGTGACTTCCAGTGCGCAGTTGGGCGGCCTGACCGTGCTGTTTGGCACCCAGAGCAACGCCGATGGGGCGATGCTGGCGACACACCTGGCGCTGGTGGTGCAAAAAAGCGGGCAGCAAACCCTGCTGCTCGACCTGGGCCTGCCACGCAGTGACAGCCTGGCGCTGCTGGGGCTGGAAAGCACGTTCAACTTTGGCGATGCATTGCGGCACCTGCGCCGTCTCGATACCACCTTGATCAACAGCGCCTTCACCACAGCCCTGGATGGCCTGCGCATCCTGGCCTATGCCACCGGTGACGAACCGCTCAAACTGACCAGCGCCGCCGAGCTGTACATGCTGCTCAGCGCGTTGCGCCAACACTTCCAGCACATCGTCGTGAACATTACCGGGCAACCGGACAGCGAGGCGCTGCGTACCTTTGTCAGCCACTGCGACAAACTGCTGTGGTGCACCGACCAGAGCGTACTCGACTGTCGGCGCAACCTGGCGGTGCTCAACCGCTGGCGCGACAAAGGCATGAAACTCGAGCACGCCAAGCTGGTGGTCGACCGCTATATCAAATCCTGTGCACCCGACACCGAGGCCCTGGAAAAAAGCTTCGGCCTTGAGTGCATCGCCGTCCTGCCGCTGAGCGCCGAACTGCGCCTGAACGTCAAGAACCAGGGCCAGACCCTGTTCGCCCTGGCCCCACGCGAACCCCTGACCCAAGCCGTGCGGACCTTGGGCGAACGCCTGGCGAAACGCTCCGAGGGTCTGGAAAAACCCTCGATGCGCTGGTTTGAACGCTTCCTGGGGTCGGGACGATGACCAGCGAAAAACTCTTCGGCGGCCCGGCCCGCAGCGTCAGCGGCAACAGCGACCATGATGGCCTGAAGCTGGTGCTGCACCGCTACATCATTGACGCCATCGAGGAGTCAGGCAAAAACCTGCTCGAAGGCACGCGCCAGTCGCTGGCGCAGTTTGTCACCGACAAAGTCTCCGAATACATCACGCGCATGCGCCTGGCGATCTCGCGTTATGAAATGGAACGCCTGGCCGAAGAAATCGTCGACGAACTCACCGGTTTCGGCCCGCTGGAAGTGCTGCTGCGCGATCCCTCGGTAACCGAGATTCTGGTCAACGGGCCACACCGGGTGTTTATCGAGCGCGACGGCCTGCTGCATCAGAGCGACCTGCGCTTTATTGACGATCACCACGTCGAGCGCGTGATGCAGCGGATTCTCGCGCCGCTGGGACGGCGCCTGGACGAGTCCTCGCCGATGGTGGATGCGCGCCTGCCGGACGGCAGCCGGGTCAACGCGATCATCCCGCCGATTGCCTTGGACGGGCCGTGCCTGTCGATTCGAAAGTTTCGCAAGGACATGCTCAAGAGCAGCGACCTGGTCGCCATGCAGACCATCGACCAGAGCATTTTCGAGTTCTTTCAGGAGGCCGTCGGCAAACGTTGCAACATTCTCATCAGCGGCGGTACCGGCACCGGCAAGACCACACTGCTGAATATCCTCAGCCAGTTGATCAACCCGCACGAGCGCCTGGTGACCATCGAGGACGTCGCCGAGCTGCAACTGGGCCATCCCCATGTGGTGCGCCTGGAAACCCGGCCGCCAAACGCCGAAGGCCATGGTGAAGTGCGGTCCAGCGACCTGATCCGCAACGCCCTGCGGATGCGCCCTGACCGCATCATCCTCGGCGAAATCCGAGGCGTGGAAGTGCTCGATGTGATGACGGCGATGAACACCGGCCACGACGGTTCCATGAGCACCGTACACGCCAACAATGCCCAGGATGCCCTGCTGCGCCTGGAAACCCTGGTGGGCCTGACCGGCCGGGTGATCGCGGAAAAAACCCTGCGCCAGATGATCTGCGCCGCCCTGGACGTGGTGATTCAACTGACACGCATGCCCGATGGCCGCCGCTGCGTAAGCGAAGTCGTCGAGGTGGTGGGCGTGCGCGACGACGTGTACGTCACCAATACCCTGTTCAGGCTGGACCGGCGCACCGGCTTCGGTTTCCTGCGCGAAGCCATCAACCCGGCCGGTGACAAACTGCGCCGCGAATCGGCCTTGCCGTTATAGGGGGCGCCTGATGACCGGACCTATGTTGCTGCTTTTTTGCCTGCTGCTGATCGGGCTGTCGCTCTGGCAGTTTCAGCACGGCCTGCGCAAGGCCCAGACTGACCGCGTGCTGGAGCGCCTCGGTGACGGCCAACCCGAGGCCCGCGAAGAACCCACTCGCTGGTCCGGCCTTGAGCGCATGTTTCTGCGCGCGGGGCTGGGCAAGCCGACTGATCGCCTGGGCCTGTGGCTCAGCGCTTGGATCGTCGGCGCGTTGTTCGGCTACCTGATCGCCGACGGGCTGGGCCTGGCGGTGATGGTGCTGGGCCCGCCCCTTCTGTTGCGCGTCTACATCAGCTGGCGTTACCAGCGGCGGGTGCAACGCATGGTCGAACAGTTGCCACAGTTGCTGGACCACAGCGTACGCAGCCTGAAATCCGGCAGGACCCTGGCCGACGCCGTATTGGGCGGTATCGAGAATATTGATAACCCGCTCAAGGAGGCCATGGGCCGTGTGCAGCGCAACGTGCGCATGGGCGTGAGCCTGCCGGACTCCGCGAGTGACTTTGCCGAATTCTACGAACAGGACGAATTTCGCCTGTTTGCCCTGGGCCTGAAGGTCAACCATCGCTACGGCGGCAACGCCAGCGAACTGCTGGAAAACCTGATCAAGATGATTCGCGAGCGTGAACAGGGAGCCCGCCAACTCAAAGCCATGACCGGTGAAACGCGCATGACCGCGTACCTGCTGGGTGGCTTGCCCGTTTTGCTGGTGAGTTACTTCATGCTGGTCAACCCTGGCTACCTGTTGACCATGTGGAACGACGACACCGGGCGCACCCTGCTGTTCGTCGCCCTCGCGATGGACCTGACAGGCACCTTCGCCATGTGGCGCATGCTGAGGAGTGTCTGAGATGGTGCTTCTGGCTGGCGCCTTGATGTTCCTTGCCGCCCTGGTGCTGGTGGGTGGCCAGGTCCTTGAGCATCGCCGGCGCGATCGCCGCGTCTCCGAACGGTTGCAGGGGCGGACCGGCAGCGATGACAAAATCGGCGCGTTCATGCGCCAACTCGGCGGCAGCAGCCTGGCCCAGCGCTCGGTCAGCCTGGACAATGAAACCCAGGTGCTGCTCAACCGGGTCGGTTGGCGTAAAGCCAGCCAGCGCTCGCTGTTTGCAGCCTTCCAGGTCGGCGTGCCGATTGTATTAATGGGCCTGACCTTCCTCGGCCAGGAGCTGTTTTTCCCGCAGGCCGCCCCTGTGTGGATTGCCCCCGCGGTTGCCCTGGGCATCGGCTACCTGCTGCCCAAGCGTGTACTCGCCGCGGCCGCCAAATACCGCCAGCAGCGGATCGCCAGAGAGATCGCCACCTTCATTCCACTGCTGCGCATCCTGTTCGAATCGGGCATGGCGGTTGAACAGTCTCTGCGCGTGCTGGGTAACGACGCGCAGCGCTTACTGCCGAGCCTCACCCACGAGCTGCGCCTGATCCTGGCCCGGGTCGATTCCGGCCTGGAGCTGGGCGAAGAACTGGGTAAGACCGCCCGCCTGCTTGAAGTGGACGAGTTCACCGACACCTGCATCATCCTTCAACAATTGATCCAGCAAGGCGGCGGCGCGATGAAATCGCTGCTGGCGCTCAAGCAGTTGCTGGATGACCGCCGGCTGACCCGCCTGCAGGAATACATTTCGAAGATGTCGGCAAAAATGTCGGTGGTGATGATGGTGTTTCTGTTTCCAGCCTTGCTGATCGTGCTCGGCGGCCCCGCCTTTATCGGCATCGCCCGCGCCTTGAGCCACTTTTGAGGAAACCCTGATGAAAGTACTGATCGCCGGCCTGGCCCTGTTGATGCTCGGTGGATGCGCCACCAACGGTCAATCGCCCTGGGCGGCGTTGACCACACCCGGCAGTTGCAGCAAGCCCAGCGCCGACCAGGAACTGGCGTTGAACCTGTCCGATGACCTCGCCAACGAAGGCAAGCTGCACGCCAGCCTGGCCAACCTGCAGAACCTGCCGGACACCTTGCCCCAGGTGCGCCAGCGCAAGGCGCGTAACTACCGTTTGTTGGGCCGCAGCGAGGCTGAGCCGCTGTACCGCAGCCTGCTCGGCACCTGCATGACGGCCGAGGGCGAGCACGGCCTGGGACAACTGGCCGCCGCCAAGGGTGACAACGGCCAGGCGATGGCCCACCTGCAAAGGGCTGCACGCCTGGCACCTACCGACGAAAAAATCCGCAATGACCTGGGGGTGGTGTACCTCAACCAATTGCGCCTGGAAGACGCGCGCTTCGAGTTCATGACGGCCATCGAACTCAAGCAGGGCGAACCGTTGGCGGCCGTGAACCTGGTGACCCTGCTGATCTATCAGGATGACTGGGGGCAAGCGGCAAAAGTGGTCAGCCAGTTGGGCCTGAGCCCCGAACAGGTCACCGAGGCCCAGGCTCGCGCGGTGAAACTCAAGGAGTCCAGCGCGGCAGCACGCAACGTCGCGGCAGTCAGTGATGCGCTGCCGGTGATCATCAAATAAGGAGTCGACGATGAAAGCCTATTACCTGGTTTACCTGGCGTTGCTGCCGCTGAGCGCAGTGGCCATTCCACCCGGCCCTTCGTCTCCACAGCAGGCAGAGACGGAGAACTGGATGGCGCTGCAGATCAATGGCCGAGCCGCCTCGCCGACACCGCAAAAGACCACGCCCACCGAAAGGGAGCAGGCCATGCAGCGTTGGCTCGACAGCAACAAGCATCCGATTCCGGAGTTCTTCGAAGCGTCATCCAAAGGCGGGAAGAGTCAATAACGCTGCGCGCGTCAGTGGGCCGTCACCCGCTGGCGCATTGCCGAATTGTTCGGCGACAACGCCAATGCCAGTTGGGTGCGGTTATGCATATGGGTCAGGCGCAAGACCTGGGACACATACAGCTTGACCGTGTTTTCGGTGATGCCCAGCTCGCAGGCAATCTGATAGTTGGTCTGGCCCTTGCCCACCAGCCGCGCCACGTCCAGCTGACGGGGCGAGAGCTGATTGAAGATGGTCGGGATTTCCACCGGCCCGGCCTCTTCGGCTGACTCGCCATCGTCGGGCAGCCCTGCATTCGGGCTGCGACGTACTTTGTCGAGGTCCTGGTACAAGTCATTGATCGACTCGGAAAGGTACTGCAGCTTCTGGTTCAGGTGCCCCAGTTGCAGCTCTTTTTGCCGCTCCTCCAACGCCGCTTCCTGGCGTTGCAGGC
Organism: Pseudomonas sp. S5D5; assembly: GCF_003013355.1. Classification (NCBI taxonomy): domain Bacteria; kingdom Pseudomonadati; phylum Pseudomonadota; class Gammaproteobacteria; order Pseudomonadales; family Pseudomonadaceae; genus Pseudomonas; species Pseudomonas sp. S5D5. The sequence goes on from NZ_PTEO01000001.1 coordinate 6,133,887, forward strand.
CTTCGAGCAATTCATCGAGGTTGATCGGCTTCTGGTAGTAATCGGAGATGCCCGCGCGCAGGGCCTTGATCACGTCCTGCTTGTCGGCACGCCCGGTGAGCATGATCGCTTCGAACGCGCGCTGCTTGCCGGCGACCTTTTGCATGGCCTGGACCAGCTCGATGCCATCCATGTCGGGCATGTGCAGATCACACAGCACCAGGCCGATCTCGGCGTCTTCGCTGAAACGCTTCAAGGCGTGGCGGCTGGACTCACACGGGACACAACGATAACCACTGTTTTCGAGAAATTCGCAGAGCTCTTCCACGATCAGCGGCTGATCGTCGACCACGAGCACTTTTACTGCCGATGTGAGCTTGTTCACGCGCTACTCCATGCCTGGCAAGCCAATAGATTGACCTATCCCTTTCGACGAAGAATCCTATACATCTACTCAATAAACGTAGACCTACTTTATGACTATGTACATAGCGATAGAGGCGTTGTGCGACTAATGGATCCAAAATAAATACAGTGCAAAACCTGTCAATAAAAACGGCGCAAAAGGCTGTTTTGTTGACGCCTCCACACCCGGTTTCGCATGGCCCGCGCTAACCCATTGATGGATAAGCAGCCACGCGCCCAGGACGGGTGCAGCGCCGATCAGCGACCACAACAAAGGGTCCACGGTGGTGGCCATTCCCAACGCGGCCAACAGCTTTACATCGCCCGCGCCAAAGCGTCCCAGCACATAGCCCGGCAGTCCCAGCAGCAGCGCCAGGGCAAACGCCCAGCCACCCTCCTTCGCCGGCGCACCCAGCCAGGTGACACCCGTCCAGCTCAAATAAAGTAAGGCCAGCAGCCCAACCCCCAAGGTCAACCCATTGGCGATCTGTCGCTGACGCATATCCTGCACCGCACAGAGCCCCAGCCAGAGCACTATCACCACGCCATGAATCACCTAAAAAACATCCCTTTTTGCTGATTGATTCTATGCTGATATCAGGTAGTAGCCGTCAGGGTAGACGCAGTCATGAAAACAGGCCTCCCCAGAAAGCAAAAAGGTGCTGCGGCGATCGAGTTCGCCCTGGTCTTCGGGATCTTCTTTGCCGTGTTTTATGGGTTGGTCAGCTATAGCCTGCCGCTGTTATTGATGCAGTCGTTCAACCAGGCCGCAGCCGAGGCGGTGCGCCAGGCCATGTCGATAGACCCGGTCGCGGCCGGAACCGCCTACCCCACGCAGGTCACCCAACGCGCGAAAGATACCGTCGCCGCGCAATTGAGCTGGATCCCCGCAAGCTTCCAGTTCCAGCCCTCCTTCGTCAGTGCCACCTACACCGGCACCACGCTGACCGTCGCGATCACCTACCCCAGTGCCAACCTCAACTCGGTATTCCCGGCCCTGGTGATCCCCGGCATAGGCAACGTACCGAGCCTGCCGACCAACCTGACGGCCAGTTCGAGTATCCAGTTTTGACCGCGGGGGATAACCTTTTCGGGCGCCTGTCGGGCCGCACCCGCCCGCAGGTTCTCGAGCCGCAAGCGGTGCCGGCTGCCGGGCTGCATGTGCGACTGGATGACCAAGGCCGTGTCGTCAGCCTCAGCGGCACGCTGCGTCAGCAATTGGCCGCGCAGAGCGTGGCCGAAGCCCGGCCATTATTGCGAGACCTGCTGTGTGCCGGCAGCGCGCTGAGCGTCGAAGGCCACCCCGCCGACTGGCAACGTCAAAGCCTCGACCTGGATTTCCAGGGCATCGGGCAGGTGCTGCACACCCGCGGCTGGGTCGAGCCAGAGAGTGACGGCTGGATCCTGCGCTTGCTCGACATCGGTGACTTGCTGACCGGCAGGCAACAGGCCGGGCAGCGCGAGCAGAACCACCAACTGGCTGGCCGCATGAGCGAGCAGTTGCGCGTCTGCAGCCTGGGTCGCTTGCCTGACGTGGTCACCGAGCAGCTGCGCAACCTGGCACAGCATTGGCGAATCCCCTGTGTTGCCCTGGCAGTGCCGGATGACGACGAGCGGGGTTGGCGGATCTACAGCCAATACACTGCCCATGACGCACCGGCCTTGTGGCAAACCGGCCAGTACCTCGGCACCGGCCTGGACGGCGTCAACGGCAACGTATCGCTGCGCCTGGCCGAGGCACGCAATGATCACCCGCGCCTGCTCAGCCTCTTCGGCCATGCCGACGGGTTGCTGGTGCCGTATCGCGACGCCGAGGGCGTTGCCGCCTGGCTGCTGTGCGGTTGCTACATCGGCGAGCCACAGACCCGCGAACGCGAGTGGCTGGACCTTGCCGCCGCCCTCGCCGCGCCGTTGCTCAGCCGCCTGCGCGAACAGCGCGCGCACCAACAACTGGAACGCATGGAAGCCCTGCAAGGCCTGCTCGGCACCGGTTGGTGGGAACTGCTGCCCGCCACCGAGGAAATCCAACTCGCCCCGAGCCTGTTGCGCAGCCTCGGCCAGGAAGACGGCGCGACGCGCCAGGCGCTGGGCCTGTGGCTGGAGCTGATTCATCCCGCCGATCGCCAGGAACTCAACAGCCGCCTGCAGGATTTACAGGCCCTGGGCAAACCCCTGCTGACCAGCGTCCGCCTGCAACGCACCGACGCCGACCAGCCGCTCTGGTATCGCGTGCAGGGCCAGGTACTGGGCGCGGGCGACAGTCGGCGCTGGATCGGCTTCATGCTCGACATCAGCGACATCAAGAACCAGCAACTGCAAGCCGCCGCCGCCCATGCGCGCCTGGACAACCTGATCGCGAGTTCTCCGGCGGTGATCTACGTACAACGCTACGTCGGCGGCGCGTTGCACCCGGCCTTCTTCAGCGACAGCCTGCTGCCCGTGCTGGGCTGGACCCTGGACGATTGCAGCCATGACAGCCTGGCCGCACTGATCCACCCCGAAGACCGCGACCTGTACTTTGATCGCACCCGCCAACTGCTGCGCGAAGGCAATGTGCGCAGTCGCTACCGGGTGCGTGACAAGCAGGGTGCCTATCATTGGCTGCTCGACGAGGCCAAGTTGCTGCGCGATGACCTGGGCCTGCCGGTAGAAGCTGTCGGGCTGTGGCTCGACGTGACCGAGGCGACCCTGGCCGCCGAGCAGATCAAGCAGAGCGAAGAACGCTATCGCATCCTGGTGGAAGACTCGCCGGCGATGATCTGCCGCTATCGCCCGGACTTGACCCTGACCTTCGGCAACACGCCACTGGCCAACTACCTGGAGTGCCGGCCAGAGCAACTGCCGGGGCTTCACCTCGGTGATTGGTTGTCGGACGAACAGCGCCAGGCATTTATCCAGCGCATCCGCCAACTGACCCCGGAATTCCCGGTGAGCACCGCCGAAATCAGCCTGCAACTGCCGGGTCGTGAACATGCCTGGTGGGTGTGGTCCGACCGTGGTGTATTCGATGAGCAAGGCATATTGGTGGAAGTGCAGGCCGTTGGCCGCGATAACACTGAGGTACGTCGCTCCCAGCAACAACTGACCCAGAGCGCGAAGATGGCCACCCTCGGGGAAATGGCCACGGGCCTGGCCCACGAGATCAACCAGCCGCTGAATGTGATGCGCATGGCCATCGTCAATGTGCTCAAGCGCCTGGGCAACGGCGACGCGCAGATCGACTACCTGACGGAAAAGCTCCAGCGCATCGACGCCCAGGTCCAACGCGCGGCGCGTGTGGTGGACCATATGCGCGTGTTTGGCCGCCGCTCGGAAATCGAACAGCAGCCCTTCGACCCCTCCCAGGCCGTGGAGGGCACGCTGTCGCTGCTCGGCGAAGGGCTGCGCGGCAAGGGCGTGGACCTGCGCGTCACCCCGGCGGACTTCAGCGTGCAGGTCAAAGGCTACGCCGACCAGCTTGAGCAGGTGCTGATCAACCTGATGGTCAACGCCCGTGATGCGCTGCTGGGCAAACGTGAAAACAACCCGCAGTTCCGCCCGTGGATCGCCGTGCACTGCGAGCACGACAGCCGGCACGTACGCATTTGGGTCGAGGACAACGGCGGCGGCATCGACCCACGCTTGCTGGAGCGGATTTTCGAGCCGTTTTTTACCACCAAGCCCATTGGCGTCGGCACCGGGTTGGGGTTGTCGGTGAGCTATGGGATTGTGGAAAACATGGGCGGACGGCTGAGCGTCACCAATGGCGAGCAAGGCGCGCGGTTTTGTGTGGAACTGCCGGTTGTTCAGCCAGGTTAGATCACCAGGTAGGCGCGGCCCATGTGGCAGGTGAGGTTGGCGCCGACTTCGGCGTTGCCCAGGCTGATGCCGAGGGCCGAGAGCAGCGTGTTGACGATGGGGTCGAGGACTGGTGCCAACACGGTCTGGACCAGGCTGATCACCGAACTGACGATGCTCGCCAGGGCAGTGGTGACCGTGCCGTTCGCCGCGCCGGGCGTGCTGCCACTGGGTGGCACATAGGTAACCTGCAAGCCGCTCAAGGTCGCCCCCAGGCTATTGATGATATTGGTGGTGCCGGGGGCGTTTTGGTAAGTCGGCGTCGCGTTCATTTCGGCCACCGGTAAAAACACCATCGAGTTGGTTTGCGCAGCCACCGTGGACAGCGCCATTAAATTCAGGCCCCCGCCTACACCGGCGGTACGCGGGCCGCAGAGCAGGGTCAGGACCACGCAATAGCGCTCGCCAAAATCGATCAGCCTGATGGGTTGCACGCTGACCGGTGCCTTTGAGGAAAACGCCGCAACCGGGTCAACATAGCCCACACCCAGGGTCGCGAGTGAGGTGGTGGTCTTCACCGTCAACGACTTGGTAGCCGGCGTGGTGCAGGTGAAGTCCGTCACGTAGCTTTGCGCGCTGGCCGCCTCGATGTAGATGGACAAGGACTGAGTGATATCGACGTCAGTGACATTACACGCCACCAGGCACAACACGCCCCCGACCACTGCCGGTAGATTCAGATTCAGCAGCCCGCCGACAACCTTGGATACCGGTGTCGTCAGCCCGCTCAGAATCGAGGAAACCCCGGAGACCACCTTGAGTATCGGCGCCTGCACAACCACCAATGTCCTGACTTGCGCGGTGCGCACAAAAATCTGATTGGTGGGGGGGGTGTTGGCCAGCCCGGCCTTCGCCAGCAAGGGATTGCCAATCGCCGACATTTGCGGAGGCTGGATCACTTGGGTCTGAATCGAGACGCTCCCCACGACGGGAATGTTCACCTGCGTAGCCACGCTGACGGCGGTCTTGCTATTGGACAGTTGCGCTACCGTCTCCAGCAGTTGAAACAGCTGCACGCTGGAATTCAACGCGGCCGCCGGCGTACCGGTCGCCACATTCAGCAGGCTGCCGACTGTCAGCACCTTGCTATTGGGGGCGATGGCCTTGATTGATAGCACGTCGTTGACGACCGCCTGGACCGCCGAGCCATTCTGCTGCAGCACCATCACCGCGGCATTGATCAGGTCGGTGGCGGACACGGCGGTGTTCAGCAACGTGGTGTAGTCACCCGCTGTCACGCCCAGGTTGATCGCCAACTGGTTGAGGTAACTCAACAGGTTCACATTGGTTTGAAGGATGCCATTCCAGCCGGCTGCGGTGATCGACAAGCTGCCACCCAGCAGATTGCCGATGACCAGGTTCAATAGCGGTGACTTCGTGGAATCCACCGACACCAGGCTGCTGCGGATCGTCAGCTGTGCCACCGGCGGTGCATACGCGGCCACGGCGGTCGCGCTCAAGGTCATCTGGGTGGACACCGGCACGCCGCTGAACATGTTCCAGAGACCACTGGCGATGCTGGTCACCACGCTGCGCGTGGCGATCACCCGCACGGCATCGTTTTTTGTGGGGTCTGCGCTAAACACGCGGACATTGCTGGCATTGGTCACCAGCGAGCCGCAGGTAACTGCCAAGCCACGACTGGTGTCGCCCGCAACCACGGTGAAACCATTGCGGGTGGCGTTCTGCACCGCATAGTCATTGGCGGTAGTCGAGGGCGTGCACAGGCCGCCACGGCCGGCGGCTTCCAGGGCAGCAGTGTCGGCGATGGACTGCAGCCGGCGCTTTTCCATATACAAGCGACCGCTGTCCACTGCCAGCAGCATGAACACCAGGGCTACCGCCAGGGTACCCGCCGCCATCAAGCCAATTGCACCACGCTGCCGGGAACCAAGTCGGGGAGACATCAGGCACTCCTTAGCGCTTACTCTCCGTAGTTGGTGTGAAGTGTAGACAAGGCTTGGAGGGTGCGCTGGCCCGGCGCCACCCGGGTGACTAACGGGAATTCACCGGCTGCAGCAGGCCTCATGCGGGAGCAAGCCTGCTCCCACATGAGGTAGGTGGTGGTTTTTAGTGAGGGGGATAGCTGGAGAGGACGCGATTGACCGTCGTACGGATGGCTTTGTCGCGATCCTGCGGGTTTGGGGAAGTGGCCATCATTTGCTCGTCACTGCCGCGCCACACCAGCTTGCCGTCCTTGCCGTCGAGCAGGTCGATCTGGATGGTGGCGACTTTGTAAGTCACGTTGCGGGTTTCGTTGTACATCGGCCCGCCCCAGTAGCCATTCCAGGGGCCACCCCAGGCGCCGCCGTAGTTGGTGGTGACTTGCTGCTGGCGGTCCTCGACGATGAGATAGGCCTGCACGCTCAAGTCAGCCTTGGTGCCTGCCGCAGCCGGGCGCAGGCCACGCTGGTCGAGTTGCTCACCCACCGCCTGGCGAATGCGTTGCTCGGTAAGGTCGCTCTTGATCCGTGGATCATCCGGGCGGTATTGCAGCGCCGGGTCTTTCCAGGCCCAACTGCGGTAGGCCCCGAAGTCCCGGCTGGCATCAAAATCGTGGTTGACCTGGGTATTCTGGCAACCGCCCAGCAGCACAACAAACGCGAGCGTAGCGATACGACGAAACATGGTTGTTCTCCAAAGAGCGACCTGCACTTGAAATGAGAATAGCTGTTAACTCGGAGGATAGGCCGTCATTGCCTTCTGCACCGCCTGGCGCAAGGCATCCCCGCGCTCACTGAGGCTTCCCTGGCTGCCCGTCTCCGCGCTGGCACTCCACACCGGCTGGCCCGTGCGGGCATCGAACAGATTGACGCGAACCACCACCACCTGCACTTCATAGGTGCGCACGATCGGCACGGAGTTGTACATGCCATAACCATTGCCATAGCGGTTGTAGCCGCCGTAACCATAACCGTAGTCATCCTGGACTTGCTTGAGGCGCTTCTCCAGGCGCACATCGGCGCTCACGAACAGGTCAGCCGGACGGCTGTCGTGCAAGGGCCGCAGGCCGCGCTGGTCAAGGGCACCGCTGACCGCCTCGGCAATTTGCGCCGAATCCGCCCAGGCTGTGCCGGCCGGCAGTTGGCCGTTGCGCCAGGCCCAATTGCGGTAGGCGCCATAGTCACGCACCGGCGCCGGGTAGGCGCTGGCATCGAAGGTGTTGGCTGCCTGCGCGGGGGCGGGCGGGATCGGCGCTGAAGCAGCCACATAAGGGTTGGGACTGGAACAGGCGCCCAGCCCAAGGGACAACAGGATCAAACAGAGACGACGCATTTCGACCTCCGCAGACTGGGCCGCTTATACCGGACGGCAGATCCAGTGCAAATAACGCCCAAGTCCGGCAAAGCTTGGGTGACGACGGTGAGCGAGTTCCATCTCTACAAGGTCCTGTAAATCCGCGCGGGCCTGGAATTCCACCGGCATATAGTCGTGGAAAACCCGCACGCCACTCTGGCTTTCGACCTGCCAAAGCCCCTCGAGTTGCGCCGCCAACTCACGTGGGTCCAGCGGTTGTTGCGGGGTCAGGCTCTGCTTTTCGCCGGCCAGGTCATTCTTGCGCATTTTGCGGAAGTGGCCCTTGAGCAGATTGCGATAAATCAGCGCATCACGGTTGTAGAACGCCAGCGACAGCCAGCCGCCAGGCACCGTGAGCTGGTGCAGCACCGGCAGGATGGCGTGGGGTTCGGCCAACCACTCCAGCACGGCATGGCACAGCACCAGGTCGTAGGGTTCGGTCAGTTGGCCCAGCAGGTCTTGCCAGGGCGCATGGATGAAGGTCGCCGTTTGTCCGGCCTCGGTAAACCGTTGGCGTGCGCCCTCGAGCATCGGCTCGGCGGGTTCGGCCAGGGTCACCTGATGACCGCGCTCGGCCAGCCACAGCGACATGTGCCCAAGGCCCGCGCCGATATCCAGCACACGCAGCGGGCGGCCAGGCAGCGCTTCGGCCAGGTCGGCCTGGAGTACCGCCAGGCGAATCGCGCCTTTGGCGCCGCCGTAGATCTTTTCGGCGAAGCGCGTGGCCAACTGGTCGAAATGGCGGTCACTCATGGGCGAACCGCCGTTCACTGTCGGCCAGCTTGGCGCGCACCACCTCGTTCATGTCCAGGCCCAGCTCACTGCACAGCAACAACAGGTACAGCACGATATCGCCGACTTCCTGCCCGGCGTGGGCGAGTGTGTCGGCAGGCAACTGGCGGGACTGGTCTTCGGTCAGCCATTGGAAGATTTCGACCAGTTCGGCCATTTCCACGCTGGCGGCCATGGCCAGGTTTTTCGGGCTGTGGAACTGCTTCCAGTCGTTGGTATCGCGGATGCGGTGCAGGCGTTCGGTGAGGTGTTCGAGGTTCATGCGGGGGCTCCTGAAGGTGGATAGCTTCGGGGGGAATGGCTTTGAAGGCAAGTGAACCTTTGGGGCGCTATCACCGGCAAGCCGGCTCCTACGGTTTGGAATACATTCCCCTGTAGGAGCCGGCTTACCGGCGATGGCGGTTCAGTCGACGACGCTGAATTCGAGCCGGGCGGTCTGTCCGGCTTCGTCGAGAACGCTGAGCTGGTAGCGGCCCAGGTGCTCGAAGCTGGCATTGATAAATTCCTGGTTGGCGCTGTCACCCAACGGTGCGCCATTGAGGAACCACCAGCGCCGGCCACTGCCGCCCAGGGCGGAGAGTTTCAGGCGCAGGGCTTGTTGGCTGGCGGCCGGCAGGCGCAATTGGTCACCTTCGCGCACGCCGACGATGGACAGCGGCGACGAAGCGGCCAAGGCCGGCGGCGGGCAATCAGGGTCGGCCGGCGGAATCCGCGCTTCACGACGCTCCGCCCTGGGTAGCCAGGGTTCCAGCGGCGCCGGCCACAAGGCAATGTTTTTCGCCACCGCGCCAGGGCAATGGGCATCCACTCGCAGGCCCTTGGCATTGACCCAGACGCTTTCCATCAAGCCTACGCTCAACGGTTGATCCAACGCCTGCAAGGTCGGCGGCGTGGTGTTGTCCAGCGTCCAGGCAAACCGCTGGCGACGGCAATTAGGGTCGCTGCGGCTCATGGGCTGGCCCAGTGGCCAACAGATCGCGGCCACGCCGACATTGGCCGGCACCGGTTTGACCGCTGCGCTGATACCGCGCTGGCTGTCGCGGTTGGTCAGTACATCGTGCACCTGCAGCATCAACGGCGCCGCCGACGCGAGGCCGAACTGCCCCGGCACCGGCGTGCCGTCCGGGCGGCCGATCCACACGCCGATCAAATAGCGCGGCCCGACACCAATCGCCCAGGCATCGCGAAAACCGTAGCTGGTGCCGGTTTTCCAGGCCAATACCGGGCGCTGTACCAGTTCGGCGCGCGGGTCACGGTCGGGCCGTGCCTGGCCGCTGAGGATGCGGCGGATGATCCAGGCGGATCCTGGCGACAACATTGGCCGCTCTCTCAGCGTATCGTCCGGCTGTAAACGGAGAGTGGCGCTCTTGCCATCCCGGGCGAAGGCACTGTAGCCGCTGACCAGGTCTTCGAGGCGGCTGCCCGCGCCGCCCAGGATCAACGCCAGGTTGGGCTCGGCCAACGCCGGCAAGGCCAAGGGCACACCGCCGATACGCATCTGCGCGGCAAAGCGCTTGGGCCCGTAGGCTTCCAACAACTGCACCGCGGGCAAATTCAGCGAGCTGGACAGCGCCGTGCTCGCCGGCACCGCGCCGGTAAACCCCATGGAGAAGTTGCCCGGCCGGTAATCGCCGTAACGTCGGGGCACGTCCTGCAACAGCGATTCGGAATGAATCAGCCCGTCGTCCAAGGCCATGCCATACAGGAAGGGTTTCAACGTGGAGCCTGGCGAGCGCAGCGCGCTGATCATGTCCACATGGCCGAAGCGCTTGGTGTCGTTGATATCCACTGAGCCCAGGTAGGCGCGCACGGCCATGGTTTCCTCTTCCACCACCAGGATGGCGGCGGAGGTGTGTTCCGGCAGGCGCGCGCGCCAGCCCAGCAGCAGGTCTTCGAGCCGGCGTTGCAGGGTGGCATCCAGGGTGGTGCGGATCAGCGGCGGGCTGTCCGGACGGTTCAGGCGCCGAGCGAGCAAGGGCGCCAGGCTCGGTTCCAGGCGCGGGGCGAGCAGCAACGGTTCTTCGAGAGCTTCGTCCACCGCCGGCTGCGGCCATACCTGGAATTCGGCGAGGCGACGCAGCACCTTGTCGCGGGCTTCCTGGGCGCGCTGCGGGTGACGGTCGGGACGCAAGCGGCTGGGTGCCTGGGGCAACACCGCGAGCAGGGCGGCTTCGGCATGCGTCAGTTGCGCCGGCGATTTACCCAGGTACGCCCAACTGGCGGCGGCCACGCCCTGCAACGTGCCGCCAAACGGCGCGCGGTTCAGGTACAGGTTGAGGATCTGTTCCTTGGACAGGTGCCACTCCAACTGCGCCGTGCGCCACAACTGACGCAGCTTGCCGTGGAAAGTCCGCGAGTGGGGGTCGAGCAGGCGCGCGACCTGCATCGACAAGGTGCTGCCGCCGGACACCACGCGCGCGCCCGTCAGGTTCTGCCACGTCGCCCGCACCAGCGCCAACGGGTTCACCCCGGGGTGCTGATAAAACCAGCGGTCTTCGTAGGTGAGCAATGCGTCCAGGTAATACGGCGACACTTCGGCGGTCTGCACCGGGTAGCGCCATACACCATTGGCATCGGCAAACCGCCACAACGGCGTGCCATCCTCAGCCAGCACCACCCGCGCCAGGTCATCCTCGGGCAGCGGCAACGGCCAGATCCGATCCGCCAGCCACAGCAGCGCCACCAGCAACACCACGGCGCCCAAGCCCCAACGCAACACCCGTAGGAGCCGGCTTGCCGGCGATAGCGGTGATTCAGTGGGTAAATGCGTCACAGGCCCACCGCTCTCGCAGCAATGCAGCGACCCGACAAGCCAGCCCCCATACTGAAATGCGTACACCAAAAACAAAGGAAACCCATTATTAAACCTGCAAACCTCTATGCTTCACGGAACTAGCCTGTCGCAATAACAACCAACGCACAGATACGCCCACCTTCTTATCAGGACACACACATGCAGGTAGAAAGCTTCTTCGAATGGTTGGGCCAGGCGCTCGGCTCCGTCATCCGCTTTATCGTCGACGGGCTCAGCGGGTTGTTCGGCGCCTTGACCCACGCGGGCGGCAACTTTATCGAAGGCCTGTCGCGCACGCTGGGCATGGACACGTCGATCATCAGCATCCTCACCCTGATCGTCGGCCTGCTCTTCCTGTACTCAGCCGTACGCGCCTTCATGCGCGCCTCGATCATCTTCGGCATCATTTGGCTGATGCTCGGCCTGTGGCTCCTCAGTTGGGTCGTCCACTGAGCCAAAAACACCCAAAAACCCTTGTGGGAGCGGGCTTGCTCGCGAAGACGCTGGGTCAGTACCCAATACGCTGACTGACCCTACGCCTTCGCGAGCAAGCCCGCTCCCACATTGAGTGCGCATTCAGGTTCCGACCTTCAACGCCCCTTGATCACCAGATCCGCCGGCGTCTCCCCCACCGCCTGCCAGTTCGGCCGGTACATCGACTCCACCTGCGGCGGCGGCACCCGGTAAGTCCCCGGCGTCACTGCCCGTGCCAGGTACAGCAGGTGCGTGGTGCCATACCCGTCGAGGTTCATCGCCGCCACATAGCGGTCATCCCTGAATTCCTGGTGCTTGAGCGATGCATTCTGCATCGACTCACGCCACTCCTTGACCTGGCTGCTGGCGTTTTCCAGGCTCGCCGCGCTTTGCGCCAGGTTCTGGTTTTCCAGCTCCAGGCCCGCGGGCAGCAAGTCCACCACCAACGCGTCCGGCACCCGTTGCTTGGCGCTCACCGCCAGGTGCACCAGCACCAGGTCACCGCTGTTCAGCGTACGCAGGTTCAGCGGCTGACCATTCATGCCGAGGTATTCGCGGCGGATGCTCAGGTTGTCGCCACCGGCTGCCGGTGGCACTTGTGGATAACCCGACAGCGTCAGTTGCTGGTAAACCGGCGTGTCACCCTGATTGCTCAAGGTCAGGTCGCTGGACAGCTGCTTGCCGTCCAGCGCCAGGGTCGACTGCTGGTTATTCAACGCCTGCACACCGCCACTGCCGGTAAGCGATACCTGCCAGTTCGCCTCGGGCTGCGCGAACCCAAGACGCCCGGCCAGGAACAGCGAGTTACGTTCCTGGGTCGACAGGTAAGGGCTGGCCGCCAACTGATCCGACAGTGTGAACAGGCGCTCCTCACGCTTGCCCTTGGCCAGGTCATTCTCTTCCAGCAAGGCCAGGATCATCGCCTGGTCGCGCAGCGGGCTGCCGTAATCGGCCAGCCACTCATTGGCACTGCGCTGGGTTGCCAGCCCCGCCTGCAGCGCCTGGTCGGCGCGCGGCTGATCGCCCATCTTCTGCAGGGCGATGGACAGCTGCACCAGCGGCAGCCCCGAACGTGCTTCGCTGCGTCGTTCGAAAATACTCCGCAGCGCGCCCAAGGGTGCCTGCTGACTGCGCGCCAAGACCATGCCGGCATAGGCCTGCACGGCGAAACGCGTGTGGTCGGCGTTGTCGCTGTAATCGACTTCGATCAGGTTACGTTCCTGCACATACCGCAGCAGGCGTTCGCTGGCCTTCTTCAAGGCCTCGGGCGGTACTGCAAAGCCCTGGTCACGGGCGCGCAGCAGGAAGTCGGTGACATACGCGGTCAGCCAATACTCCTCCTCACCATCGGCGCCCCACAGCCCAAAGCTGCCGTTGTAGCGCTGCATGCCCAGCAGGCGCTCGATGCCCAGCTCGATCTTGCGTTTGCGCGCGGCATCCGGCTCGCCTTTCACCCCCAGGCGCTTGAGCAAAGCGTCGTCGGCGTAGAGCGAGGGGTACAAGCCACTCGCGGTCTGCTCCAGGCATCCATAGGGGTAGGCCTTGAGCGCACTGATCTGCGCACCCAGGTTCAACGGCGGTCGGCTCGACAGACTCAGCAACGCCTCGCGTCCCGACGCATCGAACTGCTCCAGCGTGCCAGCGGGCAGGCTCCACGGCTCGCTTTTGAGCACCGCGCGATAGTGCTTGAGCAGTGCCGGATACGCCGGGCGCACGCCCAGGGTCCATTCGCGGCTGAACGGCGGCAGGTTTTCGCCGGGCAGGTCCAGGCCATTCACGGTCACCTTGACCTTGCCCTGGCCCAGGCCGCCCCAGGCTTTGACCGGGATGCGCAGCGTGGTGCGCTGGCCCTGCTTGAGCTCGACGGATTGCGCGCCGCTGTTGACCAGCTCCAATTGCCCTTCGGCAGTCAGTTGTACATCCAGCTTCTGCGCTTTGCCCGACAGGTTGGACAGGTCCAGCGCCAGCGTGGTCTGGTCACCTCCGGCGAGAAAGCGCGGAGCCGACAGTTCGGCAATCAGCGGTGCGGCAATCACCGTCTTGCCCTCGGCCATGCCGTAGCGGTCATCGCTCCAGGCCTGGGCCATCAGGCGCAACTCGCCGTTGAAGTCGGGGATATTGACGCTGACTTCGCCCTCGCCTTGCTCATTCAGGGTCACCGGTGCGCTTTGCAGCGCAACGATAGTGACGCTGGTATCCGGACGCTTGCCGCCCTTGGCCAGCGCCGCGTCACCACCGAAGGCCAGGCTGGCCAGGCGGCCCTGTCCGGCTTCGATCAACTGGCCGTAGATGTCGAACTGGTCGACACCATAGGCCTTGCGACCGAACAGGCTGGAGTACGGGTCCGGTGTCGGGTATTCGGTGATATTGAGGATGCCCACGTCCACCGCGGCCACCAGCACGTGCACCTGCTTGGGCACGCTGCCGTCCGCATTCTTCGCGGCAATCTTTACCGTCAGCGGTTGTTTGGGACGCATTTTTTCCGGCGCGGTCAGGGTCACGCCGAGCTTGCGCTGGGTGCGGTCCAACGGCAGGTGCAGCAGGCCCACCGCGCGTTTAGGGGTGATATTGGCTTTGCGCTCGCCGGGGCGAATCACCAGCGCGCTCACATACAGATCATGGCGTGACCATTTCGGGTCGAGCTTCACCGCGAAGCTTTTGCCTTCGGCCGGCACGTCGATTTCCTGCCACCACAGCGGCCCTTCGGCGGACTCCACCAGCAGGTAGCCTTTACCGGCAGCCGGCGGCGTGACCGTGACGTTGGCGGTATCGCCGTCGCCATACGCAGGCTTGTCCAACGCCAGCTTGACCTGGTCGGGCCGTACGGCGCCGCCCTCGGTATTGTCCTGGGCCTGGTAACCGGCCCAGAAACGCAGGCTGCTGACCAGGCCGGTCTGCGGGTCTTCGACCTCCACGCGATATGGGCCCCACTCCACCTGGAAGCTGACCTTGGCAGTGTCGCCGGCCTTGATGTTCAGGGTCTGTTCGTCGAGGTTGAGGAATTTTTCGTTGTAGTGATAGCTCCAGCCATCGCTGTCGGAGTAGTTCCAGTAGTAGTCACGACGCTCGCGCACCAGGCGCACCTTGAGGTTTTGCGCGGCGAGTTTCTGCCCGTCCTGATTGGCCACCAGCACTTCGAATTCCGCCGGGCCGTCGCCGTTGGTTTCCTTGCCGTCAAACAACCCGCGCAGGCCCGGCAGCTGTTCGGCCGGCCAGATCGGCTGCACCAGGCGCCGGGTGATCGGGCGCCCGCCCGACTCTTGCAGGCTGGCTTGCACGATCAATTGCAGCGGCGACTTGGCGTCGGCCCATTTGCTTTCCAGGGTGAGGTCTTCCTGGCCTTTGGCGTCGAGGATGCTTTCGTCCAACTCGAAATCCTGGCTCAGCTCTTCCTCGGTGACCGAACCGAACTGGTAGCCCGGCAGTGCCTTGACCGCTTCACGCAGCGGGCGCACATAGACCTGGCCGCTGACCCGGTTGCCCGACGCCGGCGCGCCGTAGAGGTAGCGACCATTGACGTGAATGACCGGGTTATCCGCCGGGCTCAGGGCCGAGTCGCTGCCCTTGAGTTCCAGGGCCAGGCGCTCGGGCAGGAAGTCTTCGACAAGGAACTCATACAGCTGCGGCTTGCCGTCACCCAGGTCGAATACCAATTGCCAGCGCCCGGTCGGCGCTTCGCCCGCCAGTTGCAGTTGATATTGATACAGGCCGGACGCATCGGCATCCCACACGAACTTGCGGCTCACCTGCTCATCCGGGCGACGCACTTCGACGCTCACCGGCTGCGGCTTGACCGCGTTGCCATCCTTGTCGCGCAGCAGGGCGTTGAGCAGCACGGTTTCGCCAGGGCGATACAAATCGCGCGGGCCGAACACAAAGAACTGCAACGGGTGGGACGGCTGGCCGCCGATGTCGAACTCGGCCAGATCCAGCGCGGCGCTGTCGAGGCGCAGCAGGCTGGTCTGTTCGCCTTGCTTGGCGAGCAGCACCTGGGCTTTTTTCGGCAGTGGCAACTCGGCGTGACCACCCTTCTCGGTCTTGCCCTGGCCCAGCACCCGGCCATTGGCATCCAGCACTTCGAGGTCGACGCCGTCCAGGGCCTTGCCGCCTTCGAGCGCCTGGGTGAACACATCCAGGCGGTTGGCATAGCGGTGCACCGACAGGCCGATATCACTCAAGGTGAACAACGTGGCCGGCTGCGAATAGTTGTAGGTGCCCGAGGCGCGCATTACCGCCAGGTACACGCCCGGCTGCTGCAATGGCTTGAGGCCGGCGATCGGCAACAACAGGGTTTCGCGGGTATTGCGCGCAGGGTTCAGGTCGAAACGCCCGCCGTAGACCAGGTCGGCCATAGGTAGCAGTTCGCGCGATTCATACCCTTGCAGGCTGGAGTTGCGGCCCCACTGCGCGAGAAACGATGGCAGCGATTCAGGCTTGATCCGGAAGAATTCGACGTCGATCTTGTCGACGTTCAGCGCGATCACCGGCAAGCCTTCAGCCAGACGCGTCGGCAGCAAGGTGCCACGGCTGGCGAAGCCGACGGTGGCTTGCAGATCACGGGTTTCCAGGCGCGCGCTGTATTCGGCAGCAAGTGTGTTGTCGTTGACCGCCTTGACCCCGGCATCGACCGTGAGCACCAGTTTGCGCTGCGGCTCCAGGTGGCGCAGGCGCAGCTCCATCAGGTTATCGGAGAGTTCCCAGGCACCATCGACCTTGCCGGACTTGGCATCGACCAGATGCAGTTTGTCGGCGAATTTCTGTTCGGGATCCAGTGGAATCGAAAAGCTCACCGACAGGGTGCTGGCGCCATCCAGCTGCACCTCGGAGACATCCACCACACTCAACTCACGCCCGGCATAGCGCTGCTTCAATGCCGCCACATCCACCGCCGCCTTGGCCGGCTTCGGTGCGGTACTCGTCGCCGCTGCTGGAGCGGCCGGGGCTGCCGGTTTATCGGAAGAGTCGCAAGCGCTCAGCAGGGCCAGCGCACAGGCCAGGAACAGTCCTTTGTTAAGCATGGGGCACTCGTAGTGAGAGGGATCCGAGGGGTGAACTATATATCAGCGCCAGCCAAGCCGATGTGGCGCTGGTCACATTGACCGACGGAGGGCAGTTTGGTTCTCGAACGGCTCAAGCCCAGCCAAATCCCACAACCAACACTGACCCCCTGTGGGAGCCCGCTTGCCGGCGCCGACATTCGTTCTGCGGACAGTTACAATGCCGCTCCCCTCGTAGGAGCCTCCATGAATTCCCTGCTCACCGACTGGCGCCACCGCCCCACTCACCGCCGCGTCTGGGCCCTGGCCGCGCCGATGATCCTGTCGAACATTTCGGTGCCGCTGGTGGCACTGGTCGACAGCATGGTGATCGGCCACCTGCCGCACGCCCACCAACTCGGCGCGGTGGCTGTCGGTGCCAGCCTCTACACCTTTCTGGCCTGGGCCATGGGTTTCCTGCGCATGGGTTCCACCGGATTCGCCGCCCAGGCCGCCGGGCGTAATGATGGAGCGGCGCTGCGGCAAATCCTGCTGCAGGGTTTACTGCTGGCACTGGGGTTGGCGATGCTGCTGGGAACCGTCGGCATCCCCCTGAGCCATCTGGCGCTGGAGTGGATGCAACCGTCGCCCGAACTCAACCAACTGACTCGCGATTTCTTCCACACCCGCCTGTTTGGCCTGCCCGCCGCGCTGGCCAGTTACGCGCTGGTCGGCTGGTTCCTCGGCACGCAAAACGCCCGCGCGCCGCTGGCGATCCTGCTGACCACCAACTTGGTGAATATCGCCTTGAACCTGTGGTTCGTACTCGGCCTGGATTGGGGCGTAGTCGGCTCCGCGCGCGCCTCGGTCATTGCAGAATGGACCGGCGCCCTGCTCGGCCTGGTCCTGACGCAAAAAGCCCTGCGCGCCTACCCAGGGCACATCGCCTGGGCTGCGCTAAAGGTGTGGCAAAGCTGGCGGCCGCTGCTGGCGGTCAACCGCGATATTTTTATCCGCAGCCTGGCGCTGCAATCGGTGTTTTTCATGATCACTGTGCAAGGTGCACGCCTGGGTGACGCCACCGTGGCCGCCAACGCACTGCTGCTCAACGGCCTGCTGCTGACCGCGCATGCCCTCGACGGCCTGGCCCACGCAGTCGAAGCGCTGTGCGGCCACGCCATCGGCGCGCATGATCGCCAGGCCCTGCGCCGTTCATTGGTGGTCGCCTGCGGTTGGTCGCTGATCGCCAGCGTCGGCTTCGCCCTGCTGTTCACGTTCGCCGGGCACCTGTTTATCGCGATGCAGACCGACATCCCCAGCGTGCGCGAAACGGCTGACATCTACCTGCCATACCTGGCGGTGCTGCCATTGATTGCGGTGTGGAGTTACCTGCTGGACGGCCTTTTCATCGGCGCCACGCGTGCGCGCGAAATGCGCAATGGGATGCTGCTGACCGTGCTGATCCTGCTGCCGTTCGCCTGGCTGTTGCAGGGCTACGGCAACCACGGCCTGTGGATAAGTTTCCTGCTGTTCATGGCATTGCGCAGCCTCACGTTGTGGGCGATTGCCTGGCGCCTGAATCGGCAGAATCAGTGGCTTGGATGAAATCCACGACCCGATCCAGCACCGGTGCCAGCCAGCGCAACGGTTTGGAGATGGCCGCCACCAGCGTCTGGTGGTTGGTCTTGCCGAAGTAGAACTCCTCCACCGGCACACCGGCCGCCCGTAACGCGTTAGCCAGCCCGCCGGTGTTGCGCGTGGGGTTGACCAGTGTGTCGGACGAAGAGGCGATCAACAGGCTCGGCGGCGCGCCGGCACTGACATGGTTGATCGGCTGGGAGTCCGGGGGTGAGTGGGGGAAGAAAAACACCGGCTTCACGTCGGGGTTTTCAATCGGCAAAAAGTCATACGGCCCGGCCAGACCGATCCAACCCTTGAGCATCGACGGCGACAGGTTCGCTTCGTTGAGCCAGCGCGCATCCAGCGCCAGCATCGCGGCGTTGTAGGCGCCGGAACTGTGGCCCATCACATACAGCTTGTGGGGATCGCCGCCGTATTCGGCGCTGTGCTGATACGTCCAGGCGACCGCTTGGGCACCGTCCTGAAGAAACAGTGGGTAACGCACTTGCGGGTAAAGCCGATAATCGGCGATCACCACCACAATGCCGCGCGAGGCCAGGGCTTCGCCGACAAAACCGTAATCATCCTTGGAGCCACTGTTCCAGCTGCCGCCATAGAAAAACACCACCACGGGGGCGTTCGGCGAAGCATTGGCCGGGCGGTAGATATCGAGTTTCTGGCGGGGATCATCGCCGTAGGCGACTGAGGAGGTTTTGGTGAAGGTGCTGGAGGGCGTGAGTGCGTTGAGCACCTTGATGGGCGAGCAGGCTGCGAGGAAGGCAGCGAATGCCAGGGTGAAGGCTTGCAGCCATTTGCTCGACATCTTCCAGACCTCACATAGAAGGTACTACCTGATGAAGATCCAAATGTGGGAGCTGGCTTGCCTGCGATAGCGGAGTGTCAGACCCCACATTGCACACTGACACACCGCCATCGCGGGCAAGCCCGGCTCCTACATTTGAGCCGGGTCACTTCAGTTACGAAGACAGGTACGAAGACCGCGTCAGGCCCAGGCGCAGCGCGTCCAGGAACTGCGTACGCTCATTGGCGCTGATCTTCGCGCTGGCGCACTTGTCACGGTAGTGAGTCATCAACTCCTCCGGCGACAAGTGCACGTAGCGCAGCATGTCTTCGATGGTGTCATGGGTCTCGATACCGGCGCTGTACACCGAACCATCCTCGCGCTGGTAGATGTTCACCGAGTCGGTGTCACCGAACAGGTTGTGCATGTCGCCGAGGATTTCCTGGTAGGCACCCACCAGGAAGATACCCAGCAGGTAGTCCTCGCCTTCGTTCAAGGCGTGCACCGGCAGGCTGGTCTCGATGCTCTGCTCGTCGACGTACTGCTTGATCTTGCCGTCGGAGTCGCAGGTCAAATCCTGCAGGACCGCGCGGCGCAGCGGCTCTTCGTCGAGACGGTGCAGCGGCAGGATCGGCAGTACCTGGCCGATGGCCCAAGTGTCCGGCAGGCTCTGGAACACCGAGAAGTTGCAGATGTACTTGTCGGCCAGCTTGTCGTTGAGTTCGTCCAGCACCTGGCGGTGCGAGCGCTGGCGGGCTTTCAACGAGTTGTGCAGGCGGCGGCAGACGGCGAAGTAGCACTGCTCGGCCAGGGCTTTTTCCGCCAGGGTCAGCTTGCCATCGGCGTACTGGGTGGCCACGTCGCTCATGTAGTGGGTGGCACGCCAGTAGGTCTCGGTGACCATCTCGATGTCGGTCGGGCCCAGCAGGTCCACCAGCCACTGCACGGTTTCCGGCAGGCTTTCCTTGTTTTCGATCTCCGGCACGTCGTCGTTATGCTTCTCGACGTCAGTGACCTGCACCACCAGCATGGCGTGGTGGGCAGTCAGGGAGCGGCCGCTTTCGGAGAAGATGTGCGGGTGCGGCAGGCTCTGCGCATCGCAGAATTCCTTGAGCATGCCCACGACCACGCCGGCGTAGTCGTCCATGTCGTAGTTGATCGAGCTGGCGTTACGCGAGTGGGTACCGTCGTAGTCCACGCCCAGGCCGCCGCCGACGTCGATGTGGTCCACCGGCAGGCCGAGGTTGCGCAGCTCGCCGTAGTAACGAATGGCTTCCTTGAACCCGTGCTGGTAGTCGGCCAGGTTGGCGATCTGCGAACCCATGTGGAAGTGCAGCAGGCGGATGCCCTGGTCCAGGCCGGCAGCGCGGAAGCGCTCGACCACGGACAGCAGCTGCGCCGCCGACAGGCCGAATTTGGATTTCTCGCCACCGGTGTCCGCCCACTTGCTCGACGCCAGGGACGACAAGCGCACGCGCAGGCCGACCTGCGGCTTGACCTTGAGGCTGGCAGCCTCTTCGATCACCAGCTCAACTTCGGATTCTTTCTCGATCACGATAAACACGTTGTGGCCGAGCTTCTGGCCCATCAGCGCCAGGCGGATGAACTCACGGTCCTTGTAACCGTTGCAGACGATGGTGCCGCCCTTCGGCGCCAGGGCCAGCACGGCCAGCAGCTCGGGCTTGGAGCCGGCTTCGAGGCCAATGGACACGTTCTGGGTTGCGATGATGTTCTCGATCACCGCCTCCTGCTGGTTCACCTTGATCGGGTACAGCGCGGTGTATTGACTCTGGTATTCCAGGCGCTCGATGTTGGCATCGAAGGCACCGGTCAGCTGGCGCACGCGGTCTTGCAGGATGTCGGGGAAACGCACCAGCAACGGCAAGGACAGGCCGCTTTTACGCAGCTCGTCGACTTGCTCGTACAGGTCGACGGGCGTGCTGTTCGGGCCGTTCGGACGAACTTCAACGCGACCGGCATCATTGATCGCGAAATACCCGGCCCCCCAATGGCGGATCCCGTAAACACTGCGGCTGTCCGCAACTGTCCATTGGCTGCCATCGTCTTTGCGTGTGCGTCGTACGGACATCGAAGTCCCCTATAAATGAAGTCGAAGGCGCCGCCTCTCTCTGAGGCTGGCGCAGTCTAAAGAATGAAAATGACGATTTGCCTGTAAGGAAGGTAGACCCCACTCGCAGGACAGAGTTTAGACACCGGTCAGGAACAGGCTCTGTGAAACCCATGGAGACGACAGTTCGCGTTCAGCGAACCGGCGGTCGGGGTGGGTTTCACAGAGGCTGCTAGCCGCCGGATTTCTTCGCCTTGTAACCCAGCTTGATCAGCTCGGCCAACAGCAACTCGACGTGGTCGCCCTGGATCTCGATGACGCCGTCTTTGAGCGCGCCACCGGTGCCACAGCGCTTTTTCAGCGTCGTGGCCAGCTCCTTCAGGGCATCTTCGGCCAGGGGCACGCCGGTGATGGTCGTCACCGTCTTGCCGCCACGGCCCTTGCTCTCGCGTCGCACGCGGGCAATGCCATCGCCTTCAGGGATCAGGGTCTGTTTGCAGGTACACGAATCCACGGGCTGACGACAGTCCGGGCAGTGTCGACCTGCGTCGGTGGAAAATACCAGGCCACCAAGGGCGGCGAAGGATGCGGCTTTTTTGGCCACCGGCAATCCTCTTGGGAGGACAAAGACTGATCGATCAGAATGACCGACCGCGAAGCCCCACTCAGGCAGGGGCAGCGCTACCGTACCGCCCTGTTTCAACCCCCACCTGTGGCAGCCGGTTTGCCAGCGATGGCGTCCTAAAGATAGCCATCGCCGGCAAGCCGGCACCTACAGTGATACCCGGGTGAAACAATCGTAGTACGGGTGAAAAGTCGCGCAGTGTAACGGCAAAACCGCGACTTGCTAAGGGCCAAATGGCGCCAATTTATGCAACTTTAGCGACGCGAGGCCAGATAGCGGCGCAAGCCCTCCTGGGCGTCCGGACAGTAGGGCTTTTGCTCGGCCTCCTGCAGGACCGTTTCAATCGGTAAAAAGCGTGCTTCCATGACTTCTTCGGGCTGCAGGCTGAGCGGCCCGTCCCACGTCGCCGAGTAGGATTTGCACCAGAGCCGGCTGTCGCCATCTTCGAAATAGAAGTGGTCATGTTCGACCAACTCTACCCCGCCGACGCCCAGCTCTTCTTCCAACTCACGGGCGGCCGACACCGCATACGACTCGCCTGCCGCGACCATGCCGCCGGCTGCCGTGTCCCAGAAACCGGGATACAACGCCTTGCTCAGGGTGCGCCGATGCACGCACAGCTCGCCCTTGGAATTGAACAGGAAGATAAATGTGCACCGGCCAATCAGGCCGCGCTGGCGCAGGTCGGACCGCACCAGGTGGCCGAGCAGGTTGTCCTGCTCGTCGACCCAGCAGATCAGTTCGGCATCGGAGGCCGCACGGTGCGCGGCCTCGTTTTGAGCAGCGTCCATCATCAACCCTGGTTGAGCAGCTGACGCAAGTCGATCACCGCCGCGTTGGCCCGGGAAATGTAGTTGGCCATGACCAGCGAATGGTTGGCCAACACGCCGAAGCCGCTGCCGTTGAGGATCATCGGACTCCAGACAGGCTCTTGCGAGGCCTCCAGTTCACGAATGATCTGGCGCACGCTGACGGTGGCGTTTTTCTTGGCCAGGACGTCGGCGAAATCGACTTCGATAGCACGCAGCAAGTGGGACAGGGCCCACGCCTGGCCACGCGCCTCGTAGAACACGTTGTCGATCTGCATCCACGGGGTTTCGACCACTTCTTCGTCGACCTGTGGCACTTCACCCGGCGCCAGCGCTTCGGTTTTCAGTGCAGTGTTCAACTTGACCCGGCCGACGCTGGCCGACAGGCGTTGCGACAGCGAGCCCAGGCGGGTAGCGACATCGCCCAGCCAGTTGTTCAGGTTGTCGGCTCGCGCATAGAACAGCGCGCCTTTCTGGTTAGGGTCCGACAGGCGCGCCTCGTAGCGGCTCAGGGAATTGATGCCTTCCTGGTATTCCGACTCACTGGATGGCAGCACCCAGCTCTTGTTGTCGAAGTTGAAGCGCGGCTCGGCCTTGGCCAAGTCAGCGTCTTCCGCCGATTGCGACTGGGAACGGGCGAAGTCTTTACGCAGGGCTCGGGTCAGGTCACGGACCTGCACCAGCACGCCGTATTCCCAGCTGGGCATGTTGTCCATCCACAGCCCCGGCGGAAAGCGGTCGTTGGAAATGTAGCCACCCGGCTTGTTCAGCAGGGTGCCGACCACAGTCTTGAGGGTTTCGACGGTGGTGAAGCCCACCACCATCTGCTTGCCGTCTTTTTCAGCGGCAATCTGCGCATTTTGCTGGACCGGGAACAGCGCCGGCTCTTCGCTCCAGTACCAACCCAGGGCACCGGTGACCAACAGGTACAGGCCGAGCACGCTCAGCACGGCGCGGCTCATCAGCACCGTGCGAAAATAGCTGCGGTTGGCCGACTTGGGCTCAGGGGCGGGGCCTTTGGCACTGCCTGCACGGTTTTTCCAGTCCAGCATGGCGATATCCTTTCAATCACTTGAGTTCATGCACTTCAATGGTCCGGGTGCGTTCAAACACTCCGACCACAACCCTACCCCATCGTGCCCGCCGGTGCGGTGCTTTTAATCAAACGGGGGACGAGGAAGGTTCGACTATAAAGGATGCAGGTTTTTTACGCTGCGCGACCATCGGGTCAATAACTGAATACCCGGGACACGCAGTTAATTGACATATGACACTCATCCCATGGAAAAGAGGTGCTAGCATAGAGCCATCAGTCGACCTCAGCATGCACCCTAACTAGTAGTCAGGATATGACCGAGCCAGAAGACCCCAGCCGTGAGCGTCTCAAGCAGCACTTTGCCCAGCGGGTAATTCATCAGGCACGTCAAATTCTTGAGATCTGGCAGCGCCTGCAACGCAGCGAATGGTCGGGCGCCGACCTGTCCGAACTCAGCGAAGCCAACCTGCGCCTGCTGCGCTTTGCCGAGCGTTTCGAACAGCCGGAACACAGCCAGCTCGCCGTGCACATCGGCGAATCCCTCAAGGCAGTGGACGAAAACCGTGGCCGCCTGAGCAGCCACCTGATCACCGAACTCAACCGCCTGATGCAGCGCCTGTCCCGCACCGGACTGCGCCAGGGCGACCAGCTCGAGCAAACGTTCCTGCCGCCGATGCGCAAGCCGATCTACGTGATGCTCGCCGATCACGACCGCGCCGAACGCCTGGCCAAGCAACTGGAATTCTTCGGCATGAGCGCGCAGTCGCTGGACAGCGTGGCAGCCTTTCGCGCCGCCATGGCCGAGCGCCTGCCCTCGGCGATCGTGATGGACGTGGACTTCTGCGGCGCCGGCCTGGGCCTCAAGCTCGCCGCCGAAGCCCAGGAAGGCCTGGAGCAAAAGCTGCCGCTGCTGTTTTTCAGCCTGCATGAAACCGACACCCCGACCCGCCTGGCCGCCGTGCGCGCCGGGGGCCAGGAGTTCCTCACCGGAACACTGGAGGCGTCCAGCCTGCTGGAAAAAATCGAAGTGCTCACCTGCGTCGCCCAGTACGAACCCTATAAAGTGCTGATCATCGATGACTCGCGGGCCCAGGCACTGCACACCGAGCGGCTGCTCAACAGTGCCGGCATCGTCACGCGCACCCTGATCGAGCCGATCCAGGCCATGGCCGAGCTGGCGGATTTCCAGCCCGACCTGATCATCCTCGACATGTACATGCCCGCCTGCACCGGTACCGAACTGGCCAAGGTGATTCGCCACAACGACCGCTACGTCAGCGTGCCGATCATCTACCTGTCAGCCGAAGACGACCTCGACAAGCAACTGGACGCCATGAGCGAAGGCGGCGACGACTTCCTCACCAAGCCGATCAAGCCGCGCCACCTGATCACCACCGTGCGCAACCGCGCCGCCCGTGCGCGCAACCTCAAGGCGCGGATGGTGCGCGACAGCCTGACCGGCCTGTACAACCACACTCACATCCTGCAATTGCTCGAAGACTGCAGCTTCCGTGCGCGCCGCGAGAACAAGCCGCTGAGCTTTGCCATGCTCGACATCGACCACTTCAAGCGGGTCAATGACAGCCACGGGCATCCCATGGGCGACCGCGTGATCAAGAGCCTGGCGCTGTTTCTCAAACAGCGCCTGCGCAAGACCGACTATATCGGGCGCTATGGCGGTGAAGAGTTCGCCATCGTGATGCCCGACACCGACCTGGAGTCGGCCTGCAGGGTGCTGGATGAAATTCGCGGGCGCTTTGCCGAAATCCACTACCCGGCCCAGCCGCAGGATTTGTGGTGCACCTTCAGTGCCGGGCTGGTGGAGCTGTGCGACGGTTCCGACAGCCTGATGATGGCCGCCCAGGCCGACGAGGCGCTGTACCGCGCCAAGGACGCCGGGCGCAACCGCGTACAAGCGGCGCGAACGTCAAAGCAAAGTGCCATCTTTTCACCGGAATCGACCGATTCCGTCATAACCCTGTAACGCAAACGCAATAACTTCAGGCACTTACCTTTTGCTGTCGGTTGAAACCCCGCATGCGCCTGAAGCTGCTGACCAATCTCAATACCCTCCTCTTGGTGGCTGTGTGCCTGGCCCTCGGGGCCACGCTCTGGTGGTCGCAACGCGCGCTGGAGCGTCCCTATCTGTTGATGGAGCGCTACCTGGGCCTGTCGCAGACCTTTCAGAATCAGGCCGCGCGCAATATCGACGACTACCTGGCCAGCGGCGATGCGCTGCGCCTGAGCAGCGCCAGCCAGAGCCTGGAAAACCTGCTGCAGCACCTGGATGAACTGCCCGCCGACCTCGCGCAGAACCTGCGCCCCAGCCTGGTGGACCTGGATACCTTCAGCAAGACTGACCTGCTGGCTGCCGGCAAGCTGGCCGGCGACCCGCAAGCGCTGTTACTGCAAGCCGAACGCGAACTGGGCGCAAACCTGGAGCAACTGGGTCAATACGCCCTGAGCGTCAATTCGCCGCAAGCCGCGCGTTACCTGCCGCCGTTGCTGGCCGCGTCCCAGCACTTGGGCAAACTGTCCCTGGCCCGCGACAAGCTGGTGAGCAGCGGGCGCGCGGAACTGGCCGATGATGTGGAGCGTGAAGTCGGCAATATCCGCAGCCAGGCCGACCTGCTGGAGCCGTTGCCATTGCTCGGCGTCAAGGCCAGCGCCGACTCCAGCGCCGACGACTTTTCTGCCTTGATGGGCCTGGAAAACACCGAGAAGACCGAGACCCAGGACACCGGCGTCGACCTCAAGCGCGAACTCAACAGCCTGCTCACCCGCTACCCCGGCGAACTCAAGCGCACCCGCGAACAGATCCAGCAACGCACCGACCTGGCCGCAAGCACCCACCTGAAAATCGCCGCCGTACAGCAGGCCATTGCCGGCCTGGAACCGGTGGTGCGCGCGCAACATGCCCAGATCCAGGGCGAAGTGCGCCTGATGCAAGGCGTGATGATCGGCCTGATCCTGCTGATTGCCCTGCTGATCGATACCCTGCAACGGCGCCTGGCACGGGTGCTGACCAACCTGGCGCCGGCCCTGTCGACCTGGGCCGAAGGTGACTTCAGCCAGCCGATTGCCTTGGGCAAGACCAACCGCGAGCTGCACGATATCGAAGCCTCCCTCAACCGCTTGCGCGCGTATCTGGTCGATCTGGTGGGCACCATTCGCGGGAATGCCGAAGAGGTCGCCGGCAGCAGCCGTGCCCTCGCCGAGTTGAGCAGCGGCCTGCACGACGGCGCTGAACGCCAGGCCGGGGACACCGCGCAGATCCGCGATTCGCTCGGCGAGCTGGAGGCAACCATCCAGCAAGTCGCCGGGGATGCCAGCCAGGCGGCCGGGGCCAGCCGCAGTGCGGGCCAGGCGGTGGAGCAAGGCCAGCGCGTGATCGGCCTGAGCCTGACCGGGCTGCACGCGCTGGTGGGTGAAGTGCAGCAGAACGCGCAGATGATCGAAAAACTCGCCGAAGAATCCGCCACCATCGGCGGCGTACTCACGGTGATCCGCTCGATTGCCGACCAGACCAACCTGCTGGCGCTCAACGCCGCCATCGAGGCCGCCCGAGCCGGTGAAGCCGGGCGCGGGTTTGCGGTGGTCGCCGACGAAGTGCGCTCCCTGGCCCAGCGCACCGCCGGCGCCACCGCTGAAATCCAGGGCCTGATCGCCGGCCTGCAAAGCGCCGCCCACCAATCGGTGCAAGGCATGCGCGCCCAGGTCGAACACGCCGAAGCCACCGCCCAGCAGGCCCAGGCGGCAGATGGTGCGCTGGATGAAATCGTCGGCGCGATCCAGACCATTGCCGACACCGCCGTGCGCATCGCCGATGTGACCGCGCAGCAGAGTGGCGCCGTCAGTGAGATTCGCGACAACAGCGAGCGGATCCACCAGTTGGGCGAGGACAATCTGCTGCGCATCGGCCAGGGCCGCAGCCAGGGCGAACACCTGCTGGTGCTGGGCGGGCAGCTCAACACGGCGGTCCAGGCGTTTCGCGTCTGACCGGACTCAACGTGGGTTGCGACCCAATGTGGCAGCTGGCTTGCCTGCGATGGCGGTGAACCAGGCGACATCTCCCTGTGCTGACACACCGCTATTGCAGGCAAGCCAGCTCCCACACTGACCGAACTCGCCCTCACAGTCACAAATTTCGCGCTATCCTCGGTAATCGTGCTGGCTACTGCATAGAACTGGACAGTCACAAAGGCTTTGCGGCATAGTCGCCGGGTTCTGCCGTACCCACATCAATAACAAGGAACAGCCGATGGCGACCTTACTGGTTCTTCACGGACCCAACCTGAACCTGCTCGGCACCCGCGAACCGGGCGTCTACGGGGCAGTCACCCTGGACCAGATCAACCTCGACCTGGAACGACGGGCGCGTGAAGCCGGCCACCATTTGCTCTACCTGCAAAGCAATGCCGAGTACGAATTGATTGATCGTATCCATGCCGCGCGCGGCGAAGGCGTGGACTTTATTCTGATCAATCCCGCCGCTTTTACGCATACAAGCGTTGCATTACGTGACGCGCTGCTGGCGGTGAGCATCCCATTCATCGAAGTGCACTTGTCGAACGTGCACAAACGCGAACCTTTCCGCCATCACTCCTACTTCTCCGACGTAGCGGTAGGAGTGATCTGCGGCCTTGGCGCCAGCGGTTACCGACTGGCCCTGGAGGCCGCCCTGGAACAGCTTGAACAACCGGCCAAGCGCCCCTGACCGACCCTTGGGAGTTGATGATTCATGGATATCCGTAAAGTTAAGAAACTGATCGAACTGCTGGAAGAATCCGGTATCGACGAGCTGGAAATCAAGGAAGGCGAAGAGTCCGTACGGATCAGCCGTCACAGCAAGACCCCGGCCCAGCAGTTCTACGCGCCACAAATGCAAGCGCCGGCTCCGGCCGCTGCTGCTCCGGCCGCCGCACCTGCCGCCGCCGCTGCACCAGCAGCACCTGCTGCGCCAGTACTGAACGGCTTCGTGGTCAAGTCGCCAATGGTCGGTACTTTCTACCGCACCCCGGCACCGACCTCGCCAGCCTTCGTTGAAGTCGGCGCAACCGTGAAAGTGGGCGACACCATCTGCATCGTCGAAGCGATGAAAATGATGAACCACATCACCGCTGAAAAAGCCGGCGTCATCGAATCCATCCTGGTAGAAAACGGTCAGCCGGTTGAGTACGACCAGCCGCTGTTCACCATCGTTTGAACCGCGGAGCGCCTTCGATGTTGAAACCTGCGAAGAAACTGCAAAAAGTCCTGATCGCCAACCGCGGCGAGATCGCGCTGCGTATCCTGCGCGCCTGTAAGGAAGAGGGCATCAAGACCGTCGCTGTTTACTCGACGGCCGATACCGAATTGATGCACGTGAAACTGGCGGACGAAAGCATCTGCATCGGCCCGCCACTGGCCACGAACTCGTACCTGAAAGTCTCGAACATCATCGCCGCGGCAGAAGTGACCGGCGCTGACGGCATCCACCCGGGCTACGGCTTCCTCGCGGAAAACGCCGATTTCGCCGAACAGGTGGAAAAATCCGGGTTTGCCTTCATCGGCCCGAAAGCCGAAACCATTCGCCTGATGGGCGACAAGGTCTCGGCCAAGGACGCGATGATCGCTGCTGGCGTGCCAACCGTTCCAGGTTCCGACGGCCCACTGCCTGAAGACGAGGCCACCGCCCTGCGCATTGGTCGCGAAGTCGGTTACCCGGTGATCATCAAGGCCGCCGGTGGCGGTGGTGGTCGCGGCATGCGCGTGGTGCACAAGGAAGAAGACCTGATCGAAGCCGCCAAGCAGACCCGCTCCGAAGCGGGCGCCTGGTTCGGCAACCCGATGGTCTACCTGGAGAAGTACCTGACCAACCCACGTCACGTGGAAGTGCAGGTATTGTCCGACGGCCAGGGCCACGCCATCCACCTGGGCGACCGCGATTGCTCGCTGCAGCGCCGTCACCAGAAGGTACTGGAAGAAGCTCCGGCACCGGGCCTGGATGAAAAAGCTCGCCAGGAAGTACTGGCTCGCTGCGTCAAGGCGTGCATCGACATCAACTACCGTGGCGCCGGTACCTTCGAGTTCCTCTACGAGAACGGTCGTTTCTACTTCATCGAGATGAACACTCGCGTGCAGGTAGAGCACCCGGTTTCGGAGATGGTCACCGGTATCGACATCGTCAAGGAGATGCTCAGCATCGCCGCCGGCAACCCGCTGTCCTTTACCCAGGACGACGTGAAGATGCATGGCCACTCCCTGGAGTGCCGCATCAACGCCGAAGACCCGAAGACCTTTATCCCAAGCCCTGGCCTGGTCAAGCATTTCCACGCGCCCGGCGGCAACGGCGTCCGTGTGGATTCGCACCTGTACAGCGGCTACAAGGTTCCGTCCAACTACGACTCGCTGATCGGCAAGCTGATCACCTGGGGCGCGACCCGCGACGAGGCCATGGCCCGTATGCGTAACGCCCTGGACGAAATCGTGGTCGACGGCATCAAGACCAACATCCCGCTGCACCGGGAACTGGTCCGTGATGAAGGCTTCTGCGAAGGTGGTGTGAACATTCACTACCTGGAACACAAGCTGGCCAACCAGTAAGTGCTCCACCCAACAAAGCCGCCTTCGGGCGGCTTTGTTGTTTGTGAGCCCTGTGAAATTGGCTCCTGTGGCGAGGGGGCTTGTCCCCCGTTGGGCTGCGCAGCAGCCCCGAAACCTGATCTTGCGATTGACTTGGAGAAATCCGGCGACCTCATGGGGCTGCTACGCAGCCCAACGGGGGACAAGCCCCCTCGCCACAACAAGCTCCCTCGCCACAGGTCATGCTCTCGCGTAAACTTGCGCGCTTTCGCGACCCAGCAGTCGCACATTCATTTTATTCAAAGGTGCCCGCCATGCCTTGGCTGCAAGTCCGTCTCGCCATCAGCCCAGAACAAGCCGAAACCTACGAAGACGCTTTCCTCGAAGTGGGCGCCGTCTCGGTCACCTTCATGGACGCCGAAGACCAGCCGATCTTCGAACCCGAACTCAATACCACCCCGCTGTGGTCCCACACCCATCTGCTGGCCCTGTTCGAAGACGGCACCGATGCCGCCGCGGTGCTGGCCCATATGGAACTGCTCACCGGCGGCCCGCTGCCCGAGCACCACAGCGAAGTCATCGAAGACCAGGACTGGGAACGCAGCTGGATGGATAACTTCCAGCCGATGCGGTTCGGCCAGCGCCTGTGGATCGTGCCGAGCTGGCACGCCGCGCCGGAGCCGGACGCAGTCAACCTGCTGCTTGATCCGGGCCTGGCCTTCGGCACCGGCACCCACCCCACCACCGCGCTGTGCCTGGAATGGCTGGACGGCCAGGACCTGACCGACAGCCACGTGCTGGACTTCGGCTGCGGCTCGGGGATCCTGGCGATTGCCGCCCTGCTGCTGGGCGCCAAGGAAGCCGTCGGCACCGACATCGACGTGCAGGCCCTGGAAGCTTCGCGCGACAACGCCGGGCGCAACCACATTCCCGAAGATAAATTCCCACTCTATCTGCCCGAGCAATTGCCCCAGGTGCAGGCCGACGTGCTGGTGGCGAACATCCTCGCCGGCCCGCTGGTTTCCCTGGCGCCGCAGCTGTCGAGCCTGGTCAAGCCGGGCGGCCGCCTGGCGCTGTCGGGCATCCTTGCCGAGCAGGGTGAAGACGTGGCCGCTGCCTACGCCAAGGATTTCGAGCTGGATCCGATCGCCAACCGTGATGGCTGGGTACGCATCAGCGGTCGTCGGCGCTAGAATGAGCGCTTGCCTGAATCGGATGGCCGCATGACCGACAGTTTCGTCACCCAGTGCCCGCATTGCCAAGCACGCTTTCGCGTTAACCACGCTCAATTGAGCGTGGCCCGCGGCGTGGTGCGCTGCGGCTCGTGCCTGCAGGTATTCAATGCGGCACGCCAGCTGCTGGAGCAGCGCGCCCAGCAGACGCCGGCACCGGAACCGGTCGAGCCAGCCGCAGAGGCCCCGCGGGCGATCAGCCAGAAACAGTGGACCGCCGAAGAACTGGACCTGGACAACCTCGACCTCGACGTGGAGCTGGCCAAGCTGGAACGCCGCGAGATTCAGCACACCCAGCCCTCGGGCGCGGAGCGTCGCCAGGGCGGTTCCGACCGTCGGCAAAAGGAAGAGGCCCTCAGCGCCAGCCGCGATACGGTCAAGGCCGAGGAAGAAAAGTGGGCGGCCAGCCTGTTCAGCGAACCACCGGAAGAACGCGTCCAGGTCGTCGAAGCCCCTGAACCGACCAAGACACCTGCGACCCGCCAGCGCACCGAACCGTCGATGTCGTTCCACACCGACGATATCGACGACGAACCGCCGCTGCGCTCGACGCTCGAGGATGACGAACTCGATCCCCCCGTCACGCCCGTTATCGAGGCGGTCGAGGAACCGGAACCCGAAGAACGCCCGCAACCTCGACGTAAACGCCCTCGCCCGTCCACCGGCGTTCACGACGATGTCCTGCAGGACCTCGAAGACGACCCGCTGCACCTCTACGCGCAAAAACGTGCGTCGGGCTGGGGCCGCCGCCTGCTCTGGCTGTTGCTGGTGCTGATCGCCGCCGCCGGCCTCGCCGGCCAATACATCGCCTACCAATTCGACGACCTGGCCCGCCAGGACGCCTACCGCCCATGGTTCCAGCAACTGTGCCCCACCCTGGGCTGCACGGTGCCGTCACGGGTCGATATCGCCCACATCAAGAGCAGCAACCTGGTGGTACGCAGCCACCCGGAATTCGCCGGGGCGCTGGTGGTGGATGCAATCATCTATAACCGCGCGACCTTCTCCCAGCCCTTCCCGCTGCTGGAGCTGCGTTTTGCCGATTTGAACGGCAGCCTGATCGCCAGTCGTCGGTTCAAGCCCGCCGAATACCTCAGCGGTGAGTTGGCCGGCGTGAGCGAAATGCCATCACAGACGCCGATCCATATCTCCCTGGATATCCTCGATCCGGGCAATAAAGCCGTGAATTACAGCCTGAGCTTTCATTCGCCCGAGTGAATCGGTTCATGCACCGAGGCTTGACGGCAGATTCTTGACTAAGCGCCGGGCAACCAAACCGGCGGCGATAAAGAAATTGCTGTTCAGATTTTATCCAATTCAGCCTTTATCCAGTCATCGAGAGCGGGTATCATGCCAACCCTTTTTCGAACTCTAATGATCCGGCCCCACAACAGGGAAGTCCTATGTCGGCGGTACGCATCGGCCCATACACATTGCAGAACGGCTTGATCCTCGCTCCTATGGCGGGCGTCACCGACCAGCCCTTTCGTCAGCTGTGCAAGCGTTTGGGCGCGGGTCTAGTAGTCTCGGAAATGGTCACCAGCGACATGAGCTTGTGGAACACCCGCAAATCGCGGATGCGCATGATCCACGAAGGTGATCCCGAGCCCCGCTCGGTACAGATCGCCGGCGGTGATGCGCAGATGCTGGCGGATGCGGCCCGGGCCAACGTGGAGTTGGGCGCACAGATCATTGATATCAACATGGGCTGCCCGGCCAAGAAGGTCTGCAACAAGGCCGCCGGTTCCGCCTTGTTGAAGGATGAGCAGTTGGTCGCCGAGATCCTGCAGGCCGTTGTCGCCGCAGTGGATGTGCCGGTCACCCTGAAGATCCGTACCGGCTGGGACCGGGACAACAAGAATGGCCTGACGGTGGCGAAGATCGCCGAACAGGCGGGCATTACAGCGCTGGCGGTGCATGGGCGCACCCGCGCCGATCTGTACACCGGTGAAGCCGAGTACGACACCATTGCCGCGATCAAGCAGGCGGTGTCGATGCCGGTCTTTGCCAATGGCGATATCGACTCAGCCGAGAAAGCCCGGCGCGTGCTGCACGCTACCGGTGCCGATGGCCTGTTGATTGGCCGGGCCGCCCAGGGGCGGCCGTGGATTTTTCGTGAGATCGAGCATTTTCTGCGTACCGGCGAAGTCTTGCCGGCACCGGAGTTGATCGAGGTGGAACGTATTCTGCTAGAGCATCTGGCCGCCCTGCACGCCTTCTATGGAGACGTGATGGGAGTACGCATTGCTCGCAAGCATGTCGGCTGGTATCTCGCAACCTTGCCGGGCGCCAGGGAGTTTCGCGCCCACTTCAATCGTTTGGATGATACGGAAGCACAGTGCGCCAACGTTCGTGAGTTCTTCAGCGAGCGTTACAAGAGCCTGGGGACAGGGGACGGAGAGGGGGTGGCCGCATGACGATGATGACCGAGACTTTAGTGAGTGGAACAACACCCGTGAGCGACAACGTCAATTTGAAACAGCACCTCAACACGCCGAGCGAAGAAGGCCAGACCCTTCGCGGGAGTGTCGAGAAGGCGCTGCACAATTATTTCGCCCACCTTGAGGGCGCTTCCGTCACGGACGTGTACAACCTGGTGCTCTCCGAAGTCGAGGCGCCCTTGCTCGAAAGCGTGATGAACTACGTCAAGGGCAACCAGACCAAAGCCAGTGAGCTGCTGGGCCTCAACCGTGGCACCTTGCGCAAAAAGCTCAAACAATACGATTTGCTGTAAGCATTCAATCAAACCAGAAAGGCGCCCGCGTAAAAACGGTCGCCTTTTTTGCTGACTTCCTTTGCTTTTGATGGAAATTGAAATGACCGACCAGACTACCCGCCTGCCGATCCGCCGCGCCTTGATCAGTGTCTCCGACAAGACCGGGATCCTCGAATTTGCCCGGGAGCTGGAAGCCCTTGGCGTGGAAATCCTCTCCACGGGCGGGACCTTCAAACTGCTGCAGGACAACGGCGTGGCCGCAGTAGAAGTGGCGGACTACACCGGTTTCGCAGAAATGATGGACGGTCGGGTCAAGACCCTGCACCCGAAAATCCACGGCGGTATCCTCGGCCGTCGCGGTACCGACGACGCCATCATGAGCGAGCACGGCATCAAGCCGATCGATCTGGTAGCCGTTAACCTGTACCCGTTCGAAGCCACCATCAACAAGCCAGGCTGCGACCTGCCGACCGCCATCGAAAACATCGATATCGGCGGCCCGACCATGGTTCGCTCGGCAGCCAAGAACCACAAAGACGTGGCCATCGTGGTCAACGCCAGCGACTACGCCCAGGTGCTCGAAAGCCTGAAAGCCGGCGGCCTGACCTACGCCCAGCGCTTCGACCTGATGCTCAAGGCGTTCGAACACACTGCCGCCTACGACGGCATGATCGCCAACTACATGGGCACCGTGAACCAGGCGGCTGAAACCCTCAGCACCGAAGGCCGTAGCCAGTTCCCGCGCACTTTCAACAGCCAGTTCATCAAGGCCCAGGAAATGCGCTACGGCGAGAACCCGCACCAGAGCGCGGCGTTCTACGTGGAGGCCAAGCCGGCCGAAGTGGGCATCGCCACCGCAACCCAGCTGCAGGGCAAGGAGCTGTCCTACAACAACGTGGCCGACACCGACGCCGCGCTGGAGTGCGTGAAGAGCTTCGTCAAGCCGGCCTGCGTAATCGTCAAGCACGCCAACCCGTGCGGCGTGGCCGTGAGCCCGGACGCTGAAGGCGGCATCCGCCAGGCGTACGAACTGGCCTACGCGACCGACACCGAATCCGCATTCGGCGGCATCATCGCGTTCAACCGCGAACTGGACGCCGAGACCGCTAAAGCCATCGTCGAGCGTCAGTTCGTCGAAGTGATCATCGCCCCTTCCGTCAGCGAAGAAGCCCGCGCCATCGTGGCAGCCAAGGCCAACGTGCGCCTGCTGGCCTGCGGCGAGTGGTCGGCTGAACGTGCCGCTGCCTGGGACTACAAGCGCGTCAACGGCGGCTTGCTGGTACAGAGCCGCGACATCGGCATGATCGGCAGCCAGGACCTGAAAGTGGTGACCAAGCGCGCACCGACCGAGCAAGAGATCAACGACCTGATCTTCGCCTGGAAAGTGGCCAAGTACGTTAAATCCAACGCCATCGTCTATGCCAAGAACCGCCAGACCATCGGTGTCGGCGCTGGCCAGATGAGCCGCGTCAACTCGGCGCGTATCGCCGCGATCAAGGCCGAACACGCCGGTTTGCAGGTGGTCGGTTCGGTGATGGCATCCGACGCGTTCTTCCCGTTCCGCGATGGCCTGGACAACGCCGCGAAAGCCGGTGTGACCGCCGTGATCCAACCGGGCGGTTCGATGCGTGACGCCGAAGTCATCGCGGCGGCAGACGAAGCCGGCATCGCCATGGTCTTCACTGGCATGCGCCACTTCCGTCACTGATCCACTGCCGTGAAGCGGCAAGGTTCAAGCTGCAAGCAGCACGTAAAAGCACAGCTGCCTCGCTTTTGCTGCTGGTTGTAGCCTCTAAAATTCATAGCTGCAGGCTGCCTTCAGAGCGATACAGATTGCTCTCAACGTGCAGCTTGCAGATTGTAACTTCCTTCGAAGGAGTCTGACTTGAACGTCCTCATCATTGGCAGCGGTGGCCGTGAACACGCCCTGGCCTGGAAAGTTGCCCAGGACCCTCGCGTCCAGAAAGTATTCGTCGCCCCCGGCAACGCCGGCACCGCCATCGAAGCCAAGTGCGAGAACGTCGCTATCGACGTGCTGGCGCTCGAGCAATTGGCGGATTTCGCTGAAAAGAACGTCTCCCTGACCATCGTCGGTCCGGAAGTGCCGTTGGTGGCTGGCGTCGTCGACCTGTTCCGCAGCCGTGGCCTGGATTGCTTCGGCCCTACCGCCGGCGCGGCCCAACTGGAAGGTTCCAAGGCGTTCACCAAGGATTTCCTGGCACGCCACAAGATCCCGACCGCCGACTACCAGAACTTCACCGAGATCGAGCCGGCCCTGGCTTACTTGCGTGAAAAAGGTGCGCCGATCGTGATCAAGGCCGACGGCCTGGCCGCTGGCAAAGGCGTGATCGTCGCCATGACCCTGCAGGAAGCCGAAGACGCCGTGCGCGACATGCTCGCCGGCAACGCCTTTGGTGACGCGGGTTCGCGCGTGGTCATCGAGGAATTCCTCGACGGCGAAGAAGCCAGCTTTATCGTGATGGTCGACGGCAAGAACGTGCTGCCGATGGCCACCAGCCAGGACCACAAACGCGTCGGCAACGGCGACAGCGGCCCGAACACGGGCGGCATGGGTGCCTACTCCCCTGCCCCGGTGGTTACCGCCGACGTGCACAAGCGCGTCATGGACCTGGTGATCTGGCCCACCGTGCGCGGCATGGCCGATGAAGGCAATGTGTACACCGGTTTCCTCTACGCCGGCCTGATGATCGACAAAGCCGGCAACCCGAAAGTCATCGAGTTCAACTGCCGCTTCGGTGATCCGGAAACCCAACCGGTGATGCTGCGCCTGCAATCGAGCCTGGTGCTGCTGGTCGAAGCCGCATTGGCCCAGGCCCTGGACAAGGTCGAAGCGCAATGGGATCCACGCCCGAGCGTCGGCATTGTGCTGGCAGCCGGTGGCTACCCTGCCGACTACGCCAAGGGTGATGTGATTGAAGGCCTGGACGCTGCTGCTACGCTGGAAGGCAAAGTGTTCCACGCGGGCACCGCGCTCAAGGATGGCAAGGTTGTTACCGCGGGTGGCCGCGTGTTGTGCGCCACCGCGATGGGTGCCAGTGTCGACGCCGCGCAGCAACAGGCGTACAAGCTGGCCGCAAAAATCGACTGGAAAGGCTGCTTCTACCGCACTGATATCGGCTATCGCGCCATCGCGCGGGAACGCGGCGAGCACTCGTAAGTCGCTATCCGTTCGGTTAGGTAAGGGCCTCTGGCCCTTGCCGTACTCATGCCACCCCGCGCATAGTTAACCCGTGCATCAACCTACGAAGGGATTTCGCCGTGCGCTGGCTCAGGATCGCCATAGGTTTCACTGTCAGCCTGCTGACACTGCTCTGCTTGTTCCCGGCCCAGGCCGCCGCGCAAGGCAGTGGCTGGGCAGTATTGCTTGATGAACAGGCCGATCTGCAGCTGAGCGACATCCGCTCTTCACGCTACACCAATCAATTCAGCCCCATTGAACTGGACCGCATTACCGCCGCGGAACCGGACGGTGCACTGTGGGTACGTTTCAAGCTGCAACCCGGCAAGCACGAGCAAGTGCTGCGGGTATTCGCGCCCGACCTGTCGCACCTGAGCCTCTACGTGCTGGACGGCGACACACTGGTCGAACAACAAAGCACCGGCACGCGCCAGCCCCAGGCGGAACGCCCGCTGCCCAGCAGTGACTTCATGCTGCCGATGCCCCAGAGCCAGAAGCCTCTGGAGGTGTATCTGCGCCTGGTCTCCGAACACGAACTGCGCCCCTATATCACCCTGGAACCGGCCGTGCTCGCCGCCGCCGACCAGACCCAAACGCTGATCTACGGCCTGCTGTTCGGCTGCCTGCTGATGCTGATCCTGCACAACCTCACGCGCTTCGCCTACCACCGCTCGCGCAGCAGCCTGTGGCTGGCGGCGTGCGAAGTGCTGTTGATGCTCAGCCTGGCGCTGCTGCTCAACCTGGTAGGCCCGTGGCTGCCGAACTGGCATGCGATCCAGACCCCGGGCGCCTACCTCGCGCTGCTGCTGACCGCGCCGTGCGGGTTGATGTTTGCCTACCGTTTCTTCATGCCGCTCGGCCCGCATCCGCTGAACAAACTGTTGATGGCCGACATTCTGTTTATCGTGCTGTGCGGCCTGCTGCTGTTGTTCGTCAACACCCTGCCGCTGAACATCATCACCTACGCCCTGGTGGCCCTGGCCGGCTTGAGCATGCTGTTTGTCTCGGCCTGCCACTGGCAGAAAGGCTACCGCCCCGCACGTTTGTTCGTGGCGGCGATGGTGGTGTTCAACATCGGTACGCTGATCATCCTCCCGGCCTTGCTGGGCCTGACCATGGTCTCGCCGCAAGGCCTGATCGTCACACTGCTGGCATTTATCTGCGTCAGTGGCCTGTTGATGAGCCTGGCCCTGGGCGAACGCCAGCGTGCGATTGTCGAGGCGCGTTTCAGCCTCAGCCGCGACCTGGCCGCCAGCAACGCAGAGATCGCGGCCAAGGCCGAGTTCCTGGCGAAAATCAGCCACGAAATCCGCACTCCCATGAACGGCGTGCTGGGCATGACCGAGCTGCTGCTGGGCACGCCGCTGTCGGTGAAACAGCGCGACTACGTGCAAACCATCCACAGCGCCGGCAATGAACTGCTCACGTTGATCAACGAGATCCTCGATATCTCCAAGCTCGAATCCGGACAGATCGAACTGGACGACGTGCAATTCGACCTCAACGCGCTGATCGAAGATTGCCTGAGTATCTTCCGCGCCAAGGCCGAGCAGCAGAACGTCGAGTTGATCAGTTTCATCCAGCCCCAGGTACCGCGCGTGATCAGCGGCGACCCGACGCGCCTGCGCCAGGCGATGCTGAGCCTGCTGGAAAACGCCCTGCAGAAAACCGATGAAGGCGAAGTGCTGATCGTGGTCGCCCTGGATGACCGCAGCACCAAGCCGCGCCTGCGCATTGCCGTCCAGGACAGCGGCCTGCCAATGGAAGCCGCCGAGCGCGACGCCCTGCTGCACAGCGAACTGCACAGCAAGAACTTCCTCTCGGCCACGCGCCTGAGCGGCCACCTGGGCCTGGTGATTGCGCGCCAGCTGATCCTGTTGATGAACGGCGAGTTCGGCATCAAGAGCGGCGCCCAGCAAGGCAGCACCCTGTGGCTGACCTTGCCGCTGGACCCGGAACGCCTCGAACACCCGACCTCCGACCTCGATGGCCCGCTCAAGGGCGCGCGCGTGCTGGTGGTGGACGACAACGACACCTGCCGCAAAGTGCTGGTGCAGCAATGCACCGCCTGGGGCCTGAATGTCAGCGCCGTGCCGTCGGGCAAGGAAGCCCTGGCGCTGCTGCGTACCAAGGCACACCTGCGTGATTACTTCGACGTGGTGCTGCTCGACCAGAACATGCCCGGCATGACCGGCATGCAACTGGCGGCGAAGATCAAGGAAGACCCGAGTCTGAACCACGACATTCTGTTGATCATGCTCACCGGCATCAGCAATGCGCCGAGCAAGATCATCGCGCGCAACTGCGGGATCAAGCGCATTCTCGCCAAGCCCGTGGCGGGCTATACGCTCAAGACCACCCTGGCCGACGAATTGACTCAACGCAGCAAGGGCAACGTCCCGGCGCGCGCGCTGCCCATCGCGCCAGCGCCCGTCACCGTGCCCAGCGACTTCCGCATCCTGGTGGCCGAAGACAACAGCATTTCCACCAAAGTGATCCGTGGCATGCTCGGCAAGCTCAACCTCAACCCGGACACCGCCAGCAACGGCGAGGAAGCACTGGAGGCGATGAAGGCCCAGCGTTACGACCTGGTATTGATGGACTGCGAGATGCCGATCCTCGATGGTTTCTCCGCGACCCAGCAGCTGCGCGCGTGGGAAGTCAGCCACCAGCGCATTCGCACACCGGTGGTGGCGCTCACCGCGCATATCCTCTCGGAGCACAAAGAACGTGCACGCCAGGCCGGAATGGACGGCCACATGGCCAAGCCGGTGGAGCTCTCGCAATTGCGCGAGCTGGTGGAGTTCTGGGTCGCGCAGCGTCAACAGCGGCCAGAGCACGCGCCTACCTGACCCCTGCATGGCGCAGATCAGAATGTGTGCGGGCTTGCTCGCGAACGCGCTGTATCAGTCAAACATGTATTGGCTGACACGCCGCTTTCGCGAGCAAGCCCGCTCCCACATTGGAGTGTTGTCGCATCACAGATAGCGCTCAGCCACAGGCCTGATAAACTCCCGCTCGCCCTCCTTCGTTGCGAGCTCCCACCATGCTCCACGTGTTGTTCAGCGTTTACCTGAAGATGCTGGTGCTCTACAGCCCGTTCTTCGTGCTGTCCTGCTTTATCAGCCTGACCCGTGGCTACTCCAGCAAGGAGCGCCGGCGCCTGGCCTGGAAAGTGGCTCTCGCTACCCTGGTATCGAGCGTGTTGCTCTACCTGTTCGGCCGGGTGATTTTCAGCGTGTTCGGCATCACCGTGGATGCGTTTCGCATCGGCGCCGGCAGTGTGCTGTTCATTTCCGCCTTGGGCATGGCCCAGGGCAAGTCCGCAGTGCAGACCGACAACGTGCAGCAGGATGTGACGATCGTACCGCTGACCATCCCCCTCACCGTCGGCCCCGGCACCATCGGCGCGCTGTTGGTGATGGGCGTCAGCCAGCCACACTGGGATGACAAGATCACCGCCATCCTCAGCATTGCCCTGGCCAGCCTCACGGTGGGCGTGGTGCTGTACCTGTCCAACCGGATCGAACGCATTCTCGGTGACCAGGGCTTGCAGATTGTCAGTCGGTTGATGGGGTTGTTCGTGTGCGCCTTGGCCGCGCAAATCATCTTCACCGGCGTACGCGGTTACCTGGTGCCCTAGATCCGGTATTGGGCAATTGCCAGCTGCACCTTGTCGCCGGCGCTTTCGCGCATCAACTGGATGGTTTTTTCGTTGACCACCGAGGTATTCAGCACCAGGCAGGTTTGCCCGCTGAAAGCCTCGGACGACGTACTGTCCCACTCCAGAAACGGCAGGCCCACCTGCTTGCTTACGCCACGGCTGCTGTAGG
This sequence comes from Pseudomonas sp. S5D5, assembly GCF_003013355.1. Classification (NCBI taxonomy): domain Bacteria; kingdom Pseudomonadati; phylum Pseudomonadota; class Gammaproteobacteria; order Pseudomonadales; family Pseudomonadaceae; genus Pseudomonas; species Pseudomonas sp. S5D5. The sequence continues at coordinate 6,174,945 of NZ_PTEO01000001.1, forward strand.
TCACCAGCACCATCATCACCTCGCCGTCGTTTTCGGCGCAGGACGCCACGCCGAAATCACCGCCCTGATGCAGCGTAGTGTTGCGCTTGAACAGCTCGAAGGAAGCGGGGTGTTGCTTCATGGCCTCTAATGCATCGGCCGCCAACTTGGGCAGCGACGCCAGCAGTGGCCCGGCCAATGAGGTCGAGGCGAGCATGGCGGCGATCAGGTTCAGCACTGCCAATTGCACGGTCAGGCCCTTGCCGGAACTTGAGACCCGCTCGAAGCTGCTGCGCACCGGCAACCAGCCCAGGCTGATCATGACCTTGATGAATTCGTCGTACCAGGCCTCGGTACCCCGGTGCATTTTCAACACATCGCTGACGTAGCTGCTGGCCAGCAGATAGCTTTTACGGATGTACTCCCGGTTGATCCCGGACAGGCCCTCGGCAAACGAAATCACACTGTTGTTGACCACGGCCGCATTGCATGGATTATTCGGGTCGAGGGGCACGGCAGGCGGCTTGCCAGGTGCCCCCGGCAACTTGTAGGCGGCAATCAACTTGCGCCTTTTGCTGCTGTTGATCCTTGCGTGATGTCGCTCCATTTTCAGTTCTCCACAAGCCCCCACATGGGGCATGTGTTCACACTAATCCAGCGGCTGCGCGGCTTGCCAGACGACAAACATCGCTTGCAAGGGCACCGCGCAAAACGCAGCCCAGCAATTACTGGGCATGCGTGCCAGCCTTCGGGTTTTCATCGATAAAAAAAGAAAAAGCCCCGAGTCACCGCAGGTAATTCCCTGGGTCACTCGGAGCTTTCTGGCAGCCGTCGAGGCGTTTTCAGCCGACGGGTTTTTCGCCGTACCAGCGCGGCGTGTAAACCCAATCACCGCCACCGGCACGGGGGAAGGTGCAGGTAGTGGACGAGCCGATCAGCACCATGGTGCGCATGTCCACCTGCTCCGGCGTGAGCTGGCCCAGGGTCGTGGTGCGCAGGGTCTGGCCGGGGCGACCGATGTCACGGCCCAGCACCACCGGCGTTTCGGGGGTGCGGTGCAGCGCAACGATTTCCAGGGCGCGCCCCAACTGCCACGGCCGCGAACGCGAGATCGGGTTGTAGAACGCCAGGGCCAGGTCGGCCTGGGACGCGAGGTCCAGGCGCTTTTCGATGATCGACCAGGGCTTGAGGTTGTCCGACAGCGACATCACGCAGAAGTCATGCCCCAACGGCGCACCCGCCTGGGCGGCGGTCGCCAGGGAGGCCGAAACGCCGGGCAGGATCTGCAGGTCAACCTGGTGCCACGCGGGGTCGCTGGACTCGTGCAACGCCTCGATCACCGCCGCCGCCATGGCGAACACACCCGGGTCGCCGGACGATACAACCACCACCGAACGGCCAAGGGCAGCCAGTTCGAAGGCGTGGCGGGCGCGCTGCATTTCTTCACGGTTGTCGGTGCAATGCTGCACCTGATCGTCACGGAACGGCCCGGCCATGCGCACATAGGTTTCATAGCCAAGCACATCGGTGCAGCGCGCAAGTTCGGCCTTCACCGCCGGCACCATCAACTCGGCGGCGCCAGGGCCGAGGCCGATGACAGCAAGGCGGCCACGCACACGACCGACCTGCGACACGTCCAGCGGCTGTTCGGCGACGCTGATAGCGATATCCGCGTCTTGCTCCACGACGGCAAAGCGCAGCGGCACGGCCAATTGCGCCGCCGCTTCGTGCAACGACACGTCGGCCATCTGCGTCTCGCTGGCCAACAGGCAGGCCAGCGATTGCACGGCGATACCCGCTTCGTGCAGCGCGCTGCGCACACGTGCCGCCAACTGCGGACCCGGTTTGCAGGTGACGCACACGGTCTTCGGATAGATCAGCAATTCATGGGCAGCCGGCACGCGCTCGGCACTGCCGACGTGAATCGCCAGGCGCGCCTGCTGATCCTGTGGCAGGTTGGCCTCATCCAGCCAGGGCGCCGCCCCCTCAATGCGCACGCTTGCGCCGGCCAGCAGGTCGGACACAAAGCGCTTGCCGAGGTCCAGGTCAGCCAACTCATAACCCGCAGGCGGGTTGAGCAGGCAGGTGCCGAAACGCAGCTCGCCACTGGTGGTGATGGCCGCGGACACCTCCAACGCACTGGCAATTTCACGGGCCATGACATTCACGCCGCCCAGGCCACCGAGCAGCGGCACTACGGCGCTGCCGTCTTCGGCTACCGCCAGCACGGCGGGCTCTTCACCTTTTTCCAGCAGCAGTGGCGCCAGGGTCCGGATCACGATACCGGCCGCGCACAGCGCGATCAGCGGCGTGCCTTGCTGGTACAACTGGCGCAGGGTCGCGCCGAATTCGCTGTAGGCCTGGTCCGCGCCTTCAACCCGTCCGGCCAGGCCGTGGATCAATGCGCCCGGGTAAACCTGCTGGATCCTGCGCGCGGTGGCCAGGCTGCCCTGGCCCAAAATGACAATCGCCGGATTCATCAACCTTGCCACCGTTCACCGGGCACGATGATCAGCGAGAAGTACGGCGAAGACATCGGCTCTACCTGATCCAGTGGCACGATTTTCTGGTTGGCCATGGTCGCGCGCTCCACATACAGCGCGCGCTCGGCCAGGCCGAGTTCTTCGAGCACCTGGCGCACCTTGGGGAAGTTGCGACCCAGCTTCATGATCACCGCCGCGTCGGCATCTGCCAGGCGGCGCTTGAGGTCATCATGGGGCAACACGCCCGAGAGCACCGACAGGCTCTGGTTGCGATACACCAGCGGGGCGCCGAGTACCGAGGCACCGCCGAGCATCGAGCACACGCCGGGAATGACCTGGGCCTCATACCGCTCGGCCAGGCGGTCGTGCAGGTACATGTAGGAGCCGTAGAAGAACGGGTCGCCTTCGCAGATCACCGCCACGTCGCGGCCGGCGTCCAGGTGCGCGGCCACGTCGAGGCTGGCAGCGTCGTAGAAGTCGCTGATGACTTGCTCGTACGACAGCGGCGCCGGGAGTATCTCGGTGGTCACCGGGTACACCAGCGGCATCAGGGTCTGCTGCGCGACCAGGTGGTCTTCGATGATGCCGAAGGCGTTGCCCTTCTTGCCTTTGGCCACGAAGTACGCCACCACCGGTGATTCACGCAGCAGGCGCAGGGCCTTGAGGGTGATCAACTCGGGGTCACCGGGGCCCACGCCCAGGCCAATCAAACGTCCGCGTACCGGCATTACTCGACCTCCGTGGCCAAGGCGTTCACCGCAGCGGCGGCCATCGCACTACCGCCCAGGCGGCCTTGCATGATCACGAACGGCACGCCACGGCTGTCGGCGGCCAGCATCGCCTTGGACTCGGCAGCGCCGACAAAACCAACCGGGAAACCAAGGATCAACGCCGGCTTCGGTGCGCCGGCGTCGAGCATTTCCAGCAGGTAGAACAAGGCGGTCGGCGCGTTGCCGATCACCACCACGCTGCCTTCCAGGTGCGGACGCCACAGTTCCAGCGCAGCCGCAGAGCGCGTGTTGCCCAGCTCGCGCGCCAACTCGGGCACGCTGTCGTCGCGCAGGGTGCAGATCACGGCATTGTTGGCCGGCAGCCGCGCGCGGGTCACGCCTTCGGAGACCATCCGCGCATCACACAGAATCGGTGCACCGGCGGCCAGTGCATCGCGGCCGGCCTTGCCCGCGCCTTCAGAGAACTGCAGGCCATCGATAGCCTCGACCATGCCGCATGCATGAATCACGCGCACCGCGAGTTTCTCCAGATCAGCCGGGATACGGTCCAATTTGGCTTCCGCGCGAATAATGGCGAAGGAGTTGCGATAGATCTCCTGACCGTCGCGGATGTAATCAATCATCGGTGTTGCTCCGTGGGCGAGCGCGCAGCAGGGCGCCCGCCGCTTCAATAGAAAGAGTGCGCGCGTGCAGCCGGCCGAAACCGGCGTGGGCTGCATCGCGAAAATACAGGTCGTAGTGGCCGGGGCTCACCGCCAGCAAGGTGACCGGCGCCGTGTGCGCGGCGGCGCAGGAACGTGGGCAACCGGACAGGTGCACGTCATGGCCGGGTTGCAAGGCGGCGAGTTGCACCGCGTGGGCCTTGGTGTCGGCCAAGGCCTTGCCGCAGCCGCTGGAGCCGGTGCAGGCAATCATGTGCGCCAGCGGTTGGTCGACCGAGCAGAGGAAACCCAGCTGCGCCAGGCGTTCGGTCACCGCGTGGGGCTTTTCGATGTTGGGCAACAGCACGCCCTGCCAAGGAGTGAAACGCAGGGTGGCGTCGCCGTACTCACTGGCGAGTTGTGCGGCGCCCTTGAGCATCGCCGCATTCAGGCGCCCCAAGGGGGCGATGGCAGCGACGTAGAACTGGTTTTTCTGCGTCTGTGGATAAGTGCCGAGATGCAGCAAGGCACCACTGGGCGGGCGCCTGAAGCCGTCGACTGGCAGCAGCGGCAGCTCCAGACGGCTCATTAAGTTATCCACAGGCAGATGGCGCATGCGCGTCTGTTCTGGCGTGGCGAGGTCCAGAAACGCATCCAGCACGGCCACCACCAGTGCATGGCCTTGCGCCAGAGGCACGGCCGCCAGCGGCGCATCCAGCCCCGGACAGCCTGCCAGGCCGAACGCCAGGAGCGTCTCGCCCTTGCGTACGAACGCCGACAGCCACAGGTCATGATGATGCTCGAGCATCGCCAGGGCCTCCCCGCCATCCAGCTGCACGGCGAACTTGGCCGACAACTCATGAAAACGCGGATGGCTTTGCAGGGTGGCCAGGATCTGGTCTGCCAATGGGCGCGTGTCGAACAGCATCTGCGGGTCGATACCCGCGCTGGGGCTGAGCATCAGGTTGCGCACATCGTCGCCGGCGGCATTGCTGGGCCCCAGGCCCGCGGCGAGCAGCAGGGCGATCAAGGCTTGCTGCTCGGCGCCGATCCCACGAATCTGCAGGTTGGCGCGGTTGGTGGCCTCGATCACCCCGCCGGCATAGGCGTGGGCCGCGTCTGCCACAGCGTTGGCCTGGGCCGCCGTGATCGAACCGCCGGCCAGTTTGATCCGGCAAATGCCGCCGTCCAGCGCCTGGACGATACGCAGCAACCCCGGACAAGCCGAGGGGCGCAAGGTATTCAGAGCAGGCGTTGGGTTCACGGGGCTACCGGTTAACGGGTCAAGGCGCGGTATTATGCCTGCTTTGTCCGGCGGCATGAAAAGCCTGCCCGTCGGATGTCGTTCAAGGAATTCATATGTCGCCCTGGCTGACGGTTGTAGGCATCGGTGAAGACGGCTTCAAGGGGCTGGGCAGGAATGCCCGGCATGCCCTGTTGCGCGCCACCCGGATTATAGGCGGCCAACGCCAGCTGGACCTGTTGCCGGTGTGTATTCGCGGCGAGCGGCAGCTGTGGCCGAGCCCGTTCTCCCTGGAGCCGGTGCTGGCACGACGTGGCGAACCGGTGTGCGTGCTGGCCAGCGGCGACCCGATGTTCTACGGCGTGGGCGCCAGTTTGGCGCGGCAGGTGGCGGCTGCCGAACTGCTGGTTTTGCCGGCGCCTTCATCGGTGTCCCTGGCGGCGGCGCGGTTGGGCTGGCCGTTGCAGGAGGTGGTGACGCTGTCCGTGGTCGCCCGGCCCTTGGCGGCGCTGAATGCGCATCTGGCGACCGGCGTGCGGTTGCTGGTGTTGAGCAATGACGGCAACAGTCCTGCATTGATTGCCGCGTCGTTGGCTGAATCCGGGTTCGGGCCCAGCCGGTTGAGCGTGTTTGAACATCTGGGCGGCGTGGATGAAAGGCGCATTGACGGGCTGGCTGGGGATTGGCAACACGCTCGCGTCGCCGATTTGAACCTGGTCGCCATCGATTGCCTGGCTTCCAGCGAAACACCACGCCTGTCACGCCTGGCGGGCCTGCCCGACTCAGCCTTCCAACACGATGGCCAACTGACCAAGCGCGATGTGCGCGCCATGACCCTCGCCCGCCTCGCGCCGATGCCCGGTGAGCTGCTCTGGGATGTGGGCGCGGGCAGCGGCTCCATCGGCATCGAATGGATGCGCGCGCACCCGAGCTGCCGTGCGCTGGCGATTGAAGCCGATGCAGGCCGCCAGGGCCTGATCGAACACAACCGCGACGCCCTCGGCGTGCCCGGCCTGCAACTGATCCGCGGCACCGCGCCGCAAGCGCTCAACGGCCTCGAAGCACCGGACGCGATCTTTATCGGCGGCGGCGTCACCCGCGACGGCGTGCTCGACATCTGCTGGCAACACCTGCGTCCTGGCGGTCGGCTGGTGGCCAACGCCGTGACCCTGCAGAGCGAAATGACCCTGATGAACTGGCGCGCGGAGCACGGCGGCGAACTGACCCGCATCCACGTGGCCCAGGCCCAGCCGTTGGGGGCGTTTGATACGTGGCGCCAGGCGCTGCCGATTACCTTGCTGGAAGTGGTCAAGCCGCGATGAAACGCATCTTGCTGTTGGGCGGCGTGACCGAAGCGCTGGCTATCGCACGGACTTTGGGGCCGGAGCATGTCTACAGTTTGGCCGGGGTTGGGCGCGTGCCCACTGACCTGACCTGCCACGTGCGTGTTGGCGGTTACGGCGGCGCTGGGGGCTTGGCCCAGTTTGTCCGGGATGAAGGCATCAGCCTGATCCTCGATGCAACCCACCCCTATGCGGCGCAGATCAGCCGCAATGCCGCCGAGGCCGCGCAGATCAGCGGCATCCCCTGCTGGGCGCTGCGACGCCCGGCGTGGCAGCCGCAGCAGGGGGATAACTGGCGTGAGGTCGCTGACTGGGCCGAGCTGATCGACGCTTTGAAACCCTTCAAGCGGCCGCTGTTCACGCTGGGTCGCGAGCCGCTGCAGCACCTCGATGAAATCCCTGCCGACCAATTCTGGACGCTACGCGCGCTCGACGTGTACCCGGGGAATGAACGTTGCGAAGTGATCGGCGCACGTGGGCCGTTTCTGCTCGAAGACGAACGCGCGTTGTTTGCACGGCGCGGGATTGATGTGTTGATCAGCAAGAACAGCGGTAGCACCGCCACCGAGCCGAAACTGGAAGTGGCGCGCGAGCGTGGCGTGCCGGTCTTGGTGTTGAAACGGCCGGTGTTGGTTGCGGTGGACCGGGAGTTCACCCGCGTAGACGCGGTTTTACAGGCACTGCATTCACTGTAGGCGCTGGCTTGCCAGCGATGACGCCCGAAAACCCGCCGCCGACCTCGATGGCCTCATCGCCGGCAAGCCGGCTCCTACAGATTGCAGCGGGCCTTCAGTTGATCGTGGCTGTCGCCTGTCCGACACCATCGTGCACACGGTCAGCGAGCAATTGCGCCAGCTCGATCAACTGCGCAACGCCAAGCAATTCCTCGCGCGGTGCGCCTTCCAGGTTGAAGGCAATGTCGCAACTCAGTGCATTGGCTGAAGCGAGTGTTTCGCTGAGATTGACCAAAAGGTCTTCAGTGCTGATTCCATCGGCCACGGTGAATAGCCGGATGGGAGGATTGGGGGTGGGTTTGATCATTGTGGAACTCCTAAGGAAATGGAGCTGCCACTGATCGCCGCGACGCGATAGGGGGTGGCAGCTGTACGCAGGTTCGCGGACCGGTCCTCAGGAAACCCGGCATACCCGAAGGTATCCCGCGTACAGCCGCCATAGCGCCGCACAGTAGACGATAAAAAAGCGCCAACTGAAAGCAGACGATGACGCTCAGTGTCCAATAGGAATCCGGGCCGCGACGCCCGTCCGCTGAGTTTTCAGCGGTGTCCGGAGACTAGAGATTGAGTGTCCTAGGGACAACCTCAAAGACCTGTCGGACGTTTCTGTGGAACGGCCTCATATTCAGACTGCGTAACGGGCTTAGGAGAATTTACCTACATACGCATCGGAACCCACTGACTACCTGAAAGCGGAATTTTTTGGCGATCATCCTCAACAGCTTGTCCACCGTCGTAAACATGAGGTTCAGCACATGAATAACAAACGGCGTGCGCAGCACCTGGCTCCACCTGCTGAAAGCGGGATTATTCAAGACATAATCGCGAATCCCGAGATCGCGCACGCGCTAAGTCTTGAGGCCGATGACCTAAAGTTGGATGAACCCGACATCGCAATACGATTAATCCAATGGCAGGAAAGAGCCCAATACCTAGCTGACAGAAAGACAACGTTCACCGACTTCGACGTCGCCGACCATCTTCACACACGAGAAGATATGGATGCTTTCCTCGAAGCCTGCATCGAAGAAGACCCAGGCGATGGCTCATTAATCAAACTGGCGCGAGACCGCGTTGCTCGCGCAACCCGTAGGCTCAACACAAAGCAATAGCCAAACACATTCCAACCTGTGGGAGCTGGCTTGCCTGCGATAGCATCACCTCGCTCCAGCTGCTGGACCGAGTCGTCTGCATCGCAGGCAAGCCAGCTCCCACAGGGTTCAGCGTCATGCAGGATTTCGCGCTTGGTCTGAAAAATTGGCAATCTGTGGTTCCGGTCTATCCTCAAGCTAGTCACTGCGACACCAAACCACACCGCCCCTTTTTACTTATCCCCCCCGATCAGGCTAAATACCCCCCTGATCGTTTAACCCTACGGATTGTCCGCCATGGCCCGTCAACGCTTTGCAATTGCCTGGATCGCCTGCCTTGCAGTGCTGTTCAATGCCTTTGCCATGCCGATGGCCAGTGCCATGCAACAATCCCAGGACCCGGTGCAGCAGTTGCTGTGGGGCAGTTTCTGTTCGTCCAACGGCGCCAGCCTGAAGACGATTGCCCTGGGCAAGCTGGAGATTCCGGCGCCGCAGCAGGACGATCACTCCACCATGCAGCATTGCTGGTGTTGCTCGGGCTCGGCGCCGTGGGTGGCGTTGCCGGGGCATGTGCCGCAGTTGTATGTCACGCGGTTCGAGGCGGTGCAGAGCCTGCCGCCGCCGGTATTGCGTAACCCTACCCCGCGCCAGCAATGGCCAAGCCTCAACCCCCGCGCCTCTCCGACGGTCTGATTTTCTTCGCAAGTGAACTGCGTTTAGAACCGTTCTGGAGAACTGCCATGCTCAAATCTTCCCTGCTTCTGGCTGCGTTGCTGCTGCCGGTGTGCGTTGCTGCCAATGCCGATGACTACAAGGCCGGCGACCTGTTGGTCAGCGATCCCTGGTCCCAGGAGTTGCCGCCGAATGCGCCGACCGTCGCGGCGTATTTCGTGATTCATAACACCGGCGAGACACCGGACCGCCTGCTCAGCGTCGACACGCCCGTGGCGGAAAAAGCCGAGTTGCACGAGCACGTGATGCAGGGCGATTTGATGAAGATGCAGCAAGTGACCAGCGTCGCGGTGCCGGCCAAGGGCGACCTGACCTTCGCGCCGATGGCGTATCACGTGATGCTGCTGGGCCTCAAGGACCGCAGCCTGCTGGCCGATGGCAAACAGTTCCCGCTGACCCTGACCTTCGAAAAAGCCGGCAAGGTCGAAGTCGAAGTGTCGGTGCAAAAAGTGCCGCCGACTGCCCCCAACGAGCATAAGCACGCCCAGTAGGCAGACACTCGATGGGCGCCCCTCGCGCCAGGTTGTCCCCCCGCCACCGCGTGATGCGCGGCAGTTGGATCAGCCTGTTCGCCATGCTGATGATCTTTATCGGTCCGCTGATTTCCCAGGCGATGCCGATGGACCATCACGTCGGCATGTCCATGGACATGCCGAGCTGCCATGGCGAGCCGCAACCGAAAAAAACCGCCGACGAACACCACGTCCTCTGGGAAAAATGCGGCTATTGCAGCCTGCTGTTCAGTTGCCCCGCGCTGCCGGGCAGCGTGTCCTACCTCAGCCTCGGTAACCCACCGCCGGCCAACGCCCTCACCCCCACCCCACGCCTGGGTCATGCCCGGCAGAGCATCTTCCCCGGCGCCCGCAGCCGCGCGCCGCCCATCGTCTCGTAGGCACCGAGCACCGTTACTTCACCCCGGCCGACTTTAGACAGACAGCCGCAGGCTGCTGGCCGTGTTGTTTACGATTGATTGATGGAATTTGTCATGTCCAGGTTTTCTGCTGACACCCGTATGGGATGTACCCCTGTGCTCGCCGTTTTATGCGGCGCACTCCTGGCGCCACAGGCCCAGGCCGACGAGCATGAACTGAGCCCCACCGTGATCACCGCGATTGCGCCCAGCTCGCCGCTGACCGTGGTCACCAACCCCAAGGACCCTCGCCAGCCGGTGCCCGCCAGCGACGGCGGCGACTACCTCAAGACCATCCCCGGCTTCGCCCTGGTGCGCAACGGCGGCACCAATGGCGACCCGGTGCTGCGCGGCATGTTCGGCTCGCGCCTGAATATCCTCACCAACGGCAGCATGATGCTCGGCGCCTGCCCGGGTCGGATGGATGCGCCGACCTCCTACATTTCGCCGGAAACCTACGACAAACTCACCGTGATCAAGGGCCCGCAAACCGTGCTGTGGGGCCCCGGCGCATCAGCCGGCACCGTGTTGTTCGAGCGCGAGCCGGAGCAGTTCGGCGCGCTCGGTACACGCCTCAACGCGAGTGTACTGGCCGGCTCCAACGGGCGCTTCGACAAAGTCATTGATGCGGCGGCCGGCGGGCCCCTCGGCTATGTGCGGGTGATCGGCAACCAGGCGCATGCCGACGACTACAAGGACGGCAATCACGACACCGTCGCCTCGCGCTACGACAAGTGGAATGGCGACGTAGCGGTCGGCTTCACCCCGGACGCCGACACCCTGCTGGAACTCACCGCCGGTCGCGGCGATGGCGAAGCGCGCTACGCCGGACGCGGCATGGACGGTTCGCAATTCCTGCGCGAAAGCCTGGGGCTGCGCTTCGAGAAGTCCAACATCGGCGCCGTGCTGGACAAGGTCGAGGCCCAGGTCTACTACAACTATGCCGACCATGTGATGGACAACTACAGCCTGCGCGTGCCCTCGGGCACCGGGATGATGGCCGGGCCCATGGCCGCCAACGTCGACCGCCGCACCCTCGGTGCGCGGGTCAAGGCCACCTGGCGCTGGGCCGATGTGCAACTGATCGGCGGCCTGGATGCGCAGACCAACGAGCATCGCCAGCGCAGCAGCATGGGTATCGATACCTACAAGGATTTGCCCAAGGTCAAGGACGCCAACTTCCACAACTACGGCGCATTCGGCGAACTGACCTGGTACGCCGCCGACCGCGACCGCCTGATCACCGGGGCGCGCCTGGACCGCGCCTCAGCCAAGGATTTCCGGCAAACCCTCGATGCGGGCATGATGCCCAGCCCCAACCCGACCGCCGACAAATCCCGCGCCGACACTTTGCCGTCAGGTTTCGTGCGCTTTGAACACGACCTGGCAGACAGCCCGACCACCGTCTACGCAGGCCTGGGCCATGCCGAGCGCTTTGCCGATTACTGGGAACTGTTTTCCCCGGACAACGGCCCGGCCGGTTCAGTCAACGCCTTCGACAGCATAAAGCCGGAGAAGACCACCCAACTCGACGTCGGCGCCCAATACAAAACCGCCGACCTCGAAGCCTGGGCCTCGGGATACATCGGCCAGGTCCGCGATTTCATCTTGTTCGACTACCAGCCAGGAATGATGGGCATCACCTCCCAGGCACGCAATGTGGACGCGCGGATCATGGGCGGTGAACTCGGCGCGGCCTACAAGCTGACTCGCCAGTGGAAGGCCGACGCGACCCTGGCCTACGCCTGGGGCAAGAACAGCAGCGACGGCAAGGCCCTGCCGCAAATGCCGCCCCTGGATGCGCGCCTGGGCCTCACTTACAGCGAGGATGACTGGAGCGCCGGTGCCCTGTGGCGCGTGGTTGCGGCGCAGAACCGTATCGACCGGAACAAGGGCAATGTGGTCGGCAAGGACTTCGACAAGAGCGCAGGTTTCGGCGTGTTCTCGCTGAACGCCGCGTACCGCATCAATAAAAACTTCAAGGTCAGTACCGGCGTCGACAACCTGTTTGGCAAGGCCTACGCCGAGCATCTGAACCTGGCGGGCAACGCCGGCTTCGGCTACCCCGCCAACGACCCGCAAGCCATCAAGGAACCGGGGCGCACGCTCTGGACCAAGGTGGACATGAGCTTCTGACGCACACCCTGCAGGAGCCGGCCTGCCGGCGCCTGCAGGTCCTGCGTTTACACCCAATAAATAACGAGCCTGTGCGGAGCACCTGATGACCACTCAAAAGATATCCTTCTACAACCTGGCCTGGCGCTGGCATTTCTATGCCGGCCTGTTTGTCGCCCCCTTCATGGTGTTGCTGGCGCTGACCGGCATCATCTACCTGTTCAAACCCCAGCTCGACCCGCTGATGTACGGCGACCTGCTCAAGGTCCAGAGCGCCGAGCACGCGTTGAGCGCAGACGAGCAACTGCAACGCGCCCAGGCCGCTTTCCCCCAGGGCAAGATCAGCAAGTACCTGCCCCCGGCCGACGCCACCAGCAGCGCACAATTCGTGATGCGCGACGGTGGGCGTGAAGTCACGGTGTTCGTCGATCCCTATCGCGGCACCGTGCTAGGCGAACAGGATGCAAAAAACAACCTGCAAGCCATCGCCCGCGCGCTGCATGGCGAGTTGATGATCGGCACCGTCGGTGATCGCCTGGTGGAACTCGCTGCCGGCTGGGGCGTGATGCTGGTGGTGTCGGGCCTGTACCTGTGGTGGCCGCGTGGCAAGTCATCGGCCGGGGTGCTGTGGCCGCGTTTCAATAGCCGTGGCCGCGTGTTCTGGCGTGACCTGCATGCAGTCGCGGGCTTCTGGGGCGCGGCGTTTTTGCTGGTGATGCTGCTCAGCGGCATGACCTGGACCGGCTTCTGGGGCAAGCAATACGCCGACCTGTGGAACACGTTCCCGGCAGCCATGTGGAACAACGTGCCGCAGTCCGACCAGCAGGCGCGGGTGCTCAACACCGCCAGCCAGCAGACCGTGCCCTGGGCCATGGAAAACACGCCGATGCCGATGTCCGGCGACCATGCCGAACACATGAATCACGCCGGCCAGCACTCAGGCCCTGCCGCGCCGACCCTGCGCCTGCAACAGGTGGTTGACCTCGCCAACGCGCGCCAGGTCGAGCCCGGCTACAGCATTACTTTTCCTACTACCGCCGAGGGTGTGTTCACCGTCGCGGTATTCGCCAACGACCCGCGCAACGACGCCACCCTGCATGTGGACCAGTACACCGGCAAGGTCCTGGCCGATGTGCGCTGGGACCACTACAACGGCGTGGCGCGGGCCACCGAAACCGGGGTGATGCTGCACGAAGGCAAGATGTTCGGCTGGATCAACCAATTGGTGGTCCTGCTGATCTGCCTGATGATCCTGCTCAGCGCCGTGAGCGGCGTGGTGATCTGGTGGAAGCGCAGGCCCGCGGGCGGCCTGGGGGTTCCGCCGTTACGCCATGACCTGCCGAAGTGGAAAACCGCGATGGTCATCATGCTCGGGCTGGCGATTGTTTTCCCGTTGGTGGGCGCGTCGTTGATCGTCGTGTGGGTGCTGGATCGCCTGGTGCTGTCGCGGCTGTTCGCCCCACATGAATCCGCCTCAGGTTCGGCATGAATTAGGCGAGATGCCCAACTTAGAGGCGTTATGTAGTCTTACGCGGGCTTTCGCCCACGACGCAGAAAGTGTTAACTTATAACACTTACTGCATACCCCGGCTCGCCGTCCCCTACGGCGAGCACCGCCTCGAAGAAGCGATTTTCCGTCTGATGAACAAGTACCTTGCGTCCGGCCTGTGCCTGCTCGCCCTGCACACCAGCGCCCAGGCCCTGACCCTGCCCGCCAGCCCCGTCACCGCGCCTGCGGTGGATGACGAACGCGTCGACCTGAACACGCCGACCACCGCCGGCTCCCGCCTGAACCTCACGGCCCTGCAAACCCCGGGCAGCGTCGAGAGCCAGACCGGCACGCAGATCCGCGAACGCGGCGACGCCAGCGTGCAGGACGCGATTTCCCGCGCCACCGGCATCAGCCGCACCGGCTCGCCGGGCGACGGCGGCACGTCGCTCTCGGCCCGTGGCTTTACCGGCCAGGGTTCGGTGATGCAGCTGTATGACGGCAACCGCATGTACATGGGCATGGGGACCTCGACCTTCCCGGTGGACACCTGGTCGGTGGAGCGCGTGGACGTTTTGCGCGGCCCGGCTTCGGTGCTGTACGGCGAAGGTGCCACCGGTGCGGTGGTCAACACCGTGCCGAAAAAGCCCTTCAGCGGCGAGATCGAAAACCATATCCGCCTCGGCTACGGCTCCTACGATCGCCAGCAGGAAGCCCTGGACAGCGGCGGCTCGCTGACCGACACCCTGAGCTACCGTTTGAACCTCAATCGCCTGCGCAGCAACGGTTTCATCGATCGTGGCGACTCGAGCAGCGACTTCGTCAGCGGTGCGCTGCGCTGGCAGGCGGCAGACAACCTGAGCTTTACCCTGGCCAGCGACTACGGCGACCAGCGCCCGCAAAACTACTTCGGCACCCCGCTGATCAACGGCCAATTGCACAAGGGCCTGCGCGACAAGAACTACAACGTCAGCAACGACATCCAGCACTACAACGACCAGTGGACGCGCCTGACCAGCGAATGGCAGATCAACGACCATGTCAGCGCCACCAACGAGCTGTACTACCTGAAGAACCAGCGTCGCTGGCAGAACGCCGAGAACTACAACTTCACCGACGGCCAACTCACCCGCAGCGGCAACTTCGGCATCAAGCACAACCAGGAACAGGTCGGTGATCGCCAGACCTTCACCTTCAAGCACACCCTGTTCGGCCTCGACAGCCAGACCGTGACCGGCGTGGAGTACAACCGCATCCGCTTCCGCCTGGCCAGCAACACCCCGTTTGAAGACACCTTCAACGGTGGCCAACCTATCGACGTGAACCACCCGGCGCCTGGACAGTTCGCCAGTAACTCCCCGTTCAAACCGGTGTTCGCCACCACCACCAAGACCGTCGCCGGCTTCGCTGAAAACCGCCTGCAACTCACCGATCAACTGTCGCTGGTCACCGGCATCCGCCGTGACTACGCGCACATTGATCGCGATGATTTGCGCGACGGCAGCCAGAACGACAAGACTCTCACCGGCAACAATTGGAAGGCCGGCCTGGTGTATGCGATCACCCCGGACACGTCGGTCTACGGCCAGTACGCCACCAGCACCGACGGCGTCGGCGGCTTGATTTCCCTGAGCAAGCGCCAGCAGCAGTTCGACCTGTCGACGGCCAAGCAAAGCGAGATCGGCATCAAGCAAACCTTCTGGGACCAACGCGGTGAATGGACGCTGGCCGCCTACCATATCGTCAAGAAAAAACTGCTCACCGACGTGCCGGGCGACCCGGACCAACAGCAGCAAGTCGGCCAGCAATCGTCCAATGGCCTGGAAGCCAGCCTCGACCTGCAACTGCCGAACGCTTGGCAACTGCAAGCCAATGCCGCCTTCGTGCGGGCGCAGTACGACGACTTCAAGCAGGACGTCGACGGCGTACAGGTATCGCGCGACGGCAACCGCCCGGTGGACGTACCGCGCCGCACCGCCAACCTGTGGCTGAGCAAGGCCGTGACCGACGATATCCGCGCCGGCGCCGGTGTGCGCTATGTCGATGCGCGGTATGCCGACATGGCCAACCAGAACGAGTTGCCGAGCTACACCGTGGTCGACGCCAGCGTCTCGTGGAAAGCACTGCGCAACACCACCCTGGGCCTGCAGTTGAACAACCTGTTCGACCGCACCTACGCCGTCAGCCAGTACAACGACGGCCAACAGTGGATCCTCGGTGAACCGCGCTCGTTCTTCGTCACGGCGGACTACACCTTTTAGCGAAACCCTATGTGGGAGCTGGCTTGCCTGCGAGGGTGGCGGTTCAGGCAGTGCATCTGGACCAGACAAACTGCTATAGCCGGCAAGCCAGCCCCCACCGTTCAATTGTGTTGATCCAGAGAGTAACGATGACTTCACTCACCCTCGCCCAGCTTGGCTGGACCCCACCGGGTCACGACCGCTGCCATCACCGGTTCCAACTGCGTGACGCCAGCCTGCAGGTCGGTGCGGGGGAATTTGTCGGGCTGATCGGGCCCAACGGCAGCGGCAAGACCAGCCTGTTGCGCTGCGCCTACCGGTTCACCCAACCGGAACACGGTGAAGTGCGGCTCGACCATCGGAACGTGTGGAAGCAAAGCGCCAAGTGGTGCGCGCAACGTATTGCCGTGGTGTTGCAGGAGTTTCCGGATGCCTTCGGCCTGCGCGTGGATGAAGTGGTCGCCATGGGCCGCACACCCCACAAGGGTTTGTTTGACAGCGACACGCCGCAGGACCAGCAACTGGTGCAACAGGCGCTGGCGTCGGTGGGCATGCAGGGCTTTGACGACCACGCGTTCGGCACGCTGTCGGGCGGTGAAAAACAGCGCGTCATCCTGGCCCGTGCATTGGCCCAGCAACCGCAACTGCTGATCCTCGACGAGCCGACCAACCACCTCGACCCGCGCTACCAGCTTGAGCTTTTAAGGCTGGTCAAACGCCTGAACATCGGCACCCTGGCCAGCATCCACGACCTTAACCTGGCCGCCGCCTTTTGCGACCGCCTCTATGTGATCGACCACGGGCGCATTGTCGCCAGTGGCACGCCCCACCAAGTACTCACCGCCGAGTTGCTGCGCGACGTGTTCGGCGTCGAGGCGCTGATCGACACCCATCCCTTGTCCGGCTACCCCCGAATCACCTGGATAACTCAACCATGATCCTGCGCTCCCTGCTGTCTCTCGCCCTGCTGCTCGGCACGGCTCAAGCGTTCGCCGAAGCGACCCATTACCCGGTGACCATCAAGAGTTGCAACCGCGACGTGACCTTCCAGGAAGCGCCGCAGCATGCGGTGAGCCACGACATCAACATGACCCAGATGATGCTCGCCCTGGGCCTCAAGCCACGCATGGCCGGCTACAGCGGTGTGACAGGATGGAAGTCGGTCAGCGCGCAAATGGCCCAGACCCTCGATGGCCTGCCGGAGCTGGCTAGCAAGTATCCCTCGGTGGAAACCCTGCTCAACGCCAATGTGGATTTCTTCTTCGCCGGCTGGGACTACGGCATGCGCGTGGGCGGCGACCTCACGCCGCAAACCCTGCAGCCCTTGGGCATCAACGTGTATGAGCTGACCGAGTCGTGCGCTTTTGTCATGAAGCGCCCGGCCGCGACCCTGGACGACACCTACAATGACCTGCGCAACCTGGGCAAGATCTTCGACGTGCAGGACCGAGCCAACGCCCTGATCGCCCAGATGCAGGCGCAGGTCGCCGAGGTGCGCAAGGACCTGCCCGCCGACACACCCCGCGTGTTCCTCTATGACAGCGGCGAAGACCGCGCCATGACCTCCGGCCGCCTGGGCATGCCCCAGGCACTGATCGAGGCTGCCGGCGGGCGCAATATCCTCGACGACGTCGACGCCAGCTGGACGCGCATCAACTGGGAGACCGTGGTCGAGCGCAACCCGCAGGTCATCGTGATCGTCGACTACAGCGAAGTCACCGCCGACCAGAAGCAGGCCTTCCTGCTCAATAACCCGGCACTGCAGGCGGTGGATGCGATCAAGAACCAGCGTTTTATCGTGATCCCTTACGTGCAGGCCACGCCCGGCATCGATAACGTGCTGGCCGTCGAAACCCTGGCCAAGGGGTTCCACGGCGAATGATCACCCGTCGCTACGCCTTGCTGCTCGCCACCCTCGGGGCGGTGTTGCTGGTGTCCTGCGTGCTCTCCCTGGGTTTCGGCCCGGCGCGGGTGCCGGTGGACGTGGTGTGGCGCGTCTTGTTGTACAAGGCCTTCGGACTCGGCGAGGTCAACTGGCCGGTCGGGCAGGAGCACATCGTCTGGCTGATCCGGGTGCCGCGCATGTTGCTCGGGGCGCTGGTGGGCGCCGGCCTGGCGTTGATCGGCGCGGTATTGCAGGCCGTCACCCGCAACCCGCTGGCGGATCCGCACCTGCTGGGCGTCACCTCCGGCGCCACGCTCGGCGCGGTGATCGTGGTGCTGCATGTCGGCGAAATCATCGGCCTGCTGACCTTGCCCATCGCCGCATTTATCGGTGCGTTGGTGAGCATGCTGGTGGTGCTGGCCGTGGCCAGTCGCAATGGCCGGCTGGAGAGTGATCGCCTGTTGCTGTGCGGTGTGGCGGTGTCGTTCGTGATGATGGCGACGGCCAACCTGCTGCTGTTCATGGGCGACCATCGCGCCGCGTCGGCGGTGATGTTCTGGATGCTCGGCGGCCTCGGCCTGGCGCGTTGGGAACTGCTGATGGTGCCTGCCGCCGTGGTGGTGCTGGGGCTGATGCTGCTGGTGGGCATGGCGCGGCCGCTGAATGCGCTGATGGCCGGCGAACAGACCGCCGTGACCCTTGGCCTGAACGCCCGCAACGTGCGTCTGCGGGTATTCCTGATCGCCTCATTGATGACCGGCGTGCTGGTGTCGGTGAGCGGCTCCATCGGTTTTGTCGGGCTGATGGTGCCGCACATCGCCCGGCGCCTGGTAGGCGCCGAGCACCGCCGGTTGCTGCCGGTCTGCGCCTTGCTGGGCAGCCTGTTCCTGGTGTGGGTGGATGTGGCCGCGCGCACCCTGATCGCTCCGCAAGACCTGCCTATCGGCATTGCCACGGCGGCGATCGGCGGGCTGTTCTTTATAGGCCTGATGCGCAAGCGCTAGGCCTCAAGACGCAGCCCTGTCGCGACAGCGGCCTGCAACTCATCGCGGTCAGCCTCAAGAGGGGCGCCGCTTGGTTATCAAGGCGCCTTTGCCTCCCGGCACTCTTTAGGCGCATCACCTGCACCGCCACCGCCTGGTCGCTCGTTTTTGGTGCGCACAACCCTCCAGCTGCAGGTATGCCCCCGCAAAACCGGGCGGTGCGTCATCGGGCACAGCCTTTGCTAGTACCGTTTTAACGTTCATATCTGGCCCTCAGAAAAAATCCAACGTTTACGGAGATCGCACCATGAAGCGTCGCAGCTTGATCAAGGCTTTCACCCTGTCGGCATCCATTGCCGCCATGGGCCTGACCTGGACCGTGCAGGCCGCCGAGACCATCAAGGTCGGCATCCTGCATTCGCTGTCCGGGACCATGGCCATCTCCGAAACGTCGCTCAAGGACATGGCGCTGATGACCATCGACGAGATCAACGCCAAGGGCGGGGTGAACGGCAAGATGCTTGAGCCGGTGGTCGTCGACCCCGCCTCCAACTGGCCGCTGTTCGCCGAGAAAGGCCGTCAGCTGCTGACCCAGGACAAGGTCGCCGTGGTGTTCGGCTGCTGGACCTCGGTGTCGCGCAAATCGGTGTTGCCGGTGTTCGAAGAGCTCAATGGCCTGCTGTTCTACCCGGTGCAATATGAGGGTGAGGAGATGTCGCCCAACGTGTTCTACACCGGTGCAGCGCCGAACCAGCAAGCGATCCCGGCGGTGGAATACCTGATGAGCGAAGAAGGCGGCAGCGCCAAGCGTTTCTTCCTGCTCGGCACCGATTACGTGTACCCACGCACCACCAACAAGATCCTGCGCTCGTTCCTGCATTCCAAAGGTGTAGCGGACAAAGACATCGAAGAGGTCTACACCCCGTTCGGCCACGCCGACTACCAGACCATCGTCGCCAACATCAAGAAGTTCTCCGCCGGCGGCAAGACGGCGGTGATCTCCACCGTGAATGGCGACTCCAACGTGCCTTTCTACAAAGAACTGGCCAACCAGGGCCTGAAGGCCACCGACGTACCGGTGGTGGCGTTCTCGGTGGGTGAAGAAGAGCTGCGCGGCATCGACACCAAGCCGCTGGTGGGCAACCTCGCGGCCTGGAACTACTTCCAGTCGGTGGAGAACCCGGTGAACACCAAATTCGTCGCCGACTGGAAGGCCTACGCCAAGAAACACAACCTGCCGGGCGCGGACAAAGCCGTGACCAACGACCCGATGGAAGCCACCTACGTGGGCATCCATATGTGGGCGCAGGCCGTCGAGAAAGCCAAGTCCACCGATGTCGACAAAGTGCGTGAAGCGCTGGCCGGCCAGACCTTCGCCGCGCCGTCGGGCTTCACCCTGACCATGGACAAGACCAATCACCACCTGCACAAGCCGGTGATGATCGGCGAGATCCAGGCGGACGGGCAGTTCTCGGTGGTCTGGCAGACCCAGGAGCCGATCCGCGCGCAACCGTGGAGCCCGTACATTCCTGGCAATGACAAAAAGCCGGATTACGCCGTCAAGAGCAACTAAGCCCGACTCGGTCTAAATGTGGGAGCGGGCTTGCTCGCGAAAGCGCTGGATCAGCTCCGGATGCGTCGACTGACACAGTGCATTCGCGAGCAAGCCCGCTCCCACACTGTCCGCGCATGATCAGGACACTTTGGTATGCCCACTGCCCTTTACCGCTTCATCCTCGCCGCCCTGCTGTTGCTGCCGCTGGCCGCACACGCAGGCGATGCCGAAGACTTCCTGGCCGCCAACCCGACCCAGCAAGCCAAGCTGCTGCAGGACTGGGCTGCCCAGCCAAATCCAGCCCGCATCGAACTGGTCGACGCCCTGCAACAAGGCCAACTCACGGTCAACGGTGAAACCAGGACCGTACGCCTGAACAACCGCCTGCGCGGTTTGATCGACAACGTGCAAGCCAGCCAGCAACTGCTCGCCGCCGACCCTAAGGTGCGCCTGGCCGCAGCACAAACCCTGCAAAAAACCGCTGTGCCTGCGCAGCTCAAATTCCTCGACCAGCAAGTCGCCGCCGAGACCAATGAGGACGTCCACACCGCCCTCAGCCTGGCGCTGGCCAACCTGCAACTGGTCGACACCGACCCGCTGGTGCGCCTCGCTGCGGTGCGTCTGCTCGGCAGCACCGGCGATCCGCTGGCGCGCACCCGTCTCGAAGCACTGCTGGCGCCGGGCGTGGAAACCGACGCCGCCGTGCACACCGCTGCCGAAACCAGCCTGGCCCAGGTCAAACGCAAACTGATGCTTGGCGAGATCCTCGGCCAGGCCTTCAGCGGCATGTCCCTGGGGTCGATCCTGCTCCTCGCGGCCCTGGGCCTGGCGATCACGTTCGGCCTGCTCGGTGTGATCAACATGGCCCACGGCGAGATGCTGATGCTCGGCGCCTACTCGACCTATGTGGTGCAATTGCTGATGCAGCGCTACGTGCCCGCGGCCATCGAGTTCTACCCGTTGATCGCCTTGCCGGTGGCGTTCTTCGTCACCGCCGCGATCGGCATGGCGCTGGAGCGTACGGTGATTCGCCATCTGTACGGCCGGCCGCTGGAAACCCTGCTCGCCACCTGGGGCATCAGCCTGATGCTGATCCAGTTGGTGCGCCTGGTGTTTGGCGCGCAGAACGTCGAAGTCTCCAATCCCGCGTGGCTGTCCGGCGGGATCCAGGTGCTGCCCAACCTGGTGCTGCCGTACAACCGCATCGTGATCATCGCCTTCGCGCTGTTTGTGGTGGTGCTGACCTGGCTGCTGCTGAACAAGACGCGCCTGGGCCTCAACGTGCGCGCCGTCACCCAGAACCGCAACATGGCTGCCTGCTGTGGCGTGCCCACCGGACGCGTGGACATGCTCGCGTTTGGCCTTGGCTCCGGCATCGCCGGCCTGGGCGGCGTGGCGCTGAGCCAGATCGGCAACGTCGGCCCGGACCTGGGCCAGAGCTACATCATCGACTCGTTCCTGGTGGTGGTACTCGGCGGCGTCGGCCAGTTGGCCGGTAGCGTGATGGCGGCCTTCGGCCTGGGGATCGCCAACAAGATTCTCGAACCGCAGATCGGTGCCGTGCTCGGCAAGATCCTGATCCTCGCGCTGATCATTCTGTTTATCCAGAAACGCCCGCAGGGACTCTTCGCACTGAAAGGACGGGTGATCGACTGATGAACCAGCCATTGATGCTCACGGCCACGCAAAAGGCCGGCCCCACCGTCACGATTGCAGTGGGCGCGCTGATCCTTGTGGTACTGCTCGCGCTGCCGCTGCTGTCGTTGTTGCCGCCGGACAGTGCGCTGCATGTGTCCGCCTACACCCTGACACTGGTCGGCAAGATCCTCTGCTATGCCATCGTCGCGCTCGCGCTGGACCTGGTGTGGGGCTACGCGGGGATGCTCTCGCTCGGCCACGGCCTGTTCTTCGCCCTCGGCGGTTATGCGATGGGCATGTACCTGATGCGCCAGGCCAGCGGCGATGAGTTGCCGGCGTTCATGACCTTCCTGTCGTGGACCGAACTGCCCTGGTATTGGGTTGGCACCGAGCACTTCCTGTGGGCCCTGTGCCTGGTGGTACTGGCGCCGGGCGTGCTGGCGCTGGTGTTCGGTTTCTTCGCCTTCCGCTCGCGGATCAAGGGTGTGTATTTCTCGATCATGACCCAGGCCCTGACCTTCGCCGGGATGCTGTTGTTCTTTCGCAACGAGACGGGCTTTGGCGGCAACAACGGCTTCACCAATTTTCGCAGCATTCTCGGTTTCGGCATCACCGAACCGGGCACGCGCGCGGTGTTGTTCGTGGCCACGGTCCTGCTGCTGGTGGCGAGCCTGCTCATCGGCTGGCGGCTGGCGCGCAGCAAGTTCGGCCGGGTACTGACCGCCCTGCGTGACGCCGAGAACCGCCTGATGTTCTGCGGCTACGACCCGCGCGGCTTCAAGCTGTTCGTGTGGGTGCTGAGCGCGGTGTTGTGCGGTTTGGCCGGGGCGTTGTATGTGCCGCAAGTGGGCATCATCAACCCCAGCGAAATGTCGCCGACCAACTCCATCGAAGCCGCCGTGTGGGTGGCCCTGGGCGGGCGCGGCACGCTGATCGGGCCGTTGCTCGGCGCCGGCGTGGTCAATGGCATGAAGAGCTGGTTCACCGTGGCCTTCCCGGAGTACTGGCTGTTCTTCCTCGGCGCGCTGTTCATCATCGTCACCCTGTACCTGCCCAAGGGCGTGATCGGGCTGCTGAAAAAATGAGGAACGTCATGCTCGAACCTATTCTCGATGCGGGCAGCGGCCGCGATGCCATCGGCCTTGGCCAGGCCGCCGGCACCGGCCTGAACACCCGCCACGGCACGATCCTGACCCTGGAAGACATCAGCGTCAGCTTCGACGGTTTCAAGGCCCTCAACGCCTTGAACCTGTACATCGGTGTCGGTGAATTGCGCTGCATCATCGGCCCCAACGGCGCCGGCAAGACCACGCTGATGGACGTGATCACCGGCAAGACCCGTCCCAGCCACGGCAAGGCCTGGTTCGGCGAGACCCTGGACCTGACCAGCATGAGCGAAGTGCAGATTGCCCAGGCCGGCATTGGCCGCAAGTTCCAGAAACCCACGGTGTTCGAAGCCCTCAGCGTGTTTGAAAATCTCGAGCTGGCGCAGAAGACCGACAAGTCGGTATGGGCCAGCCTGCGCGCGCGCCTGAGTGGCGAGCAGAAAGACCGTATCGATGAAGTGCTCGACACTATTCACCTGACCGCGTCAGTGGATCGCCCGGCGGGTTTGCTGTCCCACGGGCAAAAGCAGTTCCTGGAAATCGGCATGCTGCTGATGCAGGACCCGCAGCTGTTGCTGCTCGACGAACCGGTGGCGGGTATGACCGACGCCGAAACTGAATTCACCGCCGAACTGTTCAAACGCCTGGCGGGCAAGCACTCGTTGATGGTGGTGGAGCACGACATGGGCTTCGTCGGTTCGATTGCCGACCACGTGACCGTGTTGCACCAGGGCAGCGTGCTGGCGGAAGGATCGCTGGAACAAGTGCAGGAAAATGAACGGGTGATCGAGGTGTACCTGGGCCGCTGAAAAATCGGCGGCAGACACACTGTTGTAGTGAGCAGGCTTGCCCTGCGTTGGGTTGCGAAGCGGCCCCAATAAGAGCGCCGCGTTACGCCAGGCACACTGCATCGCCTGGGTTTAGGGCTGCTGCGCAGCCCAACGCAGGGCAAGCCTGCTCACCACAGAAGCCAGGTACCTGAGCGCCAGGCTCCTGCGCACCAGGTACATGCACGCTAGGCAGCTGCACGATTTGAGGAGTTTTGAACATGCTGCACGTCGACAAGCTGCACCCGTACTCCGGCGGTATGCACACCAACACCTTTGTGGTGAGCAGGCTTGCCCTGCGTTGGGCTGCGAAGCGGCCCCAATAAGAGCGCCGCGTTTCGCCAGGCACACTGCATCGCCTGGGTTTGGGGCTGCTAAGCAGCCCAACGCAGGGCAAGCCTGCTCACCACAGAAGCCAGGTACCTGAACGCCAGGCACCTGCGCACTAGGTACATGCACGCCAGGCACTTGCGCACTAGGTACATGCACGCCAGGCACTTGCCACCAGGCTCCTGCATGCCAGGTACCTGCACGATTTGAGGAGTTTTGAACATGCTGCACGTCGACAAGCTGCACCCGTACTACGGCGGTATGCACACCAACACCTTTGTGGTGAGCAGGCTTGCCCTGCGTTGGGCTGCGAAGCGGCCCCAATAAGAGCGCCGCGTTACGCCAGGCACACTGCATCGCCTGGGTTTGGGGCTGCTAAGCAGCCCAACGCAGGGCAAGCCTGCTCACCACAGAAGCCAGGTACCTGAACGCCAGGCACCTGCGCACTAGGTACATGCACGCCAGGCACTTGCCACCAGGCTCCTGCATGCCAGGTACCTGCACGATTTGAGGAGTTTTGAACATGCTGCACGTCGACAAGCTGCACCCGTACTACGGCGGTATGCACACCAACACCTTTGTGGTGAGCAGGCTTGCCCTGCGTTGGGCTGCGAAGCGGCCCCAATAAGAGCGCCGCGTTACGCCAGGCACACTGCATCGCCTGGGTTTAGGGCTGCTGCGCAGCCCAACGCAGGGCAAGCCTGCTCACCACAGATGCCAGGTACCTGCACGCCAGGCACTTGCCACCAGGCTCCTGCATGCCAGGCACCTGCACGATTTGAGGAGATTTTGAACATGCTGCAAGTCGACAAGCTGCATCAGTATTACGGCGGTAGCCACATCCTGCGCGGTCTCTCCTTTGATGTGAAGATCGGCGAGGTCACCTGCCTGCTCGGCCGTAACGGCGTGGGCAAGACCACCTTGCTCAAATGCCTGATGGGCCTGCTGCCGGCCAAGGAGGGCGCGGTGAATTGGGAAGGCAAACCCATCACCGGGTTCAAGCCGCACCAGCGTGTGCACGCCGGGATCGCCTACGTGCCGCAGGGTCGGGAGATTTTCGGGCGGCTGACGGTGGAAGAAAACCTGCTGATGGGCTTGTCGCGGTTTCCCGGTGCCGAGGCCAAGGAAGTGCCGGCCTTTATCTACGAACTGTTCCCGGTGTTGCTGGAAATGAAGCACCGGCGCGGCGGTGACCTGTCCGGCGGCCAGCAGCAACAGTTGGCGATTGGCCGCGCCCTGGCCAGCCGTCCGCGCCTGCTGATCCTCGATGAACCCACCGAAGGCATCCAGCCGTCGGTGATCAAGGAGATCGGTGCAGTGATCAAGAAACTGGCCGCACGCGGCGATATGGCCATCCTGCTGGTGGAGCAGTTCTACGACTTTGCCGCCGAGCTGGCCGACCAGTACCTGGTGATGTCGCGGGGTGAAATCGTCCAGCAGGGCCGTGGCGAAAATATGGAGCGTGAAGGTGTACGCGGCCTGGTTACCATCTAATCTGTAGCGTCCTGATGATAAGCACTCAACCATGAACCTGCCCGTCTCCCCCGCCCTGTTCACCCCCAGCTGGCACGCCGAGCTGGAACTCGGCTACGCACGTTTCGGCGACACCACGCGCCCGGTAATGCGCCGCCACCTCGGCCCGCTGCGGGTGCAGAAGCACCTGTATGCCGAAGGTCCCGAGGTGTGCCAGCACATCATCGTGCACCCGCCCGGCGGAATTGCCGGTGGTGATCGCCTGGACATCAGCGCGCATGTCGGCACAGGCGCCTGGGCCCAATTGACCAGCCCCGGCGCGGCCAAGTGGTACCGCGCCAGCGGCCCGGCGTTTCAGCAACTGGACTTGACCGTGGAAGCCGGCGCGACCCTGGAGTGGCTGCCCCAGGAAACCATCGTGTTCAGCGCCGCCCAGGCCGAGCTCACCACGCGCATCCAACTGCACGGCGATGCGCGGCTGTTCTACTGGGACGTCATTGCCCTCGGTCGCCCGGCCAGTGGTGAGCGTTTCGACCTCGGCCACTTCCAATCGCACTTGGATATCCGCCGCGACGGCCAGTTGCTCTGGCATGAGCGCCAGCGCATTGTGGGCGCCGACGGTTTGCTCGACTCGCCCATCGGCCTCGACGGCCAACCGGTGTTCGCCACGCTGTTGCTGACCGCCGAGATCGAACCGCAACTACTCGAACAGTGCCGCGCCCTGCCCCACGCCGTGCGCGGCGACCTGACCCAACTGCCCGGTTTGCTGGTCGCCCGCTGCCTGGCCAGTGAAGCGCTGTTGGCGCGGGGCTGGTTGATTGATTTATGGAAACTGTTACGCCCGGCGGTGCTGGGCCGTGAAGCCGTTTCACCGAGAATCTGGAGCACATGAAGATTCGCACTGCAGGAGCCGGCTTGCCGGCGATCGCGGTGGCTCAGTCACGAAGGTTTCGCCTGATAGTCCGCCATCGCTGGCAAGCCAGCGTCCACAGGGATCTACGGTGTTTTTATGAATAACGTTTTGAAGGACCTTGAACCATGGATCTGACCCCACGGGAAAAAGACAAGCTGCTGATCTTTACCGCCGGCCTGGTGGCCGAGCGCCGCCTGGCGCGCGGGGTGAAGCTCAACTACCCGGAAACCATCGCGTATATTTCCGCCGCCCTGATGGAAGGCGCCCGCGATGGCCGCACCGTGGCCGACCTGATGCATTACGGCACCACCCTGCTGAGCCGTGAGCAAGTGATGGAAGGCATCCCGGAAATGATCCCGGATATCCAGGTGGAAGCCACGTTCCCGGACGGCACCAAGCTGGTCACCGTCCACCAACCGATTGCTTGAGGGACCGAGCATGTCCATCTCCCTGCGTGACGCCGTGCACGCCGACCTGCCGGCGATTCGCGATATCTACAACGACGCGGTGCTCAACACCACGGCGATCTGGAACGAACAACCGGTGGACCTCGGCAACCGCCAGGCCTGGTTCAGTTCGCGCCAGGCCCAGGCCTATCCGATCCTGGTCGCGGTGGAAAATGATGAAGTGATCGGCTACGCCTCGTTCGGTGACTGGCGTCCCTTCGAAGGCTTTCGCTACAGCGTCGAACACTCGGTGTATGTGCGCAACGACCAGCGTGGCAAAGGCCTTGGCCCCCTGCTGATGCAAGCCCTGATCGAACGCGCGCGCGCCTGTGGCAAACACGTGATGGTCGCCGCCATCGAAAGCGGCAACCAGGCCTCGATCCGCCTGCATGAACGCCTGGGTTTCATCACCACCGGGCAGATGCCCCAGGTGGGCATCAAGTTCGGCCGCTGGCTGGACCTGACCTTTATGCAACTGACATTGAATCCGGGCGCGCAACCGCCCAAGGAGTGAGATCGATGAGCGCGACCCAACTGCGTCGAGTCAATGCTGAAAGTTTTGCCCACTACCGCCAGGGCTTGGTGGAGCTGCTGCTCGACGCAGTCAAGCACGGCGCGTCGGTGGGTTTCATGGCCGACTTCGATGAAGCCCAGGCCCGCGACTATTTGCAAGGCGTGCGCGCCAGCATCGAAGACACCAGCCTGCTGCTGTGGGTGGTGGTGCGCGACGAACAGGTGATCGCCAGCGTGCAATTGGCGCTGTGCCTGAAAGCCAACGGCCTGAACCGCGCCGAGGTGCAAAAACTGCTGGTGCACAGCAGCGCGCGACGCCATGGCCTGGGCCAACAGTTGATGAACACCCTGGAACTCGCCGCGCGCCAGCACAAGCGCGGCCTGTTGTACCTGGACACCGAAGCCGGCTCGGGCGCCGAGGCCTTCTACCAGTCGCTGCGCTACACCAAGATCGGCGAACTGCCCGACTACTGCCAAAGCCCGGACGGGCGCTACACCCCGACCGCCATCTACTTCAAGACCTTGGGGCAACCTGCATGATTCCTGGCGAATATCAGATCCAGCCTGGCGAGATCGAACTCAATGTCGGCCGCCGCACCGTCACCCTGAGCGTGGCCAACAGCGGCGACCGCCCGATCCAGGTGGGCTCGCATTACCACTTTTTCGAGACCAACGACGCACTGACCTTCGACCGCGCATTGAGTCGCGGCATGCGCCTGAATATTCCAGCGGGCACGGCGGTGCGGTTCGAGCCTGGGCAAAGCCGTGAAATCGAACTGGTCGATTTGAGCGGCGGACGCCGGGTATTTGGTTTTGCCGGGCGGATCATGGGCGACCTCTAGGCCCCATCGCCGGGAAGCCGGCGAAAGCGAGCGCGCGATCCCACATTCACTTAATTCCCAAGGCAATCACATGAAGATTTCCAGACAAGCCTACGCCGACATGTACGGCCCCACCGTCGGCGACAAGGTCCGCCTGGCCGACACCGAGCTGTTCGTCGAAGTGGAGCAGGACTTCACCGTCTACGGCGAAGAAGTGAAATTCGGCGGCGGCAAAGTGATCCGCGATGGCCAGGGCCAGAGCCAACTGCTCGCCCACGAGGTCGTCGATACCCTGATCACCAACGCGCTGATCATCGACCACTGGGGCATCGTCAAGGCCGATGTGGGCCTCAAGAATGGCCGCATCCATGCCATCGGCAAGGCCGGCAACCCGGATATCCAACCCGGTGTGACCATGGCCATCGGTGCCAGCACCGAAGTGATCGCTGGCGAAGGCATGATCCTCACTGCCGGCGGCATCGACTCCCATGTGCATTTCATCTGCCCGCAGCAGATCGAAGAAGCGCTGACCAGCGGCGTCACCACCATGATCGGCGGCGGCACCGGCCCGGCCACCGGCACCAACGCCACCACCTGCACTTCGGGTCCGTGGCACCTGGCGCGCATGCTGCAGGCCAGCGACTCGTTCCCGATGAACATCGGCTTGACCGGCAAGGGCAACGCCAGCCTGCCGGAGCCGCTGATCGAACAGGTCAAGGCCGGCGCCATCGGCTTGAAGCTGCATGAAGACTGGGGCACCACGCCCGCCAGCATCGACAACTGCCTGAGCGTCGCCGACCAGTACGACGTGCAAGTGGCGATCCACAGCGACACCCTCAACGAGTCGGGCTTCGTCGAAACCACCCTGGCCGCGCTGAAGGGCCGCACCATCCACACCTATCACACCGAGGGTGCCGGTGGCGGCCATGCGCCGGACATCATCAAGGCCTGCGGCTTTGCCAACGTGCTGCCCAGTTCCACCAACCCGACGCGGCCGTTCACGCGCAATACCATCGACGAACACCTGGACATGTTGATGGTCTGCCATCACCTGGACCCGAGCATTGCCGAAGACGTGGCCTTCGCCGAAAGCCGCATCCGCCGCGAAACCATCGCCGCCGAAGACATCCTGCACGACCTCGGCGCCTTCTCGATGATCAGCTCCGACAGCCAGGCCATGGGCCGTGTCGGCGAGGTCATCACGCGCACCTGGCAGACCGCCGACAAGATGAAAAAACAGCGCGGCGCCCTGCCCGGCGACGGTCCGGGCAACGATAACTTCCGCGCCAAGCGCTACATCGCCAAATACACCATCAACCCGGCGATCACCCATGGCATCAGCCATATCGTCGGCTCCATCGAAGTCGGCAAATGGGCTGACCTGGTGCTGTGGCGCCCGGCGTTCTTCGGCATCAAGCCGACCCTGATCCTCAAGGGTGGTGCGATTGCCTCCAGCCTGATGGGCGACGCCAACGCCTCGATCCCGACCCCGCAACCGGTGCACTACCGCCCGATGTTCGCCAGTTTTGGCAGCTCGTTGCACGCCACCAGCCTGACCTTTATCAGCCAGGCAGCGATGGACGCAGGCCTGCCGGAAGCGCTGGGCCTGAAGAAACAGATTGGGGTTGTGAAGGGCTGTCGCGACGTGCAGAAAACCGACCTGATCCACAACGATTACCTGCCGGATATCGAGGTGGACCCGCAGACCTACCAGGTCAAGGCCGATGGGGTGTTGCTGTGGTGCGAGCCGGCGGACGTGTTGCCGATGGCGCAGCGGTATTTCCTGTTCTGACCCCCGAATCGTGCAGGAGCCCGGCTTGCCGGCGATAGCAGTCTCTAGAACGCTATCGTCGGCAAGCCGGGCTCCTGCAAGGGCGCGTCAGAAATTGGCGCGAGGATCGAAGGCAGCTTTCTGCGCCAACGCCTGCCACAACGCTTTCACCTCGTCATCGCCTGCCGGTGGCATCACCGCCTTGAGCTGCACGTAAAGGAAGCCGCGCTGCCCGGCCTTGTTCAGCAAGCCATGGCCCTTGGCGCGCATGCGCTGGCCGTTCTGGCTGCCGGCCGGCACCTTGAGGTTGATCTTGCCGGTCAGGGTCGGCACCGCCACTTCCGTGCCCAACGCCAATTCCCATGGCGCCAGGGGCAGGTTGATGACCAGGTTCTCGCCATCCACCTCGAACTTGGGGTGCGGCGCAAACTTGATGATCAGGTACAGGTCGCCATTCGGCCCGCCGCCGATTCCCGGTGCGCCCTGGCCCTTGAGGCGAATGCGCTCGCCGTCGGTCACGCCGGCAGGGATCTTCACGTTCAGGCTCTTGGTGGTGTTGCTGACATGCCGGCCCGAGGCGTCGTATTGCGGCACCTGGAAGCTGATCTGCTTGGACTCGGTCGACAGCGTCTCCTCGAGGAACACCGACAGCTGCATCTCCACGTCCTGGCCTTTACGCCCGGCAGGACGGCGCTGGCCGCCTCCGAAGGCATCGCCACGCGAGCCGAAGATCGAACTGAAGAAGTCCGAGAAGTCGCCCGCGTCCTGGCCGCCACCAAAGCCGCCACGGCTCTGCCAGCCCGGTGGCCCCTGGAATGGCTGGCCATGTTGGCCGTATTTGCGCAGTTCGTCGTATTCCGCGCGCTTATCCGCGCTTTTAAGCGCTTCATAGGCTTCGGACGCGTCCTTGAACTTGGCTTCGGCGTCTTTTTCCTTGCTGACATCCGGGTGGTATTTGCGTGCGAGCTTGCGATAGGCGGCCTTGATTTCCTTGTCATCGGCGCTCGGCTCGACACCCAGAATCTTGTAGTAGTCTTTGAAATCCATCGGCGGTTCACCATCCTTAATCGAGATCGCACAGCCCGGGGCACAACGTGCGCTGCATTGCACCTGTTGAGTGCTGTGGCCTGGGGGTGCGTCAAAGTGTTATCGGCGCTAGCCGTATGCACAAGATGTGGGGGCGAAACGCGCACTTTCAAGCACCATTTAACGGATAGTCGGCCTACGCATTCCTTTGCGACTGGCATACACTGCGCGGCCGTTTTTCAACCGGAACCCGATAGACATGAAAAACCCATCCCCAGCCCGTGCCTGCGGCATCGACTTTGGCACGTCCAACTCCACCGTCGGCTGGATCCGCCCCGGCGAGGAGACGCTTATCGCGCTGGAGGACGACAAGATCACGTTGCCGTCGGTGGTGTTCTTCAACTTCGAGGAGCGCCGCCCGGTCTACGGTCGCCTGGCCCTGCACGAGTACCTGGAAAACTACGAAGGCCGGCTGATGCGCTCGCTCAAGAGCCTGCTGGGTTCCAAGCTGATCAAGCACGACACCAGCGTATTGGGCACGGCCATGCCGTTCACCGACCTGCTGGCGCTGTTTATCGGCCAACTCAAGAGCCGTGCCGAGACCACCGCCGGCCGCGAGTTCGAGGAAGTGGTGCTGGGACGTCCGGTGTTCTTCGTCGATGACGACCCGATGGCCGACCAGGAAGCCGAAAACACTCTGGTGGATGTAGCGCGCAAGATCGGCTTCAAGGACATCTCGTTCCAGTACGAACCGATTGCCGCGGCCTTCGACTACGAGTCGACCATCGAGAAGGAAGAGCTGGTGCTGATCGTCGACATCGGCGGCGGTACCTCCGACTTCTCGCTGGTGCGCCTGTCACCGGACCGCCGTCACAACGACAACCGCCACGACGACATCCTCGCCACCGGCGGTGTGCACATCGGCGGGACCGACTTCGACAAGCAACTGTCGCTGGCCGGCATGATGCCGCTGTTCGGCTACGGCAGCCGCATGAAAAGCGGCGCCTACATGCCCACCAGCCACCACATGAACCTGGCGACCTGGCACACCATCAACTCGGTGTACTCGCAGAAATCCCAGCTGGCCCTGGGCAGCATGCGCTACGACATCGAAGACACCGGCGGCATTGACCGCCTGTTCAAGCTGATCGAACAGCGCGCCGGCCACTGGCTGGCGATGGAAGTGGAAGAAACCAAGATCCAGCTGACCCACGAAGACAGCCGCCACGTACTGCTCGACCGGGTTGAACCTGGCTTGAGCGTGGACCTGAGCCGCAGCCTGTTCGAGTCGGCCATCGACGGCCTGCTGGAGCGCGTGCGCAACAGCGTCACGCAATTGCTGGCCGACGCCTCGGTGGACGTTGCCCAAGTGGACACGGTGTTCTTCACCGGCGGTTCGAGCGGCATCCCGGCCCTGCGCCACAGCATCTCGGCAATGCTGCCGAATGCACGGCACGTGGAAGGCAACATCTTCGGCAGCATCGGCAGCGGCCTGGCGATCGAGGCAAGCAAACGCTACGGCAGTTGAGCGAGACGCTGGCCAGAGGAGGCTTGAGGCAACCAGAGCCTCTTGTGGCCTGCAGGGCTTGATGAGCCAAACAAAGTCTCCTGTGACCTGCAGGGTTTGATATGGCTGATGAGCTTGTTGTGGCTGATGGGCTTGATGTGGCTGTTGAGCTTATTGTGGTTGCCGGGCTTGATGTAGCTGATGAGCTTATTGTGGCTGCCGGGCTTGATGTGGCTGATGAGCTTATTGTGGCTGCCGGGCTTCTTGTGGCGAGCGGGCTTGCCCCGCGTTGGGCTGCGAAGCAGCCCCATCAAGGATGAATGCGCTGTTTCAGGTATGCCTGGGATGATGGTTTTGGGGCTGCTTCGCAGCCCAACGCGGGGCAAGCCCGCTCACCACAAAAAAGCCCACTCATCGCAGGAGACGCCAACCCGCCCTAGCGGAAATAAATCGACCACAGCCCCAGAAACGTCAGCCCCCAGACCACCACCCCCGGCACGATCACCAGGTAGTTCCATGGGCTGAAACGATCATTGCTCTCGCCGTCGGGATCCCCCGCGGCAAAATTGATCAGGCCTTGGGACTGCTGCAGGATGTAGGCACAGATCGGAATCGCCAGCATCGTCAGGTTCTTATACGCAGACCACGCCTCGATCCGCGCCGCCGCCGCGTCGAACATATTGGCGCCCACCGTCAGCACCACGAAAACCGTCGCCCACTGTTCAAAATCGAAGTCGAACTTGCGGCCGCTCTCGACTACGCGCCGGTAGGCCAGGCGATAGAGCTTGTGGATAAAGAAAATAAAAAAGAACGCGCGCGCCACTGGCAACATATCGGCCTGGTTGGCCTGCTTGTACAAGCTCCAGTTTTTATACGCCCAGACATAGGTGTAAAGCCCAAAACTGAGCAGGCTCAGGATCAGCAATTTCTTTTTGGAAATGACGTAAAACTCGGCTGACGGCCGCGCTGTGTCGGTCAGCTCCGCCGTTGGCGGAGCGTAGAGATTGTCGCTCACTGCATGTTTCCCCTTAAGTCCCTTTAACGTTCTCGTGACTGCATCAAACCATGCCAGCGAGCTTCAACTCGCTCTTCAAATACGCGTAGTAGATCGGCCCCGCCACCACGCCCGGCAAGCCAAACGCGGCTTCAAACACCAGCATCGCCAGGAGCAACTCCCACGATTTGGCACTGATCTGCCCGCCGACAATGCGCGCGTTGAGGAAATACTCGACCTTGTGGATCACGATCAGGTAGCCCAGCGCCGCCACCGCCACCCAGATCGACAACGACAGCGCGACGATAGTGATCAGCGTGTTGGACATCAGGTTGCCGATCACCGGCAGCAGGCCGAGCAGGAAGGTCAGCACGATCAGGGTCTTGGTCAGCGGGAGGTGAATGCCACACAGCGGCAGCACCACGGCCAGGAAGATCGCGGTAAAGGCCGTGTTCAGCGCGGCGATTTTGATCTGGGCGAAGACGATGTTGCGAAAGGCCTGGACCAGCAAGTGCAGGCGGTCGAACAGCGCAGCGGCGAGCGGCTTGCGCTTGGTAAGGTCGGGCACGCGCTGCAGCGCGATGATCGCGCCGAGCACCATGCCGATCAGCAGGGTGACGAACATGTGCGCGGCGTCTTTGCCGACCAACTGCAGTTCGCTCAGGTGTTTGCTCAGCCAATCACCGATGGCCACGCGGAACTCGGCGGCGCTGGCGGGCAAGTAGGCGTCGAGGAAAGGCGGCAGCTGGCCGCGCGCGCGGTCGACCACGCCCATGAACTTGTCGAGGGACGCCCCGGGATTTTCTGCTTCGTGGAGCAGGAAGCTGATGGCGCCGGCGAAGATCAGGGTCAGCACGCTGACGATCAAGGTGCCGAGCAAGGCCACGGCCAACCAGCGCGCGCGCCGGCCTTCGATCAGCCGCTGCAACTGCGGGGTAAGCATGTTGACCAGTTCATACACCAGCAGGCCGGCCAACAGGCTGGGCAGCAGCTTCAGCGGCAGGACCAGCAATAATCCACCGAAAATGATGACGCAACTGACCAGCAACAACACGTGACGCTGAGAAAACGTTGGCATACAGCCTCAAAACGAACGGCGTTAAAGGATGTTGTAGGAGCCGGCTTGCCGGCGAAAAACGCAAGGGCACCGCGTTTAGTCTGGATAAACGCGTGAGCGTTCCCGCTTTTTCGCTGGCAAGCCAGCACCTACAGGGGGCTGTGTGCGAGTGTCGCAGCCTTCTATGGCCTGGGGCTATTATTTCTTCAGGCAGGTGCTCATAAAGGTTTTGCGCGCGTCGCCGGTCAAGGCTTTGGTCTTGGCGTCGGCATTGCAGTCTTTCATCTTCTGCTGCTGGGGCGTCAGGGTCTTGGCGTCGTTGGCAGCGGGAGCCGCCTTGAGACATGTACTCATAAAGGCTTTGCGTTCATCGCCTTTGAGCGCCTTGGTGGTGGCGTCGGCATTGCAGGTGGTCATTTTATTTTGCTGGGCAGTGGCGGCAAACCCTTGGGAACACAGCAGCAGGCCCATCATCAACAGCGGAATACGCAGCATCTTCATGGAGTTTTCTCCCTGTTACCGTGCCGGGGGGCACGGCCTACCGAGGAGTGTAGTCAAAGCCTGTTACATCTTCACCGGCCGCGGATATTTGTCCGCCGGTACTGCTCCGGCGTGCAGCCGGCATGGCGCTGGAACATGGCGATGAAGGCCGAGGCGGTGCTGTAGCCCAGGTCGAAGGCGACGTGTTGCACGCTGCGCTCGCTGTCGAGGGCTTCGATGGCGGCGAGGTAACGCAGGCGCTGGCGCCATTCGCCGAAACTCATGCCCAACTCACGCACAAATTGCCGCGCCAGGGTGCGCTCGCTGACGTGCACCTGCTCGGCCCAGTGCGCCAGGGGACGATTGTCGCCGGGGTCGGCCTGCATGCCTTCGAGTACGCCGAGCAGCCCGGGGTGACGCGCGTAGGGCAGGAAGCAATCGTGAATCGGCGCCTGCCTGAGTTGGTCCACCACCACGTCAGCCAGACGGCGGTCGGCGTCGCTCTGAGGGTTATTCACATCACGCTGGGCAAAATCCTTGAGGATTGCCTTGAGAATGTCGCTGATCGCCAAGGTGCAGGGGTGCTTCGGCAGTTGCTCGCACAGCTCCGGGGCCAGGCCCACCGAGTGGTAGATGATCGCGTGGGCGTTGTAGGAGCTGTGCTCGGTCTGCGGCGGCACCCAGACCGCATACTGCGGCGGCGACATGAAGCGGCTGCCGGCCACTTCCATGCGCATTACCCCACTCGCCGAATAATCCAGCGAACCCCACAAGTGCTGGTGCGGCGTGCACTCGGTATCCGGGGCAAAATCGGAGTAGCGAAAGTACACCGGGCTGGGGAGCCGGGCGAAATCGGCGAGGCGGACGATGTGTCTGGGCATATTGTCTGGATACAGGCGCAGGTTGTCTGGATCGCAGTATAGGCTGCGATCCAGACAAGGGGATAATCCTGCCTCATCAACACACCTGGTTTCTTTCGATGCAATACGCGTATCCGCTGCTGGCTATCTTTATCTGGGCCGGCAACACCGTGGTCAACAAGTTGGCCGTGGGCTCGATCTTCCCTGCAGAAATCGGCTTTTATCGCTGGTTGCTCGCAGCGCTGCTGTTTACCCCGTTCATGCTCAAGCCGGTGATTGCCAACTGGTCGATGATCCGCCCGAACCTGGGCAAGGTTTTCATCCTCGGCGTGCTGGGCATGGCCGTGTACCAGAGCCTGGCCTATTACGCCGCCACGCTGACCAGCGCCACCAACATGGGCATCATCCTCTCGCTGATGCCGTTGATGGCATTGACCGCCGCCATCATCAGCCTCGGCCAGCGCCTGACCTTCGGCGCCCTCACCGGTGCCGTGCTGTCATTTGCCGGCGTGGTCGTGGTGGTCTCGGCCGGCAGCCTCGGCGCGCTGCTGCAGCACGGCGTGAACCTCGGCGACGGCATGATGCTGGTGGCCACCCTGGCCTATGCGGTCTACAGCACCCTGCTGAAAAAATGGCAGCTGCGCCTGCCGCCGTTGGTGCTTCTCTATCTGCAGGTGCTGGTGGCGGTGGTGGTGCTGTTTCCGCTGTTCCTGTTTTCGGCGAAAGCGGGCCTGGGCTGGGCGAACATCCCGCTGGTGCTGTACGCGTGCTTGCTGGCGTCGATGCTCGCGCCGTTGGCGTGGATGCATTCGGTCAAGACCCTGGGGCCAAGCCGCACCACATTGTTTTTCAATCTGCTGCCGCTGATCACCGCGCTGATTGCAGCCGTGGTGTTGAAGGAGGAGTTGGCGCTGTATCACCTGGTGGGTGGCTTGCTGACGTTGGGCGGGGTGATCTTGTCGGAGCGTTGGACCACGCCGGTGCGCCGCGAGGCCAGCGCGGCCTGAGCCCTCGCTATCGCGGGCAAGCCCGCTCCCACAGTGAACCGCGTTGCTTGGTGGGTGCTGGCTTGGCGGCGATGAACGATTACGCGATTGGGCCGGCTAAACCCCGTCGGCTTTCAATCGCTGCGCATGCTCGACGAACAAGCGGATCGGCTCCGCGCCCTTGCCCACCAGCCCCATGGACTGGTTGACGATGTCGAAGTGGTCCAACGCATAGTCATCGCCGATCACCCGTCCCAAATGCGAACTGTAGCGTCCGACCATGCCGTCACACTGACCCTTTTCCCGCACAAAACTGCGCGCGAACAAACGGCAACTGCGGTTCGTGCCGTCCAGCAGGTTGCGCCCGCGATCGGTCTTGCCCGGCTGTAAAGTGCCGGACCACGAGTAATAGCGCACGCCATTGACCACCTCGGCGCCGTGCCCACCCCAGGTATCGGGCAACCCCTGGGGATACTGGCGATTGAACAGGGCCACGCCGGCGCTGGTCAGGGAATGGTGCGAGGCCTGCAGATCAGCCTTGAAGCGCGGCCCGCGATAGCCGGTTTCCAGCACGCCCATCACCCAGGCAACCAGATGGAACAGCGCGCTCATGATCCGCCCTTTCACACTCTCGGCCGGGTAATGAAGGTGGATATGGTCCGCCAGTTCCGAACCCTGATTGGGCCCGGCCACCGACGTCACCGACGCCACCCAGTCAGGGCGCTTGGCCGCCGCATAGCGGGCGGTAAGCGCGCCCTGGCTATGGCCGATCAGGTTGACCTTGTCGGCACCGGTGTCACGGCGAATCTGTTCGATTTGCGTCAGCAGTTGCTCACCCCGCACCTCGCTGGAATCCAGCGGCGCCACCTGCACGGCAAACACCTGCGCGCCACCGGCCCGCAGCGCCGGGACGATGCCGTACCAATAGGGAAACAACCCCACTCGCACGAAGCCGAGCATGCCGGGTACCAGCACCAGGGGATAACGCGTGGTGAGCGGTTGGGGCATGACGCTGACATCCTGGTCGTTAGGGCGATTGAACCATCCTAGACCAAATGACATGACCGCCCCATGAACAGGCGATGGTTTGCAAATGCTCGACGCCGTTGAAATCCGATAAAACTTTTTGCGTCACACAGGACTCACAACTTGGAGCGATCACGCCGGTAGAGCGTGGCGTAAAACCGGATTAGCACCAGGAGATTGAGATGACTGAAGCAAACTTGACTGACGTTGCGACCCTGCGCAGCCGCGCCCGCCAGAACGTCGAAAACGGTGCCGTGACCGAGGGTTACGACGCCGACCGCGAAGAGATCATTCGCCTGCTCAACGCCTCGTTGGCCACAGAACTGGTGTGCGTGCTGCGCTACAAGCGCCACTACTTCATGGCCAGCGGCGTCAAGGCCCAGATCGCCGCCGAGGAATTCCTCGAACACGCGACCCAGGAAGCCGAACACGCCGACAAACTTGCCGAACGTATCGTGCAACTGGGTGGCGAACCGGAGTTCAACCCGGACCTGCTGTCGAAGAACTCCCATGCCCAATACGTGGCGGGTAACAGCTTGAAGGAAATGGTCTACGAAGACCTGGTGGCCGAGCGGATCGCGGTGGACAGCTACCGTGAAATCATCCAGTACATCGGCGACAAGGACCCGACCACCCGCCGTCTGTTTGAAGAGATCCTGGCTCAGGAAGAAGAGCACGCAGACGACATGGCTGACATCCTCGAAAGCCTGTAACCCCCGCAACACCCTGTAGGAGCCGGCTTGCCGGCGATGATGGCCTCAAGCTCTCTACCGAGAACCAAGGCCTCATCGCCGGCAAGCCGGCTCCTGTTTTTTTGTGTCGGATCAGCCTTTCACGGTCTTCGGCGCCTTGCCTTCCTTCATCTGCTGCAGCAACGGTGCGCATTGGTTCGGCTCATCGCCGCTGGGGGCGACCAGCGCCAGCAACCCGGCAGCCGGGCCGGCGATCACGCCCAGGGCGACCATGCCCGCACCACGCAGCGCCAATGGGATGGCTTTCACCCCGGCATTCGGCTTGATGAACGGGCCGTTGACGTACAGCGGGGAACGCAGGGAGAACAGGCGGAAGCCCTTGGATTCCGGCGTGATGGTGAGGTCGAGCTGCTCGGTGGCCATGTTCGCCGTGCCATCGATGTAGATGATGGCGTTCTCGGTATCGAACACAAACAGCCGCGTGGTCGCCAGGCCAGTCTTGATGCCGAAGTCCGCCGCCGCGCAATTGATCTTCACTTCCTTGTCGCCAAACAGGCGGCCCACCACGTAGTTGCCGACGTTGAGCCCGGCGATTTCCATCAGGCTGCGGCTGATGGCGCCATCGTTGATGAGCATTTTCAGGTCACCGTTGGAGGTGCCCAGCAGCGCCGCCACAGAGTTGCCGCGCCCGGAAATATCCGCGTCGCCGTTGAGTTCACCAAAGCTGGTTTTCATCGGCTCGAAGGTCGGGAACAGCTGCTTGAGCTTGAAGTTGCGCGCAGTGAGCCGGGCACGGCCCTCCATGGGCGTGGTGCGACCATTCAAACGGATCTGCGCGTCCAGCTTGCCGCCGGCCACGCCGAAACGCAGGGGTTCCAGGCTCAGTTCGCCGTCGTTGAGGATCAGGTGGGTATAGAGGTCGGTGAACGGCAGATCGGCACTGTGCACGATGCGCTTGCCGGTGAATTCCACATCGGCATCCATGTCGCGCCAGCGCTCGGTGCGGAACTCTTCCACCGGCAGCACTTTGGTCGCCGGTTGTTTGCTTTCGCCGCCCCGGGCCTTTTGCTTGGCGTTGGAGTCGGCGCCGATCAGGGGCGCGAGGTCGGTCATCAGCAATTGATTGGACACCAGCGCGCCGCTGAGCTTGGGCCGTGGCTGGCTGGCGACGTAGCCGAGGTTGCCGTGGATGTCACTGTCACCGATCTTGCCGTTGAAGTTTTCGTACCGGAAAGACGCACCCGTCGGCTCGTGCAGTTTGGCGATCAAGTGCCCGTCAGTGGCGTAGGCCGGCGAGTCCGGCAGGGTCACGCCCGTCAGCGGGTACAGGTTGCCCAGGCTGGTGCCGGAGAGTTTCAGGCGCAGGTCGAGGGCGCCGAGGTTCAGCGGGTCGGTCAGGGTGCCGGCCAGCGCGATGCTGGTGTCGGCGATCTTGACCTGGGCCTGCAGCGGGAATGGCTTGGCCGCGTCCTGCAGGGCCAGCAGGCCACCGATTTTGCCGCTGCCGTCGAGTTTCTGGCCATGGTACTGGCCTTTGACCTTGAGCCCGAACGCGTAGTCCTGCGGTGCCGAGCCTTTTTCCAGGGCCTTCTTGGCATCGGCGTCGCCGACGATTTCGCCAAACGGAATCGGCTTGCCCAAGGGGTCGATGATCACGTCGAGCTGAGTCTTGAGAGTCTGGTCGTCGAGGGTGACGTGGCCCTTGTCGAAGCCGATGGCGCCAATGTCCACCACCCAACTGGAGGGTTCGGCGTTAGGGTCCTTGGGGTCGAACTTGAATGTCCAGTTGGCGCGGCCGTCGGCCAGGCGCTGCAACTGGGCACTCGGCTCGGTGAGGTCGATGCGCGGGATCACCACGCGCTGCACCAGCAGCGCCAGCGGCGAAATACGCAGCTCGACCTTCTTCAACGTGACCATTTGCGGCTGTTTCGACCAATCGGGATTGCCCAGGGTCAGGTCTTCGGCAATCACGTGGGGCCATGGCACCCAGGCACGCCAGCCGCCTTCGTCGGGCTCACGCGCCCACACCACGGCCAGGTTGCCATTGATGGCAAACGGGCGATGCAACTCTTCGGAAACCTTGGCATTGAGGGGCGGCTTGATGCGGTTCCAGTCAAAAAACACCAGGACCAGCACCAGGATGGCGATTAACAGAACGAAGCTGGCGCAGCTCCAGGCGACGATTTTACGAGTGCGCGTCATTGCACAGGACTCCTCAACACGAATAGCTGAACTACAGCTCATAAGGCTACGACTGGCAAACCGCGCGGGGGTTTAACTCGATCGCGGATTTAGTCGCAAAAAGCCATTTTCCTGATCGACCAGACAGATTCGATCATCAACGGGCGCACCATTGTTACCCATGTTCGTGTCGAAAATACCCACCTCGGTGCAAAAGCGCGTGCTTGAGAGGCCCGTTCTAGAGCGGCTCTGGCGAACAATCAATTCTGTTGATTATTACCATTGTGTTTATGAACTTTTATATCGACTTATCAAGAGTAGCATTAGCCTTGTACCCACTTTATCGCCCTCCCAAGGAGCAACCCATCATGAAACGCCAAGTACTCGCTACCGTCCTGCTGTCTGTCCTTGCTTCCAGTGCCTTTGCCCTGCCAGCAGCCGAACAGGCAACTCCACAGAACAAAGCCCAAGCCGTTCAATCCAGCCAGACCCTGGCTCGCAGCGGTTCGCAAGAAGAAGAGAATCGTGACTACGCCAAAGGCGGCGTGGCTGAAAACGGTTCGGAACAGGCCAACAAACGCGCCTACACCGAAGGTGTTGCTGAAGGTGGCCGTGATCGCCTGGAACAGAAAGGCCTGGTCGAAGGTGGTTCTGAACAAGCCAACAAACGCGCTTACACTGAAGGCGTTGCCGAAGGCGGCTCGGACCGTCTGCAAGAACTGCATCAAGCTCAGAGCTAACCCCGTGGTGGCCCTGAAAAAAGCCCGATCAGCCGATCGGGCTTTTGACTTTTCATAGCACCTGTCACCCCGCCTGCCCAGTCAAGTTCGACGCCAGCGAAGCTGTTTTGCTAGAGTGCAGCGCTGTACTTGTCGACAAAAGCCCGCCCGCCAATGCTGCCCCGCGCCGAACAAAAGCAACAGACCCGCCTCGCCCTGATGGACGCAGCCCGCCATCTGATGGAGTGTGGCCGTGGGTTTGGCAGCTTGAGCCTGCGTGAAGTGGCGAAGACGGCCGGCATCGTGCCTACCGGTTTCTATCGTCATTTTGCCGACATGGACCAGCTCGGACTGGTATTGGTCAGTGAAGTGGGCCAGACCTTTCGCGCCACGATTCGCCTGGTGCGCCACAACGAATTCGTGATGGGCGGCATTATTGATGCCTCCGTGCGGATCTTTCTCGACGTGGTCTCGGCCAACCGTTCGCAATTCCTGTTCCTGGCCCGCGAGCAATACGGCGGCTGCCTTGCCGTGCGCCAGGCCATCGGCGCCTTGCGCGAAGACATCACCCGCGACCTGGCGGCCGACCTGACGCTGATGCCCAAGCTGCAACACCTGGATGCCGAAGGCCTGCACGTGATGGCCGACCTCATCGTCAAAAGTGTATTCGCCACCCTCCCCGACATCATCGACCCGCCCGCCCAGGCGCTGCCTGCCCACCTCACGCCCCAGGCGAAAATCACCCAGCAATTGCGCTTTATCTTTATCGGCCTGAAGCATTGGCAGGGCCTGGGCAGCACCGAATAAGCGCCTTACCCCGCCGGGTGAAAACGCTTCGCGGTGGTGTAGTGCTTGTTCCAGTACGAATTGCTCAGCGAATCGATACGCACGTTTTTGCCGGCGCGCGGCGAATGAATGAACTTGCCGTCACCGATGTACAGCCCCACATGGCTGACCTGGCCGCGCCCATTACCTTTGAAAAATACCGCGTCGCCAGGCTTGAGTGCATGGCGCTTGATGGTCGCCGCCGTTGATCGATGCATTGCCAGCGTAGTGCGCGGAATCTGGATATTGGCTTCGGTCTTGAACAGGTACACCAGGAAGCTGCTGCAATCGAAGCCCTGCTCCGCCGAGGCACCGCCCCATTTGTAAGGCGTGCCGAGCAATTGGTGGGCACGGTCAACCACATCCTCAATGGACGCTTCTTTAAAGGACGCCGTGAACAAAGGGCGTGGTTGTAGATTGGCCGACGCAGACGAAATGGCGAGAGACAGACTGACAATCACTAAACAAAAAAATGACTTGAACATGATGAACGTCGCATTGGGATAAACACGGCGCACAGCCTAAAGAAACAGTGCGTAACGTTTTGAACGCCGAATCCGCATCACTTGTAGGAATAGTCCTAAAACGCCCATGACAGGTGCGCCCTACTGCCGCGCGCACCACTTTGGTTCACCGCTAGAAACTTCCTACGCCCTCTTTAGTAGCACTACTACACTGCCTACAAGCAATTCCTACCCTTCACCGGGGTTGGCAAGCCCCTTGCTCTAGCACTCTCATCGCTCATTGCCGGAAGCTTCCTGATGCTGGTGATCCACCGCCGAATCGCCCCCCAAGCCCTCTGGGCCGCCGAGCTGCTGCTGAATTTCGAAGCACGCAGCAAAAGCCGCCTGCGCTGTTTCAGTGCCGACGGTGAAGATGTCGGCCTGTTCCTGGAGCGTGGCCAGCCGCCGCTGCACGATGGCGAATGCCTGCAGGCCGAAGACGGACGCGTCGTACGCGTCGTTGCACGACCTGAACAACTGCTTCACGTCACCTGCAGCAGCGCCTTCGAACTGACCCGCGCCGCCTATCACCTGGGCAACCGGCATGTGGCGCTGCAAGTGGGGGACGGTTGGTTGCGCCTGCTCGATGACTACGTGCTCAAGGCCATGCTGGAGCAACTGGGCGCCCACGCCGAGACCATCGAGGCACCCTTCCAACCGGAGCACGGTGCCTACGGCGGTGGCCACCATCATTCGCGGCATGGCGATGAAGATTTCAACTACCCGCCCAAGTTGCACCAGTTCGGCGTGCGCCCATGAACCCAGCCTGGGCGCTGCTGCGTCTGGCCAGTCCGCAATTGCCGATTGGTGGCTACAGCTATTCCCAGGGCCTGGAAATGGCCGTGGAGAACGGTCGCGTCAACGACGCGGCCAGTGCGCGGCGCTGGATCAGCGACCAACTGCTGCTCAACCTCGCACGCTTTGAAGCGCCCCTCTTGCTCGCCCATTGCCGCGCCGCTGCCGAACTCGATTGGCCGCGGCTGACCCAATTGTGCGAAGAGCACCGCGCCAGCCGTGAAACCCGCGAGCTGTATCAGGAGAGCCGGCAGATGGGCTACTCCTTGCAGCAACTGCTCAATGGCCTGCCGGAACTCGACCAAACCGCCGAGGATTTCCTCACCCGCCAGCCAGAGCCGCACCTGGCCCTGGGCTGGGCGCTGGCGGCGCGGGCCTGGACTATCAGCCCTGACGATGCCCTCGCCGCCTGGCTCTGGAGCTGGCTGGAAAACCAACTGGCCGTATTGATGAAAACCCTGCCGCTCGGCCAGCAGGCCGCGCAGCGCTTGACCAGCGAGCTGCTGCCGCTGCTGCAACAGGCCCAGCAGGACGCCAGCCATATCGCCCCCAACCATTTCGGCAGCGCCGCCTTCGGCCTGTCCCTGGCGTGCATGGCCCATGAGCGCCAGTACAGCCGACTGTTCCGTTCCTGAGGCCTTTTACTGTGGAGAAGCACATGAACACACAACCCCTGCGCGTCGGTATCGGCGGCCCGGTGGGCTCCGGCAAAACGGCCCTGACCCTGGCCCTGTGCCTTGCGCTGCGCGACCGCTACAACCTGGCCGTCGTCACCAACGACATCTACACCCGCGAAGACGCCGACTTCCTGGTGCGCAACCAGGCGCTGGCGCCGGAGCGCATCATCGGCGTGGAAACCGGTGGCTGCCCGCACACGGCGATCCGTGAAGACGCCTCGATCAACCTGGAGGCGGTGGACCAGCTCAACCGCCGCTTCCCCGGCCTGGACCTGATCCTCGTGGAGTCCGGTGGCGACAACCTCTCGGCCACCTTCAGCCCGGAACTGTCGGACCTGACCATCTACGTGATCGATGTGTCCGCCGGCGACAAGCTGCCGCGCAAAGGCGGGCCTGGCATTTGCAAATCTGACCTGCTGGTGATCAACAAGATCGACCTCGCGCCGATGGTCGGCGCCTCGCTGGAATTGATGAACAGCGACACCCAGCGCATGCGCAACGGTAAACCCTTTGTGTTCAGCAACCAGAAAACCGGCGTCGGCCTGGCCGACATCGTCGCCTTCATCGAACGCCAGGGCCTGCTGACCGCCGCCTGATCAACCCACAAGGAACCTGTCCATGAGCCTCAACAAACTCCTCGCAGCT
Organism: Pseudomonas sp. S5D5; assembly: GCF_003013355.1. NCBI lineage: Bacteria > Pseudomonadati > Pseudomonadota > Gammaproteobacteria > Pseudomonadales > Pseudomonadaceae > Pseudomonas > Pseudomonas sp. S5D5. The sequence goes on from NZ_PTEO01000001.1 coordinate 6,219,910, forward strand.
GCCGCCCTGCTGCTCGCCCCAGCCCTGGCCTTCGCTCACCCGGGCCACGGCGACAACGGCCTGGTGGCCGGTATCAGCCATCCCCTCAGCGGCATCGACCACTTGCTGGCGATGGTTGCGGTCGGCCTGTGGGCGGCCCAACAAAAAGGCGCCGCGCGCTGGGCCCTGCCGTGCACCTTTGTCGGCACCATGCTGATCGGCGGCGTGCTGGGCTTTGAAGGGCTGGAGCTGCCGGCCCTGGAAAGCGGGATTGCCGCTTCGGTGCTGGCCCTGGGCCTGGCGGTGGCGCTGGCGGTGCGTCCGCCGCTGTTCGTGGCCGTGGCTGCCACGGCGTTGTTTGCGCTGTTCCACGGCGTGGCCCATGGCCTGGAGTTGCCGGACATGTCCAGCCCTTGGGCCTATGCCGCAGGCTTTGTCGGCGCAACGGCAGTGTTGCACGCGGCCGGGTATGCGGTAGTGCGCTTCCTGCCGGCAGCGGCGGCGCCGTTGGTGCGGATTGCCGGCGCGGCTTCGGCGGCGACTGGGGTGTGGTTGTTGGCGGGCTGAGTGTTGTCGCGCCGATAAGGGCCACATCGCAGGCAAGCCAGCCGCCCACATTTGACCGGTTTCACACACCCAAATGTGGGAGCGGGCTTGCCCGCGATAGCGCCAGCGCAAACACCATAGATCCCAAGCCTGCTACCATGCGCGGCAAACACCCCTGCCGTGACGACGCCAGCCAATGCCCAGCGCTTCCCACCCCTCCTTGAACACCGTGCTCTCGCACTTCCACAGCCTGATCGTGCCGCTCTGGCAAGGCCCTGGCTGGAACGCCGAGTTGGCATTGCCCTATGAGGCGCTGGACGCCGATCACCGCCCCTTGCCCCCGCAACGCTACCGCGCCATGGCCTGCGCCCGGCAGTTGTACCTGTTTGCCAGCCTGATCGGCGAGCCCGGCGCGGCCTTCGCCGAAGAGCGCGCAGCGGCGTTGTTCCGTTCGCTGCAACGGCATTTCCACGACGCCGAGCACGGCGGCTGGTTCTACAGCATCGACCCCGCCGGCCAGCCGTTGGACAAACGCAAAGACCTCTACACCCACGCGTTCATCATCTTTGCCTGTGCGCACTACTGGGCCAAGGTGCGTGAGCCACTGGTGGAGTCGGTGCTCGACGCAGCCCTGGAAGTGGTCGCCAGTCGGTTCGCCAGCGGCGACGGCCTCTACGAAGCCGTGCTGGAGCGCAACTGGTCATCCCTCAAGTCCGGCCCACTGCAAAACCCGCTGATGCACCTCGCCGAAGGCTTTCTTGCCACGCTGGCCGTGCGTGAAGACCCGATCACGCAAGACGCCCTGCTGGACTTGGCCAACGCGATGCAGAAGCGCTTCATTGCCCCCGAGCACGGCGTGATGCTGGAAAAGCCGCTGGGCGCTGTGGATAACTGGTTTGAGCCCGGCCACCAGTTCGAATGGTTCTTTTTGCTGGAGTCATCGCCAGTGCTGCGCGGCACGCCGCTGCATGCGTCGTTGACGCGCGCATTTGCCTACGCCGAACAGAAGGGTGTGGATAACAGCAGTGGCGCGGTCAGCGGCATGCTGGCCCTGGACGGTAGCGTGCGTGATGGCACCCAGCGTATCTGGGCACAGGCCGAATACCTGCGGGCACTGACCTTGCGGCCGAACAGTGAAGCCGTGCTGCAGCGTCAATTGCAGGCGCTGCAGCAAAGATTCCTGCATGCCAAAGGCTGGAACGAATGCCTGGATGCCCATGGCGAGGTCAGCCGGCGGGATATGCCGTCTACCACGCCTTATCATTTGGCGACCTGCTATCAGGGGTTGGTCCAGCATTTGGGCTGACCTCATGGGCCCTTTCGCGAGCAAGCCCGCTCCCACATTTGATCGCATTCCAAAGGCAGGACGCGGTTAATTGTGGGAGCGGGCTTGCTCGCGAAAGCCTCACCTCGGTCTACCTGACTATCACGCAATCCACTTGCGATCCCCGGTAAAACTGATCGTCAGCCAACGCGCCGCATCCGGCTTGCCCAGCCCTGTGGATATCTCTTCACGCAGCGCATCCAGCGTGGCGACATTGTCCACCGGGTAATCCGCCGGCAATACCACATGAATCTCGATAAACCGTGCGCGTCCGTGCTTTTGCACGTAGGACACGTAGTCGTCGAAACCATGCCGGGCCTGGGCCGCGTCCATCACTTCACGCACTTTGTCGTCCAGATGATCCGGCGCAATGCCCAGCACCTCGCGCAATGCCGGGCGCAAAATCTTCAGCGCCGGCGCCAGCATGCTCAGGGCCAGCAGGATCAGGATCAACGGGTCGACATACACCGCCCATTCGCCATAGCCCTGGGACTTGAGCAGCAGTGCAGCCAGGAAGCTGATCAGCAAACCCACCGACAGCATCGCGTCCACCAGCCAACTGATGTTGTCGAACTGGATCAGTGACGATTTGAGCGTACGGTTGCGGTAGCGCACGTAGAAGAAATAAGCGAACTCGACAACGGTAAACACCGCTGCGTAGATGATCACCAGGCCCAACTCGATCTCGCGCCCGCCATTGATGATGCCGAACACACCGTTGAGAAACGCGTAGATGGCGATCAGCAACAGGAAACTGCCTTCGATCAGCAGCACCATGGGTTCCAGGTGCCAATAGCCGAACTGGAAGCGTTCGTTGCTTTTCTTGGCGATCAGCTTGGCCGTGATCAGCATCAACACCTTGATGGCAGTGGCGATCAGCGAGAAAAAGCCGTCGAATAGAATGGATTGGGCGCCAGATACCACACCCGTGACAATCCCGGCGATCGCCACGGCGAACATCAGGATGGTCGATTGTTTGAGCAGTGCCTGCTCACCTCGGTTACTCACATTTCCTCCTGTCAAAACCTATAAACCGCACACTGCGGAGGGGTTTTCAGGGGTGGAGTGTACCTTATGTCGTGTTTTGGCCGATTTGCCGTCATCGTCGGCAAGCCAGCTCCTACAGAGGACCACCTGCAGGAGCCGGTTTGCCGGCGATGCCGACGATTCGAATCAATGCCTTACTTGGCGCCTCGCTCGATAGCAAACCCAGCCCAGGTCTGGCTCACCGGCATCAGCTCCAGGCGGTTGATGTTGACGTGCGCAGGCGTGTTCAGCACCCAGAAGATGGTGTCGGCAATGTCCTGCGGCTGGATCGGCTCGGCACCGGCATAGGTGGCGTCATAGCGCGCCTGGTCGCCGCCGAAGCGCACCAGCGAGAACTCGCTTTCGCACAGGCCTGGCTCGATGTTGGTCACGCGCACGCCGGTACCTTGCAGGTCGCAACGCAGGTTCAGCGAGAACTGCTTCACGAACGCCTTGGAGCCGCCATACACGTGGCTGCCCGGGTACGGGTAGCTGCCGGCGATGGAGCCCAGGTTGATGATCCCGGCGCCACGGCCATGGGCGATCAGGCGCGGCAGCAGCAGGCTGGTGGTGGTCAGCAGGCCCTTGATGTTGGTGTCGACCATGGTTTCCCAATCGTCGAGGCTGCACTTGGGCGCAGGATCGGTGCCCACGGCCAGGCCGGCGTTGTTGATCAGTCCACGCAGGGTGGCGAACGACGCTGGCAGATTGGCGATCGCGTCTTCCATGCCCTTGCGGTCACGGACGTCCACCACCAGGCCATGCACTTCGGTCTGCTTGGAAAGCTCTTCGACCAACGCATTCAAGCGGTCGGCACGACGACCGGTGAGCACCAGTTTCCAGCCGGCTTCGGCAAAACGACGGGCACAGGCCTCGCCAAAACCTGAGGTTGCGCCAGTAATAAACAGCGTGTTGGACATGGTGTTCTCCTTGCGGTGATCGGGGAAAAAAGTTGCCAGCAGAATGCCCGTACGCCGCGGTGGCGGCAACCGCTATGCACTCACCTTGATGTACAGCTGATCATTTTTTGACCATTACGAGCAACGCCTTATAAACCGTGGCCTGCAGCCATATGCGCGCAGGTTATCCACAACTGCGCCCACAGTCTTTGGGGGCAAGTGCAAAACACCCGAAGCCGCTGTGTACAAGGCCTGCAGGCGGTTTTAGAAAGTTTTTTGCTTGACCTTGGCCGGGGCGTATGTAGGCCCATGACCCCGCAGAAAATCCAGACGATGGCTCCAGGCCAGTCATTCCGGCCTCTGCGGCAGTCTTTCCAGAGTTTAGTCACAGACTTATCCACAGGCCGGAGGGACATATTTCGGTCATATACCTGTGTCTTTAAACAGGTTGACAAAGGCCTCGCCCGGTCAGCAAAAAGCCGCTGGTCAAAAAACAACCGCCATGCTGCAAGCCACGTAAATAAAGGCCTTCAGCGAGCTACACCCACGTTACCCACAGCCGGTTCCACAGCGGATGGGGACAAGTCAAAACTGTGACAAAACAGGGATTTGCGGCGGCTATATGTCGCGCTTTCAGAGGAGGCCAGATTTGTTTTCCACAATTTGGCGGGGAGCCTGTGGACACCCCAAAAACAAATGTGGGAACCGGCTTTATGTGGGAGCCGGGCTTGCCCGCGATAGCTTCACCTCGATTTGCCTGACAGACCGAGGTGTTCGCATCGCAGGCAAGCCAGCTCCCACATAAAGCCGGTTCCCACATGGGCTATTGCATCAAGCTTTTAGATCAGTGCCCACCCAGGTAGGCGTTGCGCACCTCTTCATTCACCAGCAATTCCTTACCGGTGCCGGTCAGGCGAATCTCGCCGTTGACCATCACATACGCACGGTCCGACAGGCGCAACGCATGGTTGGCGTTCTGCTCCACCAGGAAGATGGTCATCCCGGTGGAAGCCAGCTCGCGCAGCGTGGCGAAGATTTGCTTCACCACAATCGGCGCCAGGCCCAGGCTCGGTTCATCCAGCAGCAACAGCTTGGGCCGGCTCATCAGCGCGCGGGCGATGGCGAGCATTTGCTGCTCACCACCGGACATGGTCATCGCGCGCTGGTTGCGCCGCTCCTTGAGCCGTGGGAACAGCTCGAACATGCGCTGCATGTCCTCCGTGGCAAACTTGTCGCCAATCGGGATGGTGCCCATCAGCAGGTTTTCCTCGACGGTCATGTCGGGGAACACCCGCCGCCCTTCCGGCGACTGCGCAATGCCGTTGGAAGCGATGTAGTGGGACGACTTGTGGGTAATGTCGACGCCGTTGTAGATGATCTGCCCCGACTCGGCCCGAGGCTGGCCGAAGATCGACATCAGCAGCGTGGATTTACCCGCGCCGTTGGAACCGATCAGGCTGACGGTTTCGCCTTCATTGATGTGCAGCGAGACTTTTTTCAGGGCCTGGATCGGGCCGTAGAACACGTCCAGGTCCTTCATTTCGAGGATAGGTGTACTCATACCAGCTCCTCTTCGTCTGCGCCCAGGTAGGCGGCAATCACTTTCGGGTCGTTGCGGATCGCATCCGGCCCACCCTCGGCAATCACGTTGCCGTGGTCCAGCACCACGATGTGGTCGGAAATACTCATCACCATGCCCATGTCGTGTTCGATCAGCACCACCGTGAGGTCGTGTTCGTCGCGCAGCAGGCGAATCATCGCGCTGAGGGCTTCGGTTTCCTGCGGGTTGAGGCCCGCTGCCGGTTCGTCCAGGCAGATGATCTGCGGCCGGGTGCACATGGCCCGGGCGATTTCCAGGCGGCGCTGCTGGCCGTAGGAAAGCTCGCCAGCCAGGCGGTTGGCGCAGTCCACCAGGTCGACCACCTCGAGCCAGTAGAAGGCATGGTCGAGCGCATCGCTCTCGGCCTTGCGATAGCCCTTGGTGTTGAGGATGCCCGCGAGCATGTTGCGGTTGACCCACATGTGCTGGGCGACCAGCAGGTTTTCCAGCACCGACATTTCCTTGAACAGGCGAATGTTCTGGAAGGTACGGGCCAGGCCGGCACGGTTGACCAGGTGGGTGCCGCCGAACATCTTGTAGAACACCCGGCTGAAGAAGCTTTTCGGCGATACGAAGTCGACCGCCTTGAAACGCTCACCCAGCAACTGGATCACGTTGGTCTGCTTGCCGCGAATGTTCAGTTCGATCTTGCCGCCGCTGGCTTTGTAGAAGCCGGTGAGGCAGTTGAACACGGTGGTCTTGCCCGCGCCGTTAGGGCCGATCAGGGCGAAGATCGAGTTGCGTTCGACCTTGAGGCTCACGTCGCTCAAGGCCTTGATGCCACCGAAGTGCATCATCAGGTGTTCCACGGAGAGGACGACTTCCTTGCTCATGGCGCTACCCCCTTGCGTGGCGTCACACCGGTGCGGCTGATCCGGATCAGGCCGCGCGGTCGCCAGATCATCATCACCACCATCAACACGCCAAACAGCAGCACGCGGTATTCGCTGAAGCTGCGCAGCAGTTCAGGCGCGACGGTCAAGACGAACGCCGCAATCACCACGCCGACCGTCGAGCCCATGCCGCCCAACACCACGATGGCGAGGATCAGCGCCGACTCGAAGAAGGTGAACGAGGACGGGTTGACGAAGCCCTGGTAACTGGCAAAGAACACCCCGGCCAGACCGGCGGTGGAAGCGCCGATGGTGAACGCCGAGAGTTTGACCAGCACGTGGTTCAGGCCCATGGAGCGGCAGGCGATCTCATCTTCGCGCAAGGCTTCCCAGGCGCGGCCGACCGGCATGCGGGTCAGGCGATGCTTGATGTACAACACGGCCAGCACCACCAGGAACAGCACGATATAGATGAACAGGAATTTGATATTGGGGTTGTAGTCGATGCCGAAGAATTCGTGGAATGGAATCCCACCGTCCTTCGCCTTGCGCCCGAACTCCAGGCCCAGGAAGGTCGGCGACGGCACCGGCATACCGTTCGGGCCACCGGTGAACGACAGCCAGTTGTTGAGCACCAGGCGGATGATTTCACCGAAGCCCAGGGTCACGATGGCGAGATAATCGCCGTGCATTCGCAACACCGGGAACCCGAGTATGCACCCCGCCAGCGCCGCACAGATGGCCGCCAGCGGCAGCACCGTCCAGAAGCCCAGGCCGAGGTATTGATAACCCAGCGCCAGGCCGTACGCGCCAATGGCGTAGAACGCCACGTAACCGAGGTCGAGCAGGCCGGCCAGGCCGACCACGATGTTCAGGCCCAGGCCGAGCAACACGTAGATCAGGCCGAGGATCACCACGGTCAGCAGGTACTTGTTGGCGAAGATCGGGAACACGATGGCGATCACGATCAGCACCGGGATGATCCAGCGCAACCGCGACTTGTAGTCCGGTGGCAGCACGTGCACGCCGGAGCCACTGCTTTCGAAGCCCTGCAGGATCTTCAGGCCCTTGGGGGTTTGCAGGAACAGGCTCATGGCAAAGCGGCCGACCATCACGATGGCGACCAGCAGGGCCACGCGGGCCGGTTCCAGGTTGAAGCTGTAGCCGTCGAGGACCACGCCGACGATCGGACCGAACACGATCAACGAAATCAGCCCGGCAAGGACCGTATCGACCACACTTTTCTTGATATCGATGGGTTTGGCAGCAGACATGTTTACACCTTCGCCACGAGTGGGCGACCAAGCAGGCCCTGGGGACGGAAAATCAGAATCACCACCAGCAGGGAGAAACTGAACACGTCTTTGTAGTCAGAGTTGATCAACCCCGAGAACAGCGACTCGGAAATACCCAGGATGATCCCGCCCAGCATCGCCCCAGGCAGGGAGCCGATGCCGCCGAGTACCGCTGCGGTAAACGCCTTGATGCCGATGATGAAGCCGGCATAGAAGTCGAACGTGCCGTAGTTGAGGGTGATCAGCACACCGGCCAGGGCCGCCATGGCGGCACCGATGACAAACACATAGGAGATCACGCGGTCGGTGTTGATGCCCAGGATCGAGGCCATCTTGCGGTCTTGCTGGGTGGCGCGGCACATGCGGCCGAGCTTGGTGTACTTGATGATATAGGTGAGCAGCGCCATGCCGGCAAACGCCGCCACGAGGATGAAGACCTTGGTGTACGTGAGCTGGACGAACCCGCTGCCGATGTCGACACGCCAGGCCCCGGCCAGCAGGGTGGGAATACCTTGTTGCTTGGCACCCTGGGCGATCTGCGCGTAGTTCTGCAGGATCAGGGAGATCCCGATGGCGCTGATCAGCGGAGCCAGTCGGGTGGAGTTGCGCAGCGGTTTGTAGGCGACACGCTCGATGACCCAACCGTACACGCCGGTGACGACCACGGTGAAGATCAAGGTGCCGAGAATGAGCAGCGGGAAGGATTCGATGCCGAAGTAAGCCAGCAGTGCCAGACTGATCGCCGCGAGGTAAGCGGAAATCATATAAACCTCGCCATGGGCGAAGTTGATCATGCCAATGATGCCATAGACCATTGTGTAGCCGATGGCGATCAGGCCATAGACCGACCCGAGGGTCAGGCCGTTGACCAGTTGCTGCAGGAAAATACCATCCATAACGCAATCTCACGCGGTGAGAGACTGCACACCCGCCAGTTGCCGGTGTGCGGCTCTTCTTGGAGGAAAAAACAGATATCCATCACAGCACCATTCCCTGTGGGAGCGGGCTTGCTCGCGAAGGCGGCGGGTCAGTCAACACATCGACTGCTGACAGATCGCTTTCGCGAGCAAGCCCGCTCCCACAGCGGATCTGTGGTGCCCAGCCTTACTTCTGTTTTTCCAGCTGATGGTATTTACCGTCTTTGTCCCACTGGTAAACCACGTAGTCGGAGACTTTCAGGTCACCCTTCGCGTCCCAGGCTTTTTCACCCATCACGGTTTTCACCGGGTGCGCCTTGAGCCACTTGGCGGCGTCTTCGCCCTTGTTGGACTTGGCACCATTGAAGCCAGCGGCCAGGGCCTGGATCGAGGCGTAGGCGTACAGGGTGTAGCCTTCTGGCTCGGTGCCGTTTTTGCGGAACTCTTCCACCACGGCCTTGCTGTCCGGCAGCAGGCGCGGGTCGGCGCCGAAGGTCATGTAGACGCCATCCACGTACTGCTTGCCACCAGCGGTCGCGACCAGTTCGTCGGTGACCACGCCGTCATCGGACATGAACTTCACGTCCTTGAGGCCGGCTTCACGGATCTGGCGAACCAGAGGGCCGGCTTCCGGGTGCAGGCCGCCGAAGTACACGACGTCAGCACCGGTGGAACGGATCTTGGTGACCAGGGCGCTGAAGTCTTTCTCGCCACGGGTCAGGCCTTCTTCCAGCACCGGCTTGACGCCGCGCTTGGTCAACTGTGCCGCAGTAGCGTCGGCCAGGCCTTTGCCGTAGGTGTCCTTGTCGTTGATAACCGCGACTTTCTTGCCCTTGAGCACGTCGACGATGTAGTCGCCAGCAACGATGCCTTGCTGGTCGTCACGCCCGCACATACGGAACATGGCGCCCAGGCCGCGTTCGGTCACTTGTGGGTTGGTGGAGCCTGGGGTGATCGCGATGATGCCCGCCTCGTCATACACCTCGGACGCCGGGATGGTGTTGGACGAGCAGAAGTGCCCGACCACGCCGATGACTTTGTCCTGGTCTGCCAGGCGGTTGGCCACGGCTACGGCTTGCTTGGGTTCGCAGGCGTCGTCGCCGGCGACCAGCACGATTTTCTCACCGTTGATGCCACCGGCCTTGTTGACCACATCGGCTGCCGCCTGGGCACCCTTCATGTACTGCTCACCGAAAGCGGCGTTGGCGCCCGTCATCGGCCCCGCCACGCCAATCTTCACATCAGCTTGAACAAACGTAGAAACACCCAGTGCCGCTGCAACGGCGAGGGCCAGAAAACCTTTCTTGTAAAACGTCTGGGACATGAGTGGTGCTCCGATATTTTTGATTTTTGGCACGACAACTTGCATTCAAACCTTTCACTGAAAGCCCAGAGCAAGGCGCGTGCCATTACGTTTTTATTCTTCAAAAAGACACGGTGTCATTGGGATTGCTGGCGTTTCGACTCCTTTTGCCAGGACGTGCAACCCTCTAGCGTCAAGAGGTGCAACCGGTGGATCGAAAAAGTACAACCTTGGCAGGTCGCACCTGCAACCAGACGGATAAACGACAGTTCCTGCACCTGTAACAACGTGCGTAACGGAACTGCACATTTACAGTGCGTGATTGCTACGACTTGCACCAATACAGATTAGTAGCCGGCTAAGAAAATGCAGGCTTCTGAGCAGTATTTCGCTGATCAGATCACGATCCTCAGGCATTGCCCGGCGTGATACAGCGAGAATCCGGCTTCATACAGGCAACTGCGCAGGCCCACTCCGGCCAGCGGTTGCATGGGCGCGAACGGAATCGGCAAGGCCTGGGGATTCTGGTGACACAGGTAATCGGCAAACGCCTTGCCGACCACACTGCCGGTGGTCACGCCGCGCCCGTTATAGCCCGTTACTGCCACGAGGCCAGGGGCCGGTTCGAACAGGCGCATCAGGTGATCCGGGGTGAAGGCGATGCAGCCGGTCCAGGTGTACTCCCACTGCACCGATTTGAGGTACGGGAAGTAATGCTGCTGCACCCGATCGGCCCACGCCTTGAGGAACCAGGCCGGTTTCTGGTTCCCGTTGCCCAGGCTGCCGAGCAACAGGCGGCCATCGGCATCGCGGCGGATGCTGCTCAATACCTGGCGCGTGTCCCAGGAACCCTGGCCGCCGGGCAGGATTTGCTTGGCGGCGTCGTCGGTGAGGGGCGCCGAGGCCACCTGGTAGTAATAACCGGGGAAAAAGTTGCGGCGCAGTTCGGTCCATTCGCCTTCGGTGTAGGCGTTGGATGCGATCACCACCTGTGCAGCCTGCACCGCACCGTTGGCGGTCTGCACCGACCAATGCGCGCCTTGGCGTTCAAGTTGGGTGACGGGGGAATGGTCGAACAGTTGTCCGCCCAAACCCGCCGCCGCAGTGGCCAGGCCACTGGTGTAGGCCATCGGGTTGAGGGTGCCGGCGCGTCTATCCAGCAGGGCGGCGGCGATCTTCTGGGTGCCGGTGGCTTGCTTGCAGGCCTGGCCTGTGAGTAATTCGACCGGCGCCCCACGGCGCTTCCACTGCTCTTCGCGACTGCGCAGATCCGCCTCGCCCCGGGCGTTGTGCGCCATGTGCAAGGTGCCTTCGCGGCGCAATTGGCAATCGATGTTGTATTTGTCGATCAGGCTGAACACCAGCGACGGCGCGGCGCCCAACATGCGGTTGAGCTGGCTGCCCACCGCCTCGCCGAAACCGGCTTCGATCTCGTCCGGTGGAATCCACATGCCGGCATTCACCAGCCCGACGTTGCGCCCCGAACCGCCGTGGCCGGTGCGATGGGCCTCGAGTACGGCGACACTTTTGCCTTGTTCCAGCAAGTGAATGGCGGCCGACAAACCGGTGATCCCGGCGCCGATCACGCACACATCCACCTTGACCTCGCCCGCCAGCGCCGCACGCTCCGGCCGGCCGGGGGTGAGGTGTTCCCACAAACATGTTTCGCGCAATGCCATTGCCAGACTCCGATGAGACCTAACAAACATCTAAATTCAGTTTCGACTTGGTAATCCAATCAACTGTGGGAGCGGGCTTGCTCGCGAAAGCGGTGGATCAGTCAACAGATATACAGCTGATCCACCGCATTCGCGAGCAAGCCCGCTCCCACATTTTTTCCGCGTTCCGACAGGTATTTAGTCGAAAGTAATGCCTTGGGCCAGCGGCAATTCCAGCGAGTAGTTCACGGTATTGGTCTGGCGACGCATATACCCGCGCCACGCATCCGAACCCGACTCACGGCCGCCGCCGGTCTCTTTCTCACCGCCAAACGCACCGCCGATTTCCGCACCACTCGGGCCGATGTTGACGTTGGCGATCCCGCAGTCACTGCCCACCGCCGACATGAACTGCTCGGCTTCACGCACGTCGGTAGTGAAGATGCACGACGACAAGCCTTGCGGCACGGCGTTGTTCAGGCGCAGGGCTTCGGCGAAGTCGGTGTAGCCGATCACGTACAGAATCGGCGCGAAGGTTTCGGTGCACACCACGTCGCTTTGCTCGGGCATTTCCACAATCGCCGGCGACACGTAGTAGGCGTTGGGGAAGGTGTCTTCCAGCTGGCGCTTGCCGCCGAATACCTTGCCGCCTTCGCTCAGGGCTTGTTCCAGGGCGTCCTGCATATTGTCGAAGCCGTGCTTGTCGATCAGCGGACCGATCAGGTTGCCTTCCAGCGGGTGGCCGATGCGCACCTTGGAATAGGCGGCCTTGAGGCGGGTGACGATTTCGTCCTTGACCGACTCGTGGGCAATCAGACGACGCAAGGTGGTGCAGCGCTGGCCGGCGGTGCCCACCGCACTGAACAGGATGGCGCGTACGGCCATGTCCAGGTCGGCGCTCGGGCCGAGGATCATCGCGTTGTTGCCGCCCAGTTCGAGGATGCTGCGCGCGAAACGCGCGGCGACTTTCGGGGCGACTTCCCGGCCCATGCGCGTGCTGCCGGTGGCGCTGATCAGGGCCACGCGCGGGTCGTCCACCAGCGCGGCGCCAGCGTCGCGGCCACCGATGATGACTTGGCTGAGGTATTGCGGGGCGTCAGTGAATTTTTTCAGCACCCGCTCGAACAGCGCCTGGCAGGCCAGGGCGGTGAGCGGGGTCTTTTCCGAAGGTTTCCAGATCACCGCGTTGCCGCACACCAGCGCCAGGGTGGTGTTCCACGCCCACACCGCCACCGGGAAGTTGAAGGCGCTGATCACGCCGACCACGCCCAGCGGGTGCCAGGTCTCACGCATGTGATGGCCGGGGCGCTCGGAGGCGATGGTCAAGCCATACAGCTGGCGGGACAGGCCGACGGCGAAGTCGCAGATGTCGATCATTTCCTGCACTTCGCCCAGGCCTTCCTGGGTGATCTTGCCGGCTTCCCACGAGACGAGTTCGCCAAGGTCGGCCTTGTATTCGCGCAGCACGTCACCGAACTGGCGCACCAGCTCACCACGACGCGGTGCCGGCACTTTGCGCCAGGCCTCGAATGCATGCTCGGCGCGACTGACCTGCTGCTCCACCTCGGCGGCGCCCTCCCAGTGCACACTGCCGATACGGCTGCCATCAATCGGCGAATGCACGGGTTGTTTACCCGCCTGGTACAGCGCCGGGTTTACCCCGAGACGATCAAGCAATGCAGCAACCATGGGTCACTCCTTCAATCTGCAGACAGAAAAATTGCGCCGCGGCCCACACGGCGATCCTGAGCTTATTTGTAGCTGGCCCAAGACTTGCCAACAAACGACGATTAGGCGAGATATCATTCCGTTTATTCATGCAAAGAATAAAAAGAGGCGTGCCGTGCTGAACAAAAGACATTTGCCCTCGATCACCGCCCTGCAGTGTTTCGAAGCCGCCACCCGCCACCTGAGCTTCACCCGCGCCGCCGAGGAGCTGAACCTCACGCAAAGCGCGGTGAGCAAACAAGTGGCGCAGCTCGAAGAACTGCTGCAGCACCTGCTGTTTCGCCGCGTGCGCCGCCGCTTGCAGATGACCCCGGCGGGCGACCTGTACCTGGTGGAAGTGCGCAAGATCCTCACGCAGGTGGAGATGTCCACGCACTACCTGCGCTCCTACGGCGGCGAGACCGAAGTGCTGCGCGTGTCCACGCCATACACCTTCGGCGCCCGCTGGCTGGTGCCGCGCCTCAAGGGCTGGCGCCTGCGTCACCCGCAGATCCACCTGGACCTGTGCAACGAACAGGAGCCGGACGAGTTGCTGCAAGGCAAGGCCGACATGGCCTTCTACTTCGGCCAGGGCTCACGCCCTGGCACCGAGAGCCTGAAGCTGTTCAGCGAAGAACTGGTACCGGTGTGCGCGCCGGAGAGCCTGCCCGCGCAGCCGTTCACCGACCCGACGCAACTCAGCGAGCTGGTGTTGCTGCAGAACGCCTCGCGGCCCCAGGGCTGGCATGACTGGTTCGCCAGCCAAGGTTTCCACACCGAGCACAGCTACCACGGGCCGCGTTTCGACACGTTCTATATGTGCATCCGCGCCGCGCAGGTGGGCTGTGGCGTGGCCCTGCTGCCGCGTTTTCTGGTGGAGGAGGAGTTGGCCGAGGGCAAGCTGGTGATTCCTTGGCCGCATGCGATGCCGAGCCAGGATGCGTATTACCTGGCCTATCCGGAGCATTCGGCGGAGGTGCCCAAGGTGCGCGAGTTTGTGAAGTGGATGATGGAGCAAGTTGAACCTGTTTGAGCCCCGTCGCCTGACATGCCGCCTTCGCGAGCAAGCCCGCTCCCACATTTAAAATGCATTCCAAATGTGGGAGCGGGCTTGCTCGCGAAGGCGCCAGTGGCCACAACAAAGATCCCAAGATGAAAAAACGCTGGCAAAACCCCACAGGTCTATGCGCCACTAGCCCCCTTCCTTAATTGTGCGTAAAGGTCGGCGCCGATCGCCGACCCGTCTGGAGATTCCCGTTATGAGCGAGAGTGTGTTTGCCGATCGCATCGTGCAGAACCTGCTCGACACCGACTTCTACAAGCTGACCATGATGCAGGCGGTGCTGCACAACTACCCGAACGTGGAAGTTGAATGGGAATTTCGTTGCCGTAACAGCGAAGACTTGCGCCCATACCTGGCGGAGATCCGCTACCAGATCGAGCGCCTTGCCGAGTTGAGCTTGAGCCCGGACCAACTGGGCTTCCTGGAGCGCATCAGCTTCATGAAGCCGGACTTCCTGCGCTTCCTCGGGCTGTTCCGCTTCAACCTGCGCTACGTACAGACCGGCATCGAGAATGGCGAGCTGTTTATCCGCCTGCGCGGTCCGTGGCTGCATGTGATCCTGTTTGAAGTGCCGATGCTGGCCATCGTCAGCGAAGTGCGCAACCGCTACCGCTACCAGACCGTGATCCTCGAACAGGCCCGCGAGCAGTTGTACCGCAAGTTCGACTGGCTGACCGCCAACGCCAGCAGCGACGAGCTGTCTGAGTTGCAAGTGGCCGACTTCGGCACGCGCCGGCGCTTTTCGTACCGGGTCCAGGAAGAAGTGGTCAGCGTGCTCAAGCATGACTTCCCCGGGCGTTTTGTCGGCACCAGCAACGTGCACCTGGCCCGCGAGTTCGACATGAAGCCGCTTGGCACCATGGCCCATGAATGGATCATGGCCCACCAGCAACTGGGCCCGCGCCTGATCGACAGCCAGATCGCCGCCCTCGACTGCTGGGTCCGCGAATACCGTGGCCTGCTGGGCATCGCCTTGACCGATTGCATCACCACCGACGCGTTCCTCGGCGACTTCGACTTGTACTTCGCCAAGCTCTTCGACGGCCTGCGCCACGACTCCGGTGACCCGGTACAGTGGGCGGAAAAAGCCATCGCCCACTACCACAAGCTCGGCATCGAGCCGATGAGCAAGACCCTGGTGTTCTCCGACAGCCTGTCGTTGCCCAAGGCGCTGGAGATTTTCCGTGCGCTGCGCGGTCGGATCAATGTGAGCTTCGGCATCGGCACTAACCTGACCTGTGACATTCCAGGGGTGGAACCGATGAGCATCGTGCTTAAAATGACCGCCTGCAATGGCCAGCCCGTCGCGAAAATCTCCGATGAAGCGGGCAAGACCCACTGCACCGATCCGAATTTCGTCGCCTATTTGCGTCACGTTTTCAAAGTACCTGCCCTTTCCAGCAAGGAGTGAATCATGCAAGCCGTACAGCGTGAGATTGCGCAGCAGCTCAAGGTCCAAGCACCGTTCAAAGACCAGGCGGCCCTTGAAGCCGAAGTTGCGAGGCGTGTGGCATTTATCCAGGACTGCCTGCGCAATTCCGGGCTCAAGACATTGGTGCTGGGCATCAGCGGCGGCGTCGACTCCCTGACCGCCGGCCTGTTGGCCCAACGCGCGATGCAGGAGCTGCGCACCCGCACCGGGGATGAAGCCTACCGGTTTATCGCGGTGCGCCTGCCCTATGAAACCCAGTTCGATGAAATCGACGCCCAGGCATCGGTGGACTTTATCGAGCCGGACGAGCGCCACACCGTCAACATCGGCCCGGCGGTGAAGTCGCTGGCCAATGAAGTCGCGGCATTCGAAGGCAAGGCCGCGGTGTCCCGCGATTTCGTGCTGGGCAATACCAAGGCGCGCATGCGCATGGTGGCGCAGTACACCATCGCCGGCGCGGCCGGTGGCCTGGTGATCGGCACCGACCATGCGGCGGAAGCCGTGATGGGCTTTTTCACCAAGTTTGGTGACGGCGCCTGCGACCTCGCCCCCCTGAGTGGCCTGGTGAAAAACCAGGTCCGCGCGATTGCGCGGCACTTTGGTGCGCCGGAGTCGCTGGTCGAGAAAATCCCGACTGCCGACCTCGAAGACCTGTCACCAGGCAAGCCTGACGAAGCCTCCCATGGGGTGACCTACGCCGAGATCGATGCGTTCCTGCACGGCGAGCCGGTGCGTGAGGAAGCGTTCAAGATCATCTGCGACACCTACCGCAAGACCGAGCACAAGCGGGTCATGCCGTTCGCGCCGTGAACACTGTGGTGAATGGGCCGTTGTGGCGAGCGGGCTTGCCCCGCGTTGGGCCGCGCAGCGGCCCCAGTGAGTTGAACGCGGTCATTCACACAAGCCATGTGGCAGTTTTTGGGGCCGCTTCGCAGCCCAACGCGGGGCAAGCCCGCTCGCCACAGGTTTTCGCCGCCTACAAAAAAAGCGCCTGAAAAGGCGCTTTTTTTTCGACCGGAGTCGGCTTACTTCACGACAACAGTGCCTTTCATCATCGAGATGTGGCCTGGGAACGAGCAGAAGAACGCGTAATCCGTACCGGCGGCCAGTTTCGACACATCGAAGGTCACGGAATCTTTCTCGCCAGCACCGATGATCTTGGTGTGGGCGATGATGCGGGTGTCGCCATCTTTCAGGTAGTTCTTGTCGATGCCGGCAGCCATGCCGTCGCTGGCGACGCCAGGCATGTCGGCGGCGGAGCTCAGCACCCAGTTGTGGCCCATGACGTTTTTCGGCAGGTTGCCGGAGTGAGTCAGCTCGACGGTGAATGTCTTGCAGCTTTTGTCGATTTCAATGGCCTTGGTGTTGAAGGACATTTGATCAGTGGAGTCGACGGTGACCTTGCACTCTGCAGCAAGCAACTGGCTGCTCGCCAGAGTCAGCAGGGAAACAGCAACGAGTTTGGCAAACATGTGAATCTCCAAGGCAGGGTTAAAAAACGCGTATTGCGACAAGGGTGCCTCATGCAGGCGTAAATTCTTATGATCTGAATCAACAGATTGTATACAACTTTAGGCTATCAGACTTATCAACACAATCTACCAGCTAAAGTAGCGACACCTGCCTATGATCGGCCCATCACCCTTTGGAGTCCGAACCATGCGCCTCAATCACCTGTTCAACGGCCTGCTGGCCGCGTACGCCTGCGGTAAGTGAAGGCCAAGCGCCCCTTGAAGCTGCTACCATGACGGCCCAAGGCAGCTGCGCGCCGCCCACCCTCACCTTCGACCCTAGAGGATCGCCCATGGCCAAACCTAATTACTCCTTCGCCAAACGTCAGAGAGACTTGGCCAAGGAGCAGAAGAAAGAGGAAAAGCTGCAACGCAAGAAAGCCGCTGCAGATGAAGAAGCCGGCGCACTGAACCCGGATGCCGAAGGCGAAGTAGCGACTGACGACACCGAGACACCGAAAGACCCGGCTGAATAATTGATCTTTTGCGCCAGGTCGCAAGCGGGCTTGTCGTGGCTATCGGACTTGCCGTGACAAGCGGGCTTGTTGTGGCGAGCGGGCTTGCCCCGCGTTGGGCTGCGAAGCGGCCCCAATATATCCCCCGCTAGTTCAGACAGACCGCAGTTTCAGGCTTCAGGGCTGCTGCGCAGCCCAACGCGGGGCAAGCCCGCCCGCCACAAATAAGAAGCCCGATCCTCACTCCAGCGGCATCACCGTCACCCGCACTTCCGGGTCATGGCTGCCTCCCCCCAGGATCACCCCGCGCAACGGCGATACATCGGAAAAGTCCCGGCCCCAGGCCAAGGTGATGTGTTCCAGTGCCGGCTGTACATTGTTCGTCGGATCAAAATCCACCCACCCTGCGACCGGGCAATACACCGAAACCCACGCATGTGACGCATCGGCGCCGATCAGTCGTGGCTGGCCGGGCGGTGGCTGGGTCAACAGGTAGCCGCTGATATACCGCGCCGCCAGGCCTCGCGAGCGCAGGCACGCGAGCATCAGGTGGGCGAAGTCCTGGCACACGCCGCGCCGGCGCTCCAGCACTTCCACCAGCGGCGTGGCGACCTGGGTGGCTTCGGCATCGAAGGTGAATTCGCTGAAGATCTTTTCCATCAAGGCCTGCACGCCCAACAGCAACGGCTTGCCGGGAGGGAAGCAGCTCTCGGAAAACTCGACGAAGGTTTTCTTCAGGTGCACATAGGGCGATTCGAAGCGATAGCGGCACGCTTCGACCAGCTGTGGCGACAGCGGCTGGCTGCTGTAGGTCAGGCTGTCACGGGTCTGGTCCCAAGGCGGTGACTGCTGGAAATCCAGCGTCGGCCGCGCCAGCACTTCGACGGTGAGCCCGGCATTCACCAGCAATTCATCATGGGGCCGCTCGAACGCCAGCCGTGTGATCGGGTTGCCGAACACGTCCAGCTCATCGCGACGCGAAGACGGCGGCGGGCTGATCTCCAACTGCTGCGCGCTGCAGCGCTGCCAGGCACAGGGTCGCGGCCACAGGTGCGCCAGCTGCTGGGCCAGGGACACCGGGCTGTCGTAGTGGTAGTGGGTATCGTGGAAAATCTGGTAGCGCGCACTCATCACACCGACACCGTTTGCTGACTGACATCATCCACATGGGCAAAGTGGCGCAACGCCAGGCGGTCCGACACTTGCCCGCTTTCATCGGCGACCGCCTGCAACAGGTCGGCCAGCCCCTCCAGCGCGGCGCGCACGCTGGACTCGCCAAACAGCGGGTTTTCCAGGCAGCCCAGGTCGAAACGCGCGAGGCGCTCGACCAACGGCGCCAGGCCGGTTTCGCGCGGCACACCGAAGTCGTCGTTGAGGCGACGCAAGGTGCGGCTCACCAGTTTCAGCTGGAACAGCACGGCGTGGGGGTTCTGCTCATCCAGCAGCAACAAGTCCAGCACCGGGATCAGTTGCGGCACCGCCAGGTAGCGCGAACGATAGGTGATGCTGCTGTTGCCCAACTCCAGCAACCACTCCAGCCCCGCCTGGTCGAACACCGCCACGCCGCGCAGGAATGCCGCCAGGCTGCTGCTGAGAAATTGCAGGCGCTCGATGCGCCGGCCCATCATCAAAAAGCGCCAGCCTTCATCGCGGGTCATGTCGTCCAGCGCAAAGCCGGACAGCGCCGCCAGGGACATCACCAGGCGGTTGAGAAAATCCAGCAATTCGCCAAAATCCGGGCTTTCGCTTTCCAGCTCCAAGGCTTCGCGCTGCAGTTCGACCAAGGCCTGCCAGTTCTCGCGGGACAACTTGCCGCGCACCTGCGACGCCGCCCACTGCAGGCGCTGCAGGTTGGCACGCAGGCTCGACGGCCAGTCATCGCCGAGCAACGCCGCGAGCAGGCGCTCGGGCAACTCGCCTTCCTCCGGCAACAAACGCAAGTTCTCGCCCAGCTCGACCGCGGCCTGCAGCGCCAGCGGATCGTCGCCATCGACGTAGCGCGCCAGCACAATGCGCAGCCAGCGCGCACTGTCATCGCAGCGCTCGCAATAACGCCCGAACCAGAACAGGTTTTCCACCACCCGTGACGGCAGATACGGGTCGCGGCGCACCAGATCATGCGCGCCAATCGCCCGTTGCGCGCGCCAGTGCTCGCCACCGGCAGCCCGTTCACCGAGGACCCAGGTGTCCTTGCTGGCACCACCGCGTTGCATCGACACCACCTCGGCATCGGCTTCGGCCGCCACGCGGGTCAGGCCGCCGGGCAGCACGCGGTAACCATCCTCGCTGGCCACTGCATACACACGCATGCCGATGGCGCGGTGCTGCAGGTGATCATCCACGGTGTGCCACACCGGCGCCTGGGACAGCTGCGCCAACTCCTGGGCGACATACGCGTAAGGCCGCGCGCGCATGCGTTCGGCGAGGGCCTGGCGCTGCTCGTCATTCAAGTCGCGGCCAAATACCGGGGTGAAGCTTTGCGACGGAAACGCCGGCTTGATCAGCAGCTCCGGCAATTTCTCCAGGGCTTCGGCCAGCACCGGCGCTTCACCGCACCACCAGGTGGCGATGGACGGCAGGATCAGCTCTTCGCCAAACAGGAACTGGTTGATCTTCGGCAGGAAACCGAGCAACCCCGGCGACTCCAGCACGCCGCTGCCCAGGGCATTGGCCACCAGCACATTGCCCTGGCGCACGGCGTCGAGCAGGCCGGGCACGCCGAGCGCCGAGTCGGTACGCAGCTCCAGCGGGTCGCAGAAGTCGTCATCCAGGCGCCGCATGATGGCGTGCACCCGGCGCAGGCCGCTGAGGGTCTTGAGGAAGACGGTGCTGTCGCGCACGGTGAGGTCGCCGCCCTCCACCAGCGGGTAGCCGAGCTGGCGCGCGAGGTAGAGGTGTTCGAAATAGCTCTCGTTGAAACGCCCGGGTGTGAGCAGCACGATCAGCGGCGGCTGGTCATCGCCGGGCGCCTGGCGGGCCAGGGTTTCCTGCAGCGTACGGAAGAAACCGGTGAGGTGCTGCACCTGCAGGTCGCGGTACAGGTCCGGGAACGCCCGCGACACGATGGTACGGTTTTCCAGGGCATAGCCGGCCCCCGACGGTGCTTGCGTGCGGTCGGCCGTCACCCACCAACGGCCATCCGGGGTGCGCGCCAGATCCACCGCATACAGGTGCAGGAACGCCCCGTCCGGCGGCTGGATACCCTGGCACGGCCACAGGAAGTTGTTGTGCCCGAACACCAGCTCAGCGGGCAGCAAGCCCTTGGTGATCAAGCGTTGCGGCCCATACAGGTCAGCCAGCACCGCATTGAGCAGGCGCGCCCGCTGGGCGATACCCGCTGCCAGCTGCTGCCACTCATCGGCAGCCAGTACGTGCGGCAACAGGTCCAATTCCCACGGACGGTCAGCGCCCTTGGGGTCGGCGTAGACGTTGTAGGTCACGCCATTTTCCTGGATCTGCCGGGTCAGCAGCGCCTGGCGCTGGGCCAGTTGCGCGGGAGTGCTGCGCTGCAGGTGATCGAGCAGGCGCTGCCAATGGGCACGCACCGCGCCGCTGTCGTCGAGCAGTTCGTGATAAGTGCCCGCAGTCAGCGGGTAACGGTCGAGCAAGTCGGGCATGGAACGCTCGGCAGAGGCAAGGGAAGTCAGATTAACTCAAATTTACTGCGATCCAATGTGGGAGCTGGCTTGCCTGCGACAGCGATTTTCCAGTCATCTTATTGGCTGGCTGATACACCGCTATCGCAGGCAAGCCAGCTCCCACATTTTTCGAACCGCGTTCAGTCATTTTTATTGGGGAAACGCCGTAAATCCAGGGTCATCGGTAGCTCATCGTTGATGATCATCGTCGGTACCTGCAGCTTCCCAGGCGTATGCCCCAACCTGAAAAACCGCGCCATCCGCCGGCTCTCGGCTTCATTGGCATTCACCGGCAGGCTGTCGTAGTTGCGCCCGCCCGGATGGGCCACGTGGTACTGGCAGCCGCCCAGGGAGCGCTGCATCCAGGTGTCGAGCAGATCGAATACCAACGGCGCATGCACCGCGATGGTCGGTTGCAGACAGTTGGCCGGTTGCCAGGCGCGGTAACGCACGCCGGCAACGAACTCGCCGACGCGCCCGGTGGGTTGCAGCGGCACCGGGATGCCATTGCAGGTCAGCAGATAACGCTGCGGCGGCAAGCCGCTCAACTTCACCTGCAAGCGCTCCAGCGATGAATCGACATAGCGCACCGTGCCGCCCACCGCGCCCTCTTCACCGAGTACATGCCAGGGTTCCAGGGCCTGGCGCAGTTCCAGTTCGATGCCGCTGACTGCGTAGTCGCCGACCTTGGGAAAACGGAATTCCAGGTGCGCGGCAAACCATTCGGCGCGCAGTGGGTAACCGGCGGCATTGAGTTCGACGATCACATCGGCAAAGTCCTGCTCGATAACGTGCGGCAGCAGGAAACGGTCGTGCAGTTCGGTGCCCCAGCGCGCCAGTTTTGGCGGTGCATAGGGCTCACGCCAGAAGCGCGCGACCAACGCGCGCAGCAACAGCTGCTGGGTCAAGCTCATGCGCGCGTGGGGCGGCATTTCAAAGGCGCGCAATTCCAGCAGGCCCAGGCGGCCGGTAGCGCCATCCGGTGAGTAGAGTTTGTCGATGCAGAACTCGGCGCGGTGGGTGTTGCCAGTCACGTCGATCAGCAGGTTGCGCAGCAAGCGGTCCACCAACCACGGCGGACACTCCTCGCCCGGTTCGGGCATTTGCGCGAAGGCGATTTCCAGCTCGTACAGCGCATCGTTGCGTGCTTCGTCGACCCGTGGCGCCTGGGAAGTCGGGCCGATGAACAGCCCGGAAAACAGGTATGAAAGCGAAGGATGGTTATGCCAGTAGCTGATCAAACTGCGCAGCAAATCCGGCCTGCGCAGGAACGGTGAATCCTTGGGCGTGGCGCCGCCGAGTACAAAGTGGTTACCGCCGCCGGTGCCAGTGTGACGGCCGTCGATCATGAATTTCTCGGTGGTCAACCGGGTTTGCCGAGCCTCTTCGTAGAGGAATTCGGTGCGCTCCACCAGCTCGTCCCAGGTGGCGGACGGCTGCACGTTGACCTCGATCACACCAGGGTCCGGCGTGACGCGGAAGTTGCTCAGGCGCGTATCCGCCGGCGGCTCGTAGCCTTCGAGCAGCACCGGGCAAAGCAGCTCTTCGGCGGTGGCTTCGATGGCGGCCACCAGCTCCAGGTAATCCTCCACGCGCTCCAGCGGCGGCATAAACAGGTACAGGCGCCCTTCCCTGGCCTCGGCGCACAGGGCGGTACGGGTCAGCCAGTCGGCGGACTCGTCTACCTTCGGCACGCGCTCGTCGCTCGGCGCGGGTTCACCGTGGCTCTGCAGTTGCGCGGTTGTCGGCAGCCCCGGCTGATCCTGGTTCGGGTCGGTGGGATGCACAAAGGGATATTCCGCCGCCGTCACCCACGGTTGCGAGGCCAAGGGCAGGCGATAGCCCAGCGGCGAATCGCCCGGCACCAGACGGCAATGGTTATCGCGCAAGTACCAGCGCCCGCTCTGCCAGCGATCATTGGCGGCGGTGCGCGCCAGCGGCAGCACCTGGCCGATGACTTTATCCAGGCCCTGGCTGAACACTTTGCGCAGGCGTTCGCGCTCAAGGTCATCACTCAGGCGCGGGTCTTGGGCGGTGACGTTTTGCGGCAGCGCGCCTTCGCGCCACAGGTAATAGAAATTGTCTTCGAAGGCCGGGAACACGAAACGCGCCGGCAGCTTCAGACGCTCGGCGACGCTGGCCAGAAAACGCCCGGCCAGCGCGCCATCGGCGCCGTAGTCCTGTTGCTCATCGGCGATCAGCGCGCTGTTGTGCCAGATCGGCACGCCGTCGCGGCGCCAGTAACAATTGAGCGACCAACGCGGCAGTTGCTCGCCGGGGTACCACTTGCCCTGGCCGAAGTGCACCAGGCCTTTGGGCGCGTAGTGCTTGCGCATGCGCTGGAACAGCTCGGCGGACAGCCGTCGCTTGTCCGGCCCGAGGGCGGCGGTGTTCCACTCGGCGCCGTCGGGGTCGTCGATGGAGACGAAAGTCGGCTCGCCACCCATGGTCAGGCGCACGTCATCCTTGAGCAGGTCGCCGTCAATCTGCCGGCCCAGGGCCTGGATCGCCAGCCATTGCTCTTCGGTGTAGGGCTTGGTGACGCGTGGCGCTTCCCAAATGCGTTCAACCGACATCTCGTGGGTAAATTCGCACTCGCAGGGTTCCACCAACCCACTGATTGGCGCGGCAGATGATGGATCGGGACTGCAAGCGAGCGGGATATGCCCTTCACCGGCGAACAGCCCGGAGGTGGCATCCAGGCCAATCCAGCCGGCACCGGGCAGATACACCTCGCACCAGGCGTGCAGGTCAGTGAAGTCCACCTCCGTGCCGGACGGGCCGTCGAGGGCTTTGACGTCGGCGGTGAGCTGGATCAGATAGCCGGACACAAACCGCGCCGCCAAGCCCAGGTTGCGCAACAATTGCACCAGCAGCCAGGCCGAATCGCGGCAGGAACCGGAGGCGTTTTCCAGGGTAAATTCCGGGGTCTGCACGCCCGGTTCCATGCGGATCAGGTAACCGATATCGGCCGCCAGGCGCTGGTTGAGGCCGACCAGGAAATCCACGGCCGGCAGCGGCGTACGGTCGATGCCGGCAAGGTAGGCGGCAAATCTCGGCGTCAGCGGCAGGGTTTCCAGGTACGGCGCCAGCTCGCGCTGCTCATCGGCGGCGTAGGTGAACGGGATTTTTTCGGCGTAGGGCTCGAGAAAAAAGTCGAATGGGTTGAACACCGCCATCTCGGCGACCAGGTCGACTTCGATGCGCAACTCGTCGGTCTTTTCCGGAAACACCAGGCGCGCCAGGTAATTGCCCTGGGGGTCCTGCTGCCAATTGATGAAGTGCTGCTCGGGCAGCACTTTCAGCGCGTAGGACAAAATCCGCGTGCGGCTATGAGCCGCCGGGCGCAAACGCACGATCTGTGGGCCGAGTTCGACAGCGCGGTCATAGCGGTAATGCGTAACGTGGTGCAACGCGACATGAATCGACACGGCGGCCTCCTGCGAGCCAGGGCATGGACACAACGCGCGCAAGACTTATGCCAGAGCGGCGGTCATTGCGCTTTATCGTGGGACCCGGTGCAGTACAGCACCAAAACGGCGCCGTGGCTGCGGTAATGGTGCGAGGGTTGCACATTTATGTGGCGGTCATGTGAGCGGGGGTGGTGAATCTACCCAGTCAGCGAGCTTTTTGGCGGGCGCTGATGGCTTCGCGCAGGAGGCGAACTTCGACCAGTTTCTGGCGCATTTCACGGTGACGCTTGCTGTTGAACAGCAATAGCCCAAGCAATGGGAACACGAGGCTCAAGGCATACATCAGCGCATTCGGTTGATCATTGAGGGTTGGCAGTACACTCAGAAAGCACACCCCCAAAAGCACCACGACCGGCCACGTCCATTGGGGATGCCCGCGGGCGATCATGAAATTGCAGTGCACGATGATTAGCGTGAGCGCGATACCCACCAGGAAGGCGTACTTGGCGTTATCTGCCATGGACAGGCTGGGCATATAGCTGTCGAAGAACACCGGAACCGTAAACACGAGGGTGAAAATCGAGGCAAATATCGCCCCCATGAAGACCGGGAAATACGTCGACAGAAAACTGCGAATGCTGGGCAGTTCGTTCATTGCTCGGCCTCCTCATACAGCCCTACGGCAATTGTGCGTACGTTCCCCGACACTGCGCTGCCGGTAAAACCAATGACTGCGCCCAAGGCATCCTTGATCTGCGTGACTGTTGCATGTTTGACCTCGGTGGGCGTGAACCGCTTAGGCAACTCTCCCGACAACTGCTTCAGCTTGATCATCTTGGACGTCAGGCGTGGATCGTTGATGCTCAACAGTTCTTTGGTCAACTTGGCGCGCTCCTGTCGATTCAGGCCCCTGAGCACCTCCCTCACACTTTTTCCGGTGGCGGCCTTATTCAGCCGCACCAGCTTGACCGTTGCCAGCGCCGATGAACCGACCCCGACCAACGACGCCGCATCCAGGGCAATCATGGTGTATTGGTACCACTCCTCACTGTCGAGCTGATCATTGCGCGCGGGGTTACGGATCTCATTGACCGTGCGATAGCCGCTGGCAAAACACTGCACGGAACTGGCTGCCGCAGCCGTGTAGCCGAGCGCCACGACCACCGAACTGGCGCCTGCCGAAAACGGGACCGCGACGGAACCACTGAGCACCACAATCCAACCGATGACCGCGCCGGCACACGACAGCGTGGTATTGACCGCTTCGCCCACCAGCCGGGACTCCCGCGGGTTGTCTTGCACCTGTTGGGCGAATTGCGTTGGCGCGATGTACTTCTGTGCCTCACGCAGGATCAACCGCTTGGGTGCGATGCTGCAGATAGGCTGGAATTCGCGCAGAGTGACGACGTTGAACTCGGCATCGATATACACAACACCGGCACCGACAATGGCGGGGTCGGCATCGATGGCAGCGAACAGGCGCGGCAGGTTGATCTGGCTTTCGATGCGCTGGCGCGCCATGAATTGGGAGCGGTTGGAGTCCATGCCAATGTTGAGCAGGGGGTTGCTCATGGGTGTTCTTCCTTGAAATGAAGGGTGCCTGAACTGACGCCTTCGCGAGCAAGCCCGCTCCCACATTCGAGCGCATTCTCATGCTGGAACTCGGACAAATGTGGGAGCGGGCTTGCTCGCGAAGGCGATTCAATGGGCGCCACCTTAACAAACAGGTACGCCAGCGAATAGAAAGCAAAACGCCAGCACGAGGCTGGCGTTTTGCATATTCAGGTTGCGATCAGCGCGGCACGACCGGTTTGCGCGCAGGCTTGCCGCCCTTGCCCTTGGCCGCATCCGCGCGCTCCTTGGCTGCCTGCTTGTTGCGCGCCTGGGCGGCGGCCTTGGCTTGCTCGCGCTTGTCCCACGGGTTGCTGCCGTCGCTGCCACGCGGTGGCAGGCCGGTGTGCTGGGTGAGGATCCGGGTGGTGGTTTCCTTGGCGACCTTGTGGCTGCCGGCCGGCGTCGAGTTCTTGCGACGCGCACTCTGGTAGCTGTCGGTGCTCGGCTGATGCAGCGGGATCAGTTGGTCCTTGCCCGGGCCGATCAAATCGGCACGGCCCATGCGGGTCAGCGCTTCACGCAACATCGGCCAGCCTTTCGGGTCGTGGTAGCGCAAGAAGGCCTTGTGCAGGCGGCGCTGCTCTTCGCTCTTGACGATGGTTACCGCGTCGCTCTTGTAGGTGACCTTGCGCAGCGGGTTCTTGCCCGAGTGGTACATCGCGGTGGCGGTGGCCATCGGCGACGGGTAGAACGCCTGCACCTGGTCGGCGCGGAAGCCGTTGCCCTTGAGCCACAGGGCCAGGTTCATCATGTCTTCATCGGTGGTGCCCGGGTGGGCGGCGATGAAGTACGGGATCAGGTACTGCTCCTTGCCCGCTTCCTTGGTGTACTTCTCGAACATGCGCTTGAACTTGTCATAGCTGCCAATGCCCGGCTTCATCATCTGGTTGAGCGGACCTTCCTCGGTGTGTTCCGGGGCGATCTTGAGGTAACCACCGACGTGGTGGGTGACCAGCTCCTTGACGTACTCCGGCGACTCGACCGCGAGGTCGTAGCGCAGGCCGGAAGCGATCAAAATCTTCTTCACCCCCGGCAACGCACGGGCGCTGCGGTACAGCTGGATCAAGGAGGAGTGGTCGGTGTTCAGGTTCGGGCAGATACCCGGGAACACACACGACGGCTTGCGGCACGCGGATTCGATTTCCGGGCTCTTGCAGGCGATGCGGTACATGTTCGCGGTCGGGCCGCCGAGGTCGGAGATCACGCCGGTGAAGCCCGGCACTTTGTCGCGGATCTCTTCGATTTCGCGGATGATCGACTCTTCGGAACGGTTCTGGATGATGCGACCTTCGTGCTCGGTGATCGAGCAGAAGGTGCAGCCGCCGAAGCAGCCACGCATGATGTTCACCGAGAAACGGATCATGTCGTAGGCCGGGATCTTTTCCTTGCCGTACACCGGGTGCGGAACGCGGGCGTAAGGCATGCCAAACACGTAGTCCATTTCTTCGGTGGTCATCGGAATCGGCGGCGGGTTGAACCACACGTCCACTTCACCGTGCTTCTGCACCAGCGCGCGGGCGTTGCCCGGGTTGGTTTCCAAGTGCAGCACGCGGTTGGCGTGTGCATACAGCACCGCGTCGCCACGGACCTTTTCCACCGATGGCAGGCGGATCACGGTCTTGTCGCGGGTCATCTTCGGGCTGGCCAGGATCTGCACGACCTTGGCTTCTTCCGGATCGTCCTGCGGGCCTTTTTCCTGCTCGATGGCGCAGGCCTGGGTGTCCTGGGTGTTCACGTACGGGTTGATGATCTTGTCGATCTTGCCCGGACGGTCGATCCGCGTGGAGTCCACTTCGTACCAGCCTGCCGGCGTATCACGACGAATGAACGCGGTGCCGCGCACGTCGGTGATGTCTTCGATCTTGTGACCCCACGACAGGCGCTGGGCCACTTCGACGATAGCGCGCTCGGCGTTGCCGTACAGCAGGATATCGGCGGTGGCGTCGATCAGGATCGAGTTGCGCACACGGTCCTGCCAGTAGTCGTAGTGGGCGATGCGGCGCAGGGAGGCTTCGATGCCACCGAGCACGATCGGCACGTTCTTGTAGGCTTCCTTGCAACGCTGGCTGTACACCAAGCTCGCGCGGTCCGGGCGTTTGCCGGCCATGCCGCCAGGGGTGTAGGCGTCGTCGGAACGGATTTTCTTGTCGGCGGTGTAGCGGTTGATCATCGAGTCCATGTTGCCGGCCGCGACGCCGAAGAACAGGTTCGGCTCGCCAAGCTTCATGAAGTCGTCTTTGGACTGCCAGTTCGGCTGGGCAATGATCCCGACGCGAAAGCCCTGGGACTCCAGCAGCCGGCCGATGATGGCCATGCCGAACGATGGGTGGTCCACGTACGCATCACCGGTGACGATGATGATGTCGCAGGAATCCCAGCCAAGCTGATCCATCTCCTCCCTGCTCATTGGCAGGAATGGCGCAGGACCGAAACATTCGGCCCAGTACTTGGGATAGTCAAATAACGGCTTGGCTGTTTGCATGACGGTGACCGGTGTTGAGATGAAAAATCGCGGGCGCGGAATATAGCACAAATTTTGACCAATTCCGACGGCAACAGTCGGAATTGTGCTGAAGCCATCGCCGGCAGGCCCGCTCCCACACTGATTAGTGAATACATCCAGAGTGGCTGCTGGCGTGCCGGCGATGAGGCCCTTGAAGGCGCTGGGGCTTACTCGTCGTCGTCGAAGTTGTAACTGCCTGGAGCCAGGTTCTCGAAACGCGTGTACTTGCCGATGAACGCCAGGCGGATAAAGCCGATCGGCCCGTTCCGCTGCTTGCCGATAATGATCTCGGCAATGCCCTTGTGCTCGGTTTCGGGGTGGTACACCTCGTCGCGGTACACGAACATGATGACGTCGGCGTCCTGCTCGATCGCTCCGGATTCACGCAAGTCGGAGTTCACCGGGCGCTTGTTGGGACGTTGTTCCAGGGAACGGTTGAGCTGGGACAGCGCCACCACCGGGCAGTTGAATTCCTTGGCCAGGGCCTTCAGGGACCGCGAGATTTCGGAAATCTCGTTGGTCCGGTTGTCGCCGCTGGAGCCCGGGATCTGCATCAACTGCAGGTAGTCGATCATGATCAGGGCGATGTCGCCGTGCTCGCGCACCAGGCGGCGGGTACGTGCGCGCATCTCGGACGGGCTGATACCGGCAGTGTCATCGATGAACAACTTGCGGTCGTTGAGCAGGTTGACCGCCGAGGTCAGGCGCGGCCAATCGTCGTCTTCCAGGCGACCGGCACGCACCTTGGTCTGGTCGATACGGCCGAGCGAGGAAAGCATACGCATGACCAGCGATTCGCCTGGCATCTCGAGGGAGTACACCAGCACCGTCTTGTCGCTGCGCAACACCGCGTTTTCCACCAGGTTCATCGCAAAGGTGGTTTTACCCATGGATGGACGGCCGGCGACGATGATCAAGTCAGCCGGCTGCAGGCCGCTGGTTTTCTCGTCGAGGTCGGTGTAGCCGGTGGAGATACCGGTGATCGCGTTGTCGGTGTTGAACAACGTGTCGATACGGTCGATGGCCTTGGTCAACAGCTCGTTGACGCCTACCGGGCCGCCGGTCTTGGGACGCGCTTCGGCGATCTGGAAGATCTGGCGCTCGGCTTCGTCGAGAATCTCGGCGGCGGTACGGCCTTCGGGGTTGAAGGCACTGTCGGCGATCTCGGTGCTGATGCCGATCAGTTGGCGCAGCGTGGCGCGCTCGCGGACGATCTGCGCATACGCCTTGATGTTGGCGACGGACGGCGTGTTTTTCGCCAACTCGCCGAGATAACCCAGGCCGCCGACCTGGGAGGTCTGGCCTTCCTTGTCCAGCTGTTCGGCCAGGGTCACCACGTCGATCGGCGAGTTCTGGTCGGCCAGCTTGGCAATGGCACGGAAGATCAGGCGATGGTCATGCCGATAGAAATCACCGTCCGAGACTTGATCCAGCACGCGTTCCCAGGCGTTGTTGTCCAGCATCAGGCCACCGAGCACAGCCTGTTCGGCCTCGATGGAATGCGGCGGCACCTTCAGGGCAGCGGTTTGCAGATCGTATTGCTCAGGAGCTGAAATATCGTTCATGGCCACTTGGAATTAGGGGTTTGTAGAAAAACAAAAGGCACGACCTGTAAACAGGATCGTGCCCGATGTTAACCGCCTGGCACGCGAGGTGCCAGTCAGTTAGGTGCTGCTTAAGCTGCTACCACGACAACGCGTACGGTGGCTTCAACTTCAGCGTGCAGGTGCACGGCTACGTCGAATTCGCCTACGTTGCGGATGGTGCCGTTCGGCAGACGAACTTCGCTCTTCTGCACTTCAACGCCGGAGGCGGTCAGTGCATCAGCGATGTCGTGGGTGCCGATCGAACCGAACAGCTTGCCTTCGTCACCGGCGGTGGCAGTGATAGTCACTTCCAGCTCAGCCAGTTGGGCAGCGCGAGTTTCGGCCGATGCTTTTTTGTCTGCTGCGGCTTTTTCCAGCTCAGCACGACGCTCTTCAAACGCAGCCAGGTTGGCAGCGGTTGCAGCGGTGGCTTTGCCGTATGGCAGCAGGTAGTTACGACCGTAGCCGGCCTTAACGTTCACTTTGTCGCCCAGGTTGCCCAGGTTGGCGACTTTTTCCAGAAGGATCAGTTGCATGTGAAAATCCTCTAACTTTTAACCTTCACCGTTCGCGTTATCGGCGTCTTTCGACGCGAGACGACCGCGAAAATCAATCAGGCCGTCGACAATGGCCAAGACCACGAGTAACGGATAGATCAGCTGCATGAACAGCAACAGCGTGACGTACAACCCCACCAGCCAGAACTTGGCCAGGCGCTTTCGCGCAACCAGCCCGTGAATCAGGGCCAGTCCGGCAAACACCAGCGGTACGCTGCAAATCGGCGCCAGCAAGGCCATCTGTGGACCGAAGTTCGGTCCGACAACCATGCACGCCAGCAGCAACATCGCCGGCCCCGCAGGGATTCTGATACTGCGAAATTCGCGACCAAAACCACCCGGGTTGTACAACAACGCCTGCCAATAACGCCCAAGAATCAGGCTCAGCACGCTGACGATCTGCAACAGTGCCGCTATCAGGCCGGTCAGGACCGGTGCAATCAGTGCCGCAAGGCGCGCTCGCTCATCTACCGTCAACTGCTGGTAGAGATCCCCGAGGGCCAGCGGCAGGATCTTGACGATCTCCTGCGCCAGCGCCTCGATATGCGGGCGGAAAGCCGCGCCAAGCATTACTGAGTACACCAACCCCAATGCCACGCTGACCAGCAGCGTGCGGACCCAGGACTCGCTTGCGCGTAAAACCAACGCAAGGCTCGATGACCCCAGCAGTACCAGAAGCACGCGTGGATCGTCGAATTGCAGCCACCAGACCAAGGCCGGCAGCAGTCCCAGGGCAAGAACGCCAAGGGCGTCCTTCAAACCGCGCCGCAGGAGCACAAGGCAACCTGCGGCAGCACCCAACCAATAAAGCAACGGCAATGCCGCACATCCAGCCACTACCAGAGTGGCCTGCACACGACCGCGCATGATGAACTCAGCTAAGGCGCGCATGCATTCAATCCCTTACTACTTGTCGACTGCCCGGTCTCAGCGGCCGTGGCTGTCGGTGTAGGCCAGCAGGGCCAGGAAGCGGGCGCGCTTGATAGCGGTGGCCAGCTGACGCTGATAACGTGCTTTGGTACCGGTGATACGGCTTGGAACGATTTTGCCGGTCTCGGATACGTAGGCTTTCAGAGTGTTGAGATCTTTGTAATCGATCTCTTTCACGTCTTCAGCGGTGAAGCGGCAGAATTTACGACGACGGAAGAAACGTGCCATTTGATAGGCTCCTT
The DNA here is from genome assembly GCF_003013355.1 of Pseudomonas sp. S5D5. Classification (NCBI taxonomy): domain Bacteria; kingdom Pseudomonadati; phylum Pseudomonadota; class Gammaproteobacteria; order Pseudomonadales; family Pseudomonadaceae; genus Pseudomonas; species Pseudomonas sp. S5D5. The sequence continues at coordinate 6,251,941 of NZ_PTEO01000001.1, forward strand.
AAAAGGTCCGTGGATTACTCGTCAGCGTTATCGCTGTTGTCGCTGTCATCACTGTCAGCGCTATCAGCGCCTTCGTGCTCAGGACGGTCGCGACGCTCACGGCGCTCACTGCGGTTTTCTTCAGCCTTGAGCATCTCGGATTGGCCGGTAACGGCTTCTTCGCGACGGATGACCAGGTTACGGATCACTGCATCGTTGTAGCGGAAGTTGTCTTCCAGCTCGGCCAGGGCCTTGCCAGTGCACTCAACGTTCAGCATCACGTAGTGAGCCTTGTGAACATTGTTGATTGCGTAGGCCAGTTGACGACGGCCCCAATCTTCCAGACGGTGGATTTTGCCGCCGTCTTCTTCGATCAGCTTGGTGTAACGCTCAACCATGCCGCCGACTTGCTCGCTTTGATCCGGGTGGACCAAAAAGATGATTTCGTAATGACGCATGAATGCTCCTTACGGGTTGTAGCCTGCCGCTCAAAAACGGTCAGACAAGGAGTGAATGACACTTATGGATCTTGCCGCAGGGAGGCACATCGGTGCCTGCCAGGAAGGCAAGGGGCGCAATTGTAGAGAAGGGGGAGAAAGGGTGCAAGGTGATTGGTGATTATTTGAACAGCGCCCATACACCACTAAAACAAATGTGGGAGGTGGCTTGCTCCCGAAAGCGGTGTGCCAGTCACCCAATGCACTGGCTGATACACCGTATTCGGGAGCAAGCCCCCTCCCACATTTTGACCTGCGCCAGACTTGGTTATTTCTTGGCTTTAGCCTTGGCGCCGCGCTGGCGCTGGGCTTCGAACAGGCAGACGCCCGTTGCGACCGATACGTTGAGACTGCTGACGCTGCCGGCCATCGGCAGGTGCACCAGGTAATCGCAATGCTCACGGGTCAGGCGACGCATGCCTTTGCCTTCGGCGCCCATGATCAGGATGGTCGGGCCGGTGAGGTCCTGGTCATAGATGCTGACCTCGGCCTCTCCCGCCGTGCCCACGACCCACAAGCCGCGCTGCTGGAGTTTCTCCAGGGTACGCGCCAGGTTGGTCACGGCTACCAGCGGAATCACTTCCGCCGCGCCACAGGCGACTTTACGTACAACCGGCGTCAAGGTCGCCGACTTGTCCTTGGGCACGATCACTGCCAGCGCGCCGGCGGCATCCGCCGAACGCAGGCAGGCACCGAGGTTGTGCGGGTCGGTCACGCCGTCCAGCACCAGCAGCAGCGGCGCACCTTCGGTACGGTCGAGCAGCTCGTCAAGCATGGCTTCGCCCCAGACCTGGCTCGGGCTCACGTCCGCGACCACGCCCTGGTGGACACCTTCCACCCACACATCCATTTCACGCCGCTCGGCCTGGCCGATCGCGACCTTATTGGCAGTGGCCAGCTCGACCAGCGCTTGCACGCGCGGCTCGCTGCGACCTTCGGCCAACCAGACTTGCTTGACGCGCTTGGGATGGTGACGCAGCAATGCTTCTACGGCGTGTACGCCGTAGATTTTTTCCAGACTCATGACTTGGCCTTAGGTTTGCGCGACCCGCCGCTTTTCGCGGGGGCCGAACCCGCTTTTGGCGGGCCTTTACGGTGTTTACTCGGCTTGCTCGACGGCTTTTCCGCCCCGTGGGACTTTCCCCCAGACGCCGCTTTACCACCGCTTTTGGCTTCGTTGAGCAACTGCTGCTTCAACTCACGGCTCTTGCGCAGTTCGGCGTTTTTCGCCGCTGCGTCACTTGGGCGGTAGGCTTCGGGGGCCTTGTCCTTGGCAGACGAACGACGACCCGCCTTGGCCGGCGCAGGCTCGGTGGCCGCCGCTTTCGCAGGAGCCCCCTTGCCCTTGGCGGCCGGGGCTGCGGTGTCGCTGCCACGTTTTTTCCGGCCAGTCGGTTCGGCCGGTTTGTCAGGCATGCCGAAGTCGATCTTGCGCTCGTCGAGATCGACGCGCATGACCTGCACTTCCACCGTGTCGCCCAAGCGGAAGCTGCGACCGGTGCGCTCGCCCGCCAGGCGGTGATGCACAGGATCGAAGTGGTAGTAGTCGCCCGGCAACGCGGTGACGTGCACCAGGCCCTCGACGTAGATGTCGGTCAGCTCGACGAACAGGCCAAAGCCGGTCACGGCAGTGATCACACCCGGGAACGACTCGCCCACGCGGTCTTTCATGAACTCGCACTTGAGCCAGTTCACCACGTCGCGGGTGGCTTCGTCGGCGCGGCGCTCGCTCATGGAGCACTGCTCGCCCAACTGTTCCAGGGCCGCTTCGTCGTACGGATAGATCCGCGCCTTCGGAATGGTCATGGCACCGGCGCGCTTGACGTGCGGGGTGTTCTGCTTGGAGTGGATCACGCTGCGGATCGCCCGGTGCGTGAGCAAGTCCGGGTAACGGCGGATCGGCGAAGTAAAGTGGGTGTACGCCTCGTAATTCAGGCCGAAGTGGCCCTGATTATCGGCGCTGTACACCGCCTGGCTCAGGGAGCGCAGCATCACGGTCTGGATCACGTGGTAATCCGGACGGTCCTTGATGCTCGCAAGCAGAGCCTGGTAGTCCTTCGGCGTCGGGCCGTCCTTGCCTTTGTGCAGGGACAGGCCGAGTTCGCCGAGGAACGCGCGCAGTTTTTCCAGGCGCTCCGGCGGCGGACCGTCGTGCACACGGTACAACGCAGGGATTTCGTGCTTTTTCAGGAATTCAGCAGTGGCCACGTTGGCCGCCAGCATGCATTCCTCGATCAGCTTGTGCGCGTCGTTGCGGGTGGTCGGGGTGATCGCGGCGATCTTGCGCTCGGAACCGAAGACAATCCGGGTTTCCTGGGTTTCAAAATCGATCGCGCCACGCACATGACGTGCGCCCAGCAACACCTTGTACAACGCATACAGCTGCTTGAGGTGCGGCACGACGCCGGCGTATTCAGTACGCAGGGCCTTGGCTTCGCTGGTCTTCGGCGTTTCCAGGATGGTGCTGACCTTGTTGTAGGTCAGGCGCGCCTGGGAGTGGATCACCGCTTCGTAGAACTGGTAATCGGTCATTTCGCCGGTTTTCGAGATAGTCATCTCGCACACCATGGCCAAACGGTCGACTTTCGGATTCAGCGAGCACAGGCCGTTGGACAATTCTTCCGGCAGCATCGGGATCACGCGCTCGGGGAAGTACACCGAGTTGCCGCGCACCTGGGCTTCGTTGTCCAGTGCCGAGCCGATTTTCACGTAGCTGGAAACGTCGGCGATCGCCACGTACAACTTCCAACCGCCGGAGAACAGGCGCAACTTGCCAGGCTTGGCTTCGCAGTAGACCGCGTCGTCGAAGTCGCGGGCGTCTTCGCCGTCGATGGTGACGAACGGCAGATGGCGCAAGTCGATACGCTTCTCTTTGTCCTTCTCTTCCACTTCGGGCTTGAGCTTGCGGGCTTCTTTCACGACGGCTTCAGGCCATACGTGAGGGATGTCGTAGGTGCGCAGCGCGACATCGATTTCCATGCCCGGCGCCATGTAGTTGCCGACCACTTCGATCACGTCGCCCTGCGGCTGGAAGCGCGGGGTTGGCCAGTGGGTGATTTTCACCTCGACGAACTGGCCGATCTTGGCGTTGGCGTTGCGGCCCGGGGTGATCAGCACTTCCTGCTGCACCTTGGGGTTATCCGGCACCACAAAGCCGATACCGCCTTCTTCGAAGTAGCGGCCGACGATGGTCTCGTGACCACGGGACACCACTTCGACGATCACGCCTTCACGGCGACCGCGACGGTCGAGGCCGGAAACGCGCGCCAGGGCACGGTCGCCATCAAACACCAGGCGCATCTGCGCCGGGCTCATGAACAGGTCGTCACTGCCATCATCCGGGATCAGGAAGCCGAAGCCGTCACGGTGGCCGGCAATGCGGCCAAGGATCAGGTCGAGCTTGTCCACGGGCGCATAGGTGCCACGGCGGGTGTAGATCAGTTGAGCGTCGCGCTCCATGGCGCGCAGGCGGCGGCGCAGGGCTTCGAGCTGGTCTTCGGTGGTCAGACCGAATTCTTCGACCAACTGCTCGCGGCTAGCAGGCGAACCCCGATCGGCGAGATGCGCCAGGATCAGTTCGCGGCTAGGAATAGGGTTTTCATATTTTTCCGCTTCACGAGCGGCCTCGGGATCGAGGGACTGCCAATCGGCCATTAGAGAGTTTTCACCTTGTCTATATGCGGGTTAGTTTGGCATACGCGTATTGAAACGGGAAATTTCAGGCATCAACAAGCGTTTTAAAGGCCTTTGCAGCCCTCGGAACGCACCTTGCACGACCACTGGCGAAATTTTCCAGGTTTTTTTGATAGCAGGGCTTTACAGCCAAAATAGCGCTGCGTATAGTGCGCGCCATCGACGACGGCAACGTTGTCAGATAATGCCCAGGTGGTGAAATTGGTAGACACGCCAGCTTCAGGTGCTGGTGATCGCAAGGTCGTGGAAGTTCGAGTCTTCTCCTGGGCACCAAATTCAGATCAAACCCGCGAAAGCGGGTTTTTTCGTTTCAGGCCTTTGATTTTTAACGTGAATCCCGATTTATATTTTTGATATCAGGGGTTTACAGATCAAAAAGCCCTCCGTATAGTTCGCTCCATCAACAGCGCAAGCGTTGTTGATAATGCCCAGGTGGTGAAATTGGTAGACACGCCAGCTTCAGGTGCTGGTGATCGCAAGGTCGTGGAAGTTCGAGTCTTCTCCTGGGCACCAAATTCAGATCAAACCCGCGAAAGCGGGTTTTTTCGTTTCCGGGGTTTGAAAACATCAGCCTGGAAACTTTCCCACCCGATTTACCCTCCCGTCCGCACCTGAGAAACTTTATCGTTTATCCTTGCAATGATTTGTTGCACTCAAGTGAGGAAAACCCCGGATGATGATCCGCGATACCCGTCTCAAGACATCCCTTCTGCGTGGCCTGACCATCACTCTGCTCGGCCTGACCCTGCTCTCGCCCAGTGCCTATTCCGCCGACAAGGTTTCCCTGACCTTGTACAACGGCCAACACAAAGAAGTCGGCGATGAACTCGCCAAGGCCTTTGAAGCCAAGACCGGCATCCACGTCAATGTGCGCAAAGGCAGCAGCAACCAGCTGGCCAGCCAGGTCGTGGAAGAAGGCGAGCGCTCCCCTGCCGACGTGATCTACACCGAAGAGTCACCGCCCCTCAACAAGCTCGGCGAGCAAGGCCTGCTGGCGAAGATCGATGCCAGCACGCTCGCGGTGTTGCCCAAGGACTACGTCGGCAGCAACGGCGACTGGATGGGCGTGACCGCGCGCACCCGCGTCGTGGCGTTCAACCCCAAACTGATCGCCGAAAAAGACCTGCCCAAGTCGGTACTGGATTTCGCCGGTCCCGAGTGGCAAGGCAAGGTCGGCTTCGTGCCCACCAGCGGCGCGTTCCAGGAACAGGCCGTGGCGATCATCAAGCTGCACGGCCGCGAAGCCGCCGAAGAATGGCTGACCGGCCTGCGCGCCTTCGGCAAGGTGTACAGCAACAACATGGTCGCCCTCAAAGCCGTGGAAAATGGCGAAGTGGCTACCGTGCTGGTAAACAACTATTACTGGTTTGCCCTGAAGAAGGAAAAAACCAACCTGGATTCCCAGTTGCATTACTTCACCAATGGCGATGCCGGCGGCCTGATCACCGTGTCTTCGGCAGCAGCACTGAAATCCAGCAAACACCCCCAGGAAGCACAGCATCTGCTGGCGTTCATGGCCAGTGAAGAAGGCCAGCGTGTGATTACCAACACCTCGGCCGAATACCCACTGCGCAAGGGCATGGAATCCAACCGTGGCCTCAAGCCCTTCAGCGAGCTGCAACCGCCGAAAGTCACGCCTGCCGACCTGGGTAACGCCGAAGAGGCCCTGGACCTGGAACGTGACGTTGGCTTGAACTGATGAACCCATCGCTACCCGCCCCCGCCCTGCGCGGGGGTTTCACCCCGCGACGCAAGCGTCCCTCGATCTGGTTGTTGCTCCCCGTCCTGCTCCTGGTGGGCCTGAGCCTGCTGCCGCTGGTGTATGTCGGGCTGAAGGCCTGGCAGGCGGGCTGGGCGGAGGCGGTGCACCTGCTGTGGCGGCCTTACGTGTTTGGACTGCTGCGCAACACCTTGGCGCTGATGGTCGGGGTGACGGTCGCGTGCGCCGTGATCGGCCTGTCCCTGGCGTGGCTGCTGGAGCGCAGCAACCTGCCGGGACGGCGCATCTGGGGCGTGATCCTGTGCCTGCCGTTTGCGGTACCGGCGTTTGTCAGCAGCTTTACCTGGGTGTCGCTGAGCGCCCAATTCGAAGGGCTCGGCGGGGCGATCCTGGTGATGAGCCTGTCCAAATACCCGCTGGTGTTCTTGCCGGTGGCGGCCACCCTGCGCAATCTTGACCCCTCGCTGGAAGAGTCGGCCCGCACCCTGGGGCTCAACCGCTGGGGCATATTCTTCCGGGTGACATTGCCGCTGCTGTGGCCATCGCTGCTGGCCGGGGCCCTGTTGATTGCCCTGCACATGCTGGTGGAATTCGGTGCGCTGTCGATCATCGGATTGCAGACGTTCACCACCGCGATCTACCAACAGTTCGAACTGGAATTCAGCAATGCGAATGCCGCGATGCTCTCGGCGGTGCTGCTGGTGATGTGCCTGACGCTCCTGTGGCTGGAGTTGCGCGTGCGCGGCAAGGGCCGGCACGTGCGTATCGGCCAGGGCGCGGCGCGGCACGCGGAGCAGGTCCGACTGGGTAAATGGGCGCCACTGGGCCAAGTGTATTGCTTGCTGCTGGCGATCATCGGCAGCGGCATTCCCCTGGGCATGCTCGGGTATTGGCTGGCAGTTGGTTCGTCGGCGGCGTTTCCAGCGGCCGAAATTGGCGAGGCGCTGCTGTCTTCCCTGGCACTCTCGCTGGGCGGCGCTGCGCTGTGCCTGGTACTGGCAGTGCCAGTGGGGCTGCTGGTGGTGCGCTACAAAGGCCAACTGGCGCTCTGGGCCGAACGCCTGCCGTACCTGCTGCACGCCCTGCCCGGCCTGGTGATTGCACTGACGCTGGTGTATTTCGCCCTGCATTACGTGCCGGCGCTGTACCAGACCTCGGCGTTGCTGTTGATTGCTTATGCGCTGCTGTTTCTGCCGCTGGCGCAGGCGCCGATCCGTACCGCCCTGAACAAGGCGGCGCCGCAGCTGGAAGAAGCCGCACGTACGCTGGGCGCGTCGTCGTTCAGCGCGTTTTGCCGAGTGACCTTGCCGATTATTTTCCCGGCATTGGGCGCGGCGTTTGCGCTGGTGTTCCTGGATGCGATGAAGGAATTGACGGCGACGCTGCTGCTCAGCCCGACCGGGCTGAACACCTTGGCCACGGCGGTGTGGGCGCATACCTCGAATGTGGAATTCGCGGCGGCGGCGCCATATGCCGCGTTGTTGATCCTGGTGTCGGGGTTGCCGGTGTATCTGCTGACGACGCGGATGTACTTGAGCCGCTGAAGCCGCCATCGCAGGCAAGCCAGCTCCCACACTTGACCGTATTCCAATGTTGTAACGCGGTCGAGTGTGGGAGCTGGCTTGCCTGCGATGAGGCCGAAACAGGCGACATCAAGCCCGGAACTGCCCCAGGCTCGCCTTCAACTGTGCAGCCAACCCATCCAGCACCTTACCGCTGGCGGTGGTCTCTACCACCGCCTGCGCCGCACGTTCGGCCTGGGCATGGATCACCTCGACCCGCCCACGCACCGCATGCGCGCCCTGCGCTTGATGCTCGGCCGCGCGCGTGGCGAGGCCGATGGCAGCGTGCACCTGCTCGACCGAGGCCTGCACCGTTTGCTGCAGGCGCACGCTATCGCGCAGCACCAATAAGCCTTCGTTGGCCTGGCGTCCGGCCTTGCCGATGGTTTCCACCGCCTCGCGCGCGCCCTGCTGCAGGGCCGCGATATGCGCCTGAATGTCGCCAGTAGAGCTTTGAGTCTTGCTGGCCAGCGCACGCACTTCGTCCGCCACCACTGCAAAACCACGCCCGGTCTCGCCGGCGCGCGCCGCTTCAATGGCCGCGTTAAGCGCCAACAGGTTGGTCTGTTCGGCAATACCATGGATCACCGTTAACACCACTTCGATCTGCTCGCTTTGCTGCGCCAGGCGCTCAATCACCTGCGAACCGGCTTGCACCTGCCCGGCCAGCGCTTCGATCAGGCTGCCGACTTCGGCCGAGGTGCGCGAGTTCTCATCGGTCGCCTGGCGAATATCCACCACCTGCTGCAACGCGGCCTGCATCGCATGGCTTTCGGCCTGGGCCTCGTCGGCCATTTGCGACAGCGCGCGCAGGCTTTCGGCGACTTCGTCACGCTGCAGCCCGGCGGCGGCATCGGCACCCGCATTGCGCAAGGTCATGGCGCCGATTTCCACACCGGTACGCTGCGCCACGTCACCAGCCTCACGCACGATGGGCTGCAACTTATCCACAAAGCGATTGACCGCCGAGGCCATGTCGCCGATTTCGTCCTTGCTGCTGATCTGCACACGCTTGGTCAGGTCGCCCTCGCCTGCCGCAAGGTCATCCATGGCCGCAATCAACAGCTTCAGGCGATTGACCACGCGCCGCCCAAGCACGATCGCGATCAGCAGCAATACGCCGAAGCCAACCACCGCGAGCCCCATGCCGATGCGCCAGCGCAAGGTGCCGGCAGCCTCCTGGACAGCGCTGGAGGTGTTGGCCGTCATCTGGGTCGCAGTGGCTTGCGCCGACTGCAACCGCGCGCCCATGGCGGCCGCGCTATCGGCAGCGGCGCCCTTGAGGCTGTCGCCCACCAACTGGTCACCGCTGGCAATCAGTGCAGCAAAACGCTTGTCCAGCGCGGCCAGGTCAGCCTCGACCGAGGCAGTCGAAACCCCCATGCGGACCTTGCCGATCTCGACGCCATTAGGGCTGATGGACGCCTCGACGTAATACACCGACGGATCGGTCTTGGCCGCATTCAACACTTTGTCCAACGCACGTTCGCCCTTGCCCTTTTCCAGTAGCGCCTGGTTGATCGGGTTTTCACGATTGAGGTAACGGGTCAGGTGCTCGCCAGCCGCATCGTCATACACCACAAACAACACGTTGGGATTGCGCTGGGCACGGCGGGCAAACTCCGACAGCGTCGGCACGTCGCTGTCCCACATGGCGCGCGGCGCCACCGAGGCGAGCAGTTGAGCCATATCGTTAGCGGAGTCCTGCAGGTCTTTTTCCAGGGTCGCACGCAGTTGCTGCTGCTCTTCCTGCAGACGCGTGGACAACCCGGCGGTAAGGCGCTGGCGAGTACTGGACGACAAGCTGTCGAGGCTGGAAGTCACCTCTTTGCCAGCCTGGGCCAATTCGCCGGACAGTTTCTGGCTGTCGATACCCAGGCGATTGCCCAAATCAGCTTCCAGCGCCGTGACTGTGCTCCGGGTCAGAGCGACCGCCACCAGCACTTGCACCAAAAGAGCGATACCTAGGGTAACGAACACCGGCCGCAACAGACGGCTTTGTAACAATGAGAGAACGGCAGACATCTGGGAATCCCTCCACCACGGGTGCCATTAATTTGATAGCACCGCGAAAGAGAGAACCAAAGCAAGGGTCGTGCCGTTTGCCCGGCAGAAACGACAAAGGGCTCCCGAAGGAGCCCTTTGCTTTTTACATCAACAGCTTATTACGCGAACGGGTGACGCAGAACGATGGTTTCGTTGCGGTCCGGGCCCGTCGAAATAATGTCGATCGGAGCACCGATCAGCGTTTCAACGCGCTTGATGTACGCGCGCGCATTGGCTGGCAGCTCTTCCAGGGTCTTGGCGCCCACGGTCGATTCGGTCCAGCCCGGCACTTCTTCGTACACAGGCTGCAGGCCCACGTAGCTGTCAGCGTCAGTCGGGGCAACGTCGCTGCCTTCCGCATCTTTGTAACCGATGCAGATGTTGATGGTTTCCAGACCGTCGAGTACGTCCAGCTTGGTCAGGCAGATGCCCGAGATGCTGTTCACATCGATAGCGCGACGCAGGATAACGGCGTCGAACCAACCACAACGACGGGCACGACCGGTAGTTGCGCCGAACTCGTGACCTTGCTTGGCCAGGTGTGCACCGACTTCGTCGAACAGCTCAGTCGGGAATGGACCCGAACCTACGCGCGTGGTGTAAGCCTTGGTGATGCCCAGGATGTAGTCCAGGAACATCGGGCCAACGCCCGAACCGGTCGCAACGCCACCCGCAGTGGTGTTGGAACTGGTCACGTACGGGTAGGTACCGTGGTCAATGTCCAGCAACGAACCTTGGGCGCCTTCGAACATGATGTCTTTGCCAGCGCGACGCAGGTCATGCAGCTCGGCAGTCACATCCAGCATCAGCGGCTTGAGCAGCTCGGCGTATTCCTTGCACTCAGCCAGGGTCTTTTCAAATTCGATGGCTGGCTCTTTGTAGTAACCGACCAGCATGAAGTTGTGGTAGTCCACCAACTCACGCAGCTTGTCTTCAAAGCGCGGCATGTTGAGCAGGTCGCCCACACGCAGGCCACGACGTGCAACCTTGTCTTCGTACGCCGGGCCGATGCCGCGACCGGTAGTACCGATCTTCAGCTCGCCACGGGCCTTTTCACGGGCCTGGTCCAGCGCAACGTGGAAGGACAGGATCAGCGGGCAGGACGGGCTGATACGCAGGCGCTCACGCACCGGTACGCCTTTCTCTTCCAGCTTGGTGATCTCGCGCAGCAGGGCGTCAGGTGCGACCACCACGCCGTTACCGATCAGGCACTGCACGCCTTCGCGCAGTACACCCGACGGGATCAGGTGCAAGACGGTTTTTTCGCCATCGATGACCAGGGTGTGGCCAGCGTTGTGGCCACCTTGGTAGCGCACTACGGCGGCAGCATGTTCGGTCAGCAGATCAACGATCTTGCCTTTGCCCTCATCACCCCATTGGGTGCCCAGGACTACGACATTCTTACCCATAACACTTGTCCTCATTCGCGCAAACTTGGTGCCGGCGATGGCCGGCAGGAAAACTCAAGAAGCCAGTGGCGATACTTGCCAAAGCCCGTTCTGCAGAATCAATTGCCGGTCGCAGTCCGCTTCACGGGCGGCGGCCAATGGCTGCCCAGGCAAGGCCTGGACAACACGCTGACCCTCACTGCGCAACTGGCAAACCTGCTGCCAGAGTGCTGCGTCCGTACTGTCGGGCATCCAGATGCCACCAGACGGCAGCTCGACCTCAGCACGCCCCAGGGTCACCAGGGTTTTCAAATCGGTGGAAAAGCCGGTGGCCGGACGCGCACGACCGAAGTCGGCGCCGATATCGTCGTAACGACCACCCTGGGCGATGGCTTGGCCAACACCCGGTACAAACACCGCGAACACCACGCCCGTGTGGTAGTGGTAGCCACGCAACTCACCCAGGTCGAAATACAGCGGCAACTCGGGGAAGCGCGCCGACAACTGCTCGGCGATCGCGAACACATCATCCAGGGCAGCCAATACCGGTGCCGGCGCATTAGCCAGGCGCTCACGCGCCGCCGCCAGCACTTCACGGCCGCCGCACAGGTTGACCAGCGCGCGCAGCATGCCAGCCAAATCCGCAGGCACGCCTTCGGTCAGGGCGATGACTTCATCGATGGCCTTGCGTTGCAGGGCATCGAACAACTGTTGCTCCACTTCACCGGACAAGCCGGCCGCACGGGCCAGGCCACGGTAGATACCGACGTGACCGAGATCCATGTGGACATCCGGCACATCGGCCAGTTGCAGCATGGCCAGCATCAGGCTGATCACTTCGACGTCGCTGCTCGGGCTGGCATCGCCGTACAACTCGGCGCCCAACTGGATCGGGCTGCGCGAAGACGACAAGGCGCGCGGTTGAGCATGCAGCACGCTACCGGCGTAGCACAGGCGACTCGGACCTTCGCGACGCAGGGTGTGCGCATCGATGCGCGCCACTTGCGGCGTGATGTCGGCACGGAAACCCATTTGCCGACCCGACTGCGGGTCGATGACCTTGAAGGTGCGCAGATCCAGGTCCTGGCCCGCGCCGGTCAGCAGGGATTCCAGGTACTCGATATGGGGGGTCACGACGAACTCGTAACCCCAGCTCTGGAACAGATCCAACACCTGGCGACGCGCTACTTCAATGCGCGCAGCTTCTGGTGGCAGTACTTCTTCGATGCCATCTGGCAGCAGCCAGCGGTCTACCGTTGCCATTACGCCATTCCCCTATGATCCGGGCGGCCAGCCCTCGGCCGAGCCTTGAGTGAAGCAGAAAATACCCGGCCCCTGCATAAACAACGCGCAAGAACGACGTGACGAACGGCCTGCAAACGGCCTCGTCGGGCACTTTCCTCGAAAAACTGTGGCGTCTGCGCGGCCAAACAACAATCAAACATGCAGACGCAAAAAAGCCGGGAATTTCCCGGCTGCCGCATCATACACCCGTTTTCTGAAAGGATCACCCCGCCAGGCGTTTTAGCCGCCCGACGGAGTCACCCCTACAGAATCACCGGCTGGTTACTTGGACTTTTCCAGGTAGCGGAAGAAGTCGCTGCTTGGGTCCAGCACCATGACGTCGGTTTTGTTCGCGAAGCTTTCACGGTAGGCGCGCAGGCTACGGTAGAACGCGTAGAACTCCTGGTCCTGGCCGTAGGCCTTGGCGTAGATCGCCGCGGCTTGAGCATCACCATCACCACGCGCCTCTTCAGACTCGCGGTAGGCTTCGGCCAGCAGTACACGGCGCTGACGGTCGGCATCCGCACGGATACCCTCAGCCAGCTCGTTACCCTTGGCGCGATGCTCACGTGCTTCACGCTCACGCTCGGTGCTCATACGCTCGAACACGCTGCGGTTCACTTCCTTCGGCAGGTCGATGGCCTTGACCCGCACATCGATCACTTCGATGCCCAGCTCTTTTTCCGCCATCGCGTTCAACGAACGCGTGATGTCAGCCATCAGCGCATCACGTTCACCGGATACCACCTCGTGCAGGGTGCGCTTACCAAACTGGTCACGCAGGCCCGATTCCAGACGACGCGACAAACGCTCGTCGGCAATCTGCTTGAGGCCGGAGGTCGCGGTGTAGAAGCGCTCGGCATCCTTGACGCGCCACTTGGCGTAGGCGTCAACCATCACAGCTTTCTTTTCCAGGGTCAGGAAGCGTTGTGTCGGTGCATCCAGGGTCATCAGGCGGCCGTCGAACTTGCGCACCTGGTTGACGTAGGGGACTTTCACATGCAGGCCCGGCTGGACATCCGCCTGGACCACGCGACCGAATTGCAGCAACACCGCGCGCTCGGTCTGAGACACGATATAGAAGCAGTTCCAGGCAGCGATGACCACGACGACGCCCACAATCAGGGCGGTCAGCGATTTATTGCTCATCAACGACTCTCCCTGGTACGTGTTTGCTGTTGCAGCAAGTCAGCGGCCGCACGGGCGCTCGCTTCGTTGGCAGCGGCATTGGAACCGGTGGACGGTGCGCTGGTGCTGCTACGACCACCTTCGATCATCTTGTCCAGCGGCAGGTACAGCAGGTTGTTCTGCCCACCTTTGCTGCCGGTCACGAGCACCTTGCTGGTGTTGCTGAAGACTTCCTGCATGGTGTCCAGGTACAGACGCTCGCGGGTCACTTCGGGGGCCTTGCGATACTCGGCGACCAGCTTGGTAAAGCGATCCGCCTCACCCTTGGCACGCGAGACCACTTCGTCGCGGTAACCGTTGGCATCCTCGAGGATACGCTGGGCCTGACCACGGGCTTCCGGCACGACGCCGTTGGCGTAGGTTTCAGCCTGGTTGCGCGAACGCTGCTCGTCTTCACGGGCGCGGATCACATCGTCGAAGGCTTCCTGCACTTCACGCGGTGCTGCTGCGCTCTGTACGTTCACCTGGGTGACAGTGATACCGGTGCGATATGTGTCGAGGAAGCGTTGCAGACGCTCCTTGATTTCGCTGGCCATCAATTCACGACCTTCGGTCAGCACCTGGTCCATCGCGGTGGAACCCACCACATGGCGCAGGGCACTTTCGGTCGCGTGTTGCAGGCTGATTTCCGGCTGATCAACGTTCAGCACGAAGTCCTGCAGGTTGCTGATCTTGTACTGCACGGTCAGCGGCACTTCGACGATGTTCTCGTCTTCGGTCAGCATCTGGCCCTGCTTGGTGTAGGCACGCTCACGCGTGACGTTCTCCATGTACTTCTTGTCGATCGGCGGGAAGTAGATGTTCAGGCCAGGGCCGACTGTCTCGTAGTACTTGCCGAAGCGCAGCACCACGGCCTGCTCCTGCTCGTCCACCACGTACACGGCGCTGTACAGCCATACGGCCGCCAGCACGACAAGACCCAGGCCCAGCAGGCCATAGCCACCGCCCTTGCTTGTGCGACCGCCGTCGTCACCACCACGTTTTTTTCCACCACCGAACAACCCATTCAGGCTTTCCTGCAGCTTTCGGAAGGCCTCGTCGAGATCTGGTGGCCCCTTGCGGTCGCCATTATTGCGGCGCTTACCACCCCAAGGATCCTGATTATTCGAGTTGCCACCCGGCTCATTCCAAGCCATAGCGCTCTCCATCTGATAAAGCAAAGACGCACCCACGGCGCGCCGACCAATGCTACAGAATGCCTGCTACTGCGGCACAACCGCTTTCGGAGGCTTTTATTGCAAAGTGTGTTGTTCGATGAACTCTGTCGGTACAACACCTTCCCGACTGACCAGCCGGTTCAGCTCCGAGCGCGGCAATCGAACGGCCAGCAAGCTGACACCTTCTTCGTCGTGTTCTTCTTTCTGTACCGCGCCCAACTCGAAAAACTGTGCACGCAGTCGAGCAAAACGCTGAGGCAAGCGCAAGGTGCCGACGAACAAATCGCTGCCGAGCAGTTCGGCAATCGCTTGTTCAAGCAGCTCCAGCCCCGTGCCATCTCGCGCCGACAGCCAGACCCGCTGGGGTTTGCCGTTCTCGTCGCGCTGGATTTGTGGCTCTACGCCTTCAAGCAAATCGAGTTTGTTATAGACCTCGAGGATCGGCAAGTCCTGGGCACCAATCTCGCCCAGCACCACCATCACCTGTTCAATCTGCAGCATGCGATCCGGTTCAGCCGCATCGATCACGTGCAACAACAGGTCGGAATTGCTCGACTCTTCGAGCGTAGACCGAAATGCCTCGACCAGCTTGTGGGGCAAGTGACGAATGAACCCCACGGTGTCGGCCAGGACAATCGGCCCCAGGTCGTCCAGGTCCAGACGGCGCAAGGTCGGGTCGAGGGTGGCGAACAGTTGGTCAGCGGCGTACACGTCCGACTTGGTCACGTTGTTGAACAGCGTGGATTTGCCGGCGTTGGTATAGCCCACCAGGGACACGGTAGGGATATCCGCGCGCGAACGGCCACGACGCGATTGCTCGCGCTGGCTACGGACTTTCTCGAGACGCCCCTTGATCTGGCGCAGGCGTACCCGCAACAGGCGTCGGTCGGTTTCCAACTGGGTTTCACCCGGGCCACGCATGCCGATACCCCCCCCTTGACGCTCAAGGTGAGTCCAGCCACGCACCAGGCGGGTGCTCATGTGGTCAAGCTGGGCCAGTTCGACCTGGAGCTTGCCTTCATGGGTACGGGCGCGTTGGGCGAAAATATCGAGAATCAGACCGGTGCGGTCGATCACGCGACACTCGAAGACACGTTCGAGGTTACGTTCCTGACTGGGCGTGAGGGTGTGATTGAAGATCACCAGATCGGCTTCTTCGGCGTGAACCAGGTCGCGCAACTCCTCGACCTTGCCGCTGCCAATCAGGAATTTGGCGGTTGGCCGATGACGCGGTACGTTAAAAAACGCAACGGTCTCGGCGCCGGCCGAATTTGCCAACTCCTGAAACTCCTGCGGATCTTCGCGCGCCTCAGGGTCCTGTCCATCCAAGTGAACGAGGATTACCCGTTCACCACCACCGTGGCGCTCAAAGAACAAAGGAGACTCCTATCAGGCGTTACCTGGCTCAGCGTCACCCTGTTCGTCACCCGCTGCGCTAGGCAGGCGGATCGGACGTACTGGCACTACTGTCGAGATAGCGTGTTTGTAAACCATCTGGCTGACGGTGTTCTTCAGCAGGATCACGAACTGGTCGAACGACTCGATCGTGCCTTGCAGCTTGATACCGTTGACCAGGTAGATGGAAACCCCCACTTTCTCTTTACGTAAAGTATTCAAGTAAGGGTCTTGTAGCGAATGCCCTTTTGACATGTGCCGCACTCCTTTAAGGATCAATAATAAAAATCGGAAAATAGATAGCTCATGGCCGTCACACCCCCAAGGATAGACGGCAATTGCAAGGACTCAGCTCAATATGGAGACCGTTCCCAAGTATTTCAAGGCGCGTGACAGATTGTCGCTGTCCAGGCTGTCCAACCAGTGCAAATCGCTCCAGCTGCGCAGCCAGGTGAACTGGCGCTTCGCCAATTGCCGCGTGGCAATGATGCCGCGCTCCTGCATTTCGGCTGACGTCAGCTTTCCATCCAGATGATCCCAGACTTGGCGGTAGCCTACAGCACGTATCGAAGGCAACCCCGGATGCAGGTCACCTCTGGAACGCAGTGCTACGACCTCCTCTACAAACCCCTGTTCCAACATAATTGTGAATCTTTGTGCAATTCGTTCATGCAGCACCTGGCGATTTGCCGGAGCGATGGCCAGATTCGCCACAGTATAGGGCAATTGTGACTGACCAGATGCGCCTGCATCAGCACTTTGCGCAGTTTGTTTCAGCCGATGTTCAGTCATGGTCTGGCCGCTGACCCTCCAGACTTCCAGCGCGCGAGTGAGCCGCTGGGGGTCATTCGGATGAATGCGCGCCGCCGACACCGGATCCACCGCCGCCAATTGGTCGTGCAGGGCTTGCCAGCCGTGGCGTGCAGCCTCGTCTTCAAGCTCGGCGCGGACCTGGGCGTCGGCGGGCGGCATATCGGCCAGGCCTTCCTGCAAAGCCTTGTAGTAGAGCATCGTACCGCCCACCAGCAGCGGGATATTGCCCCGCGCGGTGATCTCGGCCATGGCCGCCAACGCGTCGGTACGGAAATCTGCCGCCGAATAGCTCATCGCCGGGTCAATAATGTCGATCAACCGATGCGGATACTGTGCCAACAGCGCCTTTGAAGGCTTGGCCGTACCAATGTCCATGTCCCGGTAAACCAGGGCAGAGTCGACACTGATCAGCTCGCACGGCAGCACCTTGGTCAGCTCGATGGCCAGGTCGGTCTTGCCGGCTGCAGTAGGACCCATCAGGAAGATGGCGGGGGGCAAGGCACTCATCAACGGCCGCGCAAAAACAGTTTGTCCAGGTCGTCCAGGCCCATTTGGGTCCAGGTCGGCCGGCCATGGTTGCATTGCCCGCTGCGCTCGGTGTTTTCCATGTCGCGCAGCAAACCGTTCATTTCCGGCAGGGCCAGGCGGCGGTTGGCGCGGATGGCACCGTGGCAGGCCATGGTGCCGAGCAACTCGTTGATGTGCGCCTGGATGCGGTCGCTGGTGCCGTACTCCATCAGGTCAGCGAGTACGTCGGCAACCAGGCGATTGGCCTCGGCCTGCTTGAGCAGCGCGGGAATCTGGCGGATCGCCAGGGTTTCCGGGCCCAGGCGTTGCAGTTCGAAGCCCAGCTTCTGGAACACCGCGTGGTGCTCTTCGGCGCAATCGGCCTCGCGCTGGCTCACGGCCAGGGATTCCGGCACCAGCAACGGCTGGCCGCTGAGGCCTTCGCTGGCCATGGCGATTTTCAGGCGTTCGTACATGATCCGCTCGTGAGCGGCGTGCATGTCCACCAGCACCAGGCCATGGGCGTTTTCCGCGAGGATGTAGATACCCTTGAGCTGTGCCAATGCGTAGCCCAGCGGCGGGATATCTCCTCCCCCTTCCGGCAGGGCAACGGCGCCTGGCTCGGCACCCGGCAGCGGCGCGAAAAACTCGCGATAGGCCGCCTGTGCCTCGGCCACCGGCACCGCGGATTGCGGACGCGGCGTGTATTGATACTGATAACCCGCCCCCGACCCCGCGCCCGGCGCGGTGTAGCTCGGCTGCGGTTGCGACGATTGCAGCAGGTTGCCGGCCAGGCTCATCTCGCCCTGAGGGCCGAACTCCCCGGCTTCCGGTCCGCTTGGCCGTACTACAGCGGTCACAATTGGCGCGGACAGCTGGTCGTCCGGGCGTACATCGCCCAAGGCGCGGTGCAGGGTGCCGTAGAGGAAGTCATGCACCATGCGCCCATCGCGAAAACGCACTTCGTGCTTGGTCGGGTGCACATTGACGTCGACCACCGACGGGTCGACCTCGAAAAACAGCACAAACGTCGGATGACGGCCGTTGAACAACACATCGCGATACGCCTGGCGCACCGCGTGAGCCACCAGCTTGTCGCGTACCGCGCGGCCGTTCACAAAGAAGTACTGCAAGTCCGCCTGGCTGCGGGAGAACGTCGGCAGACCGACCCAGCCCCACAGGCGCAAGCCATTGCGCTCGACTTCGATCGGCAGCGCCTGCTCCAGGAACCCACCACCACACACCGCCGACACCCGCCGGGCGCGCGCGGCGTCGTCATTGGCTTCGTGCAGGCTGAGGATGGTCTTGCCGTTGTGGCGCAAGTGGAACGCCACATCAAAACGCGCTAAAGCCAAGCGCTTGATGACTTCTTGCAGGTGATCGAATTCGGTTTTTTCGGCCTTGAGGAATTTGCGCCGCGCCGGGGTGTTGAAGAACAGGTCACGCACTTCCACCGAAGTGCCCACCGGGTGCGCAGCTGGCTGGACCCGCGGCGCCATGTCACGGCCTTCGGTTTCAACCTGCCAGGCCTGCTCGGCGCCGCGCGTGCGTGAGGTCAGGGTCAGGCGGGCCACCGAGCTGATGGAAGCCAGGGCCTCACCCCGAAACCCCAGGCTCATGACTCGTTCGAGGTCTTCCAGGTCGCGGATCTTGCTGGTGGCGTGACGGGCCAGGGCCAGCGGCAGATCATCCGAGGAGATGCCGCTGCCATCGTCACGCACGCGCAGCAGCTTGACGCCGCCCTGTTCCACGTCGACATCAATGCGCTTGGCGCCGGAGTCGATGCTGTTTTCCAGCAACTCCTTGATCACCGAGGCCGGGCGTTCAACCACCTCGCCCGCCGCAATCTGGTTGGCAAGGCGCGGGCTGAGCAGCTCGATGCGCGAACCACTGTTCAAGACTGATTCGCTCATTACTGTGCCGCCAGTTCAGTGCCGGGGATGGTCAACACCTGGCCGACTTTCAGCTCGTCGGTCTTCAGGTTGTTGGCGCTGCGCAAGGTCGCTGCCGACACCTGGAAGCGCACGGCCAGCATGGCCAGCGTGTCGCCAGGCTGCACGCGATGATCACGCGGGCCCTGGGCGATTTTCCCGGAGTCGCGCAGCCAGGCGATATACGTGCCCGGCGGCGGGTTCTGCTGGAAGAATTGGCGCACGCCGGCGCTGATCGAACGCGCCAGTGCCTGCTGGTGGCTGGCACTGGCCAGCTTCGACGCCTCGTTGGAGTTGGAGATAAACCCGGTTTCCACCAGGATCGACGGGATATCCGGCGACTTCAACACCATGAACCCGGCCTGTTCCACCCGCTGTTTGTGCAGCGAAGTCACCCGGCCGATATTGCTCAAGACCTTCTGCCCGACGTTCAGGCTGGAGGTCAGCGAGGCGGTCATCGACAGGTCGAGCAGCACGCCAGCGAGCATCTTGTCCTTGTCGTCGAGAGACACGTTGCCGGCCCCGCCGATCAAGTCGGAACGGTTTTCGCTGTCGGCCAGCCAACGCGCAGTCTCGGACGTAGCGCCGCGATCCGACAAGGCAAACACCGAGGCGCCGAAGGCCGCCGCTGAAGGGGCGGCGTCGGCGTGGATCGAGACGAACAGGTCGGCGCCCTTCTTGCGTGCGATTTCGGTACGGCCGCGCAACGGGATGAAGTAGTCGCCGGTACGGGTCAATTCAGCGCGATAGCCTTTCATGCCGTTGATCTGGCGCTGCAGCTCACGGGCGATGGCGAGTACCACGTCTTTTTCATGCTGGCCGCGCGAGCCGGAAGCGCCCGGGTCTTCGCCGCCGTGGCCGGCGTCGATCACCACGATAATGTCACGCTTGCCAGCCGGGGCTGGCGGCGGCGGTGGCAGCTTGACCTGCGGTTGCGACGGGTTGACCGGCACCGCCGGCACCGTGGCTACGCTTGGCGTCGGCGCCGGTGGAGGCGCAGCATCGGCGGCGTTGTCGAACAGGTCGACCACCAGTCGGTTCCCGTACTGGGCATTCGGGGCCAGGGAGAAACTTTTAGGCGTCACGACTTTTTTCAGGTCGATGACCACGCGCAGGTCGGTCGGCGTGCGTTGAGCCGAGCGCATGGCGGTAATCGGGGTATTGGCGGTAGAGACTTTCAGCGGCGCGGCCAGGGTCGCTCCGTTGATATCGATCACCAGGCGATCAGGCGACGTCAGGGTAAAGACACTGTGCTGGACCGGGCCAGACAGGTCGAACACCAGTCGCGTGTTATCCGGCGCTCGCCACAGGCGCACACTTTTCACCTGTGAAGCCGCCAGAGCATTGACAGTCATTGCCGCAAGCAACACCCCTACGACACTAACCAACGCGCGAAAGCGCATACCTAACCCCATCAATTATTTGAATTCCAATGCCAAAGCGGCGCACCACGACTGGCCGCGCGCGCTCTGGGGCAACAACTTCAGCTGACGTCCATGCTCATGCGGCGTAATGGTAATGGTCAGGTCCGGCTTTGGCAAAAAGCCTGTGCCTTTATCTGGCCACTCGATCAGGCACAACGCATCTTCATCGAAGTAATCACGGATACCCATGTACTCCAGCTCTTCGGGGTCCACCAGGCGATAGAGATCGAAGTGGAACGCGCGAATCGCGCCGATCTCGTATGGCTCGACCAGGGTGAATGTCGGGCTCTTGACCGCGCCCGTGTGGCCCAGGCCACGAATAATCCCACGCGACAAGGTAGTCTTGCCCGCCCCCAGGTCGCCCTCGAGAAAGATCAACCCGGCCCCGGCCGTGACCTGGGCGATGCGCTGACCGAAAGCAACCATGGCCTCTTCATCGGCCAGGAAAAGGATTACTTCAGACACGGCGACTGTTCCTCCAGCAATTGACGAATGGCAGGGATCAGGTCGCTGGCAGCCAGCCCCCGACCAAAGGTGCCCTGGCGATCCCCCGCCGTGGCATGCAGCCAGACGGCCAGGCAGCTGGCTTCATAAGCCGGCATGCCCTGGGCCAGCAGAGCGCCGACCAGGCCGGCGAGTACATCCCCCAGGCCCGCCGTCGCCATGGCCGGGTGACCTTGATCGCAGCGCGACACACGCCCGTCCGGACTGGCGATCAAACTGCCACCCCCCTTGAGGATAGCCACTGCATTGAATTTCTGGCTCAACGCGCGCGCCACCTTAAGACGATCGGCCTGAACCTCGGCTGTCGAAATGCCCATCAAGCGGGCCGCTTCGCCAGGGTGCGGAGTGATCACGCAGTTGGCCGGCAGGCTGATGCTACCGGTGGCCAGCTGATTGAGCGCATCGGCGTCCCAGACCTGCGGCAGCCGGGCATTCGCCGCGACTGACAACAGGCTTTTGCCCCAGGACGCCTCGCCCAGCCCCGGTCCAATGACGATCACCGAGATTTTTTCCAGCAAGCCCATCAATTGGTTGGCCGAACTGACGCCGACGGTCATGACTTCCGGCAAGCGCGCCAGTGCGGCGGGCACGTGCTCCAGGCGAGTCGCCAGGGACACCATGCCCGCGCCGCTGCGCAGGGCACTTTCGGCGCTCAGCAAGGCAGCGCCGCCAAAACCGCGGTCGCCACCGATCATCAGCAGGTGGCCGAACTGGCCTTTATGGGCGTCAGGGGACCGTGCAGCCAGTTGCGGCAATTGGCCGTGCAACAGCGGCTGAACGTCGGTTATTTCGTGTTTTGTCTGCGGCATGCGTCTTCAAGCTCCGATGTCTGGCAGAATTATACCCATCTAACCCGTGGTTTCCCGTGTCTCATGCCTGCTATTACCTCCGATCTGCCCGCCCTCGCCCAATCGATCAAAGACTGGGGCCGCGAGCTGGGCTTTCAACAAGTCGGCATCAGCGGCCTGGACCTGGCCGAGCATGAGCAGCACCTGCAACGCTGGCTCGACGCGGGCTATCACGGCGAGATGGAGTACATGGCCGCCCATGGCAGCAAACGCTCCCATCCCGATGAACTGGTGCCCGGCACCTTGCGCGTGGTGTCGCTGCGCATGGATTACCTGCCCGGCGACACCCAGATGGCGCAACTGCTGGCCAAGCCGGAAAAAGCCTACATCTCGCGCTACGCCCTGGGCCGCGACTACCACAAGCTGATCCGCAAACGCGTGCAGCAACTGGCCGACCGCATTCAGGCGCAGATCGGCCCGTTCGGCTTTCGCGCCTTTGTCGACAGCGCGCCGGTGCTGGAAAAAGCCATCGCCGAGAAGGCCGGCCTCGGCTGGATCGGCAAGAACACCCTGGTACTCAACCGCAAGGCCGGCAGCTATTTCTTCTTGAGCGAACTGTTTGTCGATCTGCCGCTCCCCGTGGACCCGCCGCACAGCACCGAGCACTGCGGGCGCTGCACGGCGTGCCTGGACATCTGCCCCACCAATGCCTTCGTCGAGCCCTATGTGCTGGACGCCCGGCGGTGCATTTCCTACCTGACCATCGAACTCAAGAGCGCGATCCCTGAGGATCTGCGCCCGCTGATCGGCAACCGGGTATTCGGCTGCGATGACTGTCAGATCGTTTGCCCATGGAATCGTTTCGCCCGCTCCACCGCCGAAAGTGATTTCAAGCCACGGCACAACCTGGACAACGCCGAGCTGGCCGAGCTGTTTATGTGGGATGAAGATAAATTCCTCAGCAGCACCGAAGGCTCGCCGCTACGCCGCGCCGGTTACGAACGCTGGCTGCGCAACCTGGCCGTCGGCCTGGGCAACGCACCGTCGAGCATTCCGGTACTGGAAGCCCTGAAGGCGCGCCGTGACTACCCCTCGGACCTGGTGCGCGAACACGTGGAATGGGCGCTCAAGCAGCACGCCGAGCGCTAGTGCACGTCGTCGTTGTAGACGAACTTGGGCATTTCCCAGTGAAAACGGATCGCCAGCAGGCGCAATAGAAAGCCGCTGAACAGGGTCAGCAGAATCGCCTGCTCGCTCGGCAGCTCCAGGTAGAGGCAGAGCATGTAGAACCAGGCGGCGAGGAACGACACGCTGGCGTACAGCTCCCGGCGGAAGATCAGCGGGATGTCGTTGCAGAAGATATCCCGCAGGATGCCGCCGAACACGCCGGTGATCACCCCGCTGACCGACGCCACCAGCATGCCGTGGCCCATTTCCAGGGCGGTCATGCAGCCAATCAGGGTAAAGGCCACCAGGCCGACGGCATCCAGCGCCAGGAACAGCGAGCGCAGGTGGCGCATCAGCGGCGCGATAAAGATCGTCACCAGTGCGGCGACGGAGGTCAGCACCAGGTATTCGGGATGCTTGACCCAAGTCAGCGGGTAGTGGCCGAGCAGCACATCGCGCACCGAGCCGCCCCCCAGCGCCGTCACGCATGCGATCAACACCACGCCAAACCAGTCCATGCCGCGCCGACCGGCAGACAGCGCACCGGTCATGGCTTCGGCGGTGATGGCGATGAGGTAGAGCATCAGCAGCATGATGGCGATCCTTGCAGAGAGGCCGGCAGTCTAATCATTTGCTGATGGCACCAAAAGAGGGCGCGTGGCGAAAGACCGCGTCGCGCCCTTCGCGAGCAAGCCCGCCCTCACATTTAACCGAGTTCCACCTTTGGAATGCAGTCGAATGTGGGAGCGGGCTTGCTCGCGAAGGCGCCGGGCCAGGCGCCACAGATTCAGGCCTTGATGAAGTGTTTGCGGTAATGCTGCAGCTCGGCGATCGACTCGCGGATATCGTCCAGCGCCAGGTGCGTGCTGCCTTTGTGGAAGCTGTCCTTGACTTCCGGCGCCCAGCGTGCGGCCAACTCTTTCAGGGTCGACACGTCCAGGTTGCGGTAGTGGAAGTAGCTTTCCAGCGCCTTCATGTGGGTATACAGGAAGCGACGATCTTGGCAGATGCTGTTACCGCAGATCGGCGACTTGCCCTTGGGCACCCATTTTTCCAGGAAGGCGATGGTTTCGGCCTCGGCCTCGGCCATGCTGATGCGGCTGTCGCGCACGCGCTGGGTCAGGCCGGAGTTGCCGTGGGTGCGGGTGTTCCATTCATCCATGGTGGCGAGCACGGCATCGCTGTGGTGGATGGCGATCACCGGACCTTCGGCCAAGGTGTTGAGGTTGCTGTCGGTGACAATGGTGGCCATCTCGATGATGACGTCGGTGTCGGGGTTCAGACCGGTCATTTCCAGATCGATCCAAATCAGGTTCTGTGGGTTTTGCATGGCTTGATTCTCTTGGCACCTTGGCGTAGCTGCGCAGTTTAGCAGGCAGGGGCGTGCTAGACTCGCGACCGTTTTACCCAACCTTTGCATTATCGACACGGAACACCAATGGCCAAACGCCAGCTCAATCGTCGCCAAAACTGGCGCATCGAAAAGATTCAAGGCGAACGCGCCGCCCGCGCCGCCAAACGTGAATCCTCCGCCGTGGAAGCGCTCGAGGGCGGCGACCTGGGCCCCGAACAGACAGGCCTGGTGATCGCACACTTTGGCGTGCAGGTCGAAGTCGAGGCGCTGGAAGGCGAACTCGCCGGCCAGGTGTTCCGTTGCCACTTGCGCGCCAACCTGCCTGCGCTGGTGACCGGCGACCAGGTCGTGTGGCGCGCCGGCAACCAGGGCATCGGCGTGATCGTCGCCCAGTTGCCGCGTACCACCGAGCTACGTCGCCCTGACAGCCGTGGCCAGCTCAAGCCGGTGGCGGCCAACGTCGACATGATCGTCATCGTGTTCGCGCCGCTGCCCGAGCCCCATGCCAACCTGATCGACCGTTATCTGGTTGCCGCCGAACACGCCGGCATTCGCCCGCTGTTGCTGCTGAACAAGTTCGACCTGATCGACGAGCAGAACGCGCCTGCGCTCAATGCGCTGCTGGCGGTCTACCGCACCCTGGGTTACCCGGTACTGGAAGTGTCGGCGCATCACGGCGATGGCATGGAACAGCTGCAACAGCAGCTGGACGGCCGCATCAGCGTGTTCGTCGGCCAGTCGGGCGTGGGCAAATCGTCGCTGGTCAACAGCCTGCTGCCGGAAGTCGACACCCGGGTCGGCCCGTTGTCGGAGCTGTCCGGCCAAGGCACCCACACCACCACCACCGCGCGATTGTTCCACTTCCCCGGCGGCGGCGAACTGATCGACTCCCCCGGCATCCGTGAATTCGGCCTCGGCCACGTCAGCCGCAGCGATGTGGAAGCGGGCTTTATCGAATTCAACGACCTGATCGGCACTTGCCGCTTCCGCGATTGCAAGCACGACCGCGAGCCGGGTTGCGCCCTGCTCAAGGCCCTGGAAGATGGGCGCGTGCAGCAGCAAAGAATGAACAGCTATCGGTCGATTATTGCGAGCTTGCCCGAGAGCAGTTATTGAGGGGCCATTTCTTTATACCTATAAATGGCAGCACCAAGCACCCTAGCCCATTGATTTAAAGGGTGCTGGCATCAAGAATCCGTGCAACTGGGTGGCCAATCGATGCAAGCCAGCTTGAATTCGAAATTCCTGATGCCCATCATCGCTCCGTCGCCAGCGCAAGCTGGCAGGAGCCTGGATCCTTTTCGGGGTTGATCCAGCGGCGCAGAAGGGGCGAAGCAAGCTCCACTGCGCGTCGAATGAAGCCGCCTTCGGGCGGCTTTGCTTTTTGTGGGGCATTTACGATTGACTCTCTACTATCACCCCAAGCAAGGCGACGTTCTTCTTTGCGATTTCACACGAGGCTTCGTTGCCCCTGAAATGCTACAAAGAGCTGTGGGTGAAGTGCGACATGATTTACACCGTCAGCTTCGAGCGCCTGGACAAGCTCCATAGAAAGACTCGAGCAAAAGGTCGAGAATATTTCGTGCCCCGGCTGGACACCAACGACATGCGAGGTGTTATCAGTGGAGTCAAAGCCTATCTCCCTCTTTGATAAGAAATGAAAAACGCCCCGATCAATCGGGGCGTTTTTCATTGTTGAGGTGGGCTGCTTGCAGCCTAGGAGCCCGTTGCAGGCGCCGTAGGATCCTTCACCCCGCCATCATCGAACAGGTTCAACTTCTGGCGCAGCTCATGCGCCGGCAACGGCTCCTGGCCGGGCGGGATGGCGTTCGGGTCGGCCGGTACTTCACCGGGCGCACCGTCGCCTGGGGTCGGAACCGGTGGCGCGGCGTGCTGGTCGCCTTCGATCGCACGCTGGGCCTTCTTGGTCAGCACGACGATGTCGATGCGGCGGTTGATCGGGTTGAACGGGTCCTTGGGATCAAACAGCTGCGAGGAGGCAAACCCCACCACGCGCGCCACTTGCGGGTCCGGATAGCTGCCGGCGACCAGGGCGCGACGCGCCGCGTTGGCACGGTTGGCCGAGAGTTCCCAGTTGCCGAAGTCACCCTGGCCCGCGTACGGCTTGGCGTCGGTATGACCGCTGATGCTGATCTTGTTCGGTACCGCCTTGATGGTGTCGGCCATCGCCAGCAGGATGTCTTCAAAGTACGGCTTCAACCGCGCGCTGCCCGAGTCGAACATCGGCCGATTGGCCGCGTCGGTGATCTGGATGCGCAAACCGTCCGGCGTAATCTCGAACGAAATCTGATCCTTGAATTTGAGCAACTGCGGGTTTTCCTCGACCTTGGTCTGCAGTTCTTGCAGCAACAGCTCAAGGCGTTCCTGCTCGACTTGCTCAGCCATGGCCTCGACGGTATCGCGCTCGATCGGGATTTTTTCCTGAGGCGATTCGGTCTTGATTTCCGGGTTGATGGTGCGCTCCGGCGCCAACTGCGGCGAGCCGCCCAGGTCGATCACGAAGGGCGTACCGCTTTCCGAGAAACCAATGGGGTCCTTGAAGTAGCCGGCGATGGCGATCTTCTGTTCGGGCGTGGCGGTGGACATCAGCCACAGCACCAGGAAGAACGCCATCATCGCCGTCGCGAAGTCGGCGAAGGCGATTTTCCAGGCGCCGCCATGGTGCCCCGCAGCGAAGCGCTTGACGCGCTTGATGATTATCGGCTGGTTGTTTTCCATGGCTTAGCGACCGCGAACCGCTTGTTCCAACTCGGCGAAACTTGGGCGATGTTTCGGGTACAGCACCTTGCGACCGAACTCCACCGCCAACGACGGCGGCATGCCCGACGCCGAAGCCACCAGGCACGCCTTGATCGCTTCGTAGAGGTTCACCTCTTCCTTGGCATCGTGGGCCAGGGAGGTAGCCAGCGGGCCGAAGAAACCGTAGGCCGCGAGAATACCGAAGAAGGTACCGACCAGGGCCGCACCCACGTGCATGCCGATGGCCTTCTGGTCGCCTTCGCCGAGGGACGCCATGGTCACCACGATACCGAGTACCGCCGCGACAATACCGAAACCGGGCATGCCGTCGGCGATGCCGGTCACGGCGTGGGAAGGATGTTCCAGCTCTTCCTTGAGGCTGAACAGCTCCATGTCGAACAGGCCTTCCAGCTCATGGGGCGCCATGTTGCCGGAGGACATGATGCGCAGGTAATCGCAGATGTAGGCGGTCATGCGCTCGTCTTTGAGCACGGCCGGGTACTTGGCGAAAATCGGGCTGGCCGCAGCGTCTTCGATGTCGGCTTCGATGGCCATCATGCCTTCGCGGCGGCTCTTGTTGAGGATCTCGTAGACCAGGCCCAGCACGTCCAGATAGAAAGAGTGGGTGAAGCGCGAGCCGAACATGCCCAGCGACTTCTTGATCACGTGCAGGGTCATGTAGCCGGGGTTGGCCTGCAGGAAGGCGCCAAACGCTGCACCGCCGATAATCAGCACTTCGAAAGGCTGGATCAGCGCGGCAATTTTACCGTGGGAGAGGACGTACCCGCCGAGCACACTTGCGATGACGACGATGATGCCGATAATTTTAGCCATAGGAGATGAGTACTTGCGCCGTCAGGTTCATGGACATATTTGGAGGAACTGAAAAACTCTTGTTCTACTTATCGGCAAAACTGCGCCAGACTATAGCCCGTTAAGGCGAAAAGCCAGTTCGGCCCGTTCCGGGCGTGTTGACCGCAAGTGATGATCGCGCCCCAATCATGGCTAATGAAACGACAGTCCCAACTGCAAAACCCAACTCCCTCGCTGCTTGGATCAAGCGCCTGGACGACGTGCTGCTGCCTGTTCCCCAGGCCAGCCACGAACGCGTGTGCAAAGCCATCCGCGATAGCCGCAGTTCGTTGCGAGACATTGCCGAACTGATGCAGAACAGCCCGGCCCTCGTGCTCAGCGTGATGCGCGAGGCTAATAGCCACACACATGGCAGCATGACGGCACCGGCGGAAAACCTTGAAGTGGCGCTCAATCGCCTGGGCCTCAAGCGCGCCGAAGAGTTGCTGGCACGCCTGCCCTCGGTCCCCGCCCAAGAGATTCCGGTGGCGTTGCGCCAATTGCTGCTGGTCAGCCAGCACGCCTCGCAGCAAGCCAACGGCTTGTTCGGCAGCCGCCTGGCGCGGTTGTGGCAAGACATTCACTGGGGCAGCCTGCTATTCCTGTCGCCGCTGTGGCCGATGGCGGTGGCCTACCCCAAGCTCCTCGAAGAGTGGGAGCTGCGGGTTATCCACAAAGGCCAATCGGCGCGTGCAGTCGAGCAGGAATTGTTCGGCGTGCGCCTGCTGGACCTGTGCCTCGGCCTGACCGAAACGTGGCACCTGCCGATCTGGGTATCCCAGGGCTATACCCTGCTGCGGAACGAGCAACGCCTGCTGGTCAAGGCGTTGCATATCGCCCGCGAAGATGACCCGTTGCGCCACCAGCAATTGCTGGATGCCGACCCCAACCTGCGGCGCTGGCTGAATCAGCCGGCCAATACGGTACTGCTGGCCAACGGCCTGGCGATGTCGGCCCAGGAGTCCTGGACCTGTCCGCACACCCTGCGCTGGCAATACCTGACCGCGCTGTACCTGCAACAGCCTTTGGGCGACGTGCAGCAACAGGTGCACCAGCAAGCCGTCACCAGTGCGCGCACTACCTTGATGCCGGACCTCTGGCACCCGGCGCTGTCGCTGATCTGGCCATGGCATGTGCAGAAGATCCACCGCGGCCTCCTGCCGGCCCCGCCGCCGACCGCCGAGGCCCTGGCGGTGTGGCGCAAGCGCTGCACCGAATTGCTGGTGGAACCGAGCCGCTTCGCCAACGCCATGCACCTGACCACCTGCGCCAAGGAGGCCCTGTCGGCCAGCGGCATGCAGCGGGTCATGCTGCTGATGACCGACCGCGCCCAGAGCACCTTGCGTGTGCACCAGGTCGACGGCCTGCCCAAGGACGCCGCCAACCTGAGCCTCGATGTGGTCCACAGCACGCTGCTGCAGCGCTTGCTGGAAAAGTCCGCCCAGGTGCGCCTCACGCCTGACAACCACGCGCAATTCTCGGCTCTGCTGCCGCCGATCCTGCGGCGCCTGTTCACCGGCGAGCACCTGCTGCTGCGCTCCCTGAGCTGCAATGGCAAGGTCGTGATGCTGATGGTCGCCGACCAGGGCGGTGGGCCGTTCTCGGAAACCACCGTGCAGGCCTTCGGCAAAACCGCCCAATGCATCGAGAAAGCGCTGCACAGCTTTACCAACCGCAGCGTCTGATGCTTGCGCTACAATCGCCCTCTTTTATCGCCAACATTTGTGCCCAGGAGACCTCACATGCCTGACTTCTCTGGCTTGCCGCTGGTGATCGAGTCCAGCGACCTGCTCGGTCGACTGGATGCCGAACAGCTGATTCTGGTGGACCTCACCAGTGCCGCCCGCTACGCCGAAGGGCACATCCCCGGCGCGCATTTCGTTGACCCCAAGCGCACCCAGCTGGGCCAGCCGCCGGCGCCCGGCCTGCTGCCCCACAAGGCCGACCTGGAAAAACTCTTCGGCGAACTGGGCCACACCCCGGACGCCACCTACGTGGTCTATGACGACGAAGGCGGCGGTTGGGCCGGACGCTTTATCTGGATGCTCGACGTGATCGGCCATCAGAAATATCACTACCTGGACGGCGGCCTGCTGGCGTGGCTGGCGGAACAACACCCGCTGTCGACCGAGGTCCCGCCAGCGGTCGGCGGCCCGGTCAGCCTCACGCTGCACGAGGGCCCCACCGCCACCCGCGAATACCTGCAAAGCCGCCTCGGCGCGGCCGACCTGGGGATCTGGGATGCGCGCGGCCCGCTGGAATACTCCGGCGAAAAAGTGCTCGCGGCCAAAGGCGGGCACATCCCCGGCGCGGTGAATTTCGAATGGACGGCCGGCATGGACAAGGCGCGCAACCTGCGGATCCGCCGCGACATGCCGCAGATCCTCGAAGACCTCGGGCTGACCAGAGATAAAGAGATCATCACCCATTGCCAGACTCACCACCGCTCTGGCTTCACCTACCTGGTGGCCAAGGCGCTCGGTTATCCGCGAGTCAAAGGTTATGCCGGTTCCTGGGGCGAATGGGGCAACCACCCCGACACCCCCGTCGAGATTTAAGAGTTAAGGACAGTTAATGAAAAAGCAGTTGTTTATCCTCAGCCAGTACCTGCTGCCGCACCACCTGCTGTCGCGGTTGGCCGGCTGCATCGCCGAATGCCGCGTGCGCTGGTTCAAGAATGCCTTCACCCGCTGGTTCGCCAAGCGCTATCAAGTGGACATGTCCCAGGCCCTGGTGGAAGACGTGACTGCTTATGAGCATTTCAACGCCTTCTTCACCCGCGCCTTGAAAGATGGCGCGCGCCCGCTGGATCAAACCCCAGGCGCAGTGCTGAGCCCTGCCGATGGCGCGGTCAGCCAACTGGGTCCGATTGAGCACGGCCGTGTGTTCCAGGCCAAGGGCCACAGCTTCAGCGTGCTGGAACTGCTGGGCGGAGATGCAGCCGTGGCGGCGCCGTTCATGGGCGGTGATTTCGCCACCATCTACCTGTCGCCGAAAGACTACCACCGCGTGCACATGCCACTGGCCGGCACCCTGCGGGAAATGGTCTACGTGCCGGGGCGGATTTTCTCGGTCAACCAGACCACCGCCGAAAACGTGCCGGAGCTGTTTGCGCGCAACGAGCGTGTTGTCTGCCTGTTCGATACCGAGCGTGGCCCGATGGCCGTGGTACTGGTGGGCGCGATGATCGTGGCATCGATTGAAACCGTGTGGGCCGGCCTGGTCACGCCGCCGAAGCGCGAGCTGAAAACCTTCCGCTACGACGAAGCCGCACGGGCGCCGATCCACCTGGAAAAAGGCGCGGAATTGGGTCGCTTCAAGCTGGGCTCCACCGCGATCGTGCTGTTCGGGCCGGATCAGGTGAAGTGGGCAGAAGAACTGGTGGCAGGTTCGCCGGTGCAGATGGGCCAGGGTATCGCACTGCCGAAAGCCTGATCTGAATCTGACGAAAATCAACATGCAGGAGCCGGGCTTGCCCGCGATGGCGGTGTTTCAGTCAACCCATCTGTGACTGAAGTACCGCCATCGCGGGCAAGCCCGGCTCCCACAGTGACCGCATTCCTGCAGTTGAATCAGCTTATAGCTGACCGTCGCGATCACGGAAACCCAACAGGTACAGCACCCCGTCCAGCCCCAGCGTCGAGATCGCCTGCTTGGCCGATTGCTTGACCAACGGCTTGGCCCGGAACGCCACACCCAGGCCGGCAATCGCCAGCATCGGCAAGTCATTGGCGCCGTCGCCGACCGCAATGGTCTGCTCCAGGCGCAAACCTTCCTTGTGAGCCAATTCCTTCAGCAGATCGGCCTTGCGCTGCGCGTCGACAATCGGCTCCACCGCCACGCCAGTCACCTTGCCATCCACCACTTCCAGCTCGTTGGCGAACACATAGTCGATGCCCAGCTTGGCCTGCAATTGCTTGGCGAAGTAGGTGAAGCCGCCGGACAGGATCGCGGTTTTGTAGCCCAGGCGCTTGAGCTCGGCGAACAGGGTTTCGGCGCCTTCAGTCAGGCGCAGCGATGCACCGATGGCGTCCAGCACGCTCACATCCAGGCCCTTGAGCAGCGCCAGGCGCTCCTTGAAGCTGGCACGAAAATCCAGCTCGCCGGCCATGGCCCGCTCGGTGATCGCGGATACTTGCTCGCCGACGCCGGCCGCCTTGGCCAGTTCGTCGATGACTTCAGCTTCGATCAGCGTGGAATCCATGTCGAACACCGCCAGGCGGCGGTTGCGCCGGAACAGCGAGTCTTCCTGGAAGGCGATATCGACATTCAGCTCCTGGGCGACGCTAAGAAATTCGGCGCGCAGGGCCTGCGGATCGGCCGGCTCGCCGCGCACGGAGAACTCGATGCAGCCCTTGCCCTGGTCGGCTGGGGTGTCCAATGGCATGCGACCCGACAGACGGTCGATATGGTCGATATTCAAGCCGTACTGCGCGGTGATGGAGCTGACACGCTGCAATTGCTCGGCCGTGACCTTGCGGGTCAGCAGGGTAACGATGTGGCGTTTCTTACCCTGGCCGGCCACCCAGTGCTGGTAATCGGCTTCGGACACCGGGGTAAAACGCACCTGCTGATCGAGCTTATAGGCCGTAAACAGGATGTCCTTGAGCACCGAGGACGCCTGTTCATTGCTCGGGATCTCCACCAGGATGCCGAACGACAAAGTGTCGTGGATCACCGCCTGGCCGATGTCGAGAATGTTCACACCACCCTGGGCCAGAACACCGGTAATGGCTGCGGTGAGACCCGGTCGGTCTTCACCGGTGATGTTTATCAGGACAATTTCGCGCAAGGCGCACCCCCAGGCTGGAAAAAAACCGCATTCTACCCACTTTCAGTGACCATCGGGCACAGCCAGCGCTTTGCCGGTCTTGGGCCTGTCGCTATACTGCGCGTCAACTTCACGGACCAAGAGCCGAGCTCAAGTGAACCGGCCCACGCCAGTAAAAACCGACAACTTCTTCCTGCTGATCTTCCGGGCACTGCGCCACCGCCGTGTACCGATCGCATTACGCATCGCCAGCCATAACGTGATCCTGGTCGCTCTGGCCCTGGTGATCTACGCCTGCGTGATGGGTTTGCAGTTCAAGCAGGCCATGCACGAGCAAGCCGACGCCCTGGGCGAAAGCTTGACCACCCAGACCGCCACCTCGGCGACTGAGCTGCTGGTGTCCAACGACATCCTCAGCCTCAACGTGCTGCTCAACAACCTGACCAAGAACCCGCTGGTGGCCCACGCCGCCATCTACAGCGTGGACAACCGGATCATGGCCGAAGCCGGGCAACGCCCGAAGAACGGCCTGCTGGGTGAAGCGGAAGGCCTGTACCAGAGCAATATTACCTTTCAGGATGTGAAGGCCGGCCAACTGCGCATCAGCCTCGACATGCAACAGTTCCAGCAGCCGATGACCATCAGCCTGCAGAGCATGGGTATCCTCAGCGCGATCCTGCTGGCATTGGCCCTGGCCTTGAGCCTGCGCCTGGGTCGGCATATCTCCACGCCGCTGATGCAACTGCGTATCTGGCTGCGGGATATCGACGAACACACCCCGGCCACCGACCGCCAGGACGAAATCGGCGACCTCGCCCGCCAACTGCACGCCAGCTTCGCCCCGGAACCGGTGGTACCCGAGGTCGAGCCCGAGCCGGAATACGACGACACCGACTACGACGACGAACCCGAGTTCGAAGTGCGCGACCTGCGTGACCCAGGCTTTGACGAAAGCGCCCCGGTAGCGGGCTTGAAGCCGGCGACACGCCAGGCCTTCAAGGCCGAAGAAGACGAACTGGACGACGAAGACCCGTTCGCCGACCTGCGCGATACCACCTCGGCCACCACCGCGCTCAAGCCGGCGCCGGTGCGCAGCAGCGAACCCCAATACAGCGCCGTACTGGCCGTGCAACTGGGCGCCCAGGACCAACTGCGTCGCCTCCCCCGCGCTCGCCTGACCGAGTTGCTGGAACGCTACCGCGACTGCCTGGACCAGGCCGCCTCGCTGTACCAGAGCGAACTGCACACCCTGAACGATGGCAGCACGCTGATGCTGTTCCACAGCGAAGACAGCGGCGAAGACTACCTGACCAACGCCATTTGCTGCGGCGAGCTGCTGCGCGCCCTCGGCCATGAGTTGCAGATCGAAGTGGCTGACAGCGGCATCACCCTGCAACTGCAGCTGGGCCTGACTGTCGGCGATGATCTGTTCGGCATGAGCCAGATCGACCTGCTGCTGACAGAAATCGCCCAGGACGCACTGGCCCTGTCCCAGCACAGCCGCAACCTGCTGCTGGTGGAACGCAAGATCAGCGAAGACACGCTGATCCGTCAGCGCGCGCGCATCCGTCCGATTGCCAGCCCTGAAGGGGCAAGCTGTGTGGAGCGCTTGATGGAGCCGTATCCGTCGATGCTGGAGCGGCAGTTGGCACGGATGCATGAGACCCGCGCGAAGGGCTGAAGAACAGCGCTTGGCCGACTGTAGGAACGGGGCTGTGTGGGAGCGGGCTTGCTCGCGAATGCAAAGGATCAGCCAATCAATTCGTTGACTGACACACCGCTTTCGCGAGCAAGCCCGCTCCCACATTGAGTCCACGGCGTGACTCAAATCGCAGACAAAAAAAAGGCCCGCTGAATCAGCGGGCCTTTTTTTGTCTGCGGTTCAGATCAGAACCTGAACACTTCCATATCCGTACGAATCGGCGTAGCCATCGGCATCTTCGGTTTTTCCGGCGCTGCCGGCTTGGCCTGTACCGGGGCTTGCTTGCGCGGGGCCTCGGCAATCGGCGGCTGGTTGGCCAATGGCTTGAGGGCCACCGACAACTGCTGTGCCAGATGCTGCAGCAACACGCCCTGGGCCTGGACCTGGGACGCGGTGGTGCCGGTGTGCTCTTCCTGCAGGTGCACGATGCGGTTATCGCGCACCTGGCCACGACGGTCGATCAAGCGCCATTGCGCATCGAGGATCGCCGGCTGCGAAGCGCCGGAGTCGAGCCGGGTGATGGTCAGCAGGACCTGCACATCCGGGGTGAAGCCGGTTGGCGCGGGCGCGAGCACCACACGCTGGCTGTCCAGGTGACCCGCGACCTGGCGCAACATGAGCTGGTTGATATCGGAGGACAAACTGCCCGCCCAACGACCATCGGTGGAACCTTGCAGGCTGCCGTCGTTCTGACGTTGCAGCAGGGTTTCACGTTGCAGGTAGTCAGCCACGACCACCGGACCCAGCAAAACCGCCATGCCAGCGGTTTGCGCTGGCTGCGCCGGACTTCCGCTGTCCAGCTGGTACAGCGACACCGGCTGGTGTGTGCTGCAACCCGCCAGCCCCAAAAGGCCAGCGAGCATGAAAATAAAAGGAAGGCGTGGAGCAGTCATCATCCCATCCAGGTGGCTGCCACAAGGCGAACCACAATGTAATACTTAAAAATAACCTAAACACGCTCGGCCACGCCGGCGCTGGAAAGGCCATATCATCCGTGAATATGCGCCATGACTCCAGCGCCAAAGCGTCGATCTACGCGTTAAATCGTAGATCGAGGGCTCTAAACCACCTTAAACAGGTGTTTCCACCAACAAAGCATCCACCCGCTGGAAGCCACGCGGCAGTTTGTTGCCACGACGGCCACGCTCGCCCTTGTAATGCTCGAGGTCGTCTGGGCGCAATGACAATGTGCGCTTGCCGGCCTGGAGGACCAGGGTGGCACCTTCCGGGATCACCGCGATGTCGGTCACGTACTCTTCGCGACTGGCCACCCGCTCACCGGGAATACCAATGATCTTGTTGCCCTTGCCTTTGCCCAACTGCGGCAGATCGCTGATCTTGAACACCAGCAGGCGCCCTTCGGTGGTCACCGACGCCAGCCAATTGCTCTCGCGGTCGTCCACCGGCCGCGGCAGGATCACCTTGGCGTTGTTCGGCAGGCTCAACAGTGCCTTGCCCGCCTTGTTCTTGGCCTGCAGGTCTTCACCCTTGACCACGAAGCCATAACCCGCGTCGGAGGCGATCACGTACAGCGCATCGTCGTCCGGCAGCAGCACACACTCGAAATTCGCCCCTGGCGGCGGCGTCAGCCGGCCGGTCAACGGCTCGCCCTGTCCGCGCGCCGATGGCAAGGTGTGGGCCGGCACCGAGTAACTGCGCCCGGTGGAGTCGATAAACACCGCAAACTGGTTGGAACGCCCGGCAGCGGCGGTCTTGAAGCCATCGCCGGCCTTGTACGACAAGCCAGTGGCGTCAATATCATGCCCTTTGGCGGAGCGAACCCAACCCTTTTCCGACAGAACGACGGTAATTTTCTCGTTCGGCAGCAGCTCTGTTTCGGTCAGGGCCTTGGCTTCAGCGCGCTCGACAATCGGCGAGCGGCGGTCGTCGCCATAGGTTTCGGCATCCTTGATCAGCTCGCTGCGCACCAGCTTCTTGAGCTTGGCTTCGCTGCCCAGCAGGGCCTGCAGCTTGGCTTGTTCCTTGAGCAGCGCGTCCTGTTCGTCGCGCAGCTTCATTTCTTCCAGCCGCGCCAACTGACGCAGGCGGGTATCGAGGATGTAGTCAGCCTGGATCTCACTCAGCTCGAAACGCGCGATCAGCTCGGCTTTCGGGTGCTCGGCGGTGCGGATGATGTGGATCACTTCATCCAGGTTGAGGTAGGCAATCAGCAAACCGTCCAACAGGTGCAGGCGGCGCTCGACCTTGTCCAGGCGGAATTGCAGGCGGCGACGCACGGTCTGGATACGGAACTCCAGCCACTCCACCAGCAGGTTGCGCAGGTTTTTCAGCTGCGGCTTGCCGTCCAGGCCAATGATGTTGACGTTGACCCGGTAGCTGGACTCCAGGTCAGTACTGGCGAACAGGTGCTGCATCAGCACTTCGTGGTCGACCCGGCTGTTGGTCGGGATGATCACGATGCGGCAGGGGTTTTCGTGGTCGGACTCGTCACGCAGATCGGCGACCTGCGGCAATTTCGACGGCTTGGCCTGCATCAGCGCGGCGATCTGCTCCAGCACCTTGGCGCCGGACACCTGGTGCGGCAGCGCGGTAACAATAATGTCGCCATCTTCGATGTGGTACACCGCGCGCATGCGCACCGAGCCCTTGCCGGTCTCGTACATCTTCAGCAAGTCGGCGCGGGGGGTGATGATTTCCGCTTCGGTCGGGTAGTCCGGCCCCTGGATATGCTCGCAGAGCTGCTCCACGGTGGCCTTGGGCTCATCCAGCAAACGGACGCAGGCGGTGGCGACTTCGCGCAGGTTATGCGGCGGTACGTCGGTGGCCATGCCGACCGCAATACCGGTGGTGCCATTGAGCAGGATGTTCGGCAAACGTGCTGGCAACACCAGTGGCTCGTCGAGTGTACCGTCGAAGTTCGGGCCCCAGTTCGCGGTACCCTGGCCCAGCTCGCTGAGCAGCACTTCCGAATAACGCGACAGGCGCGCTTCGGTGTAACGCATGGCCGCAAAGGATTTCGGATCATCCGGCGCACCCCAGTTACCCTGGCCGTCCACCAGCGTGTAGCGATAGCTAAACGGCTGGGCCATCAGCACCATGGCTTCGTAGCACGCCGAGTCGCCGTGGGGGTGGAATTTACCGAGCACGTCACCGACGGTACGCGCCGACTTCTTGTGCTTGGAATCGGCGTCCAGGCCCAACTCACTCATGGCGTAGATGATGCGCCGCTGTACTGGCTTCAGGCCGTCGCCGATATGCGGCAAGGCACGGTCCATGATCACGTACATGGAGTAGTTGAGGTAGGCATTTTCGGTGAAGTCAGCCAGCGACCGGCGTTCTACGCCATCTAAGCTGTCTGCGAGGATGTCACTCATGCGGGCCTCATCATTATTGGGTAAGGCGCAGCGGAACTGCCGCTGCGCTGATTCGATTCAAAAAGGGCGTGGCTCATGGCTGGGCGCTCCAGCCACCGGCCGGGGCGGCAAAACGATAGACCACCGGGCGCTTTTCACCATCGGCGCGAGGGCCGAAATTGTTGTCGATGCCGATCCACGCACCGTCCGCGTCCACCACCAGGGCTTCGGCCAGGCCGTAAGGCTGGGCATAGCGGCGCTCGGGCGTCAGGGTCTCGTCGGCGAACGACCAGCACAGCTCGACTTTGGCCGTGACCGCATCGCGCCGGCAAATCTGGAACGCGTTGCGCTCCAGGGTAAACAGCTTGCCGTTGAACAGGGCCAGGTCGGCAAAATCCTTCGAAACGGCCTTGGCATTGGTGAACTGCGCCGGCTGCACTTCCTGCCCGGCCTCGCTCAACAGCACACAAGGGCCATCACAGTCCCACAGGCTTTGCGGGCGCTTGATGGAAATCAGGCCGCGCCGCTCACGCTCGGCAGCCAGCCAGATCTGGTTGCCCTCGGGGTTCACCGCCAAGCCTTCAAACAAGGCATTGAAGTGCAGCAACATGCCACTGGCGCGGGCTTCACGGACCATGCCCGGGGCAATTTTCAGCCACTCAGGCGCACCGTCCACCGGCACTTGCAGCACAGCGGCATGGGCTTCGCTGACAATGTAGCGATTGCCCGCGGCATCGCAGCTGATGCCCTCAAAATCCAGGTCGCCACCACGAATGAACGAAGCAGCCTTGGTGCGCGAACGCAAGCCCCAGGGCAACCCGGACTCCGGCACCGGCGGCACCTCGATCTTGACGGTTTCGGCCTGCCAGGTCGGCGCGCTGATATCCAGGCGATAGATCTGGTCGTCGTCGCGGTCGGAAACCGTCCACAGCGCCTTGCCACACAGCGCCAACCCCGACAGGTTACCGCCGCGCATGCCGTCCACCGCGTGTTCGGACACCAGTTTCAGCTCTGCCACGGGCGCGGCGATCACCGGAGTGGCCGCCAACCCGCTCAATATCAGGCTCGCCAGGGCGAAACCTGTGCGCATCAGCCCAGAACCTCGGCCAGGTTGCCTTTGGATTCCAGCCAGGACTTGCGGTCCGGCGCGCGTTTTTTCGCCAGCAGCATGTCCATCATTTCCGAGGTTTCGGCGAAGTCTTCGCCC
Organism: Pseudomonas sp. S5D5; assembly: GCF_003013355.1. NCBI lineage: Bacteria > Pseudomonadati > Pseudomonadota > Gammaproteobacteria > Pseudomonadales > Pseudomonadaceae > Pseudomonas > Pseudomonas sp. S5D5. The sequence continues at coordinate 6,290,944 of NZ_PTEO01000001.1, forward strand.
AGCGTCAACTGCACCAGGCGCCGAGTGTTCGGGTCCATGGTGGTTTCGCGCAGTTGCGGTGGGTTCATTTCACCCAGGCCTTTGAATCGCGTGACCTGTGGCTTGCCGCGTTTCTTCTCGGCGACCAGGCGGTCGAGAATGCCATCGCGCTCGGCCTCGTCGAGGGCGTAGTAGATTTCCTTGCCCAGGTCGATACGGTACAGCGGCGGCATGGCGACATAGACGTGACCGGCGTCGACCAGCGGGCGGAAGTGCTGCACGAACAGCGCGCACAGCAAGGTCGCGATGTGCAGGCCGTCGGAGTCGGCGTCGGCGAGGATGCAGATCTTGCCGTAGCGCAGCTGGCTCATGTCTGCAGCGCCCGGATCGACACCGATGGCGACGGCAATGTTGTGCACTTCCTGGCTGGCCAGCACTTCGCTGCCATCGACTTCCCAGGTGTTGAGGATCTTGCCGCGCAACGGCAGGATCGCCTGGAACTCCTTGTCCCGCGCTTGCTTGGCGGAACCACCGGCGGAGTCACCCTCGACCAGGAACAGTTCGGACCGCATCGGGTCCTGCCCGGCGCAATCGGCGAGCTTGCCAGGCAGCGCCGGGCCTTGGGTGATGCGCTTGCGCTCGACCTTCTTGCTGGCCTTCAGACGGCGGCCGGCGTTGTTGATCGCCAGTTCGGCCAGGGCCAGGCCCAGTTCCGGGTGTTCGTTGAGCCACAGGCTGAAGGCGTCCTTGACCACGCCGGAGACAAACGCCGCCGCCTCGCGGGACGACAGCCGCTCTTTGGTCTGGCCGGAGAACTGCGGCTCCTGCATCTTCATCGACAGCACGAACGCGATGCGCTCCCACACGTCTTCCGGCGCCAGCTTCACGCCGCGCGGCAACAGGCTGCGGTATTCGCAGAACTCGCGCATGGCATCCAGCAGGCCCTGGCGCAAACCGTTGACGTGGGTACCGCCCTGGGCGGTCGGGATCAGGTTGACATAGCTTTCCTGCACGCTGTCGCCGCCTTCCGGCAACCACAGCAGCGCCCAGTCGACGGCTTCTTTGTTACCGGCCAGGCTGCCGCAGAACGGCTCGTTGGGCAGGCGTTCGAACTCGCTGACTGAATCTTCCAGGTAGGAGCGCAGACCGTCTTCGTAGTGCCACTCGACCTTCTCGCCGGTGCCTTTGTCTTCAAAGGTGACCAGCAGGCCCGGGCACAGCACGGCCTTGGCCTTGAGCACGTGTTTGAGGCGGCTGATGGAGAATTTTGGCGAATCGAAGTATTTCGGGTCCGGGGCGAAGTACACGCTGGTACCGGTGTTGCGCTTGCCCACGGTGCCGATCACAGCCAGGTCGGTGGCTTTATAGCCATCGGCGAAGGTCATTTCGTATTCGTTGCCGTCGCGCTTGACCTTGACCCGCACCAGGGTCGACAGGGCGTTGACCACCGAAATACCCACACCGTGCAAGCCACCGGAGAACTGGTAGTTCTTGTTGGAGAACTTGCCGCCGGCGTGCAGCTTGGTGAGGATCAGCTCGACGCCCGAGACGCCCTCTTCCGGGTGAATATCCACGGGCATGCCGCGACCATCGTCGGACACTTCCAGGGAGTGGTCAGCGTGGAGAATGACATGCACCGACTTGGCGTGGCCGGCCAAGGCTTCGTCGACGCTGTTGTCTATGACTTCCTGGGCAAGGTGGTTCGGCCGGCTGGTGTCGGTGTACATGCCGGGGCGTTTGCGCACCGGGTCGAGGCCCGAGAGGACTTCGATGGCGTCGGCGTTATAAGAGCTAGCGCTGGGAGTGGCCATGGGGTCTCGTCGTGAGTCGTTCGATTAAAAAGTGACCTGCGACTTTACAGTGCTGCAAAGTCGAAGGATTGATACTGATCTGCGCCAATGCCGGCAAAGCTGAGCAGCGCCGGCAATTGCTGGGCGAAGCCCTGGTAACCATGGTCGCCACCGGCCTGGATGCGCAAGGCACAGGCTCGGTAATACTGCTGGGCGAGGCGATAATCCAGTGTTTCATCGCCGGTCTGCAACCACACCTGATACCGCGCGGCATCCTGGGGCGCCGGTACTTCCAGCTCGGCCAGCGCCGCGACATGGTCATGGGTCAATTCCCAGGTTTCATCGGTGTAGAGGTTCTTCTGGGTGCCCAGGTAACCGTCGAACATCCGGTGGGGACTGACCGCCGGGTTGACCAGCAGCGCCTTCAGGCCATGGCGTTCGGCAAGATGGGTTGCATAGTAGCCGCCGAGTGAGCTGCCGACCAGCAGTGGCCGCCCCAGCAGGGCAATGGCTTCCTCCAATTGAGGAATTGCCTGACGGGGATGGTGATGCAGGGCCGGCACACGCAGCTGGTCGCCCAGGCCAAGGTTGTCCATCACGGTCACTAACTGGCGGGCCTTGTTGGATGCGGGCGCGCTGTTGAAACCGTGGATATACAGGATCGAAGCGGACATGCCGGGCTCTCCATGCTTGCGCCAAAAAAGGCGCAGTTTACAGGGATCGGGGTGGCATGTGAGTCCCTCTATCTGAAGGACACAGAAGATCCACTGCGGGCGCTGGCTTGCCGGTGATGGCGGTGTTTACCGCCGTTAATAGCCGTTGCTGCCGTAATCGATGGTAAAGGCGAAGCCTTCGACGCGCTCTACCCCGGTCTCCAACCGTCCGTCGGCATGCAGGCGCAGCCAGCGGTAGCCCGGCGCTTGCTCGCTGACCTGGAAATCCTCACTGCCCGGCGCGAACTGGATGCAGGTCGACGGTGAGGCCAGCAGGCGTACGCCATTGCGCTCGCGGTCGATCTCCTGGTGCACGTGACCCCAGAGCACCGCCCTGACCTGCGGGAAACGGTCGAGCACGGCAAACAAAGCCTCGGGGTTGCGCAAGCCGATGGGCTCCATCCACGCGCAACCGATGGACACCGGGTGATGGTGAAAGCACACCAGATGATGGCGGTTCGGGGCTTCGCTCAAGGCCTGAGCCAGCAGTTGCAGCTGCTGGTCCTGCAGGTAACCCGGCACAGAGCCAGGTACCGCGGAGTCCAGCAAGGTAATGCGCCAATGGCCGACATCCACTACCGGCTCCAGCAGCGCGCTGCCCGTGGCCGCCTGAGCCATGATCTGCGGCTCATCGTGATTGCCCGGAATCCACCGCGCCGGAGCGCTGATCTGCGCGCTGAGGTCGCGAAACTGCTGGTAAGACTCCAATGTGCCGTCCTGGGACAGGTCACCGGTGGCCAGCAGCAAATCGATCTGCGGCTGCTGCTGGCGCACCAACTCGATCACCCGTTGCAGGCTTTCACGGGTGTTCATGCCCAGCAGCGTACCGTCGGCCTCGGCAAACAGGTGGCTGTCGGACAGTTGCACCAGCAACGCCGGCGCATCAGGGTTCAAGGTGGATACGCTCGGCAAGGCGCTCTCCCAAGGCAATCACAGGAATGGAGGGTTGGCGTGATTATGCTGGGGCAGGACGCAAAGAGGAAACCTAAGGAAGCTGACGCAGTTCACATCTACCGCACAACTTCAAACTCATGGCCCAGGGCCAGGCAGTGGCTCAACCATTCGCCGAGGAACACATTCAGTTGTGCCTTCTCATCGGGCTGGTGCATGAACACGTTGGGGTAAGGATAGATGCTGCGAAAGCGTCGTGCATGTTCCGCGCTGATCACTTCGGCCATTCGCGCGTCGTGGTACACCTGCACTTCCAGCTGTGGCACCGGCAGCCAGGGCAGGCTGTGCTCCTGGCGCACCCGCAGGGTGGTGGTGTACGGACAGTTGACGATGACTTCCAGCGCCAGCACGCCGAGCATCTGGTCCCCATGGGTGACACCGATGCGCCGCGCCTCTGGCGTGTGGCGCATGTCGGGAAGCAGGCGCATCAGCCGCGCGTAATTAGCCTCGCAGGCGGCTTGCAACCCGATCAGGTCGACTCGATAGCGTTCACGTGCCTTTACTGCCATAACCCCCTCACTTCCGCGCGATTAAGCGCAAGCCACTGCAGGGCAATGATGCTGGCTGCATTGGAAATTCTGCCGTCGCGCACCGCCTGCAGGGCATCTTCGAAGGCCCAGGTGGTGACGCGGATGTCTTCAGCTTCTTCTTCCAATCCATGGACGCCACCTACACCGGCGCTGTTGCAGCGGCCCAGGTACAAGTGCACATATTCAGTACTGCCGCCGGGCGACGGGAAATATCGCGTGATCGGCCACAGCGCCGAGAATGTCAGCCCAGCTTCCTCCTCGCCCTCGCGGTGCGCAACCTCCTCGGGTTGCTCGTCCTTGTCGATCAGGCCGGCGACCATCTCGATCAGCCACGGGTTGTCGGTACGGCCCAGGGCGCCGACGCGAAACTGCTCGTTCAGCACCACTTCGTCGCGCTGTGGATCGTAGGGCAGCACACACACGGCGTCGTGGCGAACGAAGACTTCGCGGTTGATCACCCGGCTCATGCTGCCGTCGAACTTCTCGTGGCGCAGTTGCATGTGATCGAGCTTGTAGAAGCCCTTGTGGAGATTATCGTGCTGAACAATTTCGATTTTGCTCGGCTTCGATTTTGCAAAGTCCGTCATGTCCCATCCTCGTTAAGCCTGCGCAATTGGCGCCATCCTAACGCGCTCATGCCCGTTGGTGCAGCCCCTTTCCGGTTGCCGGGATAGACGGCGAGCGTCAAACACACTCTAATCAGCTTAGTGGCGAACTGACTGCCCTGCCGGTAGTCGAAGCTCCACAAATTTCGCTCTTATCGATAGACGAAGGACATCCATGTCGCTTTTAAAAATCGCCTCCGTGGCCTGCATCGCATTGACCCTTGGTGCCTGCCAAAGCCTGTTCCAACCCAGCTATCGTGCCCCCCTGGAAGCCACTCGCGACGCCACCGAGCAAAGCAAGCCAGGCTGCGCCAGCACCGACTGCCCGCTGGTGAATATCGACACCGTGCACTTTGCCAAGGAGCCCAAGCTGGACGCGTTGATCGAACAACGCCTGCTGGAAATGACCCGCACCACCCCGAGCGACCCGCTGCCGACCAGCCTGGAAACGTATCGCGAGCAGTTCCTCAAGACCGCCGCGCCACGCAACAGCATGTACTTGCAGGCCAAGGTACGCGAACAGCATGACGGCTTGGTGATCATCGAACTGTCCAGCTACCTGGATCAGGGCGCGACTCACGGCGAGCCCGGCCGCGCGTTCATCAACTATTCGCGCCAGCAGCAAAAAGCGCTGTCGCTGACCGACATGCTGCTGCCCGGCAAGGAAGAGGCTTTCTGGAAATCCGCCCAGGTCGCGCACAACAGCTGGCTGATCAGCACGCGCCTGAGCCTGGAGCCGGAGTATGTGAAAACCTACCCCTTCCAGAAAACCCCGAACGTGGCGCTGACCTACGGTGGCGTGATCCTCAAGTACCCGACCAACACCATTGCGCCGTATGCCCTGGGCCACGTCGAGTTGCAGATTCCGTACTCGCGCCTGGACGGCATCATCAAGCCTGAGCTGGTGCCTGTGCGCCACTGAAGGCCCGGCCCAAAATAAACTGCAACAGCCCTGCCAGCACCAGTGCCGGCAGCGTCGCGCCGATGTCCGGGTAAAGGTTGGCCAGCACGTGATAGGTCGCAATGCCGCCAAGCCACGCCAACAGCGCCGGCCAACGCAGGTTGGCCAGCGCACCCTGGCCACGACGGCGCAGGATGAAGTGATCCACCAGCACCACGCCGAACAGCGGCGCGAACACCGAGCCGATCAGCAACAGGAAGTTCTGGTACTGGGCCAACGGCGCAAAACAGGCGATCAGGGTGCAGATCACACCGATGGCCAGCGCCAGGTGCTCGACCTTCACACGCAGCAGCATCCCGCTGGACACCGCCGCCGAATGGATATCGGCGAAGGCGTTTTCCGACTCGTCCAACAGGATCAGCAGCAGCGGAATCCCCAGCCCAGCACCGGCCAATGCCAGCAACAGCGCATTCACTTCGCCGCTCGGCGCAAACGCCAGGGTGTAGGCCACGCCCAGGCTCATCAGCCAGAAATTGCCGATAAAGAAGCCCAGGGCCGTGCCGCCGAATACGCTTTTTGCACGCTTGCCGAATCGCGAGTAGTCGGCAATCAGCGGCAACCACGACAACGGCATGGCGATCGCAATATCAAAACCCACTGCAAACGGCATCGACCCGTCGCCAGCCTGGGCCCAGAGTGTGGCGAGGTCGGCCTTGACGAACAGGTTCCAGGTCAGCCACAGGCAGGCGGCGAGCAGCAGCCAGATGCCCCACTTGCGCAGGATCTGCCGTACGAACGTCAGCGGCCCGCTGACCGCGAGCAAAGTCGCCAAACCACCGAAAAACAGCGTCCACAGCAAAGGGCTGGCCAACAGGCTGCCGTCGCTGAACGCCCGCGCGCCCAACAGGCTGGCGGCATCGCGCATCACAATGATTTCGAACGAACCCCAGCCGATCAACTGCAGCAGGTTAAGCAGCGCGGGCAGGCTGGCGCCCTTGGCCCCCAGGCTGAGCTTTAGCGCCGCCATTGCCGACAGGCCGGTGTCGCTGCCGATCACGCCGACGGCGGCCAGCAACAGCACGCCGACCAGGGTACCGAGGAAAATCGCCAGCAACGAGCCGGACAAGCCCAGGCCGGGTGCGAGCAACGCGCCGGTCTGCAGGACCATCAGGCCGATGCCGAGGGAAAACCACAGTGAGAACAGGTCGCGGGCGCCGAAGACGCGCTTGTCAGCAGGCACTGCAATGTCGGGGGAGTAGGTGCTGGGTTGAATACTCAAGGGGGTTATCTCTGAGGAACCTGTGTTGTTTGGGGGATCGCTATCGCGGGCAAGCCCGGCTCCCACAGGGGACCGGCTGTAGACACAAAAGCTGTGTACAACGCGATCAACTGTGGGAGCCGGGCTTGCCCGCGATGACGGCGGTGCAGGCACCGCCGCCTCGGATCAGACCTTTTTGTAAAGCTGACTGCCTTCCTGCTTGAACCGCTCCGCCTGCTCGGCCAAGCCTTTGGCCACGTCCACATCCACCGCTTCGATGCGCTGGTTGGCCGCGTACTCACGCACTTCCTGGGTGATTTTCATCGAGCAGAACTTCGGCCCGCACATCGAGCAGAAATGCGCGACCTTGGCCGAGTCCTTCGGCAGGGTTTCATCGTGATACGAACGCGCGGTGTCCGGGTCGAGGCCGAGGTTGAACTGGTCTTCCCAACGGAACTCGAAGCGCGCCTTGCTCAAGGCGTTGTCGCGGATCTGCGCGCCGGGGTGGCCTTTTGCGAGGTCGGCCGCATGCGCAGCGATCTTGTAGGTGATGATCCCGGTTTTCACGTCGTCCTTGTTCGGCAGGCCCAGGTGCTCCTTGGGCGTGACGTAGCAGAGCATGGCGCAGCCGAACCAGCCGATCATCGCCGCACCGATGCCCGAGGTGATGTGGTCATAGCCGGGCGCGATATCGGTGGTCAGCGGGCCGAGGGTGTAGAACGGCGCCTCGTCGCAGCACTCCAGCTGCTTGTCCATGTTCTCCTTGATCAGTTGCATCGGCACGTGGCCGGGGCCTTCGATCATGGTTTGCACGTCGTGCTTCCAGGCGGTCTTGGTCAGCTCGCCGAGGGTTTCCAGCTCGCCGAATTGCGCGGCGTCGTTGGCATCCGCGATCGAGCCAGGGCGCAGGCCATCGCCGAGGGAGAAGCTGACGTCATAGGCCTTCATGATTTCGCAGATTTCGTCGAAATGCGTGTAGGTGAAGTTCTCTTTGTGGTGCGCCAGGCACCACTTGGCCATGATCGAGCCGCCACGCGAGACAATCCCGGTGACGCGCTTGGCGGTCAGCGGCACATAGCGCAGCAGTACGCCGGCGTGGATGGTGAAGTAGTCCACGCCCTGCTCGGCCTGTTCGATCAAGGTGTCGCGGAACAGCTCCCAGGTCAGGTCTTCGGCGGCGCCGCCGACTTTCTCCAGGGCCTGGTAGATCGGCACGGTACCGATCGGCACCGGCGAGTTGCGGATGATCCACTCGCGGGTTTCGTGGATGTGCTTGCCGGTGGACAGGTCCATCACCGTGTCCGAGCCCCAGCGAATGCCCCAGGTGAGTTTCGCCACTTCTTCTTCGATGGACGAACCCAGCGCGCTGTTGCCGATGTTGCCGTTGATCTTCACCAGGAAGTTACGGCCGATGATCATCGGTTCCAGTTCGGTGTGGTTGATGTTGGCCGGGATGATCGCGCGGCCACGGGCGATTTCTTCGCGCACAAATTCCGGGGTGATGATTTTCGGCACGCTGGCGCCGAAGCTGTGGCCGGCGTGTTGCTGGTCGAGCAGGCCGCTGGCGCGGGCCTCTTCGAGCTTCATGTTTTCGCGGATGGCGACGTATTCCATCTCGGCAGTGATGATGCCTTTGCGCGCGTAGTGCATCTGGGTGACGTTGGCGCCGGCCTTGGCGCGGCGCGGGTTCTTCACGTGGGCAAAGCGCAGCGCGGTCAATTCGGCATCGCTGAGGCGCTGTTGGCCGAAGTGCGAGCTGAGGCCGGACAGGCGCTCGGTGTCGCCACGCACTTCGATCCACGGCGAACGCACATCGCCCAGGCCTCTGCGCACGTCGATGATGACGTTGGGGTCGGTGTAGGGGCCGGACGTGTCGTACACCACCACGGGCGCGTTGATTTCACCGCCGAAATCGGTGGGGGTCACGTCCAGGCTGATTTCACGCATCGGCACACGAATGTCCGGGCGGGTGCCTTGCACGTAGATTTTCTTCGAGCGGGTAAACGGCTGCACGGAGCCGGAGTCGACCTTGGCCGATTCACTCAAGTGCACGGTGTTTTTCAATTTTGTACTTTTTATTTCTGTGCTCATCACGGGCTCTCCAACTATCCAGGTGGTGGATTTTTGTCGGAGCGAACCTGTGACGAATGGACGCACTGAAACCAGTGCTGTGCTTGGCGCACAAGAGCTGTTCGATTGTCGAACAACATCCCGGACGAAGCACAAGAGGACTCGCCGGGTGACGAGAAATCTTGTTCCCTACGCAGGCGTTAACCTGATCAGGTTCAACGGGATCCGGTATTTACCGATCTCAGCCTTCCAACAAGGCACCCCGACAAGAACGCGGCCAGTCTAGACCATGCCGTGGGCAAATTGCCAATAGCGGTGCATTCAGCGTGATGAATGGCGTGATTGCGGGATTGTTGCGCCGTGTCACCCCCACTACACTCGATTGCCGCCACAGTGCTTGACGCCAGGAATGGCCAGCCTTAGCCTTGGGCGCTAAATTATCACCGTAATATTTATTCTAGGGATCGCCTCATGCTGCGCAAACTCTCACTGGCTCTCGCCGTGTCTTGTGCGACCAACGGAATGGTCTGGGCAGCTGAAGCGCCCTTGTCCGCCAAAACCGATCTGGTCAGCGTCTACCAGGAAGCCGTGGATAACAACGCCGACCTGGCCGCCGCCCGCGCCCAATACGGCGCGCAAAAAGAAGTCGTGCCCCAGGCACGCGCAGGCTTGCTGCCGAACCTGTCGGGCGGTGCCGATATCAATAACGTGCGCACCCAGATCGACACGCCCGCCGCCACCGCCAACCGCGACGCGCACTCCTGGCGCGCGACCCTGAGCCAGCCGCTGTTCCGCGCCGACCGCTGGTTCCAGCTGCAAGCGGCCGAGGCCACGAATGAACAGGCCGCCCTGCAACTGTCGGCCACCGAACAGAACCTGATCCTGCAAAGTGCCGAAAGTTATTTCGCGGTGCTGCGCGCCCAGGACAACCTGGCCTCGACCAAAGCCGAGGAAAACGCCTTCAAGCGCCAGCTGGATCAATCCAACGAACGCTTCGATGTCGGCCTCTCGGACAAGACCGACGTGCTGCAATCCCAGGCCAGCTACGACACTGCACGGGCCAACCGGATTGTCGCGCAGCGCCAGGTGGACGATGCATTCGAAGCACTGATCACCCTGACCAATCGCCAGTACAACTCGATCCAGGGCATTGTCCACACCTTGCCCGTGCTGCCGCCGCTGCCGAATGACGCCAAGTCGTGGGTGGAAACGGCCGGTCGCCAGAACCTGAACCTGCTGGCCAGCAACTACGCGGTCACCGCCGCCGAAGAAACCCTCAAGCAGCGCAAGGCCGGGCATGCGCCGACCCTGGATGCCGTGGCCCAATACGAGAAAGGCGACAACGACGCCCTCGGTTTCAGCAACCCGAATGCCTTCGGCACGCCGTACCGTGGCGATGTGGAGCAGCGCACCATCGGCCTGCGCCTGAACATCCCGATCTACAGCGGCGGCCTGACCAGCTCGCAAGTGCGTGAGTCCTACTCGCGCCTGGGCCAGACCGAGCAGCAACGCGAAGGCCTGCGCCGCCAGGTGGTGGAAAACACGCGCAACCTGCACCGCGCGGTGAATACCGATGTCGAACAGGTGCAGGCGCGCCGCCAGTCGATCATCTCCAACCAGAGCGCGGTGGAAGCCACGGAAATCGGTTACCAGGTGGGCACGCGCAACATCGTCGATGTGCTGGACTCACAGCGCCAGCTGTATTCGTCGGTGCGCAACTACAACAACAGCCGCTACGACTACATCCTCGACAACCTGCGCCTGAAGCAGGCGGCGGGCACCTTGAACCCCGGGGATCTGCAGGACCTGGCGCGCTACCTCAAGGCTGACTACAACCCCGATCGCGACTTCCTGCCACCGGACCTGGCCAAGGCCGCCGCCGAACAGCTCAAGGCCCGCCCTGGCTATTAACCACACCGCATAACCCATGCAGGCGCTGGCTTGGCTGCGCCTGCATTTGAGTTGTGTGGTCAGTGGTTCAGGAGTTTGCCCAAGCCATCCAGCAAGCGCTGCAGCGCGCCCTGGTTGGCCTGCATCACCTTGAGTCCCGCCTGCGCCATCTTGCGGGCATCCTGCGGCAGTTCGAACAACTGGCGCACGGCTTCGGCCAGGCCTTCGGCGTCATCCACCTCTCGCAACGCCCCGGCTTCGCGCATCATTGCGGTGATTTCGAGGAAGTTGAACACATGTGGCCCCATGATCACCGGCTTGGCCAATGCCGCCGGCTCCAGCGGGTTGTGTCCACCGGTCGCGACCAGGCTGCCGCCGACAAACGCACTGTCGGCCAGGGCATAGAGGAACAACAACTCACCCATGGTATCGCCAAGCAATACCGAGGTTTGCGCGGTCACCGGCGCGCCGCTGGAACGGCGCACCGTGACGAAGCCCTGCTGCTCACACAGCTCGAACATCGGTCCGAAGCGCTCCTGATGGCGTGGCACCAGGATCAACAGCGCATTCGGATAGCTGTCGAGCAACTGGCGATGGGCAGCCAGCACCACTTCATCTTCGCCTTCATGGGTACTGGCCGCGATCCACACCGGACGCTCGCTGGCGCCCCATTGCTCGCGCAGCGCAGCAGCACGCAGCGGCAGCTGGGGGTCGATGGTCAGGTCGAACTTGATCGAGCCGGTGACCTCGACGGTGTCCGGCCGCGCGCCGAGGCTCAGGAAACGCTGGGCCTCGGTCTCGGTCTGCACCGCGAACAAGCTCATTTGCGACAGCATCGGCGCCGTCAGCTTGGCAAATTTTGCATAGCCCTTGGCAGAACGTGCCGACAACCGCGCATTCGCCAACGCCACCGGGATCCCGCGCTGGGCGCAGGCATGAATATGATTGGGCCACAGCTCGGTTTCCATGATCACCGCCAGCTTCGGCTGCACCCGGTCAAGGAAACGCTTGGCCGCGCACGGCAAGTCATAGGGCAGGTAGCAGTGCTGCACGCGCGGCTCATTGGCGAACAGCGCCTGGATACGCTCGGAACCGGTCGGCGTCATGCAGGTGACGGTGATCGGCAGGGTCGGATAACGCGCCAGCAGCCCGCGCACCATCGGCGCGGCGGCAATACTTTCGCCCACCGACACGGCATGCACCCAGATTCCGCCCGGCTGCAGCACCGGCAAGCCATAGGATAACCGCTCGCCGATGCGCTTGGCATAGGCAGGCGCCTTGCGCGCACGCAGCCACAGACGTAAAGCCACCAACGGCAGCGCCAGGTAAAACAGACAGCTGTAGAGAGTTCTATTCATGGCGGCGGAGTTTATCGGCTTTTTCAGTCGATCGCCTGCAAGCGCTCGGCAAAACGTTCGGCAAGGAAGCGCGCAGCGGGACCCAGGTGCTCATCGCGACGCCAGACCAGCTCCACCACCAGCGCCGGCGGCGTCCATTCGCTGTGCAGTTCCACCATCTGCTGCTGGTAGGTCGGGTATTGCACGATATGTCGGGGCAGCCAGGCCCAGCCCAGGCCACTCATCAGCCACTCGGCCAATACGTAGAAGCTGTCGGCGCGCCACACCAGCGGGCTGGCGGCTTCGCTGCCGGGGTAGACGCTGGTCTGGGTCGACATCAGCAACTGGCGAAACTGCGCCAGGCGCTGGCATGTCACGTAGTTTTCCGCAGCCAGCGGGTGGTTCACGCCGCACACAGTGACCATTTCCACACTGCCGACCACACGCCGCTCCAGAGCCTCGGGGATCTGGTCGTGATAGAACAACAGGCCCAGGTCGGCCTTGCGCTCCACCAACTTGCGCGCCACATCGCCCTGGGCGGCGCTGGACAGTTGCACCTCCAGCAGCGGGTACTGCCCCGCCAGCGCCTCGAGGCTATCGAGTATCGGTTGGAACAACATGGCTTCGTCCTGGGCCAGGCGCAGGCAGGCTTCTTCCCCGCGGGTCAACGACAGCGCACGGCCGTTGAGCCGCTCACACTGGCGCAAGACTTCACGCGCTTCCTCCAGCAACACACTGCCCGCCTCGGTCAGGCGTGGCTGACGGCCACTGCTACGCTCAAACAGGCTCAGGCCCAGGTCCGCCTCCAGCAAGGCAATCGCACTGCTCACCGCCGATTGCGCCTTGCGCTGGTCGCGCGCCACGGCCGAAAACGAGCGCTGTTCGGCGACACTGACAAACAGGCGCATCTGCTCCAGATTCCACTGCACGCTCATGGCTCAACCCATCTTTATTTCGGATAGGTAATGACTTTACCCCATCTGCCAGGCGTCTAGAATGCCAGCCCTGTAGAAGCCGGACTCCTACACATCAGAACTCATCTCCGAGGAATACCCCCCATGAATGCCGCCTACCTCTACCTGGCTATTGCCATCTGCTCGGAAGTGATCGCGACCGTCTCCATGAAAGCCGTCAAGGGTTGGAGCACCCCCCTGCCGCTCGCACTGGTGATCGTCGGCTACGGCATCGCATTCTGGATGCTGACTTTGGTGGTGCGCACCGTGCCGGTGGGCGTGGCGTATGCGGTGTGGGCAGGCATGGGCATCGTGATGGTCAGTGTCGCGGCGCTGTTTATCTACGGGCAGAAGCTCGACGTTCCGGCCATGCTGGGGATGGGCTTGATTGTGCTGGGCGTGGTGGTGATTCAGCTATTCTCGAAAACCGCCGGGCACTGACACCCATCATCGCTGCATTTCGATCCCTGTATACTGCGCCTCTTGTCTTGAACACTGAGGTCGCCCATGCCATCCGTTATTTCCACCGACGTGCTGATTGTCGGCGCCGGAGTTGCCGGCCTCTGGCTGAATGCGCGCCTGCGCCGCCAGGGGTTTTCCACGGTGCTGGTGGAAAGCGCCACCTTGGGTGGCGGACAAAGCGTGAAGTCCCAGGGAATCATCCACGGCGGGGCTAAATACGCCCTGCACGGCGCCCTCACCGGCGCCTCCGAAGCGATTGCCGATATGCCGCGCCGCTGGCGCGAGGCCTTGGCCGGCAGCGGTGAGCTGGACCTGTCCGGCGTGCGCCTACTGTCCGAAGCGCATTATCTGTGGTCCCCCGGCACGATCGCCGGCAACCTCACCAGCTTCTTCGCCAGCAAGGCCGTGCGCGGCCGTGTCGACCAGGTCAAGGGTGATGAGCTACCGCCGGCCCTGCAGGACCGCCGCTTCAAGGGCAAGGTCTATCGCCTGGCCGAGCTGGTCATCGACGTACCGAGCCTGATCGAACGCCTGGCGCAACTGGCCGGTGACGGCTTGCTCGCCGGGCAACACATCGAGCCATTGCTGGAAGGCGACACCCTGGTGGGCCTGAAGGTCGATGGCCGCGAGATCCGCGCCCAGCGCATCGTGCTGAGCGCCGGCAAAGGCACTGCCGACCTGCTGGCCGACCTCGGCCTGAGCCAGCCGGCCATGCAAACACGTCCGCTGCACATGATCATCGCCAAAGGCCCCGGCTTGAAGCCGCTGTATGCCCACTGCCTGGGCGGCGGCACCAAGCCGCGCATCACCGTCACCACTCACCCCGCTGCCGACGGCAACTGGGTGTGGTACATGGGCGGCGATATTGCCGAAGCCGATGGAGTGGCGCGCACACCTGAAGAGCAGATCGCCACTGCGCAAAAAGAACTCGCGCAATTGCTGCCATGGATCGACATGCACCAGACCCGCTGGGCGACCCTGCGTGTCGACCGTGCCGAGCCGCTGCAATCAGGCCTCACACGCCCCGACAATGCCTTCGTCGCCGAACAGGGCCGCCTGCTGGTGGGCTGGCCGACCAAGCTGGCGCTGGCGCCGGACTTCGCCGATCGGGTGATCAACAGCCTCGAACGCGACGGCATCCACCCAAGCGCCTCCGAACCCCTGCCTGAGCTGCCTAAACCCGCCATCGGCGTACCCGCCTGGGAGCAACTGTTGCCATGAGCCTGCCGACCCTGCACGACCTGCATCGCCCTCTCGGCAGCACCGGCCTGTTGGTTTCGCCACTGGGCCTGGGCACCGTCAAGCTCGGCCGCGACCAAGGGGTGAAGTACCCCAGCGGGTTCACGATTCCCGATGATGACGCTGCGCGGATGCTGCTGCGCCAGGCCCGCCAGCTGGGCATCAACCTCATCGATACCGCGCCGGCCTACGGGCGCAGCGAAGAACGCCTGGGGCCGCTGCTGCGCGGCCAGCGCAAGGACTGGGTGATCGTCAGCAAGGTCGGTGAAGAGTTTGCCGAGGGCGTGTCCCATCACGACTTCAGCGCCGCCCATACCCGGATGTCGATCGAGCGCAGCTTGAAAAGACTTGAAACGGATTTTATCGACCTGGTGCTGGTGCATTCCGACGGCAATGACCTGCATATCCTCAATGACTGCGAGGTCTACCAGACCCTGGCGGCGTTGAAAAAAGAAGGCAAGATCCGCGGTTTCGGGTTCTCCGGCAAAACCGTCCAGGGCGGCGTAAAGGCTCTGGAACAAGGTGATTGCGCGATGGTCACCTACAATCTGAACGAACAGGCCGAGAAAGCCGTCATTGATTATGCAGCGGCCCATGGCAAAGGCATCCTGGTGAAAAAAGCCCTGGCCAGCGGCCACGTGTGCCTGGAACCTGGAGTGGATCCAATTCGGGCGAGTTTCACGTTGTTGTTTGCGCAAACGGGCGTCGCCAGTGCTATTGTCGGGACCATCAATCCGCTGCACCTGGCCCATAACGTGGCGACCGCTGCCCAAGTCATTCGTCAACTCTGATGCCGCCGACGCGGCCGACCCCGTCGCAAGAAGGAGCCGACATGCCGCGAACGCTCATAAGAAAAAACCCCAGCAACTTCAAAACACTGCCGCTGCACGTCGAAGCCACACCCGAAGGCCTGAGCTACCAGAGCGTGGGCATGCCGCTCAACTTTGCCCAGACCCTGCAACGCCGCAAGCCGGTAGACGTTCCGGACGCCGAGCGTTTCGCCCTTGAGCTGGCCAACCTCGGCGTGTCGGTGCGCCTGACCCTGCACTGGCAAAACAAGGATTACTGGGTGCTGGTGCGCCAGCGCCGCCAGGACCGGGGCGACGTAGTGCTCAAGCTGATCTCCGGCTATGTCCCCGCCCATGAACTGAACCTGCCGCTGCACACCGCCATCCAGGAAATTGCCGAAGAGTGCCTGCTGGAAACACCCGAAGGCTGGCTCAGCGGGCGCTTCAACGACACCTGGCTGCCGGCGCCCTACTCTGCCGCGCTGCATTATCGCGAGGCGCTGCCGTTTCGCTTGAGCCCCCTGTCCGGCGCCGCGCGCCCGGTGCGGTGTGCGACAACCCAACTGATCGAGCGGCCACGGGCCTATGTGCACTTGCCGACCGCGTCGCTGCAGTTGATTTACGACTTGCGCCTCGAAGTGCCCAAAGAGGCCAAGTCCCTGAGCCTGTTCCATGTGGATGAGCGCCTCGAAGGCGACCAACTGGTGGCACGCCTGGACCGCCAGCGCCCGGATTTGTACCTGATGCCTTTAAAGGACGGCCAGCCGCTCGCCGAGCTGTACACCGTCAAGAAAGATCAGCTGTACCCCGCCAGCACCCGTGGTTTGTACCTGGCCGAAAGCTTCGCCCAGCAGGAAGGCTGGCTGGTGCGCGAGGAGCGGATTCGCTGGAAGGATTGGCTCAGGCAGCAGGGCCTGGCGGAGCCGGAGAAGGAGTCGAAATTGAAGCGCCTGGCACGGCGCGTGCTGCGCAAGATCGTGCCAAAGAAAAAAGCCAAGGGTTAACGCAAACCCAATGTAGGCGCCGGCTTGCCTGCGATGGCATCACCTCGGTGCACATGATGTACCCAGGCGCCTGCATCGCCGGCAAGCCGGCGTCCACATTGATTGCATTCAGCCGTGGAGCAAGCGCTTCAACCCAACCTTCAACGGGGTCGGCTCGGGCAGTTCGAAACTGGCCAGCAAGCGCTGGTTATTTGCCCGCGAGTGCCGAATGTCGCCGGAGCGCGCCGGCCCGTAAGTCACGACGGGCAGCTTGCCCACCGCTTCTTCCAGCGCCTGCAGCACTTGCTTGAGGGTGGTGGTGCGATTCCAGCCCACGTTGATCGCACCCAAGGGCGCGCCCGGGGCTTCGATGGCCTGCACCAGCACGTCCACCAGGTCTTCCACGTACATGAAATCGCGGGTTTGCTCGCCATCGCCGAACACGGCAATCGGCAAGCCCTGCTGGACACGCTCGCTGAAGATACTGATGACGCCGGAGTACGGCGACGATGGGTCCTGGCGCGGCCCGAAGATATTGAAGAAGCGGAAAATCACCGGCTCCAGGCCATGCTGGCGACGGTAGAAATCAAAGTAATGCTCGCCGGCCAACTTGTCGGACGCGTAGGGCGTCAATGGCGCCTTGGTGGTCTCTTCGTCGATCGAAGCGCCCTCGCCGTTGTTGCCATACACCGCCGCGCTGGAAGCGAAGACCACACGCTTCACGCCCGCCTGGCGCATCGCTTCGCAGACATTCAGGCTGCCGACAAAATTGCTCTGGTGCGTGCTCACCGGGTCATCCACCGAAGCCTGCACCGACGCTACCGCGGCCAGGTGCACCACCGCCGTGGTGCCGATGGCGGCACGCGCCACCAGCGCAGCATCGGCGACGTCGCCTTCCAGCAGCTCGACGCGCGGGTTGTCCAGCGGCAGGTTGCTGCGCTTGCCGGTGGACAGGTCATCCAGCACCCGCACTGCATAGCCTTTGGCAAGCAGCGCATCGACCAGATGCGAGCCAATGAAACCGGCACCGCCGGTGATCAGGACCCGCTTATCAGCGTTACTCATTGTTGCGGATCTTCTCGACAATGGCCGTGGTCGAGCTGTTCTCGACCAAGCCAAGCACTTTGACCTTGCCGCCGTAGGCACTGACGATATCGGCGCCCACAACCTGGTCGACGGAGTAATCGCCGCCCTTGACCAGCACGTCCGGCTTGACCTGGGCCAGCAGGTTTTCCGGGGTGCCTTCAGGGAAGCTGATCACCCAGTCCACCGCGCCCAGGCCGGCCAATACCGCCATGCGTCGGTCGACACTGTTGATCGGACGGCCCGGGCCCTTGAGGCGGCTGACCGACGCGTCATCGTTGACCGCGACAATCAGGCGATCACCCTGGGCGCGAGCCTGCTCCAGATAGGTCACATGGCCAGCGTGGAGGATGTCGAAGCAACCGTTGGTGAACACAATGCTTTCGTTGTGGGCACGTGCATCGTCAATTGCCAGCAGCAATTGCTCGATGGTCAGCACGCCACGTTCGGAGCCTTCGGAACGCTGGATCGCGCGGCGCAGCTCGGGCGCGCTGATGGCAGCCGTACCCAGCTTGCCGACCACGATGCCCGCCGCCAGGTTGGCAAGTGCCACCGCGTGGGGCAGCTCTTCGCCGGCGGCGATGGAGGCGGCCAGGGTGGAAATCACGGTGTCACCGGCGCCGGTGACGTCGAACACTTCACGGGCCCGCGCCGGCAGGTGCATCGCCGGGTGGCCAGGACGCAGCAAGGTCATGCCGTGCTCGCCACGGGTCACCAGCAAGGCGCCGAGGTCGAGATCAGCCATCAGCGCCGCGCCCTTGGTCACGAGGTCGTGCTCATCGACGCAACCGCCGACGATGGCTTCGAACTCGCTGAGGTTCGGCGTGATCAGGCTGGCTCCGCGATAAATCGAGAAGTCCTTGCCCTTGGGATCAGCCAGTACCGGGATATTGCGCGCCTTGGCGGCCTGGATCAGCATCTGGTGGTTCTTCAACGCACCTTTGCCGTAGTCGGACAACACCAGCACCTTGATGCCTTCGAGCAACTCGTCGACCTGGCCACTCAAGGCCAGGGCGTCCGTGGCGAAGGGTTCTTCGAAATCGATACGCAGCAATTGCTGGTGCCGGCTCATGACCCGCAGCTTGACGATGGTCGGCTGGTGGGCAATGCGCTGGAACTGCGCACGCACGCCAGCACCGCGCAGGCTGTTGGCCAGGCTGTCGGCGGCTTCGTCGTCGCCGGTCACACCCACCAGGGAGGCCGGGGCGCCGAGCGCGGCAATGTTAAGGGCAACGTTGGCAGCGCCACCCGGGCGGTCTTCGATTTGCTCGACCTTGACTACCGGTACCGGCGCCTCAGGGGAAATCCGTGAGGTACCGCCATGCCAGTAACGGTCGAGCATGACATCGCCGACCACCAAGACAGGGGCTTGATCGAATCGCGGCATGGACAACTTCATGGAGCAACCCACATACAAAATGAACAGGGGCGCGATATTAGCACAGGGTGAGCGCCGCCTAGTTCGAGAGCTTTATCGGCAATGCATCATGCGCGAAAACTGATCATTTTTTGAACAAGGCCGCGAGAACCTGCTCCACGGCGTCAGCCAACTCGACCTCATCGGTATTGATTTCGCAGTCGGCGGCACGCGGCGCTTCATAAGGGCTGTCCAGGCCGGTGAACGCCTTGATCCGCCCTTCCAGCGCCGCGCGGTAGAGGCCTTTGGGATCGCGCCGCGCGCACACAGCGAATGGCGTGCTGATATACACCTCAAAAAACTGCCCCGGCCCGAACAGTGCCTTGGCAGCGGCCCGGTCGGCGCTGAACGGCGAAATCGCCGAGACGATCACGATCAACCCCGCGTCCACCATCAACCGCGCCACTTCACAAATGCGCCGGATGTTTTCCTTGCGGGCCGCATCACTCATGCCCAGGTCGTTGCACAGGCCGGTGCGCAAATTATCGCCATCGAGCACAAAGGTGTGTCGCCCCTGCTCGTTGAGCTGGACCTCCAAAGCATTCGCCAGCGTCGACTTGCCCGAGCCGGACAACCCGGTCAGCCATACGCAACAAGGCTGCTGGTGCTTGAGCGCCGCCCGTGCGGCCACCGACAGCGACAAGGCAAAGGGGCGGATCGATGCAGAACCATGGGACAGCGACTGGCTATTCATAACCCAGGACCTCGTAATCACGTTGATAGGCGCGCCGGACCAGGCGGCGCGTGCGCAAGGAGCAGAACTCCCTGACCGGCTCGCTGCGCCGCCCGAGTGAAACATTCAGATGGGGCAGCGAGGTCGCCACGCCGAGGTGTTCGCACAGGTGCTGGAAGTCTTGCTCCAGCGACTCCTGGCGCCCGAGAAAGTCCATCGCCATTTGCCCCATGTGATCGACCAGGAAGTCGGTCTGGGGCGCGAAATGCAGTTGGCGACGCAGGTTGTCCGGGTGCAGCCAGCCGGCAATGAAATGGTCGAAGTCGCGGTAGCTGGACACCAGCGCCTGGGCCTGCAGATCACGCGCGCCCATGTGATTGCTGCGCAAATAGGTATAGGCCGAGTAGGCGCGCTCCAGCGGGTCACGCACGAAGGCGAACTTGAAACTGCGCTCGCAGTGCTCGGGAAATTGCTGCTGGTACCAGTAATACGGCAAATGCCCCGGCCAGCGCCCATCCAGCAGCGCCGAACAGACGCTGCTGCCGGCGCATTTGGGCACGTGGATAAACACGCAGTTGTGTCGCTCGAAGGCAGGGGGAAGGACGGTCACCGCCGACAGGGATTTGTTCACTGCCTGGCGATCCACCACCGACAAACGCCCCAGCAGAAACGCCCGCTGGGGCTTGGGAAGCAGTTTCCACAACAGACGTTGCAACATTCCATTACCCACGCAAGAAGGTTAGCCCTCTCGTTCGTCATTCGAATCGAGAAGGCCAACATAACAAACGATAGGCAGCGAATTATTTGGCTTTGGTCAAGCGTGTATGGGGCTTGATACAAAAAACGGGGCGCATTGCGCGCCCCGGTGTGTCAGGTGATGTTCGCCGTCGCCGGCTCGTCCAGGCCCATGGCGTGCAGGCGCGAGTAATAGCCGCCCATGGCCAGCAGTTCGAGATGCGTACCACGCTCGACAATTTCACCGTGGTCCATCACCAGAATCAGGTCGGCTTTCTCGATGGTGGACAAACGGTGCGCGATGACCAGGGTGGTGCGGCCTTTCATGACCTTGTCCAGCGCCGCCTGGATGTGGCGCTCCGACTCGGTATCCAGCGCCGATGTCGCTTCATCCAGAATCAGCAACGGGGCGTTTTTCAGCAGGGCCCGAGCGATTGCCAGGCGTTGACGCTGGCCACCGGAAAGCAACACGCCGTTTTCCCCGACTTCGGTGTCCAGGCCTTTTGGCAGCTCGGAGATGAAGTCCATGGCGTAGGCATCCGCCGCTGCTTTTTCAATGTCTTCGCGCGGCGCATCCGCCAGGTCGCCGTAGGCAATGTTATTGGCCACGGTGTCGTTGAACAGCGTGACGTGCTGGGTCACCTGGGCGACATGTCGGCGCAGGTTGCGCAGGCGGTAATCTTCGATCTCCACCTCGTCCAGCAGGATCTCGCCGGTCTCGTGATGGTAGAAGCGCGGGATCAGGCTCGCCAGGGTCGACTTGCCACTGCCCGAGCGCCCGACCAGTGCAATCATCTGCCCCGGCGCGGCACTGAAGCTGATGTTCTTCAGCACTTCGCGATCGGTACCGGGGTACGTGAAGCTCAGGTTGCGCACGTCCAGGCGACCGCTGACACGGTCACGCTCGACGGTGCCGCTGTCGACTTCAGGCACTTCATCCAGTTGCTCGAAGATGCTCTCGGCACCTGCCACGCCTTTCTGGATCGTCGAGCTGACTTCCGACAGCTGGCGGATCGGCTTGGGCAGCAGGCCCGCGGCGGTAATGTAGGCCACCAGGTCACCTGCCGTGGCGTCACCGCGCAGCAACAGGACCAGGAACATCAGCGCAGCCATGGCGGTGTAGATCACCAATTGCAGCATCGGCGTATAGACCGCGCCGGTCTTGTTCATGCGCAGTTGCTTGTCGGTGTTGCCCTGGCTGGCGGCGGCAAAGCGGCGCTCCTCGTAGCTTTCGCCACCGAAGCTGCGCACCACGCGGTAGCCCTGGATGGTTTCGGAGGCCACGTGCGTCACGTCGCCCATCGCCACCTGGATCTTCTTGCTCTGCTTGCGGAATTTCTTGCTGGTGCTGCCGACCATGACGGCAATCAGCGGCAGGATCGCCAGCATCACCAGGGTCAGCTTCCAGTTCATCCACAGCAGGTAACCGAACAGGAACACCACCGTCAGGCCTTCGCGGATCACGACTTTGATCGCATCCGTGGCAGCCCCGGTGACCATGGTCACGTTGAAGGTGATGCGCGAAATCAGGTGCCCGGAGTTGTGCGTGTCAAAATAACGGTTGGGCAGCACCAGCAGCTTGTTGAACAGCTGGACGCGCAGGTCATGCACCAGCCCCAGGGAAACCTTGGCCAGGTAGTAGTTGCCCAGGAACGAGCCGAGGCCCTGCCACGCCGCGATCAGAATGATCAGCAGCGGCACGGCCATCAGCAGCTTCAAGTCCTTGAACAACGGGATCTTGGGCAGGAACACCACGTCGGGGTTGCTCAGGCCATCCACGAAGTACTTGAGGATCCCGGCGAGCATGGGCTGGGTGGACGCAAAGATCACGAAGCCCACGATACTCAGCAGGAACATGCCCAGGTACGGTTTCACATAGCCCAGCAGCCTGAAATAAATTTTCAGGCTGGATTCCTGGTCCGCTTTGGGCGGTGCGTCACTCATGTGTCGAGCTCACTGATTGGGTAGGACGCGAACTTTATCACAAGCGTCGGGTTTGGCCCGAGCCCAGACCAACACACTGGCCAGCGCAATCGGCAGCCACGAGATGAACCACTCGGCGCGGGGCGTGCCCGTCAGGCTCGCAGCATCGAACTGCATGGCCAGGAACGAAAACACCCACATGCCGATGATGCCCTTGCCGTAGAGCGTGTCGCGGGCCTTCCAGGCTTGCCACAACACGCCGAACCACAGCCCGCACCAGAGCAGCAGGCCCGGCAGGCCCAGCTCGATGGTGACATGCGTGAACAGGTTGTGGGCGTGATCGAAATAGAGGTTATCGGCAAAGACCTTGTAGTCCCCACCCAGGCCCAGGCCGGTCCACGGATGCTCGCCGATCATGTGCAAAGAGGCCATGAAGATCTGCGGCCGATAGGAAACACCACGGGCCAGCATCAGCGACTCCATGGCGAAGAACACCGCCACCGCCGCCACGACCGCAGCGATAGCAATCACGGTGCTACGTCGGTCCCGGCACCAGGCCGGCATGGCGACCACGGTCAGCAACAGCGCCAATGCCGCGCCACGGCTCTGGCTCAACACCACGAAGAGCCCCAGCAATCCGATGGACAGCACCCACGCCACTTGCATCCAGCGGCCACGCGGCAGCCAATGCAGCAACCAGATCGCCGCCAGGCCGATCACGTAGGCGCCCAGGATCGGGTGAGCCAATTGCCCCAGCCCTTCGAGGCGGGCAGACCAGGCGTTATGCTCGACCCCATAAAACTTGATGATCGCCACCAGCGACGACACCGCCAGCCCGAAACCACCCCACTGCATCACGCGAATGATGCGATCGCTCTGACCACAGGCCAGCACCGGGAAAAACAGCAGGAACACGCCGATATACAGCAGGCGCTTGGCCTCGCGCGATGGGTCCTCGGCATTGGTCCACGTCAGGCTGATCGCGCCCCAGATCGCCAGCGCCGCGATCATCAGGCACATCCAGCGCTGCTCGCGCCAGACCTCCTTGAGACGCTCACGCGCCGACCAGGCGAACACCATGGCCGGCAACCAGAGAAACAGCGTCAACCCTTGTTGGTAAATCTTGTTGGTTGGCGCAAAGGCAATCGCCAGCAGAAACCAAAGCAACCCGAAAATCATCCATACCTGCGCCCAACGACTTGCTTGCATCACCCGCTCCTGAATACGTTCAACCTGCCAACCCGGCATGGTTAAAACCCAAAACTTTCGGCATTATTACCGATCACTGTGCCCGCGACTCCCCACAAGGCTTTCCAACGATGCAATGTTCAAGGCTTGCCCAAGCCGATTTAAACACGATGATTGAAGGCGCCAGAGTCCTGGAGAAGGACAGCTACGGGCCCAAAGTCTACCTGCTGTCTGACGGAAATATCCTTAAACTGTTTCGTCGTAAACGCTTGTTTTCATCTGCACTGTTTCGTCCGTACTCCAAGCGTTTCATCGACAACGTGGCGCAATTGCAGCAGCGCGGCATCCCGACCTTGACTGTGCTGGCGTACTTCCAACTGGCCGCGCCCGGCATGACCGCCGTGCTGTATCGCCCGTTGCCGGGGGAAACACTGCGGCAGATTTCCAATAAAGAAGGTTTTGACTGGCAATCGAATCTCGATCCGCTGGTGGCACTGATCCGCCGCCTGCACGCTGCCGGCATTTACTTCCGCTCCCTGCACCTGGGCAATATCGTGGTGACGCCGGAGAATGAAATGGGGCTTATCGACGTGGCCGACATGCGCTTCTTGCGCGCCCCGCTGAACCCGGAACTCGCACGACGCAACTTGCAGCACTTCGCGCGCTATATTGCACGCGAGAAGCTGAACGATTGCTTTCCAATGCATGCACTGGAGCAAGCGCTGCTAGCGGCATGAGAACAGCCGCCGGGAGGTTTCACTGAAGTCTTTCCAGGCTTGCTCCGGCGCCAACGCCTGCGACTGAGCCTCGACCACCGCCGTGGCAGAGGCCGCGAATGCCCGCGCCATCAGGCCGGCCCAGGCCTCTGCATCTTCCGAAGGTGCATACCAGCCGGCATCCGCCACCTGCTCGCGGAACACCGCCAGCTCGCTGGTCAACACCGGCACGCCGGCCATCACAGCCTCTTGCAGGATCAACCCGAGGCCTTCCTGGGTGGAGGGAATAGCCACCCAGTCGAACGCACGGTAAAGCGTCGCCGCGTCAGGCAGATGTCCTGGCAGTGACACTTTGCCCTGCAAGGCAAGCTGCTCGATACGGGCTTCAAGGGCAGGCCGGGCCGGGCCCTCGCCGAGAATCACCAGGCGCGCGCCAGGCTGCTTGGCCGACACGTTGGCAAATGCCTCCAGCAAACAGCCAAAGCCTTTGCCATCCACCAGCCGGCCTACCGCACCCAATACCGGCGCGTCTTCCAACGGCAGGCCCAGGCGCGAACGCGCCTCTTCCCGCGAAAGCGCCGCAGCGCGGAAAGCAACCGGGTCAAAAGCACTGCGCAACACCGCCACCGGCCGCTGCAGATAGCGCTCAAGTGAGTCCGCCAGGGTTTGCGACACCGCCGCCAGCGTCAATTGCGTGGCCGGGAATTGCTCGAACAGTTGCTGGTCAGCCCGTCGCAGGCGCGTGGCGCCATGAAACACCACGACTGCACGCACCTGCGGCAGACGCTTGAGCACAGGCAATATCACCCGGGCCACGCCAATCCCATCCAGCAGCACCACCTCTACCCCGTCGGGCAGGGCCTTCTCAAAGCGCGCGCGCATCCAGGGCATCATGAGCTTCCATACATGCCGCCCCTTGAGCCGGGCGGAGGAAAGCTTCCACTCGCGGGCCGGTTCACCGCCGTCCGCACTGCCTTGAAGCAGCCAGGTGTCAATCGGTGCACGGCTGAGCGCGTGCGACAAAATCTGTTGATGAACCTTCTGCACTGAGGCAAATGCAGAGCCACCGGCCCACATGATGTTGAGGATACTCATCGAAAAAAAAGACCTTATGCGGCGTTGTGGTGGCTTGTTGCACTCAACTATTGATCAACCAACCGATACCGACACCCAGTATCAGCATGAGAGCCAGCTTGATCCGCTCTCGCCGCTTGCGCTTGGCCTTGGTCGAGCGCTCTCCCGCCGTTGCCACGTGCAAACCGAAACCGGTGTGCAGGACCGCATCGCCCTCGAGGGTAACCGCTGGCAGATTCAACTCTGCGTAACGCCTGGAAAGCCCTTTCTCGCCTTCGAACCCTGAAAAGGGTGCGCACAATTGGTACTCCTTGAGTCGCCGCAGGCCCGGGTTCAGCGAAAATCCTTGCCACTCGGGCTTATCCGACAGCAAGGGATAACACGGCACCCCGCCAATCACTTCGCGCGACCCCAGGTGGATATAGGGGCTGTGCACCTGCAAGTCGTAAACATAGTTGCGCAACCAGACTTGAAGAATGTCCGGGCGCTGCTCCAGTACTACCTTGGAATCCTCGACAAACCCGGGTCGATAAAACGCCCAATCATCCTCGCAATGGAATATATAGGGGGTCTTGACCGACGCGTAGGCCAGGTCGATGGATGCCAACTGCCCAAGCTTCGGGCGATTGATCAAGAAGGTGCAATGTCCGCGCCAATGCTCGGGAATCGCCTGGCGTACGGCTTCGTCACCGGAGTCTTCGGTGATGAAGACTTCGCGTATTGCCGCCGTATTGAACAGATCGAAGCTCTCGAGTGTGCGCCTCAACAAATCGAAGCGACCACAACTAGTCACTACAAGCGTTATGTCGCTTTGATCGGAGAATTGCATTCAAGCCTCGATAGTATCATATAGCCATCATTTGTGGCTATTTGGCCACTTTCAAACGCCCAGTGTCAGACGCAACCTCTCCAGCAAATTCAGCGGCGCACGTGGCCGCAGGGGTGGCTGGAGCGCTTCGACAATGCGCTGGCCGATCCGGGCGAAACTGAATTGACTGACGGCCAGGTCCTGCCCGTTGCGCGCAATGTCTGCCGCCAGCTGCGGGTCGGCCCGCAAGACGGCGAGTTTTTCCTGCAACTGCGGGATGTCCTTGTAGAACACCACATTGATCATGTCCTTGAAACCAAGCGCCTGGTTTTCCTCGGCGCCCTGATCAAATGCCAGCAGTACGCAACCGCAGGCCATGGCCTCGAAATTCTTGATCATGTACTCGCCCATGCCGACGTCGGCACTGACGAAAAAACGAATGCGGTTGAGGGTCGCGCAGTATTCCTCACCAGATTTGGTGCGCGTCACCACCAAAGGTTCAACCCGCGCCAGTTCATCCAGCAATGCCTTGCGGCCGGTGTAGGCCACACTGTTGGTACTGCCGACAAACGCCAGCTCGATGTCGCGTTCGCGCCCTTGCGCCTGCAACAGCGCCTGATCATAGCCCTTTGGCACGAACACGGCGTCAAAGCCCTCCGCACGCAGGCGCTCAGTGACCATATGCCCGGAACTGATCACCCGCGCCCACGGCAGGCGGCGGTAGTGGGCGCTGAACTTGCCGGTATATTTACAGGGAATGTAGTTCTGGTAGGCGTCGTGCTCAAGGATCACCAGGTTGGGGATCGTGCGGATAAACCCGGCCTGGCGGATTTCCTGCTTGAAGCGCAGGAAGAACACGATGCGATCGTAACGGGTCACATCGACTTCGCGGCGGAAATAACCACGCAGGTTGCGCTGCTCATCGCTGCTCAGCCAACGGATATCACACTCGCAGTGCTCGGCCACGCCCTCGTAAAGACGGTCGAGGATAGCGCGCTGCTCTTTCTGCACCAGAAACAAAACTTTCATGACTTTCCCTTTCACAAACGCCAGAACAACTCATGCCGTCGTACGGCCTTGCGGAAAAATTCGTTCTCACCATACGGCGACCGCGCACGGCCCGCCAACACACGTTGCAACCAGCGTCGCACCCGGCGCTTGAACGGCGGCGCGGGCTGCAGGTCATGCATCATGCCCAGTGCCATGGCCTTGTCGCGCTGCTGCACCAGCGACAGCGACAGGCTGCACGGCCACAACTGCAGCGCGTCATCGAACAGCGGCGGCAGCGCAATCCCGGCACCCGCGTCACCCATGGGCCAGCGGTCGTTGTCGTGCAGGTGATTGGCGTAGCCCAGCACGGTGGTCGGCTGCCACTCCAGGCCTTGCAGGGCCTCGAGCACCGCTTGCTGCGCGCAGATGTGATCCGGGTGCGGGTCGAGGACCGGGTGAGGCAGCACAATCACTTGCGGACGTGCGGTCAGCAGCAACTGGCGCAGATCAGCCAGCAAATTATTCCAGGTCGGCAAGCCGTCCTGATCCGCCGGCAGCGGGAACGCGTTGAACTGGCGAAACAGGCGGATATCTTCCAGCTCGGCCTCGCGCGAAGCGACAGGCTGATCGGGCGTGGCGCGCATCGCCTGCAATTGCAGGCAGAAATAGCCCAACTGCACGCAATGCGCCTCTGGCACACCGGCCCAACGCGGCACGGCGATGCTGTCCCAGGCGCGCAAACGCCCCTTGATCCGTGCAGCTTCAGCCGGGTCCAGGCCCATCTGCTGATAGTGCTCGGCTTCGATTTCACCCGCCGTGAGGGTCACGATCCATGGGTTCTCGGCCTGGCTGTACAGCCCGAAGGCGGCCAGCTCGGCATCGTCGGCATGCGGCGCGATGACCATCACGCGTTGCGCCGAGTAGTCCGGCGTAGCCCAGGCCCACAGGCGGGGCGCGCCCTGCAGCGTGCAAAAGCGCCCGCGCAGGCGCAGCTCACCGGCCATCAGGGCCGGGGCCAAACCACTCAGATTCAGATAACGCAGGCCATTCACACCGCGCTCGAAGGCTTGCCGGTCGACGCTGTCAGCGCCGTAAATCTCAATCGCCGGGTCGAGAAAACGCCCCAGCCAGCCGCTCTTGAGCTTGATGGCCAACACCAGCGTCGCATTGGCTTCCAGCGGCCCATCCACCCGCAGCCGGCCACCCTCGAAACTAACCCCGGCCACCGCGGCATCCGCCGAAAAACGGTACTGGTAATCTTCGTTGGGCGCATAGAACAAATGGTCGGCAAACCAGGCTTCATGAGCCGCCCAGGCCAGCACGCCCAGTACCAGCGGCAGCCACCAGGCGACGCCGACACCGATCGCCACCAGCAGCACCAGGCCGATCAGCACGCCGATGCGTTTGTTGCGCCGATGGCGCTTGAGCAATTGCTGTTTGCGGCTCATACGGTCAGCACCGGCACAGGGTTGCACCAACGGTCCTTGTATTCCCGGTCGGCCCGCCCGAACGAAAACCGCAGCGGCTTGCCGGCTTCACGGGCGTGCTCCCAGGCACTCTGGGTGTTGAGGAAACTGAGCACACTGCCCGGGCTGAAAGCGCGGGTTTGCGGATCGACACCACCGTTGACGTACTCCACGCTGATCCACTCGGGCGACTCGACCCGGTACACCAGCTGGACCGCAATCGGCGCGTCGTTGAGGAAAATCACCGAGCCGATCAGCCATTCACGCAGCAGCTCGATCACCTCGGCCATGCGCTCGGCACCCGTAGCGACAAAGCCCCAGCGCCGCAGAAACAAATCGCAGTAGATCACTGCCAGTTCCTGGCTGGAAAACTCGCTCACCGGCCGCACGACACCACCGGCCTCGTCCAGCAGGCGCAGCTCGCGGCGCTGGTTGTAGCGAAATTTCTTCGACAGTTCCTCGGGCGTGCGGGCCATGGCCAATTGCTCGGCCTGTGGCTTGAGCCCACTGAAGCGGCCTTCGTTCAGCGCCGACAGGTAGCGCGCGCGGTGGCGCAAGGGGGCCTGGGTGTCAGGCGCGGCAGGCAGGATCAGCTCGGCGTTGCCCAGGTCGAACAGGCCCTTTTTGCCGCGCTGCTTGAGCACGTCCTTGGACAAGGCCAGGTCGCGCCCCCAGGTGGCGATGCACGCCTGCAATTTGCCGCCCTGCTCCCAGGCCAAATAGCGCACCGGGATGTCAGCCAGGCCGGCCAGGCGTTCGATCACCTGCGGATGAGTGGCGACACTGCCGCCAAAACGCTGCCAGGCGTCGCTGTAGACGGGCGCGTCGACGACGGACCAGCCCCGCTCGCGCCAGCCTTGGAATCGATTGAGCATCAGGCCCCCGCGGTCAGTTCAATAACGTGCGGCAGTTGCCAGAAGGTAGCGCGTACCGCCTGATCCGAGAAACGCTCGCGCAGACGCTCCAGCATCATCTCGGCGCACTGCCGTTGCTGGTGTTGATCCATCGCCGCCAGGTGCCGCAGCCCCTGCGCGAGGTGTTCGGCATCGCCGAAGGGAAACAGGATCCCGACCCCCTCGACCACTTCCTTCGCCCCGCCACAGGCCGTGGCCAGCAACGGTACGCCGGCCGCCATGGCCTCCAGCAGTACCATCCCGAAGGGTTCATGATCGGAGCTCAGTGCAAACACATCGAATGCGCGGAAATACCGGCGCGCATCCGGCACTTGGCCGAGGAACAGCACCTTGTCGGCAATCCCCAGTTCCCGGGCGAGTTCCTTGAGGTCTTGCTCCAGGCGCCCGCTGCCGAGGATCGCCAGGCGGCTCTCGACGGGCAAGTGCGCCAGTGCCAGGGCAAAGCCCTTGAGCAGCGTGGCCTGGTCCTTGTCCGGGTGCAGGCGACCGACATTGCCGATCACCCATTCGTCCGGCGACAACCCCAGCGCATCACGGGCCTCATGCACCGGCACCTGAATAGCCTGCAAGGCGTCGACATCGATACGGTTGTACAAGGTCTGGATACGTGCGGCAGGCCAGGCTGGCAGGCAGCGGCGCATGTCGTCACGCACGGCATCGGACACCCCGAGCAGGCTCAGGCGCTTGCGGAAAAACCCGGCAAACAGCTTGCGGCTGCGACGCTGGTAGTCACCAAAGGCGTGATGCACGCCAATCACCGGCAGCCGCGTCGCCAGCAAGGCCACGTAGATCGGCTTGAAACGGTGGGCAATACAGAAACTGAAACTGCGCGAGGCGGCAATCTTGCGCAACTGCGCAATGGCCGCCAGCTTCAGGCCGCGCACGGCCTTGGAGCTGAACTCCATGAACAACACTTCATCGCTGGCACACCCGGCGGCCACCTCGGGGTCGGCGACCCCGGTGAGGAACACCGTGGTCACCTTATAGCCAGAGCCTGCGAACAGACTGGCGTACTGCCGGGCGCAGTCCAGGAACGGCCCGTCATAGCCGTGGCAGAACTGCAGGACGTGGCGTTCAGCCGAGCGCGTCATAAGGGTCCACGCCGTCTTTGACGACCAGGATGTCTTCCATGATCAGGTACTGCAGGTCCGAGCCGAAGAACATGTTCAACGCGTCGGTCGGCGAACAGATCATCGCTTCGCCACGACGGTTGAGCGAGGTGTTCAGCGATACGCCGTTACCGGTCAGTACTTCCAGCTCTTTCATCATGTCGTAGTAGCGCGGGTTGTACTCGCGCTTGAGCACCTGGGCACGGGAGGTGCCATCTTCATGGACCACTTCCGGCACGCGGGTCTTCCACTCTTCCGCCACTTCAAAGGTGAAGGTCATGAACGGCGCAGGGTGATCGACCTTGATCATCTGCGGAGCCACGGTGTCGAGCATCGACGGGCAGAAAGGCCTCCAGCGCTCGCGGAACTTGATCTGGTGGTTGATGCGGTCCGCCACGCCGGTGGCGCTTGGGCAGCCGATGATCGAACGACCACCGAGGGCACGCGGGCCGAACTCCATGCGGCCCTGGAACCAGGCCACCGGGTTGCCGTCGACCATGATCTTGGCGATGCGCTGCGGCATGTTCTCGATCTTGCGCCAGTTCGGCTTGCTCTCGTGCCTGGCGCACGCGGCGATCACGTCTTCGTTGCTGTAGGACGGGCCGAGGTAGACGTGCTCCATCTTCTCCACCGGTACGCCACGAGCATGGGACACGTAGGCCGCTGCACCGACGGCAGTGCCGGCATCGCCCGACGCCGGCTGCACGAACAGCTCCTTGACGTCGTCACGGGCAATGATCTTCTGGTTCAGCTTCACGTTCAGCGCACAGCCGCCGGCGAAGGCCAGCTTGCCGGTGTCTTTGAGGATGTCGCCCAGGTAGTGGTCGATCATCTGCAGGGCCAGCTTCTCGAACAGTGCCTGCATGCTGGCGGCGTAGTGGATGTACGGCTCGTCGGCGATGTCGCCTTCGCGCTTGGGACCCAGCCACTCGATCAGTTTCGGCGAGAAGTAGAAGCCCTTGCCCTTCTCTTTATAGCGGCGCAGGCCGATGACGTTGGCGTAGTCGGTGTTGATCACCAGCTCGCCGTTCTCGAAGGAGGCCAGGCGCGAGAAATCGTACTTGCTGGCGTCGCCATACGGCGCCATGCCCATGACCTTGAACTCGCCGTCGAGCATCTCGAAACCGAGGAACTCGGTGATCGCGCCGTACAGGCCGCCGAGGGAGTCCGGATCGTAGAATTCCTTGATCTTGTGGATCTTGCCGTTTTCGCCGTAGCCGAAGAAGGTGGTAGCGTACTCGCCCTTGCCGTCGATCCCGAGGATCGCGGTCTTCTCCTGGAAGCCCGAGCAGTGGTAGGCGCTGGAGGCGTGGGCCAGGTGGTGTTCAACCGGTTCGATCTTGATTTTCTTCGGATCGAAGCCCAGTTGCTCCAGGCACCAGACGATCTTGTTGCGATAACGCTTATAGCGACGGTTGCCCATCAGGATCGCGTCGAGCGCGCGATCCGGGGCATACCAGTAACGCTTGGCATAGTGCCAGCGCGCCTCGCCGAACAGGCTGATCGGGGCGAACGGGATCGCCACCACATCAACGTCGGAAGGCTTGATGCCGGCCTGTTCCAGGCAGAACTTCGCCGATTCGTAGGGCATGCGGTTCTTTGCATGTTTGTCGCGTACGAAGCGCTCTTCTTCGGCGGCCGCGATCAGCTTGCCGTCGATATACAAGGCTGCGGAAGGATCATGGCTAAGGGCGCCGGACAGGCCAAGAATCGTCAATGCCACAGGGGTCTAGCCTCTTTTAGTCTGCATGCAGGCGGGTTGCGCCTGAAAAAAGTGTGCTTCCCACCTGGGCAGGAAACAGCTAAAGGGCGGGATTATAGCTCAAAAGCAGTGGGAAGCTGTTAGCGGCGAGCGGCAAGAGGGACTAGCGGAAGATCTCGATGCTGCCGTCCTTGTTCTGGCGGTAGATCGTATAGGGCAGTACCAACGTGTCCAGTACGCCGGAGGCGGCGAATTCGATGGCGATGACCGGGAAGGCATTGCCGGCGGCGTCGGACACGCTTTGGTCCTTGAGGCTTTTTTCAGGCCTGGGCTCGCCATTGAGCGAACAAAACCCGTAGATCACCCCGCTGTAGATGCGCGGAACGTTCTCGCAGTGGCTGCGCGAATCCTTGAGGTTCTGGCTGGCCACGGCGTCCGGGCGGAACACGGTATTGATCGTTCCGCAACCGGCCAGCGCCAGCACCGCTGCCAGGCACACGACTATCGACGTACTCCTCACGTACAACTCCTTTTGACCCATCGGCCATTGTCATGGGCGGGGCTGACCACGCTAACATCGGGCCGTGTGTGAGCCCAGCGCCAACGCTCCGACGGGTTCCGTAGGCCGATTCCTAAATGAAATAAATCGCCCGAGTCACTAAACTCGCGCCCTTTTGCGCGTTTACACCCTAAGCGCCACGGATTCCGGCTGAACCATGACCCCGCTCACTCGCTTCACCCTGTTGCTGCCCGGCCTGCTCGCCCTGTGTGACACCGCCCGTGCAGACGACACCGCCCTGATCCTCGACCCCAGCGTCGTCACCGGCTCACGCAGCGCCAGCCCGACGTTCGACCTGCCGTACTCGGTGGACGGCATCAGCCGCGAGCAGATCAGCGACGGGCAATTGGGCATCAATGCCTCTGAAGCCCTGTCCCGCGTGCCTGGCCTGGTGGTGCAAAACCGCCAGAACTATGCGCAGGACCTGCAGATTTCTTCCCGCGGCTTCGGCGCGCGCTCGGCGTTCGGCGTGCGTGGCATCAAGCTGATTGCCGACGGCATTCCCGCCAGCACTCCGGACGGCCAGGGCCAGGCCGCAACCTTCAACCTCGACACCGCCGAACGCATCGAAGTGCTGCGCGGGCCTGCCGCCACGCTGTATGGCAGCAACGCCGGCGGCGTGATCCAGATGTTTTCCCGCGACGGTGAAGGCCCGCCGCGCATCGGCGCCGAAACCCTGGTGGGCAGCGACGGCCTGAACAAAAACCACCTGAGCGCCGAAGGCGCCGCCAATGGTGCGGGCTTCGTCCTCGACGCCTCGCGCATGGACACCAACGGCTATCGCGACCACAGCAGCGCGCGCCGCGACCAGACCTTCGCCAAACTCAATTTCCAGCCCGATGACGACAGCAAGCTGGCGCTGATCTACAGCAGCCTGGAGCAGAACGGGACACAGGACCCGCTGGGGCAGAAATGGCAGGCGTATAAGGCAGACCCTCGCTCCGTGGACCCCGCCGCGTTGCAGTACAACACGCGCAAAAGCATCGATCATCAGCAATTGGGGATGAATTACGAGCGCTACATCGGCGATGCGACGTTGCAGGTGAATGCGTATACGGGGCGCAGGAGTGTGATTCAGTATCTGTCGATCCCCAAAGGCACCCCGCCCAACGAACGCGGCGGCGGCGTGGTGCAATTCGACCGCAAGTTCTACGGCGGCAGCGTACGCTGGATGCAGCCCATCGACAGCGCGCCGGGTGAGCTGATGATCATCACCGGGCTGGACTTCGACCAGAGCGAAGACAGCCGCCACGGCTACCAGAACTACAGCGGCACCACCCTTGGCGTAAAGGGCCAGCTACGCCGCGATGAAATCGACACGGCGCGCAGCCTCGATCCCTACCTCCAGGCCAACTGGGCCCTCGACCGCTGGACCCTGCAAGCCGGCATCCGCCACAGCACCATGCAACTGGACGTCGACGATCAATTCCTGAGCAATGGCGACGCCAGCGGCAGCAAGACCTACCAGAAAAACACCCCGTCGATGAGCGTGATGTACGCGTTCACGCCCGAGTTGCACGGCTACGTCAGTGCAGGCAAAGGTTTCGAAACCCCTACCCAGGCAGAATTGGCCTACGCGCCAGGTAATGTCGAAGGCTTCAACTTCGGCCTGAAACCGTCCGAAAGTACCCAATATGAAGTGGGCCTGAAGGCCCAACTGAACGACACGCGGATCAACGCGGCTGTGTTCCAGATCACCACCGAGGACGAACTGGTCGTCGACCAGTCCCTGGGCGGGCGCACCAGCTACCAGAACGCCGGCCGCACACTGCGGCGCGGTTTCGAACTGGGCATCGAGAGCCAGTTGGCCGAACACTGGAGCACCAGCCTCGCCTACACCCGCCTGCAAGCCACCTATGACAGCGACTTCATCGGCGGCGGCAAGCCCGTCGACAAAGGCAACTACCTCCCCGGCGTGCCGCAAACCACCCTGTTCGCCGAACTGAACTGGAAGCCACGGGACTGGGTCAGCACCGCCATCGAAGGCATGTACCGCAGCAAGGTCTACGTCGAAGACACCAACCAGCAACACGTCGCACCCGGCTACAGCGTGTTCAACTGGCGCGCCCGTTTCGAGCAGAAAGTCGAGCACTGGACCTTCCACCAGACCCTGCGCCTGGATAACCTGCTCGACCGCCAGTACGTCGGCTCGGTGATCGTCGGCGACGGCAACGGCCGCTACTACGAAGCAGCGCCCGGACGCTCCTGGTATGCGGGAGCCGGCGCGCAATACCAGTTCTGATGCGTTTACCGAACTCAAGCAGCCTGCCGCTGCGCCAAAAGCGTTCGCACGCCTGTTTCAGCAAGCGATGCCCATGAAGCGCATCGCGTCACGTGTGGAAAACGGCACCTACAAACCCCGCATCATCCGGGTCAAGGCTGAATAACCCCGGCTAGTTGCGCTCCAGCACACGGCGACTGGCAAAGCTGAAGGTCAGCACCACAAAAATCAGCACGCCGGTCGCCACCTGCTGCCAGTAGAAATTCCAGCCGATCAGCAGCAGGCCGTTGGCGATCACGTTGATAAACAGCACCCCCAGCAAGGTGCCGGGAATATTCGCCCGGCCCTGTCGGCTCAACGTCGTGCCGATGAACACCGCGCCAATCGCATTGAGCAAAAACGCATTGCCGGACAGCGGCACGTAGGCGCTGACCGTCGAGCTGAGCAACACCCCCGCCACCCCGCAGGCCAACGCGGTGGCCAGCGCCACGACGGTCACGATGCGCCGCACCGACAACCCCGAGTAATACGCCAGCAGCGGCTGGGTGCCCTGGGCCAACAACTCACGGCCCAGGCGCCCGCGCGCAAGTGCCAGGCCGTAGAACAGTGCCAGCCCAAGGACGATCAGCAGCGGGATCAGGCCGGTCAGTTCGGGCTTCACGCCCTGGGCGATATAGATCGGCTGACCGCCGTCCGACAGCAACTGCTGGGCGCTGGTGCCAATAAACAACGTCCCCAGGGTCGCCAGGAAAGGGCTGATGCGCAGCCCGGCGATCAAGCCGGCATTGAACACCCCGACCAGCAACGCAGCGACCAGCGCCCCCGTGGCAGCTACCGCCCAGCCATGCCCACCATTGAGCAGCACGACGAAGCTGAAACTGGCGAAATCCAGCGCGGTGCTCACCGACAGGTCGATACCGCCGGCGGCCACGGCGTAAGTCATGCCGATGGCGACAATCGCCAGCAACACGAAGTTGTTCAGCAGCAGGCTGTGCAGGTTGCCGGCGCTCAGGAACCCTGGCGCCTGCACGGCGAACACCGCGACGATCAGCGCAAACACCAGCGGCAAGGTCAGCGGCAACAAGGCGCGCAGGTTCATGGGTGGACTCCTCGGTTCAAGGCGCTGGAGGCGGCGACCACCAGCAAGATCAACACGCCTTGCACACCATTGACCCAGAAGCTCGACACGTTGAGCAACTGGAAGCCATTGATCAGAAAACCGATCAACAGCGCAGCGAGCAAAGTGCCCGGGATACTCGCCACCAGTCGCCTGGAAAACACCACGCCAAGAAAAGCGATCGCCACCACCGACAGCAACATGTCGCCGGAACCGGTGGTACTGCCGCTGAAAAATGCCGCCGAACACAGCGCGGCCACGGCGGCGCACAGCCCCGACAGCAGGTAGCTCGAGAGCACGTAGGCCGGCACCCGGATCCCGGCTGCCTGCGCCGCCTGTGGGTATTCGCCGACCGCATGCAGGCGCAGCCCGTAGGCCGAATGCTGGATCAGCAAGGTCAGCACGCCCGCCGTCACCAGCAGCACCCACGCCAGTGCCGGCACCGCCAGCCAGGTGCCGCCGCTGAGCAGGTCGAGCAGCGGCGAGTCGGTAGAGACCACGGTGTTTTCCGTCAGCACCAGCTCCAACCCGGCCAGTACGTTCATGCTCGCCAGCGTCGCCAGCAACGGTGGCAAGCGCAGCAGCACCACCGCCAGGCCGTTCAGCACGCCGACCGTCAGGCCACAGCCCAGGGTCAGCAGCACGCTGAGCCAAAGCTCCAGGCCGGCATTGTTGAGCCGGCTGAACACCGCCGCGCACAGCCCGAGATTGGCCGCCAACGACAGGTCGAGTCCGCCGGCCACCACATTCGAGCCGCCGCCGATAATCACGCAGGTCAGCCCGAAGGCCAGCACGCCGAGGATCGCGGACTGGCTGAACACATTGGCTAGGTTACCCACCGACAGAAAATTCGGCGCGGCCACGGCAAACCCCAACAGGATCGCCAGGAACACCCCCACCGAACCCCGGCGCAGCACCAGCACCCACACGCGTTGCGAGAACCCAGGCGTCGCGACATCAAGCATGTTCGACCTCCCGCGCCGGCAGCGCTGCAGCGGGCACGACCCCCGTCGCACAGGCCAGCAACTGATCGCTGTCAGCCTCGCCGGCATGGAATTCACCGGCGATCTCGCCACGATGCAGTACCACAATTCGATCACTGATCCCGAGCAACTCCGGCAAGTCCGAAGACAGCACCAGCACCGCCGCGCCCGCTTCCACCAGGCGTCCGATCAAGCGATAGATCTCCACTTTGGCGCCCACATCCACACCCACGCAGGGCTCATCCAGCAGGTACACGGCCGAGCGCCGACTCAGCCATTTGCCCAACGCGACTTTTTGCTGGTTGCCGCCGCTCAGTTGACTGACCGCCGCGTGAGGGCCAGGCGCCTTGATCGCCAGTTCATCGATCAAGCGCACGCTCTCCGCGTGCTCCTGGCGCCGGCTCAACAGCCCCCAGCGACTGAACCTTCCCAGCCCCGCCAGCGTGAGGTTTTCCAGCACCGACAGCAGCGGCGAAATGCCCTGGCTCCGCCGCTCTTCCGGCACCAGGGCGATGCCCGCGGCAATCGCCTGGCCCGGCGAGCGCAGGCGCAACAGGCGCCCGTCCAGGTGCACGCTGCCGCTGTCGGCGCGCTCCACGCCGAACAAGGTCTTGAACAACTCTTTGGCACCTGAGCCGACCAGCCCGGTCAGGCCGAGGATTTCTCCGCGGCGCACCTGCAGGTCAATCTGCCGATAACGCCGCGCCAGGCTCAGCCCGCGCACCTGCAACAACGGCGGGCCCAATTCGACCTTGGCCTTGGGGTACATCTCCTGCACCTCGCGGTTGACCATCAGCCGCGCAATCTCGGCGCTGGAGGTGTGTCGTGGCTGCACCACCGCCACGTCGCGGCCATTGCGCAACACGGTGACCTCATCGCACAGGCTGTCGATTTCCTGCAGGTAATGGGAGATGTACAGAATCGACAAACCCTGGTCACGCAGACGCTTGACGATGCGCAGCAACTGGTCGACTTCACGCTTGACCAACGCCACGCTGGGCTCGTCGAATACGAGGATTTTCGGCTGGCGGATCAACGCCCGGGTAATTTGCAGCACTTGGCGCTCGGCGCTGTTCAGCTCGCCGACCAAGGCGCCGACCGGCAGTTGCAGATCAAAATATTCGGCCAGCAAGCGCTCGGCTTCACGCTGCTGTCGGCGCCGATCCACGAACGGCCCGCGGCACAATTCATGGCCGAAAAACAGCGCCTCGCCGACAGTGAAACTCGCCGGCAGCAGGCGCTCCTGATGGATGAACTGCACGCCCAGCGCATCCACCTGGCGCGGCGACAAGGAGGCATAGGATTGGCCGTCGATACTGATCTGTCCCGCATCAGCCTTGTGAAGGCCGGCAAGGATCTTGATCAAGGTCGACTTGCCCGCGCCGTTCTCGCCCACCAGCCCGTGAATGCTGCCACGCTCGACCTTCAGGCTCGCATCCTCCAGCGCCTGGGTGGCACCGAAGCGTTTGCGCAAGTGCTGCAGGTGCAATGCCGCCATCAGTCACCCCGCAACTGCTGGACCTGCGCCAGGTTGGCGGCGGTGGTCAGCAGCGTGGGCACATGGGTTTCCTTGGGCAGGTCACGTTGGCCG
The DNA here is from genome assembly GCF_003013355.1 of Pseudomonas sp. S5D5. NCBI lineage: Bacteria > Pseudomonadati > Pseudomonadota > Gammaproteobacteria > Pseudomonadales > Pseudomonadaceae > Pseudomonas > Pseudomonas sp. S5D5. The sequence continues at coordinate 6,329,662 of NZ_PTEO01000001.1, forward strand.
GCCAGGTAACGCGCCACGTTCTGCACGGCGGTCTTGCCGATCAGCGCCGGCTGCTGCGCCACCACCGCGCCCACCGGCGAGTTCGCCTGGCCGAGTAGCGCCAGCACTTCGGGGGTGCCGTCGACGCCGTAGGTCTTGATCTCGGTGCGCTTGGCATCGATCAATGCCTTGCTCGCGCCCAGTTGCGGGATGTCCCACGCCGACCAGATCGCCGAGACGCTGCCCGCCGGGTATTTGTTGAGCAGTGCCGACACTTGGGAATAGGCGTCCTGCACGGTATTGGGGATCACATCGCGCAGTTCCGGCTGGATGATCTCCAGCTGTGGGTAATCCTTGAGCGCCAGCTTCAACTGGTCATAACGGATCGCGCACACGGGCACGCCGTAGAAACCATTGAACACCAGGATCTTGCCCTTGCCGCCAGCGTCCTTGATCAACTGATCGGCCAGCGCCTTGCCGGTGGCGACGTTGTCCGAGGTGGTGTTGTTGAGGCTGTATTGCGAGGGCGCATCGATGGTGAACAGCGGGATGCCGGCCTTGCTGATGCGCTTGAGCCAGGGGTCGATCACGCTGAGGGTACCGAGGGTCTGGATCACCGCATCCGGCTTCTGGGTGACCACGGTCTGCAGCTGGGTCACCAGGTTTTTGTCGTTACGCCCGGCATCCAGGGTGATCGGTGTACCGCCCAGGCGCTTGATCTCATCGACCTGCGCCTGGAACGCCTTGATATCGAAATAGTGACTGGTACCGGTCATGCTCACCGCAATGCGCTTGCCGGCCAGGGACGGCACGGCATCATCACCTTCTGCAGCATGGGCCACGCCACTCAGCAGCAGGACGGCGCCAAGGCAGATCAAACGGGAAAGCGAGGAAAGGCTGGAAGGCATACAGGGCTCCGCTGCAAACGGTGAAAGGGTTCACCAGGTGCTATTGCAGAGCCCGTGCCAGGGTTTTTAATGAGTTAAATCAGCAAGATAAAAACCCAAAGCGAAAGCGTGATGTCGTTCTTGAACACAACTGCCCAATCGCTGTTGCCCACGCAACACCTGTCACTGGGTGTTCGCACCCCAGCTTGCGCATTTCGACTAAAGCGCCTGCGTTGACACCCTGGAATCGCAGGCATAGAACCTGGCGCGAAGGGACTGGGGGTCCCGGTCGGCGCTCTAGCCTCGGTGAGTTTCATCGGGGCTTTACGCTTTCTGGAATGCGGAATTGCCTGAAACGAATTTTATCTGCCCCCCCATGCGAATGTGGGAGCGGGCTTGCCCGCGAAGGCGACCTGACAGTCGACCAGGATGTTGGATCAGACTGAGTACCTATCCCGTTCTGCGGCAACGGCGGCTACGGGTGCCGCTCTTGCAGCGGGTCACTTTCGAAAAGCGCGAAAGCAACCAAAGCGCTCTTGCCCCAACACTCGGCACCTCGCTCAGGCGAGGTGTGCCCGTCATCCGACATGGATTTGGCGGGCCACCATCGCCGGCAAGCCGGCGCCTACAGTTTGGGCAGTCGCTGATCGATCAGTTGGTACAACGCGCTGCTCTGCGGCCAGTTGCGCATGAACCGCGCGCGGTCCCTGGAATACGCCGGGGTGAAGCTCGCGATTGAGCTGTGTTGGCACATGGCGTCGAGGTCGATCAGCGACCAGCGGTCCTTGTCCCAGAACAGGTTATGGCCCTTGAAGTCACCATGGCTGATGCGTTCGCGGATCAGCTCGGCGAACAGTTGATCCAGCGCCTGCAGTTCGTTTTCCGGCGCCTCGCCGTTTTCAACGTACGGCGCGAAGCGCTCGATGATGTCCGGACCCGGCAGGTATTCGGTGACCAGGTACGCGCGGCTGCGCAGCCAGAGAAAACGCTTTTCCAGCACGGCCAGCGGCTTGGGCGTGGCGATGCCGAGGAAGGCCAGGCGGTTGCCTTCGCGCCAGGAATGCCAGGCGCGACTGGGGCGCCAGAAGCGCTTGAGCCAGTGGGCGAAACCCTTGATGTTGTAGCGCTTGATCACCAGCGGCCGACCGGCCACCTCGACCTTGGCCACGCTGGCGGCCCCGCCGGTCTTGTACAGGTGGCCCTGGTCGAGCAATGCATCCGCCTGCTCCAGCACCGAGAGCATCGCCGGCTCTTCCTCGCGACGAATCGCGCGCAAGGCAAAGGCCCCTCGCACCACGCTGAACAGCGTGCATTCGCGGCCGACCTTGTGCAGAAAGTCTTTCAGGCGCCAGGCACTGACCTTGCGCACCTGTTTCTCCAAGGCTTCCAGCGGCAGGGCGTGCTCGCTGTTGCCCAGCAGGTAGTACACCAGCAGCTCTTCGGTAAACGGCTCGAGATTTTTTGGCAACTGGGCGAAAAACACCCCGAGGTTTTCCAGCACACGGTTACGTGACAGCGGCTTACCGGCTTCTTCGACGCGAATCCCGGCGCCATCGATCAGGTACAGCTTGCCGTCCTGGCGCAGCAGGTTGTCCAGGTGCAGGTCTTCCTGCCACAGCCCCTTGGCGTGCATCTGCGCGACCGCACCCAGCGCCTCGGCCAGCACCGCTGTCTGCTCGTCGGCCAACGGCGGCAGGCCTTCGACGGCGTGCCAGGCATCAGCCAGGCTCTCGGCGCCCTCGATAAATTCGAACAGCAGCCAACCGCCCTCGCCTTCCTGCAAGCCATCGGCGAGCAGCAACGGGGTGGTCAGGCCTTGCTCGGCGAGCAGCCGCACGCCGCGCAGCTCACGCTGAAAATGCCGCGCCGCCTTGCTGCCCACCAACAACTTGGCCAGCACCGGACGCCCGCGCCACACCGCCGCGCCCACGTAGCGCTCGCCCGGCAACACCCGCAACAGGCTCAGCAGTTGCAACTGGCCGGGGCCGGCGGCATCGGCGAGATCCAGAGTGAGGGGCAGGCTCGGTGTGCGGCCGGCGTTTTTCAGCTCGGACAGACGCATCAGCGGTTCTCCTTGTGGCTACGCCGTTTCGTCAGGCGCTGCAGCCAGGTGCCGACCAATGCACTATCCTCAGGCTGATCGAGGTAGGCCGCCAGCAACTGGCGCACCTGCGCATCCGACCATTGCGGCGCACGGCGCAACAACGGCTCCAGGTCCTTGACCCGGTCACGCCAGCCGAACAGCAGCGGGCGGGTCTTCTCCAGGTCGATCAACTGCGCGGCGTAACCGTCACCGGTGGCCTGCAGGAAAATATGCTTGGGGTAGAAACAGCCATGCACCTGGCCAACGCTGTGCAGCCGGCGCGCCAACAGGCCGCAGGCCAACAGGATCGCGTGATGCTGGGCGTCGCTCAGGTGCGCCCACTGCTCCAGCAGCGAGTCCAGGTCATTCCAGCCGTCCAGGGCGCGGGTCAGCAGCATCGCGCGGTGTTCGCCGGCGACCTTGCGCTCGCCATAGAATGCCGCCTGCAACGCCGGGATACCGAGCTTGCGGTAGCGGCTGATATTGCGAAATTCGCGCGAGAAACTGGGCTCGCCCAACGGCCGGTGCAAGCTGCGCGTGAGGTAGTTGCTCTGGCGCTTGAGGTAATAGCCGTGGCCGTCCAGCTCCAGGCGAAACACACTGCTCCAGCCGCCACGGCTGGTGTTCGGCTCGTCCACCGCGTCCAGTTGCTTGGCCCACAGCGCGTCGAATGTCGCGAGGCCGTGGCGCTCCAACAGGGCGCGGTCTTCGGCCGCCAGGAAATCACTCATTCGCGTCCCTCGAAAAACTTCACCACGTGGCGAATACGCTGTTTGTCCGATGCACTCAGGTGCCGGCGCTGACGGTACTGCATGTAGAAACGCAGGCGCTGGGTGGCTGACAGGTGATACTTGGCCACCTTGTCCAGGCACGCCAGGTCCTTGGTGATGCGGTACTTGAGCCAGAAGCCGCGCCAGAAATCGCCGTTGGGGCAGTCGATCAGGTACAGGGTCGACTGGTCGTCGATCAGCAGGTTGCGCCACTTCAAATCGTTATGGGTAAACCGATGGTCGTGCATGGTTCGCGTGTATTCGGCGAGCTGGCGGCTGACCGCGTCGACCCATTTGGGGTCGCGCAGTCGCGCATCGTTACGCTCGGCCAGCACCGAGAGGTCTTCGGTCCTCGGCAATTCGCGGGTGATCATCGCCCCACGGTCGTAGGCCAGGCCCTTGCGCGCCAGGCCCCAGGCGACCACGTCGGCGGTGGGGATACCCCACTTGGCGAAGCGCTTGAGGTTCTGCCATTCGGACTTCACGCGCGGCTTGCCCAGGTAGCGCCGCAAACCCTTGCCGGCGCCGGTGTAGCGCTTGACGTAGTAATTGACCCCGCCGCGCTCCACGCGGATCACTTCCGACAAGGGATCGCGGGTCAGGCGTTCGCCTTGCAGGGCGAAAACCGCGTCGAGGCTTCCAAAATCATCCGCCAGGTGGGCGTAGGCAGGTTCCAGGTTCCAACCCGCCATCAGATCGCATCCCCATAACGTTGCTTGCGCGCGTACAGCTTGTCGGCCTTGCGCTGCATCAGGCTCAACGATGCCGATTGCTCCGCCAGGATCTGGCGCAGCGGCTGGCGGAAGTAGCCCTTGAGGAAGCGCAGTTTGTCGCGGCGGGTCAGACCGATGTCCAGCGCCGAGTAGTACAGCGCGGACAAGTCCTTGTCGCGCCAGCGCAGCGGCAGATGGGCACGCAACTGGGCACGGTGCAGGTCGATCACCGAGAGCTTGATGTTGTTCGCGTCGATGGGCCTGGAAGTGTCCAGCAAGAAGTGGCAGAGGTAGCAGTCACGGTGATTGACGCCACCACGGTGCATGTCGCCCACCATGCGTGCCAGTTCGTGTGTGAGCGCATGGCGCAGCGCGGGTGCAGGTGGTTCGGCGACCCAGTTGATGCTGAGGTCTTCGAGGCTGAGGGTCGGCGCCAGTTCTTCGGTGATGATGAACGAGTGCTGGTCCGCCGGGTTGCTGCCCTTTTCACCGAAGGCCACGCCGGTCATGGTCGGCACGCCGAGTTCCTGCAAGCGATGAATCGCCGCCCACTCAAGGCCGGCGCCGAGCACCGGCAGCTTGGCGGTGATCAGGTTCTTGAAGATTTCACCCCAGCCGATACCCCGATGGATTTTGACGAAATACGGACGGCCCTCCACCTCTGTGCGCAAGGTGCGACGTGCCGCCAGTTCACGGAATACCTGGCCTTGCAGTTGCTCGACTTCGGCGAAGGCATCGCGCCCGGCCCATAAAGTCTTGAACGGTTCGGCAAGAATCAACTTCATCGTTTTGGCTCCGCCAGAATCACATCCGCAGCGTGCTGCGGCATGCTGTAGAGGTCGGCCGTCTCGGCGAAGGCCAACCCATTGCGGCCCCAGGCCGCGCGCTGTGCAGTGTCGGTGAGCATGCGAGCCAGGTACTGGTTGAGCTGGCTCTGTTCGAACGGCTCATCCAGCACCAGGCCACTGTCGGCTTCGGCGATGTAGTGGGCGTAACCACACACGGCCGAGACCAGCACCGGCAACCCGGCCACCAGGGCTTCGAGCAATACGGTGCCGGTGTTTTCGTTGTACGCCGGGTGGATCAACACATCGGCGCCCAGCAGGAAACGCGGGATATCACTGCGGCCCTTGAGGAACTGCACATTGTCGCCCAGGCCCAGGGTCGCGCTTTGCAGCTGGAATACCTTGGGGTCGTCCTGGCCGATTACAAACAGGCGCGTGCGTTTTTTCAGTTCCGTCGGCAGCGCGGCCACGGCTTTCAAGCTGCGGTCGACGCCTTTGGTCTTGAAGCCGGAGCCGATTTGCACCAGCAGCAAATCGTCGTCGGCCAGGTTGAATTCCTGGCGGAAACCCTGGCGAATCTCGGCCGCATTCGGCGGCGCGCGACGGTCCTGGGCAATGCCTGGCGGCAGCAGGTGGAAGCGTTGCAGCGGCGTGTCGTAATGCTTGATGAACAACGGCTGCTGCACTTCGGAGATCATCAGGATCTCGGTCTTGGCATCCTTGGCGAACACCGCGCGCTCGTACTCGGCAAAGTGGCGATAGCGACCAAAATTGCGGTACAGCGAATGGCGCAGGTTTTGCGCCTTGTCTTCGAAGCAGCCATCGGCGGCGTAGTACACGTCCAGGCCAGGCATCTTGTTGAATCCGATCAGGCGGTCGACCGGGCGCTTGGCCAGGTCCTCGGCCATCCAGGCGCTGAGTTTTTCGTTGCGCCGATGGTTGAAGAACGCCTTGACCGGCGCCACCAGCACTTCGAAGCCCGGCGGGATGTCACCTTCCCAGATCAGCGTGTAGACACGAATCTGATGGCCGCGCTGCTGGCACTCCAGGGCAATGCGCATGAAGTCACGCTGCAGGCCGCCGAAGGGGAAGTATTTGTACAGAACAAAAGCCAGTTGCATCAGTGCAGTTCCTCAGCCAGTAACAACGTGCTCAGCCGGCTCGCCACACGCTCAGGGTTCAGGCGCGTGAAGCACAGGGGCGACTCACGCTTGATGTCGAACCGACGCAGGTCATCCGCCGTCGGTTGATAGGTACAGTTCTTTTGCAGGCACGGCGCGCATGACCAATCGCTGGCCAGGTGAATCTGGCCCTTGCCGTAGGCGCCGGTCAGGCCGGGGTTGGTCGGGCCGAACAGGGAAATGGTCGGCACATCCAGCGCCGCCGCCAGGTGGCCCAGGCCGGTGTCCACTGCCACACAGGCGCGGGCACCGGCCAATACGCGGGCGACACCGGCGAGGTTCAACTTGGGCAGGACTTCGGCATTCGGCAGGCCCTGGGCCAGGCGCTCGGCCCGGGCCTTTTCGACCGGGTTGCCCCACGGCAGTTTCACGTCCACCCCCAGGCGGCCCATGCGTTCGGCCAGCTCGCGCCAGTAGGCTTCGGGCCAGTGCTTGGTGTCCCAGGTGGTGCCGTGCAGCAGCAGCACGAAGGGCTTTTTCGGCGGCAAGCCGAGCAACTTGTCGACGCTCAGGCCATAGTCGCCCAGGCCTTTGGGCAAGTCATAACCGAGGGCCACGGCAAACAGCTGGCGCAAACGCTCCACCGCATGCTGCCCACGGGCCACGGCCAGGCGGCGCGAATAGAAGCGCGCGGCGATTGGCTCACGGGCCGACTGCTGGTCAAAACCCGCCACCGGGGCCCGCACGTAACGGGTCAACCAGGCACTTTTGAGCAGACCCTGGGCATCGATTACCAGGTCATATTTGGTCGACTGAATGCGCTGCTTGAAGCGTCGCCACTCGCCACTCTTGAAGGTCTGCCAGAGGTTCTTGCGCCAGCGGCGGATCGCCACCGGGATCACCTTGTCCACCGCCGGGTGCCAGGTGGGGATTTCGGCAAAGCCTTCTTCCACCACCCAGTCGAATTGAATGCCCGGGATCGCCCGCGCGGCGTCGGTAAGTGCCGGCAACGCGTGGATCACGTCGCCCAGGGATGAGGTCTTGATTACCAGTACGCGCAAACTATCGGACCTCGACCGCAGAGCCCTGCAACCGCTGCAAGGCTTCGTTCACCGGCTGCGGCAGCAATTGGCGCATGCAGTTGTAATGGCCGAAACGGCAGGTGCGATCAAAACAGGGGCTGCAATCGAGTCCCAGGCGCACCACTTCGACCTGGTCGGCCAACGGCGGAGTGAAGCCCGGCGAGGTGGAGCCGTAGACCGCCACCAGCGGGCGGTTCAGCGCAGCCGCCACGTGCATCAGGCCGGAGTCGTTGGACACCACCGAGTCGGCGCAGGACAGCAAGTCGATGGCCTCGGCCAGTGACGTATCGCCACTGAGGTTCACGGCTTCTTCGCGCAGGCCGGGAATCAGGCGCTGGCGAATGTCCTCGCCGACCGGGTGGTCCTTTTTCGATCCAAACAGCCACACCTGCCAACCTTCGCGGATCTTGGTCTCGGCGACTTTGGCGTAATGCTCCGACGGCCAGCGCTTGGACTCGCCAAACTCGGCACCCGGGCACAGCGCCAGCACCGGGCGATCGAGTTGCAGGCCGAACTTGGCCAGCGCTGCATCGCGGGTGACTGGGTCGATCTGCAAACTCGGGCGCGGATACGGCGTCGGCAATTCGGCGCCGGGGGCATAGGCCAACGCCATGAAACGCTCGATCATCAGCGGGTAGCGCGCCTTGTCGAGCTTGCGCACGTCATTGAGCAGGCCGTAGCGAAACTCGCCACGCCAGCCGGTGCGCTTGGGGATACCGGCGAAAAACGGCACCAGCGCCGACTTCATCGAGTTGGGTAGCAGGATCGCCTGGTCGTACTGGCCGGCCAGGGATTTGCCGATACGCCGGCGGGTCGCCAGTTCCAGGGCACCGTGGCCGAGCGGAAAGCTCAAGGCCTTGCGCACTTCGGGCATGCGCTCGAGGATCGGCCGGCTCCACTCAGGGGCAAGCACGTCGATCTGGCAGTCCGGATAGCGCTGGCGCAGGCACTGGAACAGTGTCTGTGCCATCACCATGTCACCGACCCAACTGGGCCCAACGATCAGAATATTCATGTAGTTTCCACAAACGATGCGGGGAGGCTTATGCCTCCCCGCCTCGAAAATTACTGTAGGTCACGGTTGGCCCGGTAACAGCTTTGTGCGGGAGCGAGCTTGCTCGCAAAAGCGATCTGTCAGCCGCCCCATCGAGTGACTGAAATAGCGCTTTCGCGAGCAAGCCCGCTCCCACCTTTATTCGAGCTTCAGCTTAACCCCAGTTCCTGCCAGATTCGCATCACCTGGCGCCGTTCGTCGGCGAACTGATCCCCGGCTACCGTACCAGCCTCATTCTGCAGGGCCTGGCGGTGCGCGGCGGAGCGGTAGGCTTTATACACCTCGCGCAGCAGATGAGCATCGGCGGCGGGCATCAACCCCACCTGCTCCAGGCCTTCCAGAATGCGGATATTGTCGGTATAGCGCAGCAACGATGGATGCTGCGCAGACCACGCCAAAGCCGCGTATTGCACCATAAATTCAATATCGACGATACCTCCGGCGTCCTGCTTGAGGTCGAACAGCGCCGTGGCTTCGAAGGCATTGGCGCCGGTGCCGGCCGCCGTGCCCTTGGTGCCCAGGTTGTCACGCATCTTGGCGCGCATCTCGCTGACCTCCTGGCGCAGCTTCGCCAGATCCCGCTCACGCCCCAGTACCTTGGCCCGGACCTGCTCGAACGCCTGGCCCACATCCTGGCTGCCGACCAGCACGCGCGCGCGGATCAGGGCCTGATGTTCCCAGGTCCAGGCTTCATTTTGTTGATAGCGATCAAACGCGCCGAGCGAACTGACCAACAGCCCGGACGCGCCCGAAGGCCGCAGGCGCATGTCCACCTCATACAGCTGGCCGGAGTTGGTCTGGGTGGTCAGCAGATGGATGATCCGCTGGCCCAGGCGCGTGAAGAACTGCGCGCCATCAATCGGCTTGGCGCCGTCGGTCTCGGCCTGCGGGTCGCCATCGTGGATAAACACCAGGTCCAGGTCCGAACCATGCCCCAGTTCGATGCCGCCGACTTTCCCATAACCGACAATGATGAACCCGGGATCGCACAAGGTGCCGTCCAGCCGTTGCGGCGAGCCGTGGCGCGCCACGGTCTGGCGCCAGGCCAGGGCCAGCACCTGTTCAAGGATGGCTTCGGCGAGCCAGGTCAAGTAGTCGCTGACTTTCATCAACGGCAGGCTGCCGGCGATTTCCGAGGCCGCCACGCGCAGGCGGTGAGCCAGCTTGAAGTGCCGCAAGGCCTCCATCTGCTGCTCCAGGTCATCCTCGGGGATGCGCGTGAGCCGCTCGCGCAACTCGGCGGCAAGTTCCGGCGCCAATGGCGGCTTGAACAGGCGGCCTTCGTTGAGCAACTCGTCGAGCAGCAGCGGGAAACGCGTGATCTGCTCGGCAATCCACGGGCTGGCGGCGCACAGGGTCAGCAGGCGGCGCAGGGCGTCGGGGTTTTCCGTGAGCAGCACCAGATAGGCAGAGCGCCGCGCGACGGCCTCCACCAGCGGCAATACACGTTCGAGCACCAGGTCCGGGTTGGCGTGTTCGACGGCCTGGGCCAGCAGGCGCGGGATAAACGCGTCCAATCGCTCGCGACCGAGGCGCTGCATGGCGCGCAATTGCGGGCTGCTGCGCAGGCCGGTCAGGGCCTTGAGGGCCTTGGGCGCGTCAGTGAAGCCGCCTTCCGCGAGCTGGCGACACGCAGCCTCTTCGTCCTGGGACTCTTCCCACAGCGGCAACCATTCTCCGCCCACGACCAGTTCGCCCTCTTCGCCCTCTTCTTCATCCGGATCCGCGATGACCTGGCGGAAATGCCAATCCACCCGGCCACGCCAGTACATCAGGCGCTCATGGAACGCAGCCCAATCGGCGAAACCGAGCATAAAGGCAATGCGCGCCTGGTCCTCCGGGCTGTCCGGGAGCATTTGCGTCTGGCGATCGGCAATCGCCTGGATCGCGTGCTCGGTGTAGCGCAGGAATTCATAGCCATTGCGCAACTCGGCGATCACCGCCGGCGGCAGGTAGCCCTGGCCTTCGAGGGTGCCGAGCACTTTGAGCAGCGGCCGCTGCTGCAGGCTGAGGTCGCGACCACCGTGGATCAACTGGAAGGCCTGGGCGATGAACTCCACCTCGCGGATGCCACCCGAGCCCAGCTTGATGTTTTCGGCCATGCCCTTGCGCCGCACTTCCTGCTGGATCAGCTGCTTCATGGTGCGCAGCGCTTCGATGGCGGAAAAGTCCAGGTAACGGCGGTACACGAAGGGGCGCAGCATATCGAGCAACTGCGCACCGGCGACCTGGTCGCCGGCGACCACACGCGCCTTGATCATGGCGTAGCGTTCCCAGTCGCGACCCTGGTCCTGGTAGTACTGCTCCAGCGCGTTGAAGCTGAGCACCAGCGCGCCAGCCGAGCCGTAGGGGCGCAGGCGCATGTCGACACGGAACACAAAGCCGTCGACGGTCATCGGATCGAGGGCCTTGATCAATTTTTGACCAAGGCGAATGAAGAACTCCTGATTATCCAGGGAACGCTTGACGCCCACCGTCTCCCCGCCCTCGGGGTAGGCGAAGATCAGGTCGATATCCGACGACAGGTTCAGCTCCACCGCACCGAGCTTGCCCATGCCGAGGATCACCATGTGCTGGGCTTCGCCGCTGCGTCGGCCAGTCGGCGTGCCGAACTGCACGCAATGGCGCTGGTACAGCCACTGGTAGGCCTGGTCGATGCTGGCGTCGGCCATGTCGGAGAGGTCGCGGCAGGTTTGCACCAGGTCCGCCTGGCGGGTCAGGTCGCGCCAGATGATGCGCACTTGCTGGCGCGTGCGCTGGCGACGCAGCACGCGGCCCAGCTCATCTTCTGTTTCGGCCTGTTGCACGGCGCCGGCGATCTGGCCGCACAGCTCGCCCGGCGCAAAGCCGCGGTCCAGCTCGCCCCAGGCCACCAGCTCGAGCAACATCAAAGGGTCACGAACACTCTGTTCAATCACGAAATCACTGGCGGCGCACACGCGGGCGAAGTCGGCCCACCGTTGCGGCGTCCACGCAGAAAGGCCATGATCGTCGTCCAGCGCGGCCACTGCGTCACGAAATGACTGCTCGGCCCGGCTGGCGTAAGGCAAGAGAATGACGGGTAATTCGGCCAGTGTTGGCAGGCTCATGGTCTATCCTTGATCGGCGCGTAAATGGCTTGTAGCTGTGAACGCAAGAACCACGCTCGATGAAGGACTGTCGAACAAAAGTTAGAAATAGCTGAAAAATCATTAATTTTGGCAGGCAACATTAAACTTCTACCTTTTCTTGTTCGCAAAAGATCAACAATAACGATTATGCTCACCAGCCAGACCGAGCAATCCGCTCAGTCTTGTGTAGTTTTACTACTCGTATATACATTCGAAAGGCTGAAATGGCCGACGATTTGTAGTAAAACTACAGGACGCCGAAGCAACCTTCGGCCATCCAAGAATTTATGTCGTCTGCCCACAAGGCCAGTCGCAAACTTCAGGCAACCGATTCTGGTAGCCTTTCCGCCCTGGAGCAAGCCATGCAAGACCTCGATCCCGTCGAAACCCAGGAATGGCTGGACGCCCTGGAATCGGTTCTCGACAAAGAAGGCGAAGACCGTGCTCACTACCTGATGACCCGTATGGGCGAACTCGCGACCCGCAGCGGCTCGCAACTGCCCTACGCCATCACCACGCCGTACCGCAACACCATCCCCGTTACCCACGAAGCACGCATGCCTGGCGACCTGTTCATGGAACGCCGCATTCGCTCGCTGGTACGTTGGAACGCCATGGCGATGGTAATGCGCACGAACTTGAAAGATTCTGACCTGGGCGGTCACATCTCCAGCTTCGCTTCCAGCGCAACCCTGTACGACATCGGCTTCAACTACTTCTTCCAGGCCCCGACCGACGAACACGGCGGCGACCTGATCTACTTCCAGGGCCACACCTCGCCAGGCGTCTACGCCCGTGCGTTCATGGAAGGCCGCATCACCGAAGAACACATGAACAACTTCCGCCAGGAAGTGGACGGTAACGGCCTGTCGTCGTACCCGCACCCTTGGCTGATGCCTGATTTCTGGCAGTTCCCGACTGTATCCATGGGCCTTGGCCCGATCCAGGCGATCTACCAGGCACGCTTCATGAAGTACCTGGAAGCGCGCGGCTTCATCCCGGAAGGCAAGCAGAAAGTCTGGTGCTTCCTGGGCGACGGCGAGTGCGACGAGCCGGAATCCCTGGGCGCCATCTCCCTGGCTGGCCGCGAGAAGCTGGACAACCTGATCTTCGTCATCAACTGCAACCTGCAGCGCCTCGACGGCCCGGTTCGCGGCAACGGCAAGATCATCCAGGAACTCGAAGGCGTGTTCCGCGGTGCTCAGTGGAACGTGACCAAAGTCATCTGGGGCCGTTTCTGGGACCCACTGCTGGCCAAGGACGTCGACGGTATCCTGCAACGCCGGATGGACGAAGTCATCGACGGCGAGTACCAGAACTACAAAGCCAAAGACGGCGCGTTCGTACGTGAACACTTCTTCAACACGCCTGAACTCAAGGCGATGGTTGCCGACCTGTCCGACGACGAGATCTGGAAACTCAACCGTGGCGGCCACGACCCGTACAAGGTCTACGCGGCGTACCACGAAGCGGTCAACCACAAAGAACAACCGACCGTCATCCTGGCCAAGACCATCAAGGGTTATGGCACCGGTGCCGGCGAAGCGAAAAACACTGCGCACAACACCAAGAAAGTCGATGTCGACAGCCTGAAGTTGTTCCGCGATCGTTTCGACATCCCGGTCAAGGACGAAGAGCTGGAGAACCTGCCGTTCTTCAAGCCGGAACCGAACAGCGCCGAAGCCCGTTACCTGAGCGAGCGTCGTGCCGCACTGGGCGGTTTCGTGCCACAGCGTCGCGCCAAGTCCTTCGACATCCCTACACCGCCACTCGATACCCTCAAGGCTATCCTGGACGGCTCGGGCGACCGTGAAATCTCCACCACCATGGCCTTCGTGCGGATCCTCGCGCAGCTGGTCAAGGACAAGGAAATCGGTTCGCGCATCGTCCCGATCATCCCGGACGAAGCCCGTACCTTCGGTATGGAAGGCATGTTCCGTCAGTTGGGCATCTACTCCTCCGTCGGCCAGCTCTACGAGCCAGTCGATAAAGACCAGGTGATGTTCTACAAGGAAGACAAGAAGGGCCAGATCCTCGAAGAAGGCATCAACGAAGCGGGCGCCATGAGCTCCTTCATCGCTGCCGGTACCTCGTACTCCAGCCACAACCAGCCGATGCTGCCGTTCTACATCTTCTACTCGATGTTCGGTTTCCAGCGTATCGGCGACCTGGCTTGGGCAGCAGGCGACAGCCGTACCCGTGGCTTCCTGATCGGCGGCACCGCCGGCCGTACCACGCTGAACGGCGAAGGCCTGCAACACGAAGACGGTCACAGCCACATCCTGGCTGCCACCATCCCGAACTGCCGCACCTTTGATCCAACCTACGGCTATGAGCTGGCGGTGATCATCCAGGACGGCATGAAGAAGATGACCGAAGAGCAGCAGGACGTTTTCTACTACATCACCGTGATGAACGAGTCCTACCAGCAGCCAGCCATGCCGGCCGGTGTCGAGGAAGGCATCATCAAGGGCATGTACCTGCTCGAAGAAGACACCAAGGAAGCGGCGCACCACGTGCAGCTGATGGGCTCCGGCACCATCCTGCGTGAAGTGCGTGAAGCGGCTAAGATCTTGCGTGACGAGTTCAACGTCGGCGCTGACGTCTGGAGCGTTACCAGCTTCAACGAACTGCGTCGCGATGGCCTGGCCGTAGAGCGTCACAACCGCCTGCACCCTGGCCAGAAGCCACAGCGCACCTTCGTGGAAGAGTGCCTGACCGGCCGTAAAGGCCCGGTGATCGCTTCGACCGACTACATGAAACTGTTTGCTGAACAAATTCGCCAGTGGGTCCCGTCCAAGGAATTCAAAGTCCTGGGCACCGACGGTTTCGGCCGCAGTGACAGCCGCAAGAAGCTGCGTCACTTCTTCGAAGTCGACCGTCACTTCGTGGTGTTGGCAGCCCTGGAAGCCTTGGCTGACCGTGGTGAGATCGAGCCTAAGGTAGTGGCTGACGCTATCGTGAAGTTCGGGATCAACCCGGAAAAACGCAACCCACTGGACTGCTGAGGAGATTTTTTGTGAGCGAACTCATTCGCGTACCTGACATCGGCAGCGGTGAAGGTGAAGTAATCGAGCTGTTTGTGAAGGTCGGCGACACCGTCGAAGCCGACCAGAGCATCCTGACCCTGGAATCGGACAAGGCGAGCATGGAAATCCCTGCTCCCAAGGCCGGCGTGGTCAAGAGCCTGAAAGTGAAGCTGGGCGATCGCCTGAAAGAAGGCGACGAACTGCTGGAGCTGGAAATCGAAGGTGCCGCTGATGCGGCCCCTGCGGCGGCCCCGGCTGCCGCTGCTGCACCAGCCCCTGCTGCTGAAAAGCCTGCTGCTGCCGAGGCCGCTCCGGCCCCGGCTGCTGCACCTGCCGCCGCCAGCGTCCAGGACATTCACGTCCCGGACATCGGCTCGTCAGGCAAGGCCAAGATCATCGAGCTGCTGGTCAAGGTCGGCGACACCGTCGAAGCCGACCAGTCGCTGATCACCCTGGAGTCCGACAAGGCTTCCATGGAAATCCCTTCGCCGGCTGCCGGCGTGGTGGAAAGCATCGCGGTCAAGCTGGAAGACGAAGTCGGCACTGGCGATTTCATCCTCAAGCTCAAAGTCCAAGGCGCAGCGCCGGCTGCCGCTCCAGCACCAGCAGCCGCTCCGGCTGCCAAGGCTGAATCGGCTCCGGCTGCCGCCGCCCCTGCGCCTGCTGCCAAAGCCGAGGCCGCTGCGGCCCCTGCAGCTGCCGCTCCAGCGCCAAGCGGTGCCAAGGTGCACGCCGGCCCTGCCGTGCGTCAGCTGGCCCGTGAGTTCGGCGTTGAGCTGAGTGCCGTGTCGGCCACTGGCCCTCACGGTCGCGTGCTGAAGGAAGATGTGCAGGTCTACGTCAAGGCCATGATGCACAAAGCCAAGGAAGCGCCAGCTGCTGGCGGCGCTACCGGTGGTTCGGGCATTCCGCCGATCCGCACCGTGGACTTCAGCCGCTTCGGCGAAACCGAAGAAGTGCCGATGACCCGCCTGATGCAAATCGGCGCGGCCGGTCTGCACGCCAGCTGGCTGAACATCCCGCACGTGACTCAGTTCGACCAGGCCGACATCACCGACCTGGAAGCTTTCCGCGTTGCGCAGAAAGCCGTGGCCGAGAAGGCCGGCGTGAAACTGACCGTGTTGCCACTGCTGCTCAAGGCCTGTGCACACCTGCTCAAGGAACTGCCGGACTTCAACAGCTCGCTGGCGCCAAGCGGCAAGGCGATCATTCGCAAGAAATACGTGCACGTAGGCTTTGCGGTCGACACCCCGGATGGCCTGCTGGTACCGGTCATCAAGAACGTCGACCAGAAGAGCCTGCTGCAGCTGGCCGCTGAGGCTGCTGCACTGGCTGCCAAGGCCCGTGACAAGAAGCTCACCCCGGACGACATGCAGGGCGCGTGCTTCACCATCTCCAGCCTCGGCCACATTGGCGGCACCGGCTTCACGCCGATCGTCAACGCGCCGGAAGTGGCGATCCTGGGCGTGTCCAAGGCAACTATCCAGCCTGTGTGGGACGGTAAAGCGTTCCAGCCAAAGCTGATGCTGCCGCTGTCGCTGTCCTACGATCACCGTGTGATCAACGGCGCCGCCGCTGCACGCTTCACGCAGCGCCTGAGCCAACTGCTGAACGACATCCGCACCATTCTGCTGTAAGCCGCAACGGCCTCCCCTTCAGCGGGGAGGCCCTTGCCGCACCGATTTCCGAGCGCCACGCTCGTACCTCAACCCCGCCACTTGGCGGGGCTTTTTTTGCCCGCGTACCGGGTAAAAATTGAACAAGCCAAACAGGTTTGTACACCTTCCGTCACATCGATTGAAGAAACCCCTCGCGCGGCCGATAACCCCCTTATAGCACTTAGCCTTCATCCTCTCTTGTCAGTCCGCGCCGCATGATGCAACCTTGCCGCAGGCAGCAGAAAAGAGGGCGTGAGCCCGGCACCGTGCGCGTTATTTCAAGTGAGTCTCCCCCCATGAAAAGCCAACCCGATGTCGCCCGTATGGCGGCCGAGGTAGTGACGCAGTTACCGGTGCCTTCGCGCCTCGGTATGCTGCGTTTCGAGCGGCTTAATGAGGCAAGCTGGGCCCTGCTCTACCTCGACCCCAACTGCGAGCGCCAATTCGGCCTGCCGGCGGTCGAGCTGTGCGCCCTGATCGGCACCCCCTACGCCAGCCTGATGGAGCCCCAGGCGCGCTATCAACTGCACGACACCATCCAGCAGCAACTGACCCAGAGCCCTCACTACCTGGTGCGCTACACCCTGCACACCAGCGACGGCCCACTGAGCCTGCTGGAAATGGGCGAAGCCTACAAACAGCACAATCGCCACCTGCTGCGCGGCTACCTGATGGTGGTCGACGGCCTGTTCAGCGAAGTGCCTTCCCCCGCCCCCACGGCGGAGCTGGAGAGCCAGAACAGCCGCCTGCAGATTGCCCTGGAGCTCAACCAGCGCGCCCAGCAGGAACAACTGCAGCACCTGGAACGGGTGCGCGCCCAGCAGGAGCTGATCCTGTTGCTGGCCCGCCAGCGCTACACCACTAACAATTCGCTGCAGGAAGCCGCCGAGCTGATCACCCGCAGCGCCTGCGATATCTACCAGATCGACTGCGCCAGCATCTGGAACCTCGAAGGCCAGCGCCTGGTGCCGATTTCGGCGTACCACCGCGCGGACCAACGCCACCATATGCCCGAGGCGATCGACGCGAGCGGCTTTCCCGACTACCTGGAAGCCCTGCACACCAGCCGCGCCATCGACGCCACCAACGCCATGCGCGACCCGCGTACCCGCGAGATGGCCGAAAACCTGCGGGCCAAGGACATCTACGCGATGCTCGACGCGAGCATCCGCGTCGATGGCCAAGTGATCGGCGTGTTGTGCCTGGAACAGGGCGGCAGCCCGCGCGCGTGGCAGGCCGATGAAATTGCCTTCGCCGGTGAACTGGCCGACCAGTTCGCGCAAGTCATCAACAACCACAACCGCCGCACCGCCACCAGCGCCCTGCACCTGTTCCAGCGCGCCGTGGAACAAAGCGCCAACGCCTTCCTGCTGGTCAACTGCGATGGCGTGGTGGAATACGTCAACCCGAGCTTTACGGCGATCACCCAGTACAGCGCCGAAGAGGTCCACGGCCACCGCCTGGCCCAACTGCCGGCCCTGGAAAACCTCAGCGAACTGCTGTTCGATGCGCCCTCGAGCCTGGCCAAAAGCAATAGTTGGCAGGGCGAATTCAAGAGCCGGCGCAAAAACCTCGAACCCTACTGGGGCCAGCTGTCGATCTCCAAGGTGTATGGCGATAATCGTGAGCTGACTCACTACATCGGCATCTACGAAGACATCACCCAGACCAAACTCGCGCAGCAGCGCATCGAGCGCCTGGCCTATACCGACAACCTGACCAACCTGGGTAACCGCCCGGCCTTCATCCGCAACCTCGACGAGCGCTTTGCCCGCGACAGCGACAGCCCGATCAGCCTGTTGCTGGTGGACATCGACAACTTCAAGCGGATCAACGACAGCCTCGGCCACCAGACCGGCGACAAGCTGCTGATCAGCCTGGCCCGGCGCCTGCGCAACAGCCTGAGTGCCGGCGGCAGCCTGGCGCGGTTTGCCAGTAACGAGTTTGCGGTGTTGCTCGACGACACGGACCTGGAGAGCGGCCAGCAGGTCGCCAGCCAACTGCTCGCGACCCTCGACAAGCCGATGTTCGTCGACAACCAGTTGATCAGCGTCACCGGCTCCGTGGGCCTGGCCTGCGCGCCGCTGCACGGCCGCGATCCACAGACATTGATGCGCAACGCCGGGCTGGCCCTGCACAAGGCCAAGGCCAACGGTAAACACCAGGTGCAAGTCTTTACCGAAGCGCTGAACGCCGAGGCGAGCTACAAGCTGTTCGTGGAAAACAACCTGCGCCGCGCCCTCACCCAGAACGAGCTGGACGTGTTCTACCAGCCCAAGCTGTGCCTGCGCAGTGGCCGTTTGCTGGGCATGGAAGCGCTGCTGCGCTGGAACCACCCGGAAAAAGGCATGATCCGCCCCGACCAGTTCATCAGCGTGGCCGAAGAAACCGGGCTGATCATCCCCATCGGCAAATGGATCGCCCGCCAGGCCTGCCGCATGAGCCGGCAATTGAGCGCCGCCGGCATGGGCAACCTGCAGGTGGCGATCAACCTGTCGCCCAAGCAGTTCTCCGACCCGGACCTGGTGGCGTCCATCGCCACGATCCTCAAGGAAGAACAGCTGCCGGCCAACCTGCTCGAGCTGGAACTGACCGAAGGCCTGCTGCTGGAGGCCACGGAAGATACGCGCCTGCAACTGGACCAATTGAAAAGCTTCGGCCTGACCCTGGCCATGGACGACTTCGGTACCGGTTACTCGTCGCTCAGCTACTTGAAAAAATTCCCCATCGACATCATCAAGATCGATCGCAGCTTTATCCACGAAATCCCGGACAACCAGGACGACATGGAAATCACCTCGGCGGTGATCGCCATGGCCCACAACCTCAAGCTCAAGGTGGTGGCCGAAGGCGTCGAAACCTCCGAGCAACTGGCCTTCCTGCGCCGGCATCGTTGCGACGTGGGCCAGGGCTACCTGTTCGACCGGCCGATCCCGGGTGCAGAGCTGCTCGAGAAGCTCAAGCGCTACCCGCGCGGGCCAATCGCCTGACAGCGCCGTAACACTCGGGCACACTGGCGGTCTGAATTCTTACCTAACTCAATCTGACTGAGAGGACTGCCCATGGTCTTGCGCTCGGAAATTCTGGTGAACAAAAACGTGCTGCCTACTCAAGAACAAGCTTTGCCTGGCCGTGAAACCCCGATGAACCTGCCGCAGACGCACTTCGTCAACGGCAACCCGCTGCTGGGCCCGTTTCTGGATGATGTCGGCTTCGCGATTTTCGGCCTGGGGTGCTTCTGGGGTGCCGAGCGCAGGTTCTGGCAGCGCGATGGCGTGGTCAGCACCGTGGTCGGCTATGCCGGCGGCTTCACGCCGAACCCGACCTATGAAGAAGTCTGCTCGGGCCTGACCGGCCACAGCGAAGTGGTGCTGGTGGTATACGACCAGGCCAAGGTCAAGTATGAAGACCTGCTGAAGATGTTCTGGGAATTGCACAACCCGACCCAGGGCATGCGCCAGGGCAATGACATCGGCAGCCAATACCGCTCGGTAATCTATGCGACCACACCTGAGCAATTGGCCGCGGCGAAGGCCAGCGCACAGGCGTATCAGCAAGAACTGAGCAAGGCCGGCCTGGGTGCGATCACCACGCAAATCGAAGAAGCACCGACGGTGTACTTCGCCGAGGCGTACCACCAGCAGTACCTGGCGAAGAATCCGCAGGGCTACTGCGGGATTGGCGGCACGGGCGTGACTTGTCCGATCTGAAGGTCGGAGCTGCAAGCTGCAAGCTACAAGCTACAAGCTACAAGCTACAAGCTACAAGCTACAAGCTACAAGCTATAAGCTATAAGCTGAAAGTGGTGTTCGCTGTTGTCACTTGCAGCTTGAAGCTTGCGGCTTGCAGCTTATAACTATTCAGCTATGAGCCAATCCATCTGCCACCCACCCTGGGTCTGGCCAAGCTTCTTGGACAGCCACGGCAGCAGCTCACGCAATTCCTCTTCCAGGCCCCATGGCGGGTTGGCGATCGCCAGGCCCGAGCCGGTCAGGGTGTTTGGCGTGTCCAGCGGATGCACCAGCAATTCCACCCGCAGCAACTTCGGCGCACCGGTGCCGGCCAGGTCCTGGTAGAAACGGCGCAACATGCGCTGATCCTTCACCGGGTACCAGATCGCCGCCACGGTTTGGCGCATCCGGCCAATCGCTTCCTTGAGGGAGGCGGCGCAGCGTTGCATTTCATCGAGTTGCTCGAACGGCGGGTCGATAAGCATCAGCGCACGCTTTTCCGGCACCGGCAGCAGTGCGCGAGGCACATGCCAACCTTCGCCGAGGTGCACCTTGACCCGGCGATCACCCTTCATGTTGTCCTTGAGCAGCACGCCATCTTCGGGGTGCTTTTCGTTGAGCAACACGCGGTCCTGCGGCCGGGTGAGACGTCGTGCCAGCTCCGGTGAGCCCGGGTAGTAGCGCAACTGGCCGTCCGGGTTCATCTCATGCAACACGCGCATGTAGTCGGCGGTCAGCGGCGGCAGGTCGCTCGCGCCCCACAGGCGGGCGATGCCTTCCAGGTATTCACCGGTGCGGTTGGCCTGGTCGCCCTGCAGGTCGTACAGACCAATGCCGGCGTGGGTATCGAGGTAGGCGAACGGCTGCTCCTTGCGCGACATCAGGGCGATGAGGCGGGTCAAGGTCAGGTGTTTGAAGACATCGGCGTGGTTGCCGGCGTGAAAGGCGTGACGATAATTCATGGTTGCTCCTGCGCAGGGGGCGAAGTTTACCTTCTACACGGGCAAAGGTGCAGGGCTGCGTGTCGGGCGGTGCTTATGTCGCAAACGCAGGCATACCCCCGAAAACAATCTAATGCCCCCGGTGCGCGCGGGCTTGCCCGCGACGCAAGTGACGCGGTATTACCCGTAGTGCGCGGTGATGCCATCGCAGGCAACCAGCCCCCAGCGTTCTCGACGGGGGCATCCAGGAATCCAAGGAGGTCAATAACCATCATGAAAGACGCCACCCTTGCACTGCACCACGGTTTCAAGTCGGACCCGACCACCAAGGCCGTCGCCGTGCCGATCTACCAGAACGTCGCTTTCGAATTCGATAACGCCCAACACGGCGCCGACCTGTTCAACCTGGATGTGCCCGGCAATATCTACACACGGATCATGAACCCCACCAACGATGTGCTGGAGCAACGCATGGCGGCCCTCGAAGGCGGGATCGCCGCCCTCGCCGTCTCGGCTGGCAGCGCTGCAATCCACTATGCGATTCAGACCTTGACCCGCGCCGGTGACAATATCGTCACCACCCCGCAGCTGTATGGCGGCACCTACACCCTGTTCGCCCATCTGCTGCCAAGCTTCGGTGTGGACGTGCGCTTCGCCCGCAACGACTCCGCCGAGGCCATTGCCGAACTGATCGACGACAACACCAAGCTGGTCTACTGCGAAAGCATCGGCAACCCGGCAGGCAATATCATCGACATCGAAGCCCTGGCCGACGTCGCTCATGCCCGTGGCGTACCGCTGATGGTCGACAACACCGTGGCCACGCCGATCCTGTGCAAGCCGATCCAGTTCGGCGCCGACATCGTGGTGCACTCGGTGACCAAATACGTGGGTGGCCACGGCAACTCCCTGGGCGGCGTGATCGTCGACAGCGGGACGTTCCCGTGGACGAAATACGCGGATAAATTTCCCGGCCTCAACCAGCCCGAGCCGGCCTATCACGGCGTGGTCTACACCGAGAAATTCGGCCCTGCCGCTTTTATCGCCCGCGCCCGTACCGTGCCCTTGCGCAACACCGGCGCCGCCCTTGCGCCGATGAATGCGTTCCTGCTGCTCCAAGGCCTGGAAACCCTGGCCCTGCGCATGGAGCGCCACACCGAGAACGCGCTGAAAATTGCGCAGTTCCTGCAAGACCATGCCGACGTTGAGTGGGTCAGCTACGCAGGCCTGCCGGATCACCCGCACCATGCGCTGGCGCAGAAATACATGCAGGGCAAACCGTCGGCGATCCTGTCCTTCGGCTTGAAGGGCGGCTATGAGGCCGGCGTGCGCTTCTACGATGCGCTGCAGATCTTCAAGCGCCTGGTGAACATCGGCGACGCCAAATCCCTGGCCTGCCACCCAGCCTCCACCACCCATCGGCAAATGAACGAGCAGGAGCAGGCCAAGGCCGGCGTGAAGCCGGAGATGATCCGCCTGTCAGTCGGTATCGAGGCGATCGAAGACCTGGTCGAGGACCTGCAACAGGCACTCGACTCAACCCGACTCTGAAACCAGGTAGTCGGCCAGCGCCTCGTGGCTGATCTGCGCACGACGCACACAATAGGTGACCTTGTGCCGCAGGGTCGCCGGCGTAAACGCCGTGTACACGTCCGGGCGCTGTTCTTCGAGCCATTGCAGCAGGTTGTCGACCAGAATGTGCGGCGGTTGCGCTGCCAGATGCTCCAGTACTGGCGCAGGCACCCGCCACCAGGGGCAGGGGTTGGCCTCGGTCACGGGCCCCGGTACTACCGCCAGCGGCTGGCCATTGATCAGATACCGCTGGAACACTGGTAGCACCTTTCCCGCCTCATCGCCCAATGCCTGCAAGATCGGGTGAAACTGAGCCCCGTCCCAGAAGCGCAAAAACACCTCCTGATTATCGGGCAGGTACACCTTGGTCAGGCCTTGCAGGTGCGCAAGCACGGTCTCCAGCGGGCTGGACGATATCGCCAACCACCCCCAATCCGTGGCGGCGCTGGCAGCAATCCAATCGAGGAAAGCGCTACCCGGCTCGACAATGCCCACATAAGGCATGACCTCATCCCAGTCGGCGTAGGCGGTGCCGGCCCACACGGAGTGCGGCAGATTCCCGGCCGCCATGGCTTGCCAGGCAGCATACGGCTTGGCCTCGCTGGCACTGCCCAACACCGCGAAAAGCCGCTCATGGGCAAGCAAAGGGTATTCGGCCAACCAGGCGCATGGCGTCAAATGTGGAGGCATCAGGCTGGACTCCTTGCCAGGGGGGATTGACCGGCCAGATCGCACTGGCCGTTCTTGCATCGCTCGCATTCCTCGCAAAAGGGTGCGCTGCGTTTCAGGCTGGCTATCTGCACACGACTTAATGGCGCGGCAATCACTGCGAGCAATGTCTCCTTCGCGCCCGGCAGCAATGGTGCGGCCGCCGCAGCGGGAGCACCGCCCAGTTGAATCGGCACGCTGCTGAATATGCCGCCCGAGGACAGCGTGATAGATTGCCCGCCCGCCTGAATCGTCACACTCGCACCGGCATCGATGACCACACTCTGCCCCGCGCCGATCTGAATGGTTCGCCCAGCCCGCATCTGCTGCGAGCCGCCGACCACCAGGTGATCATCCTGCTTCAGTTCAGTCAGCCGATTGCCATGGGTGATGCGTTGTTCTTCGCCCTGCAGTTCATGATGCGATTCACCACCCACCCTTACCCGCCGCCGGTTATCCACCTGCACCTGCTGATCATGCAGCACATGCTGGGTCCAATCCCGCTGGGCACGCAGGTAGATTTCCTCGGCGCCCTTGCGATCTTCAATGCGCAACTCGTTATAGCCGCCCCCACCGGGGCTGCTTTGGCTGCGGAAAATGCTGCGGGTCTTTTCCGCGGGCAGGTCGAGGGGCAACGTCGTCGCCGCGTTGGGCACGCACCCCATCACCAGCGGCATGTCCATGTCACCATTGACGAAACCCACCAGCACCTCCATGCCGACCCTGGGGATCAACACCGAGCCATAGCGGTCATGCGCCCAGCCACTGGCGACCCGCAACCAGCAACTGGAATGCTCGTCATGTTCACCGCCGCGATCCCAGGCCAGTTGCACCTTGACCCGCCCGTACTCGTCGCAATGGATCTCACTGTCGGCGGGGCCGGTGACCACGGCACTCTGATAACCCGAAATAACCGGGCGCGGCTGCTCAGGCAATGGCGGGCGAAAGATCACCTGCCACGGCGCGGCGACAAATTCATTGCGATAACCCTGGCGAAACGCTGCGCCAGACACCGCTGTAACAGCCTCTTCCAACACCTGCGGTTGCTTGCCTGCATGCGTGACCTCGCGCACCAGCCACACATCATTCCAAGCCGCGCGCGGGTGCCCGCTCAGCGTGAGGAACCGACCACTGGCCAGCGCCGGTACATCACCGCTGCCATGGGCCAGCTGGTAATCACTGCGATGACGCTCCAGCCCACGCTGCGCCAGGTATTTGCCATGGGCACGGTCGTTGAAATGGCCGGGGAAACCCTGCTGCTCAAGCGTGGGAAGCTGCTCACCGGCGGCCGCACTCTCCAGGGCGAGGCGCGGTTTTTGAAAGTCATAATCGCGTAGATTGACCGACGTGGTACGCGTGGCCAAGCGCACGGCAAACCGCTTGATTGCCGGCGCCTCAGCCACCATTCCGGAGCCGGGCGCATACGGCGTGGACTGTTCAGCCTGGGCAAACACCGTCTGGTCATCGCCAAAGACCAGCAAATGCGCTTCGGGCGAATGCTGGAAGTGATAGTGAATCCCCACCTCCGCACATAGCCGCTGAATGAACGCCAGATCGGTCTCGCCGAACTGCACGCAATACTCGCGCGGTGGGTAAGTACCACTCAGGCTGAACTGGAATTGGTCGCTCTGGATGCCCTGCCCCCCCAATACCCGCGCCACAATCTGCGGCACCGTCTGCTGCTGGAAGATCCGCTGGTGGCTGCTGTGCTGCAGGTACGCCAGCTGGGGCACCAGGCTGAGCTGATAGCGCGTGAGGCGTCGCCCGGAATCGCCCTGCGCCACGCGGTAGACCAGGCCATGCACCCCGCGTCCCCGGGCATCGAAGCCAAGGTACACCTGGCGATGCAGCAAGCTTTCGAGGTCCAGGTCAGGCTGCTCGCTGACCAGCTCAAGGTCAAAACAATAGGGCTGGCTGATGGCTTCGGTGCCGTGAAACTCGAACACCTTGAGTTCACTCGGCACCCCATCCAGGGTCAGGGTAAAGGCACTTTGATTGGCAGGAGCGAACATCCGGTGTTTCTCTGCGAGGGGTAGGCGGCAGATTCTGCACCACTGCTCCACGCTAAAGAGCATGCTCACTGCAAATCAGTAAAACCCTACATAGGTGCGTCAGAATCTTCTTTGGCTCGTCTGAAATCACACGCAAAAAAAGGCCCGCCATCCGTAGGATGCGGGCCTTTTCTTTAACTCATCAGGCGCTCAGCGCCCGGCGAATTACTTGTTGAGGTTGTAGTCTTTTTCCGCAGCATCAAAACGCTCGATCATGCCGGCGGTCGGTGCGCCCAGCTTGCTGACGAAGTAGATCGCCAGGCTGGCGAAGATGAAGCCTGGGATGATTTCGTACAGGCCGAGCAATTCGAAGTGCTTCCACACGATTACGGTGATCGCACCGACCAGGATCCCGGCCAGTGCGCCGTTGCGGGTCATGCCTTTCCAGATCACCGAGATCAGTACTACAGGACCGAATGCGGCACCGAAGCCGGCCCAGGCATAGCTCACCAGGCCCAGCACACGGTTGTTCGGGTTGGCAGCCATGGCGATAGCGATCAGCGCCACTACCAGCACCATGGCGCGGCCGACCCACACCAGCTCGACCTGGGAAGCATTTTTGCGCAGGAAGGTCTTGTAGAAGTCTTCGGTCAGCGCGCTCGAACATACCAGCAGCTGGCAGCTCAAGGTGCTCATGACCGCTGCCAGGATGGCCGACAGCAACACGCCCGCAATCCATGGGTTGAACAGCAGCTTGGCCAGCTCAATGAACACACGCTCGTGGTTCTCGTTGACCGGGCCGGCCACTTCCGGGTGCGCCGAGAAGTAGGCGATACCGAAGAAGCCCACCGCCACGGTGCCGCCCAGGCACAGGATCATCCAGGTCATGGAGATGCGACGCGCATTGGCAATCGACTTCACCGAGTCCGCTGCCATGAAACGCGCGAGGATGTGCGGCTGGCCGAAGTAACCCAAGCCCCAGCCCATCAGCGAGATAATGCCGATGAAAGTGGTGTTCTTCAGCATGTTGAAGTTGTCGGGGTTCTTGGCTTCGATCGCCAGGAAGGTGGTGTCGACGCCACCGGTGGCCAGCAGCACGATGATCGGCGTGAGGATCAGCGCGAAAATCATCAGCGTGGCTTGTACGGTGTCGGTCCAGCTCACCGCCAGGAAACCACCCACAAAGGTGTAGGCAATCGTCGCAGCCGCGCCGGCCCACAGCGCAGTCTCGTAGGACATGCCGAAGGTGCTTTCGAACAGGCGGGCGCCGGCCACGATGCCGGAAGCGCAATAGATAGTGAAGAACACCAGGATCACCACCGCAGAGATGATCCGCAGCAGGCCGCTTTTATCTTCGAAACGGCTGGAGAAGTAGTCCGGCAGGGTCAGGGCGTCGCCGTTGTGCTCGGTCTGTACCCGCAGGCGACCGGCCACGAACAGCCAGTTGAGGTAGGCACCGACGATCAGGCCGATGGCGATCCAGCTTTCCGACAGGCCGGACATGTAGATCGCGCCCGGCAAGCCCATCAACAGCCAGCCGCTCATATCCGAAGCACCGGCCGACAGGGCAGTGACCACGCTGCCGAGGCTGCGACCGCCGAGGATGTAGTCGGAAAGGTTGTTGGTGGAGCGATAGGCCATGAAGCCGATCAGCACCATTGCTGCGATGTAGATCACAAACGTGATCAGGGTAGGATTACTAACGCTCATATGAGTGACGCCCTGGCTTTGTTTTTATGTAGCAGCGGTCTCGCGGACGGCTACCCCATTGCTAGTTGGGGAGACGAACCGGCGTGCCGCGCATTTATGACTGACGTTTCCCCAGGAAAGCCGTCAGCCGATGAACCGAACCGTAAAGGTGGTTGCACCTTGGGCGCGAATGCTATTCAACAAAGCAAATAAGGTGCAACCAGTTTCTTGAGAATAAGTTGCACCTAGGTGTGTATTGCGGCAATCAGCGCGTTTTTGCTCCTTTTCGGAGCAAGAACAGCCGATCTCAGAAGCAAATGCACCAACACACAACGAATTCCGTCGAGGGCCAAATTTTTTCCCGATCACGATCGAAAAATTCATGAAGAAAATGGGTTGCACCCGGTTGCACCTCTGCAGGCGCAAAGCTAATCTTGCCGCCAGCTGATGCCACTCGGTAGTGGCACCCATGAGGATAAAAAAATGGCTACGACCACCCTTGGGGTCAAACTCGACGACCCGACCCGCGAACGCCTGAAGGCCGCCGCGACCTCGATTGATCGCACGCCGCACTGGCTGATCAAGCAGGCGATTTTCAATTACCTGGAGAAACTCGAGGGTGGTGCAACCCTGACCGAGCTGAATGGCTTGAGCAGCAAGGACGCAGATGACGCCGGCGAAGTCCAGGCCGACCACGCCCACCAATGCTTCCTGGAGTTTGCCGAGAGCATCCTGCCGCAATCCGTACTGCGCGCCTCGATCACCGCCGCTTACCGTCGCCCTGAGCCGGAAGTAGTGCCGATGCTGATCGAGCAGGCCCGCCTGCCGCAGCCCATGGCCGAAGCCACCAACAAGCTGGCCGCCTCGATTGCCGAAAAACTACGTAATCAGAAGAGTGCCGGCGGCCGTGCCGGTATTGTTCAGGGCCTGCTGCAGGAATTTTCCCTGTCGTCCCAGGAAGGTGTCGCACTGATGTGCCTGGCCGAAGCGCTGCTGCGCATCCCGGACAAGGGCACCCGCGACGCGCTGATCCGCGACAAGATCAGCACCGGCAACTGGCAGCCGCACCTGGGCAACAGCCCGTCGCTGTTCGTCAACGCCGCCACCTGGGGCCTGTTGCTGACCGGCAAACTGGTCGCCACGCATAACGAAGCAGGCTTGACCTCGTCCCTGAGCCGCATCATCGGCAAGAGCGGCGAGCCGATGATCCGCAAGGGCGTCGACATGGCCATGCGCCTGATGGGCGAGCAGTTCGTCACCGGCGAAACCATCGCCGAAGCCCTGGCCAACGCGAGCAAGTTCGAAGCCAAGGGCTTCCGCTATTCCTACGACATGCTGGGGGAAGCCGCCCTGACCGAACACGATGCCCAGAAATACCTGGCCTCGTACGAACAAGCCATCCACTCGATCGGCAAAGCCTCTCACGGTCGTGGGATTTATGAAGGCCCAGGCATCTCCATCAAGCTGTCGGCCTTGCACCCGCGTTACAGCCGTGCGCAATACGAGCGCGTGATGGACGAGCTGTACCCGCGCCTGCTGTCCCTGACCCTGCTGGCCAAGCAATACGACATCGGCCTGAACATCGACGCCGAAGAAGCCGACCGCCTGGAGCTGTCGCTGGATCTGCTCGAACGCCTGTGCTTCGAACCACAGCTGACCGGCTGGAACGGCATCGGCTTTGTGATCCAGGCCTACCAGAAGCGTTGCCCGTATGTGATCGACTACGTTATCGACCTGGCCCGCCGCAGCCGCCATCGCCTGATGATCCGCCTGGTGAAAGGCGCGTACTGGGACAGCGAAATCAAGCGCGCCCAGGTTGAAGGCCTGGAAGGCTATCCGGTCTACACCCGCAAGGTGTACACCGACGTTTCCTACATCGCCTGTGCACGCAAACTGCTGTCGGTGCCGGAAGTCATTTACCCGCAGTTCGCCACGCATAACGCGCACACCTTGTCGGCTATCTACCATATCGCTGGTCAGAACTATTACCCCGGCCAGTACGAGTTCCAGTGCCTGCACGGCATGGGTGAGCCACTGTACGAGCAAGTTGTAGGCAAGGTCTCCGACGGCAAGCTGAATCGTCCGTGCCGCGTGTACGCACCGGTCGGCACCCACGAAACGCTGCTGGCGTACCTGGTGCGTCGCTTGCTGGAAAACGGCGCCAACACCTCGTTCGTCAACCGCATTGCCGACCAGTCCATCTCGATCCAGGAGCTGGTGGCCGATCCAGTGGCCAGCATCGAGCAGATGGCGACGCTGGAAGGCGGCTTCGGCCTGCCGCACCCGCGCATCCCGCTGCCCCGCGACCTGTATGGCAGCGACCGCGCCAACTCGGCCGGCATCGACCTGGCCAACGAGCACCGTCTGGCGTCGCTGTCCTGCGCGTTGCTTGCCACCGCGCACAACCACTGGAAGGCCGCCCCGATGCTCGGTTGCGCCTCCAGCGACCAGCCTGCTGCACCGGTGCTGAACCCGTCCGACCTGCGTGATGTGGTCGGTCACGTCCAGGAAGCCACCGTCGAAGACGTCGACAACGCCATCCAGTGCGCCATCAATGCTGGCCCGATCTGGCAGGCCACCCCGCCCGCCGAGCGCGCCGCGATCCTGGAACGTGCCGCCGACCTGATGGAAGGCGAGATCCAGCCACTGATGGGCCTGCTGGCTCGCGAAGCCGGCAAGACCTTCGCCAACGCCATCGCCGAAGTGCGCGAAGCCGTGGACTTCCTGCGCTACTACGCGGTGCAGGCACGCAACGATTTCACTAACGACGCCCACCGCCCACTGGGTCCGGTGGTCTGCATCAGCCCGTGGAACTTCCCGCTGGCAATCTTCAGTGGCCAGGTCGCTGCCGCACTGGCTGCCGGCAACCCGGTACTGGCCAAGCCTGCCGAGCAAACGCCGCTGGTGGCGGCCCAAGCCGTGCGCATCTTGCTTGAAGCCGGTATTCCGGAAGGCGTGCTGCAACTGCTGCCGGGCCAGGGCGAAAGCGTCGGTGCGCGCCTGGTCGGCGATGAACGCGTCAAAGGTGTGATGTTCACTGGTTCCACCGAAGTCGCGCGCCTGCTGCAACGCAATGTCGCTGGCCGCCTGGATGCCCAGGGCCGCCCGATCCCGCTGATCGCCGAAACCGGCGGCCAGAACGCGATGATCGTCGATTCTTCGGCGCTGACCGAGCAAGTGGTCATCGACGTAGTGTCCTCGGCCTTCGACAGTGCCGGCCAGCGTTGCTCGGCCCTGCGCGTCCTGTGCCTGCAGGAAGATTCGGCAGACCGCGTGATCGAAATGCTCAAGGGCGCCATGGCTGAATGCCGCCTGGGCAACCCGGAGCGCCTGTCCGTGGACATCGGCCCGGTGATCGACGCCGAAGCCAAGGCCGGCATCGAGAAACACATCCAGGCTATGCGCGACAAAGGCCGCAACGTGTACCAGGTGGCCATTGCCGACGGCGAAGAGATCAAGCGTGGCACCTTCGTGATGCCGACCCTGATCGAGCTGGAAAGCTTCGACGAACTGCAACGCGAGATCTTCGGCCCGGTGCTGCACGTGGTGCGCTACAAGCGCAAAGAGATCGACCAGCTCATCGCGCAGATCAATGCGTCCGGCTATGGCCTGACCCTGGGCGTGCACACCCGTATCGACGAGACCATCGCCAAGGTGATCGACAACGTCAATGCCGGTAACGTCTACGTCAACCGCAACATTGTTGGTGCCGTGGTCGGCGTGCAGCCGTTCGGCGGCGAAGGCCTGTCGGGGACCGGCCCGAAAGCCGGTGGTCCGCTGTACCTGTACCGCCTGCTGTCGACCCGTCCTACCGATGCCATCGAACAATCCTTCGTGCGTGGCGACGCACTGGCTGCACCGGATGTCCGTTTGCGCGACGCCATGAGCCAACCGCTGACCGCCCTGAAAACCTGGGCGGACAGCAATCAGTTCAGCGACCTGAGCGCCCTGTGCAGCCAGTTCGCCGCGCAATCGCAAAGCGGTATCACCCGTCAACTGGCTGGCCCGACTGGCGAGCGCAACAGCTACGCCATCCTGCCCCGCGAGCACGTGCTGTGCCTGGCGGACGTAGAAGGCGACCTGCTGACTCAACTGGCGGCGGTGCTGGCTGTTGGCGGCTCTGCGGTATGGCCGGAAACCGACCTGACCAAGGCCTTGTTCCCACGCCTGCCGAAGGAGATTCAGGCGAAGATCAAGCGCGTGGCCGATTGGACCAAGGATGACGTGGTGTTCGACGCCGTCCTGCACCACGGTGATTCCGATCAACTGCGTGCGGTGTGCCAGCAAGTGGCCCAGCGTGGCGGGGCGATTGTCGGGGTGCATGGTTTGTCGCAAGGCGAGACCGCGATTGCACTGGAGCGCCTGGTGATTGAGCGGGCGTTGAGCGTTAACACCGCTGCAGCAGGCGGTAACGCCAGCCTGATGACCATCGGCTAAACCTTCTAAGCTGCAAGCTGCAAGCTGCAAGCCTCAAGCCTCAAGCCTCAAGCCTCAAGCCTCAAGCTGCTTGTAGCTTGTAGCTTGTAGCTTGTAGCTTGTAGCTTGTAGCTTGTAGCTTGTAGCTGAAGCTTGTGTCCTCCCATCACCCCCATCTATGTTCCTTCCCCCTTTTTATCAGCGCTTCTAGACTGCGGCATACTTTTCAAAGGTAAGCCGCCATGTCCGAGACGCTGCTCAGTTCCCGCAATCTGGCTTTCGAGCTGTATGAAGTCCTCGATGCCGAGGGCCTGACGCAGCGCGAGCGGTTTGCCGAGCACAATCGCGAAACCTTCGATGCAGCCATCAGCACGGCGCGCAGCATTGCCGAGAAGTACTTCGCACCGCACAACCGCAAAAACGACGAAAACGAACCGCGCTATGAAGACGGCAAGGCCATCCTGATTCCGGAAGTGAAGCCGGCGGTGGATGCCTTCCTCGAAGCCGGCTTCCTCAACGCGGCGCGCAGTTTCGAAGCGGGCGGCATGCAACTGCCTACCCTGCTGTCGCAGGCCTGTTTCGCGCATTTCCAGTCGGCCAACGCCGCGTCCACGTCGTATCCGTTCCTGACCATGGGCGCCGCCAACCTGATTGAAAGCTTCGGCACCGAGGAGCAGAAACGACGCTTCCTGCAGCCGATGATCGAGGGCCGCTTCTTCGGCACCATGGCCCTCACAGAGCCACATGCCGGTTCATCGCTGTCGGATATTCGTACACGCGCAGAGCCAGCGGCTGACGGTAGCTATCGACTCAAAGGCAATAAGATCTTCATCTCCGGCGGCGATCATCCGCTGTCGGAAAACATCGTGCATATGGTGCTGGCCAAGCTGCCGGATGCGCCGCCTGGGGTGAAGGGCATTTCGCTGTTTATCGTGCCCAAGTTCCTGGTCAACGACGACGGCAGCCTGGGGGAACGCAACGATGTGTTGCTGGCGGGGCTGTTCCACAAGATGGGCTGGCGCGGCACCACGTCCACGGCGCTGAATTTCGGCGATAACGGCCACTGTGTCGGCTACCTGGTGGGCAAGCCGCACCAGGGGTTGAGCTGCATGTTCCAGATGATGAACGAGGCACGCATCGGCGTGGGCATGGGCGCGGTCATGCTCGGTTATGCCGGCTACCTCTACTCCCTGGAGTACGCCCGTGAACGCCCGCAAGGTCGCCTGCCTGATAGCAAGGATCCCACCACTGCGCCGGTCTCGATCATTCAGCACGCGGACATAAAACGCATGCTGCTGACCCAGAAATCCTACGTGGAAGGCGCCTTCGATCTGGGCCTCTACGCCGCGCGGCTGTTCGACGACACCACCACCCTGGAAACCGAAGCCGAGCGCAAGCACGCCCACGAATTGCTGGACTTGCTGACCCCGATCGTCAAATCCTGGCCCTCGGAGTTCTGCCTCAAGGCCAACGAACTGGCGATCCAGATTCTCGGCGGCCACGGCTACACCCGTGAATACCCGGTAGAACAGTACTACCGCGATAACCGCCTGAACCCCATCCATGAAGGCACCCATGGCATCCAATCCCTGGATTTGCTCGGGCGCAAGCTCGCACAGAACGGCGGGGCGGGCTTGAAGCAACTCATCAGACTGATCGCCGAAACCGGTGCGCGTGCTCAGCAATACCCAAGCCTCACCCCACTCAGGGAACCGCTGGAGCACTTGGTCAACCGCCTGCAAAGCGTGACCATCGGCCTGCTGACGGATCTCGCCCACGGCAAGGTCAACAGCAGCCTGGCGAATTCGGCGCTGTACCTGAAGGTATTCGGGCATACGGTGATTGGCTGGCGCTGGCTGGAACAGGCGATTCGCGCCGAGGAAGGCTTGGCCAGGGGCAATGCGGCGGATGTGGCCTTCTACAAAGGCAAGCTCCAGGCCGCTCGGTACTTCCTGACCTGGGAAGTACCAAGCTGCCATCATGAACTGGCGATTCTCGAAGCACGTGATGACACGTGCCTCGGCATGCAGGATGAGTGGTTCTGACCCCTAAGGTTGTCCGATCACCTTGGAAATCACATCGACCGTGGCGCTGACTTGCTCTTGGTAACGGTCGAGTTCCTGCTGGTGAGCCTGCTGCATTTCGATCTGCTCGGCGCACAGGTTCAGCGCCGCCAGCACCAGTAGCTTGTCACCGATCAGGGTCGGGTACTTTTTCTTGGTGGTGGCCAGGGACGCCTTGAGCATGGTCACGGCGTGCATCAGGGTTTTGTCCTCCCCTGCCGGTGCCTTGATCGAGTAATCCTCTCCGAGAATCGAAACGACCTTTATCCCTTCATTCATGCGCTGACAGGCCCTGCGCTCACGCGCTCAACCAACGCCTGGATACGCGCGGCGGTGGCGCCATGCTTTTCTTCCTGTTCCATCAGGTTCAATTGCAGGCTGTCGTTCTCATCCTTGGCGCGAGCCAGTTCGGCCTTGAGGGATTCGTTGCTGCCCAGTAGATCCTGATTCTGCTGTACCAGGTCGCTGACCAGTTGTTCCAGTTGGCTGAGGGATGCTTCTAACATTTTGATTTCTCGGGCTTTTTCAAAGGGCGGTGACGATAAAGAAAATTCACCTCGGATGCCAGGGTTATCCCCGGCGCGCAGCCCGTTTTTTAAGGGCCGGGCCACGCTTTCGAGCCTTAGTGACTGCATTTCCCCCATCTGGTTCCTGAATCAGCGCAACCCCTCGTCAGGTGCGACAAAAACGCACAGCGCCCTTTAGACTTTAGTCGTACGTCCGATAGAGAGGGACACCCCGTCTCATGACCGCACGGATCGCGCTTCTCCCCAGGATTTCCGCATGTCGCTTCGTAATATGAATATTGCTCCGAGGGCCTTCCTCGGCTTCGCGCTGATTGGTGCCCTGATGTTGTTTCTCGGTGTGTTCGCCCTGAACCAGATGAGCAAAATCCGTGGCGCCACCGAAGACATCACGCTGTCCAGCGTGCCGAGCATTCGCGCACTGGATGAGTTCACCCAACTCACTTTGCGCCTGCGGGTCCTGTCCTATCGCTTGCTGACCAACCGCGAGCCGGAGGTGCAACAAAAAACCCTCGAGGCTTTCGAGCTGCGCAACCAGCAGATCCGCACGGCCCAGGCGGTCTACGAGAAGCTGATCGAGAGCAGCGAGGAGCGTTCGACCTACGACGAATACGTGCGCCTGCTCGGCCAGTACCATCAGATCGAAGAGCGCATGAAAAGCCTGTCGCGCGCCAATCAGGTGGACGAGTTGCGCAGCCTGCTCAACACCGAACTGCTGAGCAACTCCGAGCAGGTCAACGCGGTGCTTACGCGCCTGCTTGACCTCAATAACAAGATGGCCCTGGCCACCAACCAGCAAGCCGAAGACCAGTACGACCTGGCCTTTGACCTGGTGGTGGGCCTGTTGGTGATCGCCACCGCGCTGACCCTGCTGTTCGCCTGGCTGCTGACCCGCAGCATCACCTTGCCGATTTCCCAGGCATTGGGCGCCGCTGAAGAAATCGCCGAAGGCAACCTGACGCGGCCGATCAAGATTGACGGCAACGACGAAGCCGGGCGCCTTTTGGCGGCCATGGCCAAGATGCAGGACAAGCTGCGCGACACCCTGCAGCGTATCGCCGGCTCCGCCACCCAGCTGGCATCGGCGGCTGAAGAGCTGAACGCCGTCACCGACGAAAGCGCCCGCGGCCTGACCCAGCAAAACAACGAAATCGAACAGGCCGCCACGGCCGTCAACGAGATGACCAGCGCCGTCGAAGAAGTCGCGCGCAATGCGGTGAGCACCTCCGAAGCCTCGCGCAATGCCACAACTTCCGCCGGCGACGGGCGTGACTTGGTACAGGAAACCGTCAGCGCGATCGAGCGCATGAGCGGCGACGTGCAAGCCACCGCTACCTTGATCGGCGACCTGGCCAATGAGTCCCGGGATATCGGCAAGGTGCTGGACGTGATTCGCGGCCTGGCCGACCAGACCAACCTGCTGGCCCTCAACGCCGCCATTGAAGCCGCGCGTGCCGGGGAAGCCGGCCGTGGCTTTGCCGTGGTTGCCGATGAAGTGCGCGCCCTGGCCCACCGTACCCAGCAATCCACCAGCGAGATCGAGCGGATGATCGGCAGCATCCAGGCCGGCACCGAGCACGCGGTGGACTCGATGCGCAACAGCACCGAACGTGCGGAATCGACACTCAACATCG
This sequence comes from Pseudomonas sp. S5D5, assembly GCF_003013355.1. Taxonomy (NCBI): domain Bacteria; kingdom Pseudomonadati; phylum Pseudomonadota; class Gammaproteobacteria; order Pseudomonadales; family Pseudomonadaceae; genus Pseudomonas; species Pseudomonas sp. S5D5. The sequence goes on from NZ_PTEO01000001.1 coordinate 6,365,202, forward strand.
CCAAGGGCGCGGGGATGTCACTGGACACCATCAACACCGCCATCGTGGAAATCAACGAGCGCAACCTGGTGATCGCCAGCGCGGCGGAAGAGCAGGCACAAGTGGCGCGGGAAGTGGACCGTAACCTGGTGAACATCCGTGATTTGTCGGTGCAATCCGCCACCGGCGCCAGCCAGACAAGTGCGGCGAGCAGTGAGCTGTCGCGCCTGGCGGTGGATTTGAATGGGATGGTGGGGCGGTTCAGGCTCTGAACCAAAGCCCTCCTGGCAGCGCTGATCCCTTGTGGGAGCTGGCTTGCCTGCGATGCAGGCACCTCGGTGAATCAGGCTCACCGAGGCGATGCTATCGCAGGCAAGCCAGCTCCCACATTTGATCTTCATCGCGCCACAAAACCTTTTTGACAGCGCAGCAATTCAACAGGTTAGAATCGCTGGCACGCAGACTGCATGGTCAGTTTGCGCCCCGTCTTGTTTACTCATGGAGTACTGCCTTTGAATGCGACGACCATCAACAGCCTGTTCTTGATCGGCGCGTTGCTGGTGGGTGCAAGCATTCTGGTGAGTTCCCTTTCGTCCCGCCTGGGCATCCCGATCCTGGTGATCATCCTGGCCGTGGGCATGGTCGCCGGCGTCGATGGCGGCGGCATCATTTTCGATAACTACCCGACCGCCTACCTGGTGGGCAACCTCGCGCTGGCCGTGATCCTGCTGGACGGCGGCCTGCGTACACGGGTCGCAAGTTTTCGCGTGGCGTTGTGGCCGGCGCTGTCGCTGGCCACGGTCGGGGTGCTGATCACCACCGGCCTCACCGGCATGGCCGCGGCCTGGCTGTTTGACCTCAATATCATCCAGGGCCTGTTGATCGGCGCCATCGTCGGTTCCACGGACGCCGCGGCAGTGTTCTCGCTGCTGGGCGGCAAGGGCCTGAACGAGCGGGTCACCGCCAGCCTGGAAATCGAGTCCGGCAGCAACGACCCGATGGCGGTGTTCCTCACCGTCACCCTGATCGACATGCTTGCCAGCGGCCAGACCGGCCTGCACTGGAGCCTGCTGACGCACCTGGTGCGCGAGTTCGGCATCGGCGGCATCGTCGGCCTGGGCGGCGGCTGGCTGATGCTGCAGATGGTCAACCGCATCAACCTGGCCACGGGCTTGTACCCGATCCTGGTGATCGCCGGCGGCCTGGTGGTGTTCGCCCTGACCAACGCCCTGCACGGCAGCGGCTTCCTCGCCGTGTACCTGTGCGGCCTGGTAATCGGCAACCGCCCGGTGCGCAGCCGTCATGGCATTTTGCATATGCTCGACGGCATGGCCTGGCTCGCGCAGATCGGCATGTTTTTGGTGCTGGGCCTGCTGGTCACGCCCCACGACTTGCTGCCGATCGCGCTGCCGGCATTGGGCCTGGCGCTGTGGATGATCCTGTTCGCGCGGCCGCTGTCGGTGATGGTCGGCCTGCTGCCGTTCAAGGCGTTCCATGGCCGCGAAAAAGCCTTCATCGCCTGGGTCGGCCTGCGTGGCGCGGTACCGATCATCCTGGCGGTGTTCCCGCTGATGGCCGGCCTGCCGCATGCGCAGCTGTACTTCAACCTCGCCTTCTTTATCGTGCTGGTGTCATTGCTGGTGCAGGGCACCAGCCTGCCGTGGGTGGCCAAGCTGCTGAAAGTGACGGTACCGCCGGACCCTGCGCCCATCTCGCGCGCGGCCCTGGAAGTGCACGTCACCAGCGAGTGGGAGCTGTTCGTCTACCGCCTGGGTGCGGAAAAATGGTGCATCGGCGCAGCCCTGCGCGAGCTGAAAATGCCCGAAGGCACGCGGATCGCCGCGCTGTTCCGTGGCCAGCAACTGCTCCATCCGTCGGGTAGTACGGTGCTGGAAGTCGACGACCTGCTCTGTGTGATCGGCCACGAACACAACCTGCCAGCCCTGGGCAAACTGTTCAGCCAGGCACCGCAACGCGGCCTGGACCTGCGCTTCTTCGGCGACTTCGTGCTCGAAGGCGACGCCCAGCTGGGCGCGGTTTCCGCCCTGTACGGCCTCAAGCTCGAAGGCATCGACCCGGACATGCCCCTCAGCCGCTTCATCACCCAGAAAGTCGGCGGCGCGCCGGTGGTGGGCGACCAGGTGGAATGGAACAACACCATCTGGACTGTCGCGGTCATGGACGGGAACAAGATCGGCAAAGTCGGCGTCAGATTCCCCGAAGGAAGTCGCCCGGGTCCCGGACTCTTCCTCTAAACTGCGGGGCGACAACGCCCCGATTCTTCACCTTGCTCGACCGGTCTCTATGCCAATCCTGCGCACTTTTCTCGCCACTGCCCTGCTGGGCCTGACCCTTTGTGTCGGCAGCGTACACGCCGCCGATCCGCCCAGCGCCGACGCCATCCAGCAATCCCTGGACAAGCTGCCCGACCGCAAGCTGCCCGACGCCGACATGAAAGCGTTGCAGTCGATCCTGCAGCAGACCCTGAATTACCTGGGCAACAAGCAGGATTACGAGCAGCGCCTCATCGACCTCAAGCGCCAGCTGGAGGACGCCCCGCGCCAGACCACCGACAACCAGCGTGAGCTGACCCGGCTCAAGGCCACCAAGGTCATCCCGGTCGCCCAGCGCTACGCCAGCCTGCCGGTGCCACAGCTGGAACAACTGCTCGTGCAGCGCACCACCCAGCAAGGTGACCTGCAAAAAGAACTGGCCGACGCCAACAGCCTGACCATTGCCGCCCAGACCCGCCCCGAGCGCGCCCAGACCGAAATCAGCAACAGCCAGACGCGCATCCAGCAGATCAATGCGATCCTCAAGGCCGGCAAGGACAATGGCAAAACCATCAGCGGCGACCAGCGCAACCAACTGAACGCCGAACTCGCCGCCCTGAATGCGCTGATCCCTTTGCGTCGCCAGGAACTGGCCGGCAACAGCCAACTGCAAGACCTGGGCAATAGCCAGCACGACCTGGTGGTGGAGAAAACCGCGCGCCTGGAGCAGGAAATCCAGGACCTGCAAACCCTGATCAACCAGAAACGCCTGGCCCAGTCCCAGCAGACGGTAACCCAGCAGTCCATCGAGGCGCAGAAGGCCGGCGGCAGCAGCCTGCTGGCCACCGAGAGCGCGGCCAACCTGAAACTGTCCGACTACCTGCTCAAAAGCACCGACCGCCTCAACGACCTGACCCAGAAAAACCTGCAGACCAAGCAGCAACTGGACACCGTGACCCAGAGCGATTCGGCGCTGGACGAGCAGATCAACGTGCTCAAGGGCAGCCTGCTGCTCTCCAAGATTCTCTACAAACAGAAGCAGGCATTGCCGCGCCTGACGGTGGACCGCGACCTGGCCGATGACATCGCCAACATTCGCCTGTACCAGTTCGAGGTCAACCAGCAGCGCGAGCTGATCAGCTCCCCGAGCACCTACGTCGACAACCTGCTGGCCAACCAGCCACCGGAAGACGTCACGCCACAATTGCGTCGCACCCTGCTGGAGCTGGCGATCACCCGCAGCGACCTGCTGGAGCGCCTGAGCCGTGAGCTGAGCGCGCTGCTGAACGAATCCATCACCCTGCAACTGAACCAGAAACAATTGCTCAGCACCGCCACCACCCTGCGCGCGACGCTGGATGAGCAAATGTTCTGGATCCCCAGCAATAAGCCGCTGGACACCGAGTGGCTGGAAACCGTGCCGGCGCACCTGAGCAAGCAAGTCACCACCCTGCCCTGGGCTTCCAGCGTCAGCGAGTTGTACGACGGCCTGACCCAGCGCCCGCTGCTGTTCCTGCCGCTGCTGCTGTTGATCGGTGCGCTGTTGTGGCGCCGCAAGGCCCTGTACCAGCGCCTGAACAAGGTCCACCTGGACATCGGTCACTTCAAGCGCGACAGCCAGTGGCACACGCCGCAGGCCATCCTGATCAATATCCTGCTGGCGATGCCGGTAGCCCTGGGCCTGGCGCTGTGCGGGTATGCGCTGCAGATTGACGCCCGTGGGCAAAACGCCAACCTCGGCGCGGCCTTGCTGCAGATCGCCCAGGCGTGGCTGGTGTTCTACACCGCCTACCGCATCCTCGCGCCGGGTGGCGTGGCCGAGCTGCACTTCCGTTGGGAGAAACCCCAGGTCGAATTCCTCCAGGGCTGGGTGCGCAAGCTCGGGCTGGTGGTGCTGGCCCTGGTGGCGGTGGTGGCAATTGCCGAGCATCAACCGGCGGCATTGGCCGACGACGTGCTGGGCATCGGCGTGGTGCTGCTGTGCTACGCACTGATGGCCTGGCTGCTGGGGCGCCTGTTGCTGAACAGCCCGACGCATGAAAAAGCCTCGCTGTTTCGCAAAGCCGTGGGCCTGCTATTCACCGCCCTGCCCATCGCGCTGTTTATCGCGGTGCTGTTCGGCTACTACTACACCGCGCTCAAACTCAGCGACCGGCTGATCAACACCCTGTACCTGTTGATGTTCTGGTTGGTGATCGAAGCCACGTTCGTACGCGGCCTGGGTGTCGCCGCGCGGCGCCTGGCTTACGCACGCGCCCTGGCCAAACGCCAGGCCGCCAAGGAAGCCGGCGACGGCGAGGCGGTGATCGAAGAGCCGACGCTGGACATCGAGCAGGTCAACGAACAATCCATGCGCCTGATCCGCCTGGCCTTGCTCGGCGGCTTTATCGCAGCGCTGTATTGGGTGTGGAAAGACCTGATCACCGTGTTCTCCTACCTCGACAACGTCACGCTCTACGAATACACCAGCGGCACCGGCGCTAATATCAGCATGGTGCCGATCAGCATTGGCGACCTGCTGGGGGCGTCGATCATTGTCGGCATCACCTTCGCCCTGGCGCGCAACCTGCCCGGCTTGCTGGAAGTGCTGGTGCTGTCCAAGCTGGACCTGGCCCAGGGCAGCGCGTACGCGACCACCACCTTGCTGTCCTATGTGATTGCCGGCGTCGGCTTTGTCTCGACCCTGTCGACCCTCGGCGTGAGCTGGGACAAGTTGCAATGGCTGGTCGCGGCGCTGTCGGTGGGATTGGGCTTCGGGATGCAGGAAATCTTCGCCAACTTCATCTCCGGCATCATGATCCTGTTCGAACGCCCGGTGCGGATCGGCGACACCATCACCATCGGCAACCTGTCGGGCACGGTGAGCAAGATCCGCATCCGCGCCACCACCATCACCGATTTCGACCGCAAGGACATCATTGTCCCGAACAAGACCTTCATCACCGGGCAACTGATCAACTGGTCACTGACCGACACCATCACCCGCGTCACCCTCAAGCTTGGCGTGGACTACGGCTCCGACCTGGACCGCGTGAAGGAACTGCTGCTCAAGGCCGCCCGCGAGAACCCGCGAGTGCTCAAGGAGCCGGAGCCACACGTGTACTTCCTCAACTTCGGCGAAAGCACCCTCGACCACGAACTGCGCATGCACGTGCGCGACCTGGGCGACCGCAACCCGGTGATCGACGAAGTGAACCGCTTTATCAACCGCGAGTTCAAGAAAGAGCACATCAACATTTCGTTCCGCCAGATGGAGGTCTACCTGAAGAACCTCCACGGCCAGGAATACAAACTCGTCGAAGTCGACACCCCGGCCAAACCCGCCAACGACGGCGGCGTGCAAGAACCGCCGCCGGGTAAACTCGACTAAACGCCCTATCCCCAGCAGAATGCTCGGACATTCTGCTGGAGATGGCCGGTGAAAGCCCTCGACGAACTGACCTTCGACAACCGCTTCGCACGCCTGGGCGACGCGTTCTCAACCCACGTCCTGCCTGAACCCCTCGATGCGCCACGCCTTGTGGTGGCGAGCGATGCCGCCATGGCCTTGCTCGACCTCGACCCGGCCGTGGCTGAAACGCCGGTGTTCGCCGAGCTGTTTGGCGGCCACAAGCTGTGGGCCGAGGCGGAACCGCGAGCGATGGTCTATTCCGGGCATCAGTTCGGTGGCTACACGCCACAATTGGGCGATGGCCGGGGGCTGCTGCTGGGCGAGGTGTACAACCAGGCCGGCGAGCACTGGGACCTGCACCTCAAGGGCGCCGGCATGACGCCATACTCGCGCATGGGCGATGGGCGCGCGGTGCTGCGTTCGTCGATTCGGGAGTTCCTGGCCTCAGAAGCGCTGCACGCGCTGGGCATTCCCAGCAGCCGGGCCCTCTGCGTGATCGGCTCCGATACCCCGGTGTGGCGTGAGAAACAGGAGCGCGGCGCAATGGTGCTGCGCCTGGCCCACAGCCATATCCGCTTCGGCCATTTCGAATATTTCTACTACACCAAAAAGCCCGAACAGCAGGCGCAATTGGCCGAGCACGTGCTCAACCTGCACTACCCCGAGTGCCGCGAGCAGCCCGAGCCGTACCTGGCGATGTTCCGCGAGATCGTCGAGCGCAATGCCGAAATGATCGCCAAATGGCAGGCCTACGGTTTCTGCCACGGCGTGATGAACACCGACAACATGTCGATCCTCGGCATCACCTTCGACTTCGGGCCGTTTGCGTTTCTTGACGACTTTGACGCGCACTTCATCTGTAACCACTCGGACCATGAAGGGCGCTATTCCTTCAGCAACCAGGTGCCGATCGGCCAATGGAACCTCAGCGCCCTGGCGCAGGCGTTGACGCCGTTCATCAGCGTCGATGCCTTGAAGGAAGCGCTGGGCCTGTACCTGCCGCTGTATCAGGCCCACTACCTGGACCTGATGCGCCGCCGTTTGGGGCTGACCACCGCCGAGGACGATGATCAGGCGCTGGTCGAGCGCTTATTGAAGCTGATGCAGAACAGCGGTGTGGATTACACCCTGTTCTTCCGTCGCCTGGGCGATGAACCAGCGGCACTGGCCGTGACCCGCTTGCGTGATGATTTTGTCGACCTGGCCGGTTTCGACGCCTGGGCCGAACGCTACACAGCCCGCGTTGCAAGGGACGGGGCATACACTGAAGAACAGCGACGCGCGCGCATGCATGCGGTCAACCCGCTGTACATCCTGCGCAACTACCTCGCACAAAACGCCATCACCGCCGCCGAGTCCGGCGACTACAGCGAAGTGCGGCGGCTGCACGAGGTGCTTTCCAAGCCGTTCGAGGAGCAAGCGGGTATGGAGCAATACGCGCAGCGCCCGCCGGATTGGGGCAAGCATTTGGAGATCAGTTGTTCGTCGTAGGCACTACTGTTGTAGTGAGCGGGCGTGTCCCGCTCACTACAACCTTGATAACTATCTGCCCCGGCTCCACATAGAACCTATTGGTCATTCCAGGAGCCCACCATGTCCGAACCTCTCGTAATCCCGTGCCCCCATTGCAACGGCCTCAACCGCATCCCCGGCGAACGCCTGGGCAATGCGCCAAAATGCGGGCGCTGCAAGCAGCCGGTTTTGCTGAACACGCCGTTCGAGCTGAAACAGGGCGACTACGCCAGCCAGATCAAAGGCGATTTGCCGTTGCTGGTGGATGTCTGGGCTGAATGGTGTGGGCCGTGCAAGTCGTTCGCGCCGGTGTTTGAGCAAGCGGCTGGGCAGCTGGCGGGCAAGTGCCGATTGGCCAAGCTGGACAGCGAGGCCAATCAGCAGTTGTCGGCGCAGTTGGGGATTCGCTCGATCCCGAGTTTGATTCTGTTCAAGAACGGCCGCGAGGTGGCGCGCCAGAGCGGGGCGTTTCCGTTGCCGCAGTTGATGGCGTGGTTACGCAGCCAGGGCGTATAACTCCCCCCTGAGAACAACACCTATCAAATGTGGGAGCTGGCTTGCCTGCGATGCAGGCGATTCGGTCTGCCTGATACACCGAGGCGATGCCATCGCAGGCAAGCCAGCTCCCACACTGATTGCATTTCACATTAAGGTCAGCGTTGCCTGTCAGATCAGGCGTTTTCCAGCAGGTTATGCAGCTCCACAAATTGCTGCGTCAGCTTGTGCCGTGGGTCCAGGTGGATCAGCGGCTTGCTCTCCTGGTGCGACTCGCGCATGCGCACCGAGCTGGCCAGGTACACCGGCAGCACCGGCAGGCCTTCGGCGATCAACTCGTCGAGCATCTGCTGCGGCAAGCTCGCCCGCGCCTGGAACTGATTGACCACGATGCCTTCCACTTCCAGGCCTTCGTTGTGGTCTTCCTTCAATTCTTCGATTTCCGCCAGCAGACCATACAGGGCCTGGCGCGAGAAGCTGTCGCAATCGAAGGGGATCAGCACGCGATCGGCGGCAATCAGCGCCGAAACCGCATAGAAATTCAGGGCCGGCGGGGTATCCAGGTAGATCCGGTCGTAATCTTCGCTCAATTCGTCCAGCAGCTTTCGCAGCTTGTTGATCTTGTGCTTGGCCTCGAGCTTGGGCTGCAGGTCCGCCAGTTCAGCAGTCGCGGTGATGACGTGCAGGTTGTCGAATGGCGTTTCGTAGATATCGACCTGGTTTTTCTTGGAAAACGGCCCGGATGACAGGGTTTGCTTGAAAAAATCCGCGATCCCCATGGGGATATCGTCGCCCGTCAGCCCGGTGAGGTACTGGGTTGAGTTGGCTTGTGCATCGAGGTCCACCAACAGGGTTCGATAGCCTTCACTGGCGCTGACCGCCGCCAGGTTGCAGGCGATGCTGGACTTGCCAACGCCGCCTTTCTGATTGAACACCACACGCCGCATGGAAAAACCTCCGTGTATCAATGAATGTCCGAGTGTAGAGGGCAAAAGCGCCTGTTAGCTACCTCGTTCATCCATGCACTGCTGCATTAAAGTCGGCATGTAGTACGTCACACACGAAGAATCAGGAATGGTCCGACAACCAAGCCGACCTTCGGCAACCGACAATATGTAAATCTCCTCCACTAATTTGTAATCAGCCGTGCACAAATCTTTACCAAAGTTTGCTAGAACCCCACGGCAACGGGATAATGCGCGCCATTCGGCTACTGCTCCCTGTCCCGGTATTCGGGGCCAACGGCCGCACATGGAAGCCCGCAGGGGCGGGATATCTTCTCAGTGATCACTTTCAACATCGCCCAATGGCGCGCCTGGGCCCCTGGCCTGGAGAGCGCGGACGACTGGCACGCCTGGTGCCGGAATCCGGTGTTGCTGCCCGAAAGCGAAGCCTGCCCCGACGTGTCATTCCTGCCGGCCATGCAGCGCCGGCGCCTGAGCCGCCTGGCGCGCATGGCCTTTAGCGTGGGCTGGCCACTGGCCGAAGGCCTGCAGGACTTGCCCCTGGTGTTTATTTCCCGGCACGGCGAGACCCCGCGCACTCTCGATATCCTCACTGACCTGGCCAACGACCAGCCACTGTCGCCGACCCAGTTCAGCCTGTCGGTGCATAACGCGGTGATTGGCCTGTGGTCGATCCTGCGTAATGAAACCAGCGAAATGACCGCCCTGGCAGCCGCCGGTGATGGCCTGGAGCACGGCATGCTCGAAGCCGCCGCGCTGCTCAACGAGGGCGCCTCGGCGGTCTTGCTGGTGATCACCGAAGAACAGCCGCCCGAGGCCTACGCCAGTTGGATCCACGACGTGCCTTTTCCCTACGCCCTCGGCCTGCTGCTGACGCCCGGCGACGAGTGGCAGTTGGAACTCAGCCCCGGCACTGTCCAACCCACTCAAACCCAGTGGCCTCACGCCCTGAACCTGCTGCGCACCCTGCTCACCGACCAGGTCGCCTGCCAACATGCCTGGAAGAACCGCGTATGGAACTGGCAACGCAAGCCTTGACCGACAAACCCCGGGACGCCTACTACTGGCGCCTGATCGCCACCGCAGCCAGCTTCGTGCTGTTCGGTTTCGGCGGGCTGTGCCTGCGTTTGCTGGTGTTCCCCCTGCTCAGCTGCCTGCCGGGCGACGCCACCCAACACCGGCGCCGCGCCCGTCACACCATCAGCTGGCTGTTCTGGTTCTTTATCCGCCTGATGCAACGCGCCGGGGTGCTGACCTTCAGTGTCGAAGGCGCGGAAAAGCTCGGCCGCCCGGGCCAGATGATCATCGCCAATCACCCGTCGCTGATCGATGTGGTGTTCCTGATCGGCCTGGTGCGCCAGGCCAACTGTGTGGTCAAGCAAAGCCTGTGGCAAAACCCGTTCACCCGTGGACCGGTGCGCGACGCGGGTTATATCAGCAACGACGGCAGCGCCGAGATGCTCGATGCCGCCGCCGGCGCGCTGCAGGCCGGGCAAACCCTGATCATCTTTCCGGAAGGCACCCGCACCACACCCGGCGCGGCGCCTGCCTTTCATCGCGGGGGCGCCGCCATTGCGCTGCGCGGTGCGACAATCATCACCCCCGTGGTGATCAAGGTCAGCCCCACCACCCTGACCAAGGCCGAACCCTGGTATCGCATCCCAAAATGCCGCGTGCACTTCAGTTTGCGGGTGGGTGCCGATATAGAACCACAGGCCTTCGCGGCATTGGGGCCTGCGCCCCAGGCTTCACGCAAGCTCAACGATTACCTGCACCACTATTTTATTAAGGAGCTCGCCGAAGATGAGCGACCAACACCGCCTTGAGCACGACATAAAGACGCTGATCATCGAGGCCCTGGGCCTGGAAGACATCAGCGCCGACGACATCGGCAGCGAACAAACCCTGTTCGGCGAAGGCCTGGGCCTGGATTCGGTCGACGCCCTGGAATTGGGCCTGGCGATCCAGAAAAAGTACGGTATCAAAATCGATGCCGACGCCAAGGACACCCGCAATCACTTCACCAACGTGGCGAGCCTCGCGGCGTTCGTCACGGCCAGACAGGCAGCTTGAGACCGGACCATGCAAACTCGTGACGATATTTTCAACACCCTGCGCGATGCCTTGGTGGAACTGTTTGAACTGCCGCCTGAGCGCGTCACTCTCGACGCCAACCTGTACCAGGACCTGGAGATCGACAGCATCGACGCCGTCGACCTGATCGACCATATCAAGCGCCAGACCGGCAAGAAGATCGCTGCCGAAGAGTTCAAGGCCGTGCGCACCGTCAACGACGTGGTAGAGGCGGTGTACCGTCTGGTCACGCCGGCCGCATGAGCCGGCTGATCGGCCTTGGCCTGTTGCTGGCGGGGCTGCTGTACCCCTTTGCGGTGTATTACGGCACCGAGCACTTCGCGCCGTGGCAATTCGGCCTGCTGCTCGGCAGTTTGTGGCTGTTGCGCGCGTTGACCGGTGCGCGGCGCCCCGGCAGCCGCTGGATGGCGGTGGCCGTGATCGTGTTTTGCCTGTTGCTGGCCTGGTTCGACAACCCGCACCTGCTGCGCTGGTACCCGAGCCTGGTCAGCGCGTTCATGCTCGCGCTGTTCGGCCTGAGCCTGAAATATGGCCCGCCGATGGTCGAGCGCCTGGCGCGCATGACCGATCCGCAGTTGCCCCCCCACGCGATTGTGTATACGCGCCAGGTCACCGTGGTGTGGAGTGTGTTTTTTCTGTGTAATGGCCTGCTCGCCGCCGCGCTCACCCTGTGGGCGCCGCTGAGTTGGTGGACGTTGTACAACGGCCTGATCGCCTACGGGCTGATGGGGCTGTTGTTTGCCGTGGAATGGCTGGTACGACAAAGGGTTCGAGGCCGCGTATGAAAGGGTTGAAACTTGAGCACCTGTTGCTCGAGCCGCTGCAACAGCGTTTGGTCACCACCGAACCTGCGATGAATCACGCTGAACTGTGGGAACACGCCCTGAGCCTGGCCGCAGGCCTGCAGGCGCGTGGCATCCAGCGCCTGGCCGTGCACCTGGAAGACGCCGGCGTACTGGCGATTGCCCTGCTGGGCGCCTGGCGTGCCGGGGTCAGCGTGCTGCTGCCCGCCGACCTGCAACCCCAGACCCGCCAACGCTGGGACGAGGCCGTCGACGCCTGGCTGGTGGACGCTGCCGACCTCGACGCGCTGTATCAGTCGCCCTTGAGCCCTGCAGTCCTCGACCTGGACGCCTGCCAACTGAGCCTGTGCACCTCGGGCTCCAGCGGCGAGCCCAAGCGCATCGACAAGACCCTGCGTCAGTTGGCCAATGAAGTCCAGGCACTGGAAGCCTTGTGGGGCGCGGACGTGAAAGACGCGTGCATCATCGGCAGCGTGGCCACCCAACATATCTACGGCTTGCTGTTCCGTGTGCTATGGCCGCTGTGCGCCGGTCGCACTTTTGTGCGCAAGCAACTGGCATTCCCCGAAGACCTGCAGCGCGCCAGCCGCGAGCACCCGCACTTTGCCTGGGTCGCCAGCCCGGCGCTGCTCAAGCGCATGGGCGACAACCTCGACTGGCCGGCACTGAGCCAGGTGGCGAGGGTGTTCTCGTCCGGCGGCGCCTTGCCCCTCGAGGCGGCCACCCGTCTCTACGAGCGCCTGCAGCAATGGCCGACGGAAATCCTCGGCAGCTCCGAGACCGGCGGCATCGCCTGGCGCCAGGGCGCGCAACCCTGGCAGCCATTCGCCGACGTGCAACTGAGCCAGGACGCCGACGGCGCGCTGCGTATCGCCTCGCCTTACCTGCCCGCCGGGCATATTGAACAGACTGCCGACGCTGCCCGAATCCATCCAGATGGCCGGTTCGAGCTGCTGGGTCGCCTGGACCGCATCGTCAAGCTGGAAGAAAAACGCATCTCGCTGCCGATGCTCGAACAGGCGCTGATGGCCCACGCCTGGGTCGCCGAAACCCGCCTGGGCGTGGTACAGGAAAATCGCGCGTCCCTCGGCGCGTTGGTGGTGTTGAGCGCCGAAGGCCTGCACGCCCTGCGCAACCAGGGCCGGCGCACCGTCACCCAAACCCTGCGCCAGCATCTCAGCCAGCATTGCGAAGCCCTGGCCCTGCCGCGGCGCTGGCGCCTGCTGCGCCAATTGCCGCTGAACAGCCAGGGCAAGCTCCCGCAGGCCGACGTCGAAGCACTGCTGCTGGCGCCACGGCCAAAAGCCCCGGAAGTGCTGGAGCAGGTCGAAGCACATGGCGAATGGACCCTGCAACTGAGTGTGCCGCCGGACCTGGCTTACTTCAGCGGCCACTTCCCGGTCACCCCGGTGCTGCCCGGTGTGGTGCAGGTGGAATGGGCCTTCAACCTCGGCCAGCAACTGCTGGACCTGCCGACGACCTTTGCCGGCATGGAAGTGCTCAAGTTCCAGCAACTGATACGCCCGGGCGACCGTATCGAACTGCACCTGCGCTTTGATGCAGAGCGCGCCAAGCTGTACTTCGCCTACCGCAATGGCGTCGCGGCCTGTTCCAGTGGCCGGATAGTGCTGGAGGCGCAAAATGCATAATCTCTTGTGGCAAGCAGGTTCGTCGTGGCAAGCAGGCTGTTTGTGGCAAGCAGGCTTGTTGTGGCGAGCGGGCTTGCCCCGCGTTGGGCTGCGAAGCAGCCCCAATAAGGTCGACGCGGTCTTCCAGGCATACCGAGTTGGCTGGTTTTGGGGCCGCTTCGCAGCCCAACGCGGGGCAAGCCCGCTCACCACAGGAAGCCCGCTCACCACAGGGAGTTTGCTAACCACAACAAGCCCGCTCACCACAGGGAGCTTGCTAACCAAAGGGAGCGTGCTCACCACAGAAAACCCATTCACTGCAGGAAGCACGCTACCAGCCAATTGGGTGAGCCATGCATAACCCCTGCGCCCTGATCCCGGTCTACAACCATGAAGCCGCCGTGCCGGCCGTGGTCCGCAGCCTGTTGGACAGCGGCCTGCCGTGCCTGCTGGTCGACGACGGCAGCAGCCCGGCCTGCGCGGCGGTATTGGCACAGCTGGCACGCCTCGAAAACGTCACCCTGCTGACCCTGCCGAACAACCAGGGCAAAGGCGGCGCGGTCATGGCCGGTTTCCGCGAAGCCGCACGCCTGGGCTTCAGCCATGCCCTGCAGGTGGATGCCGACGGCCAGCACGACTTGCGTGAAGTCGACACATTTATCGACACCTCGCGCCGGCACCCTGACGCGGTCATCTGCGGCTATCCCGAATACGACGACAGCGTGCCCAAGGGCCGCCTGTACGCGCGCTACCTGACCCACGTGTGGGTGTGGATCAACACCCTGTCGCTGCAGATCCGCGACTCGATGTGCGGCTTTCGCGTGTACCCGCTGGCGCCGACGCTGGCGCTGATGGACTCGGCCTATATCGGCACGCGCATGGACTTCGACTCCGACATCCTGGTGCGCCTGGCCTGGCGCAACCAGCCGATGCGCTGGCTGCCGACGCAGGTGCATTACCCCACCGACGGCCTGTCGCACTTTCGTTTGTTCCGCGACAACGTGCGCATCTCGGCCATGCACACCCGGTTGTTCTTCGGCATGTTGGTACGCGCGCCGATGATCCTGTGGCGACGGTGGCAGGCATGAGCGACAGCAGCAAACACTGGGCCGACCGCGAAGAGCGCGGCAGCTTCTGGCTGATGAAACTCACGGCCGTCGCCGCCAAGGTGCTCGGCCGCCGCCTGCTGAGCCCGGTGCTGTACGGCATCGTGCTGTACTTCTTCCTGTTCGGCCGCACCGCGCGCCAGAGCGCCTGGCAATACCAGCAGCGCCTGGCCGAGTGGAGCAGACGCGATGAACTGCGCCCGACCCATAAAAAGGTCTTCGGCCAATTCATGGCCTTCGCCGACTCGCTGCTGGACAAGCTCGACGTGTGGAACGGCAAGCTGCGTATCGAGCAGATCGAAATCAACGACCCGGCGCAACTGCGCGGACAACTGCGTGGCGGGCGCGGGCAGATGCTGGTGGGCGCGCACCTGGGCAACCTTGAAGTGTGCCGCGCGCTGGCGGAAATCGGCGAGCAGGTCACCATGAACGTGCTGGTGCACACCAAGCACGCCGAGCGCTTCAACCGTCTGCTGGGCGAAGCCGGCGCGACCCACTTGCGCCTGATCCAGGTCAGCGAGCTGGACCCGGCCACCATGCTGTTGCTCAGCCAGCGCCTGGACGACGGTGAGTGGCTGGCCATCGCCGGCGACCGCGTGCCGCTGCATGGCGGGCGCACGGTGCGGGTGGATTTCCTCGGGCACGACGCCGCCTTTCCCCAAGGCCCGTGGTTGCTGGCCGGCCTGCTGAAATGCCCGGTCAACCTGCTGATGTGCCTGAAACACCAGGGCCGCTATCACCTGACCATCGAGCCGTTCGCGCAGTTGATCGAATGGAAACGCAGCACCCGCGAGCAGGTCATCGCCCTGTGGACCGCGCGCTATGCCGCACGCCTGGGCCAGTTCTGCCTGGAAGCGCCCCAACAATGGTTCAACTTTTACCCTTTCTGGAAGACCGATGACGACGCATCTTGAGCCGGTAACCTTTGGCGAACGCCCCCTGCGCATCGAAGACGTGCTGGCCCTGGCCAACCGTCAGGTGCCCACACATTTGCAGGATGACGCCGCCTATCGCCAGCGCATCGCCAAGGGCGCGCAGTTCTTAGACTCGCTGCTGGATAAGGAAGGCGTGATCTACGGCGTGACCACCGGCTACGGCGACTCCTGCGTGGTGGCGGTGCCATTGCACCACGTCGAGGCGCTGCCGCGTCACCTGTACACCTTTCACGGCTGCGGCCTGGGCAAGTTGCTCGACGCCCAAGCCACCCGTGCGGTGCTGGCGGCGCGCTTGCAGTCGCTGTGCCATGGGGTTTCCGGGGTGCGCGTGGAACTGCTCGAGCGCCTGCATGCGTTCCTCGAACACGACGTGCTGCCGCTGATTCCGGAAGAAGGCTCAGTCGGCGCCAGTGGTGACCTGACCCCACTGTCCTACGTGGCCGCGACCCTGTCCGGCGAGCGCGAGGTCATGTTCCGTGGCGAGCGGCGCCAGGCTGCCGATGTGCATCGCGAACTGGGTTGGGACCCGCTGGTACTGCGTCCCAAGGAGGCCCTGGCGCTGATGAACGGCACCGCCGTGATGACCGGCCTCGCCTGCCTGGCCTTCGCCCGGGCCGACTACCTGCTGCAACTGGCGACGCGCATTACCGCGCTGAACGTGGTGGCGCTGCAAGGCAACCCGGAGCACTTCGACGAGCGCCTGTTCGCCGCCAAGCCGCACCCGGGGCAGATGCAAGTCGCCGCCTGGTTGCGCAAGGACCTGGCCATCGATGCACCGACCGCGCCGCTGCATCGCCTGCAGGATCGCTACTCGCTGCGCTGCGCCCCGCATGTGCTCGGAGTGTTGGCCGACAGCCTGAACTGGCTGCGCTCGTTTATCGAGATCGAACTGAACAGCGCCAACGACAACCCGATCATCGACGCCGAGGAAGAACGCGTGCTGCACGGCGGGCACTTCTACGGCGGGCATATCGCCTTTGCCATGGACAGCCTCAAGACCCTGGTGGCCAACGTCGCCGACCTCCTCGACCGCCAGCTCGCGCTATTGGTAGACGTGCGCTACAACCATGGCCTGCCGAGCAACCTGTCCGGCGCGCCGGCCGAGCGCGCGATGATCAACCACGGCTTCAAGGCGGTGCAGATCGGCACCAGCGCCTGGACCGCCGAGGCGCTGAAAAACACCATGCCGGCCAGCGTGTTCTCGCGCTCCACCGAGTGCCATAACCAGGACAAGGTGAGCATGGGCACCATCGCTGCGCGCGATGCGATCCGTGTGCTGGAGCTGACCGAACAGGTCGCCGCTGCCACCCTGCTCGCCGCCAACCAGGGCGTGTGGCTGCGTGCCCAGGCCGAGGATGCGCGGCCTTTGCCGCCAGCCTTGGCCGCCATGCATGCAGCACTCGCCAAGGACTTCCCGCCGGTCATCGAGGACCGTGCCCTCGAAGGCGAGCTGCGCCTGTGCCTCACGCGCATTGCCGAGCAACACTGGAGGCTGCATGCGTAGTCAGGGCGTGCTACACAGCGACAGCGAAATCCTGGTGCCGTTTTTCGACATCGACACCATGAACGTGGTGTGGCACGGGCACTACGTCAAGTACCTGGAAGTGGCGCGTTGCGCGCTGCTGGACAAGATCGGCCATAACTACACGGCGATGCTCGAATCCGGCTACGCCTGGCCGGTGATCGATATGCAGCTGCGCTACGTGCGCGGCGCGACCTTTGGGCAGACCATCAATGTGCGCGCGAGCCTGGTGGAATGGGAGAACCGCTTGAAGGTCAATTACCTGATCACCGACCTTGCCAGCGGCGAGCGCCTGACCCGCGCCAGCACGGTGCAAGTCGCCGTTGAAATCGCCAGCCGCGAGATGCAATTGGCCTCACCCAGAATATTCACCGATGCCGTCGAAAGGGCCCTCAAATGCTGACCCCTGTGGGAGCGGGCTTGCCCGCGAAGGACGTTAACGATAATGCGATCCGCCTGACACTGCGCAGTGCCCTCAGGTTTTTCGCGAGCAAGCTTGCTCCTACAGGGCTCGGGTTGTTGCTGAGCCTGAGTGCCCATGCTTTCGACTTGCAACAACTCAGCGCTCAACTGGCAAAGCCCTCGGTGATCCACGGCAGCTTCATCCAGGAAAAACACCTGCGCGCCCTGCCGCAGCCGCTGGTGAGCAAAGGCACCTTCGTGCTCGCCAAGGACCACGGCCTGCTGTGGCTGCTGAAAACCCCGCTGCAACAGGACTACCGCATCAGCGCCCAGGGCATCGCCCGGCGTGATGCCAACGGCTGGCAACTGCTGCCGAACAAGAGCGCCGGCGCCGAGCAGAATCGCCTGTTCCTCGCCGTGCTGCAGGGTGACAGCAGCGGCTTGCAACGCGACTTCGAGCTGCAGCTGCAAGGCGAAGCCCGGCAATGGAAGCTGACGCTGATTCCACGCTCGCTGCTGTTAAAACAAGTATTCACCCAGATCAATATCGACGGCGGCGAGCTGGTGCAAACCATCGAGCTGCTGGAAACCCAGGGCGACAGCACCGTGCTGCGCATGCAGGACAGCACCGCCAGCCAGCCGTTGAGCGATGCGGAGCAACACGACTTTGCCCAGTGAACGCTTGCTGCCCCGCCTGTTCCTGATCCTGCTGGTGGCCGTGCTGGCCCTGGCCGGCTGGCAGTGGCGCCACGGCGCCCCGCTGTCGGCCAACCTGATGGAACTGGTGCCGGGCAACACGCCGGATGCCCTGGAACTGCAGGCCGAACAGCGCATGCAGGAGCCGCTGAACCGCGAGATGCTGGTGCTGGTGGGCCATGCTGATCGGCAGACAGCCGTTGCGGTCGCGCAGCAATTGGGCGAGCACTGGCAGGCCAGCGGCCTGTTCGAGAAAGTGCAATGGAACCTGCAAGCCGACTTGCCCGCGCTGCGCGAGCAACTGCTGCGCGGTCGGCTGGCGATGCTCTCGGCCAAAGACCGCGCGCAACTTATCGAACAGCCCGGCGCGTTTATCCAGCAGCGTGTGCAGGCGCTGTTCGACCCCTTCACCGGCTTCAGCCTGGTGCCGAGCCAGGACGACTGGCTGGGCCTGACCGGGCGTATCCAGAGCAGCCAGCCGCAACACGGTTCGGTGCAACTGGATATCGGCAGCGGCGCGTTGATCGCCGATGCCGACGGCAAAAGCTGGGTGCTGCTGCGTGCGCGCACCACCGGCAATGCCTTTGACATGAAACTGCCGCTGCAAGTGGCAGCGCTGCTCCAGGCCAGTCGCGAACAGGCCAGCGGGCAAGGCGCGCAATTGCTCGCGGCCAGCGGCCTGCTCTACGCGGCCAACGGTCAGCAGCAGGCCACACGGGAAATCACCTGGGTCGGCGGCGGCGCGACCGTCGGTATTCTGTTGCTGCTGTTGCTGGCGTTCCGTCGTTGGCGCGTGCTGCTGGCCTTTGTGCCGGTGCTGGTGGGCATGCTGTTTGGCGCGGTGGCCTGTGTGGCGCTGTTCGGCCATATGCATGTGATGACCCTGGTACTGGGCTCCAGCTTGATCGGCGTGGCGGTGGATTACCCGCTGCATTACCTGTCCAAGAGCTGGAGCATGAACCCCTGGCGCAGTTGGCCGGCGTTGCGGCTCACCCTGCCGGGGCTGAGCCTGAGCCTCGCCACCAGTTGCATCGGCTACCTGGCGCTGGCCTGGACGCCGTTCCCGGCACTGACCCAGATCGCCGTGTTCTCCGCCGCCGGGCTGATCGGCGCTTACCTGTCGGCCGTGTGCCTGTTGCCCGCGCTGCTCAAGGGTGTGGAATTGCGCCCGGCGCAATGGCCGCTGCGCATCGCCGAATGCCTGTGGCTGGTGCGGGCTTCCTTGCTCAAGCGCGTGCCGAGCCCGGTGTTGCTGGTACTGGTGCTGCTGTTCTGCGCAGGTGGCCTGTGGCACCTGAACAGCAAGAACGATATCCGCCAATGGATTGGTGCGCCGCCGCAATTGCTGCAAGAGGCGCAGGCCGTCGCGCGGATTACCGGGTTCCAGCCCACCAGCCAGTTTTTCCTGGTACGCGCGGACGACCAGCAGCAGTTGCTGGAACGCCAGGCCGCCCTGAGCCAGCGCCTGGATCAACTGGTGAACATGGACAAGCTCCAGGGGTACCTGGCGCTCAACCAATTGGTCAACCTGCCGGCCGAGCAGCAACAACTGCGCGAGGCCTTGAACCAACTCCCGCAACATTGGCAGCCACTGCTGGACCTCGGTGTGCCCGCCACTGCCCTGCAAGCCGAAGTTGCGCAGTTGCAAGCGTTGCCCACCGAAGACATCGACGCCGCACTCGTCGGCCCCCTGGCCGAGCCTTGGCGCACGTTGTGGCTTGGCCAGGTCGACGGCGGCGGCGTGGCGGCGATGGTCAGCCTGCAAGGCTTGAACAACCCGGCGCTGCTGCGGGTGCAAGCGCTGGATCTGCCGGGTGTGCAACTGGTGGATCGCCTGGGCGACTTGAACCGCGTGTTTGCCGATACGCAGATCAGCGCGGCCGAATTGAAGTTGATGTCCTGCGTGCTGATCGTGCTGCTGCTGATCCTGCCATTCGGCTTTGCCGGCGCCTTGCGTATCGTCGCCCTGCCCTTGCTGGCGGCGCTGTGCAGCCTGGCCAGCCTGGGTTGGCTGGGCCAGCCGCTGACCCTGTTCAGCCTGTTCGGCCTGCTGCTGGTCACGGCCATCAGCGTCGACTACGCGATTTTGATGCGCGAACAGATCGGCGGCCCGGCCGTCAGCCTTTTAGGCACGCTGCTGGCAGCGCTGACGACCTGGTTGTCGTTCGGCCTGCTGGCGGTGTCGAGTACCCCGGCGGTGAGTAATTTCGGCCTGTCGGTCAGCCTGGGCCTGGCGTTCAGCTTTATGCTGGCGCCCTGGGCGGGCCACCAGAAGCACGCCTCATGAATGTGATTATCGCCAATGCGGCAAGGAGCCCTCGTGCCCACAGTTGAAATGGAACGTCGCCAGGTGGTGGTGATCGGTGCCGGTCCATCCGGTGCCATCGCCGCCGCGCTGTTAAAGCGCAAGGGGCATGATGTATTGATCATCGAGCGCCAGCACTTCCCACGGTTCTCGATCGGCGAAAGCCTGCTGTCGCACTGCATCGACTTCATCGAAGAAGCCGGCATGCTCGACGCCGTGCAGGCCGCGGGCTTCCAGGTGAAAACCGGCGCTGCGTTCGCCTGGGGCGAGCGCTACAGCGCATTCGATTTCGGCGACACCTTCAGCAACGGCAAACCGACCACCTTCCAGGTGCAACGCGGCGAGTTCGACAAGTTGCTGGCCGACCAGGCGGCGCTGCAGGGCGTCGATATTCGCTACGGCGAAACCATCGTTGGCGTGGATTTCAAAGGCGAATCGCGCTACCTGCACGTGCGCCGCGAGAACGGCAGCGAATACCATCTCAAGGCCAGGTTCGTGCTCGACGCCAGCGGCTACGGCCGTGTCTTGCCGCGCTTGCTCGACCTTGAGGCACCGTCGAATTTCCCGCTGCGCCAGGCGGTGTTCACCCACGTCGAAGACCGCATCGAACACCCTGGGTTTGATCGCACCAAGATCCTGGTGACCACCCATCCGACACAGCGCGATATCTGGTTCTGGACCATCCCGTTCAGCAATGGCCGCTGCTCGGTCGGCGTGGTCGCGGCGAAGGAACATTTCGACGGCCGCGACGCGGACCTCGACGCCTGCCTGCGCGGTTTTATCGACGAAACCCCAAGCCTGTCCGGCGTACTGCACAACGCCGTGTGGGATACCCCCGCGCGCACCATCGGCGGCTACTCGGCCAACGTCAAAACCTTGCACGGCCCGGGCTTCGCGCTGCTGGGCAACGCCGCAGAATTCCTCGACCCGGTATTTTCGTCCGGCGTGACCATCGCCATGCGCTCGGCGAGCATGGCCGCCGGCCTGTTGCACCGTCAGCTGAGCGGCGAAACGGTGGACTGGCAAAGCGAATTCGCCGAACCGCTCAAGCGGGGTGTCGACACCTTCCGCTGCTACGTCGAAGGTTGGTATGCGGGCACGTTCCAGGATGTGATTTTCCATCCCGGCAGCTCGCCGGAGATTCGCCGGATGATCAGCTCGATCCTCGCCGGCTATGCCTGGGATGAGCGCAACCCGTTTGTCAGCGAGCCCAAGCGGCGGTTGCGGATGTTATCGGAGATTTGTGCAGGGGATGCCGCGTGAGCAGTCAGTACCTGAGTAAGAATTACGTCGAGGAAACCAGGTTCGGTTTCTGGTTCTTGCGCAGCCACACCTGGCAGCACCATGTGCTGCGCGTGGCGATCAACGAC
The DNA here is from genome assembly GCF_003013355.1 of Pseudomonas sp. S5D5. Classification (NCBI taxonomy): domain Bacteria; kingdom Pseudomonadati; phylum Pseudomonadota; class Gammaproteobacteria; order Pseudomonadales; family Pseudomonadaceae; genus Pseudomonas; species Pseudomonas sp. S5D5. The sequence continues at coordinate 6,386,678 of NZ_PTEO01000001.1, forward strand.
CTGCGCGGCCTGTTCAGCGAGGCATTGCCCCAGGCGCCGGTCTTGCTCGACGCCGGTTGCGGCCAGGGCAAATCCTTCAAGCTGCTGCAGCAAGTGTTTGCCCCCTCGCGCCTGATCGGCCTGGATGCCGACCCTCACAGCCTCCAACTGAGCCGCGAGGAAGCCACGCGCCAGGGCCTCGCCGTGGAGCTGATCGGCAGCGACTGCGCCACCCTCGAAGTGCCGGACGCCAGCGTCGATATCCTGTTCTGCCACCAGACTTTCCACCATCTGGTGGAACAACATCGCGCGCTGAAAGAGTTCTACCGCGTGCTCAAGCCGGGTGGCTACCTGCTGTTTGCCGAATCCACCGAAGCGTATATCGACACCTGGGTGATCCGCTGGCTGTTCCGCCACCCGATGCACGTGCAGAAGAGCGCCGAAGAGTACCTGCAGATGCTGCGCGAGCAGGGCTTTGAGTTCGGCGCGCAGAACGTCTCGTACCCCTACCTCTGGTGGAGCCGTTCCAGCGATTTCGGCCTGCTGGAACGCTGGGGCCTGCGCAAGGCGCCGCCGGTGGGCCAGCGCGAAGAAACCCTGGTCAATTGCGTCGCGCGCAAACCCCTGGCGGGTGCAACCGCATGATGCGCCTGCTGCTGATCGGCTGCCTGTTGCTGCTGAGCGCCTGCGCCAGCCAGGCGCCGCTGCCCGAAAAAATGCCCACCCTGACCCTGCCGATGCAATTGCATGTGCAGCGCCAGGAAGGTGCCCAGCGCCAGGATTGGCTGCTGGTGATCCAGCGCGAGGACGGCGGCATTCGCTGGTCGATGATGGATCCCCTGGGCATCCCCCAGGCCCGGCAGATACTGATCAATGGGCAGTGGCAGGCCGATGGCTTGTTGCCGCCCAACCCCCAGGCGCGCGAGCTGTTCGCCGCCCTGCTGTTTGCCCTGGCTTCGGCGGACGACCTGCGCGCGCTGTACCCCGACGCGCAGGCGATGGACCTGACGCGCACCCTGCCGGGCCATTGGCAAATCGTGTATCAGTCGTCCGAGGTATTTCGCGTGAACATCAGCGGGCAGCCGTTGAGCTATCGCATTACGCCGCTGGGAGTCGCGCGATGACCGCCTATCTCAATGCACTCGGTGTGATCTGCGCGCTGGGCCGCGGCCAGGCCGAGGTCAGCCGCAGCCTGTTCGCCGGTGACTGTTCGGGCATGCGCGCCGAAAGCGGCTGGGTCCCGGACCGAGTGCTGCCGGTGGCCGGTGTGCACGGCGAGCTGGCGACCATCCCACCCGAGCTGGGCCAGCAGAGCAGCCGCAACAACCAGCTGCTGCTGGAGGCGGCGCTGCAGATCGAGGGCGAGATTCGCCAGGCGATCCAGCGCTACGGCGCGGCACGTGTCGCCATTGTGCTGGGCACCAGCACCTCGGGGATCGATGAGGCCAGTCGCGGCATTGCCCATTACCTGCGCGATAACCAGTTCCCCGGCGACTATGACTACCAGCAACAGGAGCTCAGCGCGCCGGCAAACTTCCTTGCCGACTGGCTGCAAACGAGCGGCCCGGCCTATGTGATTTCCACTGCGTGCACCTCCAGCGCCCGCGCGCTGATGAGCGCCCAGCGCCTGCTGGACCTGGGCGTGTGCGATGCAGTGATCTGCGGCGGCGTCGACAGCTTGTGCAAGCTCACTCTCAATGGGTTCAGCTCGCTCGAGGCGGTGTCGGACCAGCGCTGCAATCCGTTTTCGCGCAACCGCAACGGCATCAACATCGGCGAGGCGGCGGTGTTGTTTCTGATGAGCAGGCAGCCGTCGCCGATTGCCTTGCTGGGCAGCGGCGCGAGTTGCGACGCGCACCATATCTCGGCGCCGGAGCCCGGCGGCAAAGGCGCTTTGCAAGCGATGCGCAAGGCTTTGGCCAGCGCGAAACTGGCCCCCGAGCAGATCGGCTACTTGAACCTGCACGGCACGGCCACCCAGCATAATGACGCGATGGAAAGCCTGGCCGTCGCCAGCCTGTTCCCCGCCGGCGTGGCGTGCTCGTCGACCAAACCCATGAGCGGCCACACCCTGGGGGCTGCGGGCGCGCTGGAAGCGGCGTTCTGCTGGCTGAGCTTGACCCACAACCAACTGCCACCGCACGTGTGGGACGGCCAGGCCGACCCGGCGCTGCCCGCGTTGCACTGGGTACAGCCCGGTGCCCGCTTGGAAAAACGCTGCCTGATGAGCAACTCGTTTGCCTTCGGCGGCAATAATGTCAGCCTGATTATCGCAGAGGCACCATGATCGATTGGCCACTCGCCGAACTGCTGCCCCACGCGGGCGACATGATCCTGATCGACCAGGTGCTGTCGTTCGATGAAGAGCAGGTTCACACCCGCACGACCGTCAAGCCCGGCGGCCTGTTCAATCGCCCGGACGGCAGCCTGCCGGCCTGGGTCGGCATCGAGCTGATGGCGCAAAGCGTCGCCGCCTATGCCGGTTGCCGCGCGCGCCAGAAAGGCGCCGCCGTGGAGCTGGGCTTTTTGCTTGGCACGCGCAAGTTCGAGTGCAACGTGGAACACTTCCCGGCAGGCGCCGAGCTGACGATCCACGGCCTTCGCTCGCTGGAAGACGACAACGGCATGGGTGTGTTCGAATGCCACCTGACCGGTGACGGTATCCAGGCCAGCGCCCGCCTGAACGTATTTCGACCGCCACAGGCGGCCAACTATTTAGAAGAATCGAAGGACGAAACGCCATGACTGAATCCGTACTGGTCACCGGCTCCAGCCGTGGCATTGGCCGCGCCATCGCGCTGCGCCTGGCCCAGGCCGGGCACGACATCGTGCTGCATTGCCGCAGTGGCCGTGCCGAAGCCGATGCCGTGAAGGCCGAGGTGGAGGCGCTGGGCCGCAACGCACGGGTGCTGCAGTTCGACGTGGCGGACCGCGCGCGCTGCAAGGCAATCCTCGAAGCGGACGTGGAACAACATGGCGCCTATTACGGTGTGGTGCTGAATGCCGGCCTGACCCGCGATGGCGCCTTTCCGGCCCTGTCGGAAGACGATTGGGACGTGGTGATGCGCACCAACCTCGACGGTTTCTATAACGTGCTGCACCCAGTGATGATGCCGATGATTCGGCGCCGTGCGGCCGGGCGCATCGTGTGCATTACTTCGGTGTCCGGGCTGATCGGCAACCGTGGCCAGGTCAACTACAGTGCCTCCAAGGCCGGCCTGATCGGCGCAGCGAAGGCGCTGGCCATCGAGCTGGGCAAGCGCAAGATCACCGTCAACTGCGTCGCCCCCGGCCTGATCGACACGGCCATGCTGGATGAAAACGTACCGGTGGAAGAACTGATGAAGATGATCCCGGCGCAACGCATGGGCACCCCGGAAGAAGTCGCCGGCGCGGTGAATTTCCTCATGTCGGCCGAAGCCGGCTATATCACGCGCCAGGTGTTGGCCGTGAACGGAGGCCTGTGCTGATGAAACGCGTTGTCGTCACCGGCATGGCCGGCATGACCTCCCTGGGCAGCGATTGGGAAACCATCGCGGCCAACTTTCGCGCCAACCGCAGCGGCATCCGGCGCATGGACGAGTGGGACCGCTTTACCGAACTGAACACGCGCCTGGCCGGGCCGATCGACAACTTCGTCGTGCCCAGCCACTGGACGCGCAAGCAACTGCGCAGCATGGGCCGCGTCTCGCGCCTGGCGGTGTGGGCGGCGGAGCAGGCGTTGCAGGATGCCGGCCTGCTCGGCGACGAGTCGATCAAGGACGGGCGCATGGGCGTGGCCTGCGGCTCGTCCACCGGCAGCACCGACGAGATCAAGGCGTTCGGCAATATGCTGCTGAACTCGGTGGCCGAGGGGCTGAATGCCAACTCCTACGTGCGCATGATGCCGCACACCACGGCGGCGAATATCAGCATCTTCTTTGGCCTGACGGGGCGGCTGATCCCTACGTCCAGCGCCTGCACCAGCGGCAGCCAGGGCATCGGCTATGCCTACGAGGCGATCAAGTTCGGGCGCTTGCCGCTGATGCTCGCCGGCGGCGCCGAGGAGTTGTGCCCGACCGAAGCCATGGTGTTTGACGCGCTCTACGCCACCAGCCTGAAAAACGATGCGCCGCAGACCAGCCCGCGCCCTTACGACACTGGCCGCGATGGCCTGGTGATCGGCGAGGGCGGCGGCATGCTGGTACTCGAAGAACTCGAACATGCGTTGGCGCGAGGGGCGCATATCCACGCCGAGATCGTCGGCTTCGGCAGCAACGCCGACGGCCAGCACACCACCCGCCCGGAACAGAAAACCATGCGCCGCGCCATGGAGCTGGCCCTGGAAGATGCCGGGCTCGAGCCTGGCGCTATCGGCTACGTCAACGGTCACGGCACCGCCACCGATCAAGGCGACATCGCCGAGACGCTGGCGACCAGCAGCCTGTTCGGCAGCCGCATGCCCATCAGTTCGCAGAAGAGCTTCCTGGGCCACACGCTGGGCGCCTGTGGTGCGCTGGAATCGTGGTTCAGCATTGAGATGATGAACCGCGACCAGTACGTGCACACCTTCAACCTGGACGCCATCGACCCGCAATGCGGCGAGCTGGATTACCTGCAGGGTGAGTTTCGCGAGATGCATCACGACTACGTGATGAACAACAACTTTGCCTTTGGCGGCGTCAATACATCGCTGATTTTCCGCCGCTGGTCCTGACTTTTTAATCGATTGGAGAAAACGGAATGTCTTCCTTGCTACGCGCTACCCTGATCACCCTGGCCCTGTTGACCACCGCCGGCTGCACCAGCAAGCCGATCCTCAACACCCAGCACGAGCTGCCGGTTGCCAACCAGGTCAGCGAAGAAAAAATGAAAACGGTGATCATCAACGCCCTGCAAAAGCGCGAGTGGACGGTGCAACGCCTGAGCCCGCAACTGGTACAGGCCGAGATCAACGTGCGCAACCAGTACTACGCAGCGATCGACATCCGCTACACCCGCAACAGCTACACCATCACCTACCGCGACAGCCGCGACCTGGGCTACAAGGACGGCAAGATCCATCGCAACTACAACCGCTGGGTGAGCATGCTTGATCGCGACATCATGGCGGCATTGCGCGCCAATGGCATGACCGTGGCAGAACCGGCGACGCCATGAGTGACGTAACCCGCAGAGCGGGTTAATGAGCAGCAAGGCCCTGCCGCCCCCCGGCAGGGTCATTGATAAAGACAGGTCCCTTAATAACTGATATTACCGCCGCCTTCCTGGCTGATCTGAATACTGTTGCCGCTATTGCCGTTGTGCCCGCTATTGACGTAGCGGCTATAAGCGCCGGCATTACCATTATTGCCATAGTTACCGTAATTGCCGTGATCACCGACGGAGTTAATATTTTTATTATTACCGTTATGACCTTGGTTGACATAGGTACTATGATTGCCGCTATTGGCATTATTCCCATAGTTCCCGTAGTTACCACTCCCGCCAATTATCCCACGATTATCATTATTGCCATTGTTGCCGTGATTCTCATACCGTGAGTTCACCCCGATGTTTTCGTTATTCCCATAATTACCATGGTTACCCGACCCCGAAGAGGGACCGTACACCGCATAGGCCGCCTGGGCTGCCCGACCTGTAGAAACCATCTAACACCTCACGCTTGGTAGAAAAATTTATGATGAGCCGGCACGCCGACCCAACCCTTAATCGCAATGAGAAAATAACAGTTCCACAACGCTGAAAAAAAACAAACTATCGGCACACTACGAACACGGCGCACACAGTGACCGACGTGCCTTCGCCATTTAGGCACCTCGTCAGACCCCACACATAACCTGCAACTGAAACAGAACCTTCAAACGGCTATACGACGACCGCTATCACTGCCTGGCAGGAGCGCAGCCAGGCGATTGCCGTTATTGCCGTTGTCGCCCTGATTGTCATAGTGACTATTGCTGCCACTGTTGCCATTGCTCCCATAGTTACCAAAATTACTGCCATTCATACTGTTGCTGCCGGTATTGGTATTGATGCTTAACTGACCAATATTTATATTAACGTTATAGTTAATCGTGACGGCCTGAGGTGTGTTGCCTTGGCCAGCATCCGCCGCGTTCGGGCGAAGGCCTGCACCGGTATTCCCCGCAGGGTTGCCTGGTTGATTCGGGCCTGTCGTAGTTGGCCCCTGACAATGCCGCTGCGCCCCGACGCCATTTTGGACCGGGCCAGTTCCCTGGCGAGCAGGGGCCTGGTTCGGCTGGTTGCCGGGACCCGGATTTCCCCGAACATTGCTCCGCTGCCCTTGGCCTGGCGTATTTTGCGCCTGACGTTGCTGCCCCGCACCGCCACCTTGGCCTGGCACTGCCGCGTTCGGGCGAACGCCTGCACCTGTATTCCCCCGACCGCTTCCTCGTTGCGTCTGGCCTGCCGTATTGGGCCCCTGACAATGCGGCTGCCCCCCAACAGCACCATGGCCTGGGCCGGTTCCTTGGTGTGCGGCCGACGGGTTCGGGCGAACGTCTGCACCCGTATTCCCCCGAGCATTGCCCCGGTGCGCCTGGCCTCCCGTATTGGGCCCCTGGTGCTGCGGCTGCCCCCTAACACCACTTCGGCCTGGGCCGGTTCCTTGGCGTGGAGCCGCCTCGTACGGATGAATGCCTGCGGCCGTGTGCCCCGGTGGCCCATAGCCTATAGGGCGTTGCCCCTCACCATGCGCGTTACCGCCAACGCGCTGCGGGGCCCCGCCACCGCCTTGACCTGAACGGGTTACTGGATTCCCACTCGGCGGACCCGTAATGGTGTCAACGGTTGCACCCGGCATTCCAAGCCGCCACAACAACCAGCCAAGCTCAGCGCTTCGATTCCCAGCGATCATACGAACCTCCCACATCGAACATTTCAATACGAAGCCTTCGGCAGGATCAGTGGCCATTCGCACAAAAACGGTTCCAGCTTTCCCATACGAGAACGACGAATCGCCCCTCTGGAAAAAGCGACTCTGAAACCCTCTTCAAGTCAGGGGTCTGACCCACCAAGCGCCACATTTCAATGCATGCCTAGATCGCCGCCTTACGCGTCAACAACTCCACGAACGCCTTCGCCATCGGCGTCTGTACGCCCTTGCGCTGCACCAGCCACACCGCCGTTACCGCCTCCTGGTCCAGCAGCGTGCGATACACCACCCCATCAATGCGGATGCGCTGGTACGACGCCGGCAACACCGACACGCCCAACCCCGCCGCTACCAGGCCGATGATGGTCATCGCCTCGCCTGCCTCCTGGGCGAAGTGCGGGCTGAAGCCGGCATCACGCGCCAGATTGAGCAGTTGCGCATACAGGCCACTGCCGTAAGTGCGCGGGAAAAACACGAACGGCTCCTGCGCCAGTTGCGCCAGGTGCAATCCTCGTTCGCTGCCCTGCACCAACGGGTGCCCGGCGTTCAATACGGCCACCAGCGGCTCGCGCATCAGCTCGACCACACTCAGTGAATCCGGCAACGGCAGCGGACGCATCAGCCCGACCTGGATCGACTCATCCACCAGCGACTCGGCCACCTCGGTGCTGCTCATTTCCTGCAGGTTCAAGTGCACGGCCGGGAACGCCTGGCGAAAGGCGAAGATCGCCTGGGGAATGCTGGAGTTGAAGGGCGCCGACGAGGTGAAGCCGATCTTCAGTTCCCCCAGCTCACCCAATTGAGCCCGACGCGCGACGTCCGCCGCCTTGTCGACCTGCGCCAGCACCAGGCGCGCCTCCTGCAGGAACAGTCGACCAGCCTCACTCAGCTCGACCCGACGATTGGTACGTTCAAACAAACGCGCGCCCACCTCTTGCTCCAGCGCCTGGATCTGCTGGCTCAAGGGCGGTTGCGAGATGCCCAGCACCTGCGCAGCGCGGCCAAAATGCAGTTCTTCGGCAACGGCGATGAAATACCGCAAGTGACGCAATTCCATGCAAGCCTCATTAGGTCGTTAAAGCTATCAAACAGGTCGAACAATATATTGGAAAGAATCATTAGCCAGCTATATTCTTTTCAGCATTGCCAGTCCTGGCACGCTCTTCCTCCCCGAGGTCCCCGTGAAATCTGCTGTTGCTCCCTTCGCGCAAGAAGTCCCACCCACCGCCTTGGATGAGGTGGTGGCGCAGCTCAACGACGAGTACATCGAAAAAGGCACGCCGATGTTCATGCGCACGGTGCTGGCGCTGTTTTCCGGCGGGTTTGCCACCTTTGCCCTGTTGTATTGCGTGCAGCCGATGATGCCGGCGTTGTCCCACGAGTTTTCCATCAATGCCGCGCAAAGCAGCCTGATCCTCTCGGTGGCGACGGCGATGCTGGCGTGCGGCTTGCTGATCACCGGGCCGATTTCCGACCGGCTGGGACGCAAGCCGGTGATGGTGTCCGCGCTGTTCTGTGCGGCGCTGGCGACCATCGCCAGTGGCCTGATGCCAACCTGGGAGGGCATCCTGCTGATGCGCGCGCTGGTAGGCCTGTCGCTGAGCGGCCTGGCCGCCGTGGCAATGACCTACCTGAGCGAAGAGATCCATCCGCAGCACATCGGCCTGGCAATGGGCCTGTACATCGGTGGCAACGCGATTGGCGGCATGAGCGGGCGCCTGATCATTGGCGTATTGATCGACTTCGTCAGCTGGCACACCGCGATGCTGATCATCGGCGCACTGGCGTTGATCGCCGCCACCGTGTTCTGGAAGATCCTTCCCGAATCGCGCAACTTCCGCGCCAGCAGCCTCAAGCCGCGCAACCTGGTGGATGGTTTTGTCATGCACTTCAAGGACGCGGGCCTGCCGTGGTTGTTCCTTGAGGCGTTCCTGCTGATGGGCGCGTTCGTGACGATGTTCAACTACATCGGCTATCGCTTGCTGGCCTCGCCCTACGAACTGAGCCAGGCCGTGGTCGGCCTGCTGTCGCTGGTGTACCTCTCGGGCATCTACAGCTCGGCGAAAATCGGCTCCCTGGCCGACCGACTCGGCCGCCGTCGCGTGCTGTGGGGCACGATCGTACTGATGCTCACCGGCATGGCGCTGACCCTGTTCACCCCGTTGTGGCTCGTGGTGCCGGGCATGCTGATCTTTACCTTCGGCTTTTTCGGCGCCCACTCGGTGGCCAGCAGCTGGATCGGCCGCCGCGCCGTCAAGGCCAAGGGGCAAGCGTCGTCGCTGTACTTGTTCTGCTATTACGTGGGGTCGAGTATTGCCGGTACGGCGGGCGGGTTCTTCTGGCACTTTGCCGGGTGGAACGGGATTGGGGCGTTTATCGTCGCGCTGTTGATTGGGGCGTTACTGGTGGCGTTGAAGCTGGCGAAGTTGCCACCGCTGGGGAATGTGAAGGCCTGATACGGTCCTGCTTTAAATGTGGGAGCGGGCTTGCTCGCGAATGCGCAGTGTCAGTTGATACATTCATGACTGATACACCGCATTCGCGAGCAAGCCCGCTCCCACAGTTGTTTTGCGTGTTAGTTGTGGTATTGCGCAGACAGTTCGTGCACCGCCTGCAGGAACGCACCAGCGTGCTCCGGGTTCACTTCCGGGGTGATGCCATGACCGAGGTTGAACACGTGACCGGTGCCCTTGCCATAGCTGGCCAGGATGCGCCCGACTTCGGTGCGGATCGCTTCCGGCTTGGCGTACAGCACGGTCGGGTCCATGTTGCCTTGCAGGGCCACCTGGTTGCCGACCCGACGACGGGCATCGCCCAGGTCGCAGGTCCAGTCCAGGCCCAATGCATCGGCACCGGCATCGGCGATGCTTTCGAGCCACAGGCCGCCGCCCTTGGTGAACATGATGACCGGCACTTTACGGCCTTCGTGTTCGCGGATCAGGCCGCTGACGATTTTGCGCATATAGGCCAGGGAAAAATCCTGATACGCCGCGGCCGACAGGTTGCCGCCCCAGGTATCGAAGATCTGCACTGCCTGGGCACCGGCCATGATCTGGCCGTTGAGGTAGGAGGTGACCGACTGCGCCAGCTTGTCCAGCAGCAGGTGCATGGCCTGCGGGTTGTCGTAGAGCATGGCCTTGGTCTTGCGGAAGTCTTTCGACGAGCCGCCTTCGACCATGTAGGTGGCCAGGGTCCATGGGCTGCCGGAGAAGCCGATCAGCGGCACGCGGCCATTCAGCTCGCGGCGGATGGTGCTGACGGCGTCCATCACATAGCCAAGGTCTTTGTGCGGATCAGGGATCGGCAGGGCTTCGATATCGGCCAGGGTGCTGACGACTTTCTTGAAACGCGGGCCTTCGCCGGTTTCAAAATACAGACCTTGGCCCATGGCGTCGGGGATGGTGAGGATGTCGGAAAAGAGGATGGCCGCGTCCAGTTGTGGGTAGCGGTCCAGCGGCTGCATGGTGACTTCGCAGGCGAACGCAGGATTCATGCACAGGCTCATGAAATCGCCGGCGTTGGCGCGACTGGCGCGGTATTCCGGCAAGTAGCGACCGGCCTGGCGCATCATCCACACAGGGGTGACGTCCACGGGTTGCTTGAGCAGGGCACGAAGGAAACGGTCGTTCTTGAGGGCAGTCATGTCGGCATCCGCAAAAAAAGTGCGGGCATTTTCTCAGAGCGCGACGCAAAAGGCACGGAATGCGCCGTGCCTTTTGTCTATCGGGTCAATTTGTCGCATAAAAGCAGCGCCAAGTTTCAAGCTGCAAGCCCCAAGTATCGGGGCTTCCAGCTTGCAGCTCATTGCTTGAAGCTGGCTGCTGGCGTCGTCAGACGCCCAGGTAATCCAGGATCCCTTCAGCGGCATTGCGCCCTTCGAAGATCGCCGTCACGACCAGGTCAGAACCGCGCACCATATCGCCACCGGCGAAGATTTTCGGGTTGCTGGTCTGGTGCTTGTACTGGCCTTGTTCCGGGGCGACGACGCGGCCCTGGCTGTCGGTCTGGATCTGGAACTGTTCGAACCACGGCGCCGGGCTTGGGCGGAAACCGAAAGCGATGACCACGGCATCGGCCGGGATGATCTCTTCGGAACCCGGGATCGGCTCGGGGCTGCGACGGCCACGGGCATCCGGTTCGCCGAGACGGGTCTCGACCACCTTCACGCCCTCGACGCGGTCTTCACCGACGATAGCGATCGGCTGGCGGTTGTAGAGGAATTTCACCCCTTCTTCCTTGGCGTTCTTCACTTCTTTGCGCGAGCCGGGCATGTTCGCTTCGTCACGACGGTACGCACAGGTCACCGACTTGGCGCCCTGGCGGATCGAGGTACGGTTGCAGTCCATCGCAGTGTCGCCACCGCCGAGTACCACGACCTTCTTGCCTTTCATGTCGACGAAATCTTCCGGCGACTTTTCAAAGCCCAGGTTGCGATTGACGTTGGCGATCAGGAAGTCGAGCGCGTCATACACCCCCGGCAGGTCCTCACCGGCAAAGCCGCCTTTCATGTAGGTGTAGGTGCCCATGCCCATGAACACCGCATCGTATTCCTCGAGCAGTTGCTCCATGGTGATGTCTTTGCCGATTTCGGTATTGAGACGGAACTCGATACCCATGCCGGTGAAGACTTCACGGCGATTGCTCAGGACGGTTTTTTCCAGCTTGAACTCGGGGATGCCGAAGGTCAGCAGGCCACCGATTTCCGGGTTCTTGTCGAACACCACCGGGGTCACGCCGCCACGCACCAGCACGTCGGCACAGCCCAGGCCCGCCGGGCCCGCGCCGATGATCGCAACGCGCTTGCCGGTCGGCTTGACCTTGGACATGTCCGGACGCCAGCCCATGGCGAACGCGGTGTCGGTGATGTACTTCTCCACCGAACCGATCGTCACCGCGCCGAAGCCGTCGTTGAGGGTGCACGCACCTTCGCACAGACGATCCTGCGGGCACACCCGGCCACACACTTCCGGCAAGGTGTTGGTCTGGTGCGACAGCTCGGCGGCGGCAAGGATGTTGCCCTCGGCCACCAACTTGAGCCAGTTGGGAATGAAGTTGTGCACCGGGCACTTCCATTCGCAATACGGGTTACCGCAACCCAGGCAGCGGTGGGCCTGGTCGGCCGAGTGCTGGGGCTTGAAGGGTTCGTAGATTTCCACGAACTCCTTCTTGCGTTGACGCAACAGTTTCTTCTTCGGATCTTTGCGCCCGACATCGATGAATTGGAAGTCGTTATTGAGACGTTCGCCCATCTTCAAAACCTCTTACACGACAGCTCCAAGCGGCAAGCTTGAAGCTGCAAGAAAATCACATTAACCGGCATACCGCGCACTGCATTTCACTTGCGGCTTGAAGCTTGCCGCTGGCGACTGCACTTATTGCGGGTTGGCACGGATGCTGGAAAGCAACGACTTCAAGTTGGCAGCCTTGGGCTTGACCAGCCAGAAACGACGCAGGTAATCATCGAGGTTTTCGGCGAGGTTACGACCCCATTCGCTGCCGGTCTCCTCGACGTACTCGTCCAGCACGTGCTGCAAGTGGTTCCGGTAGGATTCCATGGCTTCGCCGCTGATCCGCTGGATCTCGACCAACTCGTGGTTGACCTTGTCGACGAAGGTGTTGTCCTGGTCGAGCACGTAGGCGAAACCGCCGGTCATGCCCGAACCGAAGTTGTAACCAGTCTTGCCCAGTACCGCGACAAAGCCACCGGTCATGTACTCGCAGCAGTGATCGCCGGTACCTTCCACCACGGTGTGGGCACCGGAGTTACGCACGGCGAAACGCTCACCGGCCGTACCGGCGGCGAACAGCTTGCCACCGGTGGCGCCGTACAAGCAGGTGTTGCCGATGATGGCACTGTCCTGGGTCTTGTACACGCTGCCTGCAGGCGGAACGATCACCAGCTTACCGCCGGTCATGCCCTTGCCCACGTAGTCGTTGGCATCGCCTTCCAGGTACATGTGCAGGCCGCCGGCGTTCCACACGCCGAAACTCTGGCCAGCGGTGCCCTTGAAGCGGAAGGTGATCGGTGCTTTCGCCATCCCCTGGTTGCCGTGCTTGCGCGCGATTTCGCCGGAGATCCGTGCGCCGATGGAACGGTCGCAGTTGCAGATATCCAGGGCGAACTCGCCACCGCTGGCATCGTTGATCGACGAAGCAGCCATCTCGACCATCTTCTCGGCCAACAGGCCTTTGTCGAACGGCGGGTTGCGATCCACCTGGCAGAATTGCGGCTTGTCGGCCGGGATGTGATCACTGCCCAACAGCGGTGTCAGGTCGAGGTGGTTCTGCTTGGCGGTCTGGCCTTCGAGGATATCCAGCAGGTCGGTACGCCCGATCAGCTCTTCGAGGGAACGCACACCCAGCTTGGCCAGCCACTCACGGGTCTCTTCGGCGACGTAGGTGAAGAAGTTCACCACCATGTCGACGGTGCCGATGTAGTGATCCTTGCGCAGCTTCTCGTTCTGGGTCGCGACGCCGGTGGCGCAGTTGTTCAGGTGGCAGATGCGCAGGTATTTGCAGCCCAGGGCGATCATTGGCGCAGTACCGAAGCCGAAGCTCTCGGCGCCGAGGATCGCAGCCTTGATCACGTCGAGGCCGGTTTTCAGGCCGCCGTCGGTCTGCACCCGGACCTTGCCGCGCAGGTCGTTGCCGCGCAGGGTCTGGTGGGTTTCGGCCAGGCCGAGTTCCCACGGCGCGCCGGCGTACTTGATCGAGGTCAGCGGCGATGCGCCGGTGCCGCCGTCGTAGCCGGAGATGGTGATCAGGTCGGCATAGGCCTTGGCCACGCCAGCGGCGATGGTGCCCACGCCGGCTTCCGCCACCAGCTTCACCGAGACCAGGGCCTGCGGGTTGACTTGTTTCAAGTCAAAAATCAGCTGCGACAAGTCTTCGATCGAATAGATGTCGTGGTGCGGCGGTGGCGAAATCAGGGTCACGCCGGGTACTGCGTAACGCAGCTTGGCGATCAGGCCGTTGACCTTGCCGCCTGGCAGCTGGCCGCCCTCACCGGGCTTGGCGCCCTGGGCAACCTTGATCTGCAGCACTTCGGCGTTGACCAGGTATTCCGGGGTCACACCAAAACGGCCGGTGGCCACCTGCTTGATTTTCGAACTCTTGATGGTGCCGTAGCGCGCCGGGTCTTCACCGCCTTCACCGGAGTTGGAACGCGCACCCAGGCGGTTCATGGCTTCGGCCAGGGCTTCGTGAGCCTCGGGCGACAAGGCGCCCAGGGAAATACCGGCGGAGTCGAAGCGCTTGAGGATCGATTCCAGCGGCTCGACTTCGTTGATGTCCATCGCGGTGTCCAGGGTCTTCACCTTGAACAGGTCGCGGATCATCGACACCGGGCGGTTATCCACCAGGCTCGTGTATTCCTTGAACTTGGCGTAGTCGCCCTGCTGCACGGCAGCTTGCAGGGTGTTGACCACGTCCGGGTTGTACGCATGATATTCGCCGCCGTGGACGAACTTCAGCAGGCCGCCTTGCTGGATCGGCTTGCGCGCGCTCCAGGCTTCGGCTGCCAGGGCTTTCTGCTCGGCTTCGATATCGACGAAACGCGCGCCCTTGATACGGCTCGGCACACCACGGAAGCTCAGCTCGCAGACTTCTTCGGACAGGCCGATGGCTTCGAACAGTTGCGCGCCACGGTACGAGGTGACGGTGGAGATGCCCATCTTCGACAGGATCTTCAGCAGGCCCTTGGTGATGCCTTTACGGTAGTTCTTGAACACCTCGTAGAGGTCGCCGAGGACTTCGCCGGTACGGATCAGGTCGCCGAGGACTTCGTACGCCAGGAACGGGTACACCGCCGAGGCGCCGAAGCCGATCAGCACCGCAAAGTGATGCGGGTCACGGGCGGTAGCGGTTTCGACGAGGATGTTGGAATCGCAGCGCAGGCCTTTTTCGGTCAGGCGGTGGTGTACCGCGCCGGTGGCCAGGGACGCGTGGATCGGCAGCTTGCCCGGCGCGATGTGGCGGTCGGTCAGCACGATCTGGGTACGACCGGCGCGCACGGCTTCTTCGGCCTGGTCGGCGACATTGCGCACAGCGGCTTCAAGGCCGAGGCTCTCGTCGTAGTTGAGGTCGATGATCTGGCGGTCGAAGCCCGGGCGATCCAGGGTCATCAGCGAGCGCCACTTGGCCGGCGAAATCACTGGCGAGCTGAGGATCACGCGAGAAGCGTGCTCAGGCGATTCCTGGAAGATGTTGCGCTCGGCACCGAGGCAGACTTCCAGGGACATCACGATGGCTTCACGCAGCGGATCGATCGGCGGGTTGGTCACCTGGGCGAACTGCTGGCGGAAATAGTCGTACGGCGTGCGCACGCGCTGGGACAGCACGGCCATCGGCGTGTCGTCGCCCATGGAGCCGACCGCCTCGTAGCCTTGCTCGCCAAGCGGACGCAGCACCTGATCGCGTTCCTCGAAGGTGACCTGGTACATCTTCATGTACTGCTTGAGCTGGTCGACGTCGTAGAAAGCCGAACCGTGGTCGTTGTCTTCCATGGTCGCCTGGATGCGCAGAGCGTTCTTGCGCAGCCATTGCTTGTACGGGTGACGCGACTTCAAGCGGTTGTCGATCGCGTCGGTGTCGAGGATCTGCCCGGTCTCGGTGTCCACGGCCAGGATCTGGCCAGGGCCTACACGGCCCTTCGCGATCACGTCTTCCGGCTGGTAGTTCCACACGCCGATTTCCGACGCCAGGGTGATGAAGCCGTTGGTGGTGGTCACCCAACGCGCCGGGCGCAGGCCGTTACGGTCGAGCAGGCACACGGCGTAGCGACCGTCGGTCATGACCACGCCGGCCGGGCCGTCCCACGGCTCCATGTGCATCGAGTTGTACTCGTAGAATGCACGCAGATCCGGGTCCATGGTTTCGACGTTCTGCCACGCTGGCGGAATGATCATGCGCACGCCACGGAACAGGTCGATGCCGCCGGTGACCATCAGCTCGAGCATGTTGTCCATGCTGGAGGAGTCGGAACCGACGCGGTTGACCAGCGGGCCGAGCTCTTCCAGGTCCATCAAATCGTTGGCGAACTTGGTGCGACGGGCCACGGCCCAGTTGCGGTTGCCGGTGATGGTGTTGATCTCGCCGTTGTGGGCGAGGAAGCGGAATGGCTGGGCCAGCGGCCATTTCGGCAGGGTGTTGGTGGAGAAGCGCTGGTGGAACACGCAGATCGCGGTTTGCAGGCGCTCATCGCTCAGGTCTGGATAGAAGGCGGTCAAGTCCGCCGGCATCATCAGGCCTTTATAAATGATGGTCTTGTGGGAAAAGCTGCAGATGTAGTGGTCGGTGTCGGCGGCGTTGGCCACGGACGAACGACGACGCGAGGTGAACAGCTTGATCGCCATGTCCTGGTCGCTCAGGCCATCACCGGCAATGAACACTTGCTCGATCTGCGGCAGGCGCTCAAGGGCCAGGCGGCCGAGCACGCTGGTGTCGATCGGCACTTTGCGCCAGCCGACGAGTTGCAGGCCGGCAGCCAGGATCTCGCGGTTCATGTTCTCGCGAGCGGCTTCGGCTTTGACCGGGTCCTGATTGAAGAACACCATGCCCACGGCGTACTGCTTGGGCAAATCGGTGCCGAAATGCTCCTTGGCGACAGCACGCAGGAACTGGTCGGGCTTTTGAATCAGCAAGCCACAACCGTCACCGGTCTTGCCGTCGGCGTTGATCCCACCGCGGTGGGTCATGCAGGTCAGGGCCTCGATGGCCGTTTGCAGAAGGGTATGACTGGGCTCGCCCTGCATATGGGCTATCAGGCCGAAACCGCAGTTATCCTTGAATTCATCGGGTTGGTACAGACCTGCTTTCATAGACACTTTCTCACCAGGCTGCCTCTTATATCGAGGCAAATTTCTTTTCAATTCAACCGGTTACCTTCCACGCCGAACGTACGCCGGCTTAGCGGGGGCAAAAGGGAGGTCATTGTACACACCGACACGAACGCTCACAAATTTAGCGACGAAATGTCGCAAATCTATGTCGCATTTATGAAAGGTTTAAAACGATATGCTGTGCTAGTCAAAACTTTTTTAATTCTGACCGCTACGACTCAAAAGCTACTGTGACGCAGACACCACAAAGCGCGCGGCCTTCAGGGCTGCACGCTGTTGTAGTTTTTTTGAGGTGCCGGGAGGGCGGCCTGGGTAAGGCCGCCGGATCTTCAGCGAGTTGTTGCGAGTTCTTGTTGAACGCTGGCAACAGTGCGTGGCCAAGGTTTACCAGCCTGGACCTTCGCTGGCAAGGTTTTGATCGCAGAATCAGCAGCGGCACGGCTGGAGAAACTGCCGTAGGTGATCACGTAGAGAGGCTTGCCGTTGAGCACTTTCTTGAAATAACGGTACTCGCCACCCTGCTCTTTCACGAACGCCTGGGCGTTGGCTTCGGAGCTGGTGCCGAGGATCTGCACCACGAAGTTACCGGTCGGCTGGCTGGTGTACCAGCTGCTGCCGGCGGCGCCAGCCTTGGCAACGGTGGCGGCGGGTTTTTCTGCAGGCTTGGCAGCCGGTGCCGGAGCGGGCTTGGCGGCTGGTGCAGGGGCGACCGGCTTGGTCACTGGCGCAGGCTTGGCCGTGGCGACGGTAGGTGCCGGCGTCGGCTTGGCAGCCGGCTGGCCCGCTGGCACACCCGCAGGTGGTGCAGTGGTGGTGACCGTCGGCGGTGTGGCGCTGGAGCCTTCCACCGGCACGCCGTCGTCGCCTTCGGAGATGCCGCCGGCTTCTTCGGCGAGCGGGCCGCGCATCACCGGCTGGCCGACCATCGGCAGGTTGGTCGGTTGGCCGGAGTTGGCGAACTCGACATTTGGCGTGGGCTTGCCCAGTGGCAACTGCGCCTGTTCGGTTGGCGCGCCGGCAGTCGTCGGTGCCTTGCTGCGACCCGGGATCAGCCAGGCAGCGGCAACGGCGACCACGACAACGGCGGAAATCGCCAATACGTGCTTCTTAGGCATAGTGAACCCCATCTTTGGACGCTTGACCGCAGAGCGGCTGGCAATCATGGCTTCGATCATGGCATCGCGGGCGACCTGGTTGATGGTGCCAGGCCAGCCGTCGGAGCTTTCGTGAATATCAGAGATCTGCGCAGCGGAGAAAAGTTCGATGCCCTGCCCTGCGCCTTCAAGGCGTTGAGCCAGGTATTCGCGGGTTTCTTCCTCTTCGTACGGCTGCAATTCGATGACGTGGAACAGTTCCTGATCGCCACTGATCTGCTCCAGATCGGCGATCAACGACGACTCACCGAACAGGAACACATGGGGGCGACCCTCGGGCGTACCCGCCGCCAGCGCCAGCAGTGCTTCCAGGGCGGATTCGTCGAGTTGTTCGGCGTCATCCACCAGCAGGTAGACTTCCTGGCCGGTCAGGCCCAACTGCACCACCTGCTTGAGGATCGCATTCGGCTCGGCAGTGGACACGTCCAACGCCTGGGCCACTTGGCGCAATACGCCCGCTGCATCACCGGCGCCGCGAGCCGAGACCACCACGCTCTGTACCGACTGCTTGTTGGTGCTGGCCACCAGGGCCTGGCGCAGCAGGGTCTTGCCGCTGCCCAACGGGCCGGTCACCACCAGCAACAGTTGGCTGTAGCGCGCCAGATGGTGCAACTGCCCAAGCACCGGCTTGCGCTGGGCCGGGAAAAATTTGAAGCCAGGCACCCGTGGAGCAAAGGGGTCGTGGCTGAGCTGGTAATGGCCGAGGAACGCCTCGTCGGCATGCAAACTAGTCATCGGGATCTTATTAACCTTTAAGCTGGGCCAGGGCGCGGTAATCCGCTCCCAGCGTGGCCTGTAAAATCTCTTTCGGATAATCGTCGGTCACCACTGCTTCGCCCATGTGGCGCAGCAGCACCAGTCGCAGTCGACCGTCGATCACTTTCTTGTCTATCGCCATATGTTCGAGGAAGTCCGCCTCGGCCATCTCCTCAGGCGGGATGACCGGCAAACCGGCGCGCTGGAACAGGCGGATACCACGATCACGCTCCTGGGCACTGATCCAGCCCAGGCGGTGCGACATATCCAATGCCATCACAGTGCCAGCCGCAACGGCCTCCCCATGCAACCACACACCATAGCCCATGTGGGTTTCGATCGCATGGCCGAAGGTGTGACCCAGGTTCAAGGTGGCCCGTACACCGGACTCCCGTTCGTCGGCATTCACCACCAGCGCCTTGGCGGCGCAGGAGCGGGAAATCGCTTCAGTGAGTGCCGCCTGGTCCAGGTTGCGCAGGGCGTCTACGTGTTCTTCCAGCCAGGTGAGGAACGGCTCGTCACAGATCAGCCCGTACTTGATGACTTCCGCCAACCCGGCCGACAGCTCGCGCGGCGGCAAGGTGTTGAGCGTCGCGGTGTCGATCAGCACGGCTTGGGGCTGGTAGAACGCACCAACCATGTTCTTGCCCAGCGGGTGGTTGATACCGGTCTTGCCACCCACCGAGGAATCGACCTGGGACAGCAAGGTGGTCGGCACCTGGATAAAGTCCACGCCACGCTGATAGCAGGCGGCCGCAAAGCCGGCCATGTCGCCGATCACACCGCCGCCCAGGGCGACCACGGTGGTACGGCGGTCATGACGTGCGGTCAGCAGGCCGTCAAAGATCAGTTGCAGGGTTTCCCAGTTCTTGTGGGCTTCGCCGTCGGGCAAGATCACCGAGATCACGGAATACGCCGACAGGCTGCGGCTCAGACGCTCAAGATACAGCGGCGCGACCGTTTCGTTGGAGATGATCGCCACTTGCCGCCCGGCAATATGCGGTGCGAGCAACTCGGGCTGGTCCAGCAGACCTTCGCCAATATGGATCGGGTAGCTGCGCTCGCCTAGATCGACCTTAAGTGTCTGCATGTGTCCCCGCGTTGAAGATGTATTGACGACCGGTAACGTCCAGATCAGACGTTGCCTGATGGCTCTACGCCACACCCGCAAGGGTGATAGCGCGCCGCCGAGAATAGCGCATTTCGAGCCTGGCTTTAACGGGGTGGCAGCCGTTGCAGGCGCTCAAGAATGTCGAGCACCACCATCCGCGGTGGCCGCTCATCGGTTTCCACCACCAGATCGGCGATCTCCCGATACAGCGGGTCGCGCAGCGTCAGCAGATCCCGCAGGGTCTTGGCCGGGTCGGCGGTGCGCAACAACGGGCGATTGCGATCGCGGGCGGTACGGCCCACTTGCTGTTCCACCGACGCATGCAGATAGACCACGCGACCGCCGGCATGCAGCGCCCGGCGGTTTTCCTCGCGCATCACCGCGCCACCGCCGGTCGCCAATACCACGCCATCGCAGCCGCACAGCTCGGCAATCATCGCCTGCTCGCGGTCGCGAAAGCCCAGTTCGCCTTCCTTATCGAAGATCCATGGGATATTGGCACCCGTGCGCAATTCAATTTCCTTGTCGGAATCTTTGAATGGCAGGCGCAGCTCTTTGGCCAGCAAACGGCCGATGGTGCTTTTTCCAGCCCCCATCGGTCCTACAAGAATCAAATTTCGCACAGAATCAACGACTCACAGCAATCGCCTGGTTATTCATAATACGCGGAGTCAGGAATACCAGCAGCTCGGATTTTTTCTCCGCCAGCACATCGCGCCGGAAAAGGCGGCCAAGATACGGCACATCGCCCAAAAATGGCACTTTATCTACCACTTTGCTTTGGGTATTGGAGAAAACCCCGCCAATCACGATGGTCTCCCCATCCTTGACCAGCACCTTGGCGTTGACCTCGTTTTTCTTGATCGGCGGCACGTCATTGAGCTTGTTCAGGTAGTCGGGCTCATCCTTCGTGACCTTGACCTCCATGATCACCCAGCCGTCCGGGGTGATTTGCGGGGTGACTTCCAGCGACAGCGAAGCCTCCTTGAACGACACCGACGTGGCACCGCTGGAGCTGGATTCCTGGTAGGGAATCTCGGTGCCCTTGAGGATGCGTGCGGTTTCCTTGTCAGAGGTGACCACTTTGGGTTGCGAGACAATTTCCCCGTTACCGGTTTTCTCCATGGCGGTCAGCTCAAGGTCCAGCAGCAAATTATCGGTGATGAAGGCGATGCCCAGGCCGGAGGTACCGGCCAGCGAGCCCATATCGACAAACGGTGCGCTGGCCGGGTTTTCCACAGGCTCCATGCCGTCGGGCAAAGGTTTCTGAATGCCGCCAGCACCCCAACCACCGCGACTGAGTCCACCTCCCCAACGCACGCCCAGGCTTTTGTCGTAATCGACATTGGCCTCGACAATCCTCGCCTCGATCATCACCTGGCGCACCGGGATATCCAGCTGCGCCACGATTCGCCGCAGCTCGTCCAAACGCTCGCGGGTCTGGTAGGCGATGATGTTATTGGTGCGGTCGTCCACCGCCACCGAGCCGCGCTCATCGGTGCTGCCTTCAAGGCCAGCCACCGACTGGAACAGCTTGGCCAAGTCTGCGGCCTTGGCGTAATTGACCTGCAGCAGCTCGCGGCGCAAGGGCGCCAGCTCGGCCATCTGTTTGCGCGACTCCAGCGTCAACAGTTCGCGGGCAGCCAGCTCCTCGGCAGGCGCCACCAGCAATACACCGGCCTTCAGCCGCTTATCCAGGCCCTTGGCCTGCAGCACCAAGTCGAGCGCCTGATCCCACGGCACATCCTTGAGGCGCAGGGTGATCGAACCCTGCACGTCGTCGCTGGCCACCAGGTTGAGGCCCGCGACATCGGCGATTTGCTGCAGCACGGCGCGCAGCTCGATGTTCTGGAAGTTGAGGTTCAGCTTGTCGCCGGTATAGGTGTTCGATGCAGCGCTGCCGGGGGGCGGCAGCTGGATCAGATCCACACGATTGGGCACAGCAGCAGCCATCGGTGCCGTGAACGCTATCCATAGCGCCACACCGAAGGACGAGAAAGTCCTTTTCATTGGTTTATTCCGTTATGAGTTGACGTTTAACGCGAGGGTTCGCGGACGCTCCAGCCATGCGCCCTGTTCATCGGGGAACAATTCCACCAGTTCTATATGCCCCTCATGGATGGCCGTCACCCGGCCGTGGTCCGGCCCCAGGTAATCCCCGACCGCGAGGCGATGCACCTTGGAGGCGGCACGCAGCAAGGCATAGGTCTGCAGCCCGCGAGACAAGGTGCCGACCATTTCGAGCTGATCCACCGCCAGGCTTTCGAGGATGCCTCGCGCCCGGCTGAGGTCCGGCGCATGGGCCGCGCGGCCACGCACATGATCGACCTGGACGGCAAGCGGCTGGAACGGGTCGCGCAGGCCAAAGGCATCGTAGACAAACGGCTGGGCCTGAACGGCTATGCCACGCCCCTGCTGCGCATGCCAATAGGTCCTGGCCAGCAGGTCCAGGCGCAGCAGCTTGCCATCACGGCGCAGGGCGACATCGTGCACCGTGGTGAGTCGTGCCAGGCCGCCCAAGGCACTCACGAACGTGGCCAGGTCGTGGTAAGCGCCCGTCACGCCGATCTGCACCGGCTGCTCGCCGTGCAAAGACCGTGGCTGCTCATCCAGCGGGGCGATGCTTTCGATCAGCAAACCATTGGCCAGCGCCAACCGAGCGGTGTCTTCCAGCAAGGCGGGCATCTGCGATTCGGCGGGCAGCGCCTGCAACAGCTCGTCGAACTTCGCCTGCCTGAGTGCAAGCTCATGGACCCGTGCCTCGAGGCTGGCCGACAAGGTGCTTTTTTGCGCAAGCTGCTGCTGCAAAGCGACGTCCTCGCGCTCCAGCTGCTGCAACCGCTCCCGCGACGGGCCGAGGTACATCCACTCACCCATCACCAGCACCACGCCCACCAGCGCACAGCCCAGCAGGGCCTTGCCAGGTAGGGGCCATTTTGCAGCGTTGTGAGTGAGTGCAGAAATATCGAGCCTGGGCAGGCTCATGGTTGAGCCTCGGTGGACTCTCCCTGGCGCACCATCAGCTGGAATTCATTGTTGCCGCGCATGCCTTCGGTGCGCACATGCTGCAGCCGCGTGGCGTGGGCGCCTTCAGACGCCTCCAGGCGGCGCATCAACTGGGCGATGTCCTGGCTCGATTCAGCACTGCCGCTGATGCTCAGCGTGTCGCCCTTCGCCACGACTTCATGCAGGTGTACCCCTTCAGGCACTGCGCGGGCCAACTGGTCCAGCAGTTGGGCGCCGGATGAGCGGGAGTCGTGCAGGTCCTGTACGACCTTCATGCGCTCCGCCAGTTGCTGGCTTTGCTCCTGCAGGTCATCGATGGTCCTGATGCGCGAATCGAGCACGCCGACTTCCTTGCCGAGGTGGTCATTGCGCGTCACTTGCCGGTCAATCGCCTGGTCGATCACCTGGTCCGCCAGCCACACGGCTGCGAGCGCCACACAGGCGAACGCCAGCAAACACGCGAGGAAGTACTTGCGTCGCCGCTCTGCCAGCGCCTGGCGCCAAGGCAAAAGATTGATTCGTGTCATCAAGCGAAACTCCTCAGGGCCAACCCGCAAGCAATTCCCATCCCTTGGGCATCCAAGGCCCATTGTGCACCATCGACTCGATGGCCCGGCGTGAAGCTGGCGAAATCCTGACTGCAAGCGCGCGCCAATGCAAACGCTTCGACGTCCACCACCTTCGGCACCAGCCCGGCCAGCGCCAAAACCGCCTCGCGCGCCTCCACCTGCGCCTTCAGGCACGCAGCCAGCAGCACCTGCACCCGCGCCGGGTCCTGGGACAATTGCCCTTGCACCTGAAAGTCGATGCTCACGTCATCCAATGGGTAGGGGATGTACTGGTCCGCCTCCATCTGGATCATCCATGTCATCTCGTCGTCGCTGAGGCCTGCTTCCATTTCGATCACCCGCGTGATCACCGAAGGCCCGGACACCGCCACGGCAGCCCCGCGCGCCGAGGTTTGCAGCCGTGCCAATGCAGCCTGCAGGGCACGCCCGATCCCCTCGAGATCCAGCAAGGTACCATCCACCACCGCATGGGCCGGCAGCGCCTGGGTGGCGTAGCCTTGAATGGTGTAACCGGCGGTTGAATGACTCAATTCGACCAGGCTGATGGCCGTGTCATTGATATCGACGCCCAGGAGGGTGTCGGTTTTTCGCCTGAAAAATCCCTTTCGCATAAAACTCCCTAAAGCTTTGCCTGTCATACCGCCTGATTGCCGTCGGGCGCCATGCATTCGGTCGATTTGTTGAACCTGTGCGAATGACGTCCGAAGCCGAAAAATGCTTTAATGCCCAGCGTTTTTTCCCGCTTTTTATCTGCAGCTCGGGTTGATCCATCGTTTGCCATGCATGCCCCGACGCCTAACTCATTCTTTTCTCTGGAAATCCAAAAGCCTTGATTCGTCTGCTGAAGTTTTTCGGGTACTCCATTGTCGCGATCGTCTGCGGGCTGCTGCTCGTGCTCAGCGGGGCCTATCTCTACCTTAGTCCGGGTTTGCCCTCCGTAGAGGCCCTGAGAAGTATCCAGTTGCAGATTCCTTTGCGGGTCTACAGCAGCGATGAAAAACTGATCGCGGAGTTCGGCGAAATGCGCCGCACACCGATCCGTTTTGCCGACATTCCACCCAATTTCATCAGCGCGTTGTTGTCGGCCGAAGACGATAATTTTGCCAACCACTATGGCGTCGACCCCAGCAGCCTGGTGCGCGCAGCCACACAATTGGTAAAAAGCGGACACATTCAATCCGGCGGCAGCACCATCACCATGCAGGTGGCGAAGAACTTCTTCCTCACCAGCGAGCGCAGCTTTTCGCGTAAAGCCACCGAGATCCTCCTGGCGCTGCAGATCGAACGCCAGCTGACCAAGGATGAAATCCTCGAGCTGTACGTCAACAAAATCTATCTGGGCAACCGTGCCTACGGGATCGAGGCGGCTTCGCAGGTGTACTACGGCAAGTCGATCCGTGACGCCAGCCTGGCGCAGATGGCGATGATCGCCGGCCTGCCCAAGGCCCCGTCGCGCTTCAACCCGCTGGCCAACCCGGCGCGCAGCAAGGAGCGTCGCGACTGGATCCTGGGGCGCATGTACAAGCTGGGCAAGATCGACCAGGCCGCTTACGAAAGCGCCGTGGCCGAGCCGCTGAACGCCAGTTATCACGTGCCGACGCCAGAAGTGAACGCGCCGTATATCGCCGAAATGGCGCGCGCCGAGATGGTCGGCCGCTACGGCAGCGAGGCCTACACCGAAGGTTTCCGCGTGACCACTACCGTGCCGAGCGACCTGCAGGAAATCGCCAACACGTCGGTGCATTCCGGCCTGGTCACCTACGACCAGCGCCACGGCTACCGTGGCCCGGAATCGCGCCTGCCGGGCAAGACCCTGAGCGCCTGGACCACCGAGCTGGGCAAGCAACGCCCGATCAGTGGCCTGGAGCCCGCCATCGTCACCCAGGTGAAGAAAGATGGCTTGCAGGTCCTGACCCGCACCGGCGAAGCGCATGTGGCGTGGGACAGCATGAAATGGGCACGCCCGTTCCTGAACACCAACAGCATGGGCCCGATGCCCAAGCAGCCGTCGGACGTCGCGCAAGTCGGTGACCTGATCCGCGTGCAGCGCCAGAAGGACGACAGCCTCAAATTCAGCCAGGTGCCATTGGCCCAGGGCGCGCTGGTTTCGCTGGACCCACAGAACGGTGCGATCCGCGCGCTGGTCGGTGGCTTCGCTTTCGAGCAGAGCAACTACAACCGCGCCACCCAGGCCAAGCGTCAACCAGGGTCGAGCTTCAAGCCGTTCATCTACAGTGCCGCACTGGATAATGGTTATACCGCCGCCAGCCTGGTCAACGATGCACCGATCGTGTTTGTCGACGAGTACCTGGACAAGGTCTGGCGCCCGAAAAACGACACCAACACCTTCCTCGGCCCGATCCGCATCCGCGAGGCGCTGTACAAGTCGCGCAACCTGGTGTCGATCCGACTGCTGCAAGCGATGGGCGTGGGCAAGACCATCGACTACATCACCCGCTTTGGCTTCAACAAGTCGGACCTGCCGCCGAACCTGTCGCTGGCCCTGGGCACCGCGACCCTCACGCCGATGGAGATCGCCACCGGCTGGAGCACCTTTGCCAACGGCGGCTACAAGATCACGCCATACCTGATCGACAAGATCGAAAGCCGCAATGGCGACACCCTGTTCACCGCCAACCCGCCACGCGTGCCGGGTGACGTGGTCAACGGCGTGGCGGCCACCGATGGCGTGGCGGCCCCGGGCAACGGCGGTATCACCATCGAGCCGACCCCAGGTACACAGCCTGCGGCAAATGCCACGGCCCCGACCGAGCCGCAGGCACCTGCCGTGGCCGAGCGCGTGGTGGATGGCCGTACCACCTATATCCTCAACAGCATCCTGGAAGACGTGATCAAGAAAGGCACCGGCCGTCGCGCCCTGGCCCTGGGCCGGGCGGATATCGCGGGCAAGACCGGTACCACCAACGATTCCAAGGACGCCTGGTTCTCCGGCTACAACGCCGACTACGTGACCACCGTGTGGACCGGCTACGACCAGCCGGAAAGCCTCGGCCGTCGCGAGTTCGGCGGCACCGTCGCGCTGCCGATCTGGATGAGCTACATGGGCGCCGCCCTGAAGGACAAGCCGCTGCATACCCAACCCGAGCCGGAAGGCATCCTCAGCCTGCGGATCGATCCGGTCAGTGGCCGCGCGGCCTCGCCAAGCACGCCGAATGCGTACTTCGAACTGTTCAAGAGCGAAGACACCCCGCCGTCGGTCAACGAGCTGGGCAATGGCGTTGCACCGGGCAGCCCGCTGCCGGCGGATGAGGCGGCGCCGATCGACTTGTTCTAATCGGATCTGTGGCTGAGCACAGATCCAATGTGGGAGCGGGCTTGCTCGCGAAGGCGGAGTATCAGGCTCAGATGGGCCGACTGACACACCGCCTTCGCGAGTAAGCCCGCTCCCACCTTTAGCTCACCGCAAGGCTCAAGCTAATTGCCAGCCAACAAAAAGCCCCGACTCTCGCGAGCCGGGGCTTTTTGTTGTGCGCTACAACGGCTTAGCCGTTGAACACATCATCCACGCTTTGCAGCGGGTAGTGCTTCGGATACGGCAGGGTAGCCACACCGGTCTCGATCGCGGCCTTGGCCACGGCATCGGAGATCAGGGTGATCAGGCGCTTATCCATTGGTTTCGGAATGATGTACTCACGGCCGAATTCCAGCTTGATGCCACCGTAGGCGTCGCACACTTCCTGAGGAACCGGCAGCTTGGCCAGTTCGCGCAGGGCGTTGGCGGCAGCGACTTTCATTTCTTCGTTGATGCGCTTGGCGCGAACGTCCAGGGCACCACGGAAGATGAACGGGAAGCCCAGTACGTTGTTGACCTGGTTCGGGTAGTCCGAACGGCCGGTCGCCATGATCACGTCGCTACGGGTGGCGTGCGCCAGTTCCGGAGAGATTTCTGGATCAGGGTTGGAGCAGGCGAACACGATCGGGTTGGCCGCCATGGACTTCAGGCCTTCGGCGCTCAGCAGGTTCGGACCGGACAGGCCGACGAACACGTCGGCACCGTCGAGGGCGTCAGCCAGGGTGCGCTTCTCGGTGGCGTGGGCAAACATCGCCTTGTACTGGTTCAGGTCGGTACGCTCGGACTGGACCACGCCCTTGCTGTCGACCATGAAGATGTTTTCCAGCTTGGCGCCCATGCTCACCAGCAACTTCATGCAGGAGATGGCCGCAGCGCCAGCGCCCAGGCAGACGATCTTGGCGTCAGCCAGGGTTTTGCCAGCGATTTCCAGGGCGTTGATCATGCCGGCCGCGGTAACGATCGCGGTGCCGTGCTGGTCATCGTGGAATACCGGAATGTCGCACTGCTCGATCAGGGCCTTTTCGATCTCGAAGCACTCAGGTGCCTTGATGTCTTCCAGGTTGATGCCACCGAAGGTGATGGAAATGCGCTTGACGGTGTCGATGAAGGCCTGCGGGCTTTCGGAGTCGACTTCGATGTCGAAAACGTCGATGCCGGCGAAGCGCTTGAACAGCACGCCTTTACCTTCCATGACTGGCTTGGAAGCCAATGGGCCGAGGTTACCCAGGCCCAGGATCGCGGTGCCATCGGAAATCACTGCAACCAGGTTGCCTTTGCCGGTGTACTTGTACGCCAGTTCAGGGTCGCGGGCGATTTCACGTACGGGCTCGGCAACGCCAGGGCTGTAGGCCAGCGACAGGTCGCGGGCGGTGGCAGTGGCTTTGGTGAGCTCTACACTCAGCTTTCCTGGACGAGGATGGGCATGATATTCGAGAGCGGCAGTTTTCAAATCAGACATATCGGCATTCCGCTTTTACTGTTGGTCGACGGACCGCCGAGGATACGCGTGTCGCAAAGTCCCTACAAGACTGGGCAGTCACAGGTGTCAAGGGCCCTGCACTAAGACTTTCGGCCAAGAGCCACGGGATACAAGGGCTCAACTGTTCACAATCGACTTAAAAAATGTCTACAATTTTTTCTTAAAGCGTCGATTTAAGCATCCCGGGATCGGTCAGTGGCAGCAGCCAACGCGCCTGGCCGTTTTTCAGGCCGCCGCGTCGCGAACGATCCTGCACCCAACCACGCGCCTCAACAGTGCGCCCTTGCAGACCATTGAGCAGGACACTGTCGAATTGGCTGACCAGAGCCGGGGCGATGCGTAATACCAGTGAACCCTGCAGCTCAATCCAGACGCCGCCCCGATTACGCTCGACCTTGTTGACCCGGCCACTGACCACGGCAAACCCGGAACGCTTGAGTTGCGTGACGGCCTGCACCGGCGATTGCCGCCAAAGACCGAGCCGCGCCTTGCGGGCAGTGTTTTCAGCGGCCTGCTGACAGCTGACGAGGTCAACATTCGGCGCCACCCCCACTTGGAAGCCCAGCCCTTCGGTCAACAGTTGGGCTTCAAGGTTCTTGCCGTCGGCACCATAGAGATGGGCCAGGGTGCGTCCGTAATGATCTTTAGGCTCGCGCCCCACCACCAGGCCGACACGGCCATTGCTGGCCTGGACCAGCGCCTGTAGGCGCTGACGGGCGGCGACGGCGTAGGGTTCGTCCGCACGGCCCTTCTTGCCGGTCTCCGGCGCATTGATACCGATCAGCCGCACGCTGCGGCCATCCTTGAGGCGTACCGTGTCGCCATCCACCACGCGCTGCACTTCCACACGGGCCAGGGACGTCGGTGCCGGGCAGAACGCCTCGGCCTGCGCAGCCGAGAGCCAAATCCCAGGCACAAAAAAGGCGCCCACAAGGGACGCCTTTTTCAACAGCTGGCAAAAGCCCATAAGGCTTTTGAGCCTTACTCTGCTGGAGTAGCAGCAGGCTTCTTGCCGAAAGCACCAAAGCGATCTGCGAAGCGCTGTACACGGCCGCCGGTGTCCAGAGTTTTCTGCTTACCGGTGTAGAACGGGTGGCACTCGTTGCATACGTCAGTACCCAGTGGCTTGCACAGGTTCGAACGAGTTTCGAACTTGTTGCCGCAGCTGCAGGTGACTTCGATGGTTTCGTACGCTGGATGGATATCGGCTTTCATGGTGACTTCCTCGGGCTAGCGTGCCGCCACTCGACACTATTGTCGAATACCGCACGTAATTAGGCCGCGGATTCTACCAGACCTTTTTAATCACGCAAGCAGCGGCGGCGGTCGTTTACACACATAAAAGCCCCTTTCATCAGAAAACTTGCGGCACACCAGAGGGCAAGCCTGCCCACCACAACCCGCCCGGCGCCCACAGAAGTGCTGCCTCCTGTACCAGAGACGGGACACCTCTACCGCAGGTCTGCTAGGCTCCCGCCCCTGCGCCACTGCCTGCCTTTATAGATGAGACCCCTCGCGTGCCCGACGCCATTTTGCGCCTAGCCCTGCCCTCGCCCCTGCGCCGCCTGTTCGACTACCGGGCCCCGGCCGGCGTGCTGCGGGCGCAGTTGCAGCCGGGCATGCGTGTGCGCGTGCCATTCGGGCGGCGGGAGATGATCGGCATCCTGGTGGAAGTCGCCGACCACAGCGAAGTGCCGGCCGAAAAGCTCAAGCCGGCGCTGGCGATCCTTGATGCCACGCCACCGCTGCCGCCGGAGCTGTTCAAGCTGTGTCTGTGGACCGCCCAGTATTACCAGCACAGCCTCGGCGATACCTTGAGCTGGGCACTGCCGGTGCTGTTGCGCCAGGGCGAGTTGGCCGAAGCGCGCCAGGAACGCTTCTGGTCGATGGTGCCCGGTGCGCGCCTCGACGACCCGCGCATCGCCCGCGCGCCGCGCCAGCGTGAAGCCCTGGCCACCCTGGCGCAACATCCTCACGGCGTCGCGCATCAGTTGCTGAGCAAGCTGATGCTGAGCAAGGACAGCCTCGACCTGCTGTTGGCCAAGGGCCTGGTGCAGGTGGAAATCCGCAAGCACGCCCCGGACCCGCGCCACGAACACTGGCTGGCCCAGCCCGAACTACCGCTGAACACCGAACAACGCGCCGCGTACGAAGCCATTCGCGCAGGCTTCGACAGTTTCCACGCGTTCCTGCTGGCGGGTGTCACCGGCAGCGGCAAGACCGAAGTCTATCTGCAACTGATCCGTGAAACCCTGCAGGCCGGCAAACAGGCGCTGGTGTTGATCCCGGAGATCAACCTGGGCCCGCAAACCCTGGCGCGCTTCGAGCAGCGCTTCAATGCGCGCATTGCCCTGGTGCACTCGGCGGTCAACGACCGGGAGCGCCTGGAGTCGTGGCTGGCGGCGCGCGATGGCGAGGCCGACATTATTATCGGCACGCGTTCGGCGCTGTTCACGCCGATGAAGAACCCCGGGCTGATCATCATCGACGAGGAGCACGACGGCTCCTATAAACAGCAGGAAGGCCTGCGTTATCACGCCCGCGACCTGGCGCTGGTGCGCGCGCGCCAGGAAGACATCCCGATTGTGCTGGGCTCGGCCACACCGTCCCTGGAAAGCCTGCATAACGCCTACACCGGCCGGTATGGACTCCTACGCTTGAATGAGCGCGCGGGGGGCGCCAAACAGCCACGTTTCCTGCGCCTGGACGTCAAGAGTCGTCCACTCGACAGCGGCATCTCCGGGCCTATGCAGCAAGCCATCGGCCAGACCCTCGCCGCCGGCCAGCAGGTATTGGTGTTTCTCAATCGCCGCGGCTTTGCGCCGACCCTGCTGTGCCATGACTGCGGCTGGATGTCGGAGTGCGAGCGCTGCGATGCGCGCATGACCGTGCACCAGCGCTACGGCGAATTGCGCTGCCATCACTGCGGCCATGTGGAACGCGTGCCTCGCCACTGCCCGCAGTGCGGCAAGGTCGACCTGCGGCCGGTGGGCGCAGGCACCGAGCGCGCCGAGGAACGCCTGGGCATTCTGTTCCCCGACTACCCGGTGCTGCGGGTCGACCGCGACAGCACCTCGCGCAAAGATGCGATGAATCAGCTGTTTGCCACCATTCAGAAAGGCCAGCCATGCATTCTGGTGGGCACGCAGATGCTCGCCAAAGGGCATCATTTTCCACGGGTGACCCTGGTGTCGATCCTGGATGCCGATGGTGGCCTGTTCTCCGGCGACTTCCGCGCCAGCGAGCGCATGGCGCAGTTGATTGTGCAGGTCGCGGGCCGCGCCGGACGCGCCGAAGAGCCGGGCAAAGTGATTATCCAGACGCATTTGGCTGACCATCCACTGCTGATCCAACTGACAGAACAAGGCTACTTTGCCTTCGCCGAGCAGGCGCTGAGCGAGCGCCGCTCCGCCGGACTGCCACCCTTTGCCCATTTGGCGCTGCTGCGCGCCGAAGCGCATAAACCCGGGCAAGCCGAAGGTTTCCTGGATGAAGCCTGCAGCGCCGCCGAACGTTTGCTCGTCGAACTGGGTCTGACCGGCATCGAATTGCTCGGCCCGGTGCCCGCGCCCATGGAGCGCCGCGCCGGACGCTATCGTGCTCAGCTACTCTTGCAGGCAACCTCCCGTGCACCGCTGCATCGGCTATTAAGTAGCTGGTTGCTTGCCCTGGAGCAAATGCCCAGTGGCAGGCAAGTGCGATGGTCGTTGGACGTAGACCCGGTAGATTTGTACTGATTTCAAAATCGCTATCCCAGGCAAGCCGGCTCCCACGTTTTGAAATGTGAATACCCTTAAATGTGGCAGCGGGCTTACCCGCGATGAGGCCCGCAGGTCTGCCGAAGAACCTGAACGGTTGGCAAGCCCGCCCTCGCCACGGATAATGCCCAGTTTTTCCACCTGCGCATCGCGCGCCGCCGCTTGCGGTCGAAAGAGAACACCATGAAAGACACCATTCGCCAGCTGATCCAACAAGCCCTCACCCAACTCGTCAACGAAGGTGTGTTGCCTGAAGGCCTGACGCCGGCGATCCAGGTGGAAAACACCCGCGACAAGACCCACGGCGACTTCGCCAGCAACATCGCGATGATGCTCGCCAAGCCTGCGGGCATGAAACCGCGCGACCTGGCGGAAAAAATCATCGCCGCCCTGCCCGCCGACCCGCAGGTCACCAAGGCCGAAATCGCCGGCCCGGGCTTTATCAACTTCTTCCAGAACACCCAGGCCCTGGCGTCCCGCCTGGACGCAGCCCTGGCTGACGAAAAAATCGGCGTGCGCAAGGCCGGCCCGCTGGAGCGCGTGGCGATTGACCTGTCGGCGCCCAACCTGGCCAAGGAAATGCACGTCGGCCACCTGCGTTCGACCATCATCGGCGACGGCGTGGCACGCGTGCTGGAGTTCCTCGGCGACACCGTGATCCGCCAGAACCACGTGGGCGACTGGGGCACCCAGTTCGGCATGTTGATGGCGTATCTGCAGGAAAACCCGATCACCAGCAACGAGCTGGCAGACCTGGAGAACTTCTACCGCGCCGCCAAGAAGCGTTTCGACGAATCCGAAGAGTTCGCCGACCGCGCCCGTGGCCTGGTGGTCAAGCTGCAGGCCGGTGACAAGGAATGCCTGGAGCTGTGGGGCCGCTTCCGGGAGATCTCGCTGTCGCACTGCCAGGAAATCTACGAGCTGCTCAACGTCAAGTTGACCCCGGCCGACGTGATGGGCGAAAGCGCCTACAACGATGACCTGATCAACGTGGTCAACGACCTCAAGGCCAAGGGCCTGCTGGTCGAAAGCAACGGTGCCCAGTGCGTGTTCCTCGAAGAATTCAAGACTGCCGACGGCGAGCCGCTGCCGGTAATCATCGTCAAGGCCGACGGCGGCTACCTCTACGCCACCACTGACCTGGCGGCCGTGCGCTACCGCAGCGGCGTGCTGAAAGCCGACCGTGCGCTGTATTTCGTCGACCAGCGCCAGGCCCTGCACTTCCAGCAGGTGTTCGAAGTGGCGCGGCGCGCAGGGTTTGTCACCCACCCGATGCACATGGAACACATGGGTTTCGGCACCATGAACGGCGCCGATGGCCGCCCGTTCAAGACCCGCGACGGCGGCACCGTGAAGCTGATCGACCTGCTGACCGAAGCCCAGGAGCGTGCCTACAACCTGGTGAAGGAAAAGAACCCGGAGCTGGCCGAGGCCGACCTGCGCAACATCGCCCGCGTGGTGGGGATTGGCGCGGTGAAATACGCCGACCTGTCCAAGCACCGCACCAGCGACTACAGCTTCAACTTCGAACTGATGCTCAACTTCGAAGGCAACACCGCGCCGTACCTGCTGTACGCCTACACCCGCGTAGCCGGGGTGTTCCGCAAGCTGGGCAAGGACTTCAGCGCAGTCGAAGGCCAGATCGTGCTCCAGGCCCCGCATGAGCAGGAACTGGCCGCGAAACTGGCGCAATTCGGCGAAGTGCTGAACAGCGTTGGCGAGAAAGGCACGCCGCATATCCTCTGCACCTACTTGTACGAAGTCGCCGGTCTGTTCTCCAGCTTCTACGAGAATTGCCCGATCCTCACCGCCGACGACGAAGCCCAGAAGCAAAGTCGCCTGCGCCTCGCCGCACTGGCTGGACGGACCCTCAAGCAAGGCCTGGAACTGTTAGGCCTGGAAACCCTGGAGCGTATGTAAGTTGGCTGCCAAGAAAAAACCTGCACCCAAGCGCGGCGCGAGCCGCTACCAGGCACCGGCGAAGAAGCCTATTCCAGGCTGGTTGTGGATGGCCATCGGCCTGGCGGTCGGCGCGTTTGTGGTGATTCTGATGAAGCTGGAGCCGGGCAAGGGCGATGACGTCAAACGCGTCAAGCAGGAGCAGCAGAAGGCCACCAAAATCGCCGAAGCCAACAAGACTGCGCCGAGCCCGACTGCACCGGTGAAGCCGAAGTACGACTTCTACACGCTGCTGCCGGAATCGGAAGTGATCGTGCCGCCCGACGCCGTGCCGGAGAAAACCCTGCCGACGCCGCAAGTGCCGACCACCCCGGTAACGCCTGCGGAAGCGGCGAAAATCGACACCGCACGGGCCCAGGCGGCGCTGGCCGGGATCACCCCGCCACCAGCACCGCCGGTTGCAGAGACCAAGGCAGCACCGGTGACCAAGTTCTTCCTGCAGGCGGGCTCGTTCCCGAAACAGGCGGATGCGGATCGTGTGCGTGCGCAGATCATCCTGCTCGGCCAGACGGTGACGGTGGAGTCCGGCACGGTCAAGGACGCGACCTGGTATCGCGTCCTGGTAGGGCCGTTCAGCAACCGCGAACAGCTGACCGTCGCACAGAAACAACTGGCCGGCGCCGGGTTTAGCAACCTGTTGTTACAACAACGCCAGAGCCGCTGAATCTGACAACACAGCAGGGCCCATGTGGGAGCTGGCGTGCCGGCGATGGCGGTATCACAGTCAATATTTCAGTGACTGGCACACCACCATCGCAGGCAAGCCCGCTCCCACATTTGGTTTTGGGGTGAGCTTAAAAAATGTGTCGGACCGATAAACACCACTCGTCCGCCTTAAACCCTTACGGTTGAAATCCCCCCCGCCACCCCCATATGAGTTTCCATCAGGGCATTTTCGCCCCGCTGCGTGGAGACTCTCCCCTTGACCACCATCGTTTCAGTACGTCGCCACGGCAAAGTCGTCATGGGCGGCGACGGCCAGGTTTCCCTTGGCAACACCGTGATGAAAGGCAACGCGAAAAAAGTCCGTCGCCTGTACCACGGCCAGGTTCTCGCGGGCTTTGCCGGCGCTACCGCCGACGCCTTCACCCTCTTTGAACGTTTCGAAGGCCAGCTTGAAAAGCATCAGGGCCACCTCGTGCGCGCCGCTGTCGAGCTTGCCAAAGAATGGCGCACCGACCGCTCCCTCAGCCGCCTGGAAGCCATGCTGGCAGTCGCCAACAAAGACGCGTCCCTGATCATCACCGGTAACGGCGATGTGGTTGAGCCCGAACACGGCCTGATCGCCATGGGCTCCGGCGGTGGCTACGCACAAGCGGCTGCCAGCGCACTGTTGAAGAAAACCGACCTGTCGGCCCGCGAAATCGTCGAGACTGCCCTGGGCATCGCCGGCGACATCTGCGTGTTCACCAACCACAACTTCACCATTGAGGAGCAGGACCTCGCCGAGTAAGCCGTAGGCTTATTCCTGCTTGAGGCCGCCAAACACTATGTCCATGACTCCCCGCGAAATCGTCCATGAACTCAATCGCCATATCATCGGCCAGGACGATGCCAAGCGCGCCGTTGCCATTGCGCTGCGTAATCGCTGGCGCCGGATGCAACTGCCCGAAGAACTGCGCGTTGAAGTAACCCCCAAGAACATCCTGATGATCGGCCCGACCGGCGTGGGCAAGACCGAGATCGCCCGGCGCCTGGCCAAGCTGGCCAACGCGCCATTCATCAAGGTCGAAGCCACCAAGTTCACCGAAGTGGGCTATGTGGGCCGCGACGTCGAATCGATCATTCGTGACCTGGCCGACGCCGCGCTGAAGCTGCTGCGCGAACAGGAAATGACCAAGGTCAGCCACCGCGCCGAAGACGCCGCCGAAGAACGCATCCTCGACGCCCTGCTGCCACCGGCGCGCATGGGCTTCAACGAAGACGCCGCACCGGCCTCGGATTCCAACACCCGCCAGCTGTTCCGCAAGCGCCTGCGTGAAGGCCAGCTGGACGACAAGGAAATCGAGATCGAAGTTGCCGAAGTTTCCGGCGTCGACATCTCCGCACCGCCTGGCATGGAAGAAATGACCAGCCAGTTGCAGAACCTGTTCGCCAACATGGGCAAGGGCAAGAAGAAAAGCCGCAAGCTCAAGGTGAAGGAAGCACTGAAGCTGGTGCGCGACGAAGAAGCCGGGCGCCTGGTGAACGAGGAAGAGCTCAAGGCCAAGGCCCTGGAAGCGGTCGAGCAGCACGGCATCGTGTTTATCGATGAAATCGACAAGGTGGCCAAGCGCGGCAACGCCGGCGGCGTCGATGTGTCCCGTGAAGGCGTGCAGCGCGATCTGCTGCCGCTGATCGAAGGTTGCACCGTGAACACCAAGCTGGGCATGGTCAAGACCGACCACATCCTGTTTATCGCCTCCGGTGCGTTCCACCTGAGCAAGCCCAGCGACCTGGTACCCGAGCTGCAAGGCCGGCTGCCGATTCGCGTCGAGCTCAAGGCGCTGACCCCGGGCGACTTCGAGCGCATCCTCAGCGAGCCGCACGCGTCGCTGACCGAGCAGTACCGTGAGCTGCTGAAAACCGAAGGCCTGGGCATCGAGTTCCTGCCGGACGGCATCAAGCGCCTGGCGGAGATTGCCTGGCAGGTCAACGAGAAGACCGAGAACATCGGTGCCCGTCGCCTGCACACCCTGCTGGAGCGCCTGCTTGAGGAAGTGTCCTTCAGCGCGGGTGACATGGCGGGCGCGCAGAATGGCGAATCGATCAAGATCGACGCGGACTACGTCAACAGCCACTTGGGCGAATTGGCGCAGAACGAAGACCTGTCTCGTTATATCCTGTAAGCCTTACATCGGACCAGCTTGTGTGAGCGCTGGCTTTTGTGGGAGCCGGGCTTGCCCGCGATGGGGTCGCCGCGTAGTGCCAGAAGCACCGCGGTGATGCTATCGCAGGCAAGCCAGCTCCCACACAAGCCCAGCTACCACATTGATCCGGTTCCTTCAGGATCATCTCTGAGCGGTTCCCCAAATGACCAAACTGCCTACCGCCATCAACCTGCACAAAACCTCCAACACCCTCGGCCTCACCTACGGGCCAGACGAGGTCTACCAGTTGCCCGCCGAACTGCTGCGGGTGCACTCGCCGTCTGCCGAGGTCCAGGGCCACGGCAAACCCATCCTGCAATTCGGCAAACTCAATGTCCGCTTGACCAAGATCGAACCCGCCGGCCAATACGCACTGAAATTGACCTTCGACGACGGGCATGACAGCGGTTTGTTCACCTGGGACTACCTCTACCAACTGGCCGTGCGTCAGGACGCGCTGTGGGCCGATTATCTCGCCGAGCTCAAGGCTGCCGGCAAAACCCGCGATCCGAGTGAATCGGTCGTGCGCCTGATGCTCTAGCCCAGGCTTCTTGCTCTTTAGAGGGCATTTTCTAATTTCATCTGCTTGAATGCCCTGTCGCGTGGCCAATGATTGGCCCGCTTGCGAAAAAAATTAAACTCGGGTAACCAATGGAACTGGCAAGTTCCCTGCATTTGACGATGCGGTATCAACGGTCACCCGAGTCGCAGTACCTGGCTTGTGTTGTGTATCGAAACCTGGTGCGCAGCGGTACCCGGTACTCGTCTTTCGGACAATGGAGCGTCGTAGATGAGTAACAAGAATAACGATGACTTGAAACGCCAGGCCTCGGAAAACACCTTGGGGCTCAACCCGATCATCGCGTTACGAAAAAAGGATTTACTCGCCTCGGCGAAGATGGTGCTGACCCAAGCCATCAAGCAACCGTTGCACAGCGTCAAGCATGTGGCCCACTTCGGCGTCGAATTGAAGAACGTGATGTTCGGCAAATCGCAGCTGCAGCCCGAGAGCGACGACCGTCGCTTCAATGATCCGGCCTGGACCCAGAACCCGCTCTATAAACGCTACCTGCAGACCTACCTGGCGTGGCGCAAGGAATTGCACGAGTGGATCGGCGACAGCAACCTGTCGGAACAGGACATCAGCCGCGGCCACTTCGTGATCAACCTGATGACCGAAGCCATGGCCCCCACCAACAGCGCGGCCAACCCGGCGGCGGTCAAGCGCTTCTTTGAAACCGGCGGCAAGAGCCTGCTCGATGGCCTGTCCCACCTGGCCAAGGACATGGTGCACAACGGCGGCATGCCGAGCCAGGTCAACATGGGTGCCTTCGAAGTCGGCAAGACCCTGGGCACCACCGAAGGCGCCGTGGTGTTTCGCAACGACGTGCTGGAGCTGATCCAGTACAAGCCGACCACCGAGCAGGTGCACGAGCGCCCATTGCTGGTGGTACCGCCGCAGATCAACAAATTCTATGTGTTCGACCTGAGCCCGGATAAAAGCCTGGCGCGCTTCTGCCTGCGCAATGGTCAGCAGACGTTCATCGTCAGCTGGCGCAACCCGACCAAGGCGCAGCGCGAGTGGGGTCTGTCGACCTATATCGAAGCACTGAAAGAAGCCGTCGATGTGGTCACCGCGATCACCGGCAGCAAAGACATCAACATGCTCGGCGCCTGTTCCGGCGGCATCACCTGCACCGCGCTGCTGGGCCACTACGCGGCGCTGGGCGAGAAGAAGGTCAACGCCCTGACCCTGCTGGTGAGTGTGCTGGACACCACGCTGGACACCCAGGTGGCGCTATTCGTCGACGAGCAGACCCTTGAAGCCGCCAAGCGTCACTCCTACCAGGCCGGCGTGCTGGAAGGCCGCGACATGGCCAAGGTATTCGCCTGGATGCGCCCCAACGACCTGATCTGGAATTACTGGGTGAACAACTACCTGCTCGGCAACGAGCCGCCGGTGTTCGACATCCTGTTCTGGAACAACGACACCACGCGCTTGCCGGCGGCCTTCCACGGCGACCTGATCGAACTGTTCAAGAACAACCCACTGGTGCGCGCCAATGCACTGGAAGTGTGCGGCACGCCGATCGACCTCAAGCAGGTCACCGCCGATATCTATTCACTGGCCGGTACCAACGACCACATCACGCCCTGGCAGTCCTGCTACAAGTCGGCGCAGCTGTTTGGCGGCAAGGTCGAGTTTGTGTTGTCCAGCAGCGGGCACATCCAGAGCATCCTCAACCCGCCAGGCAACCCCAAGGCGCGCTACCAGACCAGCGATGGCTTGGCAGGCAAGGCGCTGGAATGGCAGGAAAATGCCACCAAGCACACCGATTCCTGGTGGCTGCATTGGCAGGCCTGGCAGGCGGAGCGGGCGGGGAAACTGAAGAAGGCACCGACAACTTTGGGTAATAAAACTTACGCCGCAGCTGAGGCTGCGCCGGGGACATACGTTCACGAACGCTAAACGAACCACCGTTTTGTAGCTGGAATGCGCTCAAATGTGGGAGCGGGCTTGCTCGCGAATGCGCTAGATCAGTCACTATTTACTCGACTGATACACCGCTTTCGCGAGCAAGCCCGCTCCCACACTGACCGAATTCCGACAGGGAAATAGTGCGCCACTTCGCAGGGTAAGCCCATGCCGCAACCGTTCATCTTCCGCACCATCGACCTGGATGGCCAGACCATCCGCACGGCGGTGCGCCCGGGCAAGCCGCACTTGACGCCGTTGCTGATCTTCAACGGCATCGGCGCCAACCTTGAGTTGGTGTTTCCGTTCGTCCAGGCCCTGGACCCGGACTTGGAAGTGATCGCCTTCGACGTGCCCGGCGTGGGCGGTTCCTCGACGCCCAGCCGGCCGTACCGGTTTCCTGGTTTGGCCAAGCTCACGGCGCGCATGCTCGATTACCTGGATTACGGCCAGGTCAACGCGGTGGGCGTGTCCTGGGGCGGCGCGCTGGCGCAGCAATTTGCCTATGACTACCCGGAGCGCTGCAAGAAGCTGATCCTGGCCGCCACCGCCGCCGGCGCCTTTATGGTGCCGGGCAAACCCAAGGTGCTGTGGCTGATGGCGAGCCCACGGCGCTATATCCAGCCCTCTCATGTGGTGCGCATTGCGCCGATGATCTATGGCGGCTCGTTCCGCCGCGACTCGAAACTGGCCGCCGAACACGCCAGCAAAGTGCGCTCGGCCGGCAAGCTCGGCTACTACTGGCAGCTGTTCGCGGGGCTTGGCTGGACCAGCATTCATTGGCTGCACAAGATCCGTCAGCCGACCCTGGTGCTGGCCGGGGACGACGACCCGCTGATCCCGCTGGTCAACATGCGCATGCTGGCCTGGCGCATTCCCAACGCGCAGTTGCACATCATCGATGACGGCCATCTGTTCCTGATCACCCGCGCGGAAGCCGTGGCTCCGATCATCATGAAGTTTCTCGAGGAGGAGCGTCTGCGGGCGGTGATTCACCCGCGACCGGCGGTGTAAGGACTGCGCCGCCGCGCAACTTGCCGAGAACCGGCTATGGTTCTGAATTGGCGTGCCTGTTGATGGCTTGACGAAGGAGTGTTGGCTCATGCGAGAAAGACCCGTGACGAACCCGGCGCCCACCCCCGCTGCGTTCATCAACGCGCAAAATGCGATCACCGGCCTGCGCGGCCGGGATTTGCTGTCGACTCTGCGCAGCGTCGCCGCCCATGGCTTGCGCAACCCGGTGCATACCGCCCGTCACGCGCTCGCGCTGGGCGGTCAACTGGGCCGCGTACTGCTGGGGGAAACGGTGCACGAGCCCAATCCCCGCGACAGCCGCTTTGTCGACCCGACCTGGGCCCTCAACCCCTTCTACCGGCGCAGCCTGCAAGCCTATCTGAGCTGGCAGAAACAGACCCGCCACTGGATCGATGACAGCACCTTGAGC
This sequence comes from Pseudomonas sp. S5D5, assembly GCF_003013355.1. Classification (NCBI taxonomy): domain Bacteria; kingdom Pseudomonadati; phylum Pseudomonadota; class Gammaproteobacteria; order Pseudomonadales; family Pseudomonadaceae; genus Pseudomonas; species Pseudomonas sp. S5D5. The sequence continues at coordinate 6,427,248 of NZ_PTEO01000001.1, forward strand.
GCCGATGACCGCGCCCGTGCGCATTTCGCCTTCGCCCTGATCAACGACGCCGTCTCGCCGTCCAACACCTTGCTCAACCCGCTGGCCATCAAGGAGCTGCTCAACTCCGGCGGCAACAGCGTGGTGCGCGGCGTGAGCAACCTGTTCGACGACCTGCTGCACAACCACGGCCTGCCACGCCAGGTGAGCAAGCAAGCCTTCGAGGTCGGCAAGACCGTGGCCACCACGCCGGGCTCGGTAGTGTTTCGCAACGAGCTGCTGGAGCTGATCCAGTACAAGCCCATGAGCGAAAAGCAGTACGCCAAGCCGCTGCTGATCGTGCCGCCGCAAATCAACAAGTACTACATTTTCGACCTGAGCCCGGCCAACAGCTTTGTGCAGTACGCGCTGAAGAACGGCCTGCAGACGTTCATCGTCAGTTGGCGCAACCCGGACGTACGCCATCGCGAATGGGGCCTGTCCACCTATGTGGCCGCGCTGGAAGAAGCGCTCAACGTGTGCCGGGCGATCACCGGTGCCCGTGAAGTCAACCTGATGGGCGCCTGCGCCGGCGGCCTGACCATCGCGGCCCTGCAAGGCCATCTGCAAGCCAAGCGCCAGCTGCGGCGCATCTCCAGTGCCAGTTACCTGGTGAGCCTGCTGGACAGCCAGATCGACAGCCCCGCCACGCTGTTTGTCGACGAGCAAACCCTGGAGGCGGCCAAGCGCCGTTCCTACCAGCAAGGCGTGCTCGACGGCCGCGACATGGCGCGCGTGTTCGCCTGGATGCGCCCCAATGACCTGATCTGGAATTACTGGATCAACAATTACCTGCTGGGCAAGGAGCCACCGGCGTTCGACATCCTGTACTGGAACAATGACAACACGCGCCTGCCCGCCGCACTGCATGGCGACCTGCTGGACTTCTTCAAGCACAACCCGTTGAGCCATCCGGGCGGCCTGGAAGTGTGTGGCACGCCCATCGACTTACAGAAGGTCACGGTGGACAGCTTCAGCGTCGCCGGGATCAACGACCACATCACGCCGTGGGACGCGGTGTACCGCTCCACCCAACTGCTGGGCGGCGAGCGGCGCTTCGTGCTGTCCAACAGCGGGCATATCCAGAGCATCCTCAACCCGCCGGGCAACCCCAAGGCCAACTACGTCGAAAACCCCAAGCTGAGCAGCGACCCGCGCGCCTGGTACTACGACGCCGATCACGTCGAAGGCAGTTGGTGGCCACAGTGGCTGACCTGGATCCAGCAACGCTCCGGCGTACAGCGCGAAACCCTCACCGCCCTGGGCAACCAGAACTATCCACCGATGGAAGCGGCGCCAGGCACTTACGTGCGGGTGCGCTGAGCTCAACGATCACATTAAGAAGACTGGATGAAGACCCGCGACCGTATCCTTGAATGTGCCCTGCAGTTGTTCAACCAGAAGGGCGAACCGAACGTGTCGACCATGGAGGTGGCCAATGAAATGGGGATCAGCCCCGGCAACCTCTACTACCACTTCCATGGCAAGGAGCCGCTGGTGCTCGGGCTGTTCGAGCGCTTCCAGAACGAGCTGGCGCCGCTGCTCGACCCACCGGCAGATGCGCAACTGGAGGCGCAGGATTACTGGCTGTTCCTGCACCTGATCGTCGAGCGCATGGCGCACTACCGTTTTTTGTTCCAGGACCTGTCGAACCTGGCCGGCCGCCTGCCGAAGCTGGCCAAGGGGATTCGTGGCCTGTTGACTGCACTCAAGCGCACCCTGGCGTCATTGCTGGCGCGGTTGAAGACGGCGGGGCAACTGGTCAGCGATACCCAGGCACTGGGGCAACTGGTGGAGCAGATCACCCTGACCCTGCTGTTCTCCCTGGACTACCAGCGCATTCTCGACCGCGACGGCGAAGTGCGGGTGGTGGTGTACCAGATCATGATGCTGGTGGCGCCGCACTTGATGTTGCCGGCACGCCAGGCGACCGAGCGATTGGCCCTCAAATACCTGGATCACACCGATTAAAAATGAAAAAAAACGCCCGACCTCTGTAGGCCGAGCGTTTTTTGTGTCCTGTAGAAATCAGGACTGACTGGATGGCGTCGGGGTTACCGGCGTTGCAGTCGGGGTGACAGCAGCGGGCGTCGGTGCGGAAACCGAGTTGGCTGAGGACGCGGTTGGCGTTGGCGCGGTGGCAGGCTTGGCCGCTACGGCGGGTTTGGCCGCTGCGGGTTTTTTCGCTGCAGCGGGCTTCTTCGCGGCGGCGGGTTTTGCCGCAGGCTTGGCGGCGGCCGGTTTGGCAGCAGCGGGCTTGGCAGCCGGTTTCGCGGCAGCAGGCTTGGCAGCTGGCTTGGCGGCAGGTTTGGCTGCTGCGGTTTTCGCGGCCGGCTTGGCGGCCGGTTTTGCTGCTGCTTTGGCGGCAGGCTTGGCAGCCGGTTTGGCCGCTGGCTTGGCTGCAGCTTTAGCCGCTACAGGTTTAGCCGCAGGCTTGGCGGCCGGTTTGGCCGCGGCGGTCTTGGCTGCAGGCTTGGCGGCGGGTTTCGCCGCGGCTTTTGCAGGGGCCTTGGCCGCAGGTTTGGCAGCGGGCTTGGCGGCAGCTTTCACCAGAGGCTTGGCAGCGGTTTTGGCGGCCGGTTTGGCAGCAGCGGTTTTGGCCGCGGGCTTGGCAGCCGGTTTCGCCGCAGCGGTTTTAACCGGAGCCACTTTGGCGCCCGTGAGTTTTTCGATTTGCTTGGTCAGGGTATCGACCTTGGTGTGCAAGGCCTTCACTTCAGTACGGCTAGGCACGCCCAGTCGCGAGATGGCTTTGTTGAGGCGAGTATCCAGTGCCCCTTCAAGCTCGCTCCAAGTACCCAGTACCTGTTTCTTCGCATCACTGATGCGCGAACCGGCAGTCGCCTTGGCGGCATTAACTTGTTTACCGACTGTGCTCTTGGTCAACTTCTCGGCCTTTTCGCCGTCCTTGACCAAAGTCTCGAAGAGTTTACTGCCGTCACTGTCGATCTTCGAGTAAACGCCTAAACCAGCCAGCCAGATCTTGCGGGAATATTCTTCAACTTTCCCGACCCACGAGCTGCCTTCTTTCTGAGTAGTCTTTTTAACAGCCATCCCGATGTCTCCTTAGTGTTTACGCGCGACACGTTCGAGCAATGCCGTCAGCTCTTCGAGCTTAGCAGAGAGTGTCTCCACGTCATGTTTAGACGCAATGCCGATTCGATTCAAGGCACTGGCGACACGAGTATCAAAAGCTTTTTCAACTTTATCCAGCTGAACTTCTACCAGACCTTTGACCACGGAGACATTACTCTTTACTTGATCAATCTGACTGTTGGCAGCATCAAGTTGTTCAACTGCAACTTTTTTGCCTTTACTTTCAACATGTTGACCAGTCTTAACCAGCTCTTTGAAGTAGTCGCTGCCCTCGCTTCCGACCTTGGCGTAGGCACCAAGACCCGCCAGCCAAATCTTGCGGGCATAGGTTTTAACGTCACTCAGGGCAGTGGTCTGGGCGTCGATTTTTTTCTTCAGAATAACTTTGGCCATGGTGCACCTCACGCGAAAAAGGGGGGAGGAACGGCCCACAGGAGTTGAGGGCTTGGGCACAAAGTAGGCTGGAAAATTAGAATCGGCACCCTAAGTACACGCGGATCAGGCCAAGGCTTTATCCAAGGCTTTCTCGATTTCGGATTTGATCGTGCCACTCATGGCCGACATCAACAGCCCCAGTTCCACATCAATACGCAGTGAATCATCAGCGACGACTACCGTGCCTTTAACCCCCGAACGCTTGAGGTTCAAGGTATCGCCGGACCACGACGGCTCCAGGCCATATTGCTCCTGGAGTTTGTGCGCCAACTTGTCGGCCTTTGCCCGTGCGCCTTCTTTACCCAGGGAATGTGCACGTTCAACGGTTATACGGGCCATTGCAATGACTCCTCTTTATAGGGATTTGAATACCTTCGATGCGGCAAAAGGTCTCGGTGACCGCCCATCTTACCTGCAGCCTTGCCAAGACAAAGCAGGCCTTGGGGATTATCATGTCCCGCATTCTCTTTTGGTGACAGCGATATGACTGATCAGCGCAAAGGCAGCGATGCCGAACCCACCACTCACTTCGGCTTCAAGAACGTCCCGGAAAGCCAGAAAGCGGAAAAAGTCGCTGAGGTGTTTCACTCCGTAGCGGCCAAGTACGACCTGATGAACGACGTGCTCTCCGGCGGCATGCACCGCCTGTGGAAACGCTTCACCATCGAGCTGTCGGGTGTTCGCACCGGCAACCGCGTGCTGGATATCGCCGGCGGCACGGGCGACCTGGCAGCCAAGTTCTCCAAGCTGGTTGGCCCGACCGGCCAGGTGGTCCTGGCGGACATCAACGGTTCGATGCTCAAGGTCGGCCGTGACCGCCTGCTCGACAAGGGCGTGGCCGGCAATATCGAATTCGTCCAGGCCGACGCGGAAAAACTGCCGTTCCCCGACAACCATTTCGACTGCGTGACCATCGCCTTCGGCCTGCGCAACGTGACCCACAAGGAAGACGCAATCCGCTCGATGCTGCGCGTCCTCAAGCCGGGCGGCCGCCTGCTGGTCCTGGAGTTCTCCAAGCCGACCAATGCGCTGATGTCCAAGGTCTACGACACCTACTCGTTCGCCTTCATGCCGCTGATGGGCAAGCTGATCACCAATGACGCCGAGAGCTACCGCTACCTGGCCGAATCGATCCGCATGCACCCCGACCAGGAAACCCTGAAGTCGATGATGGTAGAGGCCGGTTTCGACCGCGTGACCTACCACAACATGACCTCGGGCATCGTCGCCCTGCACCGCGGCATCAAGCCCTGATGTTGTTCGCGGGCCTCCTCGCCAGCGTAGAGCACGGCCTCAACCGTGTGCTGCGCCTGGACAGCACCGCCCTGGCGCGGCTGGCGCACTTGAACGGCAAGGTGATTGCCGTCGACTGCCGCAGCCCCGCCTTGCAGCTGTTTATCCTGCCCAGCGATGAAGGCCTGCTGCTCGCGACCCAATGGGCCGCCGAGGCCGACTGCACCCTGCGTGCGCCGGCCTCGAGCCTGTTGCACCTGGCGCTCAGTCGCAACAAGACCGCCATCCTGCACAGCCCCGAAGTGGAGCTGGAAGGCGACAGCGCGGTGCTGATGGACCTGGCCGCCGTGCTGCAGGACCTGGAGCTGGATTGGGAATACGAGCTGTCCCGCTGGATCGGCCCCGTGGCCACCCAACTGATCAGCGGACACCTGCGCAGCCGCTCGCGCTGGTACCAGCAGGGGTTCGCCAGCCTCAATCAGAACCTCGCCGAATACCTGAGCGAAGAATCGCGCACCCTGGTCGGAGAACGGGAAGCGCAAGCGCGCTTTCGTGAACTCGACAAGGCCAAAATCGACCTGGAACGCCTCGAGGCCCGCTTCGAGCGCCTGAGCCGTTCCCTTGATCCAAGCGATAACGCATGAAGCTGCTCGCCGTCCGCCGTTTGTTTCGTATCCAGCGCGTCGTAATCCGCTACCGCCTCGATGACCTGCTGTTCGCCCTGCCCCTGCCCTGGTTCCTGCTCGCGGTGCGCTATGTGCTGCCGTGGCGCTGGTTCCCGCGCAAACAGCTGGAGCTGAGCCGTGGCGCGCGCCTGCGCCTGGCGCTGCAGGACCTGGGGCCGATCTTCATCAAGTTCGGGCAGATTCTGTCGACCCGCCGCGACCTGCTGCCGGAAGACATCGCCGACGAACTGATGCTGTTGCAGGACCGCGTACCGCCGTTTGATTCCCAGCAGTCGATGAAGCTCATCGAAGACCAGCTGGGCAAGAAGATCAGCGAGGTGTTCAGCCGCTTCGACGTCGAGCCCCTGGCTTCGGCCTCGGTGGCGCAGGTGCACGCGGCGCAGCTCAAGACCGGCGAAGAAGTGGTGGTGAAGGTGATTCGTCCGGGCCTTAAGCCGATCATCGGCCAGGACCTGGCGTGGCTGTTCATCCTCGCCCGCGCCGCCGAGCGTTTCTCGGCGGATGCACGCCTGCTGCACCCGGTGGACGTGGTCGCCGACTACGAAAAAACCATCTACGACGAGCTAGACCTGTTGCGCGAGGCGGCCAACGCCAGCCAGCTCAAGCGCAACTTCGAAGGCTCGCCGTTGCTCTATGTGCCACAAGTGTATTGGGACTGGTGCCGCCCGAAAGTGCTGGTGATGGAGCGCATCTACGGCGTGCAGGTCACTGACCTCGCCACCCTCGCCGACCAGCGTACCGACATGAAGATGCTCGCCGAGCGCGGCGTGGAGATCTTCTTCACCCAGGTGTTCCGCGACAGCTTCTTCCACGCCGACATGCACCCGGGCAACATCTTCGTCAGCACCGTCAACCCGTGGAGCCCGCAATACATTGCGATCGACTGCGGCATCGTCGGCAGCCTGACCCCGGAAGACCAGGACTACCTGGCGCGCAACCTGTTCGCATTCTTCAAGCGTGACTACCGCCGTGTGGCGCAGTTGCACATCGACTCAGGCTGGGTGCCGGCAGAAACCAAGCTGAATGAATTCGAAGCAGCGATCCGCACCGTGTGCGAGCCGATCTTCGAAAAACCATTAAAAGATATTTCCTTCGGCCAGGTGCTGATGCGCCTGTTCCAGACCGCGCGCCGCTTCAATATGGAAGTGCAGCCGCAACTGGTGCTGCTGCAGAAGACCTTGCTGAACATCGAAGGCCTGGGCCGCCAGCTCTACCCTGACCTCGACTTGTGGAACACCGCGCAGCCGTTCCTCGAACGCTGGATGCGCGAGCGCGTCAGCCCGAAAACCTTGCTGGGCAACCTGCACAGCCAGATGGAACAGCTGCCGCACCTGGCCAACATGACCCGCGACCTGCTGGAGCGCATGTCCCAGCCCCATGCCAAGGACCCGGCGCCACCATGGCAGAAGCGCAAGGACGACTGGTTCCTGCGCCTGCTCGGCGCGGCGCACCTGGTGGGTGGCGTGATGCTGGCCATCGGCGGGCCGCTGAACCAATTGGGCCACTGGCCGGCCGGCATCATGGTCGCCGTGGGTGTTTATCTGATCGTGCGTCGATAGCCAATCCGGTTATACACTGTCGCAAATTGCCGGAGCCGAACATGAAAGACTGGCTGGACGAGATCAAGTGGGACAGTGACGGCCTGGTGCCGGCCATTGCCCAGGACTACAAGACCGGGCGCGTCCTGATGATGGCCTGGATGAACCGCGAGGCGCTGAGCCTGACTGCCGCTGAGCAGCGTGCCATCTACTGGTCACGCTCACGTGGCAAACTGTGGCGCAAGGGCGAAGAGTCCGGGCATGTGCAGACCCTGCACGAGATGCGCATCGACTGCGACGCCGACGTGGTGATCCTGATGGTCGAGCAGATCGGCGACATCGCCTGCCACACCGGCCGTCACAGCTGCTTCTATCGCGTGTTCGAGAACGGCGAATGGAAGGTTGTCGAGCCGGTGCTCAAAGACCCGCACGCCATCTACTCCGCAGGACACTGAACATGAGCGATACCCTGAACCGTGTGGCCCAGGTGCTGGAAGACCGCAAAGGCGCGGATGCCGACAGCTCCTATGTCGCCAGCCTGTACCACAAGGGCTTGAACAAGATTCTGGAGAAACTCGGCGAAGAATCCATCGAGACCATCATCGCCGCCAAGGACGCCCAGGTCAGCGGCGACTGCAGCGATGTGATCTACGAAACCGCCGACTTGTGGTTCCACAGCCTGGTCATGCTCGCCCAACTGGGGCAGCATCCACAGGCAGTGCTGGATGAACTGGACCGTCGCTTCGGCTTGTCCGGGCATGCCGAAAAGGCCTCGCGCCCGTCCGCCTGAATAACTTTTACAGAGGAATTGCAGCATGGGCATTTTTGACTGGAAACACTGGATCGTCATTCTGGTGGTGGTGGTACTGGTGTTCGGCACCAAGAAACTGAAAAACCTCGGCACCGACGTGGGCGAGTCGATCAAGGGCTTTCGCAAAGCCATGAACGACGATGAGAAGCCGGCCGACCCGGTCGTCAACCCGGTGCCTCCGGCCCAGCCTGTGCACCCACAGGCCACCCAGCCGATCACCGAGCGTCGTACCTTCGACGTGCAGGCTGAAAAAGTCGAAGAGCCGACCCGCAAAGACTCGTGAGCACTGACTAATGTTTGGTATCAGCTTCTCTGAACTGCTCCTCGTCGGCCTGGTTGCCTTGCTGGTACTCGGGCCGGAACGCCTGCCCGGTGCCGCACGCACGGCCGGCCTATGGATCGGGCGCCTGAAACGCAGTTTCAACGCCATCAAACAGGAAGTTGAACGGGAAATCGGCGCTGACGAGATCCGGCGCCAGCTGCACAACGAACATATCCTGTCGTTGGAGCAGGAAGCGCGCAAAATCCTGTCTCCGGTGCAGGAACCCGCCAAACCGGCGGAGCCTGTGGTGGAACACAGTATCGCGCCGCCCGCCGCGGCCGAGCCTGCACCCGTGGTGGAACCGACCCCGGCACCGAGCGTTCCCGCCCCGACAGAGCCAGCGCCGACGCCCGTTGCGTCGCCCGCTCCCCATGACCCTACATTGCCGCCGCGAGCCCCATGAGCGCTGATAAACCGGAAAACGACCAGCACATGCCGCTGGTCTCGCACCTCACCGAGTTGCGTACCCGCCTGCTGCGTTGCGTAGCGGCCATCTTCATCATCTTTGCCGGGCTGTTCGCCTTCACCCAGCAGATCTACACCTTCGTCTCCACGCCCTTGCGCCAGTACCTGCCGGCCGGCGCGACGATGATCGCCACCGACGTATCGTCGCCGTTCCTCACGCCGCTGAAGCTGACCATGATGGTCTCGCTGTTCCTGGCAATCCCGGTGATCCTGCACCAGATCTGGGGCTTTATCGCGCCGGGGCTGTACAAGCATGAGAAACGCATCGCCGTGCCGCTGCTGGTGTCGAGCATCCTGCTGTTCTACACCGGCATGGCGTTCGCCTACTTCCTGGTGTTCCCGCTGATCTTCAAGTTCTTCGCTGCCGCCACCCCGGCCGGGGTGGAGATGATGACCGACATCACCAGCTACCTCGACTTCGTGATGACGCTGTTCTTCGCCTTCGGCGTGGCCTTCGAAATCCCGGTGGCGGTGGTGCTGCTGGTGTGGATCGGCGTGGTCGACGTGAAGTACCTGAAGAAAATCCGCCCGTACGTGATCATCGGCTGCTTCGTGGTCGGCATGATCCTCACGCCGCCGGACATTTTCTCCCAGACCCTGCTCGCCGTGCCGATGTGGATGCTGTTCGAGATCGGCATCCTGTTCAGCGCCTTGATCAGCAAGCGCGGCGAACATCCGGATGACCAACCCGCCGACGACGACCAGCCGCCAGCGACCCAGCCGTGAACCTGCTGCTGCTCGAAGAGGCCGACTTCATCGCGGCCGACCGCGTCATCTTGCGTGATCGGCGCCTGGTGCACATGCAGGACGTCCACCGCGCGGCGGTCGGCGACAACTTGCGTGTCGGCCGCATTGGCGGGCTGATGGGCAATGCGCAACTGCAACGCCTTGAAGCACACGAAGCCGAGCTGCAAGTGAGCTTCGACCTGCCGCCCCCGCCCAAACTGCCGCTTACCCTGCTGCTGGCCCTGCCGCGCCCGAAGATGCTGCGTCGGGTGCTGCAGACCGTAGCGGCCATGGGCGTGCCCAAGGTGGTGCTGGTCAACAGCTATCGGGTCGAAAAGAGTTTCTGGCAAACCCCGTTCCTGGAATCCGAGGCGATCCGCGAGCAACTGATCCTCGGCCTTGAACAGGCGCGCGATACAGTGTTGCCGGAGATCATCATCGAGAAGCGCTTCAAACCCTTCGTCGAAGACCGCCTGCCGGCCATGACCGAGGGCACCCTGGGCCTGATCGGCCATCCGGGCGATTACCCGGCGTGCCCGCGCGGGCTGGATACGCCGGTGACCCTGGCCATTGGCCCGGAAGGTGGCTGGATCCCCTATGAAGTGGACCTGCTGAGCAAGGCCGGAATGCAGCCAGTCCAGCTGGGCGCGCGCATCCTGCGGGTCGAAACCGCCGTCACCGCCCTGCTCGCCCGCTTGTTCTGATCCCCCACTTGTTGCGGATGAAGGTGTTTCAGGGGGCGAGCCGACTAAGGCAGTAAGATTTTGTGGCTAATCTGCTTTTTTGTGGCGAGCGGGCTTGCCCCGCGTTGGGCTGCGAAGCGGCCCCAAACCCACCACTCATGAACACCTGACCCACCGCATTCTGCTGGATTGGGCCTGCTGCACAGTCCAACGCGGGACAAGCCCGCTCGCCACCCCCCTTCCTCCTACAGAATCTTCCCGCTCTGCCGATAACCCCTGGATAAGTCCAAGCCTTGTTCCAGGGGAGATCGCAGCATGTATCGTTGGTTAGCCGAAAAGCTGGGGAATGTGAGCGTCAACCGCAAGCTGGGCATAGGTTTTGGCCTGGTGTTGATCCTGACCCTGTTGATCACGTTCACCGGCTGGACCGGGCTGGGCGAGGTGATCAGCCGTGGTGACAAGCTGGGCTTCATCTCCAGCCTCACCGGGCTGACCAAAGACCTGCGCCTGGCGCGCCTGGACTTCGAAACCCGCCGTGGCGAACAGGGCACCGGCGCGGTCAATGACCTGATCACACAGCTGGAAAACGGCCTGAAAACTGCCGAGTCCCTGATCGAGCAACCCGACGACAAGGCCCTGGTCGAGCAACAACTGGACGCCTTGAACCAATACAAAAAAGCCTTCGGCGCGATGGTCCAGGCCGGTCTAAAGCGTGAAGGCGCTCGCAGCAAACTCGGCGACACCGCCGACAACGCCGTCGCCAAGATCAACGAAGTCGAAAAAACCCTGCTGCAAGGGGACAGCGTCACCCAGTTCAATCGTGTGGTCGACCTGAGCAAGCTGATCCAGCAATCACGCTTCCAGGTGCGCGGCTACACCTACAGCGGAAAAGTCGAGGCCGAACAGCCGGCGCTGGATGCCATCGACAACGCCCTGAAGAAAATCACCGAACTCGAAGGCCAACTGCCGGCCGAGTTCCAGGCCAACCTGCAAGAGGCCAGCGTTTCGCTGCAAGCCTACCGCGCGGCCGTCAGCCAGTACCGCGACTCCCAGGTCGCCAGTGCTGCGGCCCTGGCAATCATGAACACCCAGGGCGATGTGCTGCTGGGTCATAGCGAAAAACTCACGGCTTCCCAGACAGTGGTGCGCGATACCGACGCAGCGCAAGCCAAACAGTTGTTGCTGCTGGCCACCGCACTGGCGCTGATCTTCGGCGTCGTCGCGGCCTGGGCCATCACGCGCCAGATCGTCATTCCGCTGAACCAGACCCTCAAAGTCGCCGAGCGCGTAGCCTCCGGCGACCTGAGCCACAACCTCACTTCCCTGCGCAAGGACGAGCTGGGCCAGCTGCAACGCGCCATGCAAAGCATGAGCGTAGGCCTGCGCGAACTGATCGGCGGCATCAGCGACGGCGTCACCCAGATCGCCAGCGCCGCCGAGCAGTTGTCGGCCGTGACGGAACAGACCAGCGCCGGCGTCAACAGCCAGAAAGTCGAGACCGACCAAGTGGCCACCGCCATGAATGAAATGGCTGCCACGGTGCAGGAAGTGGCGCGCAACGCCGAGGAAGCTTCTGAGGCCGCTGTAGCCGCCGACCAGCAAGCCCGTGAAGGCGACAAGGTCGTCGGCGAAGCCATCGCCCAGATCGAACGCCTGGCCACCGAGGTCGGTAACTCCACCGAGGCCATGGGCCATCTGCAGCGTGAAAGCGACAAGATCGGCAGCGTGCTTGATGTGATCAAGTCCGTGGCCCAGCAAACCAACCTGCTGGCCCTCAACGCGGCGATCGAGGCCGCGCGGGCTGGTGAAGCCGGCCGCGGCTTTGCGGTAGTGGCCGATGAAGTGCGCAGCCTGGCCCAGCGCACCCAGAAGTCCACCGAGGAGATCGAGGAGCTGATTGTCGGCCTGCAAAGCGGCACCCAGCAGGTAGCGAACATCATGGACAACAGCCGTGGCCTCACCGACAGCAGTGTCGAGCTGACCCGCCGTGCCGGCAGCGCCCTGGGCAGCATCACCCGCACGGTGTCGACCATCCAGGCGATGAACTCGCAGATCGCCACCGCCGCCGAGCAGCAAAGCGCCGTGGCCGAAGAGATCAACCGCAGCGTGCTCAATGTGCGCGACATCTCGGAACAGACCGCTGCGGCCAGCGAAGAAACCGCTGCGTCGAGCACCGAACTGGCGCGCCTGGGCACGCACCTGCAAGCGCTGGTCAGCCGCTTCCGCGTCTGACGCCCACCCCACGTGGCGACCTGTCCTGGGTCGCCGCGCATACCCTGTGAAATTTCCTACGCACTTATCAGCCCCGCCTTCGCCCCCCGAGAACTAGCGTTCAGTCAGTTCAATGTGCTTGCGCACCTCAAGAACGCCCGTTGTTCTCTTGTCGGAGGGGTCATCATGTTTGCTCGAATGACGCACCTGTTGGGTGACGCCAGCGTCACCCTCAAGCTGGTCCTGGGATTCTCGCTGGTCCTGGCCCTGAGCCTGGTGATTGCCGTCACCGGCTGGCAGGCCCTGGCCGCCTCGCTCTATCGATCACAAACGCTGACGATACTTGCGCAACTGGCGGTGACTGGCGAGGAACTGCGCGCCGACAGAATTGTTTATCGCACCCTCGACGATACCAACAGCCTGAATAAATTGAGTGTCAGCATGGGCAAAGTCGACGATCTGCTGGTGGAGCTTTCCGGCCGACTGAAAATACCCAAACCTATCGAACACCTGCAGGAAATGACGCGCATTTCAGCGTCGTTCAAAACCACACTCAAGGACGTGCCCCTGCTGGTTGAAAAGCGCGAGGGCGCCCGTGAACAGCTGAAACAAAGCTCGTCGCGAACCGGCGACGTCCTGGCACAACTGGCCAGCGACCTGCCTGACCAGGAGGACGCAAAAGCCCTGGATGCCATCGAAGACCTGCGCCAGGCCATCGAGCAGGCCGAAGATCGCGCGCAAAGCCCCGCGTGGGCCGCCAGTTCGCTGGAGGCCTACGCGCAGGCGATCGCTGACGCAGAGCGCAGCCTGGAAACCGCCCAGGCGGCCGTGGCGAAACTGCCGGTGGACGGCAACCTGCTGAAAAATACCGTGCTCGGCACCCGCACTTACCTCACGCGTCTCAAGGACACCCAACTGACCACGGAAAATACGCAAACCCAACTGGAGCAACAGCTGGATCAACTGCTCGCGCAGAGCGACCTATTGAGCCAGGACCAGACCCACAGGCGCGACAGTGAGGCCGAGCAAGCCCGCACCCAGATGCTGGGGGTTACCGCTGCGGCGTTGCTCCTCGGTGTCCTGGCCGCCTGGGTGATTGCCGGGCAAATCGTCAAGCCGCTGCGCAAGGCACTGGACGTCGCCCATCGCATTGCCGAGGGCGACCTGTGCCACGACATACAGACCAGGCGCCGGGACGAACTGGGCCAGTTGCAACGCAGCATGGCGCAAATGACCCTGAACCTGCGCGGGCTGATTGGCAATATCAGCGATAACGCCCGGCAAATCGCCAGTGCAGCCGAGGAGCTGGCGGCCATCACCGTGCAAACCCGTGCCGGGGTCAGTCATCAGCGCGATGAAACCGAGCAGGTCGCGACAGCCATGAACCAGATGCTGGCCACTGCCCAGGAGGTGGCGCGCCACGCCGAGCAGGCTTCCATCGCCGCAGCCGAAGCCAATCAACAAGCGGAATTGGGCGATCAGGTGGTGACGGATGCCGTCGCGCAGATTGAACACCTGGCCCATGAGATGGCGCGCTCGAGCCAGGCCATGCTGGCGCTGCAACACGAGAGTCAGAAGATCGGCAGCGTGCTGGAGGTGATCAAGTCCGTGTCACAGCAGACCAACCTGCTGGCGCTCAACGCCGCGATAGAAGCCGCACGCGCTGGCGAAGCTGGCCGCGGCTTTGCGGTGGTTGCCGATGAGGTCCGCAGCCTGGCGCAACGGACCCAACAGTCTGCCGAGGAAATCGAGGGGCTGATCGGGGGCTTGCACAGCGGCACGCAACAAGTGGCCGACATCATGGACTACAGCCGCACCCTGACCGACAACAGCGTCACCCTGACGCGCAACGCCGGGGATGCCCTGACCGAGATCGCCCGCACCGTGGCGGTCATTCAGGAGATGAACCCGCAGATCGCCGCAGCCGCCGAAGAGCAAAGTGCAGTCGCCGAGGAGATCAATCGCAGCGTCTTGAAAGTCCGCGACGCCTCGGAACAGACCGCCACCGCCAGTGAGCAGACGGCGGCGGCGAGTCTCGAGCTGGCGCGGCTGGGAACGGATCTGCAACAGTGTGTGGGGCGGTTCAAAGTCTGAGCGCCCCCGCGCGTTACAGGACCTGACGCAAGAATGCCTGGGCCCGTGGGTCTTTCGGCGCGTCGAAGAACTCGGCCGGGGCCGCGTCTTCGAGCAATTTACCGTGATCGAAGAACAGCACCCGGTCCGCCACTTCGCGGGCAAAGCCCATTTCGTGGGTCACGCAGACCATGGTCATGCCTTCCAGGGCCAGGGTCTTCATGACGTCCAGCACTTCGCCGACCATTTCCGGGTCAAGCGCCGAGGTCGGTTCGTCGAACAGCATCACCTTGGGTTCCATCGCCAGCGCCCGGGCAATCGCCACGCGCTGTTGCTGGCCGCCGGAGAGTCGCGACGGGAACTCGTTGGCTTTCTGCGCAATACCGACCTTTTCCAGCAGCGCCAGGGCCTTGGCCTCACGCTCCTGCTTGCCGCGCTTGCGCACGACTTTTTGCGCCAGGCACAGGTTTTCCAGCACGGTCATGTGCGGGAACAGGTTGAAATGCTGGAACACCATGCCGACTTCACGGCGATAGGCGTTCACGTCGGTCTTCGGGTCAGCCAGTTGCAGGCCGTCGATGCTCACCGAACCCGAATCGAATTCCTCCAGGCCGTTGAGGCAGCGCAGGAACGTCGACTTGCCGGAGCCCGACGGGCCAATGACCACCAGCACTTCGCCCTTGGCGACTTGAGTGGTGACGTTATCCACCGCGCGCACCACATGGCCACGGGTGTCGAAGACTTTTACCAGATCGCGGACTTCAATCACTTTGCGCGAGCCTCCGCTCAAGCCGGCTGGCCATTTTCGACAGCGGCAGGTTGATCAGCAGGTACAGGCCTGCCACGCAGAACAGGATTTCAAACGGCGAGAACGAGGTGGTGATCACCTCGCGGCCACTCTTGAGCAGCTCGGTAATCGCGATCACCGACACCAGCGAAGTGTCTTTCACCAGGCTGATAAATTGCCCGGCCAGCGGCGGCAGCACGCGCTTGAATGCCTGCGGCAGCACCACGTGGCGCATCGACTGGCTGGCACTCAGGCCCAGGGAGCGCGCGGCTTCGTTCTGGCCACGGGTGATGGACTGCACGCCGGCGCGCACAATCTCGGCCACATAGGCACCGGTGAACAGCGACAGTGCGGCGATCCCGGCAAACTCGCGGGACAGGTTGAGTACCGTGCCGATAAAGAAATAGAAAATGAAGATCTGCACCAACAGCGGCGTACCGCGCACCAGTTCGACGTAGATCGTCGATAGATCGCGCAAGGTCGGATTAGTGGACAGACGGCACAACCCGGTCGCCAAACCAATCGCCAAACCGAGAATGCCGGACACCACCGACAGCCACAACGTGGTCCACAAGCCCCACATCAGCGGCCCCAACGCCCAATGCCGGGTCACACCGACCACATCGCCCTCGGCCACATCGTCACCGCGCGCCACTTGCAGGCTGTTGTCGGCCACGCTGAGCTTCTGCTCCACGCCGGCATCGTTGCGCAGGGTCACTTCGGCTACATCGCCTTTGCGCACCAACTCGACCACGGTGGAGATATCGGCGGCACGCTGCGACGTTTCGGCCTGATAGGCGAAGTACTGCGGTACGCGGTTCCAGCGCCATTCGTAGGACATCAACGACGTCGCGTAGTACAAGGCGCCGGCCAGGCCGACCAGCACGACCACGGTCAGCAGGTGCCAGGGCCATTGGGCTTTTTTCTGTTTCATTTCAGGTTCCGGGATTGATGTCGCCTGTCAGGCCGCTTTCGCGAGCAAGCCCGCTCCCACACTTGACCGAGTTCCAACTTGAGAATGCGGTCAAAAATGTGGGAGCGGGCTTGCTCGCGAAGGACGCGACTCGGTATTCAGCCGAACTTATTCCATGTCCTTGAGCCACTCGGAGCTCTTGAACCACTTGTCATGGATACGATCGTAGGTGCCGTCGTTGCGGATCTGGTGCAGGAAGTTGTTGATGTAGTTGATGCTGTCGTAGTCACCCTTTTTCAGGCCAAACGCCAACGGCTCGAAGGTGAAGGGTTCTTCCAGGAACACCAGCTTGCCGTTACCGACTTTTTTCTCGGCAACCACGTTGTAGGGGGCGTCATACACAAAGGCGTCGGCCTTGCCGTTGACCACGTCCAGCACACCTTCCTGCTCGTTGTCATAGCCGTGGTACTTGGCCTTGGAGATCAGCTTCTTGGCGACCATCTCACCGGTGGTGCCGAGCTTGGAGGTCAGGCGGTATTTCTCGTCGTTCAAATCCTTGTAGGACTTGATGGTGCCTTCCAGGTCCTTGCGAATCAGCAGGGTCTGGCCGACGACGATGAAGGGTTCGCTGAAGTTCAGGCGCAGGTTGCGCTCCTGGGTCAGGGTCATGCCGCTGCCGATCATGTCGAACTTGCCGGTCAGGAACGCCGGGATGATGCCGTCATAACCGGTGGAGACCAGCTCCAGCTTGACGCCCATGGACTTGGCCAGGGCCTTGAGGATGTCGACTTCGAAGCCGATGATCTCGCCACGCTTGTCGGTCATTTCGAACGGCATGTAGGTCGGGTCCATGCCGACTTTCAGCGTGCCGCGCTTGACCGCATCGTCGATGGCGCCGGCCTGGGCCGCAGTGGCGGCAACCAGCGCCGTGACGCCGAGCAGCAGCATCGAAAGATACTTTTTCATCATCAAGTCCCCTGAACGTTTCTTATGAGGTCGGCGCGCAAACGGGCTGCACCATTTCGGGGTGCGATCCTAACCCACTCGATGCCCGTCACAAAGGTTTCACGGGTAATTGTTATCGGCGTATGTCGCAAAGGCCCCACAACGGTGCAGCCAAGCGCAGGACTAGACGCATGCACACGGCAAAGCGCCAACGGATTGATGTGTAAGAAGTTATGACTTTCAGTGGATTTCCTTCAACCAGGCTGTGTCTTTAAACCACTTGTCGTGCAAGCGATCATAGGTGCCGTCCTGGGCGATCTGATTGAGGAAATGGTTGATCCAGTTGAGGCTGTCGAAATCGCCCTTTTTTACTCCAAACGCCAGTGGCTCGAAGGTGAAGGGCTGCTCCAGGGCCAGCAGCGCGCTGTTTTCCGGACGCCCCAGGGCAATCAGGTTGTAGGGCGCATCATGGATAAAGGCATCGGCCGCACCGGTCACCACCTGATGCACGCCCTCCTCCGGCGTGGCAAAACTGCTTAATCGCGCCGCGCCGAGAAAGCGTTGCGCCGCCGCCTCGCCCGTGGTGCCTTCGGTGGTGGCGATGCGGTAGCTGGCGTCGTCGAGGTCTTCAACGCTGCCGACCTTGCCGAGCAGGCTGGGGTGCAGCAGCACGGACTGGCCGACCACGATGAAAGAGTCGCTGAAATTCAGCTTCAGGTTGCGCTCCTGGGTGACCGTCATGCCGCTGCCGATCAGGTCGAACTTCTTCGCCAGCAACCCCGGCATCAGCTCCGTATAGGGCACGCTGACCAGCTCCAGCTCCACCCCCAGGGCCTGGCTCATCACCCTGAGCAGGTCGATTTCAAAGCCGACGATATGCCCCTATTTGTCGGTCATTTCAAACGGAACGTAAGTGGGCGTGGTACCCACCTTGAGCACGCCGCGCCGAACGGCGTCATCAATCGCCCCGGCCTGGACCAGGCCGATGTGCAGCCACGCGACAGCGACTATCAGCAGTGCCGAACAATACCGTTTATTCATGAATCCCCCTGTGACTACGTCAAATTCGGGGCGATGCTAACCCAGCCGTGCGCACGGCAATACGCCTCGGGCGAGGGTCTTTTGTTTCGAAATAACAAGGAGTTAGAGAGATACGGAAGAGGGTCGAAACGCTGTAGGACACGCGTCTCGAACACCCCCGAGGAGACCCCTCGGGGGCGTCTGAATCAGGCCGGTTGGGCCTGGGACGACAGCGGTTGCAGCGGCAGCAACGGCGCGTGCGGATCGGCCTTGATCGAGTCACGCCAGGCGGCGAGCCACTCGGGATGCCCTTCGCTCCAGACCTGCTCGTGCAGGCGGGCCAGGGCTACCGGATCACTGAGCAAGGCCAGGCGCTCGGCATTGTTGAGGCCGGCAGGGCCGACTTTCAACGCATGACGCACACGCTCGACACGCACATACTCGATCGGCTCCGCTTCACGGTGCCGCGAGGTCGCCAGGGCGCAGGCCAGGGCGTTCTGCTGCGGGTCGACCACCGAACGCACGAAGCCGTCGTTGAGTGCGTGCCAACGGTTTTCGTGGGTGTACTTCTCGGTCGACAGCAGGGCTTGCGGCGGATTGTATTCCTCAGGGATCAGGAACAGGCTCTCGTCACGCGACTTGAGGCCCAGCTTGACCCGGCTGGAAATCACCGACACCGGGATCGACAGCATCAGCGAACCGACGATCGGGATCAGCCACCACAGGAAGCTTGGGTTCAACCACACCACCAGCAGCGCCCACAGGAAGCCGAGCACGGTTTGCGGGCCGTGGCGCTTGACCGCTTCGCTCCAGGGGGTGGAGTCGTCGTCACGCTGCGGCGAATTCCAGGTCGCGGCCCAGCCGAGGAACGCGGCAAGTACGAAACGCGTGTGGAAAATCATCCGCACCGGGGCCAGCAGCATGGAGAACAACATCTCCAGCAGCATCGACAAGGTCACCTTGAACTTGCCGCCGAACTCTTTCGCGCCCTTGGCCCAGATCAGGATGATGCTCAGCAACTTGGGCAGGAACAGCAGCACGATGGTGGTGGAGAACAGCGCCACCGCCTTGTCCGGGTGCCATTGCGGCCACAGTGGGTACAACTGGCGTGGCGCCATGAAGTACTGCGGCTCCATCAGGGTGTTTACCGCCAGCAACGCGGTGGACAACACCAGGAAGAAGAACCACAACGGCGCCGACAGATAAGACATCACACCGGTCAGGAACACCGCGCGGTGCACCGGGTGCATGCCTTTGACGAGGAACAGGCGGAAGTTCATCAGGTTGCCGTGGCACCAGCGACGGTCACGCTTGAGTTCGTCGAGCAGGTTCGGCGGCAACTCTTCGTAGCTGCCCGGCAGGTCGTAGGCAATCCACACGCCCCAGCCGGCACGGCGCATCAGCGCAGCTTCGACGAAGTCGTGGGAGAGAATCGCCCCGGCAAACGCACCCTTGCCCGGCAACGGCGCAAGGGCGCAGTGCTCGATAAACGGCTTCATGCGGATGATTGCGTTGTGACCCCAGTAGTGGGATTCACCCAGCTGCCAGAAGTGCAGGCCGGCAGTGAAAAGCGGGCCGTAGACGCGGGTGGCAAACTGCTGCATGCGTGCATACAGGGTGTCCATGCCCGACGCACGCGGCGCGGTCTGGATAATCCCGGCATCCGGCGTGGCTTCCATCAGGCGGACCAGGCTGGTCAGGCATTCGCCGCTCATCACACTGTCGGCGTCGAGGACCACCATGTACTTGTAGTCACCGCCCCAACGACGGCAGAAGTCGTCGAGGTTACCGCTCTTGCGTTTGACGCGACGGCGACGGCGACGATAGAAGATCTTGCCGAAGCCGCCGGCTTCGCGGCACACGTCGAGCCAGGCTTGCTGCTCGGCGATGCAGATGTCGGCGTCATTACTGTCGCTGAGCACGAAGAAGTCGAAGCGATCCAGGTCACCGGTGGCGGCCACCGACTCGAACGTCGCGCGCAGCCCCGCAAACACACGCGGCACGTCTTCGTTGCAGATCGGCATCACCAGCGCGGTGCGCGCATCTTTCGGGATCGGCTCGTCGCCGGCACTTTTACCGGAGATCCGGTATTTGTCGTGGCCGGTGAGCAACTCCAGGAAGCCCATCAGCGCGGTCCAGAAACCGGCCGAAACCCAGCAGAACAAGATCCCGAACATGATCAGGATGCTGGTTTGCAGGGCGTAAGGCAGTACCTGGGTGGCGGTTTGCAGCAGGGTCTGGTTGCGGATCTCGTCGAAGTCGACCAGCGACCAGCCCTGGTACGGCATGATGCCTTTCATGTACCAGCCGGCGACGATGGTCTGGCCGAGCATCAGCACCAGCAGGATGTAGCGGCGGATCGAACCGACGGTGCGCCAGCGCGCAGCCGGCAACACACGCTCGTCTTTCGGCGGCTTCGGCGGGTTGGTGCGACCGGTCAGGCGCCGCCAGCCACGTACCAGGATATTGGTGCGCCATGGCTCAGGCACGACCTTGGTACGGCGAATCGGCGGCGTGGCCTTGAGGCACACGCGACCGTTGGCGTCGAGCGCGAGCATTTCGGCGTCTTGCAGCTCTTCGGCCGTGTTCAGGGTCAGCCGGCGGCCGACCGACGCCTGGGCGGCATCGACCGGCGCATCGAACGTCGACGACGACAAGCGCTCGTGCAGTTCGGTGAAGGATGTGCAGCCCGCCAGTTCGGCGCGCTGCTCAGCGGTCATCGGGAGATGCGCCAGATACTCGGAGAGAGTCTCTGGCTGGACTTGAGAATTACTCATCGGCAGGCAACTGATAGCTCCAGGTTTCGGTCAGGACTTGCTCGGTCTTGATCGGCTCCGGCGTGGCTGGGGCAGCTTCTGGCTGCTTGGCTTCCTTGTCTTTCGCGTCTTTCTTGGCCTGTTTCTCGTGCTGCTTGGCCAGGACCTTGTCCGCCTTGAGCACTTGCGTCGAAACCTGCTCCGGCTCCGGCTGCACGATGTCTTGCACCAGTGCGGCGCGCATTTCGGTCGGCTTGCCTGCGTCCTTGATCTTCATGCGCAGGGTCAGGCGCCAGCCTTTGGTGTGCTCGTTGTAACGCACGCTGTTTTCCACGATTTCAGCGTTGTCACCCACGCTCACCTGGCTGCGCACCGGGGCATCCGGCAGCAGTTTTTTCAGGGACGGACCTTCGAAGTCGACCAGGTAGGCAACGCTGCCATCCGGCTGACGGATCAGGTTCGATTGCTTCACATCACCGGTTGAACGCAGGGTCTGCTTGACCCAGGCGCTGTCCGGCGAATGGAACGCGGCGTCGTCCAGCGTCCAGTGCAGGCGATAGGCAACATCCAGCGGCTTGCCGACTTCCGGCAATTCGGCCGGGCTCCAGAACGCGACGATGTTGTCGTTGGTCTCGTCGGCGGTCGGGATCTCTACCAGGTCGACGGAACCCTTGCCCCAGTCGCCTTCAGGCTCGATCCAGGCGCTTGGGCGCTTGTCGTAGTTGTCGTCCAGGTCTTCGTAGTGGCTGAAGTTGCGGCCACGCTGCAGCAGGCCGAACCCACGCGGGTTCTCGACGGTGAAGTTGCTGACCGACAGGTGTTTAGGGTTGTTCAGTGGGCGCCAGATCCACTCGCCGTTACCGGCATGGATCGACAGGCCGCTGGAGTCGTGCAGCTCGCGACGGTAGTTGAGGACCTTGGACGGCTGGTTGGCGCCGAACAGGAACATCGAGGTCAACGGGGCAACGCCCAGCTTGCTGACCTTGTCGCGCAGGAACATCTGGGATTTGACGTCGACCACGGTGTCGGTGCCCGGACGCAGGATCAAGCGGTACGCGCCGGTGGCACGTGGCGAGTCCAGCAGGGCGAAGATCACCAGGTGCTTGTCACCCGGCTTCGGGCGCTCGATCCAGAACTCGGTGAAACGCGGGAATTCTTCACCGGACGGCAGCGCGGTATCAATCGCCATGCCACGGGCGGACAGGCCGTAGACCTGGTCCTTGCCCACGACGCGGAAGTAGCTGGCGCCGAGCATGGTCATGATTTCGTCTTGCTTGTCGCCCTTGTTGATCGGGTACAGCACGCGGAAACCGGCATAACCCAGCTGTTCGGTGGCCTTGGGATCAAACTTGACGTCGCCGAAATCGAAGCGCGTCGGGTCGTATTTGATTTCCTGGACGCTGTCGGCAGTGACTTCGTTGATTTTCACCGGTGTATCGAAATGCATACCCTGGTGATAGAAGGACAGCTTGAACGGGGTATTCTGATCGGCCCACTCGGCTTTTTCGTTGCGGAAACGAATCTTTTGGTAGTCAGCGAATTTCATTTCGCGGAATTCGTTCGGCAGATTGCTGCGCGGAGCTTCGTATTTCTGCCCGGCCAGCTCTTTTGCCTTGGCCGACACATCATCCAGACTGAATGCCCACAGTTGACCCGCGCCGAACAGGCAAAACAGGGCAGAGCCCGTCACCAGTGCGTTTCGTAACCGTTTGGCAGACAATTTTGGTGCATTACAGGGACTAACAATCACGAGCAACCCTCGCCGAAAACAGATCAAAAAACCAACGGCCAGCTATCTATATGCCAGGTTGGCGAGCATTGTTCCGACTCCCCTGGGTCAAAATGATTCCCCAATGGCGATCGGACAAGTCTCTACCTAAGTCAAAAATGGACCAAACAACGCTGATCCCCGTAGCGCGCGATTATCTAGTAGCCCGCGAGACAACGCATCAGGGACAACGAAGTATTTGTAGCGAAACCCTGCGTTTTTAGGCATTAAAGTCGTTTTTAATACATTCATGTCTGTAAGAGGAAGGTCACAGGGCCATCATTGACCAAATGCACCTGCATATCGGCACCAAAACGCCCCGACGCCACCTTGCCATGCAATTGTTGCGCTTGTAACAGCAAGTGATCAAATAGCGCCGCTCCCAGGGCGGGCGGTGCCGCCGTGGAGAAGCTTGGCCGCAGCCCGCTTTTGGTGTCCGCCGCCAGCGTGAACTGCGACACCAGCAGCAAACCACCGCCGATGTCCTTCAACGACAGGTTCATCTTGCCCTCGTCGTCGCTGAACACACGGTAGTTAAGCAGCTTGTGCAGCAGCTTATCGGCACTTTCGGGCGTATCCGACGGTTCGACGGCCACCAGCACCAGCAAACCCTGGTCAATCGCCCCGACGATTTCGCCGTCTACTTCGACGCGGGCGCCACGCACCCGTTGCAACAGGCCCTTCATGCTTCTTCTGGCGGCAGATCAAGCAGGCGGCGTGCCATTTCGGCGGTCGCACGCACCAGCGCATCGGTAATACCCGGCTCGGACGCGGCATGGCCCGCCTCGCGGATCACCTGCAGTTCGCTGTTGGGCCAGGCCTGGTGCAGCTCCCAGGCGTTATCCAGCGGGCAGATCATATCGTAGCGCCCATGAATGATTACGCCAGGCAGATGGGCGATCTTGTGCATGTCGCGAATCAGCTGGTTGGGTTCCAGGAAGGAGTTATTGGTGAAGTAGTGGCACTCGATGCGCGCGATCGACAGCGCACGTTGCGGCTCGGAAAAACGCTCCACATGCTGCGGGCTCGGGCACAGGCCGAGCATGCGCCCTTCCCAGCCGGACCAGGCCTTGGCCGCGTGCATCTGGGCGATCTGGTCGTTGCCGGTCAGGCGCTTGTGGTAGGCCGTGATCATGTCATGACGCTCATCGGCCGGGATCGGCGCGATGTAGTCCTGCCAGTAGTCCGGGAACAGGCGGCTCGCGCCCTCCTGGTAGAACCAGTGGATATCCTGCGGGCGGGCCAGGAAGATGCCGCGCACGATCAGGCCATGCACACGCTCGGGGTGGGTTTGCGCGTAGGCCAGCGCCAGGGTCGACCCCCAGGAACCGCCGAACAGCACCCATTTGTCGATGCCCAGGTGTTCGCGGATGCGCTCGAGGTCGGCGACCAGGTCCCAGGTGGTGTTGTTTTCCAGGCTGGCGCGTGGCGTGGAGCGCCCGCAGCCGCGCTGGTCGAAGGTGACGATGCGGTACAGGTTCGGGTCAAAATAGCAGCGGCTCTGGGCGTCGCAACCGGCGCCGGGACCGCCATGAATGAAGACAACGGGCAAGCCCTCGGGGGAGCCACTTTCATCGACGTACAGCGTGTGGGTGTCATCGACGGCCAGATCGTGCCGGGCGTAGGGTTTGATCTGCGGGTACCAAGTCTGCATTGCGCGCTCCGTAGGGGGTCGGGTTCATCCCTGGGGGGACGTCTTTTATTTTGCCGTCTGGCACTATAAACCCGAATTGTGCAATGAGCATGTCCTTGAGCACTTAGACCTGTGTCAGCCCTTCGCTCCTGAGGTAGTCCAACAGATAGCCGTACAGCCGGTCGACTTCCGGCACCTGGCCACGCGCGCGCAAACAGCCATGGACCAGGCCTTTGCCGGGGTACAGCACGGCGGCCACGCCTGACTGTTGCAGGCGTTCGGCGTAAAGCATGCCGTCGTCACGCAGCGGGTCGAACTGGGCCACGGCGACCAGTGCCTTGGGCAAGCCGCTGAAATCCCTGGCCAGCAGCGGCATCGCATAGGCCGACGGCTTGCCCGCGCCGCGCAGGTAAAGTGCCAGGTAGCAATCGGTGTCGGCGGTGCTGAGCAGCGGCGCGTCCATGCAATCGCGGCGCGAGGGCAAATCGGCCGGGCCGCCCAGGCCGGGATAGATCAACACCTGGGCCCGGGGCAACGGCTGCCCGTCGTCGCGCAAACCCAGGCACAGCGCCGCCGCCAGGTTGCCGCCGGCACTGTCGCCGATCACCGCCAGGCGTTGGTAGTCGATGGCATACGGTGCCGCCCCCGCCTGGAGCGCCTGCCACACCGCGCGGCAATCCTCATAGGCCGCCGGAAACGGGTGTTCCGGCGCCAGGCGGTAGTCGATGGCGATCACCAGCACCTGCAACGCGCTGGCCAGCTCGAAACAGATGAAGTCATGGGAATCCAGCCCGCCAACCACCCAGCCGCCGCCGTGCATATATAGAAGACAGGGCCAGCCCTGCGCCGGCGTGGGCGTCGTCGGCACGTAGCTGCGTACACCGACGCCGCCGAGGGAGAAGTCCTTGACCGTCAACCCTTCAGGCACGGGTGGGGTGAACGCCTGGCACATGCGGTCGTAGTTTTGGCGCAGCCCAGCCAGGGAGGAATCGTCGCTGGTGAAGGACTCAGTCCTGGCGACGAAGGCTGCCATCTGCGGAGAAATCGGGTACATGCGCAAATATCCCTGACAATGGAGATCCACCTGTGGGAGCGGGCTTGCTCGCGCATGCGGTGTATCAGTCGCCTGATGAGTTGACTGGCCTATCGCATTCGCGAGCAAGCCCGCTCCCACATTTGCTGTGTATTGTTTGATCTACCGAGCCCGGCTCAGGGTTTCAGCGTGGCTTGTACGGACGCCACGCCATCGCTGCCATCAAATGCAGTCACCCCGGCCAGCCAGCGCTGCAAGTCCTCCGGATGGTCGCGCAACCACTGCTTGGCCACGTCCTGCGGCGACTGGCGCGCCATGATCGGCACCATCAACTGGCTTTCCTGGGCGGCGGTGAAGGTCAGGTTTTCCAGCAGGTGGTTGGCGTTGGGGCAGTGCTCGGCGAAATCCGGGGCGGTGACGGTGGACACCGTGGCACGGCCCTCATTGGCGCCGAACACGTCTTCGCTGCCGGTGAGGTAGGCCATTTTCATGTTGATGTTCATCGGGTGCGGCGTCCAGCCGACAAACACCACGAACTCTTTGCGATTCACCGCCCGCTGCACGGCGGCGAGCATGCCAGCTTCACCGGAAGCCACCAGCTTGAAGTCGCCCAGGCCGAAGTGGTTGGTGTCGATCATTTTCTGGATATCGGTATTGGCGCCGCTGCCGGGCTCGATGCCATAGATCTTGCCGCCGAGCTGGTCCTTGAAGCGGGCAATATCGGCGAAGGTTTTCAAGCCGGCATCGGCCACGTATTGCGGCACGGCCAAGGTAGCCTGGGCGTCGGCCAGGCTGGGGGTGTCGAAGACCTTGACCTGCTTGGCGGCCAGGAACGGCGCGATGTTGTTGTCCATCGCCGGCTTCCAGTAGCCGAGGAAGATATCCAGGCGTTTGTCGCGGATGCCGGCAAAGATGATCTGCTGCACGGCGCTGGTCTGTTTGCTGTCGTAGCCCAGGCCATTGAGCAGCACATCGGCCATGCCCGAGGTGGCGACCACGTCGGTCCAGCTGACCACGCCCATGCGCACGGTTTTGCACGAGGCGGGTTCAGCCGCCATGGCGTGCGCACTGAGCAGCGCGGCGCCGGTAAGCGTCAACAGGTAACGGGTGAACAGTCTTTTCATGAAAGAGGTCTCACTCGGCAGCTTTATTGTGGGGAGTGGCGTCTGGTGCGCCGTACCCACAACCTTACCCAGCGAGAACACTGTCCACACGAACTGGGGCGACCGGCAGTTGCACTGGGGCGACTGTGAAGACCCCTTCGCGAGCAAGCCCGCTCCTACATTCAGACCGCACGCTCATGTTGGAACTCGGTCAAGTATGGGAGCGGGCTTGCTCGCGAAAGCTGTTACAGCAGCAGCGAAAACTACCGGTAGTGCTGCTGCCCCCAGGCCAACAACCCTTCCAGCAACTGCTTCAACACCACCCGCGTCGGCTCGGCCAGGTCAGGCCGATAACGGAACGGCTCAAACTCTTCCATATAGGCGCTCTGGCACAACTCCAGCTGCACGGCGTGGATATCCTGCGCCGGGTCGCCGTAGTGCCGAGTGATATGCCCGCCTTTGAAGCGCCCGTTGAGCACGTGGGTGTACTGCGGATGCGCGGCGCAGATGGCTTCCAACCGGCTCGCCAGCTCAGGGTCGCAGGCCGCGCCGTTGAAGGTGCCGAGGTTGAAGTCCGGCAGCTTGCCGTCGAACAGGTGCGGGATCACCGAACGGATCGAGTGCGCATCGAACAGTAATGCGTAGCCAAACTCGGCCTTGAGCCGCGCCAGTTCTTCTTGCAGGGCGCGGTGATACGGGCCCCAGATCTTCTGCAGGTAGCTGGCACGCTCGGCCTCGCTTGGCTCCAGGCCTTCGCGGAACAACGGCACGCCATCGAACAGGGTCGCCGGGTACAGACCGGTAGTGGCGCCGGCGTACAAGGGTTTGTCGTCTGAAGGCCGGTTCAAGTCGATGACAAATCGCGAGTACTCGGCCGACAAGGTGCTGGCGCCCAGTTCCTCGGCAAAGTCATACAGCGTAGGGATATGCCAGTCGGTGTCCGGCAGGCTTTGCGCCTCGGGGATCAGGCCCGCTTCCACTGCAGGCGTCAGGCGCAGGCCGGCGTGGGGCATGCTGATCAGCAGCGGCACACGGCCTTGTTTGAAATTGAGAACCTTATCCACAGCAGCACTCCTCATACGGTGACGTCGACGCCATGGCGCACGACGCGTTTATCCAACTCGCCGCCCAGCCAATAGGCCAGGTCAGCGGGACGATCGATCTGCCAGGCGACGAAATCGGCGACTTTGCCCACCTCCAGCGAGCCATGGGTGGCGCCCATCCCGAGGGCGGTGGCCGCATGTTGGGTGGCGCCGGCCAGGGCTTCTTCCGGGGTCATGCGGAACAGCGTGCAGGCCATGTTCAGCATCAGGCGCACCGACAACGCCGGCGAGGTGCCAGGGTTGAGGTCGCTGGCGATGGCGATTTTCACACCGTGCTTGCGCAGCGCCTCCATCGGCGGCAACTGGGTTTCACGCAGGAAGTAGAACGCCCCTGGCAGCAACACGGCGACGGTGCCGGCGGCGGCCATGGCGATGGCGTCTTCCTCGGTCATGAATTCCAGGTGATCGGCCGACAACGCGTGGTAACGCGCCGCCAGGCTGGAGCCATGCAAGGAGGACAGTTGCTCGGCGTGCAGCTTCACCGGCAGCCCGAGTTGCTGGGCGACCTTGAACACGCGCTCCACCTGCGCCGGGGAAAACGCCAGGTATTCGCAGAACGCGTCGACCGCATCCACCAGCCCCTGCGCCGCCAGCGCCGGCAGCATCTCGCTGCAGATATGTTCGATGTAGTCGTCGGCGCGGTCCTTATACTCCGGCGGCAACGCATGAGCCGCCAGGCACGTGGCCCGCACGCTGACCGGCAGCGCTTCACCGAGGCGCCGCGCCACGCGCAGCATCTTGCGTTCGTTGACCAGGTCGAGCCCGTAGCCGGACTTGATCTCTACCGTGGTGACGCCATCGCGCAACAGACTGCGCAGGCGCTTTTCGGCGCTGGCAAACAGCTCGTCCTCGCTGGCAGCACGCGTGGCACGCACGGTGCTGGCAATCCCGCCGCCCTGGGCCGCGATCTCGGCGTAGCTCACGCCTTGGAGGCGCTGCTCGAACTCGCCGCTGCGATTGCCACCAAACACGGTATGGGTGTGGCAGTCGATCAGCCCGGGGGTGACCCACGCGCCTTGCAGGTCATGCACTTGCGCGTAATCCGCGCTCGGCACCTGGCTGCGGGGGCCGATCCACTCGATGAGCGAATCGGCGGTCACCATGGCGGCATCCTCGATGATCGAGTATTTGCCGCCGGCCATGGTTGCGACGTGGCAGTGTTGCCAAAGCGTTTTCATCAACGCCTCCCTAAGTTATCGATGAGACAAAGCCGGGTCGTAATGGACCTTGGCCGCCTGCCCCGCAGCGGGCTTGACCCACAGCAGGTAGGCAACGACCAGCAACACGATCCACACCGCCCCGACCAGCAAGGCTGCCTGGGTGTCCGGGAAATAACCCAGCACGCCAAACACGAACAGCATGAACACGATGGCCGCGGCCGGCGCGTAGGGCCAGAACGGTACCGGGAATTTCAAGTCGGCCACCTGCTCCTGGGTCATGGAGCGGCGCATGGCGACTTGGGTAAACAGGATCATCAGCCACACCCACACGGTGGCAAAGGTGGCAATCGAGGCGATCAGCAGGAACACGTTTTCGGGAATCAGGTAGTTGAGCACCACGCCGCCGAGCAACGCCGCCCCCATCACCACCACGGTCATCCATGGCACACCGTGCCTGGACAATTGCGCAAAGCCCTTGGGCGCCTGCCCTTGCTGGGCCAGGCCGTACATCATGCGCCCGGCGCCGAAGATGTCGCTGTTGATCGCCGACACCGCCGCCGAGATCACCACGATATTGAGAATAGTCGCCGCCGAACCGATGCCCAGGTTGCTGAAAATCTGCACGAACGGGCTGCCCTGGCTGCCGATCTGCGGCCACGGGTAAATCGCCATCAGCACAAACAGGGTCAGCACATAGAACAACAGGATGCGCAGCGGCACGGCATTGATTGCCTTGGGGATCACGCGCTGCGGGTCCTTGGCTTCACCGGCAGTGATACCGATGATTTCGATGCCGCCAAACGCGAACATCACCACCGCGAACGAGGCGATCAGGCCGCCGATGCCGTTGGGCATGAAACCGCCGTGGGCCCACAGGTTGCTGATCCCGCTGGCGTGCGTTTCGCCCGCCGAATGGATGCCGAACAGCATGATGCCGAAGCCGCCGAGGATCATCGCCACGATGGCGCCGACCTTGAGCAACGACAGCCAGAACTCCATCTCGCCAAACACTTTGACGTTGCACAGGTTCAGGCCGCCGATCAGAAACACGATGCCGAGCACCCAGACCCAGCGCGCAACCTCGGGAAACCAGAAGCCCATGTAGATGCCGAAGGCGGTGACGTCGGCGAGGCAGACGATGATCATTTCAAAGGCGTAGGTCCAGCCGAGGATAAAACCGGCCATGGGGCCCAGGTAGGTGCTGGCGTACTGGCCGAAGGAGCCGGCCACGGGGTTGTGCACGGCCATTTCACCGAGGGCGCGCATGACCATGAACACCGCGGCGCCGCCGATCAGGTAGGCCAGCAGCACGGCGGGGCCCGCCATCTGGATGGCAGAGGCGGAGCCGTAGAACAGCCCGGTGCCGATCGCCGACCCCAGTGCCATGAAGCGAATATGTCGGGCTGATAGCCCACGTTTCAAACCTTTTTCTTGCTGGTGCATTTCTCGTCCCTAATTATTCTTATGAAGAGAAGATCGTTCCCACGCCCTGCGTGGGAACGCATCCTATGACGCTCCGCGTCACGGCTCTAAAAGCAGACGCAGAGCGTCCAGGGCGGCATTCCCACGCAGCGCGTGGGAACGAGCAGTTACAGACTTGGCAACAGCTTGGCTGGCACCAGTTCATTCAAGCAGCGGCTGGCGAGCAGGTCGGTGGCGGCGATGATGTCCGGGGCGAAGAAGCGGTCCTTGTCATAGAACGCCACTTTGTCGCGCAGGATGCCACGCGCTTTTTCCAGCTTCGGCGAGGTTTTCAAGCCTTCACGCAGGTCCAGGCCTTGGGCGGCTGCCAGCCATTCCACGGCAAGGATGCCACGGGTGTTTTCGGCCATTTCCCACAGGCGCTTGCCGGCTGCGGGGGCCATCGACACGTGGTCTTCCTGGTTGGCGGACGTCGGCAGGCTATCCACGCTGTGCGGATGCGCCAGCGCCTTGTTCTCGCTGGCGAGTGCGGCGGCAGTCACCTGGGCGATCATGAAGCCGGAGTTGACCCCGCCGTTGCCCACCAGGAACGGCGGCAGTTGCGACATGTGCTTGTCCATCATCAGCGAGATACGGCGCTCGCTCAGCGAGCCGATTTCAGCGATGGCCAGCGCCATGTTGTCAGCGGCCATGGCCACTGGTTCAGCGTGGAAGTTACCGCCGGAAATCACATCGCCTTCAGCGGCAAATACCAAGGGGTTGTCCGACACGGCGTTGGCTTCGATCACCAGCACTTCGGCGGCCTGGCGGAACTGGGTCAGGCACGCGCCCATGACTTGTGGCTGGCAACGCAGGGAGTACGGGTCTTGCACCTTGTCGCAGTTCTGGTGCGACTGGGAGACCTGGCTGCTTTCACCCAGCAGGTCGCGATAAGCCGCTGCCGAGTCGATCTGCCCACGCTGGCCACGAGCGGCATGAATGCGCGCGTCGAACGGCGAGCGCGAACCCAGCACGGCTTCCACGGTGAGCGCACCGCACGCCAGCGCGCCGGCGAACAGGTCTTCGCCCTCGAACAGGCCACGCAGGGCATACGCGGTGGACACCTGGGTGCCGTTGAGCAGCGCCAGGCCTTCCTTGGCGGCCAGGGTCAACGGGGTCAGGCCGGCGACTTTCAGCGCGGCGGTCGCCTCCAGCCATTCACCCTTGTAGCGCGCCTTGCCTTCGCCGAGCAGCACCAGCGACATATGCGCCAATGGCGCCAGATCGCCGGAAGCACCGACCGAACCCTTGAGTGGGATATGCGGGTACACCTCGGCGTTGATCAGCGCGATCAGCGCGTCGATCACTTGCCGACGAATCCCGGAGAACCCGCGGCTCAGGCTGTTGACCTTGAGCACCATGACCAGCCGCACCAGCGCATCGCTGATCGGCTCACCAACGCCGGCGGCGTGGGACAGCACCAGCGAACGCTGGAGGTTTTCCAGGTCTTCGCTGGCGATGCGGGTCGAGGCCAGCAGGCCGAAACCGGTGTTGATGCCATAGGCGGTGCGGTTCTCGGCGAGAATCTGCTCCACGCAGGCGACACTGGCTTCGATCTGGGCCGAGGCGCTGTCATCCAGACTGAGGGTTACCGGCTGCTGGTAGATGGCCCGCAGTTGGGCGAGGCTCAGTTGGCCTGGAATCAGGTTTAGCGCAGTCACATTCATGCTCCTTTTGAATTATTTTCAGTGCAAATGGGGAATTGTCTGGTGCAGCAGGGCCGTGTCCTGAAGCAATGCAGCGGCGGCCGCAATGTCCGGTGCCAGCCAGCGGTCCTGCTCATAGGCCGGCACCACTTCACGCAGCAGGCGCCAGGCGCTGTCGGTGCCCGCGCCGAAGCGCTGCTCCTTGAGGAATTCGAAGGCCTGGGCCGCCAGCAGGTACTCGATCGCGAGGATCTGCGTAACGTTGGCCAGCACCTGGTGCAGCTTCAGCGCGGCGTTGGTGCCCATGCTCAAGTGGTCTTCCTGCAGGCCCGAGGTGACGAAGTTGTCGAGCACCGCCGGTTGCGCCAGCTGGCGGTTCTGCCCGCACAGCGAGGCGGCGACGTACTGCACGATCATCATCCCGGAGTTGACCCCGGGGTTGCTGACCAGGAATGCCGGCAGGCCGCTGACGTGCGGGTTGATCAGGCGGTCCAGGCGGCGCTCGGCCACCGAGCCGATTTCGGCCATGGCGATCGCCAGCATGTCGGCGGCCAGTGCCACGGACTGCCCGTGCGGGTTGGCCTGGGACACTACGCGGTAATTGTCCGGGGTACCGAGCACCAGCGGGTTGTCGGTGGCGCTGTTGAGTTCGGTTTCGATCTGGCGGGTCGCGTGCTCCACCTGGTCGCGCGCCGCGCCGTGGATCTGCGGGATCGAGCGGATGCTCAGCGCGTCCTGGGTGCGGATGCCTTTGCTGCTGGCAATCACTTCACTGCCGTCGAGCAGCGCACGCAGGTTGATGCCGACATGCTGCATGCCCGGGTGCCGCTTGAGCGCGATGATTTCTGCATCGAAGGCATCGATCTGGCCGCGCTGGGCTTCAAAACTCATGGCACCGATCACGTCGGCCCACTGCAGCAAGTGATGCGCATCGGCCAGGGCCAGGCAGCTCAGCCCGGTCATGCACGGTGTGCCGTTGACCAGGCACAGGCCGTCCTTGGCGCCAAGCACCACCGGCTGCAAACCTTCTTCGCTGAGGGCCTGTTGCGCCGCGACGATCCGGCCCCGGTAGCTCACAGTGCCGACACCGAGCAAGGCCACGCCGACATGGGCCATATGGGTCAGGTAACCCACCGAACCCTGGGACGGCACTTGCGGCGTGATGCCGTGGTTGAGCAGCGCCAGCAGCGAATGCACCACCTGCGGATGCAGGCCGGATTTGCCGTGGCTGTAGTTGATGACGGCCGCGCAGATAATCGCGCGGGTCTGCTCGTCGCTCAGCACCGGGCCGACGCCACAGGCGTGGCTCAGCAGGGTATTGCGCGACAGCTGGCTGAGTTGCTCGCCCTTGAGGGACACGTTGCACAGCGCGCCCAAGCCGGTGTTCACGCCATAGGCGCGCTCGCCGCTGGTGACGATGCGCTGCACGATGGCCTGGGCATTGTCGATCCGCGCCCAGGCCTGGCCCGAGAGTTCGAGGACCGCGCCATGGCGAGCGACGGCGACGACGTCCTGCCAGCGCAAGGGGGCGTCGGCGATGATGATTTTTGCAGCCTGGGACATCGTTGACCTCTTCATGTTTATCGTTCCCACGCTCTGCGTGGGAATGCCACCTGGGACGCTCTGCGTCCCGCTGTTAGAGGTGACGCAGAGCGTCACGGGATGCATTCCCACGCAGAGCGTGGGAATGATCAGCTACACCACCGCCGCCCGCCGCTGGACAAACCGGTCCACGTACTCATCCGCCGGCGAATGCAGGATCTCGCGCGGGGTGCCGACCTGGATCAGCTTGCCGTCCTTGAGGATCGCAATGCGGTTGCCGATGCGCACGGCCTCATCGAGATCGTGGGTGATGAACACGATGGTCTTGTGCAGGGTCTTTTGCAGCTCGAGCAACTGGTCCTGCATTTCGGCGCGGATCAGCGGGTCGAGGGCGCTGAAGGCTTCGTCCATCAGGATGATGTCGGTGTCGGCCGCCAGCGCACGGGCCAGGCCGACGCGCTGGCGCATGCCGCCGGAGAGCTGGTGCGGGTATTTGTTTTCGTAGCCCTTGAGGCCCACGGTTTCGATCCAGTGCAGCGCACGTTCGGCGCAGACCTGCTTGGTTTCGCCACGCACCTTGAGGCCGTAGGCGACGTTGTCCAGCACACTCTTGTGGGGCAGCAGGCCGAAGCTCTGGAACACCATGCTGATCTTGTGCCGACGGAATTGACGCAGCGCTTCCATGTCCAGTTGCAGGATGTCTTCGCCGTCGACCAGGATCGCGCCGCTGGTGGGGTCGATCAGGCGATTGAAGTGGCGCACCAACGTGGACTTGCCGGAACCCGACAGGCCCATGATCACGAAGATCTCACCGGTGCCGATGCTCAGGGACAAGTCGTTCACGCCGACCACGCAACCGGTTTCGGCCAGGACCTGGTCTTTGCTCTTGCCTTGGCCGATCAGCGACAGCGCATCCTTGGAACGGGCGCCGAAGATCTTGAAGACGTTTTTGACTTCGATTTTGCTGACAGTAGTCATTTGCTCGCCTCATGCCGTGGACGACCATAGGCCTGGGTAATGCGGTCGATGACCACTGCGAGAATCACGATCGCCAGCCCGGCTTCGAGGCCCCGGCCGACGTTGAGGGTCTGGATGCCGACGAGGACGTCCTCACCCAGCCCACGGGCGCCGATCATCGAGGCGATCACCACCATCGACAACGCCATCATGGTGGTCTGGTTGATCCCGGCCATGATGCTCGGCAGGGCCAGCGGCAGTTGCACGCCGAACAGTTGTTGCCAACGGTTGGCACCGAAGGCGTTGATCGCTTCCATGACTTCGCCGTCGACCTGGCGAATGCCCAGGTCGGTGAGGCGGATCAACGGCGGTGCGGCGTAGATCACCGTGGCGAAGATCGCCGGGACCTTGCCCAGGCCGAACAGCATCAGCACCGGGATCAGGTACACGAAGCTGGGCATGGTTTGCATGATGTCGAGCAACGGCATCAGTACCGAGCGCAGGCGATTGCTGCGCGCCGACAGGATGCCCAGCGGGATGCCGATCAGCACCGAGATCACCGTGGCGACCATCATCAGCGCCAGCGTCTGCATCAGCTTGTCCCACAGGCCGACCGCACCCACCAGGAACAGCAGGCCGACGATCACCGCCGTGGTCACCACCTTGCGGGTGGCGTGCCAGGCAACTGCGCCGACGATGGCCAGCATCAGCCACCAGGGCGCCGCACGCAGCAACCCTTCCAGGTTGACGATGGCCCATAGCAGGGTGTCGGAGATGTGCCGGAACACATCACCGTAGTTGGTGACCAGTGAATCCACCCAACCGTTGACCCAGTCGGCAATGGAAAACGTAAAACTCTCAGGAAACATATCGTGCTCTCGATCCAGTGGGTTGTGGCCAGGCGCCCAGCCACCCCTGAGGGTAGCCGGGCACACTTGACCTACAAGGCCGCGTCGATTTTCTTGGCTGCGTCGTCGCTCACCCAGGCGTGCCAGACTTCAGGATGTTCCTTGAGGAAAATTTTCGCCAGTTTTGGCGACTCAATTCGCTCCTTGGCCATGCGACCCAGGTTCTGGTTCAGCAGGTCGATCGGCAGGTTGACCTTTTCCAGCACGGCCACCAGTTCCGGCGCCTGCTCGTGGAAGGTCTTGGACAAGCCGACCTTGATGCTCACGCTTTTATCGACGCCGGGTTTTTCTTCAAGCTTGACCAGGTCGACCTGGCCCATCAGCGGCGTTGGCGACCAGTAGTAGAACAGGATCGGCTCGCCACGCTTGTAGCTCGACAGCACGGCCGCATCCAGCGCCGGGCCGGTGCCTGGACGGAAGTTGGTGTAGGTGCTTTCCAGGCCGTAGCTCTTGAGCATTTCGCTGTTGTCCAGCTCGCAGGTCCAGCCGGCCGGGCAGTTGTAGAAACGGCCCTTGGACGGCTCTTCCTGGTCCTTGAACACCGAGGCGTACTTGGCCAGGTCAGCGATGTTTTTCAGGTCCGGCGCCTTGGGTTCGAGCTTGCGCTTGGCGTCGCCTTCGATCACGTAGCGCGGCACGTACCAGCCCTCGACAGCGCCCACCACAGGGGCGCCGACGCCGACGACTTTGCCGGCCTTCTCGGCCTTGTTCCACACTTCACTGCGGCCTACCCATTCTTCGGCGAAGACCTGGATGTCGTTGCTGCTCAGGGCGTTTTCCATGGTGATGGAGTTGCCCGGCAGGCTGTCGGTTTTGCAGTCGTAGCCTTTTTCCAGCACGGTCTGCAGGATGTCGGTAAGCAACATGCCGCTTTCCCAGTTCAGGCCGGCGAATTTCACCGGTTTGCCGGACTCGCACCAACCGGCCGCCTGGGCGCCGGCAGTGGCCAGCAAGCCTGCAGAGAACAGAGTGGCCAACAGGGTTTTATGCATTTTCATTGTTGTGACGCTCCCAATCTTGAAATGGATTACGGCAGTCAGTAGGCATCCTGCCCTGTCCACGTCCCATCAGGCTTGTGCGGCCAGCCCGTTTGTCGTCGTCGGTGCAGCGCCCTGCTCTATCGGCAGGATCAGGTGTTCAGGAATCGCGCTGTGCCACTTTTTCGCAGCCCAGTAATACAGCGCAGCAGGCACCGCCAGGCCGATGATCCAGGAGATATCGGTGTCGCCAAGGCTGGCGACCAGTGGGCCGGTATAGAAATGCGTGGAGATGAACGGCATCTGGATCAGCACGCCGAACACGTAGATGCCGATGCCCATCAGGTTCCAGCGGCCATAACGACCATTGGGGTTGGACAGCGCCGGAATGTCGTAGCGTTCCTTGGTGATGCAGTAGAAATCCACCAGGTTGATCGCGCTCCACGGCGTGAAGAATGCGAGCAGGAACAGGATGAACGCGGAGAAGTCCTTGAGGAACGAGTCCTTGCCCAGCAACGCCAGCACGGCGGCAATCGATACCATCAGGAAGATGTACAGCAGGCGCACCGCACTCGAGATGTGCCGGCTGCCACGAAAGCCGCTGATGATCGTCGCGATGGACATGAAGCTGCCGTAGGCATTGAGGGTGGTCACCGTGACCTTGCCGAAGGCGATGCTGAAATACAGCAGCGCCGCGACAATCCCGGTGCCGCCCAGGCCGACGATAAATGACACCTCATGATGGGCGAATTGCGAGCCGGCCAGGGCCGCCGCGAACACACCGAACACCATCGACGCCTGCGCCCCGATCACTGAACCCAGGCCCACGGCCCAGAAGGTTTTCGATGCCGACGTGCTACGCGGCAAGTAGCGCGAGTAGTCCGCCACATACGGGCCAAAAGCGATCTGCCAGGAGGCCGACAGCGAAATTGCCAAGAGGAAACTGCTGAGGGAAAAATGTTTGTTGCCCAGCAGGGCACCCACGTCGTTGCCCGCCAGCAGCTTGTAGAACAGGTAGATGAAGGCCACCACCCCCAACACACTGGCCACGCGACCGATGCCGTGGATGACGCGGTAGCCGAAGACGGTGAACACCATGATCAACCCGGCAAACAGCACGATGCCGACCCAGTCTTCGACGTGCAGCAACTGCGCTACCGCCTGCCCCGCCAGCAATGAACCGCTGGCCGAAAAGCCGACATACATCAGGCACACCAGCACCAACGGGATCACGGCGCCATACACGCCGAACTGCACGCGGCTGGAGATCATTTGCGGCAAGCCCAGTTGCGGGCCTTGCGCAGCATGCAACGCCATGACGCCGCCGCCCAGCAGTTGCCCGATCAACAAACCGATCAACGACCAGAACACATCACCGCCGAGCACCACGGCCAGGGCCCCGGTGACGATGGCAGTGATCTGCAGGTTGGCACCCAGCCACAGGGTGAACTGACTCAATAGACGACCGTGTCTTTCCGCTTCCGGGATGTAGTCGATCGAACGCCTTTCGATCAACGGGGTGGTGCTTGCACGTACGTCATTTGCAGCCATGTGTGTTCAACCTCTGATGGATTGTTCATAAAGCCTGGGTAAAACCGCTTTTCTGTGGGAGCTGGCTTGCCTGCGATGGCATCCCCTCGGTTCTACTGATAGACCGAGTCGCCCGCATCGCAGGCAAGCCAGCTCCCACATGGGTTACTTGATCATCGGGAGGTTGAGCCCCTGCTCCTTGGCGCAGTCGATCGCGATCTGGTAGCCGGCATCCGCGTGACGCATCACACCGGTGGCCGGGTCGTTGTGCAGCACGCGCGCGATGCGCTCGGCCGCTTCGTCGGTACCGTCGCAGACGATCACCATGCCGGAGTGCTGCGAGAAGCCCATGCCCACGCCGCCGCCGTGGTGCAACGAGACCCAGGTCGCGCCGCTCGCGGTGTTGAGCAGGGCGTTGAGCAGCGGCCAGTCGGACACGGCGTCGGAACCGTCCTGCATGGCTTCGGTTTCGCGGTTGGGGCTTGCGACCGAGCCGGAGTCGAGGTGGTCGCGGCCGATCACGATAGGTGCCGACAGCTCACCGCTGCGTACCATTTCGTTGAACGCCAGGCCGAGCTTGGCGCGCTGGCCCAGGCCAACCCAGCAGATACGCGCCGGCAGACCCTGGAAGCTGATGCGCTCGCGCGCCATGTCCAGCCAGTTGTGCAGGTGCGCGTCGTCCGGGATCAGCTCTTTGACTTTGGCGTCGGTCTTGTAGATGTCTTGCGGGTCGCCGGACAGTGCTGCCCAACG
This sequence comes from Pseudomonas sp. S5D5, assembly GCF_003013355.1. NCBI lineage: Bacteria > Pseudomonadati > Pseudomonadota > Gammaproteobacteria > Pseudomonadales > Pseudomonadaceae > Pseudomonas > Pseudomonas sp. S5D5. Next base: position 6,465,540 of record NZ_PTEO01000001.1, read on the forward strand.
GAACGGGCCGATGCCACGGCAGAACAGTGGGCGGATGTACGCCGGTACGAAACCTGGGAAGTCGAACGCGTTCTCGACGCCTTCTTCCTGGGCCATCTGGCGGATGTTGTTGCCGTAGTCGAAGGTCGGGATGCCTTGCTTCTGGAATTCCAGCATCGCCTTGACGTGCACGGCCATCGACTGTTTGGCGGCCTTGATCACGGCGGCTGGCTCAGTCTTGGCGCGGGCGCGGTATTCGTCCCAGCTCCAGCCGGCCGGCAGGTAGCCATTGAGCGGGTCGTGGGCGCTGGTCTGGTCGGTGACCATGTCCGGGCGTACGCCGCGCTTGACCAGTTCCGGCAGGATTTCCGCCGCGTTACCCAGCAGGGCGATGGAGATGGCCTTGCCTTCCTTGGTGTACTTGGCGATACGCGCCAAGGCGTCGTCGAGGTCGGTAGCTTGTTCGTCGACATAACGGCTGTTCAGGCGGAAGTCGATGCTGACCTGCTGGCACTCGATGTTCAGCGAGCATGCACCCGCCAGGGTCGCGGCCAACGGCTGGGCGCCGCCCATGCCACCGAGGCCGGCGGTGAGGACCCAGCGGCCCTTGAGGTTGGAATCGTAGTGCTGGCGGCCGGCTTCAACGAAGGTTTCGTAGGTGCCCTGCACGATGCCTTGGCTACCGATGTAGATCCAGCTGCCGGCGGTCATCTGGCCGTACATGGCCAGGCCCTTGGCATCCAGTTCGTTGAAGTGTTCCCAGCTGGCCCAGTGCGGCACCAGGTTGGAGTTGGCGATCAGCACGCGCGGAGCGTTGCTGTGGGTCTTGAACACGCCGACCGGCTTGCCGGATTGCACCAGCAGGGTTTCGTCGTCGTTCAGGTGAGTGAGGCTCTCGACGATCTGGTCGTAGCACTCCCAATTGCGCGCCGCACGGCCAATACCGCCGTACACCACCAGCTCCTTCGGGTTCTCGGCCACTTGCGGGTCGAGGTTGTTCATCAACATGCGCAGCGGCGCTTCAGTCAGCCAGCTTTTGGCGGTGAGCTTGTTACCGCGGGCCGCGCGGATTTCGACGTCACGGTATTTTGTAGGCCTGGCTTTAGAAAAATCGGTCACGGCTGGACTCCTCGGCATGATGCGCGAACATGGATGGTGCGAAGGAGAGTCTTACGCACACATCTTTACTTGTACATACAAGCATATGCAATCAAGCGGCCAACTTTTTGCGCGAGTCGTTTGGATTTTTTTCCAAAGCGTGTGCGAGCCTTGGAAAATAAGGCTTCGAGGCTTGATGAAATTTCTTACGAAGGAGTTTCGCTACGGGAGGGGTTCGTCACCAATGCGTGGTTTTGCGCCACGCTGGGGCATTCGGTAACAAATTGGTGCGCAGGCTGGAAACAGTTTTCTGCTCACCACAAAACAACTGTGGGAGCAGGCTTGCCCGCGATAGCAGTGTGTCGATCAGCACACCCCATGCTGATACACCGCTATCGCAGGCAAGCCTGCTCCCACCGTTTTTTTAATCGTGTTGAGTCAGTTCGATGATGCAACTGCGGCCGCTGACCGAGATATCCAGCAGGCCAGTGTTACCGTCCACTTGCAGGCAGTCGTGATGGCCGAGCACGTGGTCCAGCACCTTCACTTCATCCGCCACGCTGAACACCAGCACCGTGTGCGCCGTGCTGAAAAAGCGCTGCACGCCGTCAATCCACTGCAAGCGTGCGTGGTAGCGCTGGGGCGAGTAGATCAGGTTGAAATCGCGGATCGGCCCCGTGATCAAGCGGCATGACACGTGGCTGTCGCCCTTGAACGCAAAGGGTTGCAGCGGCAACAGGCCCAGCTGTTCCTCGCCATCCACGGTAAGCACCATGCCGGCGCCCTTGATCACGGTGATTACGCGCTGATAACCGGCAAAGGTGGAAAACCCACCCGACTCGGCGATATCGGCAATCGACAGGCGCCAGCCAAAGCCATCCAGGCCGGTACCGGCGTCACGGGTGATTTCTTCGGTGCTGCCACCGCCGTTTTTCCACGGCATGCGCACGTAATCGGCGGCGCGCCAGACTTTCACTGCACTCATTTACTGAAACGTCCTTCCAGGCTATGACGGGAACCGGGGTGGATCAAACGCGCGGCGGTCACCGGCTGGCGACCCGACCAGGTGCGTCGGCGAATCAACAGGCAGGGCTCGCTCGGCTCGATCTGCAGCAACTTGCACTCGGCGGCGTCGGCGAGAATCGCCTCGACCACGTGCTCGCCTTCGGTCAACGGTGCGACCTGGTTCAGATAGGCGTAGGGAGTTTGCTGGGTGAAGTCCTGCTGCAGGTACTCCGGCGCGACCAGGGCGTTGACGAAACGGTCTTCGATTTGCACCGGAATGTCGTTTTCAAAGTGCACGATCAGCGAATGGAACACCCGTCCGCCTTCGCGCATTTCCAGCGCTACGGCGCGTTCGGAGCCGGCCGCTTCTTCACCAAGGTGAATGACCTGGCAAGTATGCCGATGCCCACGGGAGGCGATTTCATCGGCGATGTTGTGCACCTCGAACAGCGCCGACTGGCTCTTGGGTTCGGCGACGAACGTGCCGACACCTTGCATGCGCACCAACAAACCTTCGGCGGTCAGCTCGCGCAGGGCGCGGTTGATGGTCATGCGGCTGAAGCCCAGCTGGCTGACCAGCTCGCTCTCCGACGGCACGCGGTAATGGGGCGGCCAGTTGCCGTTGAGGATCTGCTGGCTGATCATCTGTTTGACGCGAGCGTACAAGGGCGCCGGACTTTCGTCCATGTGGGCAGCCAGTGAAGACTTGGCGGGCGGAGTCGGCACAGGGAATCCTTGCAAGAGGAAAAGATGCATAGATTGCCGGAGTTTACCGAGCAGGCAAACGTCTGTATATGTATATACAAATAAACACACGACCGGGGTGACATGATCATGTCCGCTTTCTTTGCCGAACGCGCACTGCTGCCTAATGGATGGGCCAACGATGTACGCTTTGAAGTCAGCGCCGATGGCCTGCTGACCCACGTTGAGCCCAACGCCAGTGCAGACGGCGCCGAACGGCTCAGGGGCCCGGTAGTGGCGGGCATGCCGAACCTGCACTCCCACGCGTTCCAGCGCGCCATGGCGGGGCTGGCGGAAGTCACCGGCAACCCGAATGACAGCTTCTGGACCTGGCGCGACCTGATGTACCGCATGGTTGGCAAGATCAACCCGGAGCAATTGCAGGTCATCGCCCGACAGCTGTACATCGAGATGCTCAAGGCCGGCTACACCTCGGTGGCTGAGTTCCACTACGTGCACCATGACGTCAGTGGCCAGCCCTATGCTGACCGCACGGAGCTGTCGCGGCAGATCAGCCAGGCGGCCGCCAGCAGCGGCATCGGGCTGACATTGGTGCCGGTGCTCTACACCCACTCGGGATTTGGCGGCCAGGCACCCAATGACGGCCAGCGCCGGTTTATCAACAGCACGGAAAACTACCTGGACCTGCAAGCGCGCCTGAAACCGATCCTCGCCGCGCAACCGGCGCAGCAGCTGGGGTTGTGCTTTCACTCCCTGCGCGCGGTGACCCCGCAACAAATCAATGACGTGCTGGCCGCCAGCGACAAAGCTTGCCCGGTGCATATCCACATTGCCGAGCAGCAAAAGGAAGTCGACGATTGCCTGGCCTGGAGCGGCAAACGGCCGCTGCAATGGCTGTATGACAATGTCGAGGTGGATGAGCGCTGGTGCCTGGTGCACGCCACTCACGCGGACGCCGACGAAGTGGCCCGCATGGCCAAGAGCCGCGCGATTGCCGGTTTGTGCCTGACCACCGAAGCCAACCTGGGCGACGGGATCTTTCCGGCCGTGGACTTTCTGGCGCAGGGCGGCCGCATTGGGATCGGCTCCGACAGCCACGTCTCACTGAGCGTGGTCGAAGAATTGCGCTGGCTGGAATACGGCCAGCGCCTGCGCGACCAACGGCGCAATCGCTTGTATCGCAGCGATCAGCCGATGGTCGGCCGCACACTGTTCGATGCCGCGCTGGACGGTGGCGCACAGGCGTTGGGGCAGCCGATTGGTCGACTGGAAGTGGGTAAGCGCGCGGACTGGATCGTGCTGGACGGCAATGATCCGTACCTGGCCACGGCGAGTGAAGACGGGATCCTGAATCGCTGGCTGTTCGCCGGTGGTGATCGGCAAGTGCGCGATGTGCTGGTCAACGGTAAGTGGGTAGTACGGGATGGGCGCCATGCTGGCGAGGAAGAAAGCAGCCGGGCATTCACGCAAGTCTTGAGGGATTTGCTCGGCTGACGGGCGACACAAAAAAAATAGGGGAGCTGGCAAGCCAGCTCCCCTATTGGATTGAGGGTTCCCTCAGTTACTGCGAGGTCTTGGCCATCTGCTTGTCCGACGTACGCCAGATCAACCGTGTGGTGTCATACCCCTGTTGCCGCGCCCTGCTGAGCAGATCTTCGCGAGTGTCGGCATTCACCGTCGGCGTGCGCGACAGGATCCACATGTAGCGCCGGCTCGGGCTGCCTACGATGGCGGTCTTGTAGTCATCGCTGACGTACAGCACCCAGTAGTCGCCCTTGGCGACGCCGGGCAGCAGCGCGGTAAACCAGTTATTGAATTCAACCCAGAGCTTGTCGGTCTTGCCCGGCACTTGCGGCGTGGCCGTGCCTTTGGCTTCTTCCCACTTCCACTCGCTGGTCAGGCAGCGGTTGAACACCGACATATCGCCATCGGGCAGCAGTGTGTAGCGGGCTTCGGACTGCGCGCAGTTGCGCTGGAAGTACATCGGCAATCGGGCCAACTCATACCAGGTGCCCTGGTAACGCTTGAGATTGACGTTGCTCGCGGTCTTGGGTTGCAGATCATCGCCAGAATGACTGGCGCAGCCCGCCAAAAACAGGCTGGCACAAAGGCACAAAACAAAACGCATCATTCTTCTTCTCCCGCAGGCTCTCGCCCCGGTTTACTTCAGGCCTTGCCCGGAAAACATCAGAACTTTGTCACCGGCATATTGAACGCTGATAAAGCTGTTTTTATCGCCCCACGTGCAGCTGGACATGCCCAGTGCGCCAGAACAATCGGTCGGCTTACCCAGCAGCGACTCCACCTCGGCCTTGGCCATGCCAGCCGACAACTTTGCGTAATTTTCCTGGTTGACCTTGCTGCAAGCGGCCAACAGCACGCAAAAAGCCAGCAAAGCGAGACGGCGTAACGACATGGAAAAACTCCTGGAGGGACGAAGCAGCTTGGGTATCTGCCAGAAGCTTAGAAGGGAAAAGAGGTGTCTGGTTCCCGACGAACGAAAACAAAAAAGCCCCGAAAACGCTGAAACGTTTCGGGGCTTCTTTAACGGTGAACCGGCTCACAACACGGCCGATAAACTATCGCCGTGGGTTATGCCTTGTGATAGGCCGTCACACGCTCAACTTCTTCCTTGGAACCCAGGAACACCGCCACACGCTGGTGCAGGCCTTCAGGCTGGATGTCGAGGATGCGCTGGTGGCCGTCGGTGGACGCACCGCCCGCCTGCTCTACCAGGAACGACATCGGGTTGGCTTCGTACATCAGGCGCAGCTTGCCTGGCTTGGATGGCTCGCGGCTGTCGCGTGGGTACATAAACAGGCCACCGCGGGTCAGGATACGGTGTACGTCAGCGACCATCGCAGCCACCCAGCGCATGTTGAAGTTCTTCTTCAACGGGCCTTCCTCGCCCTCCATCAGTTCGTTGACGTAGCGCTGTACCGGGGCTTCCCAGTGACGCTGGTTGGACATGTTGATCGCGAATTCCTGGGTCGAGGCAGGGATCGAGATGTCTTCGTGGGTCAGTACGAAGCTGCCCATTTCACGGTCCAGGGTGAAGCCCTTGACGCCGTCGCCCAGGGTCAGCACCAGCATGGTCTGCGGGCCGTAGATCGCGTAGCCGGCAGCGACCTGCTCGGTGCCTGGCTGCAGGAAGGCCTTTTCGTTCAGGGCTTCGTTCTGGCTCAGGTATTCGTTCGGGCAACGCAGTACCGAGAAGATGGTGCCGACCGGCGCGTTGATGTCGATGTTCGACGAACCGTCCAGCGGGTCGAATACCAACAGGTAGGCGCCTTTCGGGTATTTGCCCGGAATCTGGTAGGCATTGTCCATTTCTTCGGACGCCATGCCGGCCAGGTGACCGCCCCATTCGTTGGCTTCGAGCAGGATCTCGTTGGAAAGTACGTCGAGCTTCTTCTGTACTTCGCCCTGCACGTTTTCAGTGCCCATGCTGCCCAGGACACCACCCAGTGCGCCTTTGGAGACGGCGTGGCTGATTTCCTTGCAAGCACGCGCCACCACTTCGATAAGGAAGCGCAGATCGGCAGGCGTGTTGTTGCTGCGGGTCTGCTCAATCAAATAGCGACTCAAGGTAACGCGGGACATGGAAGGCTCCGGAGAATGGGGGGGCTAAAAACCCGCGCAGTTTAACGCGAGTCGGGGCGTATTTCCTCCTATCAGAGGATTTAAACCCAATAGAGTTCATGGACTTTATTTAACGTGCCACCGGCGGCTTGCGCAGCAAACTGTAGGCCATGCCTCCCAGCGCCGCCACACCCAGCAGGAGTACGGCCCACAGGCCGAGCTTCTTCCAGTCGGTGCCGGCCTCGGTCGGCGCCACCACGGCCGGCGATTTGACCACCACCTCCGTCGACAACGTGGCCTGCCCCAGCGCCTTGACGCGCGCGGCGCTGTAATCGGGAATCAGCGTCGACAGCGGCAGGCTCGCCGCTTTCACCGAGGCATTGCCCAACGCCAGCGTGAACGGCGGCTCACCCCGCGCCAGGAAAACCAACTGCGTGGCGCGCACGGCAAAACGCAGGGCAGGTGCTTCAACGCCCAGGCCACCGCCGCGCTCGTCCACCTGCAATTTCAACTGGTTGACCACCTGGCCAGGCAAACGCAGCTCATCCTGCACCACGTCCTGGCCGTTCTGGGTCAGGCGGTACAGCAAGCCATTGCTCAACGGTTGCCAGGCCTGCTGGCTGTCCCGCCGCCCTGCCAAGGTCACCGGCGCCAAGGTGTTGGGCTGCTTCAATTCAACCCGCAAGCGCTCGACATTCAGCCCCACCGGCAACTGCCAGCTGTACTCCCCCGCCTTGAGCCGCGACCCCGCCAACGGCTGCGACCACACCAACGGCAGCGGCAGACTGCTGCTCGATGCACTCACCAGCTTGGCCGAGGTCAGGCGCGGCGCCGCCTGGCCTTGCCACATCAGGCGCAGGTAGCGTGCCGACTGCCCTGGCAAGCTGACGTCATGCTGCTCGACTCGCTCATCGGCAAACGACAAGCGTGCCACCTGCCCATCGCCCCAGGATTCCCAGTGCTGCAAGTCATCGCTGGCTTCGATGCTGAAGCGCTGGAAGCCCTCGTGCTCGCGGCTCCAGTCGAGGCTCAACTGCTGCAATGGCGCCTTGATCGCGCTGGCATCCAGCACCCAGCCGCGCAATACCTGCTTTCCGGGCTTCGCGCCGCTCGAGGGTTTGATTTCCACCAGCGTGCCCGCCGTAGTGGCTTTCATCGTCACGCCAGGCGAAGCGTCACGGGTATCGGAGGCGTACAGCGGGAACCACTTCACGTCAGTGATGTTGCGGCTTTCGGTGCGCTCGGAGGCCTGGCGCGACAGCGCATAGGCTTGCGGCTCGCCGGCGGCGTTGAACACGCGCACATCGCTCAGGTCAGCCTGGCGCGCGGCCAACTGCACGGCGAGCGGCAACTCCAGGCGATACCAAGGGCCGTTGCCACTCACCGCCAGCGGTACCTGGGTGGTGAAATCGGCCGGGGTTTCCTGCGCCCACACGGCCAACGTCGTACACAAGCCCACCGCAATCATGCTCAACTTACCGATCAAGAGGCTGCTCCTTCAGTTTCCAATACAGGTTCGGCACGCTTGGGCGGCAGCGGCGCAAAGTAGCCCACCACCAGCAACAGCCCGCCCACGCCGATGAACGACACAATCCGCGCCAGGCCGCCGCGGTTGCTCAGTTCGACAAAGAACAGTTTGGCGACCACTACCGCAATCAACACCGCCCCGATCAACCACACTTCACGACGATGGCGCAGGTGGCCACCGATCATCAACCCGAGGGCGATGAGGGTCCAGACGATCGACAGGCCGGCCTGTACCAGCATCGACGCCAGCAACGCATCCAGATGGAACGGCACGCCGCCCCAATGGTGGGCCGTGCGCATCACCAACGCGGTGAAGAAAGTAAACAGCGAAACGCCCGCGACACCTTGGGCGATCAACTCGGCACGCGGCCCACGTTGCGGCGCCACGCTGCGCGACCACAGGTACACACCCAGCAGCGCAAACAGCAGGCCCAGGTCCAACGGGTTGAGCAAAGGCACATAGGGCAAAGGGTTGGCCGTGCCGTCACTAAAGCTGTTCGCCAGCCAGAACCAGCCGAGCATCAGCACTGCCAGCGGCAAGGCGGCCAGCACGCGGTACTCACGCGGGTACGCCGCCACTGGCCATGGCCAGGTGCGCGGCGCGGCGGCCAGCACCAGATACAGGCTGGGCAGCATCGCCCAGCCCAGCCAGCGCCAGGCGTTGTATTCACTCGAGAGCCGCAACAGGCCGTAACGCAGCTCCAGCGCCAGCACGCCGATCAGCATCCAGCAGCCCAGCACATGGGCCACGCTCAGCACCCTGGCCGGCACACTCGCCGCCAGACGCCGCAACGCGATGAAGTGCACCACGAACACCGCCAGCCAAGCCAGCCAGCCGTAGTGCGCCGCCGGGTGATAGTAGTTGTGCGCCGAGACCAGCAGCACCACGCCCGCCGCCGGCATCAGCAAGGCGCATAGCACACCGAGCGACGCCCAGTGCAGCCGCGCCGCCAGCAGCGCCCAGATCGCCACGCTCAGCGCCGCGATGCCGAGCAAGGCCGGGCCCTGCAGCTCGTCAGGAAGAAACCGCAGCACTTCACCGACCAACGCCAGCGTCCACCAGGCCGCGCCCCACACCAACAGCAGGTCGGACAGACGCTGCAGCTTCAGCACAGCAAACACCGGCGCATGCGGCTCACGTTGCAAACGCCATGCGCCGACCAGGGCAGCCAGGCCCAGCACCATCGGTGTCCAGAACCCGCTGTGGGCCAGCGGCCGCAAGCCCTCGCTGGTCAACGGCCCCAGCAGTTGCGGCACCGCCAGCAGGAACGCGCTGCCTCCGATTACCTGCAACAGCAGGCCAAAGACGAAACTGACGCGCTGCTGCAAGTGCAGGCTCAGCCAGATGATCAACACGCCACTGGCCGCCCACACCGCGCTGGCGCTTTCCCACGGCAACACGAACAGCACCGCGAGGTTGATCAGCACCAAGCCGGCCAGCAGCACCACCGACAGCCCGCGCAGCAAGCGCACGTCGCCGCGCACGCTGTCATCGCGGGCCGCCAGCAGCATGCCGCCGATCAAGGCCAGGCCGATCAGCGAGGCGGTCAGCAAACCACTCCAGCCCGCATTGAAGGCCGCCGCGCCGTCACCGCCTTGCAAGCGCAGCAGGAACACAGCACCGCCGAGCAACTGCACCGCGAATGCCGTGAACAGAAAGGTGCGCGAGCCGATGCGCAGGCCGACGAACAGCGTCACCAGACCGGCGATTGCCCAACTGATCGCGGTGCCTTGGGTCAGCAAAAAGAACGGTGCAAGCAGGTACAAAAAGCCCAGGCCCAGGCTAGCCAGCACGGGCAGCCCTTTGCGCTCCCACGCTGAGGCCTGCTGCGCCGAGGCCTTGCGCAACTGGTCGAAGCTGAACAGCAACGCCGCGCCGAGCAGCAGCGCCCCCAGCGGGGCGCCGTCGAGCAAGGTGTGCTCGCCGATGCGCAGCTCACTGAGGAATGCCAACGCCGAACCCACTTGCAGCAACAAGCCGAAGGCACGCGCCAATGGCCGCTCCTGACGCAAGCCGAGCCAGAAGATCCCGGCGCCTTCGACCGCCCAGGCGGCGGCGGTCCAACGCGCGTCGAGACCCAACGGAATGGCCAGGCTGGCAAAGATCACCCCCAGTGCCAGGCAGGTTTCCGCCAGCAGCAACGCGCGCCCGCCACCCAACAGGCGAGCCAGGCCCATGTAGATGATCCCCAGGCCCAACGCGCTGAACGCAGCGGCAAACTCCAGGTGCTGCACCAGTGCGAACTGCAGGCCGAACCCCACCAGCGGCGGGCCAAACAGCATACTGCCGTCGACATAGTGCCCCTTGGCCAGCGACCAACGCAGCAGTGCGGCCCGGCTGTCATCGTCGGGCGCGTCACGCATTTCCAGCAATGTGCGCCGGGCGAACAACAGGCCGATGGCCAGGTACATCAGGAAAAACAGGATCAGGAACGGCTCGGTGCTCCACAGCAATTCGGGCGTGTAGGAGCGCATGCCCCAGGCGAAGCCGATGCCAAAGGTGCCGACAAAACCGATCAGGTTGAGCAGGCGCCAGGCCTTGAACCACGCGATGGCGAGGATGCCGGCGTTGAGCAGGGCGAAATAACTGAACAGCGCCACATGGTTGCCGGCACCGGTTGAGGTGAGGATTGGCGCCGCAAAGCCGCCCAGCGCCGCCGCACAGGCCAGCCCCAGTGCATCCTGGGTAATCGCCAGGATCGCCGAGAACACCGTAACCGCCACCAACAGCCCCAGCGCCGCGCTCGGGTCGATCAAGGGGTGCAGGCGCATCGCGGCAAACACCGTCAGGTACAGCACCGCAATGCCGGTACCCTGCAGCATCAGTCCGTAGTTGCTGTTGCGCAGCCGCAGCCACCAACCCAGGCCCAGCAGGCCCAATGCGGCAGCGGCAACGCCGGCGTAACGCAGTTCGATCGGCACGACCATGCCTTCGGTGGCGTAGCGCAGCAGGAACGCCAGGCCGAGAAACAACAGCACTACGCCGACACGCAGCACGGTATTGCCGCCAAACAGCCAATTGCGTGCGCCGCTGATCGCGCGTTCGATCAGGTTGGGCCCGCGAGGGATTGCAGGTTCCTGGGCGCGCGGCGTGGGCGCGGGGGTCCACACGTCATCCGGCAGCGGCTGGCTGGCTTCGACAGCCGCAGCGGCGGGGGCTATTTCTGCTTCTGCCGGCAACTCCCACACAAGCTCAGGAGCCTGGGTGACAGGCGTCGGCTCGGGGATAAGCGGTTCGACACTCACAGGGCTGGCCGGCGTGGGCACTTCCAATTGCCGCAGGCGCTCACCCAGCGCGATCAGCGCTTTCTGCGTGGTTTCCAACTGACGTGCCTGCTGATCCGCCTGGGCCGAGAGCTTCGCCAGGCGAATCGCCTGTCCCACGCCCAACCCCAACAGCGCACCGAAACCGGCGTCGGTGAACGACTCATCGAGCGTCCAGCCGAGCACCAGGCCAATCAGCATGAAAATCCATTGCATGGTCGATATCCCTAAGCAGCCCGAGGCGGGCGAACTGGCGCCTAGTATATCGACGCAGACCCCATGTGGAAGCACGCTTATGTGGGCGCCGGGCTTGCCCGCGATGCAGACACCTCGGCGTATCAGTCACACCGAGGTGATGCTATCGCAGTCAAGTCAGCGCCCACATAAACCCGCACACATGTTCAGGTCAGCGATGTTTAGTCGAGTGCTTTCCAGATCTCGGTCGCGTACTCCCTGATGGTCCGGTCCGAGCTGAACCAACCCATCCGCGCCGTATTCAGAACTGCCGAACGCCACCATGCCTTGGAGTCGTGCCAATGCGCTTCGACCCGCGCCTGGGCGTCCCAGTAGGAATCGAAGTCGGCACACACCAGGAAGCGGTCGTAGTCCACCAGCCCGTCGATCAGGCCGACATAACGGCCCGGGTCATCCGGCGAGAACACCCCACCGCGAATCGCCTGCAGTACATCGTTGAGCCGATGCGATGCGGCAATCTCCGGCCCGGCGTTGAACTCACCCGCGTGCTTGCGGGCTTCCACCTGCTGCGCACTGAGGCCGAAGATAAACATGTGCTCGGCGCCCACGCGCTCGTGCATTTCCACGTTGGCGCCGTCCATGGTGCCGATGGTCAGCGCGCCGTTGAGGCCAAACTTCATGTTACTGGTGCCCGAGGCTTCAAAGCCGGCGGTGGAAATCTGCTCCGACAAGTCCGCCGCCGGGATGATGCTTTCCGCCAGGCTGACGTTGTAGTTGGGCAGGAACACCACCTTGAGCAGACCGCGCACGGTCGGGTCATTGTTGACGGTGCGCGCAATGTCGTTGGTCAGCTTGATGATCAACTTGGCCTGGTGATAACTGGCCGCCGCCTTGCCCGCGAAGATCTTCACGCGCGGCACCCAGTCGGTGCCAGGTTCGGCACGGATCGCCTGGTACAGCGCCACGGTGTGCAACAGGTTCAGCAGTTGGCGCTTGTACTCGTGGATGCGCTTGACCTGCACGTCGAACATCGCCGCCGGATTGATGGCGATTCCCAACCGCTCATGAATGATGTCGGCCAATGCCCGCTTGCTGTGCAGCCGTTGCTCGGCAAACGCCTTGCGAAAGGTCTGCTTATCGGCAAAGGGCTCAAGCTCCACCAGGCGCTCTTCGGGCTTGTCGAGAATGTCCGGGCCCAGCGCCTCCACCAGCATCGAGGTGAGCTTGGGGTTGGCCTGGTACAGCCAGCGGCGGAAGGTGATGCCGTTGGTTTTGTTGTTGATGCGCTCCGGGTAGAGCTTGTGCAATTCGGAAAACACCGTGCTGCGCATCAACTGGGTGTGCAAACCGGACACGCCGTTGACACTGTGGGAGCCGAGGAACGCGAGGTTACCCATGCGCACGCGGCGGCCGTTGTCTTCTTCGATCAGCGACACCGCGCGCAGCACGTCGAAATCGTGGATGCCTTTGGCGCGCAGCGAGTCGATGTGCTGGGCGTTGATCAGGTAGATGATCTGCATGTGCCGCGGCAGCATGCGTTCCATCAGGCCGACCGGCCAGGTTTCCAGCGCCTCGGGCAGCAGCGTGTGGTTGGTGTACGACAAGGTTTCGACGGTGACATCCCAGGCGGCTTCCCATGGAATGTCGTGCAGGTCGACCAACTGGCGCATCAACTCGGCGACGGCGATGGACGGGTGGGTGTCGTTGAGCTGGATCGCCGCGTGCTCGCCCAGGCTCAGCACCGAGCCGTGCATGTTCTTGTGGCGGCGCAGCAGGTCCTGCAGCGAGGCCGAGACGAAGAAATATTCCTGGCGCAGGCGCAATTCCTGCCCCGCTTCGGTGCTGTCGGCCGGGTAAAGCACGCGCGAGATGCTTTCGGCGCGGGCCACTTCGGCCACCGCGCCCAGGTGGTCACCGGCGTTGAAGCGCTCCAGGTGCAGGTCTTCCACCGCCCGCGCACGCCACAACCGCAGGGTATTCACACTGGCGCCGCGCCAGCCGACCACCGGGGTGTCGTAGGCAACGGCGCGCACGGTTTCGTTGGGCGACCACACCTGGATCATCTTGCCGGAAGCGTCCGCCAGGGTTTCGACGCTGCCGCCAAAGCCGATCGGGTAAATCACTTCGGCGCGTTCGAATTCCCACGGGTTGCCGAAATCCAGCCAGCGTTCGGTTTGCTCCTGCTGCCAGCCATCGACAATCGCCTGGCGGAACAGGCCGTGTTCATAGCGGATGCCATAGCCATGGCCGGCAATGCCCAGGGTCGACATGCTCTCCATGAAGCAGGCCGCGAGACGGCCCAGACCGCCGTTGCCGAGCGCCGCGTCGGGCTCCAGCAGGCGGATGCGCTCCAGGTCCACGCCCAGCTCGGACAGGGCTTCGCGCGCAATTTCCAGCACGCCAAGGTTGCTCAGGCTGTCGTAGAGCAAGCGGCCGATAAGGAATTCCAGCGAGAGGTAATACACCCGCTTCTGGCCCTTGCGGTAGATCCGCCGCGTGTGGTCCATCCAGTGGTCGACCATCTGGTCGCGGGCGGCCAGGGCAATGGCTTCGAACCAGTCATGGTCGAAGGCGTGATCCGGGTCCTTGCCCACCGCGTAGGTGAGTTTGGTCAAGACGGCATCGCGAAATGCGGCTACCTCTGCTTCTCGTGCAAGTGGTTCCTGAGACATCAAATGCGACCTCGGGCGAGATAGAAGGAGTTGCTAGAGCCTAGACGGTCTGACAGACGGTAGACGCTCTGGTTCGGCAGTTTTTTAACTCATTCACCTTTGCGGGAATTAGATGCAGGGGCCGTGCCTGCTTTCCTCTGGCGCACCGTTGGAGATGAAATCTGCAAAATATTGTTCAAAAAATCACCAATCCCGGTATGATCGCGCGCCCGGATATCGCCCCACCTTGGAACCCTGATGAAGCCTCAACTGATCGCCGCCGCGGAACTCGACCGTCTCGAGACCTGGCAGAAATATTCCGCCCACATGTGCGGTGGCTGCGTGTCCAGCTGCTGCACGCTGCCGGTCGAGGTGAAGATCAAGGACCTGATCCGCATTGGCATCGTCGATGAGTTCGAGCGCGGCGACCCGCCGAAGAACATCGCCAAGCGTTTGCAGAAGGAAGGCATCGTCGAGCGCTTCAATTCCAAGTCGGAAATATTCACCCTGCAGCGCATGAGCAATAACGATTGCCTGTACCTGGATCGTAAGACGCGTTTCTGCACTATTTATGACAAGCGCCCGGACACCTGCCGCAACCACCCCAAGATCGGCCCGCGCCCAGGGTATTGCGCGTACAAGCCGAAGGAAGTGGTGCGCGAAACCAAGTTCAAGACCCTCGACAAGTTCTGATCCCAAACCCACCCCTTTGGCAAGCGGGCCTGCTCTGATGAACGAGCTCGCTGTGATGAACGAGCCTCTTGTGATGGGCGGGCTTGTTGTGGCGAGCGGGCTTGCCCCGCGTTGGGCTGCGCAGCGGCCCCTCCTGGGATAGGTACGTTGTTTCAGGCAAACCGAGGTGTTTGGGTTTGGGGCCGCTTCGCAGCCCAACGCGGGGCAAGCCCGCTCGCCACAACAAGCCCGCTCGCCACAAAAGCCGACACCCCCCAATAAGCAGGCATAAAAAAACGCCCCCGGCCTTTCGACCGGGGGCGTTTTTCATTCAGCCTGAGTTAACTCAGTTCTTGGCTTTCTTGGCAGCGCGGGTACGCTCGCCTTCGTCCAGGATCTTCTTACGCAGGCGGATCGACTTCGGCGTCACTTCGCACAGCTCGTCGTCCTGGATGAATTCCAGGGCCTGTTCCAGGGTGAAGCGAACAGGTGGAACCAGGGCGATGGTTTCGTCTTTACCCGAAGCACGCATGTTGTCGAGCTTCTTGCCTTTGGTTGGGTTGACGCCCATGTCGTTGTCACGGCTGTTCAGACCAACGATCTGGCCGTTGTAGATCTCTTGACCGTGTTCAACGAACAGCTTGCCACGCGCCTGCAGGGTTTCCAGGGAGTAGGTCAGTGCCTTGCCGGTTTCAACCGATACCAGAACACCGTTCTGACGGCCGGACATGTCGCCGGACTTCATGGTGTCGTAGCGATCGAAGATCGAGGTCAGGATGCCAGCACCGTTGGTCAGGGTCAGGAACTGGTTACGGAAACCGATCAGACCACGAGCAGGGATGTTGTATTCCAGACGTACACGGCCTTTGCCATCCGGCACCATGTTGGTCAGGTCGCCCTTACGCAGGCCCATCTCTTCCATGACCTTGCCCTGGGATTCTTCAGGGGTGTCGATGGTCACGTTTTCGAACGGTTCCTGCTTCACGCCGTCAACCTGACGGATGATCACTTCAGGACGACCAACGCCCATTTCGAAGCCTTCGCGACGCATGGTTTCGATCAGTACCGAGAGGTGCAGCTCACCACGGCCGGAAACCTTGAACTTGTCAGCCGAGTCGCCTTCTTCAACGCGCAGAGCAACGTTGTACAGCAGCTCTTTGTCCAGACGCTCCTTGATGTTACGGGAGGTCACGAACTTGCCTTCTTTACCGCAGAATGGCGAGTCGTTTACCTGGAAGGTCATGGAAACGGTTGGCTCGTCAACGGTCAGGGGCTTCATCGCCTCGACAGCGTCCGGGTGGCACAGGGTGTCGGAGATGAACAGCGAGTCCATACCGCTGATGCACACGATGTCGCCAGCAGCCGCTTCTTCAACGTCGATGCGGTGCAGACCGTGGTGACCCATCAGCTTCAGGATACGACCGTTGCGCTTCTTGCCGTCGGCGCCGATAGCGACAACCGGGGTGTTCGGCTTGACGCGGCCACGAGCGATACGGCCAACGCCGATAACACCCAGGAAGCTGTTGTAGTCCAGTGCGGAGATTTGCATCTGGAACGGACCGTCACGGTCAACAGCCGGCGCAGGTACGTTGTCGACGATCGACTGGTACAGCGGGGTCATGTCTTCAGCCATGTCGGTGTGGTCCAGACCGGCAATACCGTTCAGGGCCGAGGCGTAGACGACTTTGAAGTCCAGCTGTTCTTCGGTAGCACCCAGGTTGTCGAACAGGTCGAAGATCTGGTCCAGAACCCAGTCCGGACGCGCGCCTGGACGGTCAACCTTGTTGATGCACACGATCGGACGCAGGCCGGCTTCGAACGCCTTCTTGGTCACGAAACGGGTTTGCGGCATAGGGCCGTCTTGAGCGTCAACCAGCAGCAGAACGGAGTCAACCATCGACATTACGCGTTCTACTTCGCCGCCGAAGTCGGCGTGGCCCGGGGTATCCACGATGTTGATGTGGTAGCCGTTCCAGTTGATAGCGGTGTTTTTTGCCAGGATGGTAATACCGCGCTCTTTTTCCTGGTCGTTGGAGTCCATCACGCGCTCGTCGTTGAGCTCGTTGCGCTCCAGGGTGCCGGATTGACGCAGGAGTTTGTCTACCAGGGTGGTTTTACCATGGTCAACGTGAGCAATGATGGCGATGTTACGTAGATTTTCGATCACTTGTGTATCTCGATCAGAGGATTCGGTGTGCTGACAGGTCGTGGCAGCGATTAACAGTAGAGTCAGGCCTTGCCGTTACAGCTTGACGGCAGAGTCGGGGGGCCGGTGACGCAGGCCACAGGCAAACAGCCCCGGGCTCTTAGCTCGGTCGATAAACGCGCACATTGGCATACCCCTCACTGAGCAAATGGTGAGCATGCAGGCGACTCATCACGCCTTTGTCGCAATACAGCAGGTACTGACGGCTGTTATCCAGTTCCTTGAAACGCGCGTTCAATGCATAGAACGGCAGCGTTTGTACGTCGATGCCGGCGATCTCCAGCGGCTCATCTTCAGCGGCATCCGGGTGACGGATGTCGACGACGATCTGGCCGGCCAGGGCTTCGCTGACTTCTTCGATCTGCACATCCTGGCCCAGTTCATCGATGACACGATCGATCGGGACCAGCTTGGCGTTCTCGAGCGCACGCTCCAGAATCGCCATGTCGAATTCTTTTTCTTCATGCTCCACGCGATGACGCTTGGCGTGGGTCTTGGGGTTCACCGAGATGACCCCGCAGTACTCGGGCATGTGCTTGGCAAAGTCGGCGGTGCCGATCTGCTCTGCCAGGTCGATGATGTCCTGCTTGTGGCTGGCGATCAGCGGACGCAAGACCAGCTTCTCGGTGACGCAATCGATGATCGACAGGTTCGGCAGCGTCTGGCTGGACACC
This sequence comes from Pseudomonas sp. S5D5, assembly GCF_003013355.1. Lineage (NCBI taxonomy): Bacteria > Pseudomonadati > Pseudomonadota > Gammaproteobacteria > Pseudomonadales > Pseudomonadaceae > Pseudomonas > Pseudomonas sp. S5D5. The sequence goes on from NZ_PTEO01000001.1 coordinate 6,483,098, forward strand.
TGGGAGATCGCTTCACCGGTCACCAGCGCGTCGATCTGCAATTGATCGGCGATTCGGGACGCAGCGCGCAACATCATACGCTTCAATACTACGCCCATATGACTGTTATCGACTTTGCCGAGAATTTCGCCCAGCACTTCCTCGAACGGCACGCTCACAAATAGCACGCGCTGGGAGCTGCCGTACTTCTTCCAGATAAAGTGCGCGACTTCCATCACGCCCAATTCGTGTGCACGCCCGCCCAGGTTAAAGAAGCAGAAGTGGCTCATCAGGCCGCGGCGCATGATCTGGTAGGCCGCCACCGTGGAATCGAAACCGCCGGACATCAGCACCAGGGTCTGTTCCAGGGCGCCCAGCGGGTAGCCGCCGATGCTGTCGTGCTGGCTGTGGATCACAAACAACCGTTGGTCGCGAATTTCCATGCGCACTTCAATTTGCGGCGCCTTGAGGGAAATTCCGGCGGCGCCGCACTCGCGACGCAGCTTGCTGCCGACGTATTTTTCGACATCCATGGAGCTGAACGGGTGCTTGCCGGCACGCTTGCAGCGCACCGAAAAGATCTTGCCTTCCAGCGCGCTGCCGTAGTGCTGCTTGCACTTTTCGGTGATGTCGTCGAAGTCGCCCAGTGGGTACTCGTCGACCTGCAGGAAATGCGCGATGCCCGGCATGCAGCTCAGGCGCTCAGTCATATCCTTCAAGGCTTTGGCGTCGGTTACGCGGGTTTCCAGCTCGAGGTTGTCCCACACGCCGTTCACCACCACAGCCGGGTCCAGATCGCGGAGCACGGCACGGATGTTCTTGGCCAACTGACGGATGAAACGCGTCCGTACCGGTCGGCTCTTGATGGTGATCTCGGGGAAGACTTTAACGATTAATTTCATGGAAACAGCGCGCGCAGGGCCTGCCGAAAAAGGGGGGCGCGGATTATAGCGGAAATCGCTCAAGGTTTAACCAGTTAATATGCATCAGCCGCTTCACGCACCAAAACGGGTCATTTATAGAAATTAACGCTACATTGCAGTGCGTTATTTATTCCGTTTCAGCGGATTGCACCTTTATAGGGGCCATTTTGAAGCAAAAAGGCCATGTTGGCGCACTGGCATGCAATTTGCTCTCTTGTGAGGCAGGTTGCCATGGCGGAGTATCCGCGCCGGCATCACCCACATTCTAAGGGCTAACTCCACTACCCCAGCCCGAAGCCACCCGGAGGACACCATGTCGAAGTCGGTTCAACTCATCAAAGATCATGACGTTAAATGGATTGATCTGCGCTTCACGGACACAAAAGGCACTCAGCACCACGTGACCATGCCGGCTCGCGACGCGCTGGATGATGCTTTCTTCGAAGAAGGCAAAATGTTCGACGGCTCCTCCATCGCCGGCTGGAAAGGCATTGAAGCTTCCGACATGATCCTGATGCCGGACGACAGCACTGCCGTACTGGACCCGTTCACCGAAGAAGCCACCCTGATCCTGGTGTGCGACGTGATCGAGCCTTCGACCATGCAGGGCTACGACCGCGACCCACGTGCGATCGCCAAGCGTGCCGAGGAATACCTGAAGTCCACCGGTATCGGTGACACCGTATTCGTAGGCCCAGAGCCAGAATTCTTCATCTTCGACCAAGTCAAGTTCAAGTCCGACATCTCCGGCTCGATGTTCAAGATCTACTCCGAACAAGGTTCGTGGATGTCCGACCAGGACGTGGAAGGCGGCAACCATGGCCACCGTCCAGGTATCAAAGGCGGCTACTTCCCGGTTCCACCGTTCGACCACGACCACGAAATCCGTACCTCCATGTGCAACGCCATGGAAGACATGGGCCTGGTCATCGAAGTGCACCACCACGAAGTGGCCACTGCCGGCCAGAACGAAATCGGTGTGAAGTTCAACACCCTGGTTGCCAAGGCTGACGAAGTTCAGACCCTGAAGTACTGCGTACACAACACTGCCGTAGCCTACGGCCGTACCGCTACCTTCATGCCTAAGCCACTGTACGGCGATAACGGTTCGGGTATGCACGTTCACCTGTCCATCGCCAAAGAAGGCAAGAACACCTTCGCTGGCGAAGGTTATGCCGGCCTGTCCGACACCGCCCTGTACTTCATCGGCGGTATCATCAAGCACGGTAAGGCCCTGAACGGCTTCACCAACCCGTCGACCAACTCCTACAAGCGTCTGGTCCCAGGCTTCGAAGCACCAGTGATGCTGGCCTACTCGGCTCGCAACCGTTCTGCCTCGATCCGTATTCCTTACGTGTCCAGCCCTCGCGCTCGCCGTATCGAAGCACGCTTCCCGGATCCAGCAGCCAACCCGTACCTGGCCTTCGCTGCCCTGGTAATGGCCGGCCTGGACGGTATCCAGAACAAGATCCACCCTGGCGACGCCGCCGACAAAAACTTGTACGACCTGCCGCCTGAAGAGGCCAAAGAGATCCCACAAGTGTGCGGCAGCCTGAAAGAAGCCCTGGAAGAGCTGGACAAGGGCCGTGCGTTCCTGACCAAAGGCGGCGTATTCAGCGACGACTTCATCGATGCCTACATCGAGCTGAAAAGCGCAGAAGAAATCAAAGTACGCACCTTCGTACACCCACTGGAATACGAGCTGTACTACAGCTGCTGATCCGGTAGCGCTGCGTAACGCGGCGTGATGAAAAAGACCTCCTTCGGGAGGTCTTTTTTTTGCCTGCACATCATGAAAAATGCAGCCTCGGGCTCTCGCGTGATTGCGCCGCATCCAGTACCTGTTGTATTGACTGACACTGCCATCGCGGGCAAGCCCGCTCCCACAGGAGATCGCCTTTGAAGCTTCGACTTGCCTCTGTCCTATTATTTATCAGCGCCAATGCACTCGCCGCCCCACCGACCCTGGAGCCTTTGCTCAACAGCATCGCCGAACGCCTGGAGATTGCCGATCAGGTCGCGCTGAGCAAGTGGGACAGCAAAAAGCCCGTGGAAGACAAGAAGCGCGAGCAAGAAGTGATCGCCAGCGTCATCACCCAGGCGCCAACCTACAAGCTGGCGCCCGCCGCCGCCGAGCAGTTTTTCTCGGCGCAGATCGAAGCGAACAAACTGGTGCAATACACCCATCTGTCCGACTGGCAGTTCCAGGGCAAGGCGCCGGACGATCCGCGACCGGACCTGGTCAAGCAGATCCGCCCGAAACTGGATGAACTGCAAAAACGCCTGCTGCAGCAACTCGCCGACTTCACCCCGCAGCGCACCGACGCGCAGTGCCCGCAATGGCTCGCCTCAGCCGTGCATGAGCCACTCAATGATCCGCTGCGCCAACTGGCAATGATCCGCGCCACCGCCGAGCTGTGCATCAACAAAGGCTAAAAGCTGCAACCCCATCAAAACTGTGAGAGCTGGCTTGCCTGCGATAGCGCAGGCAAGCCAGCGCCTCCATGCGCGCAACCTTTCAAGTCATCCCCTCACTTCCTGAACAACCTTCACAAAACCGCACTATATTGGTGCGATAGGCTGCACCCTTCCCACCTGCCCAGCCCATTTTGGTTCGATTCTTCCCGATCAAGCTGGCAGAACGCCACAGTTTCGCGCCTAAAACCCCTATTTCAGGGCTTTAACGCTTCTTTTCGGAGCCTTGGTTTGGTTTTTGCATTTTCCTTGTATCAGCGTGTGCCTCAAGCCCGCGCCATGCTCCAAAAGAGGTCCTGATGACCATCAGCGATGCACTGCACCGTTTGCTACTCGACAACCTGACCACCGCGACCATTCTGCTCAATGACGATCTGCGCCTTGAGTACATGAACCCGGCGGCGGAGATGCTCCTGGCCATCAGCGGCCAGCGCAGCCATGGGCAGTTCATCAGCGAGCTGTTCACCGAATCGGCCGAAGCCTTGAGTTCGTTGCGCCAGGCGGTGGAGCAGGCACACCCGTTTACCAAGCGCGAGGCAATGCTCACGGCCCTGACCGGCCAGACGCTGACCGTCGACTACGCCGTGACCCCGATCCTGAGCAACGGCGCCACCCTGCTGCTGCTCGAAGTCCACCCCCGCGATCGCCTGCTGCGCATTACCAAGGAGGAAGCGCAGTTGTCCAAGCAGGAAACCAGCAAGATGCTGGTGCGCGGCCTGGCCCACGAGATCAAGAACCCCCTCGGCGGGATTCGCGGCGCGGCGCAGCTGTTGGCCCGTGAGCTGCCGGACGAGAACCTTAAGGACTACACCAACGTCATCATCGAGGAAGCCGACCGCCTGCGGAACCTGGTGGACCGCATGCTCGGCTCCAACAAGCTGCCGTCGCTGGCGATGACCAACGTGCACGAGGTGCTGGAACGTGTCTGCCAACTGGTCGAAGCCGAAAGCCAGGGCTGCATCACCTTGGTGCGCGACTACGACCCGAGCATTCCCGACGTCTTGATCGACCGCGAGCAGATGATCCAGGCGGTGCTCAATATCGTGCGCAACGCCATGCAGGCCATCAGCAGCCAGAACGAACTGCGCCTGGGCCGCATCAGCCTGCGCACCCGTGCCCTGCGCCAATTCACCATTGGCCACGTGCGCCATCGCCTGGTGACCAAGGTCGAGATCATCGACAACGGCCCGGGCATTCCTGCGGAACTGCAGGAAACCATTTTCTTTCCCATGGTCAGCGGCCGTCCGGACGGTACCGGGCTGGGCCTGGCCATCACCCAGAACATCATCAGCCAGCACCAGGGTCTGATCGAATGTGAAAGCCATCCTGGCCACACCACGTTCTCGATCTTTCTGCCTCTGGAACAAGGAGCCCCATCGACATGAGCCGTAGTGAAACTGTCTGGATCGTCGATGACGACCGTTCTATCCGCTGGGTCCTCGAGAAAGCCTTGCAACAGGAAGGCATGACCACCCAGAGCTTCGACAGCGCCGACGGGGTGATGAGTCGCCTGGCTCGCCAGCAGCCGGATGTGATCATCTCCGACATCCGCATGCCCGGCGCCAGTGGCCTGGACCTGCTGGCACGGATCCGCGAGCAGCACCCGCGCCTGCCAGTGATCATCATGACTGCGCACTCGGACCTGGACAGCGCTGTCGCGTCCTATCAGGGCGGTGCTTTTGAATACCTGCCCAAGCCGTTCGATGTGGACGAGGCGGTGGCGCTGGTCAAGCGCGCCAACCAGCACGCCCAGGAACAGCAGAACCAGGAAGCGCCACCCGCCCTGACCCGCACCCCGGAAATCATCGGCGAAGCGCCGGCGATGCAGGAAGTGTTTCGCGCCATCGGGCGTTTGAGCCACTCCAACATCACCGTGCTGATCAACGGCGAGTCGGGTACCGGTAAAGAGTTGGTGGCCCATGCCCTGCACCGTCACAGCCCACGGGCCGCGTCGCCGTTCATTGCCTTGAACATGGCGGCGATCCCCAAGGACCTGATGGAGTCCGAGCTGTTCGGCCATGAAAAAGGTGCCTTCACCGGCGCAGCCAACCTGCGTCGCGGACGCTTTGAACAGGCCGACGGCGGCACGTTGTTCCTCGACGAAATCGGCGACATGCCGGCCGACACCCAGACGCGCCTGCTGCGTGTATTGGCAGACGGTGAGTTCTACCGCGTCGGCGGGCACACGCCGGTCAAGGTCGACGTGCGTATCATCGCCGCGACGCACCAGAACCTGGAAACGCTGGTGCACGCGGGCAAATTCCGTGAGGACTTGTTCCACCGCCTCAACGTGATCCGCATCCATATTCCGCGGATGTCGGACCGTCGTGAAGACATCCCGACCCTCGCCCGCCACTTCCTCAGCCGCGCCGCCCAGGAGCTGGCCGTCGAGCCGAAGCTGCTCAAGAGCGAGACCGAGGAATACCTGAAGAACCTGCCGTGGCCAGGCAACGTGCGCCAGCTGGAGAACACCTGCCGCTGGATCACGGTGATGGCTTCCGGGCGCGAAGTGCACATCAGCGACCTGCCGCCGGAGCTGTTGAGCCTGCCACAGGACTCGGCGCCGGTGACCAACTGGGAACAGGCGCTGCGCCAATGGGCCGACCAGGCCCTGGCTCGCGGCCAGTCGAACCTGCTGGACAGTGCCGTGCCGGCCTTCGAACGGATCATGATCGAAACCGCCCTGAAACACACCGCCGGCCGCCGCCGCGATGCCGCCGTGCTGCTGGGCTGGGGCCGCAACACCCTGACGCGCAAGATCAAGGAGTTGGGGATGAAGGTCGATGGCGGGGATGATGACGAAGGTGATGAGGCCTGATCACTCATCCCTGATCCACTGAAGATCTAATGTGGGAGCCGGGCTTGCCCGCGATGGCGCTGTGTCAGTCACTGGATATATCGACTGACACAGCGCCATCGCAGGCAAGGCAGCTCCCACATTTGTTTTGTACCAGACTAACGACCGTGCACCGCTTCAATGCACCATGAACCGGCATCGGGCACGTATCCCAAGCGCAAAACAGCCACCTGATTAAGAAAAAACCAAATCGCAAAAACACCAAAGCCCCGTATTCCGGGGCTTTGCGCTTTCTGGCAATTTTTTTTGGCACACATTGCAAACTCTGGCACGCGCCCTGCAATAACCCTTGTACTACCCAGTTTCGGGGACCTTGGTACAGGCAGGCCGAGAATCCCCTCTTTACACCCGGGGTGCTTGATGCGAATCGCGTCGCGCTCCACACCGCTTTGGGGAACCTCGGTACAGGCAGGCCGGGGATTCCCTCTTTAACACCGAAGCCGTAATGGCTTCACCCCGTTTTGGGAGCCCTGGTACAGGCAGGCCGGGAACTCCCTTCTTTACACCCGGGGCTTATGTGGCACAGCGCCCATAGCCCCAGCCCGTTTTGGGGACCTTGGTACAGGCAGGCCGGGGATTCCCTCTTTTATTGCTCTTGGAGATGGATCTCCAGCCGCCAGCGGCCATCGGCCTTCTCCCCTTTCCACTCCCCGCGCAATGGCCGAGCCGCCACCAGGTTCAGCAGCAAGCCGCCATCGGTCTTGCGCACGCGCCAGTTCACATCCTTATCGTTGACCTTGAGTTGCCCACCGGCCGCCTTGCCTTGCGCATCAAACAGCAGCGCCACGGTGCCATCAACCAACTCGCCGTGCAGCTTGGGTTCGCTGTTGAACCACACCACCACGCCGTCGGCCACTGTCTCGACCTGCTGCAATTGGACCGGGTCAGGGGTGGTCAGGCGGCCGATCATCAGGCCGATCATCAGGCCAACAATCGCCAACGAGCCCATGACCTTCGGGAATAGCTTCGGCCTGGGGTCTTCTTCAGGGGTAGAATGCAGCGCATCTTTGCCTTCGGAGCCGTGCATGTTTCACGTCATCCTTTTTCAACCAGAAATTCCGCCGAATACCGGCAACGTTATCAGGCTGTGCGCCAACAGTGGCTGCCACCTGCATTTGATCGAGCCGCTGGGCTTCGACATGGACGACAAGCGCCTGCGCCGCGCCGGCCTGGACTACCACGAGTATGCCACCCTGCAGCGTCACGCCGACCTGGCCAGCTGCCTGGAAAGCCTGGGCCAGCCACGCCTGTTCGCGTTCACCACCAAGGGTTCGCGGCCGTTCCATGACGCCAGCTTTGCCGAAGGCGACGCCTTCCTGTTCGGCCCGGAAAGCCGGGGCCTGCCGGCCGAGGTGCTCGACGCCCTGCCCGACGGCCATCGCCTGCGTTTGCCGATGCGCGAGGGCTGCCGCAGCCTGAACCTGTCCAACACCGTGGCCGTCGCGGTTTACGAAGGCTGGCGGCAATTGGGGTTCAAGTAACACTGCATAACGAATGTGGGAGCGGGCTTGCTCGCGAAAGCGGAGTGCCAGTCAACAAGGATATCGACTGAAGTACCGCATTCGCGAGCAAGCCCGCTCCCACATTGGATCGGCGTCGTTGCTCAGAACAGCTTACTGAACCGTTGGCGAGCCTTCCTGTTGCATGCGCTGCAGCTCTTGGGCGTACAGGGCATCGAAGTTCACCGGCGCCAGCATCAGTGCCGGGAACGAGCCACGGGTGACCAGGCTGTCCAGGGTCTCACGGGCATACGGGAACAGGATGTTCGGGCAGAACGCGCCCAGGGTGTGGCTCATGGACGCTTCGTCCAGGCCCTGGATCAGGAAGATGCCAGCCTGTTGCACTTCAGCGATGAAGGCCACTTCTTCGCCGTTCTTGACGGTCACCGACAGGGTCAGCACGACTTCGTGGAAGTCGCCTTCCAGTGCCTTTTGGCGAGTGTTCAGGTCCAGCGCAACGCTTGGGGTCCATTCCTGGCGGAAGATCGCCGGGCTTTTCGGCGCTTCGAACGACAGGTCGCGCACATAGATACGCTGCAACGAGAATTGTGGGCCTTGAGCTTCTGCGGCTTCGGTGTTCTGTTGGTCAGTCATCTCAGATCCTTGATCTTGGGGTCTTTTAGGGGTTGGGAGTCAGACGAGCAGCAGCGCATCGAGTTTACCCGCGCGCTCCAGGGCGAACAGGTCATCGCATCCACCGACATGTTTGGCGCCGATCCAGATCTGCGGCACGGACGTGCGCCCCGCCTTCTGGGCCATTTCGGCGCGCACCTGGGGCTTGCCGTCGACCTTGATCTCTTCGAAGGCAACACCCTTTTTCTCCAGCAAGGCCTTGGCCCGCATGCAGTAAGGGCACCAATCGCTGGAATACACGACAACCTGGCTCATATCACTTCACCAGCGGCAGGTTATCGGCCTTCCAGCTGCCGATACCGCCGGACAGTTTGGCGGCGGTAAAACCGCTCTTGAGCATCTCGCGGGCGTGGGTGCCGGCGTGCTGGCCTTGGGCGTCGACCAGGATGATGGTCTTGGCCTTGTATTTTTCCAGCTCGGCCAGGCGCGCGATCAGCTTGTCCTGCGGAATGTTCAGGGCGCCAACGATATGACCGGCGGCAAATTCCTTGGCCGCACGGATATCCACGACAACGGCCTCATCCTTGTTGACCAGCGCGGTCAGCTCCGACGTGCTCAGGCTGCGGCCACCGCGGCTCAATTCATGAGCGATCAGCAGCGCCAGCAGGATGACGAAGGCACCCGCGAGCAGGTAGTGGGCAGTGGCAAATGCAATCAGGTGATCAACCATCAAGGAGGTTCCAGGGCGTTAAAATGGCGGTAAGTATACACAGCCGCCAAGGGGGGCCAACCCCCGTAAAGCGGTGACGTGGTCGGAACTTCGCTTTAAACTGCCACTCCCTTTTCAATTGTCTTCCTTTATTAACGCCGCGAGAGGATCTATGACTACTACGCCTAAACCTTTGGTCCTGATAATTCTCGATGGCTTTGGACACAGTGAAAGCCACCACGACAACGCCGTATACGCGGCCAGGAAGCCCGTGCTCGACCGCCTGGTCGCCACCGTTCCCAACGGCCTGATCTCCGGTTCCGGCATGGACGTGGGCCTGCCGGATGGCCAGATGGGCAACTCGGAAGTCGGCCACATGAATCTCGGCGCCGGACGAGTGGTCTACCAGGACTTCACCCGCGTGACCAAATCGATCCGCGATGGCGACTTCTTCGAGAACCCGACCATCTGCGCAGCAGTCGATAAAGCCGTCGCGGCCGGCAAGGCCGTGCACTTCATGGGCCTGCTCTCGGACGGCGGCGTCCACAGCCACCAGGACCACCTGATCGCGATGGCCGAGCTGGCCTTCAAGCGCGGCGCCGACAAAATCTACCTGCACGCCTTCCTGGACGGCCGTGACACTCCGCCGAAAAGCGCGCAATCCTCCATCGAGCTGCTCGACGCCACCTTCGCCGCCCTGGGCAAGGGCCGCATCGCCAGCCTGGTCGGCCGTTACTTCGCCATGGACCGCGACAACCGCTGGGACCGCGTGGCACAGGCCTACAACCTGATCGTCGACGGCCAGGCCGAATTCAACGCCGCCACCGCCCAGGAAGGCCTGGAAGCCGCCTACGCGCGTGGCGAGAGCGATGAATTCGTCAAGGCCACCACCATCGGCGAGCCGGTGAAAGTCGAAGACGGCGACGCTGTGGTGTTCATGAACTTTCGCGCCGACCGTGCCCGCGAGCTGAGCCACGTCTTCGTCGACGCCGGTTTCAAGGACTTCGAACGCGCGCGCCAGCCGAAAGTCGAGTTCGTGATGCTCACCCAATACGCCGCCAACATCCCGGCCCCGTCGGCTTTCGCCCCGGGCAGCCTGGAAAACGTGCTGGGCGACTACCTGGCGAAAAACGGCAAGACCCAGCTGCGGATCGCCGAAACCGAGAAGTATGCCCACGTGACCTTCTTCTTCTCCGGCGGGCGCGAAGAGCCGTTCCCGGGCGAAGAGCGCATCCTGATCCCGTCGCCAAAGGTCGCCACCTACGACTTGCAGCCGGAAATGAGCGCGCCGGAAGTCACCGACAAGATCGTCGACGCCATCGACAACCAGCGTTATGACGTGATCGTGGTCAACTACGCCAACGGTGACATGGTCGGCCACAGCGGCAACCTCGAAGCCGCCACCAAGGCGGTGGAATGCCTGGACCTGTGCGTCGGCCGCATCGTTGACGCGCTGGAGAAAGTCGGCGGCGAAGCGCTGATCACTGCCGACCACGGCAACTGCGAGCAGATGTCCGATGAATCCACAGGGCAAGCCCACACTGCCCACACCACCGAGCCAGTGCCGTTCATCTACGTCGGCAAGCGCGACCTGAAAGTGCGCGAAGGCGGCGTGCTGGCGGACGTGGCGCCGACCATGCTGAAGCTGATGGGGCTGGAGAAACCGAAAGAGATGACCGGCACTTCGATCCTGGTCTAAGTTTCGGATACACCCCAAAACAGTGTGGGAGCGGGCTTGCCCGCGATAGCGGTAGATCAGCAGATATTCATATGGCTGACCCACCGCCATCGCGGGCAAGCCCGCTCCCACATTGGTTTTGCAGAGTTTTCAAAGATGTCGTTTTGCCATACCGGCGCCACTCGGCACCTATCTTGCCTTCCAGCCCGAATTGGGCGTTTTTTTTGCGGCGCTTGGCGGGCATACTAGGCCGTCCCTTTCCCTGGTGTCGCCCGCCTCTATGCTTCGCGCCTTGATTACCCTTGCTCTTGTCTGCCTGCTCCAACCGGCATTTGCCGATGAGCGCGCACAAACCCAACAACAGTTGGACGCTACGCGTCAGGACATTACCGAGCTGAAAAAGCTGCTCGGCAAGCTCCAGGAAGAAAAATCCGGGGTACAGAAAGACCTGCGCGGCACGGAAACCGAGATGGGCAAGCTGGAGAAGCAGGTCCAGGAGCTGCAAAAAGAACTAAAGAAGAGCGAGTCGGAACTGGAGCGACTCGACGCTGAGAAAAAAAAACTCCAGAGCGCACGCGTTGAACAGCAACGCCTGATCGCGATCCAGGCCCGCGCCGCCTATCAGAGCGGCCGCCAGGAATACCTCAAGCTGCTGCTCAACCAGCAGAACCCGGAAAAATTCGCGCGCACCCTGACCTACTACGACTACCTGAGCAAGGCCCGCCTGGAGCAGTTGAAAAGCTTCAACGAGACCCTGCGCCAATTGGTCAATGTTGAACAGGAGATCGCCAACCAGCAGTCGCAGTTGCAGGACCAGAAAAGCGCCCTCGACACCCAGCGCGACGAACTCGACAAGGTCCGCAAGGAACGCCAACTGGCCCTGGCCAAGCTCAATGACGACGTGAAGGCCCGTGACGCCAAGCTGCAGGCCCGCGAGCAAGACCAGGCCGACCTGGCCAAAGTCCTCAAGACCATCGAGGAAACCCTGGCGCGCCAGGCACGCGAGGCCGAAGAAGCGCGGCAAAAGGCGTTGATCGCCCAGCAGGAAGCCGAAAAAAAGCGTCAGCGTGAGGCCGAACTGGCTGCCACCTCGGACGCTCCCGCGCCGCGTAAACCGGCACATGCAGCGCCCGGACCGCTGGTTTCCAGCGCCGGCGAGTCGTTCGGTGGCCCTTTTGCTTCAGCTCGCGGCAAACTTCCATGGCCAGTTGATGGTCGATTACTGGCACGCTTCGGTGAAACCCGTGGCGATGACACCCGCGCCAAGTGGGATGGGGTGATGATCAGCGCCTCCGCCGGCAGCCAGGTGCATGCCGTTCACGGTGGGCGCGTGGTGTTCGCCGATTGGCTGCGGGGCGCCGGTTTGCTGGTGATTCTTGACCACGGTAATGGCTATTTGAGCCTTTACGGCCACAATCAGACTTTACTCAAGTCGGCAGGTGATGTTGTAAAAGCCGGTGAATCCATCTCCACTGTGGGTAACAGTGGTGGCCAGGACACCCCGGCGCTGTACTTCGCTATTCGTCAGCAGGGCCGCCCGAGCGACCCTGCACAATGGTGCAGAACCCAAGGATAAGGGTCGCATCTACATTAGGAGTTCGTTCGACATGCTGCATTTGTCCCGCCTCACTTCGCTGGCCCTGACGATCGCCCTGGTGATCGGCGCGCCCCTGGCTTTCGCCGACCAGGCTGCCCCGGCTGCACCCGCCGCCTCGGCCGCGACCACCAAGGCACCGTTGCCGCTGGACGAATTGCGCACCTTTGCCGAGGTCATGGACCGGATCAAGGCCGCTTATGTCGAACCCGTAGACGACAAGACCCTGCTGGAAAATGCCATCAAGGGCATGCTCAGCAACCTCGACCCGCACTCCGCTTACCTGGGCCCGGAAGATTTCGCCGAGCTGCAGGAAAGCACCAGCGGTGAATTCGGCGGCCTGGGCATTGAAGTCGGCTCCGAAGACGGCAATATCAAGGTCGTCTCGCCGATCGATGACACCCCGGCCTCCAAGGCCGGCATCCAGGCCGGCGACTTTATCGTCAAGATCAACGGCCAGCCGACCCGCGGCCAGACCATGACCGAAGCCGTCGACAAGATGCGCGGCAAGATCGGCCAGAAAATCACCCTGACCCTGGTGCGCGACGGCGGCAACCCGTTCGACGTGACCCTGACCCGCGCCACCATCGTGGTCAAGAGCGTGAAGAGCCAGTTGCTGGAGTCGGGCTACGGCTACATCCGTATCACCCAGTTCCAGGTCAAGACCGGCGACGAAGTGGCCAAGGCCCTGGCCAAGCTGCGCAAGGACAACGGCAAGAAACTCAGCGGTATCGTGCTCGACTTGCGCAACAACCCCGGCGGCGTGCTGCAGTCTGCGGTGGAAGTGGTCGACCATTTCATCACCAAAGGCCTGATCGTCTACACCAAGGGCCGTATCGCCAACTCCGAGTTGCGCTTCTCGGCGACCGGCAACGACCTCAGCGAAAACGTCCCACTGGCCGTACTGATCAACGGCGGCAGCGCCTCGGCATCGGAAATCGTCGCCGGCGCCCTGCAGGACCAGAAGCGTGGCGTGCTGATGGGCACCACCAGCTTCGGCAAAGGCTCGGTGCAAACCGTGCTGCCGCTGAACAATGACCGCGCGCTGAAAATCACCACCGCGCTGTACTACACGCCGAATGGTCGTTCGATCCAGGCCCAGGGCATCGTGCCCGACATCGAAGTGCGCAAGGCCAAGATCACCAACGAGATCGACAGCGAGTACTACAAAGAGGCTGACCTGCAAGGTCACCTGGGCAATGGCAACGGCGGCGCCGACCAGCCAACCGGCAGCGGCGCCAAAGCCAAGCCGATGCCGCAGGACGACGATTACCAGTTGGCCCAGGCGCTGAGCCTGCTCAAGGGCCTGAGCATCACACGCAGCCGTTGATATGCGTTTTGCCCTGATCCTCGCTGTGCTGTGCAGCCTGGCGGGAGTCGCTCACGCGGCCCCCGCCAGCGAGCCCCACAAAGCCTACCTGACCCTCATCATCGACGACCTCGGGCAAAACCTGACCCGGGATCGTCGCGTGCTGGCCCTGCCTGGGCCGGTCACCACCGCGGTCATGCCCGACACGCCCCACGCTGCCGAATTCGCCCGCGAAGCGCACAAGGCTGGCAAGATCGTGATCCTGCACATGCCCATGGACCCGGCCACCGGCCCGTTCGCCTGGCACCCCGAGCTGCCCATCGAAGAACTCGGCAAGCGCCTGGACGCCGCCTTCAAGGCCGTGCCCTACACCGCCGGTATCAACAACCACATGGGCAGTCGCATGACCGCCCAGCCGGCCGCCATGGCCTGGTTGATGGCCGAGCTGCAGCGGCGCAACAAATTCTTCGTCGACAGCCGCACCAGCGCACAAACCGTCGCCGCTGCCGAGGCGCAGAAGATCGGCCTGGCGCATGTCTCGCGAGACGTATTCCTCGACGATGAACGCACCGAAGCAGCAATCACCACGCAACTGCAAACCGCGATCAAGCTGGCGCACAAACAGGGTTCGGCGGTGATGATAGGCCACCCTTATCCACAGACCCTGGCGGTGCTGGAGCGCGAGCTACCCAAGCTCAAGGCCCAGGGGGTCGACTGGATTGATATCAAGCTGATGATCAGCGTGCGCGGCAACCAGGCGATGGCCGGGCACGGCAAGAATGGTATTTACCGCTGACGATTCATTGTAGGGGCCGGCTTGCCAGCGATGGCGGGGCATCAGTCAGTAGCTTCAGTGACTGACCTGGCGCTTTCGCGGGCAAGCCCGCTCCCACATTTTTTGGGCGTGTTTAGCCTGCTGATTGTGTAGCGCAATTTGTGGGAGCCTGGTTTGCCAGCGATGGCGGGGCATCAGTCAGTGGCTTCAGTGACTGACCTGGCGCTTTCGCGGGCAAGCCCGCTCCCACATTTTTTGAGCGTGTTTAGCCTGCTGATTGTGTAGCGCAATTTGTGGGAGCCTGGCTTGCCAGCGATGGCGGGGCATCAGTCAGTGGCTTCAGTGACTGACCTGGCGCTTTCGCGGGCAAGCCCGCTCCCACATTTTTGGACGTGTTTAGGCCGCTGATTGTGTAGCGCAGTCGGTAGGAGCCTGGTTTGCCAGCGATGGCGGGGCATCAGTCAGTGGCTTCAGTGACTGACCTGGCGCTTTCGCGGGCAAGCCCGCTCCCACATTTTTGGGCGTGTTTGGCCCGCTGATTGTGTAGCGCAGTCTGTGGGAGACTGGCTTGCCTGCTCCCATAGAAGTGCTCGCCAGTTAAAGATAGTTCGCCATGATCTGGTCGACGACGCCGTCTTTACGCAACTGGTCCAGCGCGGCCTGCAGCTTGGCCACCAGCTCGTCAGGGACCTCCTTGTTCAACGCAAGGTAAAGCTGCGCACTGTTGAACCGCAGTACGGTCTTGAGCCCCGTCACACCGACCTGACGCGCCAGGTAACGCCCGGCAGGATCACCGGTGGCCCAGAGGTCGATCTGGCCATCCATGAGCTTTTGCGCGTTGTCCTGGTCGCGCAGTACCACCAGCGGGTTGAGCCCCTGTTTCTCAAGGGTCTCGGCGATCGCATCACCCTTGTAGGCGCCGATCTTGTAGCGGCGCGCGTGCTCCAGGTCGGACAGTTGGATCTTGCTGTCAGCCTTGGCCAGCATCACCCAATCATCCGGGCCGATCGGGCCGACCCACTTGAACAGCGCTTCGCGGTCCGGCAGTCGCGCCATCACGAATACGCCGTAGCCAGGCTTTTCCAAGGCGAGTTTGTAGATTCGCTCCCAAGGGAAACGCAACGTGAGGTTGTAGGAAATGCCGGCGCGCTTGAAGGTCTCGCGGACGATGTCCACGGCGATGCCTTCGATGTTTTCTTCCTTGGCGAAGTTCTTGCCGTTCTTGGCCATGTTGTAGGGCGGGAAATTTTCCGTCAGCAACACCAGGGCGGCGTCAGACGGTTCTTCCGCGTGGGCCGAACCTGCCAACAAAAGGGAAGTACTGGCGAGGGCGAGCAGCAGGGTCTTGAACATGAAGGCTACCGGAATCCATGGCAAGCGCAGAGAGTGCCGCGCGCCCGCCATGGTGTCCAGCAACGTTTAGCGAACGACGATACCGCGCGCTGCCATGTAGGCCTTGGCCTCGGGAACGGTGTATTCGCCAAAGTGGAAAATACTCGCCGCCAGCACCGCGCTGGCGTGGCCTTCGATCACGCCGTCAGCCAGGTGCTGCAGGTTGCCGACGCCGCCGGAAGCGATCACCGGGATACCCAGCGCGTCGCTGATAGCGCGCGTCACGCCCAGGTCGAAGCCATTTTTCATGCCGTCCTGGTCCATGCTGGTCAGCAGGATTTCACCGGCGCCCAGGCCTTCCATCTTCATCGCCCACTCCACCGCGTCCAGGCCGGTCGGCTTGCGACCGCCGTGAGTGAAGATCTCCCAGCGCGGGGTTTCGCCCGGGGCGGAGACTTTCTTCGCATCAATGGCGACCACGATGCACTGCGAGCCGAAGTGCTGCGCGGCTTCGCCGACGAACTCCGGGTTGAACACCGCAGCGGTGTTGATCGAGACTTTGTCCGCGCCCGCATTGAGCAGGTTGCGGATGTCTTGCACGGTACGCACGCCGCCGCCCACGGTCAGCGGGATGAACACCTGGCTGGCCATGCGCTCGACGGTATGCAGCGTGGTGTCGCGGCCGTCGACGCTGGCGGTGATGTCGAGGAAGGTAATCTCGTCGGCACCTTGCTCGTCATAGCGACGCGCGATTTCCACCGGGTCGCCGGCATCACGGATGTTCTCGAACTTGACGCCCTTGACCACGCGACCGTTGTCGACGTCCAGGCAAGGGATGATGCGTCTGGCTAAAGCCATTGACTTAATCTCCGATTAAGAAGCTTCAAGCTACAAGCGGCAAGCTGGAGCAGGTGTGCTTTGACTTGCAGCTTTCAGCTTACGACTTGGAGCTGTTCGCGTAGGCATCGCAGTAAGCCTGGGCTTCGGCGACGTCCAGGGTACCTTCGTAGATCGCGCGGCCGGTGATGGCGCCGATGATCCCGGGAGCCTTGGCGTCCAGCAGCGACTTGATATCGCCCAGGTTGTGAATACCGCCAGAGGCGATCACCGGGATCTTGGTGGCCGCCGCCAGTGCCGCGGTAAACGGCACGTTGCAGCCCTGCATCATGCCGTCTTTGGCGATGTCGGTATAAACGATGGCAGACACGCCGTCGGCTTCGAACTGCTTGGCCAGGTCGATCACCTGCACGGTGCTGATTTCAGCCCAGCCGTCGGTGGCGACGAAACCGTCCTTGGCGTCCAGGCCCACGATTACCTTGCCCGGGAACGCGCGGCAAGCTTCGGCGACGAACGCCGGATCCTTCACGGCCTTGGTGCCGATGATCACGTAGCTCACGCCCGCCTTGACGTAGTGCTCGATGGTTTCCAGGGAGCGGATACCGCCGCCGATCTGGATCGGCAGGTTCGGGTAGCGCTTGGCGATCGCGGTCACTACTTCGCCATTGACGGGCTGGCCTTCGAAGGCGCCGTTCAAGTCCACCAGATGCAGACGACGGCAGCCACCTTCCACCCATTTGGCAGCCATGCTCACCGGGTCATCGGAGAACACGGTGGAGTCTTCCATGCGGCCCTGGCGCAGGCGTACACAAGCGCCGTCCTTGAGATCGATAGCGGGGATAATCAGCATGCTTTTTCCTTCGTCAAAAGAGTTGCGAGTTGCGAGCTATAAGCTGCAAGCAAGCACGCGTATCAATTCTTGCAGCTTGGCGCCTGACGCTTTCAGCTGCTCTTTTCAAGCGACCACAGGTCGCTTTCGATGCTTTCGAACCTTTCTTTAAGGAGCGTCTGCGTGTCGAAAATCGCCCTGTTGTAATAGTGCGGAGCGACCTCGGTGGTGAACAACTCA
Organism: Pseudomonas sp. S5D5; assembly: GCF_003013355.1. Classification (NCBI taxonomy): domain Bacteria; kingdom Pseudomonadati; phylum Pseudomonadota; class Gammaproteobacteria; order Pseudomonadales; family Pseudomonadaceae; genus Pseudomonas; species Pseudomonas sp. S5D5. The sequence continues at coordinate 6,500,707 of NZ_PTEO01000001.1, forward strand.
AGGATCTCGGCGACCTCGAACGAGCCCAGCTTGAGCTCGAAACGGTCTTCCATGAAGCGCTTGATCTTGAGGATCGCCTCACCCTCCTGCTCAGGCGTGAGGTTGAGCACCGGCAGCTTCGGCTTCTTGGCCATTTACCAGCGACCGTCCCAGGCGGCGAAGTTCTGCAGCAACTGCAGGCCATGGGTATGGCTCTTCTCCGGGTGGAACTGCACGGCAAACCGCGAGCCCTCGGCCAGCGCGGCGGCGAAGTCGACGCCATAATGCCCGCCACCCACCACCTGGCGCGGGTTACCGGCGGCGATGTAGTAGCTGTGCACGAAGTAGAAACGCGCCATGTCAGGGATTTCGTGCCACAACGGGTGGTCGACGGTGCGACGCACTTCGTTCCAGCCCATGTGCGGGACCTTCAGGTGTTCGCCGTCTTCATACAGGTCTTTGCCGAAGAACTTCACCTGGCCTGGGAACAGGCCGATGCAGTCGACGCCGTCGTTCTCTTCACTGCTGTCGAGCAAGGCTTGCATGCCCACGCAGATGCCGAGGAACGGGCGATCCTGGCTGACTTCGCGCACCAGGCTGTCAAAGCCCAGGCGACGGATCTCGGCCATGCAATCGCGAATCGCACCGACGCCCGGGAACACCACGCGATCGGCTTCGCGAATCACGTTGGCATCGCTGGTGATAAGCACCTTGCCGGCACCGACGTGCTCGAGGGCCTTGGCCACCGAGTGCAGGTTACCCATGCCGTAATCGATAACCGCGACCGTCTGCATTACAGGACGCCCTTGGTCGATGGCATTTGCCCGGCCATGCGTTCATCAAGCTCGACAGCCATGCGCAGCGCGCGGCCGAAAGCCTTGAACACGGTTTCGATCTGGTGGTGGGTGTTGGTGCCGCGCAGGTTGTCGATGTGCAGGCTGACCAGTGCGTGGTTGACGAAGCCCTGGAAGAATTCCTGGAACAGGTCAACGTCAAACCCGCCTACGGTGGCGCGGGTATAGGGCACATGCATCTGCAGGCCAGGGCGGCCGGAGAAGTCGATGACCACGCGCGACAACGCTTCGTCCAGCGGGACATAGGCGTGGCCGTAGCGACGGATGCCTTTCTTGTCGCCGATGGCCTTGGCAAATGCCTGGCCCAGGGTGATGCCTACGTCTTCCACCGTATGGTGGTCGTCGATATGCAGGTCGCCCTTGCTGACGATATCCAGGTCGATCAGCCCGTGACGGGCGATCTGGTCCAGCATGTGCTCAAGAAAAGGTACACCGATATCAAATCGGGCCTTTCCGGTGCCATCCAGGTTGATCGAGGCTTTGATCTGGGTTTCCAGAGTGTCGCGCTCGACGGACGCCTTACGTTCGGCCATCACCAGCTCCGCAAAATCATTGGGCGAAAAAGGCAGCCATTATAGGGGCGCGGGCGCTAAACAGAAACATCGGAGGGGATAAGACTGATGGAGTGTCGACAGGCGCCCCAACATGGTGCGCCCGAGGTATTTACTCGAATGCCCTCGGCGGCTTCGCTGTAACATGAACGCAACGTTTAAAACCTGATGAACTGAACAGTGACAATACCCAGAGTCTTAAGACGCAGCGGCATTCTCCTCTTGTGGGCACTCACCTACTACGTGACCGGCGTCGCCTCGCTGGCCTTTGCTGATCCTGTCTCGGGCATGGCGATCATCTGGTTCCCGGCGGGTGTTTCGGTATCAGCCTTCCTCAGTTCGAAACGCGCACACTGGCCGCTGCTGTTCCTGGTGTTGCTGGCCGCGCGAGTGCTGCTGGATGAGCCAGGCTGGCAACACTTACCGGTCGCCGTGGCGCTTTCGGCCCAGGCGCTGGCGGGCTCGGTGGCGATTGCCTGGCTGGTTCGGCGCTTCGCCCGGCGTGGCGACGACCTGCACGCCATCGTGCTATGGCTGCTGGCAACCGTGGCCGTGTGTGGCGCCGAGGCGTTGCTGAGGAAAGCCTGGCTGATACTGGCCGGGGAGGCCTCGTCGCATACGCTGATGAGCAACTGGATGGCCGGCGTCAACGGCGTGTTCTTCGCGACCGTCGTGGTGATGAACGTACTGACCCGCAACCTGCGCGACGTCGCCCTCAGCGCGCGCGAGAAATGGGCCGGCGCCGTGTGCGTGGCGCTGCTGGCCGTGATGACCTGGTACGTGTTCGGCACGACGCCGCACTGGCTCACCGACATGCTGGACACCGACGCCGGTGCTGCGCTGTATTTCATCCTCGCCTGCCTGCCCATCGCCCTCACCCTCGCCGTCTGCGTGACATGGCGCAGCCCCGGTGGCTCGCTCGCGCTGCTGGTCCTGGGCAGTATCGTGGTCAATTACACCGATCAGCAGACAGGCCCGTTTTATGTGCCCGGCCTGCTGGAAGGTGAACCCTTGCTGCTTGCGCAAAGCTACCTGTCGATCACTGCCTTGCTGGTGGTCGCGATACGCCTGATGACCCAGGCGGCCAAGCCTTATGACCCGCAAAGCGGCCGCCTGGCGGGTGATGGCGTGATGTACCAACTGCACCCCGGCACGGGGGAAATCCTCTGGGACGACAACCTTGCAACGCTCCTGGATGTGAGCACCCTGCCACTGGGCACCGTGCAACAGGTCCTGGAACGCGTGCATCCCGAGGATCGCGACCAGCTCAAGCGCCACTGGACACCGGCCACCCACGCGCGCGCGGCCTCATTGGCGTTTCGCATCGACAAGGGCAACGGTGACTGGCTGACCCTTTATGACCAGAGCCCCGGCGCCCTGCGTGATGCCCACGGCCAAGTGATTGTCGGCAACTGGCAACCGAGTCGTTATGACTGACCCCATGACTATTGCCGACCCGCGCCTACCTGTACGAGTACCTTCATGATCCAGATTGCTTTACTGCTGTTCGGCGCAGAATTCGTCCGTTCCAAGTTCTGGTTTCTCGGCCTGGTCGGCATCGTCTGGGGCGCGCTGGGCCTTGGCGTGATGATTGATGGGCTGGATGGCGAGCTGTATTTCCCGCTGCGCGCGTTCGGGTTGATGTTGCTGCTCGAAAGCATTGTCACCCTGAGCGTGGCCGCCAGCGGCGTGGGCACTCAGCGGGCCGTGCTGTATTTCAAGGGCGGCATCTGCTTCTTCGTCGCGGTGCTGATTCTGGCCGACAAGGTCTACAGCAACCTGCTGCTGGCGATCATCTTCGGCTTCACCTACTTCGTGATCGGCCTGCTGACCATCACCTCGGCCTGGGTAGTGAGGTTCCCGCATTGGCGCACATCGCTGATCAGCGGCGGCGCGCAGGTAGTATTTGCGGGGTTGCTGGTCAGTCCCTATCCGATTGCCAACAGTGCAACGGTGTCGTTTTTCCTCGGCGCGTTGATGATCGTCAGCGGCTTGAACACCGTGCGCATCGCGCGTCGCGTCCGGCGCCTGCGCCACGGCACCTCGACGTTCGAGTTGCTCGCGCCCAGGGACCTGCTGTCGGACTTCAAGAAGTTGCCGCCGCAAGCACCGCTCGAACAGCAGGAGCCCGAACCTGCCTGCAACGATCCGCTGGTGGTGCATATCTGGACACCGGAAGGCACCGCGAGCGCCACGACGATCCCGCGCCCGATCATCAACCGCTACATCGCAGCGGTGGATGCGCAAGGCGTGATTTCCACCGGGCATGCGGCCCTTGAACTGTCGCCCTCGGTGTACCTGAGCCTGTACCCGGTCGCCGACATCGATCGCTCGCCGTCAGAGTTTTTCCGCATCCTCAAGGCCACGCGCAACAACGACGTGCCCGGCACATTCCAGCCGGACTACGCCACCGAAGTCGCCAACTGGTGCGACTCAGACCGCAAGATCGTGTTTCATCGGTACAGCCGCAAGGCGCTGATTGAGTTCTCGACCCACTATCGGCAACAGGCCACCTACAACCTGACCTATCGCAACTGCTCGAGCAGCGTGGCATTTGCGTTGGAAGCCTCGATGGATGGCGTGCTGTCGGAGCGGTCCCGGCGTTGGCGCTCGGTGCTGCAGACCTTGCTGATGCCCGAGCTGTGGATTGCCGCGCAAGTGCGCAAGCGCGCCATGACGATGGCGTGGACACCCGGATTGGTAATGGACTATGCCCGCGCGTTGCGGGTGATTGTGCATCCGGTGCCGCAGCCATGGTTTCAACGGATTCCATGGCGCGGCACTGCGGCCAAGGCCGCGCCCGACAAGAAGCAGGACTAGCACGGCCGGATGCCCGGCCCCCCCTCACCTTGCGTGAAAGGGCGCCGGGAAACTGCGTATCAGTGGAACAGTACCGCGGTCTTCTGCAGGGTCACCCACACACCCCACGCCAACGGAATACCCACCACCAGCCAGGCGGCGATCGCCAACGGCTTGCTGCCCGCAGACGCTTTCCACTCCAGCGACGTAGAGGCATCGGTACCTTTGTCATGACCCAGCGCCTGTTCGGCGGCCAGTTCGGCATCGGTCATGAAGTACTTGTCGGCCACCGGACGCACCAGCAGGTTGCAGAGGAAACCCAGCACCAGCAGGCCCGCGAGGATGTACAAGGTGATGTCGTAGGCCGCAGCGCGATCCACGCCGATGCTCAACTGGTACTCACGCAGGTAGTTCACCAACACCGGGCCGAGTACGCCCGCAGCGGCCCAGGCGGTCAGCAGGCGACCGTGGATCGCGCCGACCATCTGGGTGCCGAACAGGTCGGCCAGGTAAGCCGGGACGGTCGCAAAACCACCGCCGTACATCGACAGGATGATGCAGAACGCGGCCACGAACAGCGCCACGTTGCCCAGGTGCCCCAGGTTCGGGATCAGCGCGTACAGGGCAAAGCCCAGGGCGAAGAACACGAAGTAGGTATTTTTACGCCCCAGGTAGTCGGAGAACGACGCCCAGAAGAACCGACCACCGATGTTGAACAGGCTCAACAGACCGGTGAAGCCCGCGGCAATTGCCGCAATTGAAGCCAACTGACCGGCATCAAGCTGGCCGAATGGCACGTCCACACCCAGCAACTTGCCGCCGAAGACTTCCTGCAGCAGTGGCGAAGCCATGCCGAGGATGCCGATACCGGCGGACACGTTCAGGCACAGCACCAGCCACACCAGGCGAAATTGCGGGGTTTTCCACGCCACATTCACGTGCACGTGACGGTGGGTGATCATCGCGTTGCTGGCTTTTTTCGCCGGTGCGGTCCAGCCCTCAGGCTTCCAGCCGGTCGGCGGAACGCGGTACAGCAGCGCGCCGGCGATCATGAACACGAAGTAAATCGCCGCCATGACCACAAAGCTCTGCCACACGCCCACGCTGGTCGGCGTGGCAAAGTGGCCCATCAGCGCTGCCGCCAGGGGAGCGCCAACCATTGCGCCGCCGCCGAAGCCCATGATCGCCATGCCGGTGGCCATGCCGCGCTTGTCCGGGAACCACTTGATCAGGGTCGACACCGGCGAGATATAGCCCAGGCCCAGGCCGATACCGCCAATGACCCCGGAGCCGATCCACATCAGCCAGATCTGGTGGGTATAGATACCCAGCGCCGAGATCAACAGGCCGCCACACCAGCACAGGGCCGATACAACCCCGGCTTTACGAGGCCCGGCATGTTCCAGCCAGCCGCCCCAGATCGCTGCCGAGCAGCCCAGGAAAATGAAGAACAGGGTGTAGATCCAGCCCAGCATGGAGATGGGCCAGTCGCATTGGGACGAGAAGACTTGGGCGATGAACCCCATGTCCGGCGCGCAGGCGACCGGCTTGGTGATACCCAGTGCCTTGGACAGTGGCAGCCAGAACACCGAGAAACCGTAGGCCATACCGATGCACAAGTGGATGGCCAGGGCGGCCGGTGGAACCAGCCAGCGGTTGAAGCCGGGCTTGGCGATAATGCGCTCCTTGGACAGGAACGCAGGCTGTGCGGCAGTATGACCTGCTGCAGTGCTAGTGCTCATTGGTGTTTCCCCCAGTTGTTAGTATGTGTCCGTCAGGCGCTCTCTCCCTCGGCCTTGCACGCAAAGCGTTGGCCGTTGTTGTTGAGTAAAGCTCCTTTTAAGCGCGACGTTGTGTCGCAGAAGGCAGACGAACCTGCGCAGATTAGCACCTGTGGATGACAGAAAAACCAAACTGATATCACCTTTTTCAGGAAATCTGTTTTGTTTGACGCCAGAAACCCGTTCCCGCGCCCCTGGATACAATGTAACGATCCGCGAACTGACGCGGGCCGTCGGGCGTTATACTCTGCGGCTAAATTTTGAAATCGACATACAAGGACTCGCCCATGAAAGCGTTCGGCAAAATCCTGGGTCTGGTACTTCTCGGGCTGTTGCTGATCATTGTGGCTCTGGGCTTTGCCCTGACCCATCTCTTCGATCCCAACGACTATAAAGACGAGATTCGCCAGATAGCCCGCGACAAGGCCCACATCGAGCTGACGCTCAATGGCGATATCGGCTGGAGCTTGTTCCCCTGGCTCGGCCTTGAACTGCACGAAGCCAGCGTCGCGACCCTGACCAACCCGACTCAGCCGTTCGCCGACCTGCAGATGCTGGGCCTGTCGGTGCGCGTGCTGCCGCTGCTGCGCCGCGAAGTCCAGATGAGCGACGTGCGTGTCGAAGGCCTCAACCTGCGCCTGACCCGCGACAAGCAAGGCCACGGCAACTGGGAAGACATTGGCAAGAACGTGTCGTCGGCCAGCACCGGCGCACCCGCTCCGACCGAGCAACCTGCCGAGACCGAGCCGGAAAAACCGTCAAAGCCGATCCGCCTGGATATCGACAGCCTGACGGTCAACAACGCCCGCATCGAATACAACGATGAACAGACCGGCAAGCAGTTCAGCGCCGAAAGCATCCAATTGAGCGCCGGCGCCGTGCACGAAGGCGCGAGCATTCCGGTGAAACTCACCGCCTTCTTCGGCAGCAACCAGCCGGTGATGCGCGTCAAGACCGAGCTCAACGGCAACCTGCGCATCCAGCGCGCCCTCAAGCGCTACCAGTTCGAGGACATGAAAATCACCGGCGAAGCCACGGGCGAGCCGCTGCAAGGCAAGACAGTGACCTTCTCCACCCAGGGCCAGTTGCTGGTGGACCAGGCGGCGAATATCGCCGAGTGGACCAACCTGAAGCTGTCGGCCAACCAACTGCGCGCCTTGGGCGAGCTGAAGGTCAATGACCTGGACAAGACCCCGCAATTCAGCGGCGCGCTGTCCATTGCCCAGTTTGACCTGGCCAAGTTCCTCGACAGCGTCGGCCACCCGTTGCCGCCGATGGCGGACGGCAGCCTGAGCAAGGTCGAGCTGGTCAGCCGCCTCAAGGGCACGCCAAACAGCCTGGCGCTGGAAGACCTGAACCTGAAACTCGACGGCAGCACCTTCACCGGCCGCGTTGCCGTGGACGATTTCGCCAAGCAGTCGCTGCGGGTTCAGCTCAAGGGCGACACCTTCAACGCTGACAACTACCTGCCGGCCAAGTCCGACTCCGCCAAAGGCGCGAGCGCCGCCCGCCAGGCCGAGGTGCAGAACAGCGAAGCCGGGGCCATGGCCGCCGGTGGCACTACACCGCTGCCGGACGCGCCCACCAAAGGCGCCTGGAGCACCGACAAGCTGCTGCCGCTGACGCACCTGCGCACCCTGGACATAGACGCCGACCTCGCCTTCGGCCAGCTGACGCTGAGCAAGCTGCCGATCCAGAACGCGGCACTGAAAGCCTCCGGCGTCGACGGCCAACTCAAGCTGGACACCCTCAGCGGCGGCCTCTACAACGGCACGTTCCAGGCCAACGGCAACCTCGATGTGCGCCAGGACATCCCGGTCCTCGCGCTACAGACGCATATCAAGCAGGTGCCGGTTGAACGCATCCTGCAGGCCCAGGGGCAGAACCCGCCGGTCAAGGGCCAGATCACCCTCGACAGCAACCTCAACGGCCGTGGCAACAGCCAGAAGGCGCTGATCGACAGCCTCAACGGCACCGCCAGCTTTGTGATCAACAACGGCGTGCTGCTCAACGCCAACCTCGAACAGCAACTGTGCACCGGCATCGCCCTGCTCAACCGCAAGACCCTGAGCACCACGCCCCAGGGCAAGGACACGCCCTTCCAGGAGCTGCGCGGCAACCTGACATTCCGTAACGGCGTGGCCAGCAACCCCGACCTGAAAGTGCGCATTCCAGGGTTGACGGTCAACGGCAACGGCGACGTCGACTTGCGCGTACTCGGCATGGATTACCGCGTCGGCATCATCGTCGAAGGCGACCAGCGCGATACGCCGGACCCGGCCTGCCAGGTCGGCTCCAACTTCCAGAACATCGAAGTGCCGCTGCGTTGCCGTGGCCCGCTGGAACTGGGCGCCAAGGCCTGCCGCCTGGACAAGGACGGCCTGAGCCAGGTCGCGATCAAGGCGGCCGGCAACAAGCTCAGCGAGAAGCTGGAAGAGAAACTCGACAAGGTAAACCCGCAGTTGAAAGACGCGTTGAAAGGCCTGTTCAAACGATGAGAAACGAGCAGTTTTCAGAGGCCGTACTCAACTGGTACGACCGCCACGGTCGCCATGACCTGCCCTGGCAACAGGGCATCACGCCTTACCGGGTGTGGGTCTCGGAGATCATGCTGCAGCAGACCCAGGTGAGCACCGTGCTCAACTACTTCGACCGCTTCATGGCCTCGTTGCCAACGGTCGAGGCCCTGGCTGCCGCGCCGGAAGACGAAGTGCTGCACCTGTGGACCGGACTGGGGTACTACACCCGGGCGCGCAACCTGCAAAAGACCGCGAAGATCGTCGTGGCCGAGTACGGCGGCGAGTTTCCCCGGGATGTCGAAAAGCTCACCGAACTGCCGGGTATCGGCCTGTCCACCGCCGGCGCGATTGCCAGCCTGAGCATGGGCCTGCGCGCGCCGATCCTCGACGGCAACGTCAAGCGCGTGCTGGCACGCTTTACCGCGCAGGAAGGCTATCCGGGCGAGCCCAAGGTGGCGAAGCAGCTGTGGGCCACCGCAGAACGCTTCACTCCGCATGACCGCGTCAACGCCTATACCCAGGCGATGATGGACATGGGCGCCACCCTCTGCACCCGCAGCAAGCCCAGTTGCCTGCTGTGCCCGCTGGAAAAAGGCTGCGAAGCCCACATGCTCGGCCTGGAGACGCGCTACCCGATCCCCAAGCCGCGCAAGAGCATCCCGCAGAAGCGCACGCTGATGCCCTTGCTGGCCAATGCCGAAGGCGAAATCCTGCTTTACCGGCGCCCATCCACCGGCCTGTGGGGCGGTTTGTGGAGCTTGCCGGAGCTGGACGACCTCACCGACCTGGAACACCTCGCCCACCAGCACGCGCTGGCACTGGGCAAACAGCAGGAGCTGCCGGGGCTGATCCACACCTTCAGCCACTTCCAGCTGGCCATCGAACCCTGGCTGGTCCAGGTCGAGGAATCCGCCCATCACGTGGCCGAGGCCGACTGGCTCTGGTATAACCTCGCCACCCCGCCGCGCCTGGGCCTTGCCGCCCCGGTCAAGAAACTGCTGAAGCGCGCGGCCGACGTATTGAATGCAGGAGTGTCGTCATGACCCGCACCGTAATGTGCCGCAAGTACAAAGAACAATTGCCCGGCCTGGAACGCCCTCCGTACCCAGGTGCGAAAGGCCAGGACATTTTCGATCACATTTCCGCCCAGGCATGGGGCGACTGGCTGAAACACCAGACGCTGCTGATCAATGAAAAACGCCTGAACATGATGAACGCCGAAGATCGTAAATACCTGTCAGGCGAAATGGACAAGTTCTTTTCCGGCGAGGATTACGCCAAGGCCGACGGCTACGTGCCGCCTGCTCAATAATTGATCAAAAATCGGGGTCGGCACGTAAGCGACGGTAATAATTAAATATTTTTTGAAAACTTGCTTGACGACCCCCTGAAAAACCCGTTTAATGCGCCCCGTTGCCCAGATAGCTCAGTCGGTAGAGCAGGGGATTGAAAATCCCCGTGTCGGCGGTTCGATTCCGTCTCTGGGCACCACTATTAAGTTTCAGGTGGTGCAAATATCATCTGAAACACACAAGAAACCCGCCTAGTGCGGGTTTTTTGTTGCCTGCGATTTTTCGGTCTACCGAGGCGATTCAACATCGCCCCAAAGCATCGATCACCCTCCTCCACATCAGCGCCTTCCGCCCCTCACATGACCGGCCAACCACTCGACCGGCAGACGCATAGCCCGTCACTGACTCACTCCAGCAAAAACACCATCAGGGGATTATCGTTCAAGCGCCCCTCGAAGCTTGGCGCCAGATGTTCCAGGGGCGTGCCCTTGAGCAGCGCGGTTTCCTTGCGCGCCACGATGACCCACGCCGGGCGGGGCAGAGTGTCCAGCCGCGCAACGTCGGAGCTACCGACAAACAATGGCTGCTCGTCATGCTCCAGGTTCATCATGTAGCGCACCGCCCAGGTGTCCCGGCCGAGATTCACAAATACCAGCGGCCCCGGTTGCGCCACGCGCAGGGCTTCCACCTGGCTGACAAACTGGCGGGTGTCGAACTGCAGGTCCTTGGCGGGCTCCACTACCGTCACCAGCACCAGCCACTGCGCCGCGAGTGCGAACACGCTGAGCCACACCAGCCGCCCTGCTCGCCGCCAGGCAAGCAGCGCCGCGACTTGCAGGATCACCAACCCACCGATCAACAACGGCAGCGAGACGCCAGGCCAGTAACCGTGTTTCTGCCAACTATGCCGACAGACAAACACGACAACCACGCACAACGCCGGCAGCGCCGCGACAAGCCCCTCGTAGCATCGGCGCACGCCAATCAGCCATCCTTGCGCCTGGAGCAGCCCATAGGCGGCGACAGCGGCAAACATCGGCACCATTGGCAGGATGTAATAAGCGCGCTTGAAGTGCGGCACCGACAACCCGAGCAGGATCATCAAGCCGCAGGCGCCGAGCCGCACGACCAATTGCACATCATCGTCGAAGCGCTGCGCCCAGCGCTGTCGCAGGGCAACCAGTGTGGCCAGCGCCAGGGGCACCACGGGGAAATAACGGTACAGGCTCAGCTGGAAGTAAAAATAGAACGGCTCGCCGGTCTCATCGAGGCGCCCGCCCACCTGCATCTTGAACACCTCATCGGCAAACGCATCGCCGCCACTCAAGCGCGCGAGCTTGACCAGCAGCCACCAACAGGCCGCCAGCAACACCAGCCCGACGATGCCGTGAATCAACACCTGCTTGACCCGCTCTCCAGGCCGGGCCAGTGCCCAGTACACGCACACCACGCCACAGACTTCGATCAAGCCCAGCGGGCCGCGAATCGCAAAGCCGAGGATGAACAACGGGAACACGGCGAGTTGGCGCCACCGCGAGCCGAGGCGCTCGCCGCTGTGCAGCAGGTAGAAACTGCCCAGGCACAACAGCGCGACCATTTGGTCCAGGCACACCGAGCGCGACTTTTCCAGCAACTGGGTCGTCAGCAGGGTCAACAGCACGGTAAGCAGCGCCCAGCTGCGACCATACGGCACCAGCAGGCGATAGATCAGCGCCACCACCCCGGCCGAGGCCAGCGCGGTCGGCAGGATATTCGCCAGATGGTTAGGCGCGCCGAACAACCGGGCGAAGACAAAACTAAAGAACGTCGCGGTGCCGGGATAGTCCGCGTAGGGCTGCCCGTAGGTCGTGGGGAAAAGACTCGCGCCATGGCGAAACATTTCCTGCAGGAAAAGCGCCCAACGTCCGTCAAACCCTTGCGGCTGCTGATCCCAGATGCCCAGGGTAAACAGCAACAAGGCAAGCAGGAAAATGCCCAGGGATTCCATGCGAAAACGGTTGCGATGATCCATCAGTAGGCCTGTCAGGTAGGGAGCGCCAACCTATGTTGCCGAGCGAGCCCCTGAATAGCGCCTGAACAAACCTGAACATTTGCGCTTTTACCGACCCGCGGGCCACACCGCCTTGGGAATCAGCCTAACGTAAATCAGCTCACCCACCAGTTCGACCAGGGTTTGCAGGATGACCGCCGTCGCCGCCAGCCCTCGCACGTCTTCCGGCAAGGCCAGCGCCAGGGGCAGCACCACCAGCGAATTACGCGTCGACGCGCTGAAGGTCACCGCCCGCGCCGTTGCCGCCGGCAGCGCGAACAGCCGCGCCGCCAGCGCGCCCATCAGCGGCGCCAGCACCAGGAAGCCGACATACACCGGGATCACCGGCAGCAGCAGGTTGATGTCGCGCACCACCGAGGTGATTTGCGAACCGATCACCACAAACAGCACCGCTGCCATCGCCGGCACCGGCAGCCACGCCCAGGCGCTGTTCCAGGCATTGATGAGCGCCGACTTGCGCGCCAGCGACGTCGTGATCACCGCGAGCACCATCGGCAGCACAATCAACCACAGGAACGCCTCGATAAATGGCCCCGCCGCCACCACGACCTCGGACTGCGCGCCCAGCATGAAACCCAGGTACAGCGGCAACAGCAGCAACTGCAGCAGCAACAGCACCGGCGTCGCCGCCAGCATCAGTCGCGCATCACCTTTGCCGATGTGGGTGAACACCACCACGTAGTCGATACACGGCGTGAGCAACACCAGCAACGCACCCACCAGCAACGCCGGGCGCTCCACCAGTCCACGCGTCAATGCCCACACCAGCAACGGCACCAGGATGAAATTGGCCAGCAGCAACGCCGCGAGGAAGCGCCTGTTGCCCAGGCCCTGACGCAGATCCAGAAAAGGGATTTGCAGGAACATGGCGTACATCAAGACCGCGATGGCAGGCGTGACCAGCGCACCCATTCCATGCCCCCAGGACGGCGCAAGCAAGCCGAAGGCGACGGCCAGAATGACCGCGACGAAGTAGACCGGGATCTGGTTGTGCTCGAGGGTGTCGCGGGTCATGGACTGACTCCGGTTGATCAAAAGTTCGTAAGCCTAAGCACCCCAGGGGATAAGGTCGAGCATCGCAATAATTCCTGCGCCTGCGCCGGGCGAAATTTGTTAATTTCGGCTGACTACAAAAGCGCATGGGCCTTCCAGCCCACATCGAAGCGCAAGGATCGAGTCGACCTATGAACCTGCCCACCCGACCTGCCCCAGAAGCATTCCGCGAGCCCGCTGCCGACGGTTACCCTCTCGGCGGCTTCAGCTGGCGCCACGTCCGAACCGACCTGGCGCGCCCCGCCGTGATCATCAACGCCGCCACCTCGGTGCGCTGCCGCCATTACTCACGCTTCGCCGATTACCTGTTCGCCCACGGCTTCGACGTGATTACCTACGACTACCGAGGCATCGGCGAATCCCGCAGCGGTTCGTTGCGCGGCTTCAAGGCCTCGTGGTCGGATTGGGGCGCGCTGGATTTCGAGGCGATCCTGCGGCGGGCGCAGCGGGAGTTTCCGGGCCAGCCGATTGATGTGGTCGGCCACAGCTTCGGCGGTTGTGCGGCAGGGCTCGCCGCCTCAGGGGCGGTGATCCGGCGGATCGTCACGGTGGGCGCGCAGTTCGCCTACTGGCGCGATTACCAGGCGAGCGGGCGCTGGCGGATGTTTGCCAAGTGGCATGTAGTGATGCCACTGGTCACGGCGCTGTGCGGGTACTTCCCGGGCAAGCGACTGGGCTGGCTGGAGGACACGCCGGCAGGCGTGGTACGCGACTGGAGCACGCCGACACCGAGATACGAAAAGCGGCCCAGCGGTCGCGCGCTGGCGGGCTTGCCGTTCAGTCGTGTGAGCGCGCAGATCCTGGCGATCAGCATCACCGATGATCCGTTTGGCACAGTGCCGGCGATTGAGCGATTACTGGGCTATTTCGACGGCAGCGAACGCACTCACCTGCGGATTGCGCCTGAAGATATCGGCGAAAAACAGGTCGGACATTTCGCGTTCTTTCGCAGCGAGTATCAGGATCGGCTGTGGCCGATTGCATTGGCGTGGCTGCAAAACGGCGAATTAACCGCAGATACCCTTGGGATTTCCCCCAACCTGCGCTTCAATACTCATCCCAGATCCTCAGGACGTTGAGCCCATGGCCTCGCCAAACAAGCAGCAAAAACGCGCCCAACGGGCAAAGGCCAAGGCCAAGGCCAAGCAGAACCGTACCCAGCGCGCCGTCGCGAGCAAGCCGGATGCGTTTTCCGGCGATGACAGCCGCATTGACCTTGAATCGGTGGATTTGACCGAGCTGTTCGTCGAGATGCGCACAGCGGGCGAGATCAGCCAGCAGGCATTGTGTGCCGTGTTCCTGGCGCACCCGTTGCTGGCGCTGGTGCTGGAGCAGGAAGGCGAAGAGGAAGCCACCGACTTCATCCTGGCGGCACTGATCGAATATCGGCAGTGGGCCACGGACACCGATGATGAAGCGGCTGCGCTGGCGTGGATCGAATCGCCGCAGTTCCAGGCGGATTACCTCGCGGCCTCGAAGGCACTGACCCAACTCTGACTCTGTAGAAGCCGGCTTGCCGGCGATGGGGCCCTTGAAGACGCCATCGCCGGCAAGCCAGCTCCTACAGGGATCGGTGCAACCTAGCTGAGTGCTGCAGCGCCTACCCGCTGGGCCTTGCGACGGCTCGACACAAACAGCCCCGCCACGACCACCAGCAAGCTGAGGATACCGGTCGCGATGATCTCGACCCGGTGCGCTTCCTGGAACAGCATGATGGTCAGCGTGCCCACGATGAAGACCATCACTGCGTAGGTCAGGCCTGGGAACAGCCACATCTTGAACACAATCTTCTCGCCCGCCGCCGTGCGCTTCTGGCGCATGCGCAGTTGCGATACCGCAATCACCAGGTACACCAGCAACGCGATGGCACCGGAACTGGCCAGCAGGAATTCGAACACCGCCGCCGGGGCCACGTAGTTGGCAAACACTGCCAGGAACGCCGCGCCGGTCGACAGCAACACTGCCCAGTAAGGCGTGCCGCTCTTGTTGGTGCGCTTGGCGACTGCCGGTGCATCACCGCGACGACCCAGCGAGAACAGCATGCGCGAAGCGGTGTACAGCGCCGAGTTCAGGCAACTGGTCACAGCGACCAAGACCACCAGGTCGACGATCAGCTTGGCATTCGGGATGCCCATGCGTTCCAGCACGGTCTGGTAGGAACCTACGGCAGCCAGGGTCGGATCGTTCCATGGCACCAGCGACACTACGATGAAGATCGACAACAGGTAGAACAAACCAATCCGCCAAATGACCGAGTTGGTGGCCTTGGTGATTTGCTGGCCTGGGTTCTTCGATTCGGCGGCGGCGATGGTGACGATCTCGGTGCCCATGAAGGAGAACATGGTGGTCAGGATCGCAGCCAGGACAGCGCCCATGCCGTTAGGCATAAAGCCTTGGGTGTCGAACAGGTGCGAAACGCCGCTGACCTGGCTGGTCGGCAGGAAGCCGAAAATCGCCGCGAGGCCGAGGATCACAAAGCCCACGATCGCCACGACTTTAATCAACGCAAACCAGAACTCGAACTCACCGTAGTTCTTCACGCTGAACAGGTTGGTCGCCGTCAGCAGCAAAGTGATGATCAGCGTAAAGGCCCAGATGGCCACATCCGGGAACCATGCGTGCAGGATGGTCGCGGCGGCGTTGGCCTCCAAGGGGATGACCAATACCCAGAACCACCAGTACAGCCAGCCGATGGTGAAACCGGCCCAATGGCCGATCGCGCGGTCGGCGTAGGTGGAGAACGAACCGGTATCAGGCGAGGCCACGGCCATTTCGGCGAGCATGCGCATCACCAATACCACCAGCGTCCCCGCAGCGGCGTAGGCCAGCAGTACAGCAGGGCCGGCGGCAGCAATCGCGTGGCCGGAGCCGACAAACAAACCGGCACCGATGACGCCGGCGATCGACAGCATGGTGACGTGACGCGGTTTGAGCCCCTGTTCGAGGTCATTGGAGCTTTGCGTACTACTCATTGACACACCTTTACGAGGAATTGCGAAAACGGTCCGCCCGGCCTGAAATCTTTCTCGTGAAAAGAAACCAACAGGGCGTTCTTTATTTTTTACGCAAGATTTGCGCCAAAATGTTACAAGGCCGCGATTGACGCGGGCTGTAGGACGATTCAACAGAAATCGCAAGTCATTGAGAACAATGGCATTCCGCTATAGCGTTACCGTGCGACTCACTTCCAAGACCACCCAGCGCACCAAAAACACACACAAAAAGTACGTGACGCTCCATAAAAGGGCTGATAAGCACCGTTTGCCCGGTTAACCCTTCCAACACCCGCCCAAAGCTGGCACCATCGCGCCCTTTTTTACGCGAAGCCTGCGGTTTTACAGGTTCAAACGGTTGTTCGGTTGTTGATGGCGCGACACGCTGCTGTGCCGATGCGACACCCTGCCGCACACCGCCTGTTTACCGCCGGCCGCGCTGTTGGCTGCCATCAAGGCGCTATGCTAGCTTGGCGCCTCGCCAGGAAGGCGGCCCAACAGCAGGAACGCAATGAACACAATGAGGACCGCACATGGCCGAGGCCGCGCCCGCGCTTGAAATCCGCAACTTGCATAAACGCTATGGTGAGCTGGAGGTACTTAAAGGTATCTCGCTGACCGCTCGCGACGGCGACGTGATCTCGATCCTGGGTTCCTCCGGTTCCGGCAAGTCCACGTTCCTGCGTTGCATCAACCTGCTGGAAAACCCGCACCAGGGCCAAATCCTGGTCGCCGGCGAAGAGCTCAAGCTCAAGGCCGCGAAAAACGGCGAGCTGATGGCCGCCGACGGCAAGCAGATCAATCGCCTGCGCAGCGAAATCGGTTTTGTGTTTCAAAACTTTAACCTGTGGCCGCACATGAGCATCCTCGACAACATCATCGAGGCACCCCGCCGTGTGCTCGGCCAGAGCAAGGCCGAGGCGATCGAAGTCGCCGAAGCCTTGCTGGCCAAGGTCGGCATCAGCGACAAGCGCCACGCCTACCCCGCGCAATTGTCCGGCGGCCAGCAACAACGGGCGGCCATCGCGCGCACCCTGGCGATGCAGCCCAAAGTCATCCTGTTCGATGAGCCTACATCCGCGCTTGACCCGGAAATGGTCCAGGAAGTACTTAATGTGATCCGCGCGCTGGCCGAAGAAGGCCGCACCATGCTGCTGGTCACCCATGAGATGGGCTTCGCCCGCCAGGTGTCCAGTGAAGTGGTGTTCCTGCACCAGGGCCTGGTCGAAGAGCAAGGATCGCCACAGCAGGTATTTGAAAACCCGCTTTCGGCGCGCTGCAAACAATTCATGTCCAGCAACCGCTAACGGAGCAACATGCATGCAGAACTATAAAAAATTCCTTCTGGCCGCGGCCGTCTCGATGGCGTTCAGCGCCACGGCCATGGCAGAAACCTTGAAAATGGGGATCGAAGCGGCCTACCCGCCGTTCAACAATAAAGACGCCAGCGGCAACGTGGTCGGCTTCGACAAAGACATCGGCGACGCCCTGTGCGCCAAGATGAAAGTCGAAAAGTGCGAAGTGTATGTGTCCGACTGGGACGGCATCATCCCGGCCCTGAACGCCAAGAAGTTCGACTTCCTGGTGTCCTCGCTGTCGATCACCGATGAGCGCAAGCAGGCCGTCGACTTCACCGACCCGTACTACTCCAACAAGCTGCAGTTCATCGCCCCTAAAGCCACGACGGACTTCAAGACCGACGCCGCTTACCTGAAGGGCAAGGTCATCGGTGCACAACGCGCGACGTTGGCCGGTACCTACCTGGAAGACAAACTGCCGGAAACCACCGCCAAGCTCTATGACACCCAGGAAAACGCCTACCTCGACCTGACGTCCGGCCGCCTCGACGGGATGCTCGCCGACAAGTACGTGCAGTACGAATGGCTCAAGAGCAAAGACGGTTCCGCCTATGAATTCAAGGGCGACCCGGTGGTAGAAAGCGACAAGATCGGTATCGCCGTACGCAAGGGCGACCCGCTGCGCGAGCGCCTGAACAAAGCCCTGGCCGAGATCAAGGCTGACGGCACCTACAAGAAAATCAACGACAAGTACTTCCCGTTCAGCATCGAATGATCTGAACGGCCTGACCGGCGCGCCCCCTCGGGCGCGCCGGCTTTCAGCAATGCCTGCCGCGATATGAAAACACCATGAATTTCGATCTCTACGGATTCGGCCCGGCGCTCGCCGCTGGCGCGCTGATGACCGTCAAACTGGCGCTCACGGCCCTGTGCCTGGGGCTGGTGCTCGGCCTCGCCGGCGCCTTGGCCAAGACGTCCCCGTACAAGCCGCTGCAATGGCTTGGCGGTGCTTACTCGACCATCGTTCGCGGTATTCCCGAGTTGCTGTGGGTACTGCTGATTTATTTCGGCACGGTCAACCTGATGCGTGCCCTGGGGGAGTTCTTTGGCAACCCCGACCTTTCTCTAAGTGCCTTTGCTGCCGGGGTCATTGCCCTGGGCCTGTGCTTTGGTGCCTACGCCACGGAAGTATTCCGTGGCGCGATCCTCGCCATTCCCAAGGGCCACCGCGAAGCCGGTGTGGCATTGGGGCTGTCGAAGTTTCGCATCTTCACTCGCCTGATCATGCCGCAGATGTGGCGCATCGCTTTGCCGGGCCTGGGCAACCTGTTCATGATCCTGATGAAGGACACCGCGCTGGTGTCGGTGATCGGCCTTGAAGAAATCATGCGCCACGCGCAGATCGGCGTGACCGTGACCAAGCAGCCATTCACCTTCTTCATGGTGGCCGCCTTCATGTACCTGGGCCTCACCGTCCTGGCCATGACCGGCATGCACTTCCTGGAAAAACGCGCCGCCCGCGGCTTTGCAAGGAGCACCCAATGAGCGGCGACTACAGCTGGCTGGCGCATTTCGACCTGGGCCTGAACTGGGCCGTGATCATCAAGTGGCTGCCAAAATTGGCCCAGGGCGCGACCCTGACCCTGGAGCTGGTGGCCATTGCCGTGATCGCCGGCCTGCTGCTGGCGATCCCCCTGGGGATCGCCCGTTCCTCGCGCCGCTGGTATGTCAGCGCCCTGCCCTACGCCTATATTTTCTTCTTCCGTGGCACGCCACTGCTGGTGCAGCTGTTCCTGGTCTACTACGGCCTGGCCCAGTTCGACGCGGTGCGCAACAGCTTCATGTGGCCGTACCTGCGCGATCCGTTCTGGTGCGCCACGGCGACCATGACCCTGCACACCGCCGCCTATATCGCCGAGATCCTGCGCGGCGCGATCCAGGCCATACCGCCCGGCGAGATCGAAGCCGCGCGCGCCCTGGGCATGTCCAAGCCGAAGACGCTGTTCTACATCATCCTGCCCCGCGCCTCGCGCATCGGCCTGCCGGCCTATAGCAACGAAGTGATCCTGATGCTCAAGGCCAGCGCCCTGGCCAGCACCGTGACCCTGCTGGAACTGACCGGCATGGCACGCACCATCATTGCCCGCACGTACTTGCCGGTGGAAATCTTCTTCGCTGCCGGCCTGTTCTACCTGCTGATGGCCTACATCCTGGTACGGGGCTTCAAGCTGCTCGAACGCTGGCTGCGCGTCGATGCTTGCCAGGGACGTTGAGACACGCTTCGCGGCGCTGGATGCGTTTCTGATCGAGCACCAGGGGCTGTGGAAACCACGCCCCTTCACGCATCGCCAACTAGCCTGGGAAACCCGGCATCCCGACCTCGCCCAGTGGCTGCGTCAACGTTCGCTGGCCGATGCCGAAGCCAGTCACAACCATCCCCACGACCTGGCCGCGCCTGCGCCTTTTCCACAGCTTGCCGAGCAAGCCCTGCAACTCAGCGCTGTGGATAAGTTGCCGACGCAGCCCCTGCACCCCGCCCGCCAGCGCCTGAACGTCGACGTGCCGGGCCGCAAGTGGGAACAAATCGAAGCCTTCGGCGCGGCGCTGCCGTTTGCACAAACACCCCGGCACTGGCTGGACTGGTGTGCAGGCAAGGGCCACCTGGGTCGTCGCCTGCTGCAAACAGGCCAAACATTGACCTGCCTGGAATACGACCCGGCACTGATCGCCGCCGGCCAAGCCTTGAGCGAGCATCACGGCTTGCCGGTCACCCATCGCCTGCAAGATGTGATGGCCGACGTGGCTATCGGCCCCGAACACACGCCCGTCGCCCTGCACGCCTGTGGCGACCTGCATGTGCGCCTGCTGCACCTCGCCAGCGCCGCCGGCTGCAAACAGCTGGCGCTGGCGCCGTGTTGCTACAACCGCATCAACGCCGACACCTATCAACCGCTGTCCACCGCAGGCCGAGCATCGCGCCTGCAGCTGTCGATCGATGACCTTGGCCTGCCGCTGAGCGAAACCGTTACCGCAGGCAAACGCGTGCGCTTGCAGCGGGACACGTCCATGGCCCGACGCCTGGGGTTCGATCACTTGCAACGCGAGCTACGAGGCCACGACGACTACCTGCCCACACCGTCCCTGCCCGCCAGCTGGCTGGACAAACCCTTCGCGGACTACTGCCGGGAGCTGGCGAGCCGCAAAGGGTTATCCACAGGTGAGCAGGATTGGGGGGCATTGGAGGCATACGGCTGGCGGCGTCTGGCCGAGGTCAGGAACCTGGAATTGGTACGTGGTCTGTTTCGGCGCCCGCTGGAGGTCTGGCTGGTGCTGGATCGGGCATTGTTTCTAAGTGAAAACGGCTACACGGTCGAAGTAGGCAGCTTCTGCGAACCAACCCTGACGCCGCGCAACTTGATGGTGCTCGCCGAGCGCGATTAAGGGGCGAAATTGTCGCACCCCAACCTGTGGATAACTCTGTTGATGAATTCTTTACGGAGCCCGTAGCCATCTGCGCTACAGGCCGAAAGCCGCGCTGGTCATTTTTTGTTCACAAAATAAAACACACGTAAAACAGGCAGTTGCGGCGTGATGAGAACGGCTCCACAAAATGGCTGTTTCGTGACAACTCGGTCCAACCGATTGTGCATAAGCATTTGCTGTTACGCGTATAAACCGCCGTTCACAGCTGTTTTCTGCGTGCGATCAGCAGCCGGCAAAGCGCATCGATATCGTCACCCGCCAGACTCAAAGCCTGGCTGTCCAAGGGATCCGTGCCAAACGCCAGCGCCTCACTGATCGCTAAATCGTGGTGCACCTCCAATGGCTCCTTCGTACCGAGGCGCTGCCTGAACGCCTCAACCATATCCAGGCTGAAGGCATTGTCCTCATCGAGCTGATTGATCACAAAGTGAACATGCGGTGGCCGCTCGCGCTCAAGGTGCGGCGCCATCAAGGCATCGAGTTGATCCAGGGTGCCCAAGGAAGCGGCATCGGCCTGGGTAATCACCAACACCACATCGGCGACACTCAAGGCTTGATGAAAATAGACGTTATTGCCGGCAGGAGTATCGATGATCACCGTGTCGCGGGCACTCAGGTCCAGGGCTGCCAGGCGCTGCGCCAGCCATTGCGGCTCATGTTTGAGCCAGCGTTGGAGGTCGTCCTGCTGGCGGATATCGGTATCGCCAAAGGTAATCACGCGACTGCCGACAAAACCCGGCTGCTGGAGAGTTTCCCAACGTGCATTGCGCAGGCTGGCGCGACCAATCCCGGGCGAGGCGCGGCTGACACCGAAGTGCAATCGCAATGCATCCTGGGGGTCCAGATCCACCGCCACCACTGACTCACCCAGGCGCTGCAAGCCGCTGCTCAACGCGGTGGCCAGGGTGCTTCGCCCCACGCCGCCATTGACTGACACCAACGCCACCACACACGGACGCCGCTCGGCCTTGTCCACTGGCAGGCAATGCTCATTGGCGCTGGGAGTCTGAGGGGGAAACGGAGTGCCATCATCCACGGGGATGCTGCCGAAAAAGTGCAGCCGCGCATTCAGCCCACGGGCGTCGCGACTGACATCTTTGCCAAGCAGGGCAAGAAGACCATCGGTAAAACTCATAGCGCGTTCCTCGTCACGGCGAAGTTTAAAGACGTGAAAAGGTCAGCTGATACGACTGCTTACCGCAGGTCTTTTTCTGGTCGCCCTAGTCCGTGCAGTCTGCTTCAAGCGCATAAAAGTGTCATTATTTTGATGTCATGGCTGGCTATTTTTTAGACAAACGGCAAGTCGTCAATTTAATGACCGTCAACGCGCCTGTCATAGGGGTTTTCAATCGATTTGCTGCTTTAGACGAGGACGGGCCCCATAACCAGATTCCAGTGCGGGGGCATATGTAATTCCTTGCTGACTGTGCAAATAGAAGCCATTGCAGTGGGCAAAATAACCAGCCAGGCAAAAAAACTGCAATTGCGCAAAAATAGTCAGAATTCAGGGGTTTACAGAACCCCTCCAATCGCTATAATCGTCGCCCTAACACGCCGGTATAGCTCAGTTGGTAGAGCAACTGACTTGTAATCAGTAGGTCCCGGGTTCGACTCCTGGTGCCGGCACCATTCAAGGTTCCATAGAAAGCTTTCAAAATCTCTGGAATCCCCGAAAAACCCGCCTTCTGGCGGGTTTTTTCGTTTTGGCGTTCCATCGATTTCCGTCAGAAACTGGTGGATTCCAACCGTTTTAAGGGTAGAGTTTGGGATACAGGTCACTTCGATAAAAGGGAGTACCCTTATGTCGCGCACCACAGCTCCGCTCTCCGACGCAGCTTGCCGCTTGGCAAAACCTGCAGACCGCGCCTACAAGCTTTTCGATGGCGATGGCCTCTATCTCCTAGTCCAACCCAATGGCCGCAAAGGCTGGCGGCTCCGTTACGTCAAACCTGACGGACGGGAAGGACTGACCTCGTTCGGCAACTACCCCGTCATTGGCCTCGCCGATGCGCGCCGCAAGCGCTTGGAAGTCAAGCGAATGCTGGCGGATGGCGTTGATCCTATAGAGACCAAGCACCAAGCCAAGGCGGAAGCCGTAATCAAAGGCAGAACCTTTGAAAGCGTTGCGCTCGACTGGCATACGGAAATGTCGGCCAAGTGGGCACCAGGCCATTCCAAAACAGTGATGAGCCGCCTCAAAACCCACGTGTTCCCGCTGATCGGCGCACGCGCCATTGTTGATCTCGACACCCATGACCTTATGCAGCCCTTGGAAGCGATCAAGAAGCGCGGATCGATAGACGTTGCTTTAAGGGTACAAAACTACCTGCAGAGCATCATGCGCGAGGCAAAGCGCCTCCGGCTTATCACTATAAACCCTGCTTACGACCTCGAAGGCTCGATCAAGGCCCCGCGGGTGATCCATCGCCCCGCTCTACCCTTATCGCGACTGCCGGAACTGCAGGAGCGGATCGACACCTATAAAGGCCGGGCACTTACCCGTCTGACGGTGATGCTGTCATTGCATGTGTTTGTACGATCCAGCGAACTGCGTTTCGCACGCTGGAGCGAGTTCGACCTCAAGCGCGGCACCTGGGAAATACCTGACACTCGTCCAGCGTTGGACGGAGTACCCTTTTCAACAAGGGGGACGAAGATGGCCGGGGACATCCACCTTGTACCCTTATCGCCGCAAGCCGTAGCCCTGCTTGAACAGATCCACGCCCTCACCGGAAAATTCGACCTGGTGTTTGCAGGCGATGCCAAGCCCTGGAAACCCATGTCCGAAAATACCGTGAACAACGCGCTACGGACGATGGGATACGACACCAAAACCGATATCTGCGGACATGGGTTTCGTTCGATGGCCTGCAGCGCACTGATCGAGTCAGGACTGTGGTCGGAGACAGCTATTGAACGGCAGATGAGCCACAAGGAGCGCAACAACGTCCGCGCCGCTTACATCCACAATGCTGAATTCATCGAGGAACGCAGGCTGATCATGAACTGGTGGAGTCGGTATCTGGAGGCCAACCGGCAAGAGCATGTCACTCCACACGAATTCGCCAACCAGATTGGGGTTAACGTTACTCGGATGAAGGCGAAGTCTGGCACTGGCGCAGAAAGGAAGAATTGACATGGATATCTCAACCGCACAAAGCATCAAGCTCGCCATCGTGTCGGCAACCGGGCTGTCAAAAGACGCGCTGCATATCTATGTGGGCATGGTGGTCTATTTAACGTTGATCGTCGGCACCCGACGATTCAGACCATACATTGGCTGGCTGGTTGTTTTCATCATTGCGTGTGCTGGCGAGTGGGTAGATCGGCGAGACGATATTGGAAGCTTCGGATACTGGCGTTGGCAGGCAAGCGCTCACGACATTCTCAACACGTTGTTTTGGCCGACGGTGCTGACACTGCTTTGGCTTTTAAAGTGCCGCAGTAAAGCAAGCGTACATCCGTAAGACTCTCGCAATCTGCTCTGCCACGCGGGTCCATCCAAACAGGGCTGCAAAGCCGCCCTGTTTGGATGGACCTCACTTAAAAAATCTAAAGCCCACCCAACTGTCTGTGGAAAACCACAGATTTCCACCGGTGGATAATTTCATCCACAGCCGCAGAACTCCCGAAAAATCGAACCTTGACCCAAATTATCTACAGGAGTAGAAAAGATCGGGCAAAGCGCTGTCGTTGACAGCAACCCAGGTAGCCAGAACCTTAAAGGCTACGCCACACCGTGGCGGTTCTCCCAAAGTGCGATTAGCGTCCGGCGGCTCGCACGGTCACAACGATGTGATGGATGCCTACTTTTACCAGCATGCCCACTGCGGCAACTCATTCCCTTTCATAGCTGCCCTGCAGCAACCTGTCCGCTTGGCCATTTCCTTGCGCCAACCTGCGCCCGTCTCTTTCTCCCGGAAAGAGACGGGCGCTCCTACCGCTGCTGCAGCCCAACTCGTACAAGGCTTTGCGGCATTCCCCCTCGTGACAATCGGCGTGACAAACACCGAAGTCACCAGCAACAGCGATGCAGATGATGGTGCCGCAGTCCACGGAATGGACTGCACCTGACTGACAGTCAGGCATACCCCAGTCATCGCCTCGCTGCCTTCACCCGACTCAGGATCTCGCGGCGCCGGTCTCGTCAGCCAGTGCAGCCTCCACCCGCCCACTTCTGCGGAAGTGTTCAGGAGGTCAGATCATGAGATGCCCAAGCTCCCGGTCGTAAAGAGCCGCCAGTCCCGCGTAGTGGACAACCCTCACAGGTCGCAGGGGCCTTGATCCCTGATAACACTCAACATTCTTGGCGGGACGACGTGGGGATGGTTTTAAAGGTTTGGCTTCGAGAGGAGTTTGGTCATGGGATTGGTCGGTAGACGAGCTGGGCGCAATTTTGGCTATGGTCGGCAGTTGAGCTATGCCGGGCCGCGGGCATTGCGCGATCTGTTTGGCGGCGGGCACTACGGCACGGTCAAGGCGCACAGTGATCACTGGCAGGCGTTTGTACGCTGGTGTCGCTCCGAGAATGGGCCAGGATTTAACGATGCACGACAAATTGATCGGCAGACCTTGCTGGACTACGCCGGACATCTGCGTCAGCAAGTTGAACAAGGTGAGCTCGCCATCGCCACCGCGCAAAACCGGTTATCCAGTGTGAATCGGACCATGGCCGCGCTTCGCGGTGATCAGTATGTGAAGGTCTCGAGTCCGAGTAAGGCGCTGGGAATGCGGCGAACCAGTGTTCGTCGCTCGGTGCCGCAGGGCCAAGACCGCGAACAAGTTAAGCGGACCGTAAACGCCCTCTGCGAAAATCAGTACCCCCGCGCCGCCGCCATTGCGCAGTTGGCGCGTGCCACCGGCATGCGCTTGCGCGAGGCCATTTTGGCCGACCTACCGCGTCTAAAACGTGAGGCCGAACAATACGGCAAGATCAACATCCAGGATGGCACCAAAGGTGGCCGCTCAGGTGCGTCGGCACCTCGCTGGATCAGGGTAGACGATCATATTCGTGACGCACTGAGGTTTGCCGAACAGGTCTCGCCCGACGGCAGCCGCAACCTGCTTGCACCGAACGAGAGCTATCTCGATTTCCAACCGAGTGTCGTACGCCCCGCCCGAGATATCCTCCATACGCACCACCTCAAAGGCTTCCACGAACTGCGCGCGGCCTATGCGTGCGAACGCTATGAACAGATCACCCACCACCTAGCGCCCATCAACGGTGGCAGGTGCAGGCGGCTCGATCCGCGCCTTGATCGAGAGGCACGATTACAAATCAGCTATGAGCTGGGGCACGGTCGAATCGACGTGGTATCGGCGTACATCGGCGGTCGGGTATGAGTAAACCATTCGATATGGAGATATTCTTGGCTGGAGTGCTGACTGGAGCACATACCACACGAGAACGACACATCCGCCAGGCCAAGACTATTCAAGCAGCTATTTCTGAACGCTGGAACCGAGGTAACCCATGGTCATGGCAAAGAAAACATCTCATTTGGTTTTTGAATCACCACATAAACTCAAACTCGAAATCGACCCACTACTACTATCTGCTTACCACAAGTCTGATCACTCTGCGCCTAGGAAAATCTTGGAATTTCAAACGCGAACGGAAGCCAGGGTACGACCACATCGCCGAGAATGTAGCTGCTTCAGGCGATAATTTTTAAAGCTCACATGGTGCTCCGTCATCGTCGAAGTAGTAAATATTCTCATGCTTATAACCCCATTTACCGGCTCTCAAACGTATGTGGGGCTCAAATGTAAAACAGGTCACCTCACCCAGGCGGCGATTGTTGCCCGACTCAATGTAAAGCCTTTGATCACGTCGCTCGCAAATGCTGTGACCAACGTTGCCAAGAAAATCGAGGTTCTCGAAACCGGCATCAATTATCGACTCATTAGCTAACTCATACAGGTCGTTGAAGGTGGTTTCAGGGTGAACAAACCGCAGCATGATGTCATGTAGACTTTGCTCCGCCACATATCCTCTAGTGAAATCATCACCAAGTGGCATCGTTCGACATATACCATCCTCGACGTAAAATGAACGTGCGCAATCACCCCACACAGTGCCTGATCGGGGGCTGAGATCGACTGTTACAAGATTTCGCAAACCTACCGCCTCTTCGCTTGGTTGGTAGCCCCGACCTGAGACTGAGGCCAGACTGCGGGATCCGAGCAAAACGAATGCCGGACAATCGTAATACCAAGTATCTGGATATCCCAACTGCGTGAGCATATCGGCTGCGATTCTTACGATAGATGCTTCAGTGGAGTTTGGTGTTATGTGATTAACGAGTTGTGCTAAGACGGATTTCGCAGCAGCTTGGACGGGTAGATTTAGCGGCGCAGGCATGGATGGGGCCTCTATCGTCGGTTTCGTTAGCCACGCAGGCGCTTGAGTTGAGCAGCTTAACAAAAGGTAACGAAGCTTTCGCTTCAAGGTGTATTGGCAATACACTTACCTCTCGAGAGCAGTTGGGGCACAAATCTATTGCGGAATCAATGGGAGCCCGTTTATCAGTACGCGCCCGGCAACGTCAGCTAGCCCGCTCCGCAAACCCCAGATAAGCATCCCGCCATCCCTCCGTTCGACCTTCAGGAGATGGCATTATCAAAGGCCGATCTAGAGATCGTTACACTCAACCGCGACTACTAAAGACTTTGAGGCAACCTGCATGAGCGGCGATGAGTTGAGGAGATTGAGGGCGGAAATTGATAGTTTGGATGAAGAGGTCATCAGGATTCTCGCGCTGAGATTTGTCGCTACTGGCAAGGTTGGCACTATCAAGGCAGCACAGAACTTGGAAGCTGTGGATCCTTCTCGCGAAGCCGCGCAAGCCGAAAGGTATTCCGTCCTAGCTGCACGTTACGGGGTTAGTATCGAGCTAACTCAGAAAGTCTTCAGAGCCGTCATAGACGAAGTCGTGGCAAATCATCAAACCATCCGAGAAAGCACATTGAAATAGGCTGCAAAGCAACCGATGGTGGATTCCCAGCGGTGAGGTAACAGCTCGGTAATCTCACGCCCAGCAGCGTCAGAAGGTGCATGAAGATGGCCTTCAAATCAGTATATGGATAATGTCCGTTGAGTCGCTGATTGGAGCAAGCTTATGATCGCCGCCAGCAGTTTTCCGCCGAGTAGCGACCTTTCAAACAGCCAATTCCATGGCCTAAGTACCCACAGGCGAGTCTCGAACTACTATTTACACTTCTCGCCCCTATCTTCCCAGCACAATCCAGCTGGCTGGACACTCAGCGCTCTCGTAATAACAAATGGCTCCTCATTGAAGACAATTTCGTCTAAAGCCAGGACTAAATGCGGAGTAAATTACCGTGCTTCTGTGACTGCCATGGAGGCATTGATGCCCTCTCCAAAACTCCAAATCGGCCTTGTGCTGTTCCCCAATCTGACACAGCTTGATCTCACCGGACCCGCCGAGGTATTCGGCAGACTTCCTGGAGCGCAGGTTCATTTGCTCTGGAAAGATCTCGACCCTGTTTCGGCCGATCGCGGCATGCGGATCCTACCGACTACCCGCTATGACGAATGCCCTCCACTCGATGTGATCTGTGTTCCCGGAGGGGCGGGTCAGATCGAACTGATGAGCGACCAGCAAACCTTGGATTTTCTGAGGCAGGCGGCGAAGACTTGCCAACTGATCACCTCTGTTTGTACGGGGTCACTGGTTTTAGGAGCAGCGGGTTTGCTCAAAGGTTATCGAGCAACTTGCCACTGGTCCTCGATCGATCAATTGGGTCTGCTGGGCGCAGTGCCCGTGCATGAACGAGTAGTGCAAGACCGTGATCGGCTAACGGGGGCCGGTGTGACATCCGGAATTGACTTTGCACTTAGCGTAGTCGCCTTGGTGGCAGGAGAGGAAGTGGCCAAGGAGATCCAGCTGCAAATGGAATACGATCCTCGCCCACCCTATGACGTCGGTTCGCCTCGCTCCGCGCCTGCAGAATTGCTATCGCGAACGAAAGATAAAATGAGTTCGTTCATCGAGCGTCGTAGGGCAGCGACGATCCTAGCTGCTGGGCAAGCGTATTTAACAGCCATTGAGTAGAGCTTGCTGTTCAAGTGTAAGCATCCTGTACCCGATTCGTCACAACAGCCCGAGCGGCTTCAGTTGGTAAGGTTCCCGGTTTAACTCATTAAGATGGATTTCATGCATTTATACGTCGTACGGCACGGGGAAACCTGGGCCAATGCCGAACAGCGCTATCTCGGTTCACTTGATCCAGCGCTGACCGAACTGGGGCGGCGGCAAGCTGAAGCGCTTGGCGAATACTTGCCCAAGAATCTTGATGCACTCGTCGTCTCCCCTCGCATAAGGGCTAAAGAAACTGCGAGGATCATTAACGAAAGGCTGAAGCTCCCGATCGAGATTATGGAGTGTTTCCGAGAGCGGGATGTCGGAGTTTTTGAGGGATTGACTCAAGCTGACGCAAGAGAGCAATACCCGCAGCTTTGGTCGCAAAATATCACTCGACGTTGGGATGCCGGACCAACCGGCGGTGAGTCGATCTCAGACGTAGTGAAGAGAGTACGAAGCGGTTTGGTTGAGCTGGAATCGAAATACTCGTCAAAAACTGTTTTGCTCGTCGCGCACGGCTTCGTTGCAAAGGTCATCCGCGCGATGGCCAAAGGGGATTTTTCAGATTTTTACCACTGGCAGCTCTCAAACGGCCGCATGCTGATCTTGGAGAGTTTCGAGATTCCAACGCTTGATACTGACATTCTGAGAGGCACGCTGCCTCTAGTGTGATGCTGGCTGCTGCCATGAATGGGCGCCCGCGTAATTTAAGTGTAAGTCCATAGTGACGCCTGCACAGCACTGGCTAATCCGATGTGCCAAGAGTTGGCTGCCGAGGATGAGAACCAATCGAATATGCCTAACACGTCCTCCAATACCGATTTTATGCACCTCGCTCTCGCCCAAGGGCGTTTAGCCCTACCTGAGTGCCTCCCAAACCCGCCGGTAGGTTGCGTGCTGGTAAAAGATAACGCGGTGATCAGCCAAGGTCATACACAGCCGCCTGGGTTTTATCATGCGGAAGCAATGGCGCTAAGCTGCTTATCGCGCGACTGCTCCGGGGTCTCTGCATTTGTCACGCTTGAGCCATGCTCCTTTCATGGCCGAACTCCGTCATGTGCGTTGGCACTGATAAAAAGTGGAGTCGAGACAGTGTTTGTTGCGCTGCTTGATCCCGATCCGAGAAACTCGGGAGCAGGCATAAAAATGTTACAAGATGCAGGTATTACCGTCGTTGTCGGCTTACTGGCAGAGGAAGCTGCCAAGGACTTAGCTGATTTTTTAGTAAGAAAACCAGATGGATCATCGGATCATAACGATGAGTAAATCGTCGACCTCTCAGCACAAGTCGGGATGCCCGTACCGTTACCTCACGGGTCCTCACGGGCCGGTTTTTTTGATCGGCATACACGCACCTCTTCAACATGTTATATCCGAACACAAAATCTATGACATTCCCAGATAGCGATCTACGAATAGAATTTACTAAGGGCTAAATGCAGTAGCCGTCCGGGCAAGACACCTTGTTTGCAATTTCGAATAGAGCAATGGCGTCCGATTAGATAACATTTTCAGCGCTTTCAAGCAGATGCATCCCCATCTCAAACACTCGAACTTCCATGCCAAACTCCCTCGTACATCCGGATCGCAGCTGTATTGAATGTCCAGACAGCTAGTTCGAGGTCTTCTGCTCCTCTAACGGTTGCCCATTCCCGCGCAGCGCTCATCAGTTTTCGTCCAATACCCATAAGCATATGGCGAAGTCACCCAGAACCCGGTTGCTTCTAAGGCTATACGTAAAAAATCTTATACCGACGTTAGCCGTTCCCATATGCTCGCCCCCGAGAAGCATCATCGGTTAATGGAGATCAGAAGTGTTCTCAGGGACAGTCATGACTACCGTCACGAAGGCTACTTTGATACACGCGATTATGGTCGATGTGGATGGTGTCATTGTTAACGGTCGACCCTCCGATGGAGAGGGTTGGGCTTCCTCTCTCGAAGAGGATCTTGGGCTGGCACGCTCAGATCTTCATACGGTGCTCTTCGAGCCGCATTGGGACGACATAGTCACGGGTAAATTAAGCTTGGAGGCGACGCTGAAATCCGTGCTGCCGGACATCGCACCGGGCCTTTCTCCACAAACATTATTGAAGTATTGGTTTGAAAATGATGCCCGGCTTGACCTGAGATTGCTGGCTGATCTCGACCTACAACGGCGTCATGGCGTCAAGGTGTATCTTGCGACCAATCAGGAGCACCTTCGTGCAAAGTTTCTGATGGAGTCGATTGGCCTAGATCAGTATTGCGACGGTATTTTCTATTCAGCAGCGCTGTCTTGCCGGAAGCCAAGCACCCTTTTTTATGAGAAGGTCAACGAATTGTCTGGGTTCCGGCCAGAACAGCTACTTCTGATAGACGACACTCCCGCAAATGTTTTGGCTGCGCGCAACTTGGGATGGAATGCTATTGAGTGGAATAAGTCCAGCACGCTCGCGGGCCAAATAGACACGCTGCAATTGGCCGCGAGGCGTATTGGGTAACTCGGCCTGATTTCTGGCCTCAATGCAACGGCGAATAGTGCTCGCTGAAACAGAGGTGCTGTAGGGACAGGCGTTGCCTGGCCGGGCGAGAGCGTCGATGACATCATCAGGGTAGATTTAGAGATAAGCCTGCTCTCATAGGCTTTATAAAACGCCACTTATCAGCAAGTTATGGTTCGCTTCGACTCCTGGTGCCGCACCATACGCAGTACCAGAAAAGGCTCACCGAAAGGTGGGCCTTTTTTGTGCGCGCTAGATTTCTGTAGGAGCTGCCGAAAGCTGGGAAGGCGTCATCCAACACAAGAACAACAAGCCCCCGGACCTACTTCACTCCGTAGGAGCCGGGCTTGCTCGCGATAGCGATCTCAAGCAATCGAGCAACAACAGGCATGAAAATCGTTACAGCTTCCAGTCAGGCGCATTTAATCCATCCGTTAAATCTCACTACTGGAGTCGCCTGCGAGGCTGGGCGCTTTCATCGAAGAGCTGGAACGCTATCGCCCTGGCGTACTGCGCTGCATCGGTTCAGGAGCTGAGCATCTCAGGCGCGTTCCGCATCGATGATACGGATACCGTGCTGGAAAACCTGAACCAGGCCTTACCGGTGAGAGTGCACTACCTGACGCGCTATTGGGCTAGCATCGAACCGGCATGAGTTCGATTTGAAAATGTTTAACGAGTCACCTTGCTGATTTTGATTCTCATCCGTCAATGACACAAGCCGCGATGACGGCGACTTTCTGCCATGACAACGGAAGGATCAACGAATGCCCCTGCTTCCCCTCTATGCGAAGACTTCAATGACCCGCCCGGTTCGCTTGGCCCTCTTTGGACTGAGCCTCGCGAGTCTGTCGGGGCTGGCGCTAATGTCCACGCCAGTTTTGGCGCAAAGCCAGACGTCCTACCAGATCGCCTCAGGCCTGCTTGGCACTGCCCTGACCCAGTTCGGAGTGCAGGCGGGCGTGACTATTTCATTTGATACCGAGCAAACCCGCCGTCTGACTACGGCGGGCCTGACTGGCGTGTACAGCGTCGAGGAGGGACTGATGCGCTTGCTGGCGAACAGCGGGTTACAAGCGCAGCGTCAGAGCAATGGTGGCTACGTGTTGATCCCTGCCAATAACGGAACCACGGTGGTGCTTGGCGCGACGAGTGTCACGGGCCAATCGCTGGGAACGACGACAGAGGGGAGCGGATCCTACACCACCGGCTCCATGAGTACCGCGACCAAACTGGCCACCTCCATGCGCGAGACGCCGCAGTCGGTCACGGTAATCACTCGTCAACGCATGGATGACCAGAACATGCAGTCTCTGGAGGACATTTCGACTCACACCCCAGGCCTGACCATGCGCAAAACCGGTGGCGAGCGCCCAGAGTTCTATTCCCGCGGTTCCGCCATCGACAACATCATGATTGACGGACTGCCAGTCGCGTATGACAGCGACACCCTTGGCACGTCGACCCTGGCGATGTTCGACCGGGTTGAAGTCGTGCGCGGTGCGTCGGGCCTGATGCTCGGTGCCGGCAACCCCTCCGGCACCCTCAACCTGATCCGCAAGCGCCCCACCGTCGAGCCGCAAGTTTCAGTCACCTTGGGCGCCGGCTCGTGGGACAACTACCGCACCGAAATCGATGCCAGCAGCGCACTCAATTCTGTCGGTTCGATCAGAGGCCGCGTGGTCGGTGCCTTCCAGGACAAAGACAGCTTTACCGATGGCTACAGCAGCAAGCGCCAGTTGTTGTACGGCATCACCGAATTTGACCTGAGCGAAGCCACGACCCTGACCCTCGGTGCGTACTACAACCGTGAAGACAACCCGGGAGCCGACTGGTCGGGCATCCCGACCAGGGCCAATGGCACGTTCCTGCCGATATCCCGCTCGACGCGCATGAGCCCGAACTGGACCTACTGGAACAAGAAAAACACCAGCGCATTTGCAGAAATTGAGCACCGCTTCGACAACGACTGGAAACTGCGCCTGAATACCACGTGGCTGCGAGGCGACCTGGACATGCTGGGCACCAGTTTCTATCGACTGGACCCCAGTGCAGATCAGTTGAACCTGAACGTGGGCCGCTACACCTACCAGCACACACAAAAAAGCGTCGACGGCTACGTTTCCGGCCCCTTCACCCTGTTTGGTGCGACCCACGAACTGGTACTCGGTGGCAGCTATCGCAATGATAAAACCGACGATGGCCCCGGCGGTGGTTTCCTCAATGACCCAAACATCGTGCTCGACCCATCAAACTTCGACTATCACGGCGTAGAAAAACCGGCCATCAACTACAACTGGTCTCGTAAGGGCAAGGTCGATCAATACAGCACCTACGCCACCGTGCGCTTCCATCTGCGCGACGACCTGAAATTGATCCTCGGTTCACGCCTGGATTGGTATGAATACGAACAGAACACTATTTCCGGCGACTACACGTTCGGCGCCGACTACAAGGCTACGCGCGAATACACCCCCTATGCCGGCCTGATCTACGACATAAACGATACCTACTCGGTGTACACCAGCTGGACCAGAATCTTCCAGCCGCAAGCCAACGTGGACTTCCAGGGCAGCCTTCTGCCGCCGGTCACGGGTACCAACCGTGAAGTGGGGATCAAGGGCGAGTACTTTGACGGGGCGCTGAATGCTAGCCTGGCCTACTTCCAGTTGAACCAGGAAAATCTCGCCCAAGGGCTTGATGCCTGTGCACCGGGTGTTGCTTCCTGCTCCGTGGCCTCCGGTGAAGTGGAAACCAAAGGCGTCGACCTTGAACTGCAAGGCATGCTTGCCCGTGGCTGGCAGGCCTCCGCCGGCTACACCTACGCCGGCGCCAAGAACGTCAAGGGCGGCAGCGGTCGCTTCGACAGCGATACGCCATACAACCTGCTCAAGCTGTCCACCACCTATCAATTGCCGGGCGACCTCGAAAAATGGTCGATCGGCGGCTCATTCCGCAGCCAGAGCAGCACATACACAACCTACGGCGTATCGCAGGGCGGCTACAGCATCGTCGACCTGATGACCGGCTACAACGTGAACAAAAACCTCAAGGTCCAAGCCAACCTGAACAATGTGTTCGACAAGCACTACTACCAGAGCATCAGTAACCCGGCGGGCGCAAACATCTTCGGCGACCCGCGTAACGTGGCCGTGACCATGAAGTGGAGCATGTAAGCTACATCCTCCGAGAATGACAACATCCTGCCTGGGCAGGAGTGCGCCGCAACATGCCCTCAGGCGCTGTCCACCCCGGCAGCGCCGAGCAATAAGCCGCAGGCAACAAAAAGGGCACTTGCCTAACCGCCAAGTGCCCTTTTTTATCACCCGCAAAAGCGCTTAACGCGCCAGCATGAACGTCTCATATTCCAGGTCTTCCAGCGCCGACGACAGGCGCGCCAGCCCCAGCAGGACACACACCAGCAACGACAGTGTGAACCCGTAGCCGAAGAAGCTCGGGCCCAGGTGCATGCTGAGGAGGGTCAGGCCGGCGTTCAACACGGCGAACAGTACGCACAGCTCCAATACCACGCGACGTTTGTCGAGGTAGAAGAACACGTTGAGCAGCGCCATGAACACCACCTGGATGCTCACACCGATCAGGTCGATGTAGAACAGTGGCAGGTAGTAGCTGGAGATGCCGATCCACTCGAGCAAGCGCGGCGCGAAGAGGAACAGCAGGACCACGGTGAGGCCCTGGACCTTGCAGATTTCCAGCAGGCCCTGGCGAATGGACAGGGTCATTTCGGTTTTCAGCGAACCGATGTGCTGCAAGGTCTCGCCGTCGCGGATGGCGCGGAACAGCCGGTCGTACCATTCGGCGAAGTCGGTTTCGATGCGCACCAGGAAAACCGCCATGCCAGGGATGATCGCCAGGTACGCGATGAAAATCGGCATGTCATACAGGATCGAAGCGCGCAGCGGTCCGATGACGGCGTTGGAAGTGCCGGGGTTGAACCAGAACAGGATCTTGTCGACCCAGATGCCGAAGTTGTAGAAGAACCCGGTGACCAGCAGGCTGAGGAACACGTTGCGACGATTGAGGAAATCGAAGGCAATCATTTTCTCGGCACGGTATTCGCGCAGGATGTCGTAGAGGTACAGGAACAGCAGGCTGCCGTGCCCGATCAACAACGCCAGCAACAGGCCGGGCATCTTCAGGAAGCTCAGCAACCAGGCACTCGCCACCATCAGCGCGTAACCCACCACCATCACCAGCAGGATGCGGTTATATTTTTTCATCCCCGAGAGGAAGATGATCACCAGCCACAGGTTGCACAGCACCACGAAGTTCGACAGTACCAGCACGCGGTAGATCAGGGGCTGATCGAACAGCAGCGCCAGCACGATGACACCCAGTACGCCGGCGCCGACGGTGACCATCAACAGGATGCCCAACAGGTTCGGCAGGATTTGCTCGTAGCGTTGCTCGAACAATTGGTCGGACACAAAGCGGGTGAAGAACAACTGCAGCCCACCCGTGAGGATCAGCGAGCTGGCCATCAGGTAGGTCACCGTCACCAGGAACTGCCCGACCAGTGAGTTGGGCAACAACAGGCCGAGGCTGATGATCCCCACCAGCATCACGCTGATGATCGACAACACCCACGGCCCGGAGCTGATCAAGCCCGCATACACGTAGGCGTGCAGGGTTGCGGTGTATGAGTCGCGCGAAAGAATCTTGCGCAGTTCGAAGCCAATACCGGCCATTTAATTGTTCTCCATGGCTGCCTGGTACAGGTCGCGGTAGCGCTGCAGCATCAAGGCTTCGGTGTAGTAACGGTGGACCCGCAAGAGCCCGCTGGCCTGTGCGGCCTTCCAGCGTTCCGGGCTGCGCAGCAGTTCGAGGATCGCCGCCGAGGTGGCTTGTGGGTCGGCGATCGCCACCACTTTGCCGGCGAGGCCAAGGTCACGGTCTTCGGCGCTGCCGCCTTCGATCAATTCTCGACACGAACCGACGTCGCTGCTGATCACCGGTGTGCCGGCGGCCCAGGCTTCGAGGATCACCAACGGCTGGGCCTCGCTGATCGAGGTC
This sequence comes from Pseudomonas sp. S5D5, assembly GCF_003013355.1. Taxonomy (NCBI): domain Bacteria; kingdom Pseudomonadati; phylum Pseudomonadota; class Gammaproteobacteria; order Pseudomonadales; family Pseudomonadaceae; genus Pseudomonas; species Pseudomonas sp. S5D5. Next base: position 6,536,984 of record NZ_PTEO01000001.1, read on the forward strand.
AGCACCATCAGGCCCAGTTTGGGCAGGATGTCCTGAATGCGCTGGAAGCCCAGGAAGTGCACCTTGCCTTCAAGCCCCAGACTGGCCATCAAACTGCGGCATTCGCTGACGTACTCGGGGTCTTCCTCTTCAGGGCCGACAATCCAGCCCTCGGCCTGTGGCATGGCGCTGATCACACCGCGCATGGCCCGCAGGAAGGTCTTGACGTCCTTGATCGGCACCACCCGTCCAATCAGCCCCACCACCGGCGCAATGCCCGGCTCGCGGGATTCCAAGGCCTTTGCCCACTGCGACAGGTCGATGCCATTGGCGATCAACTGCGTGCGGCTCGGGTCGGCGCCGTCCTTGATCTGACGCTGACGGTTGCCGTCATACAAGGCAATGATGTTGTCGGCGCTGTTGTAGGCCAACTGGCCGATGCGTTCGAAATAGCGTACCCACAGCGTGCGGATATACCCCGAACCGCCATCGAGGCTGCGGTTGAGCGCCTGGCCGGAGCTTTCGGCGATCCACGTGGCCTGGGCCAGGTCGATCTTGCGCTCCTTGGTGTAGATGCCGTGCTCGCTGAGCAGGTAAGGACATCCCCAGCGATGCTTGAGGATGCAGCCCAGGAGCCCCGCGTAACCGGTGGAGATCGAGTGCAGCACCCGCGCACGCGGCATCTTGCGCGAAGCTTCGGCGAGCATCAGCAACGGCGACTGCAGGGAGCGCAGGGTCCAGAAATAATTGACGAAGGAGGGGTCGGCGCAATGCTGGCGATAGCCTTCGCTGAGGGTCTCCCAACTGGCGCGGCTGCGCAGTACATCGTCGAGGGTCATGTGCCCTTCGGCGATGCAATTGAGCATGCGCTCGCCCAGCTCGCGCGGGGGCGCGTCCGGGTGGTGCAAGAAGCGATACAGGTCGGCCAACTGCTGCGGGTCGGCCTCGCGTGGCTTACCGCGCTGGTTGGCGGGATGGGTTGCATCCTCAAGGAAGACTTCTTCGATGTGCACCACGTTTGTCGGCACTTCATAGCGTCGCGAGGAGTACGCCGAGCGCTGGCCGCCGATGAACATGACCGAAAAGGTCAGCTCCGGCAGGCCGAGGATCATCTGGTGAATCCAGCTCGATACCCCGCCGCGCACGTACGGCCAGGTGCCTTCCAGCAACAGACAGATATCAGCGGTGGGTGTCGCTTCCTTATGATTCATTCCAGCTCCTCACCAGCTCAGCGAACGGTGGACGCTGGCGGGTTTTCTCGGGAAGGCTGGCGAGCAACCCAGGGATTTCGTGATAACGACCGGCTTCGAACGCCAGCTCTGCATGAAACGGCAGCAATTGCGCGGCGCCCAGGCCATTTCGCTCGGCCTCGTGCAACAGCGCTTCAGCCCGCTCGTTCTCGCCGCGCTCCAACGCGATACGTCCCGCCAACAGCAGCAGCTCGCCGCCCTCGCCCGCGGCCAAACCTTGCTCGGCGTGTTCACTGGCTTGATTGAGGACGTGTTCGAGCACACTGCCCTGGGCCAGGCCGAGGTAGGCCAGCTCCCAATACCAGCGCGCCAGCATGCTGTGCACCGGGCCTGCCATGCGTGGGCTCACGCCGGCCAATTGCTCCAGGGCCATCTGGATGTGCAGGTTGATGTCGCTTTCCTGCTTGTCGAGCATCGAGTACGCCAACAGGCGCACGTCGTCACTCGGATCGCCCAGGGCCAATTTGAGGATGGGCACCGCGTCCTTGCCGGGCATGCGCCGCGTCGCCAGCAAGGCTGCCAGGCGCTGGTCCGGGTCGGGCGCGTGACGCAACACATCCTGCAGGCCGCCATCGGCAAAAATCGGCGTGCGTGTCTGTGCCTGCGCACGGAACGGCAGGCCCGGAATGCCGACAGCCTGCCAGGCCTGGCGGTCGCGTTTGCGCGGCAGGTACAGCGCCGGGAAGATTGCCGCCACCACGCCCAAGGTACCGATGACCGGCACGAAGAATGCCAGGCAGAAAATGAACAGCGGGCTCCAGGGAAGCGGTGCACGGTAGCGCGCCGGCAGCATCCGCCACACGGCAGCGCACAGCATCAGGCAGGCGAGGCCGTGGCTGAAGATAAACACCAGCAGTTGATGCAACTCCGGCGCATTGAGCCACAAACTGGCCCAGCTGCCCGCCTCTAACAACAAGGCTCCGCTAAACAGCCACTTGCTGATCATTCAGGCCACACTCGTTGTGAAGAAAGTTACGCAGCCCGTTGCGGTCACAGCCAGGCTCCAGGTTGAAAGGCATTACCCGCACACCCAGGCTGTCAAAATCGGTGTCGATGCCGAAGTGCTCGTGCAGCAACAGGCCGATACGCGCCAGGTAGCCTTGGGTGCCTTCCGGGCTGGTCAGCGGCAACAGGACCAACAGCAAAGGATGATCGCGGTTGTTGCGAACCGGCAGGTGCAGGTCGAGACCACGCTGGCTGCGCTCCATCAAACGCGTCAACTCGTCGTTGGGGCGCGTCATCTCAAACGCGAACAGGCCGGCCGGCAACGTGTGCTGCTCCGCATCCACCAGCGAGCGCTTGAGCTGCAAGGTGAATTGCTGCGCGTCGGCATCGGGCAGGCGCAGCACTTGCGGATCGCGGCGCAACAGGTCGGCGATGTGGCCGGCGAGCAACGACAGGAGGCTCAGCGTGCGGTCCTGGAACGCGAAGAACGGCATCTGCCGGACAGCCAGGACCGCCAGCAGGCGACCTTCGGCGTCGATCAGCGGGATGCATGCCTGCAGCGATGAGAACTGCGCGGAGTTGCCGGAGTCGATCAGGTCCTGACGCACGCTGACCAGCTCGCCACGTTCCAGGCACAGGGTGATCAGACCGTCGTCGGTGCCCAACGGGCCCATCACGCCGATCATGGCCAAGGCCTCGGGCAGCACATTTTTTTCGCTTTCATCGACACGGTACAGCCCGGCAACGCGCAGGGCACCGTACTGGCCCAGCATCGCCACGATCGGCTCGGCCAGGTCGCTCAAGGCATCGCCTTCGATCGGCATGCTGCGCAGCTTCTCGCGCAGGCCCAGCAACGAACTGCGCAGGCTCTGATCGCTGCCAGCGACGCGCTGCTCCAGCAAGTCATGGGAAACCCGCAGGATCTGGTGAGCGCGGGTGAACTCATCAAGACGGTACTGGCGGTACTCGTTGGCCATCTGCAGACGCTCCAGGCGGCGCACCCACAGGTCGCGAACTTCACCCACGAGCATCCCGCACACCAGCACGCCGACGATAAACGACGGCTCAAGCTCGGTGTAGCCTGCATGCCCGGTGTAGCGCAGCACAAATAACGCCACTACCAGCAGACCTGCGCTGAACAAGCCGCGTACAAAACCGTAACGCACACCTAACAGCAGCGGCGCCAGGATTACCCAAGGGAAACCACCGTGCATCTGCAACGGGTCTTCGGGAGTCAGCCAGAGGCCGAGGCCAATCGCGGCACCCGTCACTATCAGCGTTTCCAGCCAAGACACCGGCCCGCTGGCGCGGGGCGCCAGGCTGTAATCCATGTGTGGAGAATTCATTGCGTTCACTCGAACCGAAGGGCGCCAACAAGTTTGTCGATTACCGTCTGAGCATTGCCCGCCAGGCTTTCACGGGACCAGCCGGCGCGCGCGCCGCTCTTGCTCCAGAGCACGGTACCGTCCTTGGCGTCCAGCACGCGCAGGCTGATGCCGACCGCTGGCTCGCCGTCCAGGCCGTTCTTGTATTGCCACTCTTCGACGCTGCCTGCAACGACGTAGTCGAGCTTCTGGTCGCGGGCCCACTCGAGGGCGCCGGTGAGGCGCTCGTTGTCATCCATCAGCGCTTGTTCGCCCTGGGTAGTGGTCGGGTAGACGCGAGGCTGCAGACCGTGGCTGCTGAGGACGCTGAGCAGGATCTGCTCGCTGCGCTCACCGGCTTGCGGGGTCTGGGAATAGTTGACCATCGGCACGATGCCCCATTTCGCACTGCGCGACAGGTTCGGGCTGTTTTCACTGGTGAAGCTCGAGCAACCGGCGACGAACAGTACTGTCAGGGCCAGGCTCAGTGTACGAATTGCTTGCATAGGTTTTTCTCCCGTAGATTCTGTAATCAGCGCCCGAAACGCACGCCGTAGCTCATGCCCAGTGTGCCGCCGGACTTGCCATCCCCGCCCTGTGGGGCAGATTGGTAACCGAAGGTCAGGGCCAGTTCGTCATCACCCAGCACTTCAAACCCGATGCCCGTGTTGATGCCGTAGTTGAAAGTCTGATCGGTCCATTGCCAGCCCGCCGTCATGTCCACCAGCCAGGTGTATTGCGGCTTGCTGCGCACCAGTGCGCCTGGTATGCCACGACGCCACGAAGTGCCGACGTAGAGCTGGCCATAGCGGCTTTGCAGCAGGTCGGCGCCGGTCACGGTGTCGACATCGAGAGGATCAAGCTGGCCGGTGTCAGGGTCGGTCGACTGAGGCGTGATCTTGACGGCGCCGCCATTGCGGCTGGACAGGTAGTCCAGGTTGCGATCCTTCACGTTGTTTTTCTGGTAATCCAGGCCGCTGCGCACCGTCCAGTTAGGCCCGGCGAACTCCAGCGTGTGGTTGAGTTCCAGCTTCAACGCCTGACCAGTCCCCAGCGAGTCACCCGCGCGGGTCGAGAACGACCGCTGCGCCACTTCCCAGCTCAACTGATCGCGTGCGGTCAGGCCGTGACGGCCACCCACCCAGGCGCGGTCCTGCTGGCCGAAAGCACGCATCAGGCCGCTGTCGTCACTCTTGCGATGCCAGTCCAGGCCGGTCTCGATCTGGTGGCTGTTACCCAATTGCCACATACGCGACAGGCCCAGGCCGTTACGGTCATCGTCCTTGCGCTGGCTGGTGTCGGCGAAGAGCTTCCAACTGCCGTTTTCCACCGAGCGAACCAGGGTCAGGGCGGCATTGCTCTCATCACCGATCCGGGACGAGATGATGTCGTCGCCCTTGTAGTTACCGTGCTCGGCTTCAAGGTCGGCGTACCAGTTGTCGCCCAGGTTATGCGCGATTTCCAGGCGCGGCGAGTCAAACGACAGGCCACCGAAATCCTGCTTCTGATAGGACAGCAACGCGCCTTGCGGGGTGCTTTCGTGAATTTCCACGGCCTGGCGACGCAGTTGCTCGTTCACTGAAGACGGCTGGTCGTCGCCGAGGGCGGACAGGCTCGTGTCCAGGGCTTCGTTGGTGCGCCCCAGACGGCTCAGCGCTTGGGAGCGCTGGGCCGGGTTCAAGTCACTGCTGGCCAGCAGGGTTTCAACCTGGGCCTTGTTGCGGCTGCGCAGGGCTTCCTGGATCTGCTCGTAGCGATCGACCTTCAAGCCTTGGCTGCGTGCCCACTCCAACCACTGGTCTTTCTGCGCCTCCTGGTTGGTCGCGTCCAGGCGGGCCAGCAGACGCTCGAACCACATCTGCTTCATCGACGGCGAACCGTCCTTCCACTTCAACAATTCCTGCTGCGCCTTGCGAGGCGAGTAGCTGCTGGACATCAACCGCAGCCAGATCGCATAACGCTGGGACGAAGGTTGCAGGTTATCGGCCTCAGGGTTACGCAGCAGCTTCAAGCGCAGGCGCTGGGCGGCGTCCTGGTAACCGGCGGTGTCCAGTGCGTCGGCGTAGGCCGCTTGCACCAGCCAGTCGTTCGGGGTGAGCTTGAGGTACATGCGGTACCACGCCAAGGCCTCGGTGTCGCGCCCCAGCAACTGGCTGGCGCTTGCAAATGGCAGCCACAGCAAGCGGTCTTCACGCGCATAGGCACGCCACTTGGTCAGCAGTGGCTTGAGCTTGGCGGTGTCGGCCTGGTCGACATACAGCCAGGTCAGACGCTCGCGGAACAGGTTGTCATCCGGGTAGTTTGACAGGCCGAGCAGGTACAGGCGCTCGGCCTCGGCCGTATCGCCCTGCTCGATAGCCAGCGCGCCACGCACGGCCAGGACCTGGGCTTGCTCGTAGGCCTGCGGGTATTTGCGGGCGTCATCCAGCAAGGCGATCACTTGGTCCCAGTCCTGCAATTCCTGGGCGAGCTGCAGGGCTTCGACCAGGCGTTGAGGATCCTGGGCGCGGTGCCAGCTGGCAACCATCAACTCCAGCGCGCGCTGGGGGTTGCTGACGCGATACAGGGAGATCAACTGACTCTCGTCGCCGCTGACCAACTTGCCGTTGATGGCGAGCAGGCGCTCCAGCGACACACGCAAATCCTCATCGCGCTCCAGGTCCCAAGCCAGTGCGGCACGTGTGTGCCAGTACTCCGGATCCTGAATGGAGGGATCATCCACCTTGACCACGTCCCACGCAGCCTGCTCTTCGAACAGCTTCATGTGGGTGCTGGCCCAGTCGACCTGTTCGGCCGTGGTCAGCTTGTAGCGTTTGGCGTAGTCCTTGTAGAGCTTGCCTTTGGCGGCGAACTGCCCGGTGTTTTCCAGGTTTTGCAGCAGGCGGGTCCAGGCCAGGCGGTGCGAAGGGTATTTGCGCAGGTACGTACGCAACCAGGCTTCGGCCTCGGCCGGCGTACCGCGCGATTCGTGACCGTAGATCAAGGCATCCAGCTCGATATCGGTGAGTGCGCGCTGTTGCATGATCTCGGCAAGCAACGGGATCGAGCGGTCAAAGTCGAACTGTTGGCTGGCCAGGCGCCAGGCGTGTTCGCGGGTGGCCGGGTCTTCCTTGAGCTTGAGCAGGCGAACCCAGTAGTCCAGCGCCGCTTCGTTATCGCCGCGCCATTCACCGAGGCGGGCCATTTGCTCGAGCAGCTCGGTGTCATCCGGGTAATCGACGGTCAATTGCTGGCCGGTTTCCCAGGCACCGGCCAGGTCATTGATGGCCAGGCGCACGTGGAATTCTTTCAGTGCAATTTTCGGGTTGTCCGGCTGCAGCACGCGCCACTGTTGGAGCACGCGCTGCGCAAGGTCGTAATGCTTGGTCGCCACGGCGACATCGACGCCCTGCTCCAGCCATGCCGGATCGGTCTGCGGGTTGGTGAGGTCGGGCAACTCATCGGAGAGCACCTGTGCGGCTTGCTCATCTTGGCCTGCCGACAACAGGCTGTTGAACGCCAGTTGTGCGTACTCGCGTCGCTCGGCCGGTTGCTGGGCATCGCGTTTGAGTTGCAGGTAGATCTGCGCGGCACGCGCGGGTTTTTCACCGGCCATGAACCACTGCGCAGCGGCTTTGAGTGATTCACTGCGCTGCGCCGGATCGCGCGCGGAGATCTCTTCGAACACGCTGGCAGCAAATGCCGGTGCCTGCAATGTCAGCGCCAGCTTCGCCAGGTTCTGCAGCTGTGGCACCGCCAGTTTGCGGTGATCGAATGTTTCCAGGCGCTCGACCAGCGCCTGCTGCGCAATCAGGTCGTTGCTGCTGGCCGCGACCAGTGCATCCAGTTCCAGGCGATAGTACGCCTGGGTTTCCGGCTGCGGCTTGGGCCAGGCCTCCAGGTGCTGGCGCGCCTTGGTGTAGTCACCGAGGCGAATCAGCAAATCAACCAGCTGCAGGCGCAGGTGGTCGTCATCCGGGTGGGCCGTCAGCAGCAGCTCGGCGTAGTTGGCCGACACTGCGTCCGGCTGGCGCCCATCCGGCTGGAAGACTTCTTCGCGCTGGAAAGTCGCCCACAGCAGGCCGCCCACGGCGACCGCGACTACCGCCAATGCCCAAGGATTGAGCAGGCGGCTATTTTTAGTTGCAGAGGAGCTGACCATTACTCACCTGCTTCATAGGTAATTGAAAAGTCCAGAGGCCGGCTGACGCCTTGCCCGCGAAACGCTGTCCATCGACTTCCACGCGACACGCCGTCGCCGAGCGTACGGAGAAGGTCAGGTCGAACTGACCGGCAAACGCAAAGCTCACGCGATTTGCATCGACGTAGCGCCAGTCAAGCAACGGCAGATTTGCCTCCTCCAGGGCGGGCCTGGGGTCTCGATCCGGGCGCAGCACCAGCAAGGCCTTGTCGCTGCTCAGCGCCACATAGCGCCCTTGCGGCAAGTCGCGCACACCGGCGATGCCTTGGGATTGGAGCAGGTCCGGCCAGCCCATTTGCGCGTCAAGGCGCACGGTGCGCAGCGCGTCCATCCCGCGGATCTGCCAGGCCCCGTCAGCGGTTCGCGCCAGGCTCGCCTGGTACAAGCCGTGCAGGCGGTCGACGTAATCGCTCATCCACAAGGACATCGGCTGCTGATCGCGCATGTAGCCGTAGATCTCATGCATGGCCTTGATCGAAGCCTGCTTGGTGCTGGAGTAGAAGTGATAGTAAAGATGCAGCCCGCGCAGGCGGCGGGGGCTGTCGGTGAGTTCGAAGGTCTCGATCAACTCGCGGAAACCGTAATACGGCCCCTTCCACAAGTTGGTGTAGAGGTTTTCGTTGATGATCGGCGCGTAGTATTGCAGCCCGCCCGGGGTCGGTCGCAGCAGCGGGTTGAGGCCCGTGAGCGACGGGTTGGCCTTGGTCATGATGGTTTCGGCACCATTGACGTTTTTCAAGCCAGCGTCGTAGGCCAGTTTGATCGTGTCGGACGATGGCAGCGCGTCACCTGGCCAGAACACCATCTTCACCGGCTTTTGCGGGGTGGTCAGGTTCTGGTTGATGTAGTCGCGCGAGCCGAAGATTTCACGGCGAAAATCAATTTTGTCGTAGCCGGCGATCTTCATGTTCATGCCGTATTCCGCGTTGAAATTTTCGCGTTTCTTGGCTTTGTTCGGCTGCATGAAAAACGGGTGGCTGAAGGTGTGGGTGGCCACTTCAACTTTCGGGTTGGCGAAGATCTCGCGCGCAATCGGCTCCAGTTCGCGTGCCAGGAACGGGAACGCGCCACGCGGCGAAATTTCCCCTTCAATGATCGACACCGACGTCAGGAACGGGTTGGGCTTGATGTAGTCGTCCAGGGTGTGACGCCCGGCGTAAGGCGTGCCGCGTACTTCGGCACGCGAAGGAAAGCCGTCGCCATCAATGTGCACGGTCGCGATGCGACGGCCATTTTCGGTGGTGGTGTCCGGGCGCGGCTGGTTCGGCAGGCGCAGGCTGGCCTGGAGAAACGCAAAGGGATCGAGAATCCAGCGGCTGCGCTCGTTGTTGATTTCCAGGATATAAGGCGCGAGGGCCAGGCCACCCCATTTGCCCACTACTACCGGCGTGAATACGTCGCCACCGACGCCTTTCAACGACAGCGCCGGGATCGGGCCGCCGGGCAGTACCGAGACCGCGGCCAGGTCACGGGAGCGCGGCACTACAGGGGCTTCAAAAGCGCCGAGCAGGGCCTTGTCCTGATGGGTGACGGTCAACACCTGTGTCGCCGGCGGCGCATCGCGCTTGAGGCCCAGGCGCTTGAGCAGCAGCTTGTCTTCGACCGGCAGCCCGCTGAAGAACACCACGGGAACCTGCTCGTCGAGGCGCGCATTGAGGAAACGGTTGAACGCCGGGGCATCCTGCGGCGGGCCGCTGGTCATCCAGGTGATCACGCCGGCGTACAGGCCACTGAAGCTGTAGAGCGGCAGATTGCTGTCGGCCGGCAGGTAGTCGACGCGGTAGCCCAGGTATTCGAGCAGGCCGCCAAGGTTGGTATGGCCGGCGGCGTCTTCCATCGCGCCTTCACGCGGATCGTAGATCAACGCGATACGGCGCGGCTGCACTTCGATACTGCTGATGCCCAGTGTGTTGAGGTCCGGGGTGCTGATGTACGGGATGAAGCCTTCGTCGCGCAGACGCTTGGCCAGCGTGCGGGCTTCTTCGCGGCGCTCCGGCGGCAGGTAGTCGATCGCGACCAACGGGATGCCTTTGGCACGCAGCGGTTGCAGGTGTGTTTCCAGCCACGCGCGGTCGGACTCCGATACCGGGCGATAACGCTTGGCGGCGGCATCCCAGCCGGCGTGGATTGACTCGACCGCAACGGCAGCGGCGACGCCGTCCAGTTCGGGCAGTACTTCGAAACCACGGTTGAAGAACAGCTTCAGCTTGGGCTGACGTTTGTGCAATTCCCGCAGCAGGCTGGCCAGGCCAACGCGCTGGGCTTCACGGGAGGCTGCGGTCACGAGTTGGAAACTGTCGAGCGTATCGAGAAACAGACCGGCATAACCCTGGGCTTCCAACGCCTTCGCACGGCCAAACAAATGCTCGCGCCAGGCGGGTGAAGTGAGGTCCATGACCTGGCTGTCCCAGGCATTGTTGCGTACCGGCGAAACAGCTTTGGTCAGCCCGGCCTTTTCGATTTCCGCCTTGTTGCCGTCGAACTCCCCAACGGACAAGTAGGCAAACGGCTGGCTGCCCAGGGTCCGCAAGGTTTTCACATCGCCCGGTGTCATGTGGCCTGGCTCGACCACGGCCCAGTCGAATTGCGACAACTCTGGCAGTGGCGGCTGGTCGGCGTACCAGAAAGCCACGCTGGCTGGCTGGGGTAACACAGCAGCCTGGACCGCTGGCCCGCCGACGAACAGGGCAAGAGCAGCTAATAGCCGCTCAGCGATCACGCGGACACGCGTCCTGCGGAAAACGATTTCCATAATTCACTCTTGAAAAATGACTGAGCCAATACTGCGTTAACGACGGACAGGGTGACCGGCGAGTTACAAACTTCGCAAAAGCTGCGCCAGACCCTGGCCGATGGAGGTCGGTTCCGGGAGTGCAAAGCGTTCCAGCAAACGGGTGTTGTTGGCGCGCGAATGGCGAATGTCACCTTGGCGTGGCGCCTGGTAAGTCACGTTCAGCGGGGTGCCCGTGGCCTTGCCCAGTTCGGCGATCAGGTCATTGAGACTGGTCGCGCGGTTAAGCCCGACGTTGATGGCTTCAGGGGCCGGCTTGCGGGTCTCCACGGCCTGGACCAGGATGCTGACCAGGTCCTGCACATAGACGAAGTCGCGCGTCTGCTCGCCGTCACCAAAGACCGTGATCGGCTTACGGGCCAACGCGCGTTCGGTGAAGATGCTGATCACACCGGAGTACGGCGAGGAAGGATCCTGGCGCGGGCCGAAGATATTGAAGAAACGGAAGATCACCGGTTCCAGGCCGTGCTCGCGGCGATAGAAGTCCAGGTAGTACTCACTGGCCAACTTGTCGCTGGCATAAGGGGTCAGTGGCGACTTGGGGGTGTCTTCGGTGATGGCCGTGCCTTCGCCGTTGTTGCCATAGGTCGCGGCGCTGGAGGCGAACACCACGCGCTTCACGCCGGCCTTGAGCATGCTCTGGCAGACATTGAGGGTGCCGACGAAGTTGGCTTGGTGGGTGGCGACAGGATCGTCTACCGACGCCTGCACCGACGCCACTGCGGCAAGGTGTACGACGGCGCTGCAGTCGCGCATGGCCTGGTCAACGACGGCGCTGTCCGCCACGTCACCGACGACCAGTTCGAGGTCGGCATTGTCGACGGGCAGGTTCGTCACCTTGCCGGTCGAGAGGTTATCGAGTACGCGAATCTTGTAGCCTTTGCCAAGCAAAGCATCTACCAGATGTGAACCAATGAAACCTGCACCACCCGTAACCAGAATTCGTCCAACAGCCATGTAGTTTTCTTCCTAAAGACTCGAGCGCAGGCGTGTAGAAGCGAGCCTGCTAAATAAAGTGACAGCGTTTATTAGTTAACTCTGGCCGACGCCGCCGGACCGTTTGAATCCGAGCCGCCATATCCCTTTATCTTGAAAAACCACAGCGGGACGAACGCGCGTCATTAATGTCATTTTAATGGCTTAGAGCCATCAAAACCGTCGCGAATAATGTTGGATGAATATCAAACTGTCAACGCTTTGTCTTATCTGCCGCCCAACGGCATTTTTTGCGCAAAAACGTCACTTATTTGACGACATAAATGGAGCCATGGAGGGCGTTCGCTAACGAGTTCAGTCGCGGGAAAGTGCGGATACGTACGAGCGGAAAGTTGTAAAAGACCGACATTTTAATAGTACCGAACGTTCTAAAAGAACATTCAAAGGCCTTGCCTAATAAACGTGCCATCACAATAATGAGAGCCATTACCATTTACACTTCGGTGGCACGCTCATGTCGACCCTCGATCCTTCAACACTTCACCAGCTGTACAGCGAACACAACAGTTGGCTGAAGGGCTGGTTGCGGGTGCGCCTGGGGAATGCTGCGGATGCGTCCGACTTGGCGCAGGACACGTTCGTACGGGTGATGACGGCCCGCCACACTACGCCCATCCGTGAGCCGCGCGGCTATCTGAGTGCGATTGCGCGTTCGTTGCTGATCGATAAATCCCGGCGCCGGGCCATCGAGCAGGCTTACCTGCAGGCCTTGGCGCTGCGGCCGGAGCCGGTGGAGGTGTCGCCGGAGGTGCGCTTGTCGATCATTGAGATGCTGGTGTCCATCGACACGCTGCTGGATGGGTTGGGCACGCGCACACGCGAGATTTTTCTCGCGGTGCAGTTGGAAGGCTTGAATTACGTAGCGGCTGGCGAGCGATTCGGGGTGTCGGTGACCACGGTGAAAAATCACCTGGTTCGCGCCATGACCCAATGCCTGTTGTTGGTCGAAACCTGATGGCTACACCGCCGGACCTCAAGACGCTGGAGGCCGCCGCCACCTGGTACGTGCAGCTCAATGACGGTACGCCGGATGAGGCGCGCACCCACGCCTGGCAGGCCTGGTTGCAGGCCAGCCCGCAACACGCGGCGGCGTGGGCACGGGTCGAGGCGCTGCAGCAGCAGTGGGCGAAGATGCCTCGCCAGGCGGCGCTTTCCGGTCTGGGCGCGGCGCAGAAACAACGTCGCGCTGTATTGAAGATTCTCGGCATGCTGCTCGCGGTAGGTGGCTGTTCGTGGCTGGCGGTGGAACAGGTGCCGTATCGCGCGGTGCTCGCACAACACCGCACCCACACCCGGGAACGGCGCTCGCTGAGGCTCGACGATGGCACGCAACTGGAGTTGAACACCGGCACGGCGCTGGATATCCGCTTCGACGCCCACCAGCGGCTGATCCAGCTGTACGAGGGCGAAATCCTGGTGCAGACCGCCAAGGACCCTGCCCGGCGCCCGCTCATCGTCAGCACCGGCGACGGCACGATCAAGGCGCTTGGCACCCAGTTCAGCGTTCGCCAATTGGAAGACAGCACCCACGTTGGTGTGCTGGAGGCCGCCGTTGAAGTCCGCCCGCGCCGCCAACCAGAACAGGCGTTGCGCCTGGAGGCCGGCCAACAGGTCACGTTCGATCACGATGCGCTTGAAAACGCGCGCCCTCTGCCTCCCGGCTCGGCGGCATGGGTTCGCGGCATGTTGAGCGTGGACGATTGGCGCCTCGGCGACTTCGTCACCGAGTTGGGTCGTTACCGCCCAGGCGTGCTGCGTTGCGCGCCGCAGGTCCAGGACCTGAGCATTTCCGGCGCGTTCCGCATTGACGACACCGACACCGTGCTGGAGAACCTGAGCAAAACCCTGCCGGTAAGGGTGCGCTACCTGACCCGCTATTGGGTCAGCATCGAACCCGCCTGAAAACTGTTCGCGCGCAGCCTTGCCGATTTTGATCTCATCCCGAACAGTCGGTGGAAGGTTTTGTGCAGCGGTACCCGCCATCGAGACTAGTCGGCGGGCGTCATTGACTCAAATCAGCGCACTCAGTGCCCGGCACTTTGCCCGCCGTCCACATGCAGAATCTCGCCGGTCACGAATGCCGCTTGCTCCAAATAGATAATCGCCTGGGCGATGTCACTCACTTCGCCCATATGCCCCATCGGGTGCAACTTCCCGAGTGCCGCGTGGGTGGGCTCGGCGTGCATCGGCGTCTTGATGATCCCCGGGCTCACTGCGTTGACCCGGATCCCGCGCTTGGCGTATTCAATCGCCAGCGACTTGGTCGCAGAATTCAGCCCGCCCTTGGTGAGGCTGGCGAGCACCGAAGGCACGCCGTCGACGGCATGGTCGACCAGGCTGGTGGTGACGCTGACGATATGGCCGGCGCCACGTTTTTCCATCTCGGCAATGGCGAGTTGGGTGATGTAGAAGAAGCCGTTGAGGTTCACCGCGAGCACATTGGCGTAGTCTTCTTGGGTGTACGTGGTGAAAGGCTTGGCGATGAAGATACCGGCGTTGTTGACCAGGCTGTCGATGCGCCCAAAGGCTGCCAGCGCTTCGCGGATGACGCGCTGGGCGGTGGCGGAGTCGCCGATGTCACCGGCGACGGTGAGGATGTTCGGGTCGGTGGACGGCTGAATCGAACGCGAGGTGGCGACCACGCGGTAGTCGAGGGCGCGGTAGGCCTGGACCACGGCGGCGCCGATGCCTTGGGAAGCGCCGGTAACGATAACGACTTTACTCATGATGATGCTCCGGTAATGGATTTGCGGTACTCAGTGGTGGTGATGCCGGCGTAGCCCCAGTTATCGGTGTCGATTTCTTCGATGACGATGTGGGTCAGGTCCGGGCGTTTGTGCAGGACGCGTTCGAGGGTTTCGGTGAACTCGGCGATGACCTGGGCTTTTTGCTCCGGGGTAACGCCGTCTCGGGTGATGCGCAGGCTGACAAAGGGCATGGCAATGGCTCCAGTCGCCGGCCATCGGGGTGATGGGCTGGCAGTGGGGCCAATTTAGGCGTGCGCCTTGAGCGGATAAAGGTGGGGCTGGGTACTTCATTAGTGACGCGGTGTAATGGATCAACAGCGCCGTATTGCTCTATCCTCGCTGGCGTATTTTTCGGTATAACCGAAGCCCACGCGTTGTGAACGGACTCCCATGAACGCCCTGAAGCTGACCTTTCTACTGGTGATTTTCCCGCTGCTGTTGGCCGCACTCGGCGGTTGGGAGCACCAGCGCGCTGCCCAAAGCAGCAACGCGGTGATCGACTATCACCTCAATGTCGGCATCGCCAAGCAGCAACTGCTGGCGCTGGCGGCGCAAGACCCGGACGCGACCGTCGACCTCGGCAAAGAAAAAATCCGCGTGCAACTGGCGCTCTCGCGGCTGGACAAGATCGAAGCCGAACTGCCCACCGCCCATCACATCAACCGTGCACTGCGAGCGTTGGCACCGTGGGTGATCGGCCTCGGGCTGCTGGCGGCCTTGATTGGCCTCGCGGCGCTGCTCGGCACGCAGTGGGCCGGGCAACGGGCGCAGCAGTCGCGGGACAAACTCTTGCAGGCGTTCACCCTCGGCAGCCGCTTGCTGCCCTACGTATTGGTCAGCCATGTGGTGGCGATGGCGGCAACGGTCGCCCTCGCCTTGAGCTATGAAAGTTTGGCGATGTGGCATGTCGGCCGGCTGGGCAGCGGTGAAATCAAGCTGATGGCAGTGCTGGGGGTGGTCGCGGCGTTCTGCGTGTATTCGATCTGGCTATTGCTCAAGCAGTTGCGGCACATGCTGGGCATGTTCAAGCCCGAACCGCTGGAGATGTTCGGCGCCGTGGTGACGCCCGAACAGGCGCCGGCCTTGTGGCGCCAGGTGAATGAGCTTTCGAGCACACTGGGTGCATTGGCGCCGGACCATATCGTCGTGAGCCTGGCCCAAGGCTTTTATGTGACGTCCAGCGAGGCCAGTGTGCTGCCGGCACAGACCCGCTTGACTGGGCGCACCCTGCACGTGCCGCTGCTGCACCTAGGCTTGCTGAGCCGCGCCGAAATCGGCGCGGTGATCGGCCATGAACTGGCGCACTTTGCCGGCGAAGACACCGACTACAGCCTGCGCTTTGTGCCGATCTATGACGGCGTCAATCGCAGCCTGCAGGCTTTGCTGCAAACTCTGCTGGCGAGCGACCTGATCCAGGGCTGGCTGATGCGCCCATCATTTCTGTTCGGCGTGTTTTTCATGCAGCACTTTGATCACGCGGTGAATCATTGGAGCCGCGAACGCGAGTTGCTGGCGGATGCCGCCGGCGCGCGCGTGGCCGGCAATCGCGCAGCGGCGTCGGCCCTGTTGCGGGTGTCGGTGCTGCATGCCCACGTCGAGGAATCGCTGCTGGCGTTATGTGACGCCGCATCAGAAGAAGACCTGCCCCGCGCCGTGCTCACCGCGCTGAGCGGTTGCGAATTGCATCTGCCGCCTGAAGCACTGGAGATTCATCAGCCGCATCCGACCGATTCCCACCCGTCCAATGGCGAACGCCTGCAGGCGCTTGAGGTGCCATTGGACGAGGCGCTGCGCACCGCCACCCGCCTCGTCGACGCCGCCGCGGCGAATGGGCAAATCGATGGTTTTTTCAGCGCGCCACAGACGCTGCGCGAGCAACTG
Source organism: Pseudomonas sp. S5D5 (assembly GCF_003013355.1). Lineage (NCBI taxonomy): Bacteria > Pseudomonadati > Pseudomonadota > Gammaproteobacteria > Pseudomonadales > Pseudomonadaceae > Pseudomonas > Pseudomonas sp. S5D5. Next base: position 6,553,117 of record NZ_PTEO01000001.1, read on the forward strand.
TCTCGCGATCTGCTCGAGGTGGCCGTCGCCGAGAACGCCGTGCACACTCATCTGCTGGAAACCCTGGTCGTTTCGACAGATGGCGAACGCGCACTGCATGAAGGCGGCGCATGGCGCGGCGTCTTGATGGCGGTGTTGACGATACCCTTCGTGCTGTTCGCCCTGTGGATAATGGCCCGCCCCTGGCTGGCCCCGGAGCGCCTGAAAGGCACGCCGTTGTCGGCAATCGGCGTGGGCGCCGCCGTCGGTTGCGTCGCGCTGATATTCCTGGGGCTGGGCGTGCGGCGGTACAAACGCGCAGCGCAGGTCGCCTTGCGCCTGACGCCGGAGCATTTTGTCTTCGCCAACCTGAAGCAGCCGGTGCCGATCGAGCACATCGCCGATGTCTCGCTGCAGTTCATGCAGGGCATCTGGGTAACGCTGGAGTTGAAGCCGGATGCGCCCTTGCCTGAGCGGCGCAAGACCGCGTTTGGTGTGCCCGGCGCGCGGATCAACAAGAAGAAACGCCAAGTGCTGCTGCAGATGGCGCAGCTGTGTATCGACAACCAGAAGATCGAACCCTATGAGGGCCTGAGGCTGATGCTCGACTACGTCAATGCGTCTGTTGCACGCAAGGTCCTGCAGAGCCGGGAGGATTCTGCGCAGGCATAAAAAAACCCCGAACCAGTCGGGGTTTTTTATCGCCTTGGATCAGGCGCGACGCCAGATCAATTAGAAAACGTTGATCGGGTAGTCGGCGAACAGACGGATTTCGTTACCGCCTACGTTGTACTGGTCGGCGTTGCTGGAAACACGCAACCAGGACGCACGCGCACGCAGGCTCAGGTCTTTGGCCGGGCCACTCTGAACGACGTATTTGAACTGGTTGAAGATTTCACGCTCAGTGCCATTGCCGCGGTTGGAACCGTCGTCAATGTTGGTACCGCGCACGTAGGCAACGTTGTAGCTCAGGCCAGGCACGCCGAAGGTAGCGAAGTCGATACCGTAGGCTGCTTGCCACGAACGCTCGTCCTTGCCGTTGAAGTCGGACCAGTAGGAGTTGGCCAGCAGGATGGTGTTGCCGCCGTCGCCGATGCCGCCAGCGTTGCGGTAGCCGCCATACAGGTAGCCGGTGTCGCCGGTGCTGCGCTGGTGAGCCAGAGTGAAGCTGTGCGGGCCGACAGCCCACGTGGCGCCCAGGCTCCAGATTTTGTTGTCGCGGGCGTCTTCGTCTTTCTGGTTTTCCAGGGCGAAGCTCTTGTCCAGCTTGGTTTTGTAGCCGTTGAAGTCAAAGGTCAGCGACTGCTTCTCTGGCAGGGCCAGCACGTAGTTGACGTTGACGTATTGCTTCTTCAGCACGTCCTGCATGTCGGAAGCGTAGAGCGCAGCCGACAGGCTTTCGGTGAATTTGTAGCTACCACCGATGTAGTCGATGCTTTTCAGGCGACCGCTGTCGGTGCCTTCCATGCTCTTGCGCGCTTCTTTGGTGAAGTGACCTGCGTCCAGTTGCAGACCGGCGATCTCTTTGGAAACGATCGACGTACCGGTGTAGGTTTCCGACAACAGACGGGAGTTGTCGTACTGCAGTACAGGCACGGCCGGGAACTGATCACCGTACTTGAGCACAGTGTTGGAAACGCGGAACTTCACGGCAGCGCCGCCTTTGGCCAGGTCGTGCGGTGCCGAGCCTGGGTTGTTGCTGCCATCAGGGTTGGTGGTGCCATTGCCCTGCTTGAAGAAGTCGATGCCGCCCGCGCCGGCGCGACCTTTACCACCGTCCAGACGGATAGCGTATTGGCCGATGACGTCCACACCCACACCGACGGTGCCTTGGGTGAAGCCGGACTCCAACTTACCGATGAAGCCTTGGCCCCACTCGGCTTTATCTTGCTTGCCGTTCTTGTAGTCACGGCTGATGTAGGCGTTACGTGCTGCGATGTTCAGGTGGCTGTCTTCAACAAAACCCTTGGATTGCTCCTGGTCGTTGGCCATTGCCTGAGTGGCGCTCAAAATCCCCAGAGCGATCAGACCCATCCGTTGCTTCAACATTTCTTATATTCCTTATTACTGGTTGAGTACGCGCTGTGACACCAGGCTCCGTGTCGCTTTTCTGGTGTCGACTTTTCCAGGAAAAAAGAAAGCCCGCGGACGACTTAACTGCCGCGGGCCTTTTTTATTGGATGAGTCATGGCGGTTAGCCACAGGCGTTGGGCGCAATCCTAGTCGCGCGTTGAACTATGTGTCAATTTCGTGAATCGTCTGTATTTAGGCGAAATAATTCTAAGCAAAGGCCTATTGCCGCTCTGTAAACGACAAAAAATCGCCTTTGGCGACCTCTGAAACACATTTAGTAACATATTTCAAAGCCGATACATTTGGGAATAGATAACGCACGTAAATGCAAAGCATTACCATTAACGCGCAATTTCCTCCCTAACAATTCGGATACATTTCCCCATGCCAGCCCCACGCCTGATGCCCCTCACCCTTGGGCTCTCTGTTCTGCTGTCTGCCGGTTTTGCCAGTGCGGCGACCACCCTGCCCGAAACCTCGATCAGCGCCGACGCCGACGAAGACGATCCCCGCGTCAGGGAAACCACCACCGCCACCCGCACCGCCACTGCGGTGCGTTATGTGCCCCAGGCGATTGACTCGGTAAAGACCGAAACCCTGCGCGCCTACGGCATCAATGACCTCGGCCAGGCGTTGAGCGGTATTCCCAACGTGAGCAGCGGCGCCGACACACGTTTCGACAGTTTGCGCATCCGTGGCTTCGACGCGAGCAATGATTTCTATCTGGATGGCATTCGCGACGACAGCCAATATGTGCGCGACCTGCATAACATCGAGCGCATCGAAGTGCTCAAGGGGCCAGCAGCCGTACTTTAACGGGCGAGGCGGTCAGGGAGGGATCGTCAACCGCGTGAGCAAACTGCCCATCGCCGGCCACGCCTCGAGCATCGAGGCCCAGGGCGGCAGCAATGATTTGCGCAGCCTGTATGCCGATCTCAGCGCCGACCCCAGCGACACCCTCAGCCTGCGCCTGAACATGGGCAACCAGGACAACAACAGCTTTCGCGATGGCGTCAGCGGCAATCGCCAGTTGTTCGCACCGTCCATGAGCTGGCAACTGACCCCGGACCTGAACTGGCTGGTGCAATACGAATACAGCCGCTACAACCGCACGCCGGACCGTGGCATCCCCGGCGTCAACGGCCGCCCGGCGGATGTGAGCCGTGGCACCACCTACTTTGACAGCCGCGATTACATCGACGACAAGACCCAGTCGCTGCGCTCCAAGCTGGCCTACGAACTCAATGACAATTGGCAACTGCGCCAGACGTTGGGCGTGTTCAAGCTCGACAGCGATTTCGACAACACTTACCAGACCGCCTACGCGCCTGCGACTAACAGCGTCACACGCCAGCGCTGGCAGCAGGACCTGACCACCCTGAATATCTTCAACAACCTTGAGCTCGAAGGTGGCTTCAGCACCTTTGGCCTGGAGCATCGCCTGCTCAGCGGCCTTGAGCTGGGCAGCCAGCGTCGCGATCCCAAGCTGTACACCGCGACAGCCGTCAGCCGTGGCGGGCAGGCCGTGCCGAGCCTGGACCTCAACCAGCCGAATCGCCACCTGAGCCACACCGGGCGAATGAGCGTGTCGCGCAACAATCACACTGAAGTCGACAGCCGCGCCGTATACGTACAGGACCAACTGCGCCTGAATGATCAGTGGCAATTGCTCGCTGGCCTGCGCTACGACCGATTTGAAGTGGACACCAAGAACAAGCTGCTCAACACCCGGCAGGCGGTCGAAAGCCACAGCACCAGCCCGCGCTTCGGTGTGGTCTGGACGCCGCTGGAACATCACTCGTTCTACGCCTCGTGGAGCAAAACCTTTTCCCCGGCGGGCGGCGGCGTGATCGGCATCACCCCGAACGCCACCGGCAGTGTCAACGACCTGAGCCCCGAACTGACCAAGCAGAAGGAAATCGGGGTCAAGAGCGACTGGCTCGACGACCGCCTCAGCACCACCCTCGCCGTGTACGAACTGGAACTCTACAACCGCCGCACCAGCGACCCGCTGGACCGCACCATCACCTTGCTCAGCGGCCTGCAGCGCTCGCGTGGCGTGGAGCTGACCGCCACTGGCAAGATTGTCGGCAATTGGTCGGTGCGCGGCGGCATCGGCTTGCAGGACGCTACGGTCGTGAAGGACAACAACGGCTTTGAAGGCAAGCGCGTCAGCGATGTCGCCAAGCGCAATGCCAGCCTGTTCCTCACCTGGAAACCGGAAATGGGTTGGTACGCGGAAACCGGGCTGACCCTGGTGGGCGACCGTTATGCCGACAGCCTCAACACCGTGGTCATGCCAGGTTATGGTCGCTGGGACGCATTGGCCGGGTTCCGTCAAAAGGAATGGGACCTGCGCGCGGCGCTGAATAACATCGCCGATAAAACCTACTACGCCTCGGCGACCAGCGTGGCGCAGATCCAACCAGGCGAGCCACGCAGCCTGGTGGTCACAGGCACCTACAGCTTCTAAATTCCCCCTCCACCTGTAGGAGCCGGCTTGCCGACGATAGCGTCGGCGAGATCAGCGCAGGCCCAAGGCCGTCGCCGCCGGCGAGCCGGTTCCTACAAGGGTGCGATCAATTCACACAGCGCGTGCACTTCTTCCTCACTGAACAACCCTGCGGGGTAGCGTTCACTCATCACGCTGCGCAAGTCAGGCTGCTGCCGGATCTGTCGCGAACCGTTTTCCTTCAACCAGAGCGCCAGCGCATGGATCGCGTCACCGTTGACCCGCAAAGGGTGGAAGGTGCGCGTGTACATCAGGTTGATATCGGCATTCATTTCAGCGCTCTCTCCTACTGCGTGAGCGGCTAACTTACTCAAGGTTTATGACAGAACTGCGCAGTCATCACCCTGGGCCACTGTGACAACACCGATACAAGAGCTATGCCAATGTCCCGTGTTTATAGGCATACGGACACAAAAAAGCCCGCGACCTTGCTGGGCCGCGGGCTTGCTCAAAACGCTGAAACCGGCTAGCGCCCGCTCATCGCTCGAATGCTGTTACAACTGCACTCAGTTTTTGTGCGGGGCTGGCTGTTGTTGGGTCAGGCAATGGATATTGCCGCCGCCCAGTAACAGTTCACGGCCCGGCACCATCACCACTTCGTGCTGTGGGAACAGTTGCTGCAGGATCGCCTTGGCCTGGCTGTCCAGCGGATCGTCGAAGCTCGGCGCGATAATGCCGCCGTTGACGATCAGGAAGTTCACGTAGGAACCCGCCAGCCGCACGCTCGGGTTGCGCTCCTGGGTACCGTCCACCGGGTCCACGCCGGCGCATTCTTCCTCGGTGGCGTACAGCGGCCCCGGGATCGGCATTTTGTGCACTGTGAACGCGCGCCCCTTAGCATCAGTGCTGCTTTGCAGGACGTCGAGGGCGGCATGGCAGCGCGCGTAGTTCGGGTCTTGCGGGTCGTCGGTCCAGGCCAGCAGCACTTCACCCGGGCGCACGTAGCAGCAGAAGTTATCCACATGCCCATCGGTTTCGTCGTTGAACAGGCCGTCCGGCAACCAGATAATCTTATCCACAGCCAGGTTGGCGCTCAGCACCGCTTCGATCTCGCCACGGTCCAGGTGCGGGTTGCGATTGCGGTTGAGCAGGCACTCCTCGGTGGTGATCAAGGTGCCTTCGCCGTCGACGTGGATCGAGCCGCCTTCGAGCACAAAGCCTTCGGTGCGGTAGCGCGGCGCGCGCTCGATTTCGAGGATCTTGCCGCCCACCTGCGAGTCGCGGTTCCACGGCGAATACAGGCCGCCGTCAAAACCGCCCCAAGCGTTGAAGTCCCAGTTCACGCCGCGCACTTCGCCGCTGTTGTTGATCACGAAGGTCGGGCCGGTGTCACGTACCCAGGCATCGTCACTGGACATTTCCACCACGCGGATATTCGGCACATCCAGGCGGGCGCGGGCGTTTTCGTACTGGCCGGCGGACACCGCCACGGTCACCGGTTCAAAGCGCGCAATGGCCTTGGCCACCGCGACGTGCGCCGCCTGCGCTGGCTTGCCGCCCAAGCGCCAGTTGTCCGGGCGTTCTGGCCAGATCATCCAGGTCTGGGTCTGTGGCGCCCATTCGGCGGGCATGTAGAAGCCATCGGCGCGGGGTGTGCTGTGCAGGGTGGTCATGGCGTTCAGGACTCCGAATGGGGTGAAGGCCTACTTTATAACGGATAAAAATCGGCTTTAAAAGCGATCTGCGATCATAGTGGATAAATATGACAATAAATAGCCGATAACAATCGACTATCTACACAAGCTCATCCAGCACCTTCGACAGCATATCGACGAAGAAATCCACGCTGCGGCGGGAGGTGACCATCGGCGGCTTGATCTTGAGGATGTTCAAGTAATCACCGGTAGGCTGCATGAAAATCCCCAGCTCGCGCAGGCGCTCGCAGAGCAGCGCGGTTTCTTCGGTGGCGGGTTCCAGGGTGTGGCGGTCGCGCACCAGCTCCAGGCCCAGGTAAAAACCCGAGCCGTGAACGGCGCCGACCAACGGGTGGCGGTCGATCAATGCTTCCAAACGCGCCTTGAAATGCCCGCCGACCACTTGGGCGTTTTCCCACAGCTTTTCTTCCTCCATCACATCCAGCACTGCCATGCCGATGCGGCAACTGACCGGGCTGCCACCGGAGGATGAGAAGAAATAGCCCTCAGCCTCCAGCGCCTCGGCGATTTCGCGGCGGGTGATCACCGCCCCCAGCGGCTGGCCATTGCCCATGCCTTTGGCCATGGTGATGATGTCCGGCACCACGCCCTGCTCTTCAAAGCCCCAGAAAAAGTGGCCCATGCGGCCATAACCGACCTGCACTTCATCGGCGATGCACACGCCGCCCTGAGCGCGCACCAATGCATACACCTGCTGCAGATAACCAGGCGGCAGCGAGATGCCACCGGCATTGCCGTACACCGGCTCGCAGATGAAACCCGCCAATTGACGTTTGCTCGCGGCGATTTTCGCCAGGTTGTGTTCCACGCTTCGTACATAGTCCGGCGCGCTGTCCTGCCCGCGGAACTCGCCGCGATAGGTATTGGGCGCGGTCACCGGGTGCACCCACTCCGGGCGACTGCTCAAGGCCTGGGGGTTGTCGGCAATCGAAGTCGAGACCGCATCCGCTGCCACCGACCAGCCGTGGTACGCCTCCAGCACGCTGAGCATGTCGCGCCCGCCGCTAAAGGCCCAGGCCAGGCGGATCGCCAGGTCGTTGGCTTCGGTGCCGCTGTTGACCAGGAAGACCCGGTCCATGCCCGCCGGCGCCAGCGCCAGCAAGCGCTCGGAAAACTCGGCAATTGCCGCGTAATGGAAGCGCGAGTTGGTGTTGAGCAGCGACCACTGGCGCGCCGCCACCTCGGCCATGCGCGGATGGCCGTGGCCGAGCACCGCCACGTTGTTGAGCATGTCCAGGTAGGAGCGACCCTGCATGTCGATCAGGTGGTTGCGCCAGCCGCGCTCGATACGCGGCGGATCGGCGTAATAGTGTTTCTGCGAGCGGGCGAAGCTGGCATCGCGGCGCGCCAGCAGGGCCTCGGGGTCCAGCTCGGGCTCGGCATCGCAAGCCAGCCCCAGCAGCGCGGCCGGCGAGGGGCACAGCACCTGCCACGCCTGCGCGCGCGAGGGCGTGCAGAACAACGGCGCCGGCAGCTCGGTACGGCACAGTTGCACGGTGAGCGGGCCTTCGACTTCGCCGATAACCTGGCCCTTGAGCACCGCAGCGCCCGGCCGCAGCGACGCCTTGACACCCCACAACCGCACGTTGGCTTCGCCGCTGTGCACACGCAGTTCGCCGTTGGCGCCCAGGTGCACAGTGCCCGCAAACGGCGCTTCGACGGAGGTACCCTGGGGCACGTGCAGCTCGACGTGCAATGGGAACGTCTGCGGCTCATGGGCACTGTCGGGCTGAGTCCGTGACAAACGGTACTGCCCATAACGACTGGCTGCCAGGCCATGCACGGCGGCCGCGTCCTGCAGCAAACGCTGATCGGCGCCGGCATGTTCCCAGTTGCCCGCCTCGAAATGCGCGCTGAGCACGCCCAGGTCGATCAGCGCAAATTCGCGCCCCACCAGCCCTGGCAACAACGGTGCGAAGCCTTGGCTGACCAGCGCGGCAGGCGCCTGCCCGACGCTGCTGAGAATCGCCGCTTCCATCAACTCAAACGGCACCGATGTCGCTACATGGAAGATTTCCCACTCGTGCTCGGCGTTTTTCAACAGGTAACTGTTATCCGGATCCAGGCGTTGCTGCTGCTCGCTGCTGAGTACCAGCACGGCCGCGCGGGCGACGATCAACGGCCACAGCACCTGCAATTCTTCGAGCTGCAGCGGTGTCACGGCATGGCAAGCCTGGATCGCCGGCAAGATCGCAAACGGGTCGCCCTCGGCATGGTGCAACAGGGCGGCGCAGGTCACGGACAGGTCGGCGATGCGCCAGGTGTGCACCAGGTCGCCGAAATCGATCACGCCCTGGACTTGCCAACGACGCTGGGCATCGCGTTGCCAGACCACGTTGTCGTCGGTGATATCCATGTGCACCGCTTGCCACGGCAAGCGCTCGACCAAGGGCCGGATGCGTTGCTCGACCTGCTCGGCCACCTGCTCCAGGGCCGCGCGATGCGGCAGGTTTTCCAGGCTGGCCAGCAGGTGGGTGATCAGTTCCCGTGCATGGCGCGGGTCCCATTGCAGGGTGCGTTCCAGGCCCGGGTGGGCAAAAGACGCGAGGGCCAGGCTCATACGGCCGCACAGGTCGCCGAAGCCCGCGATCACCTCACGCCCCAGGTGAGGCAGGTGGGTCAACGGCTGTCCGTCGATATAATCCAGCAGACGCACATGCAGGGTTTGCCCGTCGAGGTTGACGCTCAGCAGTTCGTCGCCGCTCAAGGCCGGGATGACCTTGGGTACACGCAGGCCGGCTTGCGCCTGCAAGCTGTTGAAGGCCGCGTGCTGGGCGTGCAATTCCACAGCGGCGTAGTCGCCCCGGCAGATTTTCAGAACAAAGCGCCCGCGCGGGCTGTCGACCTTGTAGTTGAGGTCCTGTTGGCTGCCCAGTGACTGCAATGTGCCCGCGAGGCCGTAATGTTGCTCAAGCAACTGCGCCGCCTGATCGGGGCCTACTTGCGGGCAGGGTAGACTGGCGCGATGAATCAACGTGGCGAGCAACATGGGGTGGCCTCGGTTTTTTTTCAGGGGTGTATATCGCCATTGTTCAGGGGGCTTACGCAACCCCCGGACATATACCGCCCTGTCCAGCGCCACAACACAGGCTATGCTCCATTCGCTAATCGTCCGTCTAAGGAAAAGGGCCCCCGACATGCGCATTCTCATTACCGGTGGCGCCGGTTTTATCGGTTCTGCTTTGGTACGTCACCTGATTCAGCACACCGAGCACGAAGTGCTCAACCTGGACAAACTCACCTACGCCGGCAACCTGGAGTCGCTGACCAGTATCGCCTCCAACAGCCGCTATGAGTTCGTCCAGGCCGACATCATCGACCAGGCCACCGTCAGCGCCGTGTTGGCGCGCTTCGAGCCCCAGGCGATCATGCACTTGGCCGCCGAGTCGCATGTCGACCGTTCGATTGACGGTCCATCGGACTTTATCCAGACCAACATCGTCGGCACCTACAGCCTGCTGGAGGCCGCCCGGGGCTACTGGCAAACACTCGAGGCCGCAGACAAAAACGCGTTTCGCTTCCACCACATTTCCACTGACGAAGTGTACGGCGACCTGCATGGCGTGGACGACCTGTTCACCGAAACCACCCCCTATGCGCCGAGTTCGCCTTACTCCGCCAGTAAAGCAGCATCCGACCACCTGGTGCGAGCCTGGCAGCGCACCTACGGCCTGCCGGTACTGCTGACCAACTGCTCGAACAATTACGGCCCGTTCCATTTCCCCGAGAAGTTGATCCCGCTGGTGATCCTCAACGCGCTCGCGGGCAAGCCATTGCCGGTCTATGGTGATGGTTTGCAGGTGCGCGACTGGCTGTTCGTCGAAGACCACGCGCGGGCGCTGCTCAAGGTGGTCACCGAAGGCGCCGTCGGCGAGACCTACAACATCGGCGGGCACAACGAGCAGCAGAACATCAGCGTGGTTCGCAGCATCTGCGCCCTGTTGGAAGAGCTGGCGCCGCAGCACCCGGACGGCGTCGAGCAATACGCCGACCTGATCACATTCGTAAAGGACCGCCCAGGGCACGATCAACGCTACGCCATTGATGCCAGCAAGATCGAACGCGAATTGGGCTGGGTGCCTTTGGAAACCTTTGAAACCGGTCTACGCAAAACCGTGCAGTGGTACCTGGATAATCTGGAATGGTGCCGCAGGGTCCAGGACGGCAGTTATCAGGGTCAACGATTGGGCAACACCGACATGAGGGATCTGATCGCATGATGAAAGGAATCGTATTGGCCGGCGGCTCCGGCACGCGCCTGCACCCCATCACCCTGGGTGTGTCCAAGCAATTGCTACCGGTGTATGACAAGCCGATGATCTATTACCCGATCTCGGTCCTGATGCTCGCAGGGATCAAGGAAATCCTGGTGATTTCCACCCCGGCGGACCTGCCGCAGTACCGCAATCTGCTGGGTGACGGCAGCCAGTTCGGCGTGACATTCAGCTACGCCGAACAGCCGACCCCGGATGGCCTGGCGCAAGCCTTCCTGATTGGCGAGCAGTTCATAGGCAGCGACCCGGTGTGCTTGATCCTGGGTGACAACATTTTCCATGGTCAGCGCTTCAGCGAGCAGCTGCACGCGGCCGTCAAACGCGGCAAGGGCGCCACGGTGTTCGGCTATTGGGTCAAAGACCCGGAGCGCTTTGGCGTGATCGACTTCGACAGCGAAGGCCGTGCCCTGTCCATCGAAGAAAAGCCGGCGGTACCGAAATCCAGTTACGCGGTGACCGGCCTGTATTTCTACGATAACGATGTGGTCAATATCGCCAAGGCGGTGAAGCCCTCGGCTCGCGGCGAATTGGAGATCACCGACGTCAACAACGCCTACCTGCACCGGGGTGACTTGCAAGTGGAACGTTTCGGCCGAGGCTTCGCCTGGCTCGACACGGGCACCCACGACAGCCTGCTCGACGCCTCGCAGTACGTGCAGACCATCGAGCGCCGCCAGGGCCTGAAAGTCGCCTGTCTCGAAGAGATTGCCTACGGCAACGGCTGGATTGATCGCGACCACCTGCTCGAACGCGCCAAATACTTCGGCAAGACCGGCTACGGCCAATACCTCTACTCACTGGCCGGAGACAACCAGTGAACGTCATTGAAACCTCATTGCCAGGCGTGCTGATCATCGAACCCAAAGTGTTCGGTGATGAGCGTGGTTTTTTCTACGAAAGCTTCAACGCCCGGGCTTTCGAACACGCCACCGGGCTGCAGCGCAACTTTGTCCAGGACAACCATTCACGCTCACAAAAAGGCGTGCTGCGCGGCCTGCACTATCAACTCGAACACACCCAGGGCAAGCTGGTGCGCGTGACCGCCGGTGAAGTATTGGACGTGGCCGTCGACATTCGCCGCAGCTCGCCGAACTTCGGCCAGTGGGTGGGGGTTCGGTTGTCGGCGCAGAACAATCGCCAGCTGTGGATACCGGAAGGCTTCGCCCATGGGTTTGTGGTACTCAGCGATTACGCCGAATTTCTGTACAAGACCACCGACTATTACCAGCCGAGCGCCGAGCGCAGCATCCTGTGGAATGACCCGGCGCTGGCCATCGACTGGGAACTCACTGCACCGCCGCAACTGTCTGCCAAGGACCAGGCAGGCAAACGACTGATGGAAGCCGACCTGTTCCCATGAAAATCCTCATCACCGGCCAACACGGCCAAGTCTCCCTGGCGCTGCAACAGCGGCTGCAGGATTTGGGCGAACTCATCGTGCTGGGCCGCGATCAGCTCGACCTGGCTGACGTCGACCAGATCCGCCAGCAGGTCCGTGCCCAGCGCCCCGACCTGATCATCAATGCCGCGGCCCACACTGCGGTCGATCTAGCCGAAAGCGAAGCAGACGTCGCCTTCGCCATCAACGCGATTGCCCCCGGCGTCCTCGCCGAGGAAGCCGGGGCCCTGGGCATCCCGTTGATCCACTACTCCACCGACTACGTGTTTGACGGCAACAAACCCACGCCCTACACCGAAGCCGACACACCGAACCCCCTGGGCGTCTACGGCCAAAGCAAGCTGGCGGGTGAGCAGGCGATTGCCGCCGTGGGGGGTGAGTACCTGATCCTGCGCACCAGTTGGGTCTACTCCAACCACGGCAAGAACTTCCTGCTGACCATGCAACGCCTGCTGCAAGAAAAACCGCACCTGCGTATCGTCGCCGACCAGATCGGTGCGCCGACCTGGGCCGGCACGATTGCCAACAGCACCCGTGCCTTGATCGACCGTTGGCAGGCCGGCAAGGCCGGTGAATGGGGGATCTACCACCTGACCGCCCAAGGCGAGACCTCTTGGTTCGACTTCGCCGCGGCGATCGCCGAGCAGCTGCGCGCCGGCGGCACAGCCTGTGCCGAGCTGGAGGCGATTCCCTCCAGCGCCTACCCGACGCCCGCCAAGCGCCCGCTGAACTCACGCCTGGATTGCAGTCGCCTGCAGCAACAATGGCAGGTCAGCCAGCCGCAGTGGCAAGACGCATTGCGCGAGTGTCTTGCAAGGCAGCACTAGGCATAATGCGCCTGTACCCACAGGCGCACGACTCCCATGAACCCACCCCTTCCGCGAAGACCCCGCTGGCGCAGCCTCGCCCTGTTGGCGTTGTGCCTGGCGCCGCTGCTGTGGCCGCTGGAGCACTTGGCCGAGCGCTATTACCGCAGTGAACTGGCCGGGCAGAACCGCCAGACCCTCGACCTGTACGTGGCCAACCTGCTCGGCACGCTGCATCGCTATGAAGTGCTGCCGCAGATTCTCGGTGACTTGCCGGCCCTGCGCACGGCCCTGGATGCGCCGCAGGTGAGCACCAACCTGGTCAACGCCAACCTGCTGCTCAAGGACGTCGCGGCCCAGGCCGGGGTGGAAGTGATGTACCTGATGGACACCACCGGCAAGACCCTCGCCGCGTCCAACTGGGACAAACAAGACAGTTTCGTCGGCCGCAATTTCTCCTTCCGCCCCTACTTCAGCGAAGCCATGGCCGGGCGCCTGGGGCGCTTCTTCGGCCTGGGCACCACCTCGGCCAAACGCGGTTACTTTTTCGCCGCCGCCGTGCGCGATGGCGCCACCATCATCGGCGTGCTGGTGGTCAAGGTCGACCTGGACCACACCGAGAGCCTGTGGGGCAATACCCCGGAACAACTGCTGGTCACCGATCACAATGGCGTGGTGATCCTGACCTCGCGCCCGCAATGGCGCTTCCGTGCCACTCGGCCACTGACCGCCGAAGAACGCCAGGCCATCATCGCCATCCAGCCCTACCCGACTCGCGACCCGCAGCCATTGGCACTGAGCTCCACGGCGTGGCTGCGCCAATCCACAGCCATCGCCGAGACCGGCTGGAACGTGGAGATCCTGGCGCCGCGCTCGCTGATCAACCGCCCGGTGCGCACAGTGGTTGCGGTGGGGGGCGCCACACTGCTGGTGTTGATGCTGTTGCTCGGCCTGATGATGCAGCGCCGCCGCCACTATCTGGACCGCATCGCCTTCGAAGCCAAGGCGCGTCGTGAGCTGGAAATGCGCGTGGTCGAGCGGACCAGCGACCTCGAAGGCCTCAACCGCCGCTTGAAGCAGGAAGTGCTCGAACGCGAGCACGCCCAGCAGGAACTGGTGCGCGCCCAGGATGACCTGGTGCAGGCCGGCAAACTGTCGGCTTTGGGCACCATGTCGGCGAGCATCAGCCACGAACTCAATCAGCCCCTAGCGGCGATCCGCAGCTACGCGGAAAACGCCGAGATCCTGCTCGACCACGAGCGCACCAGTGATGCGCGGGGCAACCTCAAGCTGATCAGCGAACTGACCGGGCGCATGGCCTCGATCATCGCGCACCTGCGCGCCTTTGCCCGCCGCGACCGCCATGCGCCGGAAAGCGTGGCGCTGCAGCCGGCGCTGGACGACGCGCTGGCCTTGCTGGCCAAGCGGCGGCGGTCGATGGAAGTCGAGTTGATCCGCGATTTGCCGGAAGCGACCCTGTGGGTGCAGGCCGGCGAAACCCGCTTGCGCCAGGTACTGGGCAACCTGCTGGCCAATGCCCTCGACGCCCTCACCGAAAAAGGCCCGCCGCGCAAGCTCTGGCTGAGTGCCCAAACCACCGAACAGGGCGTCAACCTGTACATTCGCGACAACGGCCCGGGCTTTTGCATGGAAGCCCTGGGCCGCGCCAGCGAGCCGTTCTACACCACCAAGACGCGCACTCAAGGCCTGGGGCTGGGGCTGGCAATCTGTGACACCCTGATGCGTGCCTTTGGCGGCGAGCTGCTGTTCGCCAACCACAAGGAAGGCGGCGCGCTGTTAACCTTGAAATTGCGTGCCGGCTCGCCGGGCGTCAGTCTGCAACCGTCCGAGGACCGCAGTGTATGAGTATCGATAACCAGATTCAGGTGGTGTTGATCGACGACGATCCACACTTGCGTCAGGCCCTGTGCCAGACCCTGGACCTGGCCGGGCTGAAAGTCCTGACGCTGGGCGAAGCCACCGGCCTTACCGCACGCCTGTCCCGCGATTGGCCGGGCGTCGTGGTCAGCGACATCCGCATGCCCGGCATGGATGGCCTGGAGCTGCTGGCCGAACTGCACGGCCAGGACGCGGAGCTGCCGGTACTGCTGATCACCGGCCACGGCGACGTGCCGCTGGCGGTGCAGGCCATGCGCGCCGGCGCCTATGACTTCCTGGAAAAACCCTTCGCCAGCGACGCCCTGCTCGACAGCGTGCGCCGCGCCCTGGCCCTGCGCCGGCTGGTGCTGGACAACCGCAGCTTGCGCCTGGCCTTGAGTGACCGCCAGCAATTGAGCACGCGGCTGGTCGGCCACTCACCGCAAATGCTGCGGCTGCGCGAGCAGATCGGCGCATTGGCGGCGACCAAGGCCGATGTGCTGATCCTCGGTGAAACCGGCGCCGGCAAGGAAGTGGTCGCGCGCGCCTTGCATGACTTGTCGAGCCGACGCAGCGGGCCGTTTGTGGCGATCAACGCCGGCGCCCTGGCTGAGTCGGTGGTCGAAAGCGAGCTGTTCGGCCATGAACCGGGCGCCTTTACCGGCGCGCAGAAGCGGCGTATCGGCAAGTTCGAATTCGCCAACGGCGGCACGCTGTTCCTCGACGAAATCGAAAGCATGAGCCTGGATGTACAGGTCAAGCTGCTGCGCCTGTTGCAGGAGCGTGTGGTCGAGCGCCTGGGCGGCAATCAGCTGATTCCACTGGATATCCGCATCATCGCCGCCACCAAGGAAGACCTGCGCCAGTCCGCCGACCAGGGCCGCTTCCGGGCCGACTTGTACTACCGCCTCAACGTCGCGCCGTTGCGCATCCCGCCGCTGCGCGAGCGCGGTGAAGATGCGCTGATGCTGTTCCAGCACTTTGCCGACGAAGCCAGCAGCCGCCACGGCCTGCCGCTGCACGAGCTGCAACCGGGCCAACGCGCGCTGCTGCTGCGCCACAGCTGGCCGGGCAATGTCCGCGAACTGCAGAACGCTGCCGAGCGCTTTGCCCTGGGCCTGGAGCTGGCACTGGACAACACGCCGGACAATCCGGCGGCCGGTGTACTGACCTCCACTCCTGGAGGCTTGAGCGAGCAAGTCGAACAGTTCGAGAAGAGCCTGATCGCAGCCGAACTCACACGCCCCCACAGCTCCCTGCGCAGCCTCGCCGAAGCCCTGGGTGTGCCGCGCAAGACCCTGCACGACAAGCTGCGTAAACACGGCCTGAACTTCGCCGACAGCGGCAACCACAGTACCGACGACGAATGACCCCGCCCACCCATCAAGAGGCACCCATGAGCCGCGACAGCCGTTACCTGGAATCCATCCTTCACCACGACATTCCCCTCACCCGGGAAATGGGCCTCAAGGTGCTCGACTGGCAACACGGCCAATTGCAGCTGCACCTGCCCTTGCAGGCCAATATCAACCACAAGAGCACCATGTTCGGCGGCAGCCTGTATTGCGGCGCGGTGTTGGCGGGTTGGGGTTGGCTGCACCTGCAGCTGCGCGAGGAAGGCATTGAAGACGGGCATATCGTGATCCAGGAAGGGCAGATCAGCTATCCACTGCCGGTGACGCAGGATGCGACGGTGATGTGCGCAGCGCCGGAAGAAAAGGTGTGGAAGCGCTTTGTCGCCACCTATAAGCGTTATGGCCGAGCGCGTTTGACCCTGGAGACATGGATTGTGAATGAGGGCAGTGAGGCGCGCGCGGTGGCGTTTACTGGCCAATACGTCCTGCACCGCTAAAAGCACCAGCGTGGAAGCGGCCTAGCCTGAACCCGCGCCCGACGCAGTTCCCATGTGGGAGCGGGCTTGCTCGCGAAAGCGGTGGATCAGCCAACATGTTCGGTGACTGGCATACCGCCTTCGCGGGCAAGCCCGCTCCCACATTGGGGGATGCGTCGTCCGATCTTGCGGTACACCCCGGCAATTCCAACCGCGCCGCCAAACGCGAAGCTTCACACCGATCAAAAATGTGGGAGCGGGCTTGCCCGCGAAGGCGGCGGATCAGAACCGGCTAAGCTGGCTGACCCACCGCAATCGCCTCCAAGGTGGCGTAGTTCGAATGTGGGAGCCAGCTCCCGCATTAAATCCCCGACCGACTCAGGAACGCGCCAGGGTGAGCAGGCGGTCCCGCCAGGCGGCCTTGGCTGGCAATGCCAGGAAGAATGGGTTCAACAATGAGGCCCGCGCCGGGTAGCTGAACGGCTCGCCGCTCAACTCCAGTACCTCACCGCCCGCCCCTTCGAGCACGCCCTGGGCGGCTGCGGTATCCCACTGCGACGTTGGCGCCAGGCGCGGATAGCAATCGGCGCTGCCCTCGGCCAACAGGCAGAACTTCAACGAGCTGCCGATATTGGCCAGCTTCAAGGCGCCCAAGCCTTCGCTCAAGCCGTCCAGCAAACGCTCCTGCTCGGGGCTGGTATGCCGACGGCTGGCCACGACGGTGAAGGACTCGCCCACGGCCGGCGACTCGCGTACCTGGATCTGCTTGGGGGCTTCGTTGACATCCGAGCGCCACGCACCGAGGCCCGCGCCACCAAAGTAGCAACGGCCACTGGTGGGCATGGACACTACGCCAAACACCACGCGGCCCTGTTCGATCAACGCCACGTTGACGGTAAATTCCTCGCTGCCGGCGATAAACTCCTTGGTGCCATCCAACGGATCCACCAGCCACCAGCGCTGCCAACCAGCGCGCACGCTCTGGTCAATATCGGCATCCTCTTCGGACAGCACCGGGATACTCGGGTCCAAGGCCGTGAGGCCGGCGAGGATCAGGTGATGGGCGGCCAAGTCTGCCGCCGTCACTGGCGAATCATCGGCCTTGGACGTCACCGCCACATCCGCGCGCCAATACGGCAGGATCACTTCACCCGCCTGGCGAGCCAGCTCAATCACCGGGGCGATAAACGGGTGGCCTAAAAACAGTTCGCTCATGCGATAAACGCTCCACGCTGAATCAACAAATCTCGTACCAGATACAGCGCGGCCAGGGCGCGGCCTTCGCTGAATTGCTCGTTCTGCGCCAGTTGCGACAGCTCGTGCAGGTTGACCCTGTCCACGCGCATTGGTTCGGGCTCATCGCCCTCCAGGCGTTCTTCGTAGAGATCAGTGGCCAGCACCACCTGGATCTTCTGGCTCATATAGCCAGGCGACAGCGACAGCTCGGTCAGATGCTCCAGCTGACGCGCACCGTAGCCAGCTTCTTCCTTGAGCTCGCGGTCCGCCGCCGCCAGCACATCCTCACCGGGCTCGATCAAGCCCTTGGGCAACGACAATTCATACTCGTCCGTGCCGCCGCAGTACTCTTCCACCAGCAACGCATGCTCGTCGTCGATCATCGCCACGATCATCACCGCGCCGTAACCGGCGCCGCGGCCTACCAGGCGCTCGTAGGTCCGTTCCACGCCATTGGAAAAGCGCAATTGCACTTCCTCCACGCGGAACAAACGGCTACTGGCGACTATTTCGCGGGCGAGGACGGTGGGTTTCTGGCGCATAAGCGGCTCCTTGGCGTGATCGGGTTACTATACCGTGGCTTTTCCGATTGTCTGTGTCGGATATCTTTACTTACATGAGACCACTCCATGCCCTCTCTGCCCTGGCACGCCATCGACACCGTCCTGCTGGACATGGACGGCACGCTGCTCGACCTGCATTTCGACAACCACTTCTGGATGGAACACCTGCCCCAGCGTTACGCCGAGCTGCAGGGGGTGAGCCGGGCCATGGCCGAGATGGAATTGCAGCCGCTGTTCGAGCGTAACGCCGGACAGTTGCAATGGTATTGCCTGGATTTCTGGAGCACCGAGCTGAATATCCCGGTGCGCGAGCTCAAGCTGGAAACCGCCCACCTGATCGCCCTGCGTCCGGATGCCGACACGTTCCTGGCGGCGATCAAACAGGCCGGCAAGCGGGTGATCCTGATCACCAATGCTCATCGTGACTCGCTGTCGTTGAAGCTGGAACGCATTGAACTGGCGCCGTATTTCGAGCGATTGATCAGCTCCCACGACTACGGCTTCGCCAAGGAAAACCCGCAGTTCTGGGACGCCCTGCAAGCCGACATTGCCTTCGACCCGGCGCGCAGCCTGTTTATCGACGACACCTTGCCGATCCTGCGCAGCGCCCGTGCGTTTGGCGTGGGGCATTTGCTGGCAGTGAAGGAGCCGGATAGCCAGAAGGGGCCGAAGGACACGGCTGAATTTGCAGCAGTCGGGGATTACCGCGACCTCATTGTCGGACTCTGAACCATGTGGGAGGGGGCTTACCCCCGATAGCAGTGGATCAGTCACCTTGATATCGACTGACACTCCGCTATCGGGGGCAAGCCCCCTCCCACATTTTTACGTTGTGTATTACTCAGGAATACGCAGTGTCTGCCCTGGGTAGATTTTGTCCGGATGCGACAACAGCGGCTTGTTGGCCTCGAAAATCTTGTTGTACTGGTTGGCGTTGCCATACACCGCCAAGGAAATCGCGCTGAGGGTGTCGCCCTTTTTCACCACGACGAAACGGGCTGCCGCCACGGCAGGACCGGGAACTGTAATCTGGTCCTCGACGCTGGCAACACCGGCGATATTGCCCGCTGCCAGGATAATTTTTTCTTTCTCCTCCTGCGTCGCTACCTCGCCGGAAATCGTGACCTTGTCACCCTCGACGGTAGCGTGAACGTTAGGGTTACCCAACCCGACATCCTCGATATGCTTTTTCAAATCTTCACCAGCGTTGGCATTGCCTGGTGTCAGCAGCTTGACCAGCTTCTCGCCGGCCTCCTTAACAAAGCTAAAAAGACTCATGGTGCGCTCTCCTTGGTAGTTGATGTCCAGATGCTCAAGACTAGACCAGTCCGACGGATTTGGGTTCCGGCCCGGCCACAGACCCAAACGCGCTAGAATCCCCCCGCCATTGGAATAAGCCCTGGAGCGAAGATGGACATCAAGCAACTCAAATTCCTCATCGCCCTCGACGAGACCCGTCACTTCGGCCAGGCGGCCGCGCGCTGCCACATCACGCAGCCGACCTTGTCGATGCGCCTGCGCAGCCTGGAAGAAGAGCTGGATTTGCCACTGGTCAACCGCGGCCAGCGCTTCGAGGGCTTTACCGCACCTGGCGAACGCGTGCTGGCATGGGCACGTACGGTGCTGGCGGCCTACGACGGCTTGCAGGCAGAAGCCGCGGCCTGTCGCGGCAACCTCGTCGGTACGTTGCGCCTGGGTGTGGTGCCGCTGTCGAGCTTCGATCCCCTGGCCTTGATGCAACAACTGCACAAGGAGCACCCGAGCCTGCGCTTCGAACTCTCGGCGCTCAGTTCCGAACAGATCCTCGAACAGCTGGCGAGCAATCGACTGGACCTTGGCGTGTCGTACCTGGAGCGCCTCGACACCGAGCGCTTCGACTCCTTTGCCCTCGGTGAAACCCGCATGGGCCTGCTCTACGACCAGCGCTATTTCAGCTTCGGCGACACGCCGTTGAGCTGGGAGGCCCTGACCGAGCTGCCCCTGGGCATGCTCACCAGTGGCATGCATTTTCGTCAGTCCATCGACCACAACTTCCACAGCCGAAACCTGAACCCGCAGCCGCTGCTGCAGACCGACGCCGTCCATCAATTGTTACAAGCTGTACACGGCGGCCTGTGTTGCGCCGTAATGCCACTGGATGGCGGCCTGGACGCACTCACCGAGCATCTACGCCTGCAACCGATCGAAGACGCCCACACCCTGGCACGCCTGGGGCTGATCATGCGCCGCAGCGCGCCACGCTCAGCGCTGGCGGAAGCGTGTTTCGCGCTCTATCAGAAATCGCAAACAACGCCTTGATCGACGTCATCTATCGGTAGATCAGTACTGGCAATTAGACGCGACGCTTTGTCGCGCCTAGTCTAAACACTGATCAATCCGTCGGTGGTACAGCCCCATGAACGCCAAGCGCCCAGTCTGCGCGGCGCCCGCTCCTGAAACACCCGCGCCCGCCGCCAGCCAGAGCTATCAGTTTTGCAACCTCGAACACACTGAAGTCGCCCGCACAGCGCTGGCGGAAGAAGTGGCGTTGGCGATTGCCTATAACGACATCAGCCAGGCGGTCATGCTGGTCACGCCGACGGATCTGGAAGACTTTATTGTCGGATTCAGTATCGGCAGCGGAATTATCGCCGACGTTAGCGACATTTATGACCTAAAACTCAGCGGTTCGGGTTCAGCCCAATACGCCCAGGTGCAAATCTCCAGCCGCGCCTTCTGGAACCTCAAGCAGCAGCGCCGCCAATTGGCCGGCACCAGCGGCTGCGGCCTGTGCGGCGTAGAAGCGGTAGAACAGGCACTGCCAGACCTGCAAGTGCTGCCAGGCGCGCCCTTGCCGCCTGCCGAATGGCTCGACGGCCTGCGCCAACGCATCAGTGCGTTCCAGCCGCTGGGCCAATACAGCGGCGCCGTGCACGCGGCAGTGTTCATGAACAACCAGGGCGAACTGCTGATGGGCCGCGAGGACATCGGCCGGCATAACGCCCTCGACAAGTTGATCGGCGCACTGATCCGCCAAAAGATTCCGACTGACGGTGGACTGGCGATTGTCACCAGCCGTTGCAGTCTCGAACTGATCCAGAAAGTCCTGCGCGCGGGCATCCAGACCCTCGTCAGCTTGTCATCGCCCACCGGCCTCGCCCTGCAATGGGCGCGCCGGCACAACCTCAATCTCATCCACCTGCCGCAGAAAAGCGCGCCGCGGGTCTATAGCCCTGCGATGGAGTACCAGCCATGAGCAATCATCACCAAGCCGACCAAACCCCGACCCCGCGCTACAAGCCTTACAAAGGCCCGGCTGGCGGCTGGGGTGCATTGATCAGCGTGGCGCAGGCGTGGCTGACCAGCGACAACGCGCTGAAAAACATCCGCATGATGCTCAAGACCAACCAGAACGGCGGCTTCGACTGCCCGGGCTGCGCCTGGGGCGACTCGCCGGAAAGCGGCATGGTCAAGTTCTGCGAAAACGGCGCCAAGGCGGTGAACTGGGAAGCCACCAAGCGCCGCGTCGACGCTGCATTCTTCGCCAAGCACAGTGTGACTGCGCTGCTGGAGCAGAGCGACTACTGGCTGGAATATCAAGGCCGCCTGACCGAGCCGGTGAGCTATGACGCCGAGACCGACCGCTACAAGCCCATCAGTTGGGAGGCGGCATTCGACCTGATCGGCAAGCATCTCAATGCGCTGCCCAGCCCGGACATGGCCGAGTTCTACACCTCGGGCCGCGCCAGCAACGAAGCGGCGTATTTGTACCAGCTGTTCGTGCGCGCCTACGGCACCAACAACTTCCCGGATTGCTCCAACATGTGCCATGAGGCCAGCGGCGTGGCCCTGGCGCAAAGTGTGGGCGTCGGCAAAGGCACCGTGACCTTTGACGACTTCGAACACGCCGATGCGATTTTCGTCTGGGGCCAGAACCCCGGCACCAACCACCCGCGCATGCTTGAACCGCTGCGCGAAGCGGTTAAGCGCGGCGCCCAGGTGGTGTGTATCAACCCACTCAAAGAGCGCGGCCTGGAACGCTTCCAGCACCCGCAACACCCGCTGGAAATGCTCACCAACGGTGACAAGCCGACCAACACCGCCTACTTCCGCCCGGCGCTGGGGGGCGACATGGCCATCCTGCGCGGCATGGCCAAGTTCCTGCTGCTGTGGGAACGCCAGGCCCAGGCCGAAGGCAAGGAAGCGGTGTTCGACCACGACTTCCTCAACGAACACACGGCCAACGTGCTCGACTACCTCGGCCAGATCGACGACACCTCCTGGGATGAAATCGTCGCGCAGTCCGGCCTGACGCTGGTCGAGATCGAACAAGCAGCGCGCATGTACGCCAAGGGCAAGAACGTGATCATGTGCTGGGCGATGGGCATCACCCAACATCGCCACTCAGTCCCGACCATCCAGGAAATCGCCAACCTGATGCTGCTGCGCGGCAACATTGGCCGCCCTGGCGCCGGCCTGTGCCCGGTACGTGGGCACAGCAACGTGCAGGGCGACCGCACCATGGGCATCAACGAACGCCCACCGGTGGCATTCCTCGATTCCCTGGAGCGCCGCTTCCAGTTCCAGGTGCCACGCACCAACGGCCACAACGTGGTGGAAGCGATTCACGCGATGCTCGAGGGTCGCTCCAAGGTGTTTATCGGCCTGGGCGGTAACTTCGCCCAAGCCACGCCGGACAGCCCGCGCACCTTCGAGGCCCTGCGCAATTGCGACCTGACCGTGCAGATCAGCACCAAGCTCAACCGCAGCCACCTGACCCACGGTAAAGACGCACTGATCCTGCCGTGCCTGGGCCGCACCGACATCGACATCCAGGCCGAAGGCCCTCAGGCGGTGACGGTGGAAGACTCGTTCAGCATGGTCCACGACTCCAACGGCCAGTTGCAGCCGCTGTCGAAGCTGATGAAGTCGGAACCGGCCATCCTCGCCGGTATCGCCGCCGCGACGCTGGGCAGCAAACCGGTAGACTGGAATTGGCTGGTGGCGGACTACAGCCGTATTCGCGACCTGATCGCCGACACCATCCCGGGCTTCAAGGATTTCAACGAACGCCTGAAACACCCGGGTGGTTTCTACCTGGGCAACTCCGCCGGTGCACGCCGCTGGAACACGCCGTCGGGCCGCGCCAACTTCCGCCCGAATATCCTGCCCAAAGACCTGATCCACGAACGCACCCACGCCACAGGCCGCGTGCCGGACCTGATCATGCAGTCGATGCGCTCCCACGATCAGTACAACACCACCATTTATGGCCTGGACGACCGCTATCGCGGGGTGAAGGGCCAGCGTGACGTGTTGTTCGTCAACGAAGCCGACATCATCCGCCTGGGCTTCAAGCCGGGGCAGAAGGCCGACATCGTGTCGCTGTGGGAAGACGGCCGCGAGCGCCGCGTGAAAGGCTTCACCCTGCTGGCGTTCGATATCCCCGCCGGGCAGGCAGCGGCCTACTATCCAGAAGTGAACCCACTGGTGCCGCTGGAAAGCACCGGCGATGGCAGCCACACGCCAACCTCGAAATTCGTGGCGATTTGCCTGGAAGCGGCGAGCGACAGTGGCTTGATCATGGCCCGCTCAGCCTGACACACGGCGCAAGCCCACGTGCTGTGACAGGACACCATGCTGTGTCCTGCCGGCTTGTTGCTGTGTCCAGCTGACCTGTTGCTATCTCTAGCAGGCTCGTCACTGTGGCGAGCGAGCTTGTTATTGTGGCGAGCGGGCTTGCCCCGCGTTGGGCTGCGCAGCAGCCCCAATAACAGCAGCGCACAGTTCCAGTCAGCCCCCAATCACCTGGTTTCGGGACCGCTTCACAACCCAACACGGGACAAGCCCGCCCACCCCATTACAAAGCACTCTAAAGCTCAAATCGCGGGCAAAAAAAAGGCCGCTTTTGCATAAAAGCGGCCGTTCCGAAGTAACTAGAGACTCGCAAAAATTACTTAAGTTCCCCATACAAAACAGCAACTTAGCAAATTGTATACAACCCATACCACTGGTCGGTTTTCGATTGTCAGTGCCTTGATACAACCTCAGGATCGCGCCGTCATCCTCTTGAGGTCTCTCTATGAAGTTCTCCTCGATTCTCTTGTTGTCCCTTGGCCTGGTCAGTGGCGCAGCCATGGCCGGTGGCACCACCGAAGCCGGTGTGGGCGGCGCATTGGGCGGGGTACTCGGTTCAGTTGTAGGCCAGCAGATCGGCGGTAACACCGGTTCGGCCATCGGCGCAGCACTCGGCGGCGCGGGCGGCAGTGCGGTCGGTGCCGACAAACGCAGCCGTGGCGAAGCCGCCATTGGCGGCGCCCTGGGCGCAGCCGGCGGTAACGTCGTGGGCCGCAGCATGGGCGGCAACACCGGCAGCCTGATCGGCGCAGCCGCCGGCGGTGGCGCAGGTGGCGCACTGGGTAACTACATGGGCAACAAGAGCGATGATGACGATCGTCGCTCCCGTGGGCGTGATAACCGTCGTTATGACCGTGATGACCATCGCGGCCGTGGCCATGCGTACGGGCATCGCAAGAACAAGCATCACTACCGTCATCGGTAATTCAGCGACCTGAAGGACTCACCAGTCCACTGCGGGAGCTGGCTTGCCTGCGATAGCGTTGGATCAGGCTGACCGCCTGGCACCCAACCATCACGGGCAAGCCGGCGCCGACATAAATGGCGTCACACCACCAACCGCTGCAGCGCCTCGCGCAGCGTCCCCGGAATGGCCACCGGCTGGTTCGTCCCGCGATCGACAAACACATGCACAAAGCGCCCCGCTGCGCAGGCGTCTTCTTCGCCAGCCTTGAACACCGCCAACTCGTACTGCACTGAGCTGTTGCCCAACTTGCCCACGCGCAGGCCAATGTCGATACGGTCCGGAAAGGCAATCGAGGCAAAGTAATCGCACGCCGAGCTCACCACAAACCCCACGACCTCACCCTCATGAATATCCAACCCGCCCTGCTCGATCAGGTAGGTATTCACCGCGGTGTCGAAGAAGCTGTAGTAGGTCACGTTGTTCACATGGCCATACACATCGTTGTCGTGCCAGCGCGTGATGATCGGCTGGAAGTGACGGTAATCAGCGCGTTGTGGCATTGACTCAGGCATGGGCAGGTCTCACTGAAAGTGGATTTACAAGTCATTCAGATGGGCTTGGGCCCACTCACGCACATCGGCGTAGGGGTAGTCCTCCAGCGCAGCAAAACCGGGAATGCCCCGCGCCTTCAGCTTGGTAAACAGCGGCACGCTGATACCACCCAGGAACCGCGTCAGCCGCTCGGCGCCGGGCAGTTGGCCGCTATGTTCATGATGCCTGTGGATAAAGTCACCGCACAGGCCCATGAAGTTTTTATCCACAAGCGGCGGCAGGCTGGGCGGTGGTGGCAGATGCGCCACGTCACCGTGGCAGACCGAACAATGTCCGCAACGCTGGGGCGCTTGTTCATCCCCGAAATACTGCGCCAGGCGCTGGCCGAGGCACTGTTCAGTAGCGAACAGATCGAGCATGGCGTGAATCCGCGCCACCTCTCCCACCTCGTGCTGCTTGAAGCCTGTGTATAACTCGGCGCTCAGCGCCTGTGGGTCAAAATCGATATTGAGCAGGCTGTAGACCTCAGTCATCTGCTTGCTTTCCAGCTCGATCAGACCTTGTTCCTGGAAGTAATCCAGCGCCTTCACCACCCGATTGCGCTCGGCATTGTGCTGTTGATAAAGCGCGTCAAAATCTACGGTAGCCCAGGTTTTCGCACGCTTGCACACCTGGACAATCGCCGCGACAAACTGCTGCCGCTCGCCGGAAAATCGTGCGAGCAACGCCTCCGGTTCAATCAGGTACTTGAAGCGGTACTCGGCATAAAACGCATAGCGCGGCGCGATCACGCCCCTGAGCTCCAATTGCACCAGCAGGGTCTTCAGGGGCAGCTCGCGGATATTGCTGTGGTCCGACAATGAGCGCAGCAGGAACTCCCATTGCCCCTCACTGCGCGCGGCCTGCAACTCCTCCAGTACACGGCGAATACCGTCCTGCTCGGGGGTATCGCCGTACACGAAGTTCTCCAGCACGTTGAGGCTGTCGCGGTTAGCCAGCACCAGGCAGTCGGAGGGCTGCCCATCACGCCCGGCACGACCGATTTCCTGGCTGTAGTTCTCGATGGATTTGGGCAGGTCGAAGTGCACCACATTGCGGATATCACTCTTGTCGATGCCCATGCCAAACGCGATGGTGGCGACAATGCAATTGGAGCGCCCACTCATGAATCGCTGCTGGATACCTTCGCGTTTATCGTTGGGTAAACCGGCGTGGTACGCCTCGGCCTGGATGCCATTGCGATTCAGATGCTCGGCGATCTGCTCGGCGGTTTTCTGCAAGGTCACGTAGACGATGCTCGGCTGATCGGCGCGCTCGGCCATCCACTGCACCAACCGCCGACGCTTGTCGGCGCCGGCTACCGGCTCAACCAGCAGGTTGAGGTTGGGCCGGTAGAAGCCCGTGGTGACCACATCCTGCGGTGCGATGGCGAACTTGGCCTGCATGTCGGCAATCACCTTGGGCGTGGCCGTCGCGGTCAGCAGCAGCGCCTGTGGGATATTGAACTGACGCTGGTAGTCCGGCAGCTTGAGGTAGTCCGGACGGAAGTTATGGCCCCACTCGGAAATACAGTGCGCTTCATCCACCACCAGCAGCGAGATCTGCACGCTCTGCAGGAAGTTGCGAAAGCGCTCGTTCTTCAGGCGCTCCACGGAAATCATCAGGATTTTCAACTCGCCCGAACGCGCGCGTGCCATCACATCATTGGCGTCATCGCGGCTTTGCGCCGAGTCGATGCTGCCCGCGCAAATACCGTGGCGCTGCAGGAAACCCAGTTGGTCCTGCATCAACGCCAACAACGGCGACACTACCAGCGTCAGGTGCGGCAGCAGTACCGCAGGCAGCTGGTAACACAGGGACTTGCCCGACCCGGTAGGGAAGATGGCTGCGGCCGAACGGCCGGCCAGTACGGCGCTGACCGTTTGTTCCTGGCCTAAACGAAACTGTGGATAACCAAAGACCTGCTGGAGGGTGTCGTGCATTCGCTGTCACTCCATTGACCGCTGAGTTGGCTCAAAAACATAGCCCGAAAAATTCAGCGAATCGAGAAAGGTCGCATGGAAAAAAGAGACAGGATGATACACAGGCTGAGGGATGGCCTAGGGCCGAAGTGGGAATTTTCGCGGGGTTTTGTAAGAACATCACAAACCAAAAGTGGGAGTTAGCTTGCCCGCGAAGACGGTGTGTCAGTCGATAGAGCACTGACTGATAAACCGCCTTCGCGAGCAAGCCCGCTCCCACATTTTTAGGGCTGTATTACGCCTGAATCAGCGGTTCTGCACGCGCTCGATCGCCGTGTCGTACACCGGGTTGGCCTTCTGCTCCTTGGCCAACTGGTAGTGACGCAACGCATCCGGGAACTGCCCCGCCGCTTCGTAGATCCGCGCGATGTTGTAGTAAGCACCGGCACGCACGGTGGCGGCATTCGCGCCGGTCGCCAGGGCGATGGCCTTGCGGTTGGCCCAGATCGACTCGGCGGTATTGCCAGCCTTCTGATACGCCAGGCCCAGGTTGCCGTAGGCCTTGCCGAAGCCGTTGTCCAATTCGATAGCCTGGCGGAACAGGTCAATCGCCTGGTCCAGCTTGCCAGCCTGGTAGGCCGCTTCACCTTGCACGTTCAGACGTTTCGCATCGGTCTGTGCGGAAGAGCTGACAGCCACCGCCGTGACCGCCACGCTGTCATCCAGCAGGGGTTTGACTTCATTGAGCACGTTCGCGGCATTCACCGTGACACCGCTGAAGGTGTTGATGTCCTGGAAGTCGCCGCTGCCGGTCATGCGGAAGACTGTCCACAGGTTGCCACTGCGGTTTTGCGGCACGTAGTAAGTGCGCACCAGCGATTGGCCCATGTACACAAACACCTTGGCTTCGCTGTTGGACAACTGGCGCGAACCTGGATTGCCGCGATTGGTGAAGTCATGCACAGCGTAGACGTAACTTTCGCCGTAGTGCTTTTTCTGCAGAGTGATGGTTTCCGGGCCATAACTGTCGACGTCATCCACGTCCAGCTCGGCGTCGGTGCCCGTCTTGTTCTCGAAGTAAATATTGTTGCCGGGGAAGATCATGTGGGAGTCGAGGTCTTCCGGATTTTTGCCCCAGGTCAGCACGACGCGCAGGCCGTCGAGGTTTTCCATCACGGGGCTAATGGCGTAGGTCATGCCTGCGCATGGGCACTTCACCACCAGGTTGGAGTAGCCGGGCTTCTTGATGATCAGCAGGTTGCTGGCATCGTCAGCGGCTTCGCTGGTCAGCGTCACCTGGCCCTGGGCGTTGGTGCGGCCCACGACGTTTTGTGCGCCGTTGCGCTGCAACAGCACTTCGGCATCGGCGATTTTCTGGTCCTTGACCACCGCGCTGAGCACCTCGATCGGCAACTGCGCAGCCTGGATGGAAAAGGCCACTGCACACAAAGACATCGCCGAGGCGACACGAAGCAAACCCATGCTTAACTCCCTTTAAGTAGTGGGCGGAATTGCCCTACAAGATTTTGCGGTGAAACATACGCTGAATTCAGCCCGCCGGAGGATTTTTTGTACAGAATGTGACGTGGTTTATATCCCGCCTGGCGACGCAAGCATTGCGCTACAATCAAACCTTGCTACCCAGGAGTACGCTGCGATGAGCGAACTGACGTTTGAGCAAAAACAGGATCATTACCACAAGATCCGCCGTTCCAATTACTTGGCCAGCCTGCGTCTGGAAGGGTTTGACACCCAGCCGACCGACGTCGACAAGCCCCTGCCGACCCGCGAGGCCGTGCTCGCCAAGTACCGCAATAATTCGCGCTGATGCTCGACAAATACGGGGTGGGCCAGGATCCTTACTGCTATCCCGGTAGCAGTGTCCTGCGCAACCGCCTCGATTTGCTCGACGAAGCTGACCTGCACCAGGCCGAGCGCGAACTGTCCGAAATCGCCGTAGGCAACCTCCCCCTCTTTCCCCCGCCCTACGACCTCGAACGCTTGCAACACATCCACCGCACGCTGTTCAGTGACCTCTACGAGTGGGCTGGCGAGCTGCGCAGCGTCAATCTCCAGAAAGGTGACACCCTGTTCTGCACCCCGGAACGCATTCCACCAGAAGCCGCGAAAATCATCCGGCATATGGAGGACGCGAACTGGTACGTCGGCGTGAGCCAGGCTGAGCTGGTGAGCAAGATCGCCGAGGCCTATGGCGACCTCAACGTTATCCACCCCTTCCGTGAAGGCAACGGCCGGGCGCAGCGGATTCTGTTTGAACAGATCATCGTGAATGCGGGATTTTCGGTGAATTGGTGGCTGGTGAAACACGCGGCGTGGGTACCGGCGAATATTGACGCAGTGGCGTGTGATTATCGGGGCTGGAGGCGATTTTTGAGCGGTGTATCAATCGGCCTGGCAGTGCTTGAGCGAACCGCGCACACTTAAACTATCTGTTTATTGTCGAAAACCAACTCAGTTCTAAGGTTCGCGGTGTCGCCGCCAAATCAGCGACTGGGTTTGGTCACCCGAAAAACAGCACACATAAGTTTACTTACTATTCGAACGTCTTTCGTCTCGTATAGCAGTGCTATGGCGGTTGTGGGGGGACGCTTTCGGACGTGCCGGAGTGCTGTTTCCGGCTGGCCAACCCGCGCGCAGTCCGCCGCCCATCAACGCATTCGCGCTGCCACCGACTTGCTGGAAACCTTCTCCCGCCGGACATTCGAACACGCCGACCTCAACGGCATTTTCCACATCACCAATGTCCTGTAGCTGCTAGTCCAGGACGGCTGTGATTTGCTGGAAGCACGTAGCATGTTCAACTGCAACCTCAACAGCCATACACCTCAGCTGTAACCTTTTGTAGGAGCGAGCTTGCTGGCGAAGATCGTCAAAAGTCACGCGGTGTATCTGGAATTACGCGGCGTACCCGAGCTCTTCGCTAGCAAGTTCACTGCAACAACTGAACGTTCTAACAATGGAAAATCTCTGCCGAGCTAAAAATCTCGGAAAGCCCTGTAAGAAACCTCCAAATGTCGTGCCATCCCCTTCCGAAACTGCTTAAAACTCCTGCCCGCCCCCCTACAAAACTCACCTTTCTCTGACTGAAACTAACGCCCTTTCAACAGCTCCCGGCATATATCCGTGAATATCGAAAGGACTCAATACAATGGCCACTACGGCGTCACCTTCACGGTGCTGCGTCTTATCGTCTCGCCTTCCAATCACCTTGCAATGGCAAACCTCTGCTTGCTGGAAGCAGGTATTTCTGCAAACGAGGTGCGCCGAAGACTCGTAGATCTCTACAGAAAAATGCTCGCTCGCGATTTGCCTTGCAGGATGACTGTGGCCATCTCCAAACCGCTGACCCGGCAACAGGCTGAATTACTCAACATTCGTGGGGAGATCGTTGCAGGATTAATCAGCGGCGCCGTGTCAGCACCAATGAGCCTGGCATCGCCTGCGGCGGGGCTCGCCGCTGGAGCCGCTGCAGGCCTGACGATTAAAGGGATCATTCGTAGCTATCACGCTGGTGATGTGGTTATCGGCCTCGACGCACAGGTAAACGGCGGAATTGGTCCTCAGCGATCACTGTCGGCCATGGTCCGGCAATTCCAGGGTGGCTAATGCAATGAATGAATACATTCAGTGGATCAACCTGCTTCTCCTTCTCGTACTGGCTGGAATTGTCGACAGAACAATAAAGCGCCCCTTACTCAGAAGATGGCTTGGATTCTACTTCCTGGTAGCCGGCCCAGCGCTCCTGCTGTATGCCACCTCTTGGATCAGAGAGGCACAGCTTGAAAGCCTGCCGATAATCGCCTTCGTGACAGGCATCGGGTTATTGAGCACCCAAAATATATATTGCAGGGCTAAAACCCATCACCCTTTATTCATCGCCCCAACCTTGAACCTTGCGCCAGACTTCCCTGATGACCCGCTCATGCTCCATCTCCTGCAAATTTTGCATGAAGGCATTGGCCTGCCCAAACACAAAACCATCACCCTCGACACATCAGTCAACCATGACCTCGGGTGTAACAGTGCCGAAGGCAAGCAATTGATGGCACTACTGAAGCTTGAGTTCGGCATGAGGCTAGGGGACTACAACGACAAACGCTACTTCAAGCGTCGAGGCTTTGACGCGTATTTGCGATATGTGGAAAAAGGCAGCGAGGGAAAGCGCCCTATAACCATTGGCATGCTCTACCACGCTGTTAAAGCCAAGTCCTGGGATACCCAGGCACTCGAGACGAAGGGGTATCAGAAACCGTGAATGTCTACCTGCAAGCAATGTGCTTCCTCGGTTTCTACCTGGTACTTCACTATCAAATTAACGACCGCACCCTCAGAAAGCGCTTCGCACTCACATTCCTCACAGCAGGCCTTCTTTTGACGCTCCTTCTACCCTATGTGCAAGTGATCCTCAGATTGCCCTTTCTACCTGTCTTCCTATTCTTGATAGGCTTGGCACTCTTTATCACCCGAAACACACACCGCTCCCAACGCAACCATTCCCCTCACCCATTCCTGCGTGCTCCCACCATGAACCTCGCGCCCAACTTCCCCGAAGATCCCGTCATGCGGCAACTCCTGCAACTGCTGCACGAGGAGATCGGACTGCCGAAACACAAGACCCTTCGCCTGCAGACCTCACTCAACTTCGACCTGGGCTGCGACGGCAGTGAGGCCAAGCAACTCATGGAAGCACTGGAGCAGGAATTTGCCCTCGACCTGGGCGACTACGACACTTATCGTTACTTCAACCCGCCGGTGTTTGATGTGTTTCTCAAGCGTCGGGCCAAGGGCCGTGGTGAGAAGGTGCCGCTGACCATCGGCATGCTCTACCTGGCCATCAAAACCAACAGCTGGGACACGCAGACCCTGGAAAACCTGAGCTAGTCCCAAGAGCACCGAACATCAAATGTGGGAGCGGGCTCGCTCGCGAATGCGCTGGGTCAGGTAGAGTATTTCTCACGGATACCCCCCATTCGCGAGCAAGCCCATTCCCCCATTTGGTTATGCGCTAACCTGGTGAACTGCCTACATACCAAGGACCTTACATGGACGTAATGATGGGCCTGCTGGCCGCCCTGCTCTGGGGCGGCACGGATTTTCTGGTGGGCCTCAATGCCCGCGCCGTGGGCGTTAAACGCGCAGTGTATTTCGGTCAGGCCCTGGGCTTTTTGATCATGACCCTGCTGCTGGTCATCTTCCCCGCCTTGCTGCTCAAATCCCTGGATGCCTCATTGAGCGCCTGGCTGCTGGGCATTGCTGCCGCGCTGTTCACGGTCTCCGGCGCGCTTGCGTTGTCCAAGGCCTTTGCGCTGGGCAAAGCCGCCATTGTGGCGCCGCTGGTGACGTCCTACGGCGTGGTCACCACCCTGCTGTCCTGGGCGACCGGTGAACACATCAGCCTGGTCCAACTCGGTTGCATCGGCCTGTGCGTGATCGGCGTAGTCCTCTCCAGCATCCACAAGGACAACGGCGTTCCTCACAACAGCTCTAACCACTCCATCGCCTACGCCATGCTCGCCGCAACGCTGTACGGCACCAGCTTCTGGCTGCAAGGCCGCTATACATTGCCTGCCTTGGGGCCGATCACCATGCTCTGGCTGGGCTATCTGGTCGGCCTCTGCGTTCTGGTGGTGATGGTGCTGAAGATCAAGGATGGCCTGAAGATTCCGCCGCTGAAAAACTGCGCGACATTGACCGGCGCGAGCTTGATGAACCTGGGCGGGTTCTCGGCATTTTCGTGGGGGGCGATGGCAGGGTCGGTGTCTGTAGTGACGGTGATCAGTACATTGTCAGGTGGGATTGCGGCGATTCTGGGGTTCGTGTTTTTCAAGGAGCGGCTGTCAGCAGTGCAGGTGCTCGGGGTTGTGCTGGTGCTGGTCGGCGCGGTGGTTTTGCATATCGCGCACTGACCCAACGCCCACAAAAAAGCCGCCCACGAGGGGCGGCTTTTTTACAGCGACCGAATCTTACAACTTCGGACCCGCAGCCTTGATCGCATCGCTCACTTCAAACTTCTTGAAGTTCTCGATGAACAGACCAGCCAGCGCTTTCGCTGCTTCGTCGTAGGCAGCCTTGTCAGCCCAGGTGTTACGTGGGTTCAGCAGGCCGGTTTCAACGCCCGGTACGGCCAGTGGCACGTCGAGGTTGATGGTGTCGAGGTGTTCGGTTTGCGCACCAATCAACGCGCCGCTCTGGATCGCTGCGATCACGCCGCGAGTAGTCGGGATGTTGAAGCGCTTGCCGACGCCGTAGCCGCCGCCAGTCCAGCCGGTGTTGACCAGGTAGACCTTGGAGCCGAAACCACGGATACGCTTGATCAACAGCTCAGCGTATTCACCGGCCGGACGTGGGAAGAACGGCGCGCCGAAGCAGGTGGAGAAGGTCGACTTGATGCCGGCGCCCGAACCCATTTCGGTCGAACCCACCAGTGCGGTGTAGCCGGACAGGAAGTGGTAGGCCGCTTGCTCTTCGCTGAGGATCGACACTGGAGGCAGTACGCCAGTCAGGTCGCAGGTCAGGAAGATCACAGCATTTGGCTCGCCGCCCAGGTTCTGCTCGGAACGCTTGGCAACGTGCTCCAGCGGGTAGGCGGCGCGGCTGTTCTGGGTCAGGCTGACATCGGCGTAGTCGGCGTGCTTGGCATCGTCGATCACTACGTTTTCCAGCACGGCGCCGTGCTTGATGGCTTTCCAGATGACCGGCTCGTTCTTCTCGGACAGGTCGATGCACTTGGCATAGCAACCGCCTTCGATGTTGAACACCACGCCCTCGCCCCAGCCGTGCTCGTCGTCACCGATCAGGTAACGGCTTTCGTCTGCGGACAGGGTGGTCTTGCCGGTGCCGGACAGGCCGAAGAACAAGGTCACGTCGCCGGCTTCGCCAATGTTGGCGGCGCAGTGCATCGGCAGTACGTCGGAAGCTGGCAGCAGGTAGTTCTGCACCGAGAACATGGCTTTTTTCATCTCACCGGCGTAGCGCATGCCGGCGATCAGGACTTTTTTCTGGGCGAAGTTGAGGATCACGCAACCGTCGGAGTTGGTGCCGTCACGCTCAGGCACGCACTCGAAGTTGGCCACGTTGAGCACTTGCCACTCTTCACGACCGGCTGGGTTGTACTGGGCCGGGTTGATGAACAGGCAACGACCGAACAGGTTCTGCCAGGCAGTCTGTGTGGTCATTTTGACGGCCAGGTAGTGGTCTTCTGCAGCCCCTACGTGAACGTGGGAAACGAAATGCTCTTGCGCGTTGTTGAATGCCTCGACGCGAGCCCACAGGGCATCGAACTTGTCGGCCGGGAACTTGCGGTTGATCGGGCCCCAGGCGATGGAATCCTGGGTGGAAGGCTCTTCAACGATGAAACGATCGACTGGCGAACGACCGGTACGGTGACCGGTTTCTACGACCAGCGCGCCAGTATCGGCAAGCACGCCTTCACCGCGCTGCAGGGCTTCTTTGACCAGATCGTCAACACTCAGATCGGTGTATACGGCGTTATTGGCTTGCGTCATGAGGTTCCCCGTCGGCCTATGGCCGAGTGCTCCAAACGTTTTGTAGTAGAAAGTTGCGCACTACTACCGCGAAAAAAGTGGGCCGGATTATGCCAGAAAAGCCCAAAAAGAGTAGGGCCCTCCCGTCAGAACAGCGCTAATCCGGCATTCGTCAGGTGATTTACCTGTGCTTAAACGTTTTAGTGGCGGGTGTCGGAAGGGGTGTCGATACCTGCACCGGCAAACAACTGAGCAACATCGGCGGCATCGAACAGGTAGCGCTGGTTGCAGAACTGGCAGTCGATCTCGATATGGCCACCGTGCTCCACCACCAGATTCTGCGCATCTTCCAGGCCCAGGCTCACCAGGGCATTGGCCGAACGCTCGCGCGAGCAGCTGCAATGGAAGCGCAGGGTCTGTGCGTCGAACAGGCGCACGGCCTCTTCGTGATACAGGCGATGCAGGATGGTTTCGTTGTCCAGGGCGAGCAATTCTTCAGCTGTCAGGGTGCCGGCCAGGGCGGTGAGTTTGCGCCAGCTATCGGTACGCTCGTCGTCATCCTTGATGCGGTCAGCCGGCAATTGCTGCAACAGCAGGCCACGGGCGCGCTTACCGTCGGCGTTGAGCCAGAACTTGGTGCCGACTTGCTGGGACATCACGAAATAGTTGGTGAAGCAGTCCGACAGGGTTTCGCCGTCGAGGTCGACGATGCCCTGGTAGCGCTGGCCTTCAGTCGGATCGACGGTGATCGCCAGTACGCCGTTGGCCATGAGGTCGGAAAGCGTGGCGTTTGGAGTAATCAAGTCGGCGTCGTAACGGGCCAGGCCACGGATTTCGCGCTCGCTGGAGCACTCGATCATCAGCATCGGGACCGGGCCTTCGGAACGGGCCTGCAGGATCAGCAAACCATCGAATTTCATCGTGCCGACCAGCAGCGCAGCTGCCGCCATCAACTCACCGAGCAGTTGCGCGACCGGCTCCGGATAGGGGTGCTTGGCAAGGACTTCGGCATAGCTGCGCTCCAGCGAGACCAGTTCGCCGCGGGCGTCGTTCTCGTCGAAGATAAAGCGTTGGGTGAAGTCGGTATCCGGTAGATCAGTCATAGGTCTGGGTATCTGAATTGATGACAAATTGATTACAAGGTTTATAAAATTAAACGCTTTAGCACCATCTTGGTGCGGCTTTCTCCTGGAAACAGAGAGCTTAATTGAGCGAGAGGGACAGTTTATGAACAATCCGGGTTTGTTCCAAGCCAAGTGGAACCTCCGGCGATGGGCTCTTTGTAATCTACTCGCTATCGGACTGCTGTGTTTTTGGCT
Source organism: Pseudomonas sp. S5D5 (assembly GCF_003013355.1). Classification (NCBI taxonomy): domain Bacteria; kingdom Pseudomonadati; phylum Pseudomonadota; class Gammaproteobacteria; order Pseudomonadales; family Pseudomonadaceae; genus Pseudomonas; species Pseudomonas sp. S5D5. Next base: position 6,589,183 of record NZ_PTEO01000001.1, read on the forward strand.
GTGGCCCACGGGCCAGATGCTGTGTGTGATTTTCGACGAGTGGCTGTTTCATCTGCTCAATGATCCGCTGGCGAGCAACTCAATGTGGCTGCATGTGTGGGCCGTGGCCAGTTTGCGGCCATTTGATGCGGTAGTCGGGGTGATTCTGCTGACGCTGCTGATTCGCGGTGAGTGGGTATTCAAGGCCGTACAAGTGCGCCAGGCAGTGTTAGGTTTTGTCGGCATTCTGCTGCTGTTGCTGTTTATCCGCATGCTGTTTTCCAAACTCGCGGCACAGATGGGCTGGCAACACAGCAGCCCGTCGATGGTGATCAGCGGCGCGATTCATATGAGTGACTATTTCCCGGGGCTGGAGAAGACCTGGGAATTGAAGGACCGCTCCAGCCAGAGCTTCCCGGGGGATCATGCCTCGGTGTTGTTGATCTGGGCGATGTTCATGACGGTGTTCGCCAAACGCATCGGCCAGATCCTGGTGATCTGGGGCCTGGCGCTGTTGTTCATGATGCCGCGCTTGGTAGCAGGCGCGCATTGGGGGCAGGATGATTACATCGGCGGTGTACTGCTGGCGCTGTTGGCACTGGGCTGGGGCTATTACACGCCGTTTGCGGCGAAGGTGTCGAATGGGTTGCTGCGGCTGACAGCGCCGGTGTTCGGGCTGTTTCAGCGGGTGCCGCTGATCGGCCGACTGAGCATCATGAACTCGCCGCAATAACCGACTGTGGCGAGCGGGCTTGTCCCGCGTTGGGCGGCGAAGCAGCCCTGGAAACAGACGCCTCACTGTGCAGGGAAACAGGCGGAGGGGCGGGAGGGGGCTGCTGCGCAGCCCAACGCGGGGCAAGCCCGCTCGCCACGACAAGTCCGCTGCAGCACTGGGACAGATAGGGGCCGCCGGCGGAGCTAGTCGTCATTGCCACTGCCGCGAAACTTGAACAGATCGCGGCGTTGCTTCTTGCTCGGCTTGCCATCGGTGGTCATGCCGGTGGCGCCCGCCTTGCGCATGGCCGCCGCGTTTTCGCGCTTGGCGATACTCGCTTCAGTCTCGGTGTACAACGCCTGCGCTTCGGGCGCACCACGGCGCACAATCGAAAGCGCCTGGACGACTACGGTCTTCTCGTCAAAGCCTGTACGAATCTGCAACTCATCACCGACACGTGGCTCTTTGCCCGGCTTGCAGCGCTCGCCGCGATGATGCACCTTGCCGCTCTCGATGGCAGCCTTGGCCAGGGCACGTGTTTTGTAGAAACGCGCGGCCCACAACCACTTGTCCAGACGGACCTTTTCTTCCTCTTCCTGCTTTTGAGCCACTTGAATTCCCCGCTCTGAAAAATGTCGCAACTTTACCGTTGAAACCCTTCGACGCATAAACCCCAAGGCTCACCTAAGATACGCCAGGTAGCACCCTGATTTCGCGAGGATTCACCGTGACCGACTTTCCCATTTCACTCACCTCGCCTAACCAACGGTGCGTGGGGTGCCAGCAAAGCGAGCCCTTGGGTTTCGATTTTGCCTTTGCCTACCAACCTATCGTAGACCTGCGAGACCATACGATTTTTGCCAACGAAGCCTTGGTGCGCGGTATCAATGGCGAAGGCGCGATGTCGGTGCTGGAGCAGGTCAACGACAGCAACCGCTACCGTTTCGACCAGCGCTGCCGGACCCAGGCAATTGCCCAGGCCAGCGCACTGGGCATGCAAACTCACCTTTCCATCAACTTCATGCCCAACGCCGTGTACCGTCCGGAGTTGTGCATCCGCAGCACCCTGGAGGCGGCTCGCGCGCACAATTTTCCGCTGGACCAACTGATTTTCGAGACACTGGAAAGCGAGCATGTAGATAACTATCGCCATTTGACCAATATTCTGCGTGAATATCGTGAATTCGGCTTCAAGACCGCCATCGACGATTTCGGCGCGGGCTATTCGGGGCTGAATCTGCTGGCCGATTTCCAACCTGACTTGATCAAACTCGACATGGCGCTGATCCGCGATGTCGACCAGGACCGTGTCCGTCAGGTGATCGTCCAGGGGATTGTCACAATCTGTGAGCAGTTGGGGGTTACTGTCATCGCCGAAGGCATCGAAAGTGCCGGCGAGCGCGATTTCCTGTCCGACTGCGGAATATTTCTGATGCAGGGTTATTGGTTCGCCAAGCCCGCATTCAAAGCCCTGGCCGAGGTTTCCCCGCGCGCCTGGGCGAATTGAGCGGTTACCCATATTGAAGACATTTGACCATTTGACCGTTGTGGGTCTGCGTGAGTGGGTGGCACTTCCCGATCTGGGAGTGGCAGGCCTGCGCGCGAAGATCGACACCGGTGCCAGCACCTCCAGCCTGCACGCCACCGATATCGAGCCGTTTGAGCGCGACGGTGAGAAGTGGGTGCGCTTCACCGCCCACCTGGGCAGCGTGGTGCAACTGCGTCACCGCCGCTGCGAAGCGCCCCTGGTGACGATGAAAACCATCAAGAGCTCCAACGGCCATGCGCAGGTGCGCTATGTGATCAGCACCACCCTGGCGATGGGGGATCGGGTATGGCGGGTGGAGTTCACCCTGGCCTGCCGCAAGGCCATGCGTTACCGCCTGTTGCTGGGTTCCAAGGCGCTGATTGACGGCCATCTGGTGGTCAATCCCGGCGTCAAGTACGTTCAAGACAAGCCGGTGTTCCCGGTCTCTACTATTTCTGCCCCAGGTGCTGCATGAAGATTGCTGTGCTGTCGCGAAACCCGCGTCTGTATTCCACCCGCCGCCTGGTCGAGGCCGGCACCGAACGTGGCCACGAAATGGTGGTGATCGACACGTTGCGTGCCTACATGAACATTGCCAGCCACAAGCCGCAGATCCACTACCGGGGCAAGCCGCTGGAAGGGTTTGATGCGGTGATCCCGCGGATCGGCGCCTCGGTGACGTTCTATGGCTGCGCAGTGTTGCGCCAGTTTGAAATGATGGGAGTGTTCCCCCTCAATGAATCGGTGGCCATCGCCCGCTCGCGGGACAAGCTGCGCTCGCTGCAATTGCTCTCGCGTCGCGGCATTGGCCTGCCGGTCACCGGCTTTGCCCACTCGCCCGATGACATCCCTGACCTGATCGAGATGGTCAACGGCGCGCCGTTGGTGATCAAGGTACTGGAAGGCACCCAGGGCATCGGTGTGGTGCTGTGTGAAACCGCGACCGCCGCCGAGTCGGTGATCGAGGCGTTCATGGGGCTCAAGCAGAACATCATGGTGCAGGAATACATCAAGGAAGCCGGTGGCGCGGATATCCGTTGCTTCGTGGTGGGCGACAAGGTGATTGCCGCCATGAAGCGCCAGGCCAAGCCTGGTGAGTTCCGCTCCAACCTGCACCGTGGCGGCAGCGCCAGCCTGATCAAGATCACCCCTGAAGAACGCATGACCGCGCTGCGTGCAGCCAAGGTAATGGGGTTGAGCGTGGCGGGTGTGGATATCCTGCGATCCAACCATGGTCCGCTGGTGATGGAAGTGAACTCATCACCGGGCCTGGAAGGCATCGAGACCACCACCGGCAAGGACGTGGCGGGGATCATCATCCAGCACCTGGAGAAAAATGGCGGGCCGAACATGACCAGGACCAAGGGCAAAGGCTAGGGGTAGTCTCACAAGCTGCAAGCCTCAAGCTGCAAGAAAGAGCAAATCGGCTTGCCCTTCTCTTGTAGCTTATAGCTTGAAGCTTGAAGCTTGAAGCTGCCCCTATACCGCGTCGCGGGGCAACATCAGGCCGAGCGGCAGCCGTACGCGCGCTTCCAGGCCGCCCCCTTCGCGGTTGCGCAGCTCGACATTGCCGCCGTGCATCGAGGCGATCCGGCGGACGATTGCCAACCCCAGACCGGTGCCCTTGCCACCCCGCGCACGATCGCCACGGGTGAACGGGTTGAAGATGCCTTCCAGCTCGGCCGGGTCAATGCCGGTGCCACGGTCCATCACACTCAGCACCACATAAGGTGCCGCGCTGTCGCCGGACACATACGCTGCCACTTCCACATCCGAGCCGGCATGGTGCAAGGCGTTGCCGATGAGGTTGTTCAACAAACGCTTCATGGACACCCGGCGCAGCGCAAACGGCTGGATCGGTTCCAGGCGCATGCGCACCTGTTCGCCGTTCTGGTTGTAAGGCGCTACCACCTCACGCACCAGGTCCGTCAGGTCGACCTCCTCCACCACCTCGTCACGACCATCGCGGATAAACGCCAGGAACTGGTCGAGAATCGCGTCCATGTCCTCGATATCGCGAACCATGTCATCGGTCAGGTCGGAATGATTGCCCATCAGTTCCAGAGAAAGCCGCAAGCGCGTCAACGGTGTGCGCAGGTCATGGGACACGCCCGCCAGCATCAGCTCGCGTTCGCGCCCGGCCTGTTCGACGTCCTCCGCCATCTGGTTGAACGCGCCATACACCTCGGTCATCTCACTGGGCGTATCGCTGACCGGCAAGCGCACGCTGCGACCTTGCCCCAGCTGGCGCGCAGCAAAGACCAGGCGCTTGAGTGGCTGGTTGAGCTGGCGCACGAAAATCCACGCCGAGGCGGTTGAGAGCAGCCCGATCGCCAGGAACCAGCCCAGCACGTTCCAGATCTTCTGCCCCCGCAGCGGATGCGGGTACAGCGGCACCTTGATCCAGGCATCCCCCAGGCTCGGCGCCCTCACCCACAGCGCGGGCGATACATGCATGCGCAACCGAACTTCGGTGTCCTCGCCCAGCTCGGCCTGCATCTGGCGCTGGTAGATCTCGCTGTAAGGCCAATGCTGCTCGCCTTCCGGCACGCCGGCCCCGTCAACCCGAATCAATGTCGACGCCTTGGCGATTTTTTCACGACTCTCGGGATCGGCTGCCCAATAGCCACGTAATGTCAGGGCGACACCGTGGCTGTACTGCCGATCCACCAGCACGTCTTCGTTCATCAACAGATAAACCAGCGTGAGTGCCTTGGAAAACAGAACGACGATCAGCACCAGCCAAAGGGTGCGGGAGAAAAAACTTTGCGGGAACCAAAGAGGGGTTTTCATAGAAGACAGCTGGACACCTGGCAGGAACGAGCGGCGCTCGCAGAATTGCAGACGCCGGGCATCCCGTCGACCCTCATGGAGTCAAACGCTGGAATGCCCGCCCTGCAAATCATTGGTCACTTTGTTGCGGTGCCATCCGGCACAAACACATAGCCCACGCCCCATACCGTCTGGATGTACCGTGGTTTGGACGGATCCGGCTCGATCATCCGGCGCAGACGGGAAATCTGCACGTCGATGGAGCGCTCCAGGGCGTCCCACTCCCGGCCACGGGCCAGGTTCATCAGCTTGTCGCGGGTCAGAGGCTGGCGCGCGTTCATCACCAGCGCCTTGAGCACGGCGAATTCGCCGGTGGTGAGCATGTGCACTTCATCGCCGCGCTTGAGCTCACGAGTGGCCAGCGACAGTTCGTAGTCGCCAAATGTGACGCTCTCGTCTTCGCTGCCCGGGGCACCGGGTACCGGAGCGGCCTGGCGACGCAGCACGGCCTTGACCCTGGCCATCAGCTCGTCAGGGTTGAACGGCTTGGCCAGGTAGTCATCAGCGCCCAGCTCGAGGCCCTTGATGCGGCTCAACTCATCACCCTTGGCGGTGAGCATGATGATCGGAATCTGGTTGTTCGCGCTGCGCAGGCGCTTGCAGGCGGTGAGGCCGTCTTCGCCGGGCAACATCAGGTCGAGCACGACCAGGTTGAACACTTCACGCCCCAGCAGGCGGTCCATTTGCTCGGTGTTCGGCACCGCGCGGGCACGATAGCCCTTGGAGTTGAAGAAACGCTCCAGCAGGCTGCTCAGCCCCGGATCGTCATCAACGATGAGAATTTTTTCGCCTTCAGCAGTTTGTGCAGTGCTGCTCATTGGATGCTCCTCTTATCTCGGCGCGCATTATGGCGTAGCTGCCGTTATACGCACCGTGTGCATTGTTAGCAGATTTTTCCTCTACCGCCAGCGAACCCGCGTCCCACAACCACGGGCGCAGTACCCCCCAAGGACAGAACGCTGGTTATAATGCGGCGCCGTCGTGCAGGGCAACATCAGATCGTTACCGTTTACTGCCGGGCTTTTTTTCACCCGCTTGTCGTGATTTTTTCGATTTCGAGGGTCAATAGGCAGCCTCTTGACCCAGGCAGCGGCGCCAGTCGGGCCGCTCAACCAGCCGCGCAAGGCCTTGTTTTCCGGGCCTGCGGGCTGCTTCTAAGAATTTCAGGTGGTTTTATGGACAGCATCAACAGCCGCATCGCCGAGGAACTCGGTGTACGCCCACAACAGGTCGAAGCGGCCGTCGCTCTACTGGATGAAGGCTCCACGGTGCCCTTCATCGCCCGTTACCGTAAAGAAGTGACCGGCAGCCTCGACGACACCCAACTGCGACACCTGGAAGAGCGCCTGCGCTACCTGCGAGAACTCGACGAACGGCGTATCAGCATCCTCGCCAGCATCGAGGAGCAGGGCAAGCTGACCCCGCAACTGGAACGCGACATCAAGCTCGCCGACACCAAGACCCGTCTCGAAGACCTGTACCTGCCGTACAAACAGAAGCGCCGCACCAAGGGCCAGATTGCCCTGGAAGCCGGCCTCGGCGAGCTGGCTGACGGCCTGTTCAACGACCCGTCGCTGACCCCGGAAACCGAAGCCGCGCGCTTTATCGACGCCGAAAAAGGTGTCGCCGACGTCAAGGCCGCCCTCGAAGGCGCCAAGTACATCCTCATGGAGCGTTTTGCCGAAAACGCCAGCCTGCTGGAAAAACTGCGCACCTACCTCAAGCAGGAAGCCACCCTCAGCGCCCGCGTCATCGCCGGCAAAGAGGAAGAGGGCGCCAAGTTCCGCGATTATTTCGAACACGATGAACCGCTGAAAAGCATGCCGTCCCACCGCGCGCTCGCGATTTTCCGTGGCCGCAACGAAGGCATTCTCAGTTCCGCGCTGAAAGTCGGCGACGAGCTGCCGGGCACCATGCACCCGTGCGAAGGCATGATCGGTCAACAATTCGGCATTCAAAATCAGAACCGTCCTGCAGATAAATGGCTGGGCGAAGTGGTGCGCTGGACGTGGAAGGTCAAGCTCTACACCCACCTGGAAACCGACCTGCTGGGCGAGTTGCGCGACGGCGCCGAAACCGAAGCGATCAACGTCTTCGCCCACAACCTGCACGACCTGCTGCTGGCCGCCCCGGCCGGCCCACGTGCGACCCTGGGCCTCGACCCGGGCCTGCGTACCGGCTGCAAGGTCGCCGTGGTCGATGCCACCGGCAAGCTGCTGGACCACGCGACCGTGTACCCGCACGTGCCACACAACAAGTGGGACCAGACCCTGGCGATCCTGGCGGCCCTGTGCGCCAAGCACGCCGTGGACCTGATCGCCATCGGCAACGGCACCGCCAGCCGTGAAACCGACAAGCTGGCCGCCGAGCTGATCAAAAAATACCCAGCCATGAAGATGACCAAGGTCATGGTCTCCGAGGCCGGTGCTTCGGTGTACTCGGCGTCGGAGCTGGCGTCCAAGGAATTCCCGGACCTCGACGTGTCGATCCGTGGTGCGGTGTCCATCGCCCGTCGCCTGCAGGATCCGCTGGCCGAACTGGTGAAAATCGACCCTAAATCCATCGGTGTCGGCCAGTACCAGCACGACGTGTCGCAGCTGAAACTGGCGCGCGGCCTGGACGCGGTCGTGGAAGACTGCGTAAACGCCGTGGGCGTGGACGTGAACACCGCCTCCGTGGCGCTGCTGGCGCGGATCTCCGGCCTGAATTCGACCCTGGCGCAGAACATCGTCACCCACCGTGACGAGAACGGCGCGTTTAAAACCCGCGCCGCGCTGAAAAAAGTCGCACGCCTGGGTGAAAAAACCTTCGAACAAGCCGCCGGTTTCCTGCGCGTGATGAATGGCGACAACCCGCTGGACGCCTCGGCGGTTCACCCGGAAGCCTATCCGCTGGTGCAGCGCATTGCGGCCGAGACCGACCGCGACATCCGCTCGCTGATCGGCGACGCCGCGTTCCTCAAGCGCCTGGATCCGAAAAAGTACACCGATGAAACCTTCGGCGTGCCGACCATCACCGACATCCTGCAAGAGCTGGAAAAACCCGGCCGTGACCCGCGTCCCGAGTTCAAGACCGCCGAGTTCCAGGACGGCGTCGAAGACCTCAAGGACCTGCAACTGGGCATGATCCTCGAAGGTGTGGTGACCAACGTGACCAACTTCGGTGCCTTTGTGGACATCGGCGTGCATCAGGACGGTTTGGTGCACATCTCTGCGCTTTCGGAGAAGTTCATCAAGGACCCGCGTGAAGCGGTGAAAGCCGGTGACGTGGTCAAGGTCAAGGTCATGGAAGTCGACATCCCGCGCAAGCGCGTCGGCCTGTCGATGCGCATGAGCGACACCCCCGGCGAGAAAATCGACGGGGCTCGCGGTGCCCGCCCAGGCTCGGCGCCGCGCCAGTCGCAGAACAACGCGCCGCGCAAGGAAACCGCGACCGCCGCGCCGTCCAACAACGCCATGGCCTCGCTGTTCGCCAACGCCAAACAGTTGAAGAAACGCTGATGGAAATCCCAGCCGGCTTGACCCAGAGCGCCTTCAGCGAACTGATCGGCTGCCGCCTGCAACGCCTGGACGAAGGCGTTGCCGAGGTGGCCCTGACCCTGGAGCCGCAACTGCGCAACCGCGCAGGCAAGCTCCATGGCGGGGCGATTTTCAGCCTCGTGGACATCACCATGGGGCTGGCCTGTTCCAGCTCCCATGGCTTCGACCAGCAGAGCGCGACCATCGAATGCAAGATCAATTACATTCGCGCGGTCTCCGACGGTGACGTGTTATGCACCAGCCGCGTGATTCACGCCGGTCGACGCACCCTGGTGGTCGAGGCCGACGTGTACCAGGACGAAAAACTGGTCGCAAAAGCACAAGGCACCTTCGCTGTCCTATAGCTCCCCGCCCTCGATTTGAGTTAATTTCGGCGCTGCGACAACAGCGTCGGAATTTTCTTGCTGCGCTATAGCCCAATTCAAGGAGTGAAGTAGGCTTTTCCAAAGCGAGTCAAATCGACTCAAAACCAGGCGATAACGCCAGTTTTAACTTCACCCTTGTAGACCGTCTTGCCCACCCCCATATTGGGGCGACTGACGCGTGAAGGAATCTAACTTGAGCGAACTTCTCAACCGCCGCCTGGCCCTGCTCGGCAAGCGCGAACACCTCTCCCTGCTAGAGCAATGCTTGCACGGCATCGAGCGTGAATGCCTACGTGTCACCGGTGAGGGTCGCCTGGCGCAAACGCCGCACCCCGAAGCCCTGGGCGCCGCGTTGACCCATGAACAGATCACCACCGACTACTCGGAATCGCTGCTGGAGTTCATCACCCCAGCCCTGCCCAACCCGGCCGATACCCTGAGCAGCCTGGACAAGATCCATCGCTTTGCCTACACCAAGCTCGGCAGCGAATACCTGTGGAGCCCTTCGATGCCGTGCCCGTTGCCGGCCGAGGAAGACATTCCGATTGCCTACTACGGCACCTCCAATATCGGACAGCTCAAGTACGTGTACCGCAAGGGCCTGGCCCTGCGCTACGGCAAGACCATGCAGTGCATCGCCGGTATCCACTACAACTTCTCGCTGCCGGAACAGTTGTGGCCGCTGCTCAAGGAGACGGAAGGGTTTGTCGGCACCGACCGCGACTACCAGTCCACTGCCTATATCGCGCTGATCCGCAACTTCCGCCGCTACAGCTGGCTGTTGATGTACCTGTTCGGGGCCTCGCCGGCACTGGACGCGGGTTTCCTGCGCGGTCGCTCGCATCAATTGGAAGTGCTCGACGCCGACACCCTGTACCTGCCGTACGCCACCAGCCTGCGCATGAGCGACCTGGGTTACCAGAGCAACGCCCAGGCCGGCCTGACGCCGTGCTACAACGATCTGGCCAGCTACACCGACAGCCTGCGCGAAGCGGTGGCAACGCCCTACGCGCCCTACGTCGAAGTCGGCACGCACAAGGACGGTGAATGGGTACAACTCAACACCAACATCCTGCAGATCGAAAACGAGTACTACTCCAACATCCGCCCCAAGCGCGTGACCTACACCGGCGAACGGCCGATCCAGGCGCTCATGGCGCGTGGCATCCAGTACATCGAAGTGCGCTGCCTGGACATCAACCCGTTCCTGCCGATGGGTATCGACCTGCCGGAGTCGCGCTTCCTCGACGCGTTCCTGCTGTACTGCGCGCTGAACGACAGCCCGCTGTTCGCCAATAACGAATGCGGCAACGCCACGTCCAACTTCCTCAGCGTGGTCAAGGAAGGCCGGCGTCCGGGCCTGCAATTGCAGCGCCAGGGCCAGGCAGTGGACATGAAGGAATGGGCCACCGAATTGCTCGAGCAGATTGCGCCGCTGGCGGCCCTGCTGGATGCGAGCCACGGCATCAGCGAACACAGCGAGGCGCTGGACGCCCAACTGGCCAAGGTCAAGGACCCGTCCCTGACGCCATCGGCCCAAGTGCTGGCGGCAATGGCCGAGCGCAAAGAGAGTTTTGCGCAGTTCTCCCTGTATCAGAGCGAGGTCCACGCCGAGCATTTTCGCCGCGAGCCGTTGCCAGCCGAAGAGCAGGCGCGCTTTGAAGAGCTGGCGCGCACGTCGCTGGCACAGCAGGCGGAGCTGGAACAGAACGAAGTGGGCGATTTTGACGTGTTTGTCGGGTCGTACCAGGCCAGTATCCTGGCGATCAGTAACTAAGGCATCACGCCACCCCGTGTGGGCGCTGGCCTGCCTGCGATAGCATCAACCCGGTAGATCTGAACTACCGAGTCGTGAGCATCGCAGGCAAGCCAGCTCGCACATTTGGCCAATGCGCCCTCAACACCAGCATTCACTCTTCTCCTCATAAGCTAATTCGAAAATGTTATTTATTTTCGGATTCTTAGATCATTTAGTCTCCTCACACGCCGACCCTCGGCCGCCTGATTGAGGAGCTTCCCTTTGAAACTTTTGACCCCACTGCGCCTCCTGGCGGCGTTGTCCTTGGCCGGTGCCAGTCTGTTTGCCCACGCGGCGGATGTAACCATCGCCTACCAGACCACCGTGGACCCGGCGAAAGTCGCCCAGGCCGACGGCGCTTATGAAAAAGCCACCAACGCCAAGATCGACTGGCGCAAATTCGACAACGGCGCCGACATCATCGCCGCCATCGCCTCCGGCGACGTGCAGATCGGCTACCTCGGTTCCAGCCCGCTGACCGCAGCGATCACGCGCAAAGTGCCGGTGGAAACCTTCCTCGTTGCTACCCAGATCGGCGGTGCCGAAGCCCTGGTAGCGCGCAACGGTTCGGGGATCAACAGCCCGCAGGACCTGGTCGGCAAGAAAGTCGCGGTACCGTTCGTGTCCACCGGACACTACAGCCTGCTCGCCGCGCTGAAGCACTGGAACATCGACCCCTCGAAAGTGACCATCCTCAACCTCGCCCCGCCGGCAATCATCGCCGCCTGGAAGCGCGGTGACATCGATGCCACTTACGTATGGGACCCCGCCCTGGGCGTGGCCAAGGAAAACGGCAAGGTGCTGATCACCTCCGGCGAACTGGCCAAGTTCGGCGCGCCGACCTTCGACGCGTGGATCGTACGTAAGGATTTTGCCGAGAAGCACCCGGAAATCGTCACGGCCTTCGCCAAGGTCACCCTGGACGCCTACGCCGCGTACCGCAAAGACCCACAAGCCTGGATCGCTGACAAAGGTAACGTCGACAAACTGGTGAAGCTCTCCGGCGCCAAGGCCAGTGATATCCCGCTGCTGCTGCAAGGCAACGTCTATCCATTGGCGGCTGACCAGGTAACCCTGCTGGGCGCCCCGACCACCAAGGCGGTGACCGACACTGCAGCGTTCTTGAAGGAGCAAGGCAAGGTCGACGCCGTGCTGCCGGACTACGCCCCTTACGTCAGCGCCAAGTTCATCACTAACTGATTCAGGAGTTCATCGCGATGGCCTTGCTACAACTGGAGCGCATCAGCGCACAGTACCCAGGCGCCACAGAACCGGTACTGTCTGATATTTCATTGGAGCTTGGGCCCCAGCAATTGCTGGTAGCCCTCGGCCCGTCCGGCAGTGGCAAGACTTCGCTGTTGAATCTGATTGCCGGCTTTGTCGAACCGTCCGCCGGGCGCATCACCCTTGATGGCGTGCCGGTCAAAGGCCCGAGCGCCGAACGTGGCGTGGTGTTCCAGGACGACGCCCTGCTGCCCTGGCAGGACGTGCTTGCCAACGTCGGCTTCGGCCTCGAACTGGCCGGAGTGGCCAAGGCACAACGCGAAGTGCGCGCCCGGGAAATGCTCGCACTGGTGGACCTCGCCGGTTTCGACAACCGCCGCATCTGGCAGCTCTCCGGCGGCCAGAAACAGCGCGTCGGCCTGGCCCGCGCCTTGGCAGCAGACCCGCGCGTGCTGCTGATGGACGAACCCTTCGGCGCCCTCGATGCCTTCACCCGCGAGCAGATGCAGGAGCTGTTGCTGCAAGTCTGGCGGCGCACGGCCAAGCCGGTATTCCTGATCACCCATGACATCGAAGAGGCGGTATTTCTCGCCACTGACTTGATCCTGCTGGCGCCCAACCCCGGCCAGATCGTCGAACGGCTGCACCTGGACTTTGGCCAACGCTACGCCGCCGGTGAGTCGGCGCGGGCGATCAAATCCGACCCGCGTTTTATCGAAACCCGCGAACACGTGCTGGGCAAAGTGTTCTCGCAACGGCAGGTGTCCGCATGAGCAGCTACGAACTTCCCGCCACCGCGACCAAGCCGGTGACGCACGCCGTTACCCCCGTGCGCCGCAGCCTGAGCACGCGCTGGATCAGCCTGCTGACCCTGGTGGCCTTGCTGGCCATCTGGTGGGCCGTGACCGCCACCGGCCTGATCGAGCCGCTGTTCCTGCCGCCGCCGTCTGCCGTGCTGCAAAAAGGCTGGCTGCTGGCGACCACGGGCTACATGGATTCCACCCTATGGCAGCACTTGGGCGCGAGCCTCAGCCGTATCGGCCTGGGCCTGGGCTTTGCAGTGCTGACCGCCGTGCCGGTGGGCATTGCCATCGGCGCCAACCGTATTGCGCGTGGCATTCTCGACCCGCTGATCGAGTTCTACCGGCCGATTCCGCCGTTGGCGTATCTGCCGCTGATTGTGATCTGGTGCGGCATCGGCGAACTGTCCAAGGTGCTGCTGATCTACCTGGCGATCTTTGCCCCGATTGCCATCGCCACCGCGACCGGCGTGCGCACCGTCGACCCGGCCAAACTGCGCGCGGCGCAGTCGCTGGGTGCGACCCGCGCCCAGTTGATTCGCCATGTGATCCTGCCGAGCGCCCTGCCCGACATCCTCACCGGCGTGCGCATCGGCCTGGGGGTGGGCTGGTCGACCTTGGTTGCTGCCGAGCTGATCGCGGCCACCAGCGGCCTGGGGTTCATGGTGCAGTCGGCGGCGCAGTTCCTGGTCACCGATGTGGTGGTACTGGGGATCCTGGTGATCGCACTGATCGCCTTCGCCATGGAAATGGGCCTGCGCGCCCTGCAGCGCAAATTGGTGCCTTGGCATGGCCAGGCACACTAAGCACTTATTGACGAGAACCGCATGAGCAGCCTGACCGTTACGCCATTAAGCACCGCTCTGGGCGCCCAGATCAGTGGCGTCGATATCACCCAGCCGCTGAACGTCGAACAGCGCGACGCCATCGAACAGGCGTTGCTCACGCACTCGGTGCTGTTCTTCCGTGGCCAGCCGATCACCCCGCAGCAACAGGCGCGGTTCGCGGCGAATTTCGGTGACCTGCACATCCACCCGATTTACCCCAACGTGCCGGAACAGCCCGAAGTGCTGATCCTCGACACCGCCGTCACCGACGTGCGTGACAACGCCGTGTGGCACACCGACGTGACGTTCCTGCCCACCCCGGCGCTTGGCGCGGTGCTCAGCGCCAAACTGCTGCCGGCGTTTGGTGGCGACACGTTGTGGGCCAGTGGCATCGCGGCGTATGAGGCGCTGTCCGAGCCGTTGAAGCGCTTGCTCGACGGGCTTACCGCCACCCACGACTTCACCAAATCCTTCCCGCTGGAACGCTTCGGCAACACCGCCGAAGACCTGGCGCGCTGGGAAGAAACCCGCAAGAAAAACCCGCCGCTGTCGCATCCGGTGGTGCGCACGCATCCGGTGAGTGGGCGTAAATCGTTGTTTGTGAGCGATGGGTTTACCACCAGGATCAATGAGCTAGAACCTGCCGAAAGCGAAGCGATCCTGAAGCTGCTGTTTGCTCACGCGACCCGCCCGGAGTTCACCATCCGCTGGCGTTGGCAGGAAAATGACGTGGCGTTCTGGGACAACCGCGTGACCCAGCATTACGCGGTAGATGACTACCGGCCGCAACGGCGAGTGATGCACCGGGCGACGATTCTTGGGGACGTGCCGTTCTAGATCACACAGAAGATCGAAGATGGGGCTGGCTTGCCTGCGAAAGCGGTGGATCAGCCAACACTTCATCGACAGACCCACCGCCATCGCGGGCAAGCCCGGCTCCCACAGTGATTTGGATCGTGCCGAAAAAATTCGCCCCACTGAAGATCAACTGTGGGAGCTTGCCTGCGAAAGCGGTGGATCAGCCAACACCTTCATCGACTGACACACCGCCCTCACCGGCAAGCCCAGCTCCCACAATGACCGAGTCGGGCCAAGGAAATTCGCCCCACTGAAAATCAACTGTGGGAGCTGGCTTGCCTGCGAAAGCGATCGCCCAGCCAACATCTTCATCGACTGACCCACCACCCTCACAGGCAAGCCCGGCTCCCACAGTGATTTGGATCGTGCCGAAAAAATTCGCCCCACTGAAGATCAACTGTGGGAGCTGGCTTGCCTGCGAAAGCGGTGGATCAGCCAACACCATCATCGCCTGACACACCGCCCTCACCGGCAAGCCCAGCTCCCACAGTGACCGACTACTGCAGATTACTCAGCAGTAGAAGGCTTCTCCCACAAGTTGATCCCGCCTTCCTGCGCGAACCGATCGATCTCCGCCAGTTCTTCGGCACTGAAGCTCAGGTTCTTCAACGCCCCGACGTTTTCAATGATCTGCTCCGGCCGGCTCGCACCGATCAGCGCACTGGTCACCCGTGGGTCGCGCAAGGTCCAGGCCAGGGCCAGTTGCGCCAGACTCTGGCCACGGCGCTGGGCGATTTCATTCAGCGCACGCACATGGGCGATGTTGGCTTCGGACAGGTGCTTGGCCTGCAACGAACCGCCACCCGGACGATTCACTCGTGCGTCGGCCGGCACGCCGTTGAGGTACTTGTCGGTCAGCAGCCCTTGAGCCAGCGGTGTGAACGCAATCACCCCGGCGCCGAGTTCTTCGGTGGTGTCCAGCAGGTCTTTTTCCACCCAACGGTTGAGCAGGTTGTAGGCCGGTTGGTGGATCAACAGCGGCACTTTCCACTCTTTGAGCAGCGCGGCGATTTCGCGGGTTTTTACCCCGGAGTAGGAAGAGATGCCGATGTACAACGCCTTGCCCTGTTGCACGGCGGTGGCGAGGGCGCTGGCGGTTTCTTCCAGGGGGGTGTCGGCATCAAACCGGTGCGAGTAGAAAATATCCACATAGTCGACGCCCAGGCGTTGCAGGCTCTGGTCGAGGCTGGCCAGCACGTATTTGCGCGAACCGCCGCCCTGGCCGTAGGGGCCGGGCCACATGTCCCAGCCGGCCTTGCTGGAGATGATCAATTCGTCGCGGTAGTGCTTGAAGTCTTCGCGCAGCAAACGGCCGAAGTTGATCTCGGCGCTGCCGTACGGCGGGCCATAGTTGTTGGCCAGGTCGAAGTGGTTGATCCCCAGGTCGAACGCGGTGCGCAACAGGGCGCGCTGGGTGTCGATCGGGGTGCTGTCGCCAAAGTTGTGCCACAGCCCCAGGGACAGTGCCGGCAGCACCAGTCCACTGCGGCCTACGCGGCGATACGGAATAGATTCATAGCGGTTTTCGGCAGCAATGTAAGTCATCGAATCCTCTCTTGGACGTAGGCAAATAAGGCCTGGGAATAAGGTTATTCCCAGGCCTTTTAACCAGCTGAATCGCTTAAGTCTGCCTTTCCGTTTTACAGCAATTGCCTACCAGAGTGGAACGACATAGCTGACATAAAAGCGGTTTTCATCTTGCACGGTGGCACCGCTGATGTCCGGGCTGGCGTGGGCATTTTTCCAGGTCACGCCGAGCCCTTTAAGAGTGCCGGTGGGGACTTGATACGCCACGGCAACGTTACGTTCCCATTCGCTGGTGGTGCCTTGTGCGGTGCGGATGTCAGCGCCGTGGGCATACGCCGCGGAGAACGTCAGGCCGGTAAGGCCGAGTTTGCCAAAGTCATATTTGTACTGCGCCAGCCAGGTGCGTTCGCCGGCATGCTGGAATTTGTTCAACTGCATGTTGGTCAGGGCCGGGGTGTCGGCACCTGAACCTGGGCCCTGGCGGTTGTCGCCGCTGTTCAAGCCGGAATCCAGGTAGGGAAAGTCGCTGTCGCCGCTGTTTTTCTGGATACCCAGGCCGACGGTATGGCCGTCCAGGCTGTAGCTCTCAAGCAAGCTGGCGGTAGTTTGGTTGATGCGCCCCTTGTTCACGCCGTCACCGTAGAGACCCGCCGCCGCGAAGTCCTTGTCACCGTCGGCGTTGCCGCCCACGCCCAGGCTGCGGAACACCCGCACATCGGTGTCGATCGCGCCGACCGACAAAGCGTCATGGCGCTTGGCACCGAGGAAGAACTGCTGGTAGTAGTCCTCAAGATTGGAGTACCACAGGCTGACGGTGGTGTTCTGGATGCCGGTGTAGTCCGCACCGCCGAACAGGAAGCGATCGCTTTCCTTGGTGCCGCCGGCGGTGATCATGCCCTGGTCGCCGGTCTCGTTACGGATCTTGGTCTTGAGGATATCGCCGCCAGTGAAGGTGAAGTCGGTAAGGTCCTTGGACACCAGTTGCACGCCGGTATTGGTCTGCTGGTACAGGCGCCCGTCGGTGTTGGCCAGGACCGGGTTGTTGCCGTACAGCGTACCGACGCGCAGCTCGTCCTGGGCGAAGCGCATCTTGAACGTCGGGCTGAGCACGCCGAACTGGTCGGCGGACTTGCCGTTGTCCAGCGGGAACATGCTGCCGGGGTAGCGGCTCTGGTGATCCTTGTCGTTGAGGTCGCCACCGGAATCCAGTTTCAGTCCGTAGAACGCCTGCAGATCCAAGCCGAAACCCACCGGCCCCTCGGTATATCCCGACTTGAAGTTGAACTCGAAACCCTGGCCCCAATCGCGAATGCTGTGGGCCTTGGCGTTGCTGTTCACCACATCACGCCCCTGCTGGTTGAGATAGCGATTGAGCAGGGTCACGTCGGCGTGGCTGTCATCGATAAAATCGGCATGGGCGGACAGCATAAAGCTCGCCATGGCGGCACCCACCATAGGGCTTAATAACGTCTTCATTGTTACCGGTCTCCGTCACTGTTTTGAAATGAAAGCGTCAAACGCTTCACACAATTACGCAGTGGCCAGATGACAGTTGCGCGTCAAACCGAGGGTTTGACGAATGAAATTAAATTTAAGAAAGCCCCGTAGAACGGGGCTTTGCGAGGAGTTACAGGTCAGCGCACCAGGTGCAGGAACTGCAGGTGGCGCTCGTACTGGTCGAGGATGTCGTTGATGATCTGCTCCTTGGTGTAGCCCACCAGATCGTAGTCCTGGCTGCCCTCACTCAGGTGCACTTCCGCGCGGTAATAGCGACGGTTGTTGATCTCTTTGGAACCCATGCCACCCCGGGCGAACGACGGCGTGAAGTAGCCGCGCATCTGCACCTGGTAGATGAACGGATGCTCCTCGCCATGCCCGATTTCGAGGCTGACGCTGTCGTTGGCCGGGTCCGGCTGAGTGACCACGCTCAGGCCCTTCTCGACGAACACCGCCGTCACTTCTTCGATCGCCGGGCGCACCGTCGATTCGAGGAAGCGGTACACCTCATCGCGTGACGGGAAATGCACGGCCTGGCTCAAGCGCTGGCGCCAGCCGCCACGGCCCTTGCGGGAGGCCGAGATCGGCGCCAACGAGTGCAACTGCGCGATCTGCTTTTGCGACTCGAGGTAGAAGGCTTTGTGCAGCCCCCACATCATCAGCAGCAAGATCATCGAGAACGGCAACGAGGTCAGCACCACGGCTGATTTCAACGAGTCGATGCTGCCGGCAAACAGCAGCGCACTGGTGACCAGCGCCGTCATCGCGCCCCAGAACACCCGCAGCCATTTCGGCCCGTCTTCATCGGCGTTGCCGCCCTTGGACGACAGCGTCGAGAGCACTACGGTGCCGGAGTCGGCCGAGGTCACGAAGAATACGAAGCTGATAAACACGGTGACCGCAATGACCGTCTTGCTCCACGGGTAGGTTTCCAACAACAGGTACAGGCTCATCGACGGGTCATCGATGGCCGACTGACCGAGGGCCGTCAGCCCGTGATTGAGCACCTGGTCGATGGCGCTGTTGCCGAAGATCGACATCCACGCCAGGGTGAAGCCCAGCGGGATCAGCAGCACGCCGAAGACGAACTCACGGATGGTCCGGCCACGGGAAATCCGCGCGATAAACAGGCCGACAAACGGCGACCACGCGATCCACCAGGCCCAGTAGAACACCGTCCAGCCGCCGAGCCAGTCGCTCGGCTTGTCGTAGGCGTACACGTCAAAACTCTTGGTCGGCAACGCGCCAAGGTAGTCGCCGATGTTCTGGATCAGCGTGTTGAGCAGGTGCTGGGTGGGACCTGCGAACAACACGAACAGCAGCAGCGCACAGGCCAGCAGCATGTTGATGTCGGACATCACTCGCACGCCCTTGTCGACGCCGGCCACCGCGACCAGAATCGCCGCGCCCATCATCAAGGTGATCAATCCAACCTGGATCCACTGGGTATGGGCAATGCCAAACAGGTAGTCGAGGCCGGAGTTGAGGTGCAGCACACCAAAGCCCATGTCGGCCCCCAGGCCGAACACCGTGGCGATAATGCCGAAGCCATCCACCGCATAGCCGATGGGGCCGTTGATGCGCTTGCCGATCAGCGGGTACAGCGCCGAACGCAGCGCCAGCGGCAGGTTATGCCGGTAGGCGAAGTACGCCAGGGCCATGCCGACAAAGGCGAACACGCCCCAGCCATGCAGGCCCCAGTGCAGGAACAGGATCTGCATGGCCTGGCGCGCGGCGTCGGCATTCATCGGTGCGCCCTGGGGCGGTTGCACCAGGTGCGTCAGCGGCTCGGAGACGCAGAAGAAAAACAGCGTGATGCTGATCCCGGCGGCAAACAACATGCCGGCCCAGGACAGGTAGCTGAATTCGGGCTCGTCGTGGTCGGCACCGAGTTTTATCTTGCCGTAGCCTGATAGCGCGGTGACCACCACGAAGACCAGATACAGGGTCATCGCCAGCATGTAGTACCAGCCGACCGTATTGGCCGCCCAGTTTTGCGCGGCCAGCAGCCAGGCGCCGGCCTGTTGCGGGATAGCGATGACAGTGATGCCGAACAGCAAGATGAAGGTTGCAGCAAAGTAGAAGACGGGCGCATTCATGCGCACCAGGCCGCTGGCTGGGGTCGACGATGCACTCATGAACGATGCACCCCTGGGGCGGGAGATGTGGCTGTAAAAAACGGACTCAGCAAAGGTAAGCCTCCTGTTGTGAGCGGGCAGCGAACCACCGGTTTAACTTGAACGAACATTCAAGTTAAACATGGATAGGCGGTCTGGGACTAATCGCAGGGCTGAGTGGTAGATAATTCCTACACTAGCTCAAGGACTGGTATGACGGGTGCAGGAGGTAAAACGTTCAGCGATTTTCGGGAGAAATCCGCTCAGGTCTGGAATGCATTCCAACTGTGGGAGCTGGCTTGCCAGCTCCCACAGTTGCCCGGTGTTTGGCTCAAGACTATTTCTGCGCCCCATCATCATGCTGCAGATTCGCCTGGGTGATATTCGCCCCGGCCGGCACGCTGCGGGTCAGCCACACATTGCCGCCAATCGTTGAGCCCTTGCCGATGGTGATCCGCCCCAGGATCGTTGCCCCGGCGTAGATCACCACGTCATCCTCGACAATCGGGTGGCGCGGATGGCCCTTCTGCAGCTGCCCATCCTCATCCGCCGGGAAGCGCTTGGCGCCCAGGGTCACGGCCTGGTAGATACGCACCCGCTCGCCGATGATCGCGGTTTCGCCAATCACCACGCCGGTCCCGTGGTCGATAAAGAAACTCGGGCCGATCTGCGCACCCGGGTGGATATCGATACCGGTGGCCGAGTGGGCGATTTCCGCGCTGATCCGCGCCAGCAGCGGCAAACCGGCGCGATACAGATGGTGCGCCAGGCGATGGTGAATCACCGCGAGGATTCCCGGATAGCACAGCAGCACCTCATCCACGCTGCGCGCGGCCGGGTCGCCGTGGTAGGCGGCCAGCACGTCGGTGTCCAGCAGGCTGCGCAGGGATGGCAAGGCCAGGGCAAAATCCTGGATCAGGCGGATGGCCAGGGCGTCGACCGCGCTGTCATCCTGGCCGCCCTGGCGCGCGGCGTAGCGCAGCTCCAGGCGCGCCTGTGCCAGCAAGGCATTCAGGGCGACGTCGAGGGTATGGCCGACGTAGAAATCTTCACTTTCTTCACGCAGGTCCACCGGCCCCAGGCGCATGGGGAACAGCGCACCGCACAGTGCTTCGAGAATCTGCGCGACGGCCTCGCGGGACGGCAACTCGCGGCCGCCATGCTCGCCGCTCAAGCGGCCATTGCGCGTTCGCCACTGGTCCCGGGCACCGCGCAGTTGGCTGACGATGGTCTGTAATTGCCAATGACTGGAACGCTCACTCACGGTCTTCACTCCTGACGAAATGGCCATCACTTTACGGTATGCACCCTGGCCGCCCTTAAGAACCAATGGTGCGATGCTAAGAACTTCACGGAATAAGCGATTGGCGGTTGCCCGATGAAAAGTGCCTGCCTATAGTCGGCCAATCATTCAGTCACCGTGCGTAGCCATGATCAAACAACAGCTCGACCGTTTTAACCGCCTGGAACTGCTGGGCGGTGCCACTGCCCTGGAAAAACTCGAGCGGCTGTCGGCCTGGTTGGGCAGGGACATCTACGTCAAGCGCGACGACACCACGCCGCTGGCCATGGGCGGCAACAAACTGCGCAAACTCGAATACCTGGCGGCCGATGCCCTCGCCCAAGGTGCCGATACCCTGGTAACCGCCGGCGCGATCCAGTCCAACCACGTGCGCCAGACCGCCGCCCTCGCCGCCAAGCTCGGCCTGGGTTGCGTAGCGCTGCTGGAAAACCCCACCGGCACCGAAGACCCCAACTACCTGGGCAACGGCAACCGCCTGCTGCTGGACCTCTTCGACGCCAAGGTCGAATTGGTGGAAAACCTCGACAATGTCGACGACCAACTGAATGCCCTCGCCGACCGCCTGCGCAGCAACGGCAAGAAGCCGTACCTGGTGCCGATCGGCGGCTCGAACGCCCTCGGCGCCTTGGGTTACGTGCGCGCCGGCCTTGAGTTGGCGGCGCAAATTGAAGACAGCGGCATCGAATTTTCCGCCGTGGTGCTGGCGTCCGGCAGTGCGGGCACCCACAGTGGCCTCGCCCTGGCCTTGAGCGACGTGCTGCCGAACCTGCCGGTGGTTGGCGTCACCGTGTCGCGTACCGAAGAAGCACAGTTTCCGAAAGTGCAGGGCCTGGCCGAACGCACCGCCGAGTTGCTGGGCGTAACGGTGCCCGAGGCGTTCAAGGTGATTCTCTGGGACGAATACTTCGGCCCCCGTTATGGCGAGCCGAACGCCGGTACGCTGGCGGCCATCAAGCTGCTCGCCAGCCAGGAAGGCCTGCTGCTGGACCCGGTCTACACTGGCAAGGCCATGGCCGGCTTGTTGGATGGGATCGGGCGTCAGCGTTTTGAAGAGGGTCCGATCATTTTCCTGCATACCGGCGGGGCGCCGGCGTTGTTTGCCTACAACTCGGTATTCAATTGAATAAACGCGGACTAAAAAATGTGGGAGCAGGCTTGCCTGCGATAGCGGTGCAAAGGTCAGCACATCGGTAGCTGACAGAGTGCTATCGCAGGCAAGCCAGCTCCCACATTAAATAGCTCGCATATTCGATAATCGAATATCAATTTAGATTTATATTATTTTCAAGTCTTAAAAACCCGCTCTATCATCGCGCCGTAGGCGAAGACGCGCTACGCGCTTTAAGGCAGGATACGACTACTGCGTCACCTGCTTCGCTCAACATAAAAAACACAGGGGCTCTTCATGACTATTTCTGTATTGCGTCGCACGTTGTTGGTTGGCACTTTGGGCCTGGCACTCGGGGCTGGCCTGCTCGGCCAGGCAGTGGCCGGCGAGCAGTTGAACAGCATCAAGAAAGCCGGCGAGATCAAGATCGGTCTCGAAGGCACCTACCCACCGTTCAGCTTTGTCGATGAAAGCGGCAAGCTCAGCGGTTTCGAAGTCGAGCTGTCCGAGGCGCTGGCCAAAGAGCTGGGCGTGAAGGTCAAACTGCAAGCCACGCCATGGGACGGTATCCTCGCCGCCCTGGAATCCAAGCGCCTGGACGCCGTGGTCAACCAGGTGACCATCTCTGAAGAGCGCAAGAAGAAATACGATTTTTCCAAGCCTTACACCGTCTCCGGTATTCAAGCGCTGGTGCTGAAGAAGAATGTCGACAGCATCAAGACCGCCGACGACCTGGCCGGCAAGAAAGTCGGTGTGGGCCTGGGCACCAACTACGAGCAATGGCTCAAGGACAACCAGCCTAAAGCCATCATCAAGACTTACAACGATGACCCTACCAAGTTCCAGGACCTGCGCATCGGCCGCATCGACGCCATTCTGATCGACCGCCTGGCCGCTCTGGAATACGCCAAGAAAGCCCCGGACACTGCCACCGCCGGCGATGCCTTCTCCCGCCAGGAAGCCGGTATTGCCCTGCGCAAAGGCGAGCCTGAACTGCTCGACGCGGTGAACAAGGCCCTCGACAAGCTGCGCGCCGACGGCACCTTGAAGAAGCTGTCCGTGAAGTACTTCAACGCTGACGTCACTCAATAATGGAAGCAGGTTTCCAACTCGCGCTGGACTCCGCGCCCTTTCTACTCAAGGGCGCGTACTACACGGTGATTCTTAGCCTTGGCGGGATGTTTTTCGGCTTGCTGCTGGGCTTCGGCCTGGCCTTGATGCGCCTGTCGCGCTTCAAGTCAGTGAGCTTGCTTGCCCGCGTCTACGTGTCGTTCTTTCGCGGCACGCCCTTGCTGGTGCAGCTGTTCCTGATCTACTACGGCTTGCCGCAAGTGGGCATCGAGCTGGATCCGATTCCGGCGGCCCTGATCGGCTTCTCGCTGAACATGGCCGCCTACGCCTGTGAAATCCTGCGCGCGGCCATCAGCTCCATCGAGCGTGGCCAGTGGGAAGCCGCGGCCAGTATCGGCATGACCCGTGCGCAGACCCTGCGCCGGGCCATTCTGCCGCAGGCGATGCGCACGGCTTTGCCGCCCTTGGGCAACAGCTTTATTTCGCTGGTCAAGGACACCGCGCTGGCGGCCACCATCCAGGTGCCCGAGCTGTTTCGCCAAGCGCAACTGGTGTCGGCACGCACCTTCGAAATCTTCACCATGTATCTCTCTGCAGCCCTGATCTACTGGATCCTGGCGAGCATCCTGGCGCATTTTCAAAATCGTCTGGAAGACCGGGTCAACCGGCATGACCTGGAGTCCTGAAGCATGATCGTGGTTGAAAAACTGACCAAACAATTCAAGGGTCAGGTGGTACTCAACGGCATCGACCTTGAGGTCAAGGAAGGCGAAGTCGTCGCCATCATCGGCCCCAGCGGTTCCGGCAAGACCACCTTCCTGCGCTGCCTGAATTTCCTCGAGCAACCCACCAGCGGCCGCATCAAGGTCGGGGACATCGAGATCGACAGCAGCAAGCCGATCAACCAGCAGCAAACCCTGGTGCGACGCCTGCGCCAGCACGTCGGCTTTGTGTTCCAGAACTTCAACCTGTTCCCCCATCGCACCGCGCTGGAAAACGTCATCGAAGGGCCGACCGTGGTCAAGAAGATGCCGCGCGAAGCCGCTGAGGCCCTGGGGCGTAAGCTGCTGGCCAGGGTTGGCCTGGCGGGCAAGGAAGACGCCTACCCTCGACGCCTGTCCGGTGGCCAGCAACAGCGCGTGGCGATTGCCCGCGCGTTGGCCATGGAGCCGGAAGTGATCCTGTTCGACGAACCGACCTCGGCGCTCGACCCGGAGTTGGTCGGCGAAGTACTGGCAACCATCCGCAGCCTCGCCGAGGAAAACCGCACCATGGTGATCGTCACCCACGAGATGAGTTTTGCCCGTGACGTGGCCAACCGGGTGATCTTCTTCGACAAAGGGGTGATCGTGGAGCAAGGCGAAGCCAAGGCGTTGTTCGCCAACCCCAGGGAAGAACGCACGAAGCAGTTCCTGAGCAAATTCCTCGCCCACTGACACCCTCCCGGGCTTGTGTGGGGGCTGGCTTGCTGGCGATAGCATCACTGCGGTGCGGCGGATACACCGAGGTGCCTGCATCGCGGGCAAGCCCTGCTCCCACCTGAGCGCGTTCCTACGCGAAGTCCTCGTTTCAACGAGTAAAACGCCCCGCCACACACCCGCTGAAATCCCCCTCACAGTCAGACCCTTCTGAATCTGCAGCAACCCGCCGTTTAGCCCTTTGCCGCCATTGACGCCCCTTGGCCAACCCTCTTATCTAGCACTCAGAGGATTGGATCCTATCCCGGCTATTTTCTGAATCGTTCATTTCGACCCCGTGCGCACCCGCGCCAAGGGGCCGGAACGATTGCTGCTGGCTGCATCAAGGAGATTACTTATGACGCGCACCGCCACCCCGGCCATGCTCAACGCCCCGACGTTGCCCCAGGCACTTCGCACCGGCATCAATGCCCTCGCCGCCACTCAGCTGCAGGTCGATATCGCGCCGTACCCCGGCATGGATGAAGGCGACCTGATCGAGCTGTTCTGGAACAACTGCTTTGCGGCTTCACGGCGAGTCACGGCCGGCAAGGTCGGCACGTCGACGCGCCTGCGCGTACCGGAAAGTTTTGTGCAGGACGGCCCGGCGCAGGTGCACTATCAGGTCATGCAGATCGGCCATGGCCCTGCGCGCTCGGCGACCACGCAGGTGCGCGTCAAGACCCAATGCCCGGGCGGGCAGCCTGCGCAGCTGTACAGCGACGAAAACCACAACCTCGCCCCCGTCGGCCTGCCCGAGACGATCCGCCGCTACGGCGTCAACAGCAGCCAGGTGCGGCGCGGAATTCCCCTGACCATCGAACCCTACCAGCACATGACCACCGGCGATGCCATCACCCTGCGCTGGGGCGATGTACGCATGGACCTGCCAAGCATCCAGGCCAAGGCCGTCGGCCTGGCCGTGCAGGTCTGGGTACCGTCGACGGTGATTGTCGAAGCCGGCGACGACTGCCGGCTGGAGGTGACGTACTGCATTCTGGACCGCGTCGGCAACAATTCCCGCTGGGCGCCCGCCCGCACGTTGAGGATCGCCGCCTGGGTACCCGCCCGCCCCGGCGGGGCCGCGCAGAGCTATCAGCCACGCCCCCTCGGTTCACCCTGCGAACCTGGGTGACAGACCTTCTATGCATATTCCCAAAAGTTAGTTTATTTAAATATTTAACACGCTTAGGGTATATGCACCGGACCACCGGACATTCCTGATTTTCCTGTTGTCATTTCATTGAATGCGAGGTCGGTATGGTCAGAATTACCCCGGTGCATAACGCCAGGGCATTACGTGCAGCCAAGGAGCGGCGCTGATGTCTAACTTGGCTCTAACACCCCCCCAGAGTGATCTGGACGTAGCCCCTCTGTTGTTGCCGGCCGTCGTGCTGCGCAACGATGCAGAGGCGCTGAACGCCGCCCATGAGCTGGCCCAGGCTGCGCGCCTGCAAGCCGCCAAGCGCGACCAGCAACGCAAGTTGCCGTGGGCACAGATCGAGCAGTTCACCCGCAGTGGGCTGGGCAGTATTTCCATTCCCCGCGAATACGGCGGCCCACAGGTGTCATTCACCACCCTGGCCGACGTGTTCGCGATCATCAGCGCGGCCGATCCGGCCCTCGGACAGATCCCGCAGAACCATTTCGGCATCCTCCACGTGTTGCAGGGCGCCGCCACCGAACGCCAGAAAAAACAGCTGTTCCAGAGCGTGCTCGACGGCTGGCGCATCGGCAACGCCGGCCCGGAGCGCGGCACCAGGAACACCCTGGAACTCAAGGCCCGCATCACCGCCGAGGGTGACGGCTACGTGATCAGCGGCCAGAAGTTCTACTCCACCGGCGCGCTGTTTGCGCATTGGGTTGCGGTGAAGGCGCTCAACGATGACGGCAAGCAAGTCATGGCGTTCGTGCGCCGTGGAACCGAGGGGCTGCGCATCGTCGACGACTGGTCCGGCTTTGGCCAACGCACCACCGCCAGCGGCACCGTGCTGCTGGACCGGGTGCCGGTGGACGCCGAGCTGGTGGTCGAGAACTGGCGCCTCGGCGAAACCCCGACCATCCAGGGCGCCGTGTCGCAACTGATCCAGGCCGCCATCGATGCCGGCATCGCCCGTGGCGCGCTGGATGACACCATTGCCTTCGTGCGCGAGCGCTCGCGCCCGTGGATCGACGCCAAGGTCGAACGGGCCAGCGATGACCTGTACGTGATCGCCGATATCGGCAAGCTGAAAATCGAACTGCACGCCGCCGAAGCGCTGCTGCGCAAGGCCGGCCAGGTGCTGGACCAGGTCAGTGCCGCGCCGATCACCGCGCAGTCCGCCGCCCGTGCGTCGATTGCCGTCGCCGAAGCCAAGGTGCTGACCACTGAAGTGTCGCTGCTGGTCAGCGAAAAGCTCTTCGAACTGGCCGGCAGCCGCGCCACCCTCGCCGAATTCAACCTCGACCGTCACTGGCGCAATGCCCGCGTGCATACGCTGCACGACCCGGTGCGCTGGAAGTATCACGCGGTGGGCGCGTATCGCCTGAACGGCACCTTGCCGGCTCGTCACTCCTGGATTTAACCGACCAGACCTCTGGAGAATACGCATGACCCTTTCTCATCACGTCGCGGTTATCACCAGCGACGAACAAGCCCTTATTGTCGCCAGCGACCTGGCCGAAGACTTCCGCCGCGACAGCGCCCAGCGCGACCGCGAGCGCCGCCTGCCGCTGCCTGAGCTGGACGTGTTTTCGCGCTCCGGCCTGTGGGGCATCAGCGTGCCCAAGGAATACGGCGGCGCCGGTGTGTCCAACGTCACGCTGGCCAAGGTCATCGCACTGATCGCCCAGGCCGATGCCTCGCTGGGCCAGATTCCGCAAAACCATTTCTATGCCCTGGAAGTGCTGCGCGTAAACGGCACGCCGGCGCAGCAACGCCGCCTGTACGCCGAAGTGCTCGCGGGCCAGCGTTTCGGCAATGCCCTGGCGGAACTGGGCACCAAGACCGCCCATGACCGCGTCACCAGAATTACCCGCGACGGCGACGGCTTTCGCATCACCGGCCGCAAGTTCTACTCCACCGGCGCGATCTACGCCCAGCGCATCCCTACTTCAGTGGTGGATGAACACGGCGTGCAGCAACTGGCGTTTGTCCCCCGTGACAGCGAAGGCCTGAGCGTGATCGACGACTGGAGCGGCTTCGGCCAGCGCACCACCGGCAGCGGTTCGGTGGTGTTCGATAACGTCTGGGTCGCCGCGCAAGACGTGATCCCGTTCCAGAGCGCCTTCGAGCGCCCGACCACCGTCGGCCCGCTGGCGCAGATCCTCCACGCCGCCATCGACACCGGCATCGCCCGCGCCGCCTTCGAGGACGCGCTGCACTTTGTGCGCACCAAGACCCGCCCGTGGATCGACTCCGGTAACGACAAGGCCACCGAAGACCCGCTGACCCTCAAGAGCTTCGGCCACCTGAGTATTCGCCTGCACGCCACCGAGGCATTGCTGGAGCGCTCCGGCGAATTCCTCGACCGCGCCCAGGCCGACAGCAACGCCGAGACCGTGGCGGCAGCGTCCATCGCCGTCGCTGAAGTGCGCGCCCTGAGCACCGAGATTTCCCTGGCCGCTGGCAGCACGCTGTTTGAACTCGCCGGCAGCCAGGCCACCCTCGCCGAGCATGGTCTCGACCGGCACTGGCGCAACGCCCGCGTGCACACCCTGCACGATCCGGTGCGCTGGAAGTACCACGCGGTCGGCAACTACTACCTCAACGATGAAAACCCGCCACTGCGGGGGACCATCTGATGGCGAAGAAAAAGATCCTGCTCAATGCCTTCAACATGAACTGCATCGGGCATATCAACCACGGCCTGTGGACCCATCCACGGGACACCTCGACCCAATACAAAACCCTCGAGTACTGGACCGACCTCGCGCAATCCCTGGAGCGCGGGCTGTTCGACGGTTTGTTCATCGCCGACATCGTCGGCGTGTACGACGTGTACCAGAACTCCATCGATGTGCCGCTCAAGGAGTCGATCCAACTGCCGGTGAATGACCCGCTGCTGCTGGTCTCGGCGATGGCGGCGGTCACCCGGAACCTCGGTTTCGGCCTGACTGCCAACCTCACCTACGAGCCGCCGTATCTGTTCGCCCGGCGCATGTCCACCCTCGACCACCTGAGCCGTGGCCGGGTCGGCTGGAACATCGTCACCGGCTACCTCGACAGCGCCGCCAAGGCCATGGGCCTTACCGAGCAGGTCGAGCATGACCGGCGCTACGACCAGGCCGATGAGTACCTGGAGGTGCTCTACAAACTCTGGGAAGGCAGTTGGGAAGACGACGCGGTGCTCAACGACCCACAGGCGCGGGTGTATGCGCAGCCGGGCAAGGTGCACAAGGTCGAGCACCATGGCGAGTTCTACCAGGTGGAGGGTTATCACCTCTGCGAGCCTTCGCCACAACGCACGCCGGTGCTGTTCCAGGCCGGCAGTTCGGAGCGTGGCTTGCTGTTCGCCGGGCGCCACGCCGAGTGCGTGTTCATCAGCGGGCAGAACAAGGCCGCGACCAAGGTCCAGGTGGACAAGGTGCGCGCCAGCGCGGTCGAGGCCGGGCGCGACCCGGACGCCATCAAGGTGTTCATGGGCCTCAATGTGATCGTGGGCGCGACCGAAGAACTCGCCTGGAAGAAGCACGCCGAGTACCTGGGATACGCCAGCCCGGAGGCGGGCGTGGCGCATTTCTCGGCGTCCACCGCGATTGATTTTGCCCAGTACGAACTCGACGAACCGATCCAGTACGTGAAGAGCAACGCGATCCAATCCGCCACCAAGAATCTGCAAAACAACGACTGGACCCGGCGCAAATTGCTTGAGCAACACGCCTTGGGCGGTCGCTATATCACCCTGGTCGGCTCGCCCGAACAAGTCGCCGACGAGCTGGAGTCGTGGATCAGCGAAACCGGCCTGGATGGGTTCAACCTCACGCGCATCGTCACCCCGGAAAGCTACGTCGACTTCATCGACCTGGTGGTGCCCGAGTTGCAGAAGCGCGGGTCGTACAAAACCGAATATGCGCAAGGGACGCTGCGGGAAAAAGTCTTCCACGGCACTGCGCGCCTGCCCGAACAGCACACCGGCTCCACCTACCGCCACTGAACCCTGGAGGAGCCGGCTCCTACAGTTGATCGCGTTATTAACATCGACATCTTATGACTGGAAAACCACTATGAAAAAGACGCTCCTCACTCACCCAGTCAAAGCACTGGTCCTGGCCTTCGGCTTGTTCAGCTCGGCGGTGTTCGCGGCCGATGCGCCGCTGAAAATCGGCACTACCGCCGCCTTCGCGATTCCGCTCGAAGCCGCCGTGGCCGAAGCCGGAAAGCAAGGCCTGAAAGTCGAACTAGTGGAGTTCACCGACTGGATCGCGCCCAACGTCAGCCTGGCCGCCGGCGACATCGACGTGAACTACTTCCAGCACATCCCGTTCCTGGAAAACGCCAAGGCCGCCGCCGGCTTTGACCTGGTGCCGTACGCGCCGGGCATCATCAACAACGTCGGGCTGTATTCGAAGAAGTACAAAAGCATCAACGACCTGCCCCAGGGCGCCAGCGTGGCGATTGCCAACGACCCGATCAACAGCGGTCGCGGCCTGCAACTGCTGGCCAAGGCCGGCTTGATCACGCTCAAGCCGGGCGTGGGCTACAAGGCCACTGAAGAAGACATCGTCGCCAACCCGAAGAAGATCAAGATCCTGCAAGTCGAGGCCGTGCAACTGGTGCGCGCCTATGACGATGCCGACCTGGTGCAGGGCTACCCGGCGTATATCCGCCTGTCCAAGACCTTCGATGCCGAGTCGGCGCTGCTGTTCGACGGCCTCGACCACCCGGAATACGTGATCCAGTTCGTGATCCAGCCGAAGAGCAAAACCGACCCGCGTGTGATCAAGTTCGTCGACATCTACCAGCACTCGCCGGTGGTGCGCGCCGCGTTGGATAAATCCCTCGGCAAGCTCTACCAAGTGGGCTGGGAAGATAAAAAATGACCGCCGCCCACTCTCAACTGCGCGACCTGGGCTTGCCGCCCAGGGACGCCGAGCAGACAGAACTGCACCCTGACCTGAACCGCGCGCACGTGCGCTTTATCAACTTGGGCAAGACCTATGACGGCAACGTGCATGCCCTGCAAGGCATCGACCTGGCGATCCAGCGCGGTGAAGTGTTCGGCATCATCGGCCGCAGCGGCGCCGGTAAATCCTCGCTGATCCGCACCATCAATCGCCTGGAGCAACCGAGCAGTGGGCGGGTGCTGATCGATCAGGTGGACATCGGCGACTTCGATGAGGACCGCCTGGTGGCGCTGCGGCGGCGCATCGGCATGATCTTCCAGCACTTCAACCTGATGTCGGCCAAGACCGTGTGGCAGAACGTCGAGCTGCCCCTCAAGGTCGCCGGCGTGCCCAAGCCCCAGCGTGAGCAGAAGGTGCGCGAGCTGCTCGAACTGGTCGGCCTGCAGGACAAACACAAGGCCTACCCGGCGCAACTTTCCGGCGGGCAGAAACAGCGCGTGGGCATCGCCCGTTCGCTGGTGCACGACCCCGAGATCCTGCTGTGCGACGAGGCCACTTCGGCCCTCGACCCGGAGACCACCCAATCGATCCTCGGCCTGCTGCGCGAGATCAACCAGCGCCTGGGCCTGACCATCGTATTGATCACCCATGAGATGGCGGTGATCCGCGAAATCTGCGACCGCGTGGTGGTGCTCGAGTACGGACACATCGTCGAGCAAGGCCCGGTGTGGGAAGTGTTTGGCAACCCGCAGCATGAGGTCAGCAAGACCCTGCTGGCGCCGCTGCAACACGGGCTGCCGCAAGAGCTGCAAAACCGTCTGCAACCCACGCCCGGCCAGGCAGACGCGGCGGTCGTGCTGCGCTTGCAGTTCACCGGCAACGACACCGACGAGCCGGACCTGGCCGCCTTGTTCGCGGCCCTCGGCGGGCGCGTGCGCTTGCTGCAGGGCGGTGTGGAACGCATCCAGGGCCACGCGCTGGGGCAATTGCTGCTGGCGGTGAATGGTTCACCGCACGACGCCGACGTGCTGCGCAGCCGCGCCGGTAACTGGGCACAACAGGTGGAGGTGCTGGGTTATGTGGTTTGATCGTTTAGTACAAGGCGCCATCGACACCCTGTTGATGGTCGGCGTGTCTTCGTTGATCGCGTTGCTGGTGGGGATTCCGCTGGCGGTGTTCCTGGTCACCAGCGACAAGGGCGGGATCTATCAGGCCCCGGCACTGAACCGCGTGCTGGGAGCGTTCGTCAATCTGTTCCGCTCGATTCCGTTCCTGATCCTGATGGTGGCGCTGATCCCGTTCACCCGGCTGATCGTCGGCACCACCTATGGCGTGTGGGCAGCGGTCGTGCCGCTGACCATCGCCGCTACGCCGTTCTTCGCGCGCATCGCCGAGGTGAGCCTGCGTGAGGTCGACCACGGCCTGATCGAAGCGGCGCAGGCCATGGGCTGCCGGCGCTGGCACATCATCTGGCATGTGCTGTTGCCGGAGGCGCTGCCGGGGATTGTCGGCGGTTTCACCATTACCCTGGTGACCATGATCAACTCGTCGGCCATGGCGGGCGCGATTGGTGCGGGTGGCCTGGGTGACATTGCGTACCGCTATGGTTACCAGCGCTTTGACACGCAGATCATGCTCACGGTCATCGTACTGCTGGTGATTCTGGTGGCGGTGATTCAGTTGGGTGGCGACCGGTTGGCGCGGGTGCTGAACAAGCGCTGAGTATTGGGGGCTGCTGTGCAGCCCCACGCGGGGCAAGCCCGCTCGCCACAGGGTGGGTCGATCGATTGGGGTATAGTCGGGCCCTCTCAGTGCCCGGTATTGCTCACCATGCCTCTCAAGCCCGACGACCTCGACCAGATCACGTCCACCACCCTCGGCCACTACAACAGCGTGGCCGAGTCTTTCCGCGAAGGCACCCGCGACCACGATGTGAGCCAGAACATCGACGCGCTGTTGCGGCATATCCAGGGTACGGCGCCGTTCACCGTGCTGGATTTCGGCTGCGGGCCGGGCCGGGATTTGCAGACGTTTACCCGCCTGGGTCACATCGCTGTCGGCCTCGACGGCTCCGAGCGCTTTGCGCAGATGGCGCGCGAGGACAGTGGTTGTGAGGTGTTGCAGCAAGACTTCCTCAAGCTGGACCTGCCGGTCGAGCGCTTCGACGGGATATTCGCCAATGCGGTGCTGTTTCATATTCCCAAGCAGGAATTGCCGCGCGTGCTCAAACAGCTGCATGGCGCGCTGAAGCCTGGCGGAGTGTTGTTCAGCTCCAATCCCCGTGGTGAAAATCGCGAGGGCTGGAATGGGCCGCGCTATGGGTCTTATCACGACCTGCAGGCGTGGCAGGCCTTGCTGACGGCGGCAGGGTTCGTGGAGTTGGAGCATTACTATCGGCCGGCCGGGTTGCCTCGGGAGCAACAACCGTGGCTGGCGAGTGTGTGGCGCAAACCTCAGTAGGAGCCCACCTGATAGACCTGGGGCGGCTGCCCCTCGACTAACGCTGTCACACTCCGCGCGGCAAAATCCGCGACCAACCGCGTGCCATCGGCAAAAGTGGTTTCCTGCACTTGCCTGTCCGCCGTCAGCCAACGAAACCCCGTCATCGCCTGGGTTGCCAGCCGCTGGTGCAACGGCCGGAAAAACCGATCCTGGCGCTGTATCAGCGGCAGCCGCTGCTCAATCGTCGAAGCACTCAGGTGATACAACGGCGGCACGTTGTACAGCAGTTGGGTCAACTCATTCTCAGCCTGCACATTGGTCAGCTTCAGGCTGTCGAACAGCCAATGGTGAGTGGTGATGACCGAGCCGTGGAACACCGCCTGGTACAGCGGCAGGCGCATGGTCGGCGCGAAATACACGGTACGAAGCGGCTCATTCAGCGGGACCGCCTTGAAGAACACCGTCGGCTGCTCAGGCGGGTACCAGTTGCCGACGTAATAGGGCGACTGCTTGTCCTGGGTCATCTGGCGATCGCCCCAACCGATCACCGGCGTCTGCATACCGTGGGCGAACAGAATGCCCTGGGCGGTGACAGCGTTGCCATCTTCGGAACCGGCAGGCAGCTTCAGCGCAGTATTCAGCCAGCGGGACGCGTCAACATTGCCTTCGGCATTTTGCGCCTGGGTCATTGGCGCGCCATCACGATAGCTGTCAAACAGCATGCTGGTGGCGTAGGCATCGAGGAACCAGGCGTTGAAACCCGCCTTGGCTTGCACCGCCTTCACCCGCGCTTCCAGCAGCGGCCGTACGCAGCGCGGGTCGGTGTAATGGCCGGATTGCTGGAAGCCGGTCTTGAACGTGCCGTCTTTCAGCACAATGGCACAGTCGCGATAGGCCTTGCTGCCCAGGTGGGCGGTGGTCCAGTCCGGATTTTCGGTGGTGGATAACGCGGTTTCATAGGAGTCGTACGGGGCCATCAGGTAACCGGCGTTGACGCCCGCCTGAATCGCTTCCGGGTGCCAGAGGCCGCCCTCCCAGCCTTCGCCTAGGGTCAGCAGCAGGCGCTTTAGCCCAGCATCTTGCAGCGCCTGGACGGTCTTGGCCGACAGCGTGCTGCCCCAGGTCTCGGGGCTGTCACTCAAGGCGCCCGCAAACGCCATCGCCAATTCACGGCGCAAGACGCCATAACCTTCGGCCAGTTTGAGCATGTCCGGCTCGTCGGTGGCCAACCAGGTTTGCCGAGCCTTTTGGTTGATCGCCGCGTTGAAGCCGCGCAGCAGCACGGACTTTTGATAGCGATCCAACGTGCCGGTTTGAGCCAGCACCTGCGCGGCCTCTTTGTCCAATCTGCCCTTGAGCTCATGACCACGCAGCACCTTCACCAGCAGCGGCCAGTCACGCACATCCTCCGACCCCAGCAGGTCATTGCCCCACAGGTAGACATGACTGGCGCCCAGCAGCTTTTCGGCTTCGGGCGTGTTTCGCAGTTTGTCCGCCAAGGGTTCAAAACGGCCCTGCTCCACCAACCATTGACGGTAGCGCTTGGCGCCGGCCAAGGGATCGGCTTCCCCCAGGTGCAGCAGCAGGGTCATCGGTGCGTCCGGGTCGAGCGCGGTAAATTCATGGGCCACTGACAGCGCCATTCCTGCCTGCCAGCGCAGGCGATTGTTGTAGGGATTGGTCAGCAACCAGTTCAAGGTGAACCGCCCGTGGTCCAACCCCCACAGAGGCAGGCTGAGGTCCTGGGTCGTGTTGAAATCACCTTGCTCCAGCAAAAACGCTTTCCACACAGCATTATCGACCGGCACGTAATGCCCTTCGGCCAACGGCCACATCAGCCCTTTGCCCAGGGCACTGGCGGGTTGCTGAAGAATGGTCAACTCGCCCGGCTCCCGCGCGCGAAGGGTCAACTTCAGATCACGCTGCTCAAGGCTGGCGCTCACCCGAAAGGCGCCGTCGTCCCAATGCCAGCTCGCTTGCTGATCGCGCTGTTCAAGCTGGCTGACAGCACGGGCCGCTACGCCGCTGGAGGCTTCTACGCCCGGTTGACCGTTCGGTGTAACGCGGATGGCTAGAGTGGCCGGCTCGATTTCGACCCGCCACAGGGCGTTTTCCAGAACGGTGGCGAATGTCAGCGGCGAGAGCAGGAGACCGCAGAGCAACGTTATTGAACGCAAGTAGCGCATGGGATTCGGCCCGGACGAAGTGAAAGTCGGCAGGGTAAACCACTCGATGGCGTGCAAGAGTTGTACACGCTAATTCGGGAAGTTTCATACATGCCTCAAGGCCGGTGAGATCCACGCGTGGCACGGGAGCTTGCTCCCGCTGACTGCGCAGCGCGCCCCCGGCTTTTCAGGCGGCGCTCCACACCCCAACGCAAGCAAGCTTGCCCACCACAGCAAGCCTGCACATTTTCAACCACGTTTTTCCTGTTGCTCTGGCTTCGGCTCGCGAATCTTGTACCAAGCCACATACAGCGCCGGCAGGAACAGCAGTGTCAGCAACGTGGCGATGATGATCCCGCCGATCATCGCGTAGGCCATCGGGCCCCAGAACACTTCGCGGGCGATGGGGATCATGCCCAGGCTGGCCGCCGCCGCCGTCAGCAGGATCGGCCGGCGCCGGTGTTCGGTGGCTTCCACCACGGCGTCCCACGGCGTGTAGCCGTCGCGCTCGTAGGCATCGATCTGGGTCACCAGGATCACCGAGTTGCGGATGATGATGCCGATCAGCGCCAGAATCCCGAGGATCGCCACAAAGCCCATCGGCGTGCCCGTGGGAATCAGCGCCAGCACCACGCCGATCAGCCCCAGCGGCGCGACACTCGCCACCAGGAACATCTTCTGCACGCTGTGCAGCTGGATCATCAGGAAGGTGGCCATCAAGAACAGCATCAGCGGCACCACGCTGGCAATCGGGCCCTGGGCCTTGCCGCTTTCTTCCACGGTACCGCCGGTGGCGACCTTGTAGCCCACCGGCAGGCCGGCGCTGAACTTGTCGATCTCGGGCTTGAGTTGCTTGACCAGGTCGGTCGGCTGCATCTCATCGCGCACCGACGCTTTGATCGTGATGGTCGGCTTGCGGTCGCGGCGCCACACCAGCGGCTGTTCAAGCTCGTAACGCACGGTGGCAAACGCCAGCAGCGGAATCGAGGTGCCGTTGGGCGTGACGATCTGCAGGTTCTGCAGGGTTTCCGGGGTGCCGCGCTCGGCATCTTCGGCGCGGCCGACCACGTTGATCAGGTAGATATCATCATGCACCTGGGTCACCGAGGCACCACTGACCACGCTGTTCATCAACTGCGCGACGTCTTCCGACGACAGCCCCAATTGCCGCGCCTTGTCCTGGGCGATGTCCACCCGCAGGACTTTGCCCGGCTCGTTCCAGTCGTAGATGATCTCGCCCAGGTGGGTGTTTTTATCCAGCAGGGTCGCCAGCTCGATGGCGTGCTTGCGTACCTGGTCGGTGTCTTTGCCCGACACCCGATACTGGATCGGGCGTCCCACCGGCGGGCCCATTTCCAGCGGCTGCACAAAGCTGCCGACGCCGACAAAGTCATCACGCAGGCGTTTTTGCAGGCGCGCAATCAACGCCCCGCGCTCTTCCAGGCCCTTGCTGACGATGACCAACTGCGCGTAGTAGGGGTTTTCCAATTGCTGGTCCAGCGGCAAGTAGAAACGGATCGCGCCCTGGCCGATATAGGTGCTCCAACGCGCGATGTCCGGGTCGTCCTTGATGATCGCTTCGAGGCGGTCGACGGCCTTGCGGGTCTCGTTGATCGAGGCGTTTTGCGGCAGGTTGAGGTCGACGAGGATTTCCGGGCGGTCCGACGACGGGAAGAACTGGTTCTGCACAAACTGCATGGAGAACACCGACGCCACAAACAGGCCCACGGTGATGCCAATGGCCCACCAGCGGTTGCGCATGGCCCACAGCATGCCGTAATTGAAGCCGCGCCCGATTCGCCCTGGCTCGTTGCTGTGGGGCTTCACGTTGGCGCTGAGGATATGCACGCCGATCACCGGCGCAAACAGCACCGCCACCACCCATGACACCAGCATCGCCACGGCAATCACCGCGAACAGCGTGAAGGTGTACTCGCCCGCCGAACTGGCGTTGAGGCCGATCGGTACAAAACCGGCGACGGTAACCAGCGTACCGGTCAACATCGGGAACGCCGTGGAGGTGTAGGCGTAGGTCGCCGCCTGCTCCTTGGTCTCGCCTTTTTCCAGGCGCGTGATCATCATCTCGACGGTGATCATCGCATCGTCCACCAGCAGGCCGAGGGCGATGATCAATGCGCCCAGCGACACGCGCTGCATGGTGATGCCGCTGTATTCCATGAACACGAACACCAGCGCCAGCACCAGCGGAATCGAGCACGCCACCACCAGCCCGGCGCGCATGCCGAGGCTGATAAAGCTCACCACCAGCACGATGATCACCGCTTCGAACAGCGCGCTGGTGAAGCCGCCCACGGCCTCTTCCACCACTTCCGCCTGGTCCGACACCTTGTGCACGCCGACGCCCACCGGCAGGTCGGCGGTCAGCTCATCCATGCGTGTGTGCAAGGCCTTGCCGAACGACTGGATATTGCCGCCCTTCTGCATGGCGATGGCCAGGCCAATTGCCGGCTTGCCGTTGAAGCGGAACATGGGCCGCGCGGGGTCGACGTAGCCACGGCTGATGTCGGCAATGTCCGCCAGACGATAGAAACGGTCATTGAGCCGCAGGTTGACGTTGGCCAGGTCCTTTTCCGAGGCGAATTGCCCCGAAGTGCGCACCGAGATCCGCTCCGGTCCGGCTTCGATCACCCCGGCCGGCGTCACCGCGTTCTGCGATTGCAGGCTCTGCACCACCTGGCGCTGATCAATGCCCAGCGCCGCAAGTTTGCGCGTGGAGAAGTTCAGGTAAATCACTTCGTCCTGCTGGCCGATCATCTCGACCTTGCCCAAGCCCGGCACCGAACGGATCTCGGCACGCACCTGTTCCACGTAGTCGCGCAGTTGGCGCATCGACAGGCCATCGCCGGTAAACGCGTACACCGAGCCGAATACGTCACCGAACTCATCGTTGAACGACGGTCCCTGCAGGCCCTGGGGGAAGGTGCCGCGAATGTCGTCGATTTTCTTGCGGACCTGGTACCA
Organism: Pseudomonas sp. S5D5; assembly: GCF_003013355.1. NCBI lineage: Bacteria > Pseudomonadati > Pseudomonadota > Gammaproteobacteria > Pseudomonadales > Pseudomonadaceae > Pseudomonas > Pseudomonas sp. S5D5. Next base: position 6,627,362 of record NZ_PTEO01000001.1, read on the forward strand.
GATCTCCGGGATGGCCTTGGCGCTGGTGGTGTCCTTGAGGAACACGAATACCGTGGACTCGCCCGGCCGGGTGTAGCTCTTCACGTAGTCGAGGGAGTCGAGTTCCTCGAGTTTCTTCTCGATGCGGTCGGTGACCTGCTTGAGGGTTTCTTCCTGGGTCGCGCCTGGCCAGCGGGTCTGGATCACCATGGTCTTGATGGTGAACGACGGGTCTTCCTCGCGGCCCAGGTTCATGTAGGAGAACACGCCCATCAGCAGCGCGACGAACATCAGGTACCAGACGAAGGACTGATGCTTGAGGGCCCAGTCGGATAAGTTGAAGCTCCCTTTCATCGCGGGCTGTCCTCGTCGATTTTGACTTTCTGCCCGGGTTTCAGGCTGTTCACGCCGGCAGTGACCACACGCTCACCGGGTTTGACGCCGCCGCTGAGCAAGGCGCTGCTGGCGTCACGGCTGATGACCGTGACGTCACGCGGTTGCACGGTCTGGCTCTGGGTGTCGAGCAGCCAGATGCGGGTCTTGCCGTCGACTTCCTGCAAGGCGCTGATGGGCAATTCGATACGCGGTGCGATGGTTGAACTCAAGGTCACGCTGATCGCGGTGCCAAGACGAAACGCGGGCGGCGTCTCGGCCAGGGTCAGGCGCGCGCGACGGGTGCGCGTGGCGCTCTGGGCCTGGGGTTCGATCTCACGCACGACGGCGGTGGTGTGCACGCTGGGGTCGAGTTGCCCGGCCACCAGGAACACCACATCCGGCGGCAGGCGCTCGGCCAGGCCGGCGGGCAGGTCGATCACCGCTTCCTTGATGTCCGGGCGGGCCAGGGTGACCACTTGCTGGCCGGCGCTGACCACCTGGCCGGCCTCGGCGTTCCAGGCGGTGACAATGCCGGCGTGGTCGGTGCGCAGTTCGGCGTAGTTGAGTTGGTCCTTGGCCTGGTTGACCGAGGCCTGGGCCTGGTCGAGGGAAGCCTGGGTAGTCTTCAGGTCGGTCTGGGCCACGTCCAGCTGGGCTTGGGCACCGACGCCCCGGTTGAACAGCTCCTGCTGGCGCCGCGCGTTGGCCTGGGCGTTGATGAACTGCGCCTGCACGCGGGCAAGGTCGCCCTGGGCGGCGCGCAACTGGTTTTGCTGGTCGGTGGGGTCAAGCACGGCGAGCAAGGCGCCCTTCTCCACTTCGGCGCCGACGTCCACGGCGCGGCGGGCGATGCGACCGGGCACACGGAAACCCAGGTTGCTCTCGTAGCGGGCCTGGATGGTGCCGGCGAAGCGACCGAGGTTTTCCTGGTCTTCGGACTTCACTTCCATCGACAGCACCGGGCGCAGTGGCTCGGGCGGCGGCTCTTCCTTGGAGCAGGCCATCAGCAACAAGCTGGCAGCGAGTACCACCGTCAACTGCTTCATGGTTGCACTCCTTGCGCCTGGGCCTGATCCGGCGGCTGGGCGATTTCCACCACCATGCCCGGATGCAGCAACTGCCCGCCGGCCACCACGACTTTTTCGCCGCCCTTGAGGCCGTCGCTGATGATGACTTTGCCGGTGAGATAACGTGCCACGGTGACCTTGTGCAGTTGCGCCTTGCCGTCGCCGTCGATCAGCCACACGGCGGGTTCGCTGAGGTCTTTGGTCAGCGCCGCCCACGGCAGTTCGATGCTGGCCTTGGCCGGGCCATTGGCGGTGGCGCTCACCACCGAGCCCAACTGCATGCCTTTGGGCAACGCCTGCAGGGCGATCTTCACTTGCACGGTGCCGGTGTTGGCCGCCACGGCCGGGGTGACTTCGCGGACTTTGCCCACCGCCTTGATGCTCGGATTGTCGAGCAGGCTCACGGTGATCGGTGCATCGGGCGGCGGCTCGACCAGCAGCGATTCATACACGTTGAACACCGCATCGCGCTCGCCATCGCGGGCCAGGCTGAAGATCGGCACAGTGGCCTGCACCACCTGGCCGACTTCAGCCTGGCGCGCGGTGATGATCCCCGGTGCATCGGCCACCAGCGCGGTGTAGCCGAGCTGTTCGCGGGCGTTGGCCAGTTGGGCCTGGGCCGCGGCCAGGGCGCTTTGGCTGCTGCGCAACGCGGCCTGGGCAGAATCGTATTCACTGCGGCTGGTGTAGCCCTTGGGCAACAGCTTTTCCTGGCGCACGAACGCGGCGGCGGTCTGCTTGACCCGCGCCTGCTCGGCCACGACCTGGGCCTGGGCGGAATCGACGTTGGTCTGCAAGTCCTTGGGGTCGAGCCTGGCCAGCACTTGCCTGGCGCTGACGCGGTCACCGACATCCACCGTACGCTGGATGATCTTGCCGCCGACGCGGAACGACAAATCGGTTTGCACGCGCGCCTGGATGTCCCCGGTGAGCGTGACCGCCGCGGCGAAATCCGCCGGCTGTACGGTCTGTACAAACACCCGGGAATGCTGCTTGGGCTCGGCTTTGTCCTGGCCACAGCCGCTCAGCAGCGCCAGGAGGCCAAGGCTCAGAATAATGTTTGCAGTGCGACCGCCCATGCAGGCTCCTTTTGCGTGATGCCGACTTGCCAGTGTGTATGCGACTGTGAGCTTAGATCAGGGTTCCTTATCTGCATGGAGGCTCCCATACTCCAATGGTTCCCAAGCTGACTGAATGCCCATGCTCAAGACCCTCGCGGTGGCCAATTACCGCTCGATCAACAAATTGGTGGTGCCGCTGGACCGGCTGAACCTGATCACCGGGCCCAACGGCAGCGGCAAGTCCAACCTGTACCGCGCCTTGCGCCTGCTGGCCGAAACCGCTCAGGGCGGAGTGATCAATGCACTGGCCCGTGAGGGCGGGCTGGACTCGACCTTCTGGGCCGGCCCCGAGACCATCAGCCGACGCATGCACAACGGCGAGGTGCCGGTGGAAGCGGTCGTGCGCCAGGGTGTGAAGCGTCTGCGCCTGGGGTTTGCCGCCGAGGATTTCAGCTACGCGATTTCCCTCGGCTTGCCGGAGAAGACCCTGTCGTATTTTTCGCTGGACCCGGAGGTGAAGAAGGAATGCATCTGGGCCGGCCACGTCTACCGCCCGGCCAGCCTGCTGGTGCAACGCTCCGGGCCGATGGTGCGCGCTCGCGAAGGCCGCGCCTGGGATGTGCTGGCCCAGCACACGCCGAACTACCACAGCCTGTTCGACCAGGTCGGCAGCCTGCGCGGCTCACCGGAAGTGTTGCTGTTGCGCGAAAGCATTCGTGGCTGGCGTTTTTATGATCACTTTCGCAGCGATGCCGATGCCCCCGTGCGCCAACCGCAACTGGGCACGCGCACACCGGTGCTGCACCACGACGGTCGCGACCTGGCGGCGGCGTTGCAGACCATTCGCGAGATTGGCGACCCCGAGGCCTTGCAGCGCGCGGTCAGCGATGCATTTCCCGGTGCACGCCTGAATATCCAGCCGTTGCAGGGCGGGCGCTTCGCCCTTGAGTTTTATCAGGAGGGGTTGCTGCGGCCACTCTCGGCGGCGGAGTTGTCGGACGGCACCTTGCGATACCTGCTGCTGATCGCGGCGCTGCTGACGCCTCGGCCGCCGACCATGATGGTGCTGAACGAGCCGGAAACCAGCTTGCATCCGGACCTGCTGCCGGCGTTGGCGCGCCTGATTATCCAGGCGTCACAGCAGTGTCAGGTGTGGGTGGTGTCGCATGCCAGCCGGCTGATTGCGGCGTTGCAGCAGGATGAAGGGTGCAATTCGATTGTGCTGGAGAAGGTGCTGGGGGAGACGCGGATTGTGGGACAGGGAATTCTGGATGCACCGGCTTGGCATTGGCCGGAATAAGAGGGGCCTGGAACGGCCTCTTCGCGAGCAGGCCCGCTCCCACATTTGTCCGCATTCCAGAGGTGGAACTCGGTCGATGTGGGAGCGGGCTTGCTCGCGAAGACGGTAGATCAGTCACCCAACAGCTGACAGATCAACCCTGCCACTTGCCGCCTTCAACAATCACGCTCTCAGGCTTGGTGTCATCGCTCAGCTCTTTACGCACGTACTGGTCGTACAGCTTGAGCAGGAATTTCTCCTCACCCAACTTCGCCAGCTCGGCATTCACCCAGTCGCGCAGTTCGATGTTGCCCTTCTTCACCGCCGGCGCAATCGGCGCTTCGTCGCCGAGTTTTTCTTCCAGCACGCGGTAGCCCGGGTTCTGCTTGGCCCAGCTGAACAGCACCAGGTTATCCTGCGCGTACGCATCACCACGGCCGGCCGACAGCGCTTGCAGCGATTCGGAGTTTTTCTCGAACTTGAGCAGTTTCCAGTCCGGGTGGTTCTTGGTCAGCCAGATATCGGCGGTGGTGCCGGTGGTAACGATGGTGGTGCGGGTGGCCAGGTCATCCAGGCTTTTTACCGCGCTGTCGTTAGGCACCAGGGCCTGCACCGCGACTTTCAGGTTGGGGTTGGTGAAGTCCACCGCTTCCTTGCGTTCCGGGGTCACGGTCATGTTGGCGAGGATCAGATCGACCTTGTCGCTTTGCAGGAACGGAATACGGCTGGCCGGCTCGACAGCGACGAACTCAACCTTGTTTTCATCGCCCAGCAGGTCCTTGGCGAATTGGCGGCCGATGTCGGTATCGAAGCCCACATAGCGCCCGGCTTCGTTGACGAAGCCGAACGGCGGTTTGTCAGTGAATACGCCGACAATCAGCTTGTCGCGCGCCTTGATCTTGTCCAGCGAACTCACGGCGGCAGCCGCTGGTTTTGCAGGCTCTTCGGCCTTTTTGTCGCAGCCGGCGAGTAATGCGACGGCAATCAGGGGCAGTAGTAACTTTTTCATATCAGCTCCAGTTCCTGGTTCTTCTTGGGCAGTGTTGAAACAAAGGAAAACTTCTCCAGGAACTGCTGCGCGCGTGCGGTTTGCGGGTTCGTAAAGAATTCTTCGGGGGGGTTGTGTTCGAGGATGCGACCGGCCTCCATGAAGACGACGCGGTCGGCGACGGCGCGGGCGAAGGCCATTTCATGGGTGACGATCAGCAGGGTCATGCCATCGCGGGCCAGGCCCTGGATCACTTCCAGCACTTCCTTGACCATTTCCGGGTCAAGGGCGGCGGTGACTTCGTCAAACAGCATGACCTGCGGGTTCATGCACAACGAGCGGACGATCGCGATACGTTGCTGCTGGCCGCCGGACAACTGACGCGGGAAGGCGTCGCGCTTGTCGGCCAGGCCGACGCGCTCGAGCAGTTTTTCCGCCTGTTCGCGGGCTTCGCGAGGGTCGCGTTTTTGCACTTTCAGCGGGCCGAGCAGGATGTTGTCGAGCACGCTCATGTGCGGGAACAGGTGGTAGCTCTGGAACACCATGCCCACGTCCTGGCGCACCTGGCGCCAGTCGGTGGCTTTGTCCAACAGTTCGTTGCCGGCGAATCGCAGGCTGCCGCTGTGCGCCACTTCCAGGCCGTTGAGGCAGCGCAGCAAGGTGCTTTTGCCGCAGCCGCTGGGGCCGAGGATCACCACCACTTCGCCGCTTTGCACGCTCAAGTCGATGCCCTTGAGCACCTGCTGCTCGCCGAAGAATTTGTTGAAACCCTTAAACTCGATCAATGCGCTCATGCTTGGGCCCAGCGCCGTTCCAGCACCTTGGAGGCGGCCGACAACGGGTAGCAGATAAAGAAGAAAAACAGGAACAGCACGCCATAGATCAATACCGACTCGTAGGTGCGTTCGATGATTTGCTGGCCGACCTTGATCACGTCCACCACGCCGATCAGCACCGCCAGCGAGCTGGTCTTGATGATGCGCGTGTACACGTTGATGGTCGGCGGCGTCATGCGCTTGAGGGCCTGAGGCAACAGCACATAGCCGTACAGCTGTGGGTCGGACAGGCCAATCGACAAGCCGGCTTCACGCTGGCCACGGGGCAGCGAATGCAATGCGCCACGCACCACCTCGCCCACCTCACTGGCGCCCCACAGCGACAGCACCAGCACGGCGCACCAGAAGCTCGGAATGCTCAGGCCGAAGAAAATCGGCAGTCCGAAAAACAGCAGGTACAACCAGACCAGCACCGGGATCGCGCGAAACAGCTCCAGGTACACCCGCAGGACCGCGTTGATCAGTGCGTTGTTCAAGGTCCGCAGCACGCCATACAACACGCCACCGACGGTGCTGAAGGCGATGCTCAGAAACGAAATCGACAGGGTTTGTGCGGCGCCCTTGCCCAGTTGCGGCAACGACACCCACAACAACTCAAGACCCGAACTGGCCATGCTGGAGCCTCCTTTCCAGGCGGCTGAGCAGCAGCGACAACGGCAAAAACAGCAGTACGCAAATCAGCGTCAGCACGGCGAGCATTTCGTAAGTCTTGTAGTAGAGGGCGATGTAGCTCTTGGTGGTGTAGAGAATCTCCGGCACCGCCACGGCGGAAACCACCGTGGTTTCCTTGAGCAGGAAGATGAAATTGGCGAACAGCGCCGGCAGGCTGAGGATGCCGGCCTGGGGCAGGATCACATGGCGCAGCAGTTGCCAGTCGGAGAGGCCGATGGACTTGCCGGATTCGATCTGCGCCAGCGGCACCGCTTCCACGCCGGCGCGCAGTACTTCGGTGAGGTAGGCACCGCCAAGGAACGTCATGGTGATGATCGCCGCCCAGAAGCCAGAGATATTCAAGCCCAGCGCGGGCAAGGCGAAGTACACGAAGAACAGCTGGATCAGCAGCGGCGTGTTACGCGCCAGCTCGACGTACAGCGCCACCAGGCGCGACAGGTAGGGTGTGCGAAACACCAGCAGCGCGGCGTTGATCAGCGCCACCAGCAACGAGGTGGCAATGGCGATCAAGCCCACTTGCAGCGTCACCCCCACGGCCTTGAGAAACGCCGGCAGGGTGCTGAGGATAAAAGCGAAATCGAAGGTCATCTTGAGTCCATGACGCCGCAAGGGTAATGCAGCGGGCGCAATCCAGTCCGGCGTGGGTAACGTCGGGTAGCACGAACTCTAAAGGTATAAAAAGCAAAATTTAAATACCCAAATAGCATATTGATATCACCCAAAAAGATAACCGCCGGATTCGCGGGTTTGATGGGTGGCAGCTATGGTTGGGGGGTCTGTGATTCGAGGGAATGAATAATGAACAACACGAAGCCGATTGATCCGCAGGAGCTGGTGAAATGGTTGGTGGCGTTGCGTAGGGCGATCAATAGCCGCGCGGCCTGATTGTGGGAGAGGTCGAGCTGTAGCGAGGCTGTGAAGGCGGCGGCACTGACGGTCCTTTTGTGGCTGACACACCGCCTTCGCGGCCTCGCTGGGGCTCGACGGCTCCCACAGGGGGGGTCTGCTGTGTGGCTGGGATTTGAGCAAGAGCCGGCGTTCGCTGGTTGCAGTTTCTCCAGAGTGTCGCTGTGTGGCAGGGATTCCAGCCCCCACACCGCCCAACTGTGGGAGCTGGCTTGCCTGCGATAGCGGTCTTTCAGTCGCCGGTAGGCCGGCTGACCCACCGCTATCGCCGGCAAGCCAGTGCCTACAGTCTTGAAGCCTCTGAAGCCCATAAAAAAACGCCGACGCTGTAATAGCCGTCGGCGTTCAAACCTTGAAGGGGGTTTTGGGTTACATCAGAACGCAGGCACTACGGCGCCGTTGTACTTCTTCTCGATGAAGGCTTTGACTTCCGGGCTGGTCAGGGCCTTGGCCAGTTTCTGGATGGCGTCGCTGTCCTTGTTGTCCGGGCGGGCAACCAGGAAGTTCACGTACGGCGACTTGGCGTCTTCGATGATCAGCGCGTCCTTGGCTGGGTTCAGGCCAGCTTCCAGGGCGTAGTTGGTGTTGATCAGGTCCAGGTCAACCTGGTCCAGCACGCGTGGCAGCAGCGCCGATTCCAGCTCTTTGAATTTCAGGTTTTTCGGGTTGCTGGCGATGTCTTTCGGCGTGGCCAGGGCGTTGGTCGGGTCTTTCAGGGTGATCACGCCGGCTTTCTGCAGCAGCAACAGGGCGCGGCCGCTGTTGGAGCCTTCGTTCGGGATGGCCACGGTGGCGCCATCTTTGAGCTCAGAAATGTTCTTGATTTTTTTCGAGTAGCCGCCGAAGGGTTCAACGTGCACACCGACCACGGTGACCAGGTTGGTGCCCTTGCCCTTGTTGAAGTTTTCCAGGTACGGCAGGGTCTGGAAGTAGTTGGCGTCCAGGCGCTTCTCGGCAACCTGCACGTTTGGCTGTACGTAGTCGGTGAAGACTTTGATTTCCAGGTCCACGCCTTCTTTGGCGAGGGTTGGCTTGACCAGTTCGAGGATCTCGGCGTGCGGGATCGGGGTGGCGGCAACCACCAGTTTCTCGTTGGCCTGGGCGAAGCTTGCAGTCAGGGCAGCCGCCAGTGCGGTAAACAACAGAACCTTTTTCATGCAGTGTCCTTATCGAAATTCCGGGGCGTCTCTGACGACCGTTTTTTATGTGGTGTGCCAGCGAAGTGCTATCGCGGCGTGGAATGGACAATACCTAGATTTTTTATTCCCGAACAATATCTTTTATTCACGTTGATATTCCATTTTGTTCATGTAGCGGCTTGCTCACGTAGAAAGGCGCGCAAGGCTTCCTGCTCGGCAGGGCTGGCGGCGGCAAAGATGCGCTGCACCTGTTCCAGCGGCGAGCCCGCTACCGGCAGGTTCAAATGCTCGGGCAGAATCTCGTCGCCGCTGCTGACGAGCAAGGCGAAGTGAATAACGTTTTCCAGCTCGCGGGTATTGCCCGGCCAGCTGTGGTGTTCCAGCACCTTTTGCGCCGCATCGCTGATCAGCGGCACCGGCAGGTCCAGGCGCTGGCTGTAGATGCCCAGGAAGTACTCGGCCAGGGACAGGATGTCGCCGACGCGCTCGCGCAATGCGGGCAAGTCCAGCTGGCCTTCGCTCAGGTAATGGAACAGGCGCTCATGGAACTTGCCGGCCGCTACAGCCTGGGCGAGGTCGATGCTGGTGGCCGCCACCAGCCGCACATCCACCGGGCTTGGCTGGTGGGCGCCGACGCGGGTGACTTCGTGATTCTCCAGGGCCGCGAGCAGCTTGACCTGGATCGGCAGTGGCAAGTCGCCAATCTCGTCCAGGTACAAGGTGCCGCCATTGGCCGAGCCGAACCAGCCGGCCCGGCTGCTGGCCGCCCCGCTGTGGGCACCGGCGGCGTAGCCGAACAACTCGGCGTCGGCGTAAGTCGGGCTGATGGCGCCGCAGTTGACCGAGACAAACAAGCCAGTACGGTCGCTGCCCCGATGGATATGCCGGGCCAACAGCTCTTTACCGCTGCCGGTCTCGCCGCGAATCAACACGGGCAAGGCGCGCGGCGCGAGGTTTTCCAGGTCTTCGCGCAGCTGGCGCGAGCGCGGATCGACAAACACCAGGGCCTTGGCGCGGATGCTCAGCGGGCTTTTTTCGGCGTCGGGGAAGGTCAGCAGGGGCTGACCGTAGGTTTCATGCAGACTCATGGCAGGCTCCCGCCCCAAATCCACTCAGGGACGGGGCGTTGAAAAAAGGTCAGGCAGTGCGCCGGGCGTGATGCTCGAGGCGGCTTTGCAGGCGATAGAGGTAAGCGAAGCCCTGCTCCCAGCGCTGGTGACCGGACTTCACATTGATATGCCCGGCCCCCGAGAGGATTCCGGCTTCGGCGCCCCAATTGCGCGCCAGCTCCAGCGCCCGAGGGGCACTGACGGCGCTGTCGTTGTCGGAACTGACCACCTGGCTGGGAAACGGCAGCAGGTCGGTCGGGATCGGGGCGAAGTTGCGCAAGGCGGGCGAGCAGGCCGGGCGTTCGACATCGGCCGGGGCCACCAGCAAGGCGCCGCGCACCTGCCGCAAAAACTGCACGGGTGCGGTGGCGGCCCAATGAGCCACTGTGATGCAGCCCAGGCTATGGGCGATCAGGATCACCGGCGTGCTGTCGGCGGCGATAGCCTCGGCCAGCGCGGCCACCCAGTCTTCGCGGCGTGGCGTCAGCCAGTCGGCCTGCTCCACGCGCGCGCTGTTGGGCAGGCTGTTTTGCCAATGGGTTTGCCAATGATCTTCTGGCGATCCTTGCCAGCCCGGCACGATCAGATAACGAATCGACTCGCTGTGCATGGGTGTGCCCTCCTGCAGCGTTTAACGTTGCTGATCAGTATAGGGACGCGGTTTATATTCGTTAAGGAATAAGAAGCTATTTATTAATAACCAAAACCTCAATTCAAAGGAGAATCAAACTGTGGGAGCTGGCTTGCCTGCGATGGCGGTGTGTCAGCCAGCTTATCTGTATCTGTAAGACCGCTATCGCACGCTGCTAAACGGTAGGTAGCAGCTGTACGCGGGTTAGCAGACTGGTCAATAGGAACACCAGCGCACCCGTGGGCGCCCCACGCACAGCCACCATAAGGTAGATGTGACAGTGTGCCTATTGAGCTCAGGCTGCTAAACCCGATCACTGAAAACCAGCGACGGGCCGAAGACTAGCCATCCATTCCAACAGCCACACGGCGGCAGCGATTGCCTCGGAAACGTCCTGCAATTTAAAGGGACACGCCTTGCTGGCCCTTTACAAGACATGACGAAATGCCACTTCCGTTCAGATGATGGCTTTTTTGTAGGAGAGGTCTCCCATGACGGATTTTGATGGCAGCGCTGACGATGTTTCGCTTTTTCAGGGCGTGGTGAGCTTAGTTAAATAAGGACTTCAACTAACCTTCGTAAGGGATTGCGATGAACGTCAATGTCAGTATGTTTCGCCAAGAAGTATCTAAAGGAAGAGCTTAAGTGCGATTTTTACTTTGAACACCGCGGCATGGCAATCGAAGAACAATTGTTCAGAGCCCCCATCCTGAGCTTTTCCAAAGAAGGTATTCCTTTGATCAGGTACTTTCGCGTCTACATTGAGTCGGCTTACCTCAAGGCTGGAGTGCCCCTCACCTCCGGGCAAATTCAGGCATTGGATTTTTTAGATACCGTTCTTGATCAATCATCAGTCCAACATCGAGTGCTGCTCGAACCAGGACAGGTACTTATTTCAGCTGACAACAAGTTTCTCCATACCCGAACGCACTTCATCGATATCAACGCTCCGTCCGAATAGATTGATGACGCGACACCTTTAAAAGACTTGAATCGGTACATGCTACGGATGTGGTTGCGCAAACAATGATGCCTTAACGGTCATCGCCTCCGACTTCCAATACCTATCAACAGCAGAGCCCCATGGACAACTCCGACATCGCGATCACCCTCGTTTTGATTTCCGCCATCATGCACGCGACCTGGAACGCGGTCGTTCGGGCCGGTAGCAGTCGTTTCATGACATTGGCCATGGTCGATGGTACGGCGTTGCTGATCTGTCTGGTGGTGCTGCCTCTGGTTAATGTGCCAAGCCTGCAGGTGTGGGGCTACGTGCTGGTTTCCGTGGTGCTCAACACGGCCTATCGATTGTTCTTGATCAAGGCCTACGAAACCGGCGACTTTGGCCAGGTCTATCCGGTCATGCGCGGCGTGCCACCGGTTTTGGTCGCGCTGTTTTCTTACTTCCTACTGAATGAGCACCTTTCGATTCATGCAATGGCAGGGGTGCTGCTGATATGTGCAGGCATTATCAGCCTGACATTCGTGCGAAAAATGACCGCACGCATGTTCAAACCTATCCTGATGGCAGTGTGCGCGGGTGCCTTCATCGCGTCCTACACGGTGGTGGATGCCAAGGGAGTAAGAGCCAGTGAAACGGTCCTGCAATACATCATCTATCTGACGGTATTCCAAAGCATTCCGATTCCGGCGCTGGCGTTTTTCAAGCAGCGTTTGTCACTCGCACAGGCCATTCGCGGCCAGTGGCGGGTCGGCCTTATGGGCGGCGTTTTTTACCTCACATCCTACGGGTTGGTGCTGTTTGCACTGTCGCTGGACGCGGTAGCCAAGGTCTCAGCGCTGCGAGAAACCAGTGTTATTATCGGCGCCATTATTGCCGCGCTGTTCTTTCATGAACGCTTCGGCTGGCGGCGGATGCTTTCGGCACTCGTCATTGTTTGCGGGATCATCCTGATCAAAGTGAGCACCTGATGTCCCAACGCCCGCCTCCTACCCCCATGCTGCAAGCCTTTGTCAGTGCGGCGAAAACGGGGAGTTTTGCCCGTGCGGCCATAGAATTGAATCTCACCGCTAGTGCAATCAGCCATCAAATTGCAGGTCTGGAGGAGTGGTGGGGCGTGCCGTTGTTCGAGCGTCACTCACGGGGCGTCAAGCTCACAGCAGCAGGACAGGTTTTGCTACCGGTAGCCGATGGCTTCTTCAAAGAGCTTGATGCGGTGCTGCATTCGCTCAACCCGAGCAAATCCCAGCCGCTTTACCTGTCGTGCACATCTTCACTCTGTTCCACCTGGCTGATTCCAAGGATGCACGGCTCTCACACGCAAGCTTCATTCAATATCGACCTGATCCTGACCAGTGCAGATATGAACAGCGCCAATCTCGGAGCTCATCAATTCGATGTCGCGATTGTGATGGGATACGGCGATTACCCGGACCATCATGCTGAACTGCTGATGCGCGATGCGGTGTTCCCGGTTTGCGCAGCTGAGTTTCAACGAGTGAATGGCGATATTTCCCTGACGGATGTAGCACGATACCCGCTGATTCACCGCGTGGACGATCAAGTGTGCCCGGGATGGGAAAGCTGGTTTTCATTCCAGGGGCTAGCGGCTCCGCCTTATCACCATGGGCCACGCTTTCCGGACTCCAGCCTGGCAATCAGTCTGGCGGTGAAGGGCGGCGGGATTGCGCTGGGCAGGACTGCGTTGGTGTATGACCAATTGGAGGCGGGTACATTGGTCGCACTGGAAGCACAAGTAATGATGTCGCCTGCTGCGTACTACGTTATTTGTCGGAATGGGCGGCAGTCGGAGCCCGATATCGCTCGGTTAATTGACTGGCTCAAGACCAATGCTGGAGAGTTTTCGCGGGAAGTTGCAGTCAGGCACCCACACATCGCTGGGGTTAGCTTGACCTAAACGGCTGAGCCGTCGCGCTCACTCGATTGGCTGAAATCGAGGCAAAAAAAAGGCCGCACCCTGCCAAGGAGACGGCCAAAAAATTGTCGAGGCATTTGAAGCTAACGTGCGGTAATCACCGACAACTTGGTAATGCCCGCGCGCTCGATAGACGCCATGGCTCGCGCCACTTCGCCGTAGTTCACACCATCATCGGCCTGCAGTTGCACCCGCACATCGGGGTCCTTGGCCTTGGCCGCCTGCAGGTTGAATTCCAGCAGGTCCGGCTGGATTTCGTCCTTGTTGATAAACAGCTTGCCGGCGCCGTCGATGCTCACCACCAGCGGGTCCTTCTGCTCCACCGGGGCGACGGCCTCGGTCTTGGGCAGGTTGATCGGGATCGCGTTGGTCAACAACGGCGCGGTGACGATAAACACCACCAGCAGTACCAGCATCACGTCCACCAGCGGCGTGACGTTGATCTCGCTCAGCACCTCATCACTGTCTTGCGTGGAGAAGGCCATCTCAGGACGCCTCCTTCACTTTTTGCGGGTTGCCGGCGGCGTTTTTGGTCAGGGCCGGGTGCAGCAGCACGCGGAAGGAGTTCTTCTGCGCCAGGCTGTAGAAGTCGTGGGCAAAGTCGTCCAGGTCGGCAGCCGTGAGCTTCAGGCGACGCAGGAAATAGTTGTAGACCAGCACCGCCGGTACGGCGACGGCGATCCCCACACCGGTGGCGACCAGCGCGGCACCAATCGGGCCGGCCACGGTTTCGAGGCTGGCGGAACCGGCCGCGCTGATGCCCTTGAGCGCTTCCATGATGCCCCACACGGTGCCGAACAGACCGATAAACGGCGAGGTGCTGCCGATACTGGCGACCACGGCCAGGCCGGTTTCCAGCGAGCGGCGCTCACGCACGATCTGCTGGCGCAGGGCACGTTCAAGACGGTCCTGATGGTTGATCGCCTGGCTCAGGTCGGCAGCATGCGGTGCATCGCCAACCTGGATCGCGGCATAGCCGGCCTGGGCTACGCGGGCAGCAGCGCCAGGCTGGGTTTCAGCCAGCTCTGCCGCCGAGTCCAGGCTGGATGCCGCCCAGAACTGCTTATGGAACTTGCGATCCTGCGCCTTGAGGCGACCGAACTGCACGCCCTTGAGCAGGGCCAGGCCCCAGGTGGCGACCGAAAAGACCACCAGCAGCCAGATCACCGCGCTTTCGATGGATTCAAGTGGAGATGCTAATGCCATGATGTTTTCCCTCTGTGCAGGTCGCGGCGTGTGCAACACACCGCAGCCGAATAGTTAGTGAATCTTGAAATCGATCGGTACGCTGACCCAGCCGTCCTGGGCGACATCGCCCTGCTTGGCCGGCACGAAACTCCAACGCTTCACCGCGGCCAGTGCGGCGTCGTCGAGTTGCTGGCGACCGCTGCTCTTCTGGATCTGGATCTCGCCCGGCTTGCCGCTGGCCAGTACATGCACCCGCAGCAGCACGGTGCCTTCCCAACCGCGACGCTGGGCCAGTGACGGATACTCCGGCGCCGGGTTCTTCAAGTACGCCGCGTTCGCTGAAGCGGGCGTTACTGGAGCCGGTGCAGGCGGAGCCACTGGCGCCGGAGCCGGAGGTGCCGGCGTGGGCGGCGCAGGCGGTTGCTCGACCGCCTTGGGTGCAGGTTTCGGCTCAGGCTTGGGCACAGGCTTCGGCTTGGGCTTTGGAATCGGTTTAGGCGGCGCCGGCTTGGCAGCCAACTCGTCCACCACCGGTGGCGGTGGCTCGACCACGGGCGGCGGTGGTGGCGGCGGAACAGGCGGTGGCGGCTCGACCACCGGCGGTGCCGGCTGGGAAAATTCGATGGTCATCGGCGGGATTTCCGGCGGCACAATCGGCAGCACCGGGGTGGGCTTCTGGCTCACCCAATAAATCACCGCACCGTGCAGGGCCAGTACCAGCAACCCGAGCAGGATCCCTTCGCGACGGCTCGAAAAGCGCTTCGGGGTTTTCTGCAGACGCAATTGCCCCAACGGCGCGCGGTGCGGCCGGCCAAGGTCGACCAACTCACCACTCGGTGCCTGGCGCCATTGCGCCTCGTGTGCACTGGCGGCGGTCTGGACATTGCCCATTGATTCACTCCCTACGGTTTTGAAACAAAAAAACCGACAGGCCTGCCTGAGGCCGTCGAGGGCTGAATCATCGGGGCCAGACGCTTATCTCTTAAAGTAATCTTTAAAGTTATACATAGATCTAAACTGAATAAACGAAACATTCGGAAACGCCAAAGCCCCGTCCTGCGGGGCCTGGCGCCGCCGCGCGGTTTTCTGATGCTTTACAGGCATAAAAAATATTCAGAAAAGGCATGGCTCAAGCAGGGCTGTTTGCACACAAATCGAGCAATTGACCCTGCAAACTCTGTCCCGCCGCCCCCAGGCCCGTGCGGCCATACAGCGCCAGTCGCACACCTTCCACCGGCGGCAAGCCGCTGTCTGCAGCCACTATCACATGCCCGGCCTGCACCACGCGGCGGGGCAACAGGCTGATGCCCAATCCTGCCGCCACGGCTGAACACACACTGGCCAGGCTTGCGCTGGAATACCCGATGCGCCAGCGCCAGCCGCCGACTTCCAGGTGTTGGAGCATCTCATTGCGGTACAGCCCGCCCACCGGGAAGGCCACCAACGGCAACGGATCGCGGCCCAGAGACGGCGTGCTGCGGCTGTCGACCCAGCACAACGGCTCAGGCCACGAGGCCAGGCAGTCGGCGCTGTCGCCCATCTGCTTGACCAACAACACATCGAACTCACCGCTGCGGTACTGGCGCTGCAATTCCGGACCAAGGCCGCTGGTGACCTCCAGGCGCACCCGCGGAAATGCCTGCACAAACGCCGAAAGCAATGGCATGAGGCGTTCGGCGGCGAAGTCTTCGGGAACGCCCAGGCGCAGCACGCCGTCGCTTTGCTGGTTGATCAACACATCGGCGGCTTCTTCGTGCAGCGCGAGGATGCGCCGCGCATAGGCCAGCAGGCGCTCGCCCTCCGCCGTGGCCACCACATGGCGCTGGTCACGGTCCAGCAACTGGCACGCCACTGCTTCTTCCAGGCGGCGGATCTGCTGGCTGACAGTCGACTGGGTCAAGTGCAGGCGCTCGGCAGCGCGGGTGAAATTGCCGCAGTCCACCACGGCGACAAAACTGCGCAACAACACGGGATCAAACATCGCTGTCACCATTGCGTTTGCCACTGATTGGCATGGTTATATTTAATTTCAGAATACCTCAGCGGCTGGCCATACTTCACCCCTGCATTCTGCCCAGAGGCCTCCATGACCGACGATCATCAGCACCTGCAACGCGCCATCCGACTTGCACAAGCGAACATCGCCCAAGGTGGCCGGCCCTTTGGGGCGGTGTTGACGCGCAATGGCGAAGTGCTGGTGGAGGCCGTGAATGAAATTCACCTGACCCAGGACCCCACCGCCCACGCCGAGCTACTGGCGATCCGCGCTGCAAGCCGACAGCTCGGCGCGCGCCTGGACGGTTGCGTGGTCTACGCCAGCGGCCAACCCTGCCCGATGTGCCTGAGTGCCATGTATTTGTGCGGTGTCCAGCGCGTAGTGTTTGCCGCCAGCAATGAAATGGCCGAGCCGTTCGGCCTGTCGACGGCGGCGATCGGGCAGCAGGTGGGCTTGCCCTTGAGCGAGCAACGCCTGCCGATTCAGCACCTGCCGGACGCGGCGATGACCCAGTTGTACCACCAGTGGAAAACCCTGCATGACCCTGAATAAATCCCTCGCCGGCTGGGGCCTGCTGGTGGTGCTCGGCCTGAACCTGCGGCCGATCCTCAGTTCCATCAGCCCGTTGCTCGGCGAGATTCGCCAGGCCACCGGCTTGAGTTTCCAGAGCAGCGCCCTGCTGACCAGCCTGCCGGTGGTGTGCATGGGCCTGGTGGCGCTGGTGGGGGTGCGCGTGGAGGCACGCCTGGGTGAGCGGCGTGGCATCGCCCTGGGCCTGATGATGATCCTGCTGGCGTGCCTCGCGCGCTGGCTCATGGGCCAGGGTTCGGCACTGCTGGTCACGGCACTGCTGGGAGGTGCCGGTGTGGCGTTGATACAGGCATTGGTGCCGGCGATGATCAAGCGCGAGTTTCATCACCGTGTGCCGGTGGCGATGGGCGTGTATTCGGCCTCGCTGATGGCCGGTGGCGGGCTGGCGGCACTGCTCAGCCCGGTGGTGGCCACGCACTTCCAGCAATGGCAGGCGGGGCTCGGCGTGTGGCTGCTGCCGGCGCTGGGGGCGTTGCTGTTGTGGGCCTGGTTGCCCCTCGGCGCGGCGCGAAATCCTCAGGTGGCGCCGGCGTTCCAGGGCCTGCGCAATCGCCGCGCCTGGCTGCTGGCGCTGTATTTCGGCCTGGTCAATTGCGGCTACATGAGCATGGTGGCTTGGCTGCCGGCCTACTACCAGCAACTGGGCTGGGGCGTGTTGCCCAGCGGTTCGTTGCTGGCGTTCATGACGATCTTCCAGGTGATCGCCGCGCTGTTGATGCCGGTGCTGGCGCAACGCGGGATCGACCGCCGGCCCCTGCTTGGCATCAGCCTGCTGGCGCAGACCGTGGGTTACCTCGGCCTGATCCTCGCGCCGCAGGATTATCCGCACCTGTGGGTGGCCTTGTGCGGTTTCGGTCTCGGTGCGTGTTTCGCCCTGAGCCTGCTGCTGACCCTCGACCACCATCGCGACCCGCGCCAGGCCGGGCAACTGGCGGCCTTTGTGCAGGGCGTGGGGTTCTTGATCAATGCCCTCTCGCCCTGGCTGACCGGCTCGCTGCGTGAGCTGACCGGCAGCTTCGTCAGTGCCTGGGTCGTGCTGACCGTGACCGTGGTGACGATGCTGGTGGTGACGCGGGTGTTCAGCCCGGCGACCTACCGCACGGCCCCCGCTCTATAGATATGCATTTAAGATCTAGATAAAACAATCATGCTTCGTTGACGGAATAAGAAGCCGCCTTAAAATCCCGGTTCTCCTACAGGATGCCGGGCACACCATGGATCTTCGCCAACTGCGCTACTTCATCGCGCTCAACGAGCACCGCAGTTTCGTGCGCGCGGCGGATGCCATGGGTATCACCCAGCCGGCCTTCAGCCGCAGCATCCAGGGCCTGGAGCAGGAGTTCGGCTGCGTGCTGGTGGATCGCGCCAACAAAGACTTGCGCCCGACCCCGGAAGGCCAGGTGGTGCTGCAACACGCGTTGAGCCTGGTGCAAGGCGCAGCGCTGCTCAGTCATGAGGTCACGCGCATGACCAAGCTCGACGCCGGTGAAGTGCGCTTGGGCAGTGACGCCGTGGCAGCGGTGAACCTGGTGCCCCAGGCCATGGCGCGCTTTATCACCACCTACCCCAAGGTGCGCACCGCGTTGCAGGTGGATAACTGGGAAAAGCTCGGGCGCAGCCTGAACCGCGAAGAGATCGAATTCTTTATTGCCGATGTGCGCCATTTCGAAGCCGACCCGAATTTCCAGACCCAGGCCCTGACGCCGCGCCGCAGTGCGTTTTTCTGCCGCGACGGGCACCCGCTGCTGGCCAAGGACAGCCTGTCCACCAACGACCTGTTCGGCTACCCGCTGGCCACGCCGCTGATCGCGCCCGGCATTCGCAAGCTGTTGGCCAACCTCAGCGGGCGCGTCGACTTTGCGCCTGCCATCGAACTCGAGCAGTTTGCCGCGCTGGCCAGCATCGTGCGCCAGTCGGACGCCATTGGCCTGGGCGCCGAAGAAGCCTTCGTCGATGCCTTTGCCCGCGGTGAATTGCGCGTGTTGCACTGGCGCAACCTGCCCCACGCCCTCGACAGCCTGAGCAACCGCTGCGGCGTGATCAGCCGCGCTGGGGTGCGCTTGTCGCCTGCGGCGAAGGCGCTGATCGAGACGCTGCTGGCGGTGGAAAGCCAAGCCGATTGGCCCGCGCAAACGTCCCGAAATCATTGAAGCGCACGCCCATCTCGGCCATGACTTCATGCGCCACCTTGGCCGTCATCTGGCGGATGTAAAACGGCTCCTTCACCACAAAGTGGTGGATGCCGTGGGTGCTGCCGAAGTTGAAGCAGAACGCCTGCAACGGCCACAGCCACCAAGGGTTCAACACCTGGGTTTGCTCGATCACATTGCCCAGCTCCACGTCGCCGTAGTAGTGCATGTTGGAGCTGACAAAGTGCAGGCAAAAGGTGCGCAGCACGTTGGGGCCGATGATCACCACGGCGGCGATATCGATGACCTGCATCATCTGCACAGTGCTGGCCGACCAGTCGATGGGCGTGCCCATCACGCTGGCGATGCCGTTGGCGGCATGAAAGCCGAGGAAGACGTACCAGGCGCCCCAATGCAGCAACGCCAACGGCGCGTACACCAGCAATGAGCGCTTGAGGATGCTGAGTTTGTGCTTCCAGGTCTTGGCGCGCAGCATGCGGATGAACGCCGACATGATGTTGTCCCCGACCATCAGCAGACGCGCGATGCCCCAGGGCTCGCCGTTGGTGATCGCGCGTTCTTCCACATCGGTCTCGGTGCCCGACACCTTGTGATGGTTGAGGTGCAGATGCCGGCGGATCCACGGGTTGATCGTGCTCGGCCGCGCCAGCCACACCAGGCCCATCATCAGGTTGTGGGGCAGGCGTTGCTTGCGAAAGTACATGCTGTGGATCAGGTCGTGTTCCAGCTCATGGGTCAGTGAGGCCAGGAAGGCATTGAGCAGCAGGCACACCCACCAGGCCATGTGCCCGGTGATAAACAGCGCCGCCGAACCGACCATGCCGAGCAGCGCAAAGGCCAGGATGCCCGCGCCCAATGCGTCCTGATGCAGCAGCCAGGGGTGCTGCCGGCGCAACCGGACGCCTTCGGCGAGCACCACTTCACGAATATGCGCCGAGCGTTGTTGTGCGTTCATCTGCTGGGGACTTGCAGAAGTACCGTCCATGCTTCCATCCTCTTGTTCATTGATGGCTATATCCTGCACCAAGCCCTCTTGCCGGACGCTAGCCGCACACGCCAACCTGTTGACCGCAAGCGCCAATCGTCATGACCGAACCCACGTCCCTCGCCAGCTGGACCCGCGCCCTGCGCAAGCAGCTCGACGCCCTGGGCCTCGACAGCGCCGCACTGTGCACCGAGGCCGGGCTCGACCCACAGCAGATGGACGACCCGAATGCGCGCTACCCGCTGTCAGCCACCACGCGGTTGTGGGAACTGGCGGTGCAGGCCAGCGGCGATCCGGCGATTGGGCTGCGAGTGTCGCGGTTCGTCAGCCCCACCACGTTTCATGCGTTGGGGTACGCCCTGGTGGCCAGCGGCAGCCTGCGCGAGGTGTTCGAGCGCATCGTGCGCTATCACCAGGTGGTCAGCGATGCCCTCGCGCTTGAGCTGAGCGGCGACGGCGAGCGTTACCGTTTTCGCCTGCTGCAACCGCCCGGCAGCCCGGCGCCGGCGCTGGAAGCCATCGACGCGTTTGCCGCGATCTACGTGCGCACCTGCCGCAACCGCCTGGGCCGCGACTATGCACCGTTGGCGGTGTACCTGCGCCGACCGCCACCGGCCGATCCCACGCCGTGGCACACGGTCTTTCGCGCGCCGGTGTTCTTTGCCGCCGAGGAAGACCGTATTGAATTCGCCGCGCACGATTTCGACAGCCATCTGGACGACGCCAACCCGGAACTGGCCGAGCACAACGAAACCGTACTCAAGCGCACCCTCGCCCAGCTGCAACCGCTGACCTGGGAGCGCAAGGTCCGTGCGACCATCGAGGCGCAATTGCCCGACGGCGAACCGAGTGCCGAGCGCGTTGCCCAGGCCTTGCACTTGAGCCTGCGCAGCCTGCAGCGGCACCTGGCGGATGAAGGCTGCCGCTTTGATGCACTGCTCAATGAATGCCGGCAGAACCTGGCCTTGCTGCACCTGCGCGACCTGCAGTGCTCACTGGCCGAGATCAGTCATTTGCTCGGCTTTGCCGATACCAGCAGCTTCAACCGCGCGTTCAAGCGTTGGACGGGGATGACGCCGGGGCAGTTTCGGGATGGCTTGCGCTAAGTAAATCTGTGGTGTGTGTGATGGCCCCTTCGCGAGCAAGCCCGCTCCCACAGGGGAATGCATTCCAAATGTGGGAGCAGGCTTGCTCGCGAAAGCGATGGACCAGACACCCCCTACCCTGATCCTTCAACACCTCATCGCGGGCAAGCCCGGCTCCCACATTTGATCTGTGAACACCTGCCAATGTGGGAGCGGGCTTGCTCGCGAAAGCGATGGACCAGACACCCCTTACCCTGATCCTTCAATGCCGCATCGCGGGCCAGCCTGCTCCCACATTTTGATTTGTGAACACCTGCCAATGTGGGAGCGGGCTTGCTCGCGAATGCGATGGACCAGACACCTCTTAACCTGATCCTTCAATGCAGCATCGCGGGCAAGCCCGGCTCCCACTTTTTGATTTGTGAACACTTTCCAATGTGGGAGCTGGCTTGCCTGCGATAGCAATGGTTCAGGCACTAGAGTTGCCGGCTCCGGTCCCGCCGAAGCAGCTTTTTCACCCGCGCCACCAACGCCTTGCTCTCGAACGGCTTGAGCAGGTAATCATCTTCATGCAGCTCCAGGCCGCGCAGACGGTCTTCAATCCCGCCTGGCGTGGTCAGGAACAGCAGCGGCGTGGCGCCCTTCTGCCGGATCGCCTGCTGCAATTTCCAGGCATTCAGGCCGGGCAGCATCACGTCCAGGATCACCAGGTCGTACTCGGTGCTTTCGACAAAACGCTGCGCCGCCATGCCGTTGGCGGCGACTTCCACGCTGTAGCCCGCCTCGTTCAAGCCCTGGGCCATCCGCTGTGCCTCTTCGGATTCATGTTCCACTAACAGCACGCGCATAACACACCTCGATTGATCAGGTGTGCAGGCTACCACCCTCAGGTCTGCGCCGCCTCTCGCAGCCGCCGGGCGTCGAGGATTTCGATCTCGCCGTACCCCAGGCGCACGACGCCCTGGGCTTGCAGGTCCTTTAGCAAGGCGTTGGTGGTCTGGCGCGACAGGCTCAACATCGCCGCGAGGTCTTCCTGGGGCAATTGCAGCACGCGCCTGGAGTGCTCGATATCGCCATAACCCTCGACGATCATCAACAAACGATGAGCCAGGCGCACCGAGGCCGGCATCAGGCTCAGTTGCTCCAGGCCGATGAAGCTCAGGCGCAGCTTCTGGCTCATCAGCAATGCGAGGTCCCGCCAGTAACGGGGGTGTTCATCGAGGACTTTCAACAGCGCCTGCTGCGGCACCTGCAACAGCGTGCACGGCCCGACAGCGCAGGCGTCGTGGGTGCGCGGCAAACCGTCGAACAGGCAGATTTCGCCGAACCAGTAGGGCAGTTCCACCAGGCTCAACACCGCCTCCTTGCCGTGCTCATTCACCGCACTGACGCGCAGCGTG
Organism: Pseudomonas sp. S5D5; assembly: GCF_003013355.1. Taxonomy (NCBI): domain Bacteria; kingdom Pseudomonadati; phylum Pseudomonadota; class Gammaproteobacteria; order Pseudomonadales; family Pseudomonadaceae; genus Pseudomonas; species Pseudomonas sp. S5D5. The sequence continues at coordinate 6,649,696 of NZ_PTEO01000001.1, forward strand.
CCCTCAAGCACCGCATACAGGCCACAGGGCGGATCACCGCGCTTGAACAGGTACTGCCCCGGCGCCAGCTGGCGCAACCGGGCATGCGCCAGCAGGCTATGCTGAAACGGTGCGGGCAGGTGGCTGAACCAGTGACCGGTGGCCAACCGGGAGCGCCATTGCTCTACGTCCATGCGAACTCCGAAGATTGTCGCCCAGCTGACAGTTAGTCACAGGCGGACAGGGCATGATCAAACATCCTACAGGAGGAACAACAATGAAAAGCCTCGTCGACCACCTCAGTCAATACGCTGCCTACCACCGCGACCCGCGCAATATTGCCAGCCACTTTATCGGCATCCCGTTGATCGTGGTGGCCGTGGCCGTGCTGCTGTCACGCCCCGAATGGCCGGTGGGCAGCCTGTGGCTGTCGCCGGCGGTGCTTGTCGCGCTGTTTTCGGCGTGGTTTTACCTGCGCCTGGAACTGGCACTGGGTGTGCTGATGACGGTACTGATGGGTTTATCCGTGTGGGCCGGGCATGTGCTGGCGGCGCAAAGCACGCTGGTGTGGCTCAGCAGCGGTATTGGGATGTTCGTGGTGGGCTGGGTGATTCAGTTTGTCGGCCACTATTACGAGGGCAGGAAGCCGGCGTTTGTGGATGACGTCTCGGGGCTGATTGTAGGGCCGCTGTTTGTGGTGGCGGAGCTGGCGTTTTTGCTGGGGCTGCGCCAGGGGCTCAAGCAGGAGATTGAAGAGCGGTCGGGGCCGGTGGTGCGCCGGGATCTAAAGCCTGGCGAGGCCTGAATGTGGGAGCGGGCTTGCTCGCGAATGCAGTGTGTCAGTCAGTACATGGAGTACTGATAGACCGCATTCGCGAGCAAGCCCGCTCCCACAGTGGGTGTTGCGGTGCCCTCAGGCTTTTTGCCAGACCTTGGGCTTGAAGAACAACGTCTCACCGCGCGCCAAGCCGGTCAGGCTGTCGTGATCCTTGACCACTTCAGCTTCGATCAGCTCGCTCTGGCCTTCCACCTTCAAGGTCACCCGCGTGGTAGCGCCGAGTGGGCGAATGTCGCGCACTTCAGCCGCATGGTGATCTTCGAGTTCATGCCGCGACAGCGACACTTCATGCGGGCGGAACAGCACGTGCTTGTCTTCCCCCAAGTGCAGGCGGTTGGAGTCGCCGAGGAAGTGGTAAACGAAATCGCTGGCGGGGTTTTCATACACTTCGCCCGGTGAGCCGATCTGCTCGATCACGCCTTTGTTCATCACTACGATACGGTCGGCGACTTCCATGGCCTCTTCCTGGTCGTGGGTCACGAACACCGAGGTCAAGTTGATGTCTTCGTGCAGGCGCGCCAGCCAGCGGCGCAGCTCTTTACGCACCTTGGCGTCGAGAGCGCCGAAAGGTTCGTCCAGCAGCAGCACTTTCGGTTCCACCGCCAGGGCGCGGGCCAGGGCGATACGCTGGCGCTGGCCACCGGAGAGTTGCTCCGGGTAGCGATCCGACAGCCAGTCCAGCTGCACCATGTTCAACAGCTCATGCACCTTGACCGCGATCTGGCTTTCGCTCGGGCGCTGGTTTTTCGGCTTCATGCGCAGGCCGAAGGCGACGTTGTCGAACACCGTCATGTGGCGGAACAGCGCGTAGTGCTGGAACACAAAACCGACGTTGCGATCACGCACATCGTGGCCGGAGACGTCTTCACCGTGGAACACGATGCTGCCGTCATCCGGGGTTTCCAGGCCGGCAATGATGCGCAGCAAGGTGGTCTTGCCGCAGCCGGACGGGCCGAGCAACGCCACCAGCTCGCCACTCTGGATGTCCAGATTGATGCTGTTCAGGGCCTTGAAGGCGTTGAAATTCTTGCTGACATTACGGACTTCAATCGACATGACTTATTCCTCAGCCGCACTGGCACGCAGGCGATTAATACGGTTCTCGCTCCACTGCTTGAGCAGCAGGATGAAGAGCGCCAGGATCAGCAACAGACTCGCCACCGCAAACGCAGCGACGTGGTTGTATTCGTTGTAGAGAATCTCGACGTGCAGCGGCAGGGTGTTGGTCACGCCGCGAATGTGGCCGGACACCACCGACACCGCGCCGAACTCACCCATGGCCCGTGCGGTACACAGCACCACGCCGTAGATCAGGCCCCATTTGATGTTCGGCACGGTGACATGCCAGAACATCTGCCAGCCGTTGGCACCGAGCAGGCGCGCGGCCTCTTCTTCCTGGGTGCCCTGCTCCTGCATCAGCGGGATCAGTTCACGCGCAACGAAGGGCACGGTGACAAAAATGGTCGCGAGCACGATGCCGGGCAAGGCGAACACGATCTGGATGTCATGGTCTTGCAGCCATGGGCCGAAGAAGCCCTGGGCGCCGAACATCAGCACATAGACCAGGCCCGCGATCACCGGCGAGACCGAGAACGGCAGGTCGATCAGCGTGACCAGGATGCTCTTGCCACGGAACGAGTACTTGCTCACGCACCACGCGGCGCTGACCCCGAACACCACGTTGAGCGGTACCGAAATCACCACGGCGATGACCGTGAGTTTCAGCGCCGACAGCGCGTCGGGTTCGAGGATCGCGGTGAAGAATGCGCCGAGGCCATTCTTCAACCCCTGGGACACCACGATAAACAGCGGCAGCAGCAGGAACAGGAAGAACACCAGCCAGCCGAGGCTGATCAGGATGCGTCGCGACACCGCGCTGCCACGACGGGCAGCGTTGGCCGAAGACGCGGCGGAAATAGACGATTGGGACATGTTCCGCGCCTCCTTATGGGTGTTCGATGCGACGCTGCAGCAAGTTGATCAGCAGCAGCAAAATAAAGGAAACCACCAGCATCAGCACACCGATGGACGTGGCGCCGTGGTAGTCGTACTGGTCGAGCTTGACCATGATCAGCAGCGGCAGGATCTCGGTTTTCATCGGCATGTTGCCGGCGATGAAAATCACCGAACCGTACTCGCCGACGCCACGGGCAAAAGCCAGGGCGAAACCGGTCAGCCAGGCAGGCAGCAGCGCGGGCACGAGGATGTAGCGGAACACTTGCAGCGGCTTGGCGCCCAGGCAGGCGGCGGCTTCTTCGATTTCCCGGGGGATATCGGCGAGTACCGGCTGCACGGTGCGCACCACGAACGGCAGGGTGACGAACGTCAGCGCCAGGGTGATGCCCAGCGGGGTGTAGGCGATCTTGAAGCCCAGGTCAGTGGCGAACTGGCCGACCAGGCCGGTCGGCGTGTACAGCGCCGTCAGCGCGATACCGGCCACGGCGGTGGGCAGGGCGAACGGCAGGTCGATCATCGCATCGATGATCTTGCGTCCGGGGAAGGTGTAGCGCACCAGCACCCAGGCCAGCAGCGTGCCGATCACGCCATTGATCAGCGCGGCATACAGCGCGGTGCTGAAGCTCAGTTTCAACGCCGCCAGCACGCGCGGTGCGGAAATGATGTTCCAGAACTGATCCCAAGTGAGTTGAGCGGCGTGTACAAACATCGCCGCGAGGGGGATGAGTACGATCAGGCTGAGGTACACCACGGTGTAGCCCAGCGTCAGCCCGAAGCCGGGTATGACGGGGGAAATACGACGCGACATAAGAGTCCTTGGTTAGCGGGTAGATACCACTGTAGGAGCGCGCTTCCTGCAGGAGCTGGCGCTTCCGTGGGCGCCGGGCTTGCCCGCGATGCAGGCACCTCGGTGTATCAGTCGCACCGAGGTGATGCTATCGCAGGCAAGCCAGCTCCCACACAAGCCCAGCTCCCGCCGAAAGGCGGGCTCCTACCGGTAGTTTGGCTTACTGCGCCGTGTAGATCTGGTCGAACACGCCACCGTCATTGAAGAATTTCGGTTGGGCAGTTTTCCAGCCGCCGAAGTCTTTGTCGATAGTCACCAGGTCCAGTTTCGGGAACTGCTGGGCGTATTTGGCGGCAACTTTTGCATCGCGTGGGCGGTAGAAGTTCTTCGCCGCAATCTCCTGGCCAGCCGGGCTGTACAGGTGCTTGAGGTATTCGGTCGCGATCTCGGTATTGCCCTTTTTCTCGGCGTTCTTGTCGACCACGGCCACTGGCGGCTCCGCGAGGATCGACAGGGAAGGCACGACGATGTCGAACTTGTCGGCGCCGCCGTCTTCTTTCAGGGCCAGGAACGCTTCGTTTTCCCAGGCCAGCAACACGTCACCCTGACCGTTGTTGACGAAGGTGATGGTCGAGCCACGGGCGCCGGTGTCGAGGATCGGCACGTGCTTGAACAGCTCTTTCACGTATTCCTGCGCCTTGGCTTCGCTGCCACCGGATTTCAGGCCGTAGGCCCAGGCGGCGAGGAAGTTCCAGCGCGCACCGCCGGAGGTTTTCGGGTTCGGGGTGATCACCGAAACGTCTTTCTTGATCAGGTCGCCCCAATCCTTGATGCCTTTAGGGTTGCCCTTGCGCACCAGGAACACGATGGTCGAGGTGTACGGGGTGCTGGCGTCCGGCAGGCGGGTCTGCCAGTTTTCCGGCAGGGTCTTGCCCAACTTGGCGATTTCGTCGATGTCGCCGGCCAGGGCCAGGGTCACTACGTCGGCGCGCAGGCCGTCGATCACTGCCCGGCCTTGCTTGCCCGAGCCACCGTGGGATTGCTGGATCTTGACGTTGTCACCTGGGTGGGACTGTTTCCAGAAGTTGGTGAACTCAGCGTTGTAGTCCTGGTACAGCTCACGGGTCGGGTCGTACGAGACGTTGAGCAACTCGTAGTCCTTGGCAACAGCGGAACCGGCAAACACGGCACTGGCCAGGGCGGCCAGGGCATAACGGCGAATCGACGACATAGAAGGCTCCTGAAATTCTTGGGTGTTGGCTTTTTCTTATAATTGCGGGTCTAGCATGCGAATCGCCGTTTTTGCTTAGCTCGGTTTGTTACCCGGGTTCTGCAAACGGAATTTTTCTTTGCGTTCGATCTGTACCACTTGGGCGTTGTGCACAGTAATTTCCACCGCGCCAAACCGCAGATCGCGCAGGGCGCTCTGGATCTCACGCAAAATGGCTGCTTCGTCCTGGCCGTCGACGCTACGTAGAGATGCGCTCATGGTCTCGCTCCTGAAATGAATAGTGCCTCGCAGTGGCGGCACTGCTTGCGGCGTGAGGGCGATAGTAGATAAGCAGGGATATTCTTAAAAATACTATTTAAGAATGTTTATATAACCAGAAAGAATTTTCTGGCGGGGCGCGGGGTTGCGAGGACTTTGGCCATGAAAATACTCACGCACAGGCGCCGCTGAACCCTGTGGGAGCCGGGCTCGCCCGCGATGGCGGTGTGTCAGGCAGCGAATATTTCGCCTGACAGTTCCTCATCGCCGGCAAGCTCGGCCCGGACATTGACCGCGGTGTGCCTAACGAATGGCAGGGGCCCTTGCCCAATCAATCTCCTGCGCCGGCATCGGCCGCCCGAACCAGTAACCCTGCCCCAGGTCGCACGCCTGCTCCAACAGAAACCGTGCCTGCTCCACCTGCTCGATCCCCTCGGCGTGCACTTGCATGCCCATGCTCTTCGCCAGGGCGATCACCACACGCACAATCGCCGCGTCATCCTCGTCCCACGGCAGCCCGGCGACAAAACCCTGGTCGATCTTGAGCTTCTGCACCGGCAGGCGCTTGAGCCGCAGCAGCGAGGAATAGCCGGTCCCGAAGTCGTCGATGGCCAGGCGCAAGCCCAGCTCACGCAGGCGATGCAGTTGTTCCAGGGCCACTTCAGGGTCGTCCATCACCGCGCTTTCGGTGACTTCCAGCTCCAGGAAGGCCGGGTCGAGGCCGGTTTGATGCAGCACCTGGGCGACCTGCTCGTACAGTTCGCGCCGGGCAAACAAGCGGCTGGACACATTGATCGCGATAAAGCTCAAGGGCGTACCCTCGGCCAGCCACTGGCACATCTGCCGACAGGCCTGATGCATCACCCAGCCATCGATGTCGGCAATCAGCCCGGTGCGCTCGGCGATGGGGATGAATTCGCCCGGCGGCACCAATCCGCGTTCCGGGTGTTGCCAGCGCACCAGCGCCTCGACGCCGATCAGCCGGCTGGTGTGCAGATCGTGGACCGGCTGGTAGTACACGCGCAGTTCCTGCTGGTCGAGGGCACGCCGCAGCTCACTGGCGATTTCCACACGGTTCTGCGCATGGGCGGTGAGTTCTTCGGTGTACAGCGCGTAGCCTTCACGCCCGGCGCTCTTGGCCTTGAACAACGCGGAGTCGGCGTTGCGCAGCAGCTGTTCGGCGCTCAGGGCGTCATTGGGGAACAGGCTGATGCCAATACTCGCGCTGATAAAAAGTTGGTGGCCGTCGAAAATGAACGGCTGCTTCATCGCCTCCAGCATGCGCTGCGCCAATGCGGCCGCCTGGACCACCTGCGGGCAGCTTTCCGCGAGCACGGCGAACTCATCCCCGCCCAGCCGCGCCAGGGTCACGCCGGGGCCGAACAAGCCCTGCAGCCGCTCGCCGACCAGCTTGAGCAATTGGTCGCCGACGTTGTGGCCCAGGCTGTCATTGATGATCTTGAAGTGGTCGAGGTCCATCAGCAGCAGGGCGCAGCCGCGCTTGTGCAGTTGCGCCGAGGCCAGCGCCTGCTCGGCGCGGTCGGTGAACAGCAGGCGGTTGGGCAGGTCGGTCAGCGGGTCGTGATGGGCCAGGTGGGCCAGTTCGTGCTCGGAATCCTTGATGGCACTGATGTCGGAAAACACCGCGACGTAATGGCTGACGCGGCCCTGGTCATCGTGGATCACACGGATGGTCTGCCACTGTGGATAAATTTCACCGCTTTTGCGCCGGTTCCAGATTTCACCGCTCCATTCGCCGGTGCGTTCCAGGCTCTGGAACATCTGCTGGTAAAAATGCGACGAATGGCGTCCGGACTTGAACAGGCTGGGCTGCTGCCCCATGACGTCTTCGCGCCGATAGCCGGTGATCTCCATGAAGGCCCGGTTGACGTGCACGATCAGCCCCTGGGCATCGGTCACCAGCACGCCTTCACGCGTGCAATCAAACACTGCGGCGGCCTGGCGCAGGCGTTCGCGGTTTTCCTTGAGTGGCTGCTGCAACTGATGCGCGCGGGCAAATCGCGCGCACATCAGGTAGATGGCCAGTGCGCTCAAGGCCACCCACACGTACCCGCGCACCTGCAGCCAGCGCCCCAACTCCCGCGGTTCATCGAGAAAGTTGATCAATAAATGGTTGCTGAGCTGGAGCCACGCAATGGAAACCAGCAGGTATACCAGCCCTGCACGCAGGGCACCTCGGCATGGAAACAGCATATGGTCAGTAATCCTTACCCAAAAAACACAATCGCCCTACAAAGGCTGCGGATTATAGAATAAGAAACATCCAGTCACTCCTATCTGAAAGGGCTGCTGGTTTTCTCTGTAGGCTTAGTGATAATGCGTGAGCTGTTCTTTTCTTTTTCTGAGGGCCATACAGCCTATGTGGTACAACGGTTTTCTTGACTTGTCAGCCTGGCAACTGGTGGCAGTCACTCTGTTGATGACCCACGTGACCATCGTCGCGGTCACCGTCTATCTGCACCGCTATTCAGCCCATCGTTCCCTGGAACTCAATGCTGGCCTGAAACACTTCTTCCGCTTCTGGCTGTGGCTGACCACGGCGCAGAACACCCGCGAGTGGACCGCTATCCACCGCAAGCACCACGCCAAGTGCGAAACCGTCGATGACCCGCACAGCCCGGTGATCAAGGGCCTGTCCACCGTATTGCGCAAAGGCGCCGAGCTGTACCGCGCCGAGGCAGAAAACCCTGAAACCCTGCGCATCTACGGCAAGAACTGCCCGGACGACTGGATCGAACGCAAGATCTACACGCCCTACCCGCTGCTGGGCGTGGCGATCATGGGCGTGATCGACTTGCTGCTGTTCGGCACCATCGGCATCACCATCTGGGCGATCCAGATGATGTGGATCCCGTTCTGGGCCGCCGGCGTCATCAACGGCCTGGGGCATGCCGTGGGCTATCGCAACTTCGAATGCCGTGACGCCGCCACCAACCTGGTGCCGTGGGGCATCATCGTCGGCGGCGAAGAACTGCACAACAACCACCACACCTACCCCAATTCGGCGAAGTTGTCGGTGAAGAAGTGGGAGTTCGACCTCGGCTGGGCGTGGATCAAAGTGTTCAGCTTCCTGCGCCTGGCCAAGGTGCAGCGTGTCGCGCCGATCGCGCACCGCGTCGAGGGCAAGGGTCACCTGGACATGGACACCGCCATGGCGATCCTCAACAACCGCTTCCAGATCATGGCCCAGTACCGCAAGTTGGTGATTGGCCCGCTGGTCAAGCAGGAGCTGGAAAAGGTCGATCACTCGGTGCGCCACCAGTTCCATCGCGCCAAGCGCCTGCTGTCCCGCGAGACCAGCTTGCTGGATGACCGCCACCACGTGCGCATCCAGAGCATGCTGGAGCACAGCCATGCCCTGCAGGTGATCTATGAAAAGCGCCTGGCATTGCAACAGATCTGGCTCAAGACCAGCTCCAATGGCCACGATATGCTCGCAGCCATCAAGGAATGGGTGCATGAAGCCGAGGCCAGCGGCATCCAATCCCTGCGCGATTTTGCCCACCAATTGAAGACCTACTCGCTGCGTCCTGCAGCCGTCTGAGAGTGCGGCGGGAGGGCCTTCCCTCCCGCCAATCAGCTTTTTGGCGTCATTTCTCGGTCACCGTCAATCGGTCCAGTTGACGGAACTTCACTGCAAATCCCCTCTCTCAATGAACACTTCGCCATCATGGTGGCCCCTTGTAGTGACCGCTGCTCCATCCTGCGGCGCGCCCAGAGAGAGTTGTGCCGATGGTTCACGAAAAGTCCTACTTACACGACGCCCCCACTGCTGAGCATCCTCGCCCAGCAGCGGCGGCGACCCTGCTGGCGCTGATGCATGCCCAGGGTGAAGTCGAGCGGCTGAGTGAGCGCGAGCAGTTGCTGAGTTCGCTGCTGGTCAGCGTCAACGCCGTGCTGTGGGCCATCGATTGGGAAACGCGCCGCGTGCTGTACGTGAGCCCGGCCTACGAACGTATTTTCGGTCGCTCCGCCGGCCTGCTGCTGGCCGACCATCGGGAATGGCGCAACAGTATCCACCCCGAAGACCTCGACTACGCCGAGCACAGCATGGCCCGCGTGCTGGAGCAAGGTGCCGTGGAGGACCGCGAGTACCGCATCATCACCGCGGATGGCCAGATCCGCTGGCTGAGCGACAAGTGCTACATCAACCAGCAGGTCGAGCCCGGCGAACCGGTGATCGTGGTGGGCATGGCCGAGGACATCACTGAAAAGAAGCAGATGGAACTGGAGCTGCATCGCCTCGCCACCACCGACGTGCTGACGCAGAGCAGCAACCGCCGGCACTTCTTCGAGTGCGCCAACCAGGCCTTCGACAGCGCCTGCGCCCAGGGGGCGCCGCTGGCTTTCCTGCTGCTGGACATCGATGATTTCAAGGACGTCAACGATACCTACGGCCACCTGGAAGGCGATCAGGTGCTCAGGCGTATCGCCGAAAGCGGTCGCGGTGTATTGCGCCGTGGCGACTTGTTCGGGCGCATTGGCGGCGAGGAATTCGCCGCCGTACTGCCGGGCTGCGCGCCGGAAATGGCGCTGCAAGTGGCCGAGCGCCTGGGCAGGGAGATTCAGGAGCTGAGTTTCAGCTATGAAGGCCAGGCCTTCAGCGTGACGATCAGCCAGGGCCTGGCCAGCCTCAAAGAAGAAGACTCGACCCTGGACAGCCTGTTCGCCCGCGCCGATGCCGCCATGTACGAGGCCAAGCGGCTGGGCAAGAACCGCGTGATCGCGGGCTAACCCCGATCAACTGTCGGAGCCGGCTTAGCTGGCGATTTCGGTGTGTCAGTTACCACGGCTATCGCCGGCAAGCCGGCTCCTACAGAGGGGGCGCGGACTTCAGGGTTTGCGCACTCGGGTCAGTTCGGACAGGCCAACCTTGAGCAACCGCGCAGTCTTGCTCGCGGCCAGAGCTTCCAGCCCTTCATGCTCGGTCAACCGCGCCATTTGCGCGGCCAGGTTCACCACCAGAGCGTCCCGCGCATACACCCCGCCTTCCAGGGAGTAGATCGCCGCAATCAATTGACGCAGCTCCAGCGGCAAACGCCAGCGCGCGCGCAGCGCCGAGCCATAGGCGGCGCCAAAGGCATACAGCGACTCACCAATCGCTTCGTCATCCAGCGCACCACCGCCCTGTCGCCAGTCCTCCAGGCAGCGCAACAAGGCCAGATCGCCCAGCCGATGCAGGATGCCGGCGGTGTAGCAGCGCTCGTGATCCAGCTCCAGCATGCGCGCCAGGCGCCGGGCGTAGTCGGCAGTGTCCTGCGAGAGATGCCAGTGGCGCTCGGCATAGGCCACCAGCGCCGGGTCCCCCAGCACCACGTTGTGCTTGAGGGCCAACCCCAGGATCAGGTTCATGCTCTGTCCGGCCACCAGCTTGTGCAACGCTGCAGGCAGGGTCTGAACCGGGGTGCCGTGGTGGCCGGCGCTGTTGGCAGCGGCGATCAGCACGGCAGTGATTTGCGGGTCCATGCGCACCTGGTCTTCCAGGCGCTTGAGGTCCAGGCCGTCGGCGCCGAGGCTGTGCTGCACGGCCGCCTTGACGTCGACGCGCAATGGCGCGCCGTCGCAGGCATCACGGCGGCGCTCAAGGAAGACTGGCAAGGTCATGCCGGGCGCAAGCGGCGGAATCTCGCAATACACGCTTTCGCCTTCGTTGAGCAGCAGGTCTTGCAGGCGCTGGGTCAGGCCTTCCATGTTCAAGGGTTTGGTCAGATAGGCGGTGGGCGCCAGCGGCAAGGCTTCGCGCACGCTGGCGCTGTCATTGCGACTGCTCAGCAGAATAAACGGCAAGGCCGGCGTACGGCGCTTCTGGCGCACGCTACGCAACAAGCTCAGGCCATCAATGCCGGGCAGCTCCCAATCCGCCAGGATCAGGTCGTAGGATTTTTCGCGCAGCAGCGTGGCCGCTTGCTGCCCATCGGCACACACGTCCAACCGTGCGTCACAGCGCACAGTCAGTAACACTTGCTTGAGCAGATCCCGTGACCAGGGGTCTGCCTCGGCGATCAACACTCGGGGTACAGCGGGTAAATCAACAGCAGTCATCTGCACGCTCCATCGGCAATCCTTGCACCTTAGACAATGCAGGCACCTACGTACAATGAACAACACCTGAATGTGCCGCAATGGGCACAAAAAAACCCGCCGAGGCGGGTTTTTTCTGTCGATCAGATCAGCTTGTGATTACAACTCGGAGAAGCACTCTTCGATAATCGCCAAGCCTTTGTCCAACTGCTCGTCCGGCGAGGTCAGCGGGACCAGTACGCGCAATACGTTGCCGTAGGTGCCGCAGGACAGCAGGATCAGGCCCTTGTCACGCGCCTTGGCAACCACCGAGGCAACAGCGGCAGCGTTTGGCTTGTGGCTGTCGCCGTCTTCGAACAGCTCGACTGCGATCATCGCGCCCAGGGCACGCACTTCGCCGATCACCGGGTACTTGGCTTGAATGGCTTTGAGGCCAGTCACCAAGCGCTCGCCGACAGCCTTGCAGCGGTCCAGCAGGTGCTCTTCTTCAAACACTTCCATCACGGCCAGGGCCGCGGCGCAAGCGATCGGGCTACCGGCGTAGGTGCCGCCCAGGCCGCCTGGGGCGATGGCGTCCATGTACTCGGCCTTGCCGCACACACCGGCGAGCGGGAAGCCGCCAGCGATGGATTTGGCGAAGGTGGTCAGGTCGGCAGCAACGCCCATCTGTTCCATGGCGAAGAAGGTCCCGGTACGGCCGGCACCGGTTTGCACTTCGTCGGCGATCAGCAGGATGCCGTGCTTGTCGCACAGTTCGCGCAGGCGCTTCATGAAGGCTTTAGGCGCGACGTAGAAACCGCCTTCGCCCTGTACCGGCTCGATGATGATTGCGGCGATATCACGCGGCTCGGCATCGTTCTTGAAGATGCGCTCGATGCTGGCGATGGAGTCGTCGACGCTCACGCCGTGCAGCTCGTTCGGGTACAGCGCGCGGAACACGCCGCCAGGCATCAGGCCCATGCCAGCGGAGTAAGGCACGACTTTACCGGTCAGGCCCAGGGTCATCATGGTGCGACCGTGGTAGGCGCCGGTGAACGCGATCACGCCGGCACGGCCAGTGGCAGCACGGGCGATTTTCACGGCGTTTTCTACGGCTTCGGAACCGGTGGTGACCAGCAGGGTTTTCTTGGCGAAATCACCAGGGACCTTGGCGTTCACTTTTTCGCACAGTTCCACGTAAGGCTCGTAGGCCAGAACCTGGAAGCAGGTGTGGGTCAGCTTGTTCAGCTGCTCGGTCACGGCGGCGATGATTTTCGGGTGCACGTGACCGGTGTTCAGCACGGCGATACCGCCGGCGAAGTCGATGAACTCGCGACCTTCAACGTCGGTCACGGTGGCGTTCTTCGCGGATTCGGCGAAGATCGGGTGAATCTGGCCAACACCGCGCGGTACAGCGGCTTCGCGGCGTTTCATCAAAGAAGCGTTGGTCTTGCTCATAAAGTCCTCATTCGCCACTCATCGGGTGGCGTAGCTCAAGGAATACGTGGCGGGGAGGCAACTACGGCAGCATGCGATGATCGACTGCCACAGCTTTCCCGGCCACTACGAATAACGTTTTGAAACACGCAAAGGGTCAGCGCTCTCGTGCCCTTTGCGTTTGCTGCGATCCCTTCCCGGCTTAGATACCCAGGCAGAGGTATTTGATTTCCAGGTAATCCTCGATCCCGTACTTGGAGCCTTCACGGCCCAGGCCCGACGCCTTGATGCCGCCGAACGGCGCCACTTCGTTGGAGATCAACCCGGTGTTGACGCCGACCATGCCGTATTCCAGGGCTTCAGCCACACGGAACACACGGCCCAGGTCGCGGGCATAGAAGTAGGAAGCCAGGCCGAACTCGGTGTCGTTGGACATCGCGATGACTTCGGCTTCGTCCTTGAAGCGGAACAACGGCGCCAATGGGCCGAAGGTTTCTTCCTTCGCCACAGCGGCGTTTTTCGGCACGTCGACCAGAATGGTCGGCTCGAAGAAGTTGCCTTCCATCACCTTGCCACCGGCCAGCAGCTTGGCGCCTTTGCTCAGGGCATCAGCAATATGCTCCTGAACCTTGGCCACGGCTTTTTCGTCGATCAGCGGGCCGGTAGTGGTGCCATCTTCCAGCCCGTTGCCGATCTTCAACTTGGCCACTGCGACTTTCAGTTTTTCCGCGAACGCGTCGTAGACCGAATCCTGGATGTACAGGCGGTTGGCGCAGACGCACGTTTGGCCGTTGTTGCGGTACTTGGAGATGATCGCGCCTTCGACGGCCTTGTCCAGGTCCGCGTCGTCGAACACGATAAATGGCGCGTTGCCGCCCAGCTCCAGGGAGACTTTCTTGATGTCCTTGGCGCATTCGGCCATCAACTGGCGACCGATTTCAGTCGAGCCGGTGAAGGACAATTTACGCACGATCGGGTTGCTGGTCAGCTCGCCGCCGATGTCGCCGGCGCTGCCGGTGACCACGCTCAACACGCCTTTAGGGATACCGGCACGGTGCGCCAGCTCAACCAGGGCCAGGGCCGAGAACGGGGTTTGCGAAGCTGGCTTGATCACCATGGTGCAACCGGCGGCCAGGGCCGGGCCGGCTTTACGGGTGATCATCGCGGCAGGGAAGTTCCACGGGGTGATCGCAGCGGTCACGCCGATCGGCTGCTTGATCACGATCAGGCGCTTGTCGGGCTGGTGGCCGGGGATCACATCACCGTAGATGCGCTTGGCTTCTTCGGCGAACCACTCGATAAAGGAGGCGGCGTAGACGATTTCGCCCTTGGCTTCAGCCAGCGGCTTGCCTTGCTCGAGGGTCATCAGGCGACCGAGGTCTTCCTGGTTTTCGATCAGCAGTTCGAACCAACGGCGCAGCTTGTTCGCGCGTTCCTTGGCAGTCAGCGCGCGCCAGGCCGGCAGCGCCTTGTCGGCGGCTTCGATGGCGCGGCGGGTTTCAGCGGCGCCCATCTTCGGCACGGTACCGAGGATTTCGCCCGTGGCAGGGTTGTTGACCTTGATGGTCTGACCGTTGTCCGCATCGACCCAAGCGCCATCGATAAAGGCTTGCTGGCGGAACAACTGGGTATCTTTGAGCTGCATGTCGGCTTTCCTTAACAGCACCGCGCGCACGCGGAGCGAATTAGAGTTGTTGAAAGGCGCCTTGTGGGCTGCCGTCAGGGAAATCAGCCCCAGCGCGCGGGATCAGTGAAAGAGCGCACGGGAGACAGAGCGTTTGAAATCTCAAACGAATCCTAGGATCAATGGGGGTACAGGGCAATAGTCTGTTCGAAAAAAAGAACGAAAACCGCGCATTTGCCGAATCTTTCAGATCAGCGTAACCGGGACCGGTTCCGCCACACCGACCGCTGGCGCCCGGCGCAGGGCCGCTTTACGGAAAATTCCCACCTTTAAACGTCCAAAGACCGGCATGGACGCCCAAGGACGACATGGGTATGATGTCGCCCGCACAAGCATCCGTAGCTCAGCTGGATAGAGTACTGCCCTCCGAAGGCAGGGGTCGTGGGTTCGAATCCCGCCGGGTGCACCATATAGCAGTCTCGGACTGTCTCAGACAGTCTACGAAACACCCCAAGAAGCCCGCCCCGTGCGGGCTTTCTTGTTTCTGGCTATCCATCCCTGTCCACCCCTATAACTTCCCGCCGTGTATGCCCACGTGTATGCTTTGAGATTCCTATAACTGGAGGCATACAGGAAGTGAAGCGCTCTGAAATCAAACGCCGCCCCTTAGCAGATACCACGCTTTCGGGCCTGGAGCCTGAGCACGCTACATATCGGGAGCAGGACGGGAATGGCCTGTACTTTCGGGTGAAACCTAACGGGCAAAAATCGTGGGAGCTGCGATACAAAAAGCTAGACGGCAAATGGTCCTGGCTGGGCCTCGGCGGTTACCCGGAAATCAGCGGCTCATTGGCGAGACAGAAAGCAGCTCAACTGCGGGAAGACGCATCGACCGGCAAAAATCCATTGGTGAGCAAGCAAGCTCGGAAGGTTGCAGACCAGATCGCTGCCAACAACACCTTTGAAGCGTTAGGCCGAGAGTGGTTTGAGGCCAGACGCACAAGCTGGGAATCAGGTACGTCTCGACGAGTGCTTGGCGCACTTGAGCTTCACGTGTTCCCCGTCTTCGGCAAACGCGTGTACACAGAAATATTGCCTCTGGAATGGATGGAGTTTCTACGCGGCATGGAGCAGAAGGGGATAATTGAACAAATGGGCCGAGTTCGAGCCTTTTGCAAAGAGATCTATGACCTGGCCCGCGTAACAGGACGAGCAGTCCACAACCCTCTTGAAGGTCTCAGCAAATTCCTGCAATCACGTAGCGCTGAAAACTATGCACACGTTTCGATTGAAGAACTGCCTGCGCTACTTCGAGCGATCAACTCCTACCCTCACGCAAAGGACGTTCGTATTGGGCTTCGCTTGCTTTCCTTATTAGCATCGCGCCCGAGCGAGATCCGCGAAGCACGCTGGTCAGAAATCGACCTCTCCAAAAAGCTATGGACGATCCCAGCCGAGCGAATGAAACGTCGTCGCGAACATGTGGTGCCTCTCTCTCGACAGGCAATTGAAGCACTCACTGAGTTACGAACACTGACAGGTGCGTACCCTCTCCTATTCCCAGGCAGGAAAGACAGGACAATCCCCCGTAGCAATACAGTCTTTCTAATGGCGCTCCGAAGACTGGGATATGCCGGTCGGCAAACAGGCCACGGATTTCGACACATCGCGAGCACCATACTCAATGAGCAGGGTTTCGATGAGAATCACATCGAGGCCCAGCTCTCTCATGCAAAGGAGGGTATCGCCGGGGTCTATAACAAAGCGGTGTACCTACCTCAGCGTAGAGTGATGATGCAGTGGTACGCCGATCACCTTGATGCCCTAGTGAGTGGAAATGTGGTGCAGGGCCAATTTGGAAAGGCAATGTGAGAGCACATACCCACCCCCTCTCTAAAACCGGTGTAACGGGTGTTACTCGTGTAACGAACATCGCCAAAGGCCCGGTTTCATTGGCCTCCACGCCTGTTACACAGTTAAGCGACATAGCGTACACCCGATGTAACGCTGCCCATGGGTGTAACGCAAAAGTCAGCGCTCAGATGCTGCGGGCAGGCGTTTTCGCCCCAGCCTGCCAAGCGACCCTCGCTGGCCCCGCCCTTCAAGCGCAGGGCGTGGGACTTTCGGTTATACGGCGGATGAGACCTGGCGATGACTGATCACCAAGTCATATTGCGATCGGCACTAGGCAGCGGCCTGCTCAAATCTCTCTCAGCACAACCGCTCTATGATCTCTGCCGTGGACAGGTCGCTGACGCCTGCCACCTGATCGACCAGTGCTGGCTGCGCATTCATCGCGACGATATCAATAAAGATCTCGCTGGCATGAAAGATCTCGGAAGTATGTGCATTCAGACGATGATCCATGAGGAGAGCATTTTTCAGTATGCCTCCACCGACACCACGGCACGCCTGGCGCATTGGGTACGAATGTACAGCGGTTATTACTCAGTGTCGGAACGCGACGCTCATGCGGGCTACATCATGGCTTGTGCCGTAAAAGCGCTGGAGACATTAGCCAGTTGGATGCAAACAGCCGATCAAGAGGCCTGGTCTCATGTCTCTGAACCTCCTAATGACTGGCCCAAGGATCTGTATTGCCAATTCGTAGAGATGCAGGTCGACCCGGACAAGCACATCGAAGTGCTCGATCAGTACACCCTCTACCTGGAACCGATCACGTCCCTACCCTGCCTAAACAACGATGAACTGAGATCCATCGCCGTGAGAGCGATTGATAGCGTGGCCCGCAAAAAGGGCGGCATCATCAGCGGAATGGAGCGTAACGATGAGATTAGCGTTCGAGACGCTGCGATAGTTAAACAGGGACATCACTACCGCGCAGCGGGGATGCCCAAACGTAACGTGGCAACGAAGGTACATGCCTGGCTACAGCGTGAAGTCGCAAAACCTTCAAAACAACGGCCTGAGTGGATTGCGCTCGAGACTGAAAAGGCCTTATCTCGCAAAAGAGTTGATGCCATCCTCAAACGCCATTTCGTGCTCTAAGCCAGAAATTTCAATCGGATTTCAATTGGAAGTGAACTGCTCACCGCTGACCCGCACCTAGATCATTGCTCTCAGTCCTAACCAGTCGAGAGCAAGACCTATGAAAGCCCCTATCACCGAAATTCCCCGCTTTAACTCAACCACACTAAGCCCAATCTTTGACGCTTCGTCGACATTGATCCGTATGCCCGAGGTCGAGCGGATCGTGGGCATGAAGCGTTCCACCATCTACAAACTCATGCAGCGCACCGATAGCGGCTTTCCCCTGCCCGTCAAATTGAGCAACAGCAACGCACGCGGTGCGCCCGTAGGTTGGGTTTTATCTGAAATCCAAACATGGGCACGAAGCCGCATAGATGCTCGCGACCAGGTGGCAGCATGAAAAGTCGTGTTGCCAATAGGGCCATCTTGCAGCCCTTTTCTGTACTCAGAAAAGTCGGGTTCTCATCACGCGGTATGCAGCGTTTTGAACGTTACCGCACGGAGCAAAAACGCCTTAACCGGGACGTCATGGTGATGCGATGGAGAGATGGAATCTGGTGCGCATTGTCAGTTCCCTGCCAAGCCCCCCAAGCAATCATCGTCGACGAAGGCCAACAAATCGACGCCTACGAGGATGCGCGCGCCTGCCTCGAAGGCGATCTGTTGCCCTTTGTTTCCCTTCGCTGGGACATCCATGCCTGAAACGAAAACGCCCCCGGCGGCAACCGGAGGCGTTGAGGTAAATCTACATGCCTGATCAATTTATGCCGCATCGAAAAAATCCGCAAGCGATCCGCACAGTTGCACTTTCAAATAACGGGCGTTACTCTCTGACCGTCGTTGCAAATTCAACGACCGGGTTTAGCGGCCCGAGCACATACAGGCGCACAAGCGCTTCCGACTCGATTGCATGCGCTTTTTTTGTGCCTGCGACTCTCGTTTATGGTGGCTGTGCGTGGGAGACCTTCGGGTCTGCCGGGGTCCTGTATGCCCGGCCCGCTAACCCGCGCACAGCTGCCACCCTAATTCGTTTAGCGGCGAACCGTGGCAGCTCCTCACATACAGGAGCTTCACCTGATGCACGCCCTCAATCCGTCCAAAATTCGCGCCGCCGCTCATCGAGCTATGGCTCTCGCCGCTTTACACGCCAACTCCAGCCTCGCTACACGCCTTTCCCGTTACAACGCCCATATGTCCAAGGCTCGCGCCCTGGAAGCCGCAGGGGGTGCCCAATGAGCATGCTCCCGGGCTTTTCACTACCCGAGGATCTCCTCTGTGTCAGCCAGGACGCCGAAGCCGGTATTCCCATTGATGCCATCACCTGCGCCCTCGAACGTGCCGACTCAGTTCTGATGCTGCTGGAAGATCATTTAGACGGCGACAAACCCGTACTCTCCAACCGCGTGCTGTCATCCGTCATTTGGGACGTGCGCGGCACCTTGGGTCTGATCAAAACACTCGCCTTGTACGGTGACGCCTCCTCTGTGCCAATGGGCCAGAAAGGCGGTGCCCTGTGAACTCTGCCACTACTATGGGGCGTACCGAGTTTTCGAGTGCCAACGACACCCACCAGAAATTATTTCGGGTGAATGCAGGCGTGCCTCTTGAGGATGCGCTTGAAGCAATTCCACTGTTTCAACACTACGCCAATCAACTGACTCTCGATGCCGCCATGAGTGACGAAGGCGAGCGTTTCAGTTGGCCGGCGTTCTACCTGGGCGAGATGGCTAAAGCGTTGATTGATGACGTGAACGATGCACTGTGTGTAGCGAGTACCGCGCCATGACCCAGCGCATCGGCGACACCTCAAAACGTCCCAGCTTTGCCGACGTAAAAAGCGCTGCCTTGAAGAACATCGAACGCGTCCTTACTCACTGGCTGCCAAACGGCAAACGCATCGACGGCGGAAAGGAATACACCGCACCGAACCCCACACGCACGGACAAACGTGCAGGCTCACTCAAGGTCAATTTGAGCAAAGGCACCTGGGCGGATTTTGCCACCGGCGATAAGGGCGGCGACCTGATCGACCTGGTGCGCTACATCGACGGCGGCACCGACGTTGATGCCTGCAAAAAACTGGCGGATCTGCTCAGTGTTTCCGCAGGATCTGCAACCACCAAAGGCGCACCGGCCAAGCCCGCAGCGCCGGAGTGGATTTCGATACAGCCGATCCCCGCCGAGGCCATGAATAAGTGCCCTGCCAAGCACCGGCAACACGGAGCTCCGTCCAAGGTATGGATCTATCGCGATGCGCAGGGCCAACCGGTCATGGCGCTGTATCGCTTCGACTTGGGCCCCGATGAAGACGGCAAACCACGAAAGGTCTTTGCGCCGTTGACCTGGTGCAAGCGCTCCGATGGACAAACCACACAATGGCGCTGGCAAGGCTTGCCGGAACCTAGGCCATTGCTGCGCCTGGATGAGCTGGTACAGCGTGCCCATGCGCCTGTGGTGCTGTGTGAAGGCGAGAAGGCTGCTGATGCCGCCGCTGAACTGATGCCCGACCATGTAGCCACGTGCTGGCCGAACGGCTCCAACTCTTGGCACAAGGCCGACCTGACGCCACTCAAAGGGCGCACGGTGGTGCTATGGCCGGATAACGATGCCAGCGGCAAGACCTGCATGGACTCCATCGAGCTTAAGCTGATTGAGCTGGGCGCCGCTTCGGTACAACGAATTGCGCTCGACGTGTTCAAGCTCAAGCCCAGCAGCAAAGGCGGAAAGCCCACGCTCATCAAGGGTGGAAAATGGGCAGACGGCGATGATGCAGCGGATGCGCTAGCCAAAGGCTGGACCGCTGGGCACGTAGCCGAGCTGGTGCGCAACGGCGAGTTTTTCGGCGGTGCCGCTGAGCAAACTGCCCCCAAAGAACAGGCGACCAAGGCGCCCGTCAAACGCCCCGCAAAATCAAAAAATGATCTGTTGCCGGGCGGCTTTCGCCTGACGCCTGAAGGGGTGTTTTATTCCGGTGATGATGGTGAGGCGCGCCCCGTGTGTTCGCCTCTGGAAATCATCGCTCGCACTCGCGACGACAAGGGCCACAACTGGGGCTTGTTGGTTGAGTTCGATGACCCGGACGGCGCCAAAAAACGTTGGAACATTCCGGCCCGGACCATGACCGGCGACTTCGGCAAAGACGTACTCGGCCCGCTGGTAGACATGGGCCTGCGCCTTGCCGGAAGCCGATCAGGGCGCAATGCACGCAATGACCTGCAGAGTTACCTCGGCGGCTTCGACAGCGCCCAGCGAGCACGTTTGGTAACGCGCCTGGGGTGGCACAACAACGCCTTCCTTCTGCCCGAACAACAGATCGGCTCGCACGCCGAACACCTGCATTTTTATGAGGCCGGTGCGCAGTTGCCACCGATCAGCGAGGCGGGCTCTCTTGAGCAATGGCAGCAGCAAATCGGCGCCCTGTGCGTTGGTAACCACCGCTTGGCGTTCGTCGCCTCTGTGGCCTTTGCAGGCCCGCTGCTGAACCTGCTGGGGCATGAGTCAGGCGGCTTCCACCTGTATGGCGACAGCTCCGGGGGCAAGACCACTCACCTGCAAGTCGCTGCGTCGGTTTATGGCGGGCCACGTCTGGTGCGTTCGTGGCGTTCTACAGATAACGCCCTGGAGTCCATCGCCGCCGCTCACTCAGACGGCCTCCTGGTGCTAGATGAAATTGGCATGTGTGACCCACGCATTATTGGCGAGACGGTTTACATGCTCGGCAATGGCACCGGTAAAGCCCGGGCGAATGATCGAGGACAAGCGGGCCGACAGGTACAGGAGTGGCGCTTGCTGTTTCTCTCGACCGGAGAAAAGACATTGGCGCAGCACATGGCGGATGCCAACAAGGAGCTGAAAGCAGGCATGGAGGTGCGCATGCTTGCGGTGCCAGCGGATGCCAGCAAGGGCCTCGGCATGTTCGATGTGCTGAACGGTTTCGAAGACGCAGCCGCCCTATCCGATGCGCTCAAGGCCCGTGTAGCCAAATACTACGGCACACCCCTCACCGCCTTCCTGCACGCACTGTGTGCTCCTGGGGAAATGCTCAGATGGACGGTGATCGTTCGCCGCACGGTGGAACAGTTCATCACCCAAAACCTGCCCGCCTCGGCCAGTGGTCAGGCCCAGCGTGCCGCCCTTCGCTTTGGCCTCGCAGCAGCGGCCGGAGAGTTGGCTACCGCCTTTGGCGTCACCGGTTGGCCTGATGGTACGGCCACGACGGCTGCACGGGTTTGCCTGCATGCATGGCTAGCCGAGCGTGGCGGCGCCGGTAATTTCGAGGGCGATGCGATTGTGGCGCGACTGAGACAGGTCATCGAACGCTTTGGAGAAAGTCGCTTTACCCGCTGGGAATCTACCGCGGCCAAGATCGATGAACACGGCCCACGCACGATTGATCGGCTGGGCTTTCGCAAGACGATGGAACACGGCATGGGCGATGCCCTGCACACCACCAACACTTACTACGTACTGCCAGAAGCATGGCGCTCGGAGATCTTCCGAGGCATGAACATCAATGCAGTGAACAAGGAGCTGCTGCAGCGAGGTGTGCTGGAACCGGGAAGCGATGGTAAGGCGTCAAGTCTGGTGCGGTTGCCGGGTCTTGGTCCACAACGCTGTTACATCGTGCGGACGATTTCGGGAGCAGATGAGAACGAGGCTCGGGCTGTCTAGAGGCATCTCGGCAGATCGAGGTCGCGCTGGCTTAATCCCGGCCTTGCCAGCCATCAGCATACCCAAAACCAAAACCTAATTTTAAGGAACATGACAGATGAACGAATTTCAAGCATCCACAGAGCAACGTGAACTACTAACCAATGAGCTAGGAGGCCTTGAAGCTGCAGAGCGCGTACAACATGTCTCGGACGACAGTGAAGCCACCGAACATTGCAAAAAGAAACAGCTGCTGGTCGAGATCGAAAAACTGAAAGTCGATAGGGCAAAATATCTGAGTGAAATTGAACAGATGTATATCGAGATCGCTCCGCTGGAGGTGCTCCTGAAGGATGAGGAGACGCTGGATGCTGATCGGCTTAACGAAATTCGCAAACAGTACAACACCTTGAAAATCCCTTACGACTCTTTAAAGCATCAGGCCAGCATTGCTACTAATCGAATTACCCGACGTGAAAATCTCGTTAATCATGAGAAATTAATGACGGGCTACACCGAATCGATGGAGAACTGGAAATCCGACGAGCAGGAGCTCAACGAAAAACGGAATAGCCTCAGTACTCGCTTGGAGCAAATCCAGAAGCAAGCGACTGAGGACATGGCAAAAGCCCGACAGGCCGAAAGAGATGCAGCAACCGCCTATGCTCAAGCCGTGGCGTGGGGCGACACCGAGGGCGAAAAAAACGCCAATGCTGAAGCGCAAAAGGCTGCGAAAAACCTCGCGACGGCCATCGAACACAATCGTCGCCAGCACCTCATCACTGCCGCGCTGGAGCAGGAGCTGGTCATCGTCGACGAGCACATTGCCGAGGCGCAAAGGGAACACCTTGCCATCCAGAGAACGGCCCTATTGCTGGCCGAAAAGGTATTGGAAGAGCAGTGGAACGAAAAAGCTCAGGCACTGATGGATTTGGGCGGCAAACTGTGGGCTGTTCAGCGTTTCCTGGGTGGCGACCAGATCAGCCTGAGAAGACTGGTGCTGCCTAAAGAGGGTGAAGGCTTCGACACGTGGGGTAGTCGTGAACTCGCTGACCGCTCATACAAACTCACCATAAAAGACATCCTCTCGCTGTAACACTCTGAGCCACCTGAAACAGCCTGCGCACGCGGGCTGTTTATAACTCCATCGGGACGACGACCATGATCAATCAAATCTATAGCAGCGCGAGCTTGAGCGACACCTTGAAAGTGCGGAAGGAGCACTTGACCGCATTGCTGAAAATTGTCGACACCAAAACCGGAAAGACCACAACGGTTCAGGCACTGACCATCAATCCGATAAGTAATGAAATGAGCTACGTAGAAAGTAAGTTGAGAGGCCGGTCATAATGGTGAGCTTGTCAGCTTTGATATTATTCAGATGGATATCGTCAAAGCACATATCGCTGGAAACCAATGTCAAAACTTACCAAATACCGTCAGCTGAAAACCACTTGCCCGAGCAGCTACAGGCGTTGGAAGTACTGAAAAGTGACGGCATGCTGCAAAAAAATGGAGTTTTAGAACAAGCTGCATGCGCTGCTGGATCAATATGGTTTTAGCCTCAAACACATCATCATTGTGATTGACCCACAGAGCCGATCAAGCTGCCAAGCACCTTTACAAGCGGCCAACACTCGCAGGCCACGCCAGCTAAAAACTTACAAAAATCCACACACCGCTGAAGTTTTTGAAACCAAAGCCGTCAATCACAAAATGTTGACGAAATGGAAAACCAAGCACGACATCGACAAAGTTGAAAGCTTACTCATAAAGTAGCCAAAAAATGCATCGATGGCTATAAAAGGCCATTTTCTAAAAAAGCTCAGAGCTCGCAGGCCTTTTAATTAAAAGGCCAAACCGTATGCTAATACAATCATAAAAATCACTATAAATCACAAAAGAAGACTTGCTCTGCATGAGTTATAAGTTCACTCATAGACATAGCCGAGTTACACTCCGCAAAAGATTCCAACTCCGCAAGCTCTGGAATCGGGATCGAGTTCAAGTCGGTAGCATTAATTTGAGTATGGCCAGAAAACCTTCGAATATATGAGTCAATAGTATTGGTAGATAGATACGCAAAAAGCGCGAGACACGCATTATTACTAAGCCTCACCGTCTCACCCCAAATATAATTCAAATGATTTTCCACCCCCAGATACTCATCACTATAAGACTCTTCTAGAAGAGGAGCAGCTACAATTCTTGTAGATGACTCTTTAAAGGATATTCGTCTCACCAACACATAATTTTTCCGAGGAATCAAAACAGACATAGATTCATTACATATTTTTATGTGCCTGGGTTTTCCAGCAGTTCCGCGTTCAAAAGTAATGGTCGCATCAACCCCAACGCTATCTTGATACAAGAGAAATGACGAACTTTTACTTCTCTTCTCCAACAACCAATCGCCACATCTAAAATCTACAACCTTACCAGTAGACGCTCGCAACCCTAAAGTAAGAAGAGTATTACCAAATCTAGAAATCTTATTCAGGAGTTCATCATCACCCGCAGCTAGAGGGATATGAATAAACTTTTGCATGTCCCCTTTAAAATAAACTTTATCTCGGCATATTTCTTTACTAAACACTTCACCGTTGTTTTTTTCATGAGAAACACGAACAAACTCACTACTTGCTTTTGAAATTTTAAGAATCAAAACCTCTTGCAAAACATCTGAATCCCAGAATATCTTTCTCGACTCAAAAAGATACATCTCCCTTAAATAAAACCCATCCAAAATATTGTTTCGAAACCGTTTGAACAAGGGTCCATTACAAAAACTCCTAGGAATGATCGCGACTAATTCTCCATCATCAGAAAGCAGCCTTAAGCAACACGCTACAAAGGCAGAGTAAATATTTGCCTCTTTATATCCAAGATAACTAAAACAGAATTTAGCTGCATCAGTGCCCGCGAGAATTTTCGAATATGGGGGATTGAGGATAATTCGATCATAACTAGAAAGCCTCGGAAAACTATCAAAGAAGTCCGAATGAATTACGCTAACATCAGCGATATCAAAAAAATTATCTTTCGCTAATTCGGCTAAGAAGCCGTCCTTTTCTATCAATGTTAGTACTGCGCGTTCTTGTTCTCGCTCAGCACGCGTTAAAACAGCAGCAGACAAGTTCCCTACGCCACAACAAGGATCCAAAACAGAAACTGTCTGACCAGGAAGAGCTCGAAACATGTCTGCCATAATAGCTGATACTTTAGCTGGAGTAAAATATTGCTCCGCTAGCTTCTTCTTTTCCGCCGCGATCTCATTTGTGGTCGAGACTCGAGACCTTTCGATCTTTTCTAAAAAAGCATTATTCACGCTTTAACATTCCCGCATATTCAAAATACTTGATTGTTAGCTCACAAAGTGCCTTGACCTCCTGGCTCTCTCCTTCGGACTTATCAGCAATCTTGGCGAGTTCAACCAACTGCTGCTCCATACGCTCCATAAGCCAACAGATCTGTCGTCTCCGCAAACTAAATTTGAGCTTCTTGTGTATATAAGCTCCCAAAGGAGTCAACGGTAGGATTGCGCCATCTCCGCCTCTAGCCAAATGATTATGATAATCCGGATGGCACGGGTCAACATATCCGACTTCACCAACATATGAAGTATCTGAGCTTTCCCCCGGCCAATCGTCACTTTTCCCAATATTACATATCGGACAGCAATAAACTAAATTGCTGTATTCATTTTTAAGCGCATCAAATTTTGATTTTGGAGCAAAATGATCAATATGAAAACCTCGCCTCCCTCCCGAATAGTAATCGGGAGTGTCACAATAACCACACTTTGAGACAAAGTCTTCTCGTAGCTCAAGTTTGTATAATGAGTACCGAGTTTTCTGCTCAACATCGACGCGCCGCTCCGGGCGACAGGAATGAATTGGATACATCACGCCCCTCCCTCACGTTTCAGCAACATATCTACTTGGCAAACCAACTTGGTCAACAACTCTAAACTACGATCCTCCTTTAGTTCATTAGGAAGCATTACGCTTGAAAGGCCATGCTCTTCTAGATAGCTATCCAGCTCAATAATTCTCTGTCTCTGTTGGGCTGTGAGCTCTTCACGTGGCAGCGCAAGCAAAGCTCCAAACTCCTCTTCAGAATTATTGAGCCGAACTCTGTGATCTTCGATTACTTTAGCTATCTGGGCTCTAAACAAGGACTTTAGATCATCTTTCATCATTACAGCTTTAGCTTGAACCAAGCGAGCATCATGTGTTGCGTCTAATGCATCTGGAGCGTGGGATGTCAGCAAGAAGCAGGGAATGTGTTTATTACGCTCTTGCACCAGCTCTATCAACGCTTGCCCATTAAATCCTACAGTTGCCTTCTCGTTCAACATAAAATCTGTCACGAGGGCATCTGGAGGTGAATTCATTATATCGTCAACTACGTCATTCAAATCTGAACCATTGACTATCTGGACAACTTCCAATGAAAAATGACCGTCCATAAATTCCTGAAAATATACAATATCATCAGGATCTTCATCAATATAAACCACCCGCCCCTTATTCATCTATTCAACTCCATTTCTATACTAAAACCATTCCCTCGCCCGAGCCGGGCTGTACCACCATATTCTTCAATTGTTTTCTGAATAAGCCACATTCCAAGCCCAGTACCAATTTCTTCGCCCAGACTATTTGTCTTTGTAGTGAAAGTTGGTCGAAAAATATCTACCGGATTCTGAATATCTGGAGAAAGACCAGGACCTGTGTCTTTATACTCAAAGAGTATCTTCCCACTTAATCCTTTGGACCCGATTGTAATTCCACGTCCGCCAGAAAACCCTGGCCGTTTAAAAGCGTCCGCCGAATTGATAATTAAATTATTAAATATGCAGTCCAAGTCTATCTCATAAGCTTTCAAGCAAAGTGATGGATCATCGACCTCTACGCGCACGGAAACCTGACGCTCTGAAAGGGTACCCATCCATTCATCACGCAGATTCTCAAGGTATGTCTTTATATTAATTTTTACTCTTTTCCGCTTATCCTTTCTGATAGTTCTCAGCGAATATTTTATCCAATTTTTAACTCGCTCATCGTCGCGCCTGAGCATCTCTATTCTTTTGAATGGGTTTTTAAAATCTTGAATTACCTTTCTAGCGTCCAAACTTAAATCGACATATCCATGAATTAGATTCTCTAACTGATCAAATCGATTACCCAGCTTTGAGTTCAAACTATCCAATTCATGAGTAAATGATGCAATAGTAATTCCGCTTGAAGCGAAGACTCTCAACAGAGAGTTCTCCTTCTTCATATCCTCTAGCCGATCATCAATCTCTCGAGTACGAGCTTTTTCCTTGAGGAGAGCCAATGCCAGCTTTTCAGAATCATCCTTGACCTCAGCGTGTTCTTTTTTAATATTGTCAAAAATCTTCTGAGCTAACTTTTCCGCATCTTCTTCCTGCTTTGGATTAAGTTCCTCATCTGAAGGAGTATTCTTTCTATCATTATAAAAAGAATAGATCTCCTTATATAAAGAACTTCGATCCTGCTCAAACTCTTTAATAATGGCTTCAATTATAGACTTAAAAAGACTAAATGCCTCATTCTCTTGAATGCCTTCTCGACTCGACTTATCCTCCAGGCCAATGTTATTCAGCCTCGAGATATTGATAATACCCGACATATTATGAGGGGCTACTCGCCAGCGACCTGATCGAAGCGCCGAAGGATCCTCAGCTTGTCTCCGCCCTAATCCCAACCAATCCCAAGAGGCCTTACCGATTTCCCCGTAAGGGCGCACCCTGAAATTATCTCGATATATACGAACACCATTATTATGCTCGAGCCACCGTTTGCGAGAATCACTGTTATAAGAACGATGCAAAAATATTTCAATATCTTTCTTGTCACTTACCCGTTTCAAAAAGTACAGGGTAAAATCAAACCTACCGATTAGCTCATGAGCCTTCTCGTTGCTTTCCTTGAGTCCCGGCATAAGCTGATAAAGGGATTTATCATACTTCACCGACTCGCCAAACAATTTATTTTTCGTATAAGCAGGATTTCTAAAGAACCCTCTGGCAAGAAGATCGTCGTTAAGACGACTAACGTCCAACTCTTGCCGCGTCGCTTCGAAGTTAATTACCCCATCATCATCCATACGAGCTGAAAGCTTATAATCAAAATCATCACAAATACTTGGCAATACCTGACCGAATTCCGAATGATATTTTCTACTATATACATAAACATTAAACCCTCCAGCCTCTGCTGGAGGCACTAACGATGCCAACTCCGAAAATATTTTTTCAACATTGGATTTCTTCCAACAGTCCCTAGCACGAGAAATCTTGATCTGACTACCTTGCACTAAACTTTGGACATTATGTGACTGCGCCAGGTCTTCACCGAGTGCTTCTGAAAGGTTGAGCTGTAAAGAGCGATCTACAAAACCAAGCGTTGCGTTAACTCCGTCGATAGTCAACCCTTGCTGGTCGAAATCGCCCCAATTAACCTTCCAAAAAAGGCATTTTTTCGAATTCTTTGTTTTTGTTAATAGTTCACACTCTTCCCCTAATCTATCCAAGGCGAAACGACCAATGCCTTTAGCTCCAGACTTCACACGACCGGTATTAACAGATACAAAGTTATAATTCTTATTATCGGTACCAATTGTCATCCATGCTTTTTCAATTACATCCTCGGTCATCCCATCACCATCATCAAGGATATAAACCGTACCACTTTCGGATAGCGTTTTTTCTATTACTTTTCTCTGATCAGCAGTGAAAGCCTTCTCATAAGACGGCCTCAAAAAGACATAAGACTCACTAAACATATCAAGCGAGTAGAAACAAAGAACATCTTGTAACCCTAGCCTTCCAAGGACCTTCTTAAACTTCTCATACTCAAGAGTATTTAATGCGCCTGGAAACTCAACAAATTCATCATCAAAATAGACAATACAAAACGACGCATCAGCATCATAACTATTTTTTACCAGTTCAATCAGCGCACCTTCAGCAGATGAAACGTTTTCCCTGCCTATTAGTCTTGCGGTCCTGGCGGAAACGTTAAACGGTATAGCTTTCATAACCCCCCCTTAAATACACTAGTTTGCTGTGCCATACCGGCGACTATCCCTGACGTGCGTTCGGGTCATGGCGCTACAACGCGTCGGCCTCCTAACGCCCAGCAACTCGTATCACGCTCACACGCTCAAATGCCTCCCCACCAGTGATGGATCTTATCTTCTTTCCCAGAACCACCGATTGGGTCGGTTTTCTACTCGGGGCACGCTGATAACGAATGAGTTTTGAGCAATCATAGCGTCTGCCGAGATTCAACGATCCGTTTTTTGAGCCTCCATTCCCAAGCCTACGCTTTTAGGCCGTCGTGATGACGTTATCGCAGCATACGGGGCGCAGGGGCTTATACCTTGAAGTTGAGCAACCCAGATGGCGGCTATCCCGCGATGCGTCTGACAGAGCTCCATCCGTTGCAAGGCGAGCAGCTCAATGAGAGGCTGACCTTATCGTTGACAAGTACCGGGCTGCATCCTGCGTGCAGCACTCATTGGTCGCGGCGCTGACCACCGTGTTGCCGAGCTGCGTCCTTGACGATTCAATGCAGGATATCTTCGGCTTTGTCGACTACCAGTTAGTCGACTGGAATGTGCATTTGCTGCAGCAGTTTCCTCTGATCAGCGAGCTCAACCGACCCAGGCGAAGGATTAACGAAGGGAGGCAGCAATTCGCCAATTAGCTTTTGGACTGCCAGAGTGTCCTCCACGCAGGTGGCGGAGTCGATCTGCATCAGACGCCTCCTGAGTTCACATGAGTTCAACTGCATCCCGTCACTGACGACCATAAGCGCCTGGCCGCAGCATTGACGCACTTTGTAGCCCCGGAGGATCTGGTCTTGATCACCGGCGACAGTCGCAATGCCCGAGGACGTCGACAAATAGATGTCAAACCCCTGGGAGCCACATCGGGCGAGCCCGAGGATCTCGCGGCCCTCACCAGTTTTGGCCTCACGTTCATCTTGGAAGCACCCAATGCAGTCACGCGGCAGGTTCACTGTGCCGCCGAAAAGGATAGTATCGATCTAGTTCAGCGTTACACAGGCCGAGTGAGTAACACCCCTCTCTTCCCACTCGTCGACGTAGTGTTACTTACAAAAAAATCCAATTAAACAGTAACTTAGATGAATTAGTTACACCCGTAACCTGCGTAACACGCGTTTAAGTGGAGCTACTACCCCAGCACCCCGGAAGTGTCGATTCCCCCAGCGAAGGTCAGGGGCAGCCGACAACCAAGTACCGGAGCCCCTGAGGACTTCACTTGGACTCGGGGTAGGTAACCCGCAGGATCGTGTTAGCGGAAAGCCTCCCAGCTTAGTGAACTGGTGAACCTGGTGAACTCCAGTTACCTATGCATTTGCCTAACCGATTGATCCATCTGAGAGCACCATTACCGATACTGTAAAGATGTCCTGCTTTCTTCAAAATCCTTTCAATTTCAACGATTGAAATTTCAGTAACTTCCAAAGCCTCCCACTAACTCGATCCCGCGGGTTTCATGCCCCGTGTGAAGCTAAAGCTCTCAGGGTCCCCAGCGTGATTTCCTCTCATCGAAAGGCGTAGCCCGCGAAATTCGCTTGGTAGGCTCGAGCGCAACGCGCCTGCCCACAACATCCGGATGCTGACTTTAGCGTTACACGCAGGGGCAGCGTTACATCGGGGGTACGCTATGTAGCTCAACTGTGTAACAGGCATGAAAGCCAATGAAACCGGACGTTTGGTGAAGGGCGTTACACTCGTAACACCGGTTACACCAGTTTTGGAGGGGGGCTGGATATGTGCTCTCATGCTGCCTTTCCAAAGCGGCCCTACGCCACATTGTTGGTGGCCTCTAGGGTGGGTAATTGCACTCAACCTGACCACCCATTCGCATTGCACTTGCCCACTCATTTGCATTCGACTTGGCAAGTCGTTCGCATCGGACTTGACCAGCACACTGGCTGGCCCTGATTGGCAGAAGTCGACCCAAAGCTGACATCAGGCGATGGATGCTCTTGGCCAATAGCCGTGATTAAGCAACCAGCGTAATCTTTCGGCCATCTCGCACAATTGAGGCAAGCAACAGATGACGGAACAGCTTTGCGTTGTATTCATTCCGGCGCTTTCGGTGGCTTTGCAAAGCGCCGAAACGAACAAAGGCTCCCCACTTACAGAGTCCGAGGCACTCAAAATCCGTGATCACGCGACGTGTGTTGCAGTTCCATTCGACGTCGCCCTGGATATGGAGAACGAACGTGGTTTCCGGGACTTAGTTGCCGAGGACTGCTGGAATGAATGGCAGCGACTACGGCTCTCAATGAAGAAATGCCCCCTCTGAATTGCACAAATACTCAGTCATAAGATGCAGTCTCACCTGCCTATTGCTGCTGAAATGAGAGGCAGCTATTGGCCGTTTGTTGCCGACCAAGGCCACTCAGTGTGATGGTCCGATCCGATGCAAACGGCTGGTCAAGTCGAATGCCTGGATACCCTGGATGAAAATGCAAGATTCATCACCCTTGCGCTCGCCTCACTGGCGGCAGAAGGTCGAACGAAGAAGTAACTACTCAGCTGCATGGCAACATATCAGCCACCATTGGGTGTTGCTTTACCCTACAGGGGCACCTCGAAAAAGTGGCCAGAAGGAAGCGCCGTGTATGCCCACGTGTATGCCTAACCGAAGCACCACCAAGCAGACCCAATGAATACGGGCATCTTACTGTCCAGTTCAAACGACGCCGGGGCACCACATACTAGTTTCTGGCTGTATCAGACAGTCTATGAAGCCCCAACGAAGCCCGCCTTGTGCGGGCTTTGTTGTTTCTGGCTTTTAATCGTCGCTCTTAAGAAGATCGACCGGTGTGATCCA
Source organism: Pseudomonas sp. S5D5 (assembly GCF_003013355.1). Taxonomy (NCBI): domain Bacteria; kingdom Pseudomonadati; phylum Pseudomonadota; class Gammaproteobacteria; order Pseudomonadales; family Pseudomonadaceae; genus Pseudomonas; species Pseudomonas sp. S5D5. Next base: position 6,681,372 of record NZ_PTEO01000001.1, read on the forward strand.
CTGCGAAGCGCAAATGCGCCAACGGCGGCACAATTCAAGGCGCTGGTGGAGCGCAGCCAGTCGTTCACATCGGGTTTGACCAGCACACTGGGTGGCCTGATCGGCAGAAGTCGACCCAAAGCGGGCATCCACTCGTGACTTTTGAGATCATGCGCCCACGTCATTTATCAGTTCGCGCCAGGCATCCCTTGCGTTCTGCTCCGAGGTAAAGACTTGTACTTTTGGATGCCAGAACTGCCCCTCAATTACGATGCATTCCAGAGTAGAGTCCTGAAACGTGAAGACATAATGGATGGCATCTTTTAGAAACCGCTGTCTATCGTGTCGCGGATGAATGGCGTTTCTCTGCTCAAGCTCTGCTAGCCAAGGCGAATTATCTATTCGATGAATTTGGTAATGCTTGAGACCAAGCCCAATAAGCGGATGACCGCCCAAAGCCTCGTCGTTTGGTGAGCCGAACTGCATTTTCCTAACTAGGGGAAAATGGATTACAGCTATTTCTTCCCCTGCGGTGCAATACCGTAAACATAGCTGCGTGTCCGTGGCAAACACGATGGGTTCGGGCGACGTACTTGGCTGTGGCCAGGAGTCAAGCAGCACTACGGTTGCGAATGACATAGGGAAGCCTGGTGAATAATAGGGGGGAAACAGAGTGCGAGAGCGACGCGTTGTCGTCAAACGTTACTGATCGCGATGGGCTGCTTCTGGCGGTTTTTTGCCGATCAAGGCCATCCAGTGTGCTGCTCAAATCTGATGCAAACGACTGGTCAAGTCGAATGCAAATGGGTGGTCAAGTCCATGCAACTACGCATCTAGGGAATCAAGATGACCAGCGTGATTTCTGATCACCAGGTGGTGAGGACAGCTGATATGCAATGCGACTGGCTCGAGGTAGATTGACTACCTGACAACACGGCGGAGAGGATAAACGGCATTTTGAAGACCGAGCTCCTGCTTTATCGCCCTAAAGATCTGGCGGACGCAGTGAAAATGGTGGATGAGTCGGTGCTGATCTACAACGGGGAACGGCCACACCTGTCCCTGAAATCCAAAACGCCCGATGCACTGCATCGGGCGTTTTGAGACTGAAATAGGTGTAAACCTATTTCAGGACTAGACATGTTGATTCAGTGCTTCTGCAACGCCTCTAATCGCGCCGGCAGGTCTTCCTCGGGGAAACGCTCATGCAGCGCCAGCAGTTGCTCATCCGCCGCCCTGCTTTCTCCCGCCGCGCGCAACCGCAGGATTTCGCGCAAGCCCTGTTCCAACGATGGCAACGCCACCGGCGCACGCTTGCTCAGTTGTTTGGCGGCCGGGGCATCTGCCAATGAGCCGGCGATTTCAGCTTGGGGCGGTGGGGCGACGGCCAATCGGGCCATGGGCGCAGGCGCAGGCGCCGAGAACGCTTGTGGCGCCGGGCGTGCAGTGTCCTGTTGAAGACCGGAGAAGGTCGCGGTGGATATCTCGGGCTGCGGCACTGGCGAGCGCATCACCACGCCGATCATCAGCGCGAGGCCTGCGACGGTAGCGAATGCCATCTGCCAGCGCGGGCGTTGGCAGGCTTGCAGCCAGCGTTGCCACAGGTTTGGCTGCGGCGCCGGGGCTTCGCGGCGGGCGGTGGCGAGGATGAAGGCGTCGAGGGACGCAGGCGGTTCGCCCGTGCTGTGTTGACGAAAATGCTGGATCAGCTCGTCGTCAGGCATTTGTCGTGAGTCGGTCATGCGGGTATCTCCTCGGCCAGCAGGCGGCGCAGTTTCTGCTGGGCGTAACGCAGGCGGCTTTTTACGGTTTCCAGCGGGGCGCCGGTGAGGGCGGCGATTTGCGGCACCTCAAGGTCGCCGTGCAGGCGCAGCAGGAAGACTTCGCGCTGGTCTTCGGGCAACGCCTGCAACGCGGCGTCGAGGCGCGCCTGGTCGCGGCTCAGGCTCAGTTGCTGCTCGGGCCCGGCGCTGTCGTCGGGCTGGGCGTGCAGTTGCTCGTCGTAGCTGTCGTGCAGGGGGTTGTGAATACCGTGCTTGCGCCAGTAATCGATCAGGCGATTGCGGGCAATCTGGAACAGCCACGTACGAAAACTCGCCCTCCCCTGTGGCTGCGTGTTGCTGCGGATCAGGCTGAGCCAGGTCTCCTGGTAGATTTCCTCGGCCAGTTCGGCCTTGTTGCTCAGGGACACCAGGAACCGATACAGGCCCTGGCGGTGCCGCGCGTACAAGGCTTCGAACGCGGCACCATCGCCGGTTCGGTAGCGGGCCAGCAGCGATTCGTCGCTGGGCAGGTCGTTTGGAGCGGGCATATCGATGGCTAACTCCCTTTATTCACTGTTTGGCCGGGGCTTTGAGGCTCTGGGCCAATTCCACCAGTTGTACAAACTCGTTACGCAACCCGAACGGGTCATCCCCACGCGCCGAGCGGGCCAGTGCGGCGGTGTCCTGCAAACTCATGCTGCCAGTGTAGCGGCCATCGCCCTTGAGCTGTTGGGCGAAGGCCGCCACGGCCGCCGAGAAGCGCAGGTCGTCGCTGGCCGCAGTGGACGCGTTGACGATCGGGCGTTCGATCAGCCGGCTGTCACCGCCTGCCGCCGGCTTGTAGCGCACCCGCAGCAGCGCCAGCTCGCCGGTGTTGTGCGCCACCTCAGGCGCTGACGCGTAGCGCAGCGGCTCCAACCAGCCTTTCTCGCCCTTCGGCACAATTTCATACAGCGCGGTGACGGTATGCCCTGCACCGATTTCGCCGGCGTCGACCTTGTCGTTGTTGAAATCCTCACGCTTGAGCGCACGGTTTTCATAGCCCAAAAGGCGATACTCGCTGACGCGTGCCGGGTTGAATTCGACCTGCAGCTTCACATCCCGCGCCACCACCGCCAAGGTCGAGCTGAGTTGCTCGACCAGCACCTTGCGCGCTTCGCGCAGGGTGTCGATGTAGGCGTAGTTGCCGTCGCCGGCATCGGCCAACTGTTCCATCAGGTGTTCGTTATAGTTATCCACGCCAAAGCCGAGGGTGGTGAGGGATACGCCACTTTTGCGCTGGTCTGCGGCCATTTGCTTGAGGCTGTCGAAGTCGCTGACGCCGACATTGAAATCACCGTCGGTGGCCAACAGGATGCGATTGATGCCCTTGTCGATAAACCCTTCGCGGGCCATCTGGTAAGCCAGTTCGATGCCGGACGCACCCGCCGTGGCACCGCCGGCAGTGAGTTGGTCGATGGCGTTGCGGATCTTGGCCTTGTCTCGCCCGGAAGTGGGCTTGAGCACTACGCGGGACTCACCGGCATAGACCACCAGCGACACCCGGTCCTGGTCGCGCAACTGATCCACCAGCAACTTCAGGGTGCTTTTGACCAGGGGCAGACCCTCGCGGCGGTCCATGGAGCCGGACACATCCACCAGGAACACCAGGTTGGCCGGGGCCAGGTCCGCCACGGCGCGGTCGGAGGCCTTGATGCCGATGCGCAGCAATTGGGTGTGCGGGTTCCACGGCGTGGTGGCGACTTCAGTGGTGACACCAAAGGGCGAGCCATCGGTGGGCAACGCGTAGTTGTAGGGGAAGTAGTTGACCATTTCCTCCAGTCGCACAGCGCCTTCGGGCGGCAGGCTGCCTTGATTGAGGAAACGCCTTACGTTGGCGTAGCTGCCCGTGTCGACATCGACGCTGAAGGTGGACACCGGCGTTTCGGCCACGCGGTGCACGGGGTTATCCGGAAGGTTCTGGTATTGCTCGCGGGGCTCACTGCGGTAGGCCATCGCTGCCGAATCCTGCATCACCAGGCGCGTGGTCATGGGGGCGGGCGACGGCATGCGCTGGCTCACGGCGCCCTGAACGGCGGCACTTTTCAACTCGGCGACCGGCGCAGCGTTGGCCGGCTTGGCCACATCATGCGAGGCAGACAGCCCGCAGCCAGCCAGCGCCACCAACAAGGTCACGGCAAAGCCCTGGGCAGCAGGACGCAGGAAGAGCGGGGAGTAGGACATGGGTCTGAACCTCGTGAATGAATGATCCGTTCACAAGGTCAGACGCAAGCTTCAGGTGGTTCGGGTTAAGCCATCTCTACTCAATCGACCCGCACCTCAACGGCACGGGCGATCGGCTGCCACTGTCGACTCCATCGCCATCGGGATGCCCTGGTTCGGCGCCAGCAACTCGTAGACAAAGAAGGGGCAGCGCACGCCCATCTTGCCCTCGGTATCCGAGCCATACACCATGCCGACGTAAGCCTCGTACTGGCGGCCCTTTTCAAAGGTGTACACCCGCGAAAGCGCCGGGCACTTGCTGTAGGTGCTGCCGTAGCTGCCCACCGCCAACTCCTCGCGCACCATCAGAAACGGCTTACCCGCCGGCACCTGGTATTCGGCCACGATCTCGGTGTACATCCCTTCGGCCATGCTGGTCACACCGAGGTATTCGGCCATCTTCGGCAGCACGCGCGGGGGCATGCCCAACTTTGGCGGCACCAAGGGTGATTGCGGGTAATTGATGCTCGGCTTGACCACATCATAAAAACGCCCGGCCTTGGCCAAGCCTTGCTCATTGCCGACGCAGCCGGTGTACGCGCCGCCCCGCACTTCGCCATTGGTGATCACACGCAACTTGGCCGTGTCGGTACCGGCGGGCGGTGCAACGTAGGGCACCCAGGGTTGGTGGTTGCAGGCAGACAGCAGCAACAGCGTGCTGCACAGGGCGAGAGGTTTCAGGTCCATTGAGCGGGTTTCCATGCAACGAATGCGAGGGGAATGTCAGGTAACGGGCGCGACTTTACTCCTGTGCCCCGCCGCTCGCAAAGCCGCCCGAGGGCCTTTTGGCGAAATAAACAATGGAGGCTCAAGTTATCCCCGGATGGGTCGAGACACTGACTTGGTTCGTTCACTTATAGGGATATTGCGTGCTTAAACTTCTCCTCCGGGCCGCGGCCGTGATCGCGACGCTGTCGATGACCGGCTGCGTCTCCTACACCGTCACCGGCCCTATCGGCGCCCCGCTCCACCCGGCAGCGGCCAGCAGCCCGCGCAGCGCGCAAATCGCCGATGTGGCGGTAAGTGACGCCGACGTCAACGAGGCCAACAAGACGGCGATCAGCCGCTCCCTGACGGCCCAGCTCAACCAGTACGTGCGCACGGCGGGTTACTTCAAGCAAGTCACCGAGTACCCCGTGCGCCTCGAAGAAAACGACGTCGTGCTCAAGTTCAACATGACCTCCCTCAAGGGCCATCGCAGCCCGCACCCGGCCTACGTGCCCGGCGCGCTGCTGACGCTGACGATCTGGATCTGGGTCAACGGCCCGATCTATGTCGACAGCTTCGACGTCGCCGGCGACCTGGTGATCGTCGACCGCAACGGCAAGGAATTGGCTGCGGCCAAGGAGTCGATCAAGTTCGAGCACAACGTCGGCCTCTACAGCGGCGAGTATTGGGCACCGTCCATGGGCGCCCAGCAATTGAGCAAACTGGTCGCGCAACTGCTCGACACGGCCACCGCCAAACTGGCCAAGCCATAACTTCAAGGAGCACTGCATGAAAGGATTGATCAAACACTGCCTGGTACTCGCTGCCGTCCTGTTGACGGGCTGCGTGTCGTACTCGCAACACGAACTGCCAGCCGTGCAGACCTGGCCGCCGACCGCCAATGCGCCGGAGCAAAAACCTACGGTGTACGTGCGCACCACCGCGCAGAACCACGTCAACGGCGGCCCGGGCAATGCGGCGGCGGGTGCACCGGCGGCGCTGTGGGAAAAGACTGTGGCGGATACGTTTCGCCAGTCCAACCGCTTCGCGCGGGTGAGCACCGACAAGGTCGACTCGGACCTCTATGTGGATGCCACGCTGCACAACAATGAAGAATACAGCCCGGTGTCGGCGTTCATTACCGGCTTCACGTTCTGTGTCATCCCGACCACCGCGAAGAACATCTTCACCCTTGAAACGGTGTTCAAGGACAAGGATGGCAAGGAACTGGGTCGGGTCAAGAAGAGTGAATCGGTGCGCACCTGGGTGCATCTGGTGCTGATCGTGGGCCTGCCGTTCCAGAGCGATACACGCGAAGTGGTCGACGCATTGACGCGCAGCACGCTCGACGAGGCGGTGCAGCGCAAGTTGCTGTAACACGCCTGGGATCAGGATGGGAGCTGCCGCGCTCCCACCTTGAATGCCCGCGTCAGGTATTGATTACCACCGTCTTGGCCAACATGTCGCCCAGGCGCCGACGCAGTCCCATCAATACGAACATACCGTCCAGCACACTGAGCAACAGCTTCGGCAGGTTGCGCAGGAACGACTGCACCACGGTGCAGTTCGTGGGGTACGGATAACCCACGACCGCCGTGCGGCACACGCGCTTGCCCAGGCTCTGGCCCTGGGGCAATGCATCGCAAAAGAGAAGGTACCCAATCGCCAATAAGGTCAGCGCGGAGCTGGCGTATTGGAAAAGCATCAGGCTCGTCGCCGTGTGGGCATACAGGGAGGCATAGCCGAGCGGCGTCTTCAACAACAGCAAGCCAAACGCCACGCCCATATCGATGAGGTAGCCCAGCAGCCGCTTGACCGGGCTGGCCAGGTTATCGCTGCCGGCCACCGACGCTGAATCGCTCATCAGTCATTTATCCTTAAGGGGTTGAGGGCGGCACACGTTGTGCGCCTGGTTCTCGGCGATGTCTTCCATGTGCTTGCCGACGATGGGGTTGAGCACCAACAGGCGTTCCGACTTGCCGGTGGGGCGGTAGGCCGGACCCTGGGCATCGGTGTGCAGCGTGAAGCCGCTGGCGGCCAATGCCTTGACCAATTGCGTGCGCTTGAGCACGTCGCCATTGCCACGGAAGTCGCTAACGGTGAGGAACACGATACGGTCTTGCTGCAGCAGCCAGATCGGCCGATCACTGGTCTCGCTGTCGAAGATGTACGCACAGTCCACCGTGGCCACGGGAAAGCTGGCCTGACGCACATAGTGCCCGCCCGCATAGCCCACCAATGTGATCAGGCCCGGCTGCACCACGGCGATTGCATCCTCGGTCTGCTCGCCCTTCATCACGCCGTAGTTCGTGTACGCCCAACGCAACCTGGTGAACTCGGCGGGCGTCGCCGCAAGCTTCAGGTCAGCCGTGATCCGCGCCTGATCTTCAGCGCCGCGATAGGGAAGGCCCTGGCATCCGGCGAGGGTTGCCAGGCACAGGAGGATAAAAGCTCGGTAAATCATCTGACGTGTCCTTGTCCGTTAAATAACCATCAGCCACGGGAAGTGCCGTTGTCATAAATGTCCGCCAGGCTGCGCACCGTGGTCAGGTTGCCGGTCTGGACCACGATGGTCTTGGCGAACATATCCCCCAGGCGCGTGCGTGACTCCATGAAGATCCACACCCAATCGATCACCACCAGCACCCCGGCATTGCGGGTGAGCGACTGCGAAAGGGTACAGCCCTTGCGGGTCTTGCGGTCGACGGTGGCAATGCTCAACAGGCGCTTGCCGAGACTCTGGCCATTGGGCAATGCATCGGCCAACAGGACGTAGGCGAAGCCGGCAAAAAAGCCCGAGAGAATGCCACGCTGGGACGTTATCGCAGGCACATAGGCAGACACCGCGTCGGCGCCGGATTTGACGATGAAAAAGATCAGCACTGCGATGGCGCAATCAATGATACGAGCGGCCAGGCGGCGGCCGATGCTGGCCAGGATGGTCGCCCGTCCGGTGGTGTTCGGGACATTCATAGGGTGTTGCTCCAGCTTCAAGAAGGTATCAAGGGAATGTCGTGCCGATCCGCGTCCGGTCTTTGGAGGACCAGATGCCGGTCACCTTGCCCACCACGTCTTCAACCGCGACCTGGCCCATGAAGCGGCTGTCATTGCTGTTGTGGCGGTTATCGCCCAGCAGGTAGACGTGCCCCGGCGCAACCTTGACCGGCGCGAGCGTCAGCGATTCCGGGCCTTTCACACGGTCGGCCTGGGCATGGAACAGCCCGACATTTTCGCCGTTGTGGATCAGCTCGCCGTTGACGATTTCCAAGGTGTCCCCGGCGACGCCCGCCACGCGCTTGATCGCTTCGGTGCCATTCCAGCGGTACACCACGATGTCACCGACCTTGGGTGGCCCCGCACGCAGGTCGGACACGATGTAGTCGCCGATCGACACGGTGGGCGCCATCGAGGCTGTCGGTACGAAGTAGGTGTTGAAGCCCAGCAGCGGTGCACGCAGCACCGAGAGCAAGACCAGCGTGACCACCACCAGCACGCCCACATAGAGCACGTGGACACGTTTGCGCGGCACATTCAGCGGGCCGGTGTAGCGGCGCGCCAGCACCGCGGCGGTGACCGCCGAGGCAAGCTTGACGCTGATGATGAAGCCCAACAGGACATACAAACCGAGCGGCGTCGAGATCAGCCCGCACAGGCCCAGCAGCACGATGCCGATATACATCAGCGCCGCGACGCGGATGCCCCACTGGATGCGGTCGACATACACCAGGCCCCAGCCGGCCACCAGGCAGGACATCAGGAAGGCCTGCAGGGAAAGTTTTACGGGTTTCATTCATCGTCCTTGAAAAGGTAAAGGCGCCTAGCCGAACAACGGGCCGGAGTTTAACGCAGTGTCCGCCTGATACGCTCCGCTGCCCGTGGATAATCAGCGCACATTAAAGAACCAAAGCACCCACCCCGCGATGAATCCAACCCCGGCCACTTTCAGGTACAGCAGGCTGTTTTCCTTCACCAGTCCGATGACATCCTCGCCACCACTCAACCAGTACCCCGCCACCTGGAAGAACACACTCATGAACAGCAGCGCCAACGCAAAGGCACACGGCAGATAAATGGCGACCCACCAGGGTTCATTTCTTCTCATTGAGGTCTCTTTTCTTCATATAGTACTCAACGCTTTTGTTGAAAAGCCCGGAGGCCGTGGAGTCACCCAAATTACCCGCGATGGAAGGAATGGAGCTTGGCGGGGCGGGCTTTGTAATAGTCCATATTCCGGCCGGTACCCACTCGTACTGCTTGGACAAAGGGTTAAGGCCCTTCTCCAAGGGTAATTTGACCATGTTACCAATGCCGAACCCTACGGTTGCGCCCGCTTTACCTACCAAGGCCGCCATGAACGGATCATCGCCCTTCATTTCAGCCTGATAATAACTACCTGTTGCATTCCACGTGACCGTAGGGCTGTACCCTTTACCGGGGGTGATGGCCCCGACTATCCCAGAGCCAATCACGTCCGCCAGTGTCACCTTGCCATCCGTCACGTATTGGATACCGGCGCCAACACCGGCGGAAACGCCCACGGAGACTAACTGTTCTCGCCCTTTGGTCACTGCATTGGTGAGAATGGATTTACCGCCCATCAAAATGGCAGGCCACGTGAACGGATCGATGACAACCGACATCACGCGGTCTGAGTCGGTAATGTTTTCCTTCAGAAACTTGAGGTCCGCGCCATTCAGATAATTAACCAGCGCAATGGCCTCGGGGTTCTTCAACTTTTCACTCATGCGGAACTGTGAGGGATCGGCATCTCTGGCAACATTGGTACTTGCCTGGATTTCCTCTTCGCGCGGGACACACGTCCATCCCCCGCCCGTACAGCGACCCGCCATTCTTTTACTGTTTTCATTACTGATATCGATGTATTTCTTTATCACCGGCGCGCAGTCTCCACCCCTGACGTTTTTACAGGCTGTCAGTTCTTTATCAAGTGCACGGGCTTCTGTCTCGCTCAGCCAGTTATTTTCCACCGCATTACGTCCTGCTTGAGCGCCGGCGACAGCGCCGAACATGTCACCGCCCGCGAGCCCTCCGCCCACACCCGCAGCCAAGCTCGACAACGCGGAAACCGTTGCTTTTTGCGCCTGGGTCAAGTCAGCGGTCGCGGTGCCCGGATACAGCTGACGGGCAATAAATTCGCCGGTTGCAGCACCGGCTGCCCCTGACAATGCCGAGTTACCCTGGGCTTGCGCCACCACCGCACCCAGCACTGCGTGAGCCATCAGGTTGGCGTAGGGGTCGCCTTCAGTCTGCTGCTTGATTTCATGGGCCAGGTACGGTGCCGCCGCACCCGCCAACGCACCGCCAACACTGCCACCCATGACCGCCTGCACCACGGCCGTCACGGCCTGGCTGGCCTTCTGGAAGCTGCTGCCGACGCCATAATCCTTCTGGGCTTGCTGGCTGATCTGCGCCGGTGTCGGGTTAGCGATACCGTCCTCAATCAGCTTCTGCCGTGTGGCTTTATTGATGTCGCTGTTGGGGTCATTGGCGGCATTGATCCTGGCGGCGGCGATGGCGTCGCCGATCCCCTTGGTCAACTCCATCGAGCTTTTGATCAGGTCCATGCGTTCTTGCATGGCCTTCTGGTCAGGCTTGTCGAGGTGCTGGTTGGCATTCGCCGTGTCGCGGTTCAGGCCGATCAGGTCACCCGCGCCTTCCGGGTTGCGCACCACGATCGTGCCTTCACTCACGGCACTGCGGGTGTGGCTGTGGTCCGAATCATTCAGCGCCATGCCATACAGGGCCCCGGGTGTGAGCGTACCGACACCGCCACCGTAGGAACCGGACACACTCATGCCCGCCGATTTGCTTTCGATCTCGCTCTTGTTCTTGATGTCACTGACCAGCAGACGATCGGTGAGCAGTAAATTCCTGTCAGCCGTGGCTTCGCTGGCAATCACCGCGCCCTGCAGGGTGGTGTTCTTGGCCACGTCGATGGTGTAGCCGCCCTTACCGGCAAAGAACCCGCTCTGGTCGGTCACCGCCTGGTAGTCGCTGTTCATCTTCGACGCCGCCAGGTTCGCCGACGCCGCCACGGTGGAGCCGTAGCAGAACGGCGGGATACAGATGCTCGCCCCGAAGCCGGCGCTGTCCTGCTTGCTCTTGGAGGTCTCGGTGTCCTGTCGCGACAGGATGTTGAGGTTGCCGCCGATGTCGGCATCAATGCGATCAGCCCGTACCTGCGCTCCCGCCAAGGTCGTGTCCTGGCCGCTGCGCAGCACCAGTGAACCGGTGTCCAGGGTGGTATTGACTTGCGTCACCGAGCCACCCGACCCCAGGTTCTTGGCGGTTTGTGCGCCCAGGTCGAGAGTGAAGCCGTTTTGCTCGCCAATGTTGAAGCTGGCGCCGATGGCAGTCCGGTTGCGCGAGCCATCGTTTTTACGCTCAGTGGTGTTCTGCGCGCTTTGCAGCAGGATGTTGTTTTTCGCCGACAACAGAGTGTTGCCCGCTTTCAATGAACTGCCGGTGATCAGCAGGTCACCCAAGGTCTGCGGCGCGTCGCCCGCCGCGACAATCAGCAGGTTTTCACCCGCATTGAGACTGCTCTGATGAGCGGTTTGGGCGGTGTATTCACTGCTGCTTTTGGTCCGCGTGTTGGCCAGTTCAGTCCCAATCTTGATCAGCGAGCCGTTACCGGCGGAGCCACCGGTCTTGTCCTTGAAACCGGTGCTTTGCTTATTGAGCTCGCCCGCCTGGTTATTGAGGTTGTAGACCGACAGCGCCGCCTGGGCGATTTTCACTGCCTTCAGACGCGGGTCGTCGGAGCTGCGCGCTGCCTCGGCGGCATCACGGATACTTTTAGTGGTATCGACCACGGTGCCCGCGATCACACGGCCTACCGCCAGGCTCTTGGAACTGTCCTTGCTGGTCTGGCTGGCGGTTTCCATGCCGGCCGTAATGCTGACGTTCGCACCGGTGAGCGCCATGTTTTTGGTACTCACCAGATCACTGGCAATCACCGCCAGCTCACGCCCTGCAGTCAGCGACACATTGCCTGCACTTGAGCCAATCGTGCTGCCGGTCAGGGTCATTTCATTGGCGGTGCCGTTGTGCTTCGAGCTGTTGATGTAGAGTTTCTGGTTGCCGGTGATGTCATCCAGGCCCAGCGTGTTGCCGGTCAACACACCGGTGAGGTCGCGGTTTTTTTCCTTGTGCATGTCGGTGCGGGCGAAGGTGTTCTGCGCCGCATCGATGGTCAGGTCGCGGCCGGCCTGCACGGCGAGGTCGCCGGTGCTGACCAGCGCGGAGCCGGTCACCACGGCATCGCGCTTGGCCGCGACGGTGACGGTTTCGCCGGAGACCATGCTGCCCATGGCGGTGGTGCGTTTTTCGTCGACCTTGTCCTCGACCTTGCTCGCCTTGAGCCCGCCCCAGCTGCTTTTGCTCTCTTTGCGTTCGTGGCGGGCGCTGTCCGAATTGCTCACCGCGAGGATGCTCACGTCCTGCCCGGCAACCAAGTGCGCCGCGCCTTTTTCGGCGGTGACGGCACTGCCGGCCAATAGCAGGTTTTCGCCGGCGACGACCGTGCTGTGAGTGCCAGCGCTGACGAGGCTGCCAACGTTGTTCACGGCGTCGGTTTCGTCGAGGCGGAATTTCTTGCCCTGGGAGGTTTTCTTGGTCTTGCTGTAGAAGCTGTAGTCCTGGTCTTCAGCGGTTTTAAGGCTGAGGTTTTTACCCGACACCAGGTAGGCCTCGCTGCCGGCATTGACCTGGCTCGCCACCAGTTGCAGGTCCTGCCCGGCGCTCAGGCTGGCGTCGCCACCGGCCTTGATCACGCTGGAGACTTGCTGGACGTGGTCCTCGATGCGCTTGACCTTTTTCGAGTTGAACGTCGAGTGCTGCTCATTGGCCGCTGCTCCCGCGTTGAAATCGCGGGTGGCGACCAGGTTGATATCGCGCGTGGCTTGCACCTGGCTGGCCACGATGCTGATGTCGCGCCCGGCGGCCACGTGCAGGTCGCGACCGGCTTCCACCACGGAGCCTTGTTGCGCGATGGTCTTGTAGTTGGAGCGCGTGCCGATGGCGCCGCTGTCGAGGGTTTGCGAGGCGCTGATGTTGACGTCGCCCACGGCTTGCGCGGTGGTGTCCGCGCCGCTCTTGAGCACACCACCGACGTTGTTGAGGTTGGCCCCGGCCTGCAAGGTCAGTGCGTTGGCCGATTCGATGCGCGCGGCGCTGTCGACGAAATCGCTGCGCTCGGTGCGATAGGCACTGGCGCTTTCGTGGGTGGTCACCGTGCGCTCGTTGAGCAGGTCGGCGCCGGTGGCGAGGTTGACGTCGTGCCCGGCAATGACACCGCCCGCGCGGTTGGTCAGGTTGTTGCCGCTGAGCAGGTCGAGACGCCCGCCGGCTTCCATCAAGCCGCTGTTGGTGAGGTTGCTGCCGACATTGGCCAGCAGGCTGCCGTTGGCGCGCAAAGTGCCGGCGTTATTGAGGTGGCTGCCGCTGATCAAGCTGACGTCGCTACCGGTAATCAATGCACCATTGGGCGCCAGGCGGTTGCTGGCCTGGGCCAGGTACAGCACCGGGACCAGCACTTGTTGCCCGGCGACGGTAGCGTTTTCCAGCCACACGATGTCGTGCGTCAGGGCCGCAACCTGTTCGGCGGTGAGGCTGACACCCACCGACAGGCTGAGCGCGTCCTTGCTGCTGATGGCGTTGTCCATCAGGTGCTTGAACAGGTCGGCATCGCTGGTCTGGCCGTCGATGAAACGCTGGCCGGTACGCGCAAGCACGGCCTGCTGGATCAGGCGCTGTTCGTAGAAACCGTCGCCGAGGCGCCGTTGCGCGGTGTCGGGGTCGTAACCGAGCTTGCTGAGCATGTAGTCCGAGCTCATGAACTGGCGCATGTCGGTGAGCAGCGGGTTGGTTTCGATCAGGTATTTGTGCGGGTTGGCCGCGAACTGGCTGGTGGGCACGCCGTTCACGCCATTGCCGTCATTGAGGTGGAACAAGCCGTTCTGCCCGGTGGGCAGGTCGAAGCCTGGCAGGCCCAACGGGTTGACTTGTTGCTGGGCGACGTCCGGCGGCAGCTGCGGGTTGAGGCTGACCTCGGTCGAGTAGCCCGGCGCATGGCTGTTGGCGCCGCTGCCGACGTAGGTGTAGCCGCCGCGCACGACTGTGTTGTCGATACCCGCCTGGGCCTGCACAGTCACAGCGCCACCGGCCTGGATCACGGCCGCGTAGCTCTGGTCCACCGGTGCCAGTTCGGTGGTCTTGCGCAGGGGGAGCTTCTCCATCTGCATCGCGCCGATAAACGTCGCCAGCGACGCTTCCAGGCCGCCGAGGTTATTGGCGTCGTACCGAGTGCCGCCAATGGAATATTGGTCAGTGAAGTCCGCGGCGTAGCGGTACCAACCCTCTGGCTTGCGCTCTCGATCGGAGGTAAACACGCGGTCGTACTGGGTGTCGTGAGTCACCACACCGACGTTGGTCAATTGGTTGACCCGCACCGTCATGTTGCCACCCGAAGCGATGCTACTGCTGCTGTTGAGCAGGTCGCCGCCGGTCAGCAGCATGTCGGCGCCCGAGGTAATGCTGGACGCTGCCGTCGCGTCGCTGACGATGAAGCGATCGCGCTGGGTGATCTGGAACGGTCGGTTCTGCTTGCCACCGTCGCAGTCGCCACCGGTCACGCCCTCGACACAGGCGATAGGGGTGATGGAGGCGCTGTAGATGCCCGATTCGGTGGTCAGCACAGTACGGATGTTGTCGATTGTGCTGGCCGCCAGGACCAGGTTGCGCTCGCTTTCGATGGTGCCCGAGCTGTTGATGATGCTGGTGGCCAGCCCACCCTGGCCGTCGCGGTCAACGCGCAGGTTGCCCATGGCGTAAATGCTGGCGCCGAGGTTTTTCAGGCGATCCACCTTCAGGTTCATGTCGCCGCCGCTGAAGATCAACCCGTGGTCATTGAGCAGGTTGCCCACCGACAGGTCGAGGCTGCCCTGGCTGGCAACAGAGCCGCCCACCGTCCAGTCCTGGCCGCTGCCGACCAGGCTGCGGGTACCGAGCAATTGCCCGGTGGCCGTCTGATGCAGGTTGTCGACATTCACCGTCAGGCGCCCGGCCTGAATCGCGGTGCTGTTGGTCCAGTGGGTCTTGTCGAGGGTCAAGTCGCCCTGGGTCACCAGGCTGCCGCCGACGTCATCGAGGCTGATGCCACTGAGGTCGAGCACGCCGGTGCCGACGTGCAACACCTTGCCGCCGGTGTTCTGGAAAGTGCCGGCGGCGAGGCTCAATTGGTCGTTGGCGGTCTCCAGGCTACCGCTGTTGTTCAGCAGGCCACCGATGGCGTAGCGGGTCTTGCCGACGACACCGAGGGCGCGCATTCGCCCGCTGTTGGTGAGGCTTGCGCTGTCGACATCCAGGGTCGTGGCGCTTTCGATCAAGCCACGGTTGACCAGCGCGCCACGCAGGCTGACGTCGACCCGGTTGGCTGCGATCTCCCCGCCGTTATCCACATTCACGCCACTCAGGCGCACGCGGTCACGGGCGAACAGGTTGCCACTGCCGTTGTTGAAATCCGTGGCATCGATAAGCGCATCGCCGCCTTTGGCCGCGATGCGTCCGCCGTTGTTATCGAGGGTGCCGGCGGTAATGCTGAGGCCGGCCTTTTCGCTGTGGATCAGGCCGTTGGTGCCGTTCTGCACGCCTTCGGAGGCGGTCAGGCTCAGGCCATCGTTGGCGGCCAGGGTGCCGCTGTTCTGGTTGTCGATGCTGGTGGCGAACACCGTCAGCAAGCTTTGGCTTGCGAGCTTGCCGCCCTGGTTGTCGAGATGGGCGGCACGCTGGACCAGCAAGGGCCCGACACTCGCCAGCTTGCCGTTGCGGTTGATCAGGTCACCGAGCAAATCCAGGGTAAGCGTGCTGGCGCCGGTGAGGTTGCCGGCACTGTTGTCCAGGGTATTGCCGTGCAGGGTGAATGCGCCCGTGCTGTCGATGATGCCGCCCTGGCTGTTGTCCAGCAGGCCGCTGACGTTGAGGGTTTGAGTACCGTCGCTGAGCAATTGGCCCTTGTTGCGGTTATCGAGGCTGCCGGCGATGATGTTCAGCGCTTGCTTGGCGCT
The DNA here is from genome assembly GCF_003013355.1 of Pseudomonas sp. S5D5. NCBI lineage: Bacteria > Pseudomonadati > Pseudomonadota > Gammaproteobacteria > Pseudomonadales > Pseudomonadaceae > Pseudomonas > Pseudomonas sp. S5D5. Next base: position 6,697,171 of record NZ_PTEO01000001.1, read on the forward strand.
CATGCTGGCGCCTTGGTTATCCAGGTCTTGGGCGACGTTCGCGGTCAGGCTGCGATTGGCGATTACGGTGCCGGTGTTGGTGATCTGCTGGCTGTCGAGCGTGACGTCGCCCCCGGCGTTGCGGGTGTTGTCGGCGTTGACCCCGGCTTCGATGATGCCGTTGTTGGTCAGCTTGCCGTTGCTCGCGAGGGTGATGCTGTCACGGGCGGCGAGGCTCTTGCGGTTTTTCAGCTCGCCCTTGGTCTTTGCCTTCAGGGTGGTGCCGGCGTAGACCGGGCCCTGGGCATCCAGGCTTGCCGCCTTGATATCCACCGCACCGCTGGAGGCGGCCTGGGCCATGCTCAGGTGGCCGTTGACATCGAGTTGGATATCGCCGCCGCTGGCGGCCAATGTGCCGTCGAGCTTCACGCCGACGCCGGCCTCGGTGCCCACCAGCTTGATGGCGCCGGCGTACATGCCGCCCAGTGCCGACGAGTCGATCGCCAGCTCCGGCTTGGCGCTGCCGTCGTCGGCGCGCGCGGTGGTTTTCAGGCTTTTGGCATCGACGTCATTGCGACCGGCGATCACCGTAAGCTCGCGTGCATTGATCTGCGCGTTGATCTTGGCCGAACGGGTGATGATCTCGAAATGGTCGACGTTGCTCGCGTTCAAGCCCTTGCCGTCGATGGTTACCGCACCGCCATCCACCTGGTAATGGTCCAGGCGGCCGACTTTGTCGATGACTGGCTTGCCGGTGGTCAGGGTGACATTCGGGGTGTTGATAAAACCGCAGCCGTTGCAGCTGATGCCATACGGGTTGGCGACGATCACCTTGGCCGACTGGCCCGCCACTTCGGTGTAGCCGCGCAACTGGCTGGGGCTCCCGCCGTTGACTTCGTTGAGGATGACATTCGCAGCGCCGCCCTTGAGGTTCGGGTTACCGACGATGATCCCGCCCAGCTGCGTGTTCTGCACCATGCCCGTGGCGTTGTTGAGGATCACGCCATTGGGGCCGACGTTGTAGTCCTTGAACTGGTTATGGGACAGGCCGCTGCCATTGGGCGTGGCGATGTTCACCACCGGCACGCCGTTGCCCGCCTGGCCGACGGTCGTGCCCGGACCGCTGACCACGATACCGTCGGCCTGGGCCAGCAGCGGCTGCCAGAACAGCGCATTGGCCAGGATCAGGGCCAGGCCACGCTGGGACAGGGTTTTCAGGGCAACAACAGGGCGAACGTCCATATTCAGAATCTCACGGCAGCGGCGTTGAATTACAGGAAGAAATCCAGGCGGAAGTAGATCGGCGCTTCGCGCTCGGTCACCACGCCAGGTCGCTCCAGGGAATGGGCAAACGTCACACTGGTGCTGACGTATTTGCCCCGCGCGAACAACTCAACGGAGTTGCTCGACACCCGGCCATGCTGGGTGTCGTTGTAACGGTCATTGCGAATCACGCCCTGGTCGTAACCGACGCCAGCGCCGTATTCGAGCAAGGCCGGGCGCAGCCAGCCGACCGTGACCGGACGGGTCCAGCGCAGGTCGTTGCGCCAGTAGCCGCCGCTGTCACCGTTCAGTTGCTGGTCCTTGAATCCACGCACCGAGTAGGAACCGCCCAGGCTCATGCGTTGCGACGGATACAACACATCTTCACTGCGCTGCCCGGTGGCCAGGCTGGTGAAACTGAACGACTCGCCCCACAGCGTGAACGGCTGCAGGTAGCTGGCGGTGGCCGTGTATTTACGATAGCGGGGGGTGGGCGTGAGGTTGCCGAAGCCGTCGCGACGCTGTTCGTCGCGCTGGGCATCGAAGGCGCCGATGCCGTTTTGCATGCCAACGTCCAGGTTGACGAAGGCACTGGCGATCCGCCGCCCGTGGCTGAGGCCGACCTGGAACTCACTGAGGCGGTTGCTGCTGACGCCCAGGCGCTCGTCGTTGATGTAGTTGTTGGTGCGCAAATGAGTGAGGCCGACGTTGACCGAAGTCTTGCTCACGTCATCGCGATGCACTACGCGCTCGGCGCGCAGCTGGTGGTTCTGGCTGTCGCCCGTCTGCTTGTATTTGTAGCCCTGGAGGTCACCTGGCGTGCGGTAGTCGCTTTCACTGTAGCTGTAGCTGAAGTTCCACCAGCCCCACGGCAGGTTGTAGTAGAGCATGCTGCTTTTCGAGGTTTTCTGGTGGTCGCTGATCGCGTCGTGGCCGCCGCGCACTATCAACTGGTCAGCCAGGCCCAGCGGGCTGTCCCACTCCAGGCCCGCGCCCCATTGCTGTTCGCCGGTGCTTTTCTGCCCGTCATTGTTGCGCGACAGGCTGGCGCGCCAGGGCTTTTGCGGCTGGTTTTTCACCACCACTTCGCTGCCGCCGACCTGGCTGCCGGGGATCAATTCCATCTGCGCCTGCTTGGACGGCAAGCGGCTGAGCTGGTCCACCAGTTGCTCGACTTCGCGCAGGTTGAGCGCCTCGCCGACCTTGCCGGGAAACGCCATGGCCAATTCACGGTCGGTCACGCTGCTGCCCTCGGCGCCCTTCAGGCCTTCGAGCTTGCCTTCCACCACCAGCACCTGGAGGTGACCGCTGGAGAGGTCTTGTTGCGGCAGGTAGGCGCGGCTGGTGACCCGGCCCTTGGCGATGTAATAGTCGGTGATGACCTTGAGCAGTTCATTGAGCTGTGCCACGCCCAGGCACTGGCCGATATAGGGCTTGAGCAGACGCGTGCGGTCGGCGGCGGACAGGCTGTCGGCGCCCTTGAGTTCGATGTCCTGGATCGGGAAGCAGCGGGTATCGACGGGCGTGGCCGGTGCCTGGGCCTTGGTGTCTTTGCCGGGCAGGTCCTGGAGTTCTTCCAGGCGCCGGCGCTGCTCTTCGAGAAGGCGGTTCTGGCGGTCGCGAATCAGGTCCTGATCCCCTGGCGTAGGGGCGGCCATGGCACTGTTCATACTCAAATAAGCGAGCAGGAAAGTGCACAGCAAATACCGAGTCCGTGGCGATAACAAAAACATGTTCGATCCGTCGAAAATCAAGGGGCGGCAAACTAACATCGAACTTGCGCCAACCCAAGAAACTGGATTAGTTGCACAGCCGTACTAGTTACTCACTTAACCTATTGATTAATAACAACTAAAAATCATCAAAAAGAAATACAGCCTGTGACTGGCAGTATTATTCCGACAAGCGGCAATAGTTTTGATGGCGATTCGTCGGAGAACTTGAAAGTTGCCATTAGTTAGCCATCAAGTTCTTGCCGAGATAAGTTAGTACCGGAAAAGGCAGAAAAGTTCGCGGCGTTTTTGTGAATTGGATCCCACTTATCGGTATTACCCAAGAGTGTTCCCACATTGCGCGGGAACACTCTCCAGCGTAAATCCTAGCTGGCGTCCTTGTTGCGATCCTGGCCAGGCACCAGGGTCAGCCCCGGCTTTTCCACATCCCGCGAGACATGGGATTTGACCTCCGCCACACCGCCGTCGTCGTCATTGTGGATCACCAGCACGCCAGGCCGGCGCAGTTGCTCCAGGTCACCCTCGCCGAGGCTGAAGCTGTCGCTCAGGTTCTGGTCGGTGAGGGCCTTGGCCTCGGCGCGACGCTGGGCGAACTTGCGGCCCCGGCGTTGCTGGTAGCGCGCCCAGCTGATCAGGATCACGGCGTTGAACAAGGCAATCCACAGGTAAACCTGCAGGGTGTTGAGCGCCGCAAAAATCGGCGCCTCGATACGTGGACCGCCGTGGGTGTCGAGCATCGAGGTAATCCCGCGAGCCAGTAGCCAGATCAAACCGGCCCAGGCCATCAGGGTCAACAGCACATCGATGATCCACATCACGGAGCGTTGGCGGGTTCTGACCAGTTTCATGCTCACGCCTCCTCTTCAAGGGGTTTGATACCGCGATCCGGGCTGACCCAGCGGGCGCGCTTCTGGTGCTGGTTGAACAGCACCTTGGGGAAACTGACCAAGGTGGTGAACAGGCTGACCAGCCAGAACACCATCGGGTACCACACGGTCCAGAACAGGGTTTTCCACAGGTCTTTCTCGTAGCGCCGGTCAATCAGGATGCTCACCGCAAACTGCACCAGGCACACCATCGCCAGCACCAGCCCGGTAAACGCCGGCGGCACCAGGGAGTCCACGGTAATTGCCTGTGGCAGCGGGATGAATTTACCCACGCCCCAGAAGATCACCGACAGCAGGAAGGTGAAGGCCCATCCGGTGGACAGGCAGTACTCGAACAGCAACGGCCACAGGTAGCGATGGCGCCACTGCCAGATGCCACGGATATTCTTGAACAGCACCTCGGCGCCGCCCTGGGCCCAGCGCAGGCGCTGCTTCCACAGGCCGCCGACGGTTTCCGGCATGAGGATCCAGCACAGTGCACGCGGCTCGTAGAAGATGCTCCAGTGATCGAGCTGCAGCTTCCAACTGACGTCGATGTCCTCGGTGATCATGTCGGTGCTCCAGTAGTCGATGCGGTCCAGCGCTTTCTTGCGAAACGCCACCACCACACCCGACACCGTGAAGATCCGCCCGAACACCCGCTGGGTGCGCTTGATCAAGCCGATGATCGACGAGAACTCGCCCACCTGCACCCGCCCGATCAGCGTCGAGCGCGTGCGAATCCGTGGGTTGCCGGTGACGGCGCCCAGGCGCGGGTTGTCGAGCATCGGCGCAACCATGTAGGCCGCCGCATTCTTATCCAGCAACGCGTCGCCATCGATGCACACCAGGTATTCGCTGCGCGCGGCCACCGCGCCCATGCGCAACGCCACCGCCTTGCCCTGGTTCTGCGCCAGGTGCAATACGCGCAGGCGTGGCTGCTGCAAGGCCAGGGCATCCAGTACTGCGGCGGTGTTGTCGGAGGAACCGTCGTTGACCGCAATCACCTCGATATTCGGGTACACCTGGGCCAGCGCGGCCTCCATGGTGTCGGCGACGTTATCGCCCTCGTTGTAGCAAGGGATGATGATCGAGATCAGCGGGTTGCCGGCCAGCACCGGCGCCGGGGTGTCTTCTTCCCACGGCCAGTGGCGCTCCCAGTGCAACCAGAAATACAGCCCGCCGGCGATCCACAGCGCCGACATGAACAGCGGGTAGAAAAACACGAAGTCCATCAGGAACTGCCCGGTGACCAGGAAGATCAGGCCCAGGGGCACACCCAACACCAGTGCCAGCACGAATAACGCCAGGATTCTGTCGAACATGGTCAAGGGTTCCATTGGTTGGAAAGGGCCGGACGCACTGTCTTCAGATCCGGCGAGTTTTCCAGGAAGTTGTCCGGGTAATAACCAAAACTCGTGACCCCCTGGCGTTTGAGTACACCCATCCACTGTGCCATCTGCGCCCCGTCGATATCGGGCGCGGCCTGGGTGCGCCAATCCTTGGCTTGCAGTTCGAATACGGTCCGTTGCAGCGCACCGGGGCGCGCCTTGACCGTGGCGACCAATTTTTCCAACCAGGCATTGGAGTTCTTCAGCGTTTCGCCTTCCATCAGCGGCATGGCCATGGGCGCGGTCCAGTCGTAGGTCTGGAGGAAGTCATCGAGGTTCTGCGCGAACCAGGCTTCGCTGCCGGGGTTGAGCATCGGCTCGGCGAAGATATTGCGCGCGGTCTGCACCTGCGGCCCACGGATGGCGCGGACCTTGGCAGTCAGCTCCTGGGTGAAGTCGATCAGGTAGCGACTCTTGAAGCGTGTCCAGCGCTGCATCACGGCCGGGTCGGCGCGCAGGGCGGCGATGCTGTCGGGCAGGCCGTTGGCGGCGTAGGCCTTGAGCGCCGCCGGGCTCGCGTCTTCGAAGTCCGAGAGGATCGCATCGTCGTGGAACAGCACGCCGTCGACAGCGGTGTTGCGCGCCAGGTCTTCGTAGATCTCGCCGATCTGCTGACGCACTTTCGGGTCGAACGGCGACAGGCGCTTGTACTGGTCCGGATCAAGGCCGAGCTGGCCGGTCTTCGGGTCCCACCGTGTGACGCGCGGCAACGCCGGGTCGAGGGCAAAACTGAGCACCGGCATCCACGCGAAAATCGCCACATGACCACGGGTACGCAGTTGCCAGGTCACGCGGTTGAACAGGTCGCGGCGCACCGGCAGGTGGCGGTTGGGAAAGTACAGCGAATGCACCAGGCCGTCGCCCTTGGGGTCGGCGAATGCTTGCAGGAACACGGTGCTCACGCCCATGTCCACCACGCGCTGCACCAACTGGTCGAGGTTGCGCGCCTCCTGGGCCGGGTCAGGGTCGTAGACGTTGTCGAGGTCGACATGCAGCACGCGCATCGAGGCCTTGGTCTCAGTGCCGACAATCGCGTTGGCGTAGTGCTCGCCGTCCGGGTCGGACGCCACCAGAAAGCGCGGGCTGCTCTTGAGGTTGGCGAGGTCGTCGAGGCCGTCGTCCAGGGTCAGGGCCATCTGGTAGCCCTGCTCGCCCACAACGGCCAGGGACGTGCCATCGGCGGCGCCATAAGGCCACACCCACACGCGCGGCGCCTTGCCGGTGACGGCGCGCAGCTTGTTGGAGATGGCCGTCACGTCGGCACGCATCCGCGCCTGGAACTGCGCGTCGGTTTCGTACTTGCCGGTAGCGGCATCGTAGCGCCGTGTGGCGGCGGCGGGCTCCAGGTTGCCCTGGGGGTTGGCCAGGATGCCGGTGTGGCTGGCGTCGGTATGCGCGGCGATTTCGACCAGGCCCGACTGGGAAATCTCCTTCACCTGCTGCCAGGTGAGGAAATCCGAGCGCGCGCGGGGCGTGCCGGCGAAGTCCACCGGTTTGTTCAGCGGCGTGTCGATCCAATAGCCCACCGGGGCCAGGATCGCCGGCCAATGATAGGCCCGCAGGATCGGCATCACGCGGGTGTAGAAACTCGAATAACCGTCGTCGAAGCTGAGCAGGATGGCCTTGGGCGGTAGCTCGCGCCCACCGCTGCGTGCAGCCAGGATCTGGTCGACGCTGACCGGCTGGTAGCCGTTCTCGCGCAGCCAGGCCAATTGGTCGATCAACCGCTCGGTGCGCACCGCCACCACCGCCTGGTCCGGGTCGCGATCCTCGACATCGTGGTAGGCGATGCCGAGGAAATGGTTCTTCGGCCACGGCGCCTCATTGGGCGGCGTCGGCCGCTCGGCGGGTGGGGTGTAAGGCGCGGGTTGCTGGGCGCAGGCACTGGCCAGCAATACACCCAGGACCAACAAGCAACGGCTGAGGACGGTCATGGTCAGGCTCTTCTAGAAACGGTAAGTGAGGTCGACGAGCAGGCGCAGATCGCGTTCGCGATCGCCGTCATAAGGTCGGCTGATCAAGCTCAGGTTGGCGCCGGCTTCCAGCACGTCATTCCAGCGGATGCGTTGGCCGTAGCCGATCAGGCCGACCCCGCCGGTGGAGTAGTCGCGCTGGCTATAGGTACCCGCACCGACCTGGAACTGCTGACTCCACTGGGTCTCGTAGCGGTGATAGAGCACATGATTGACGGTGACGCTGGGCAACACGCTGAGGTCCGACTTGGGGTTGAAGTACACCGTGTCGTCCTTGGTGTTGCGGCTGGCGCCGACCTCCAGGCCCAGGTCGACTTGCACATGGGGCGAGCTGTAGATGCCCTCGCGGCCGGTGAGCAAGGCTTCGAGCCGATTGTTGCCGTCGCTGAAGTGGGACGGGCTCAGGGACAGTTTCCACTCGCGGCTTTCATTCGCGCGCCAGCGGATAAAGCCGCTGCCGCCGTTGGCGGTGACGTCGGCGTTCAACGCCCGCAACGGCGTGGTGGCCAGCAGGTAGCCGAGGCTGCCGCCGTATTGCCAGTTGTCGTTGATGTCGCGGGTGATCGACACCGCGGCGCCTTGCTTGGAGCCGTAGCCGTAGGAATGGTTGGAGACTTCAGCCTCCAGGGTCATGTCGCGGGTGCGCCGCTCCACGCCAACCCGCTGGAAACGGTGCTGGCCGGTGCCTTCGGTGAAGTCGGCGGTGGCATAACCGGCGCCGGCGAACACACGCCAATCTTCATTGATGGGCGGGCTGTAGAGCACGCTTTCGATGCCCCAGTCGCGGCTGCCCGCGACCGCGCCCACGTCGTCATTGCCGCCACCGCCGTAGCTTTTACCGGTGTAGGCCTCGACACGCAGCTCGGCCATGTCGTGTACATCGCGCAGGCGGCTGAGGCGCTGCACCTGGCGGTTGTCCGGGTTGCGCCCGAGCACGTCGTCGGTCAGCGCGTCCATTTGCCGCCATTCCTGCAGATCCATCGCGGTGTAGGCCTGGCTCACTTCCAGGCCGATGTCGCGCGGCGCCTGGGCTTCGGTTTCCTTGAGGCTGCCCTCGGCCCGGCGCGGCCATTCACGGGCGCGGTACATATCGGCCTGGGCCAGGCGCAAGCCGACGTTGCCCGGGGCCTTGGCCACCAGCGCTTCGAGGCCGGCTTCACTGCCTGGCAGGTCGCCGCCGTAAGTGCCGGCCTGGGCCGACAGTTGTTGCGCATCCATCCAGCTGTCGTTGGGGTTGCCGATCGGCAGGCCTTTGAGTTCCACCCGTGGGTTCTGGCTGTCGGCCAGGTTGCTGGCGACCTCGCGCGCTTCCATCACCTTGTCGCTCTCGAGCAAGGCATAGAACAGCGCGGTGCTGTCTTCGACATGGTCCGCCGGGTCGGCGTCCGGCGCCGTGATGGCCTGGCGATAGAGTGGCTCGGCCTTTTCCGGCTCGCGTTGGTCGAGGTAGGCGGCGGCGACCCAGCGCACGGCATACGTCGGCAACTGCACGCCTTCGCTCTTGAGGGTTTCGTATTCGCGGATGACCTGCGCCATGCGCGCACGGGCCTTAAGTGCACCGAGGCGGTCGATGCGCCAGCGCACGACGTCGTCATGCGCAGTGGGGTCCGGGGTCCAGCGAGCGAGCAGCTTGTCGTAGTCCTGCAGCGCCCGGTCGGCGATGACATAGCGTTCCTGTTCAGTGCGCGTAGCGAACTCGGCCATGCGCACACGCTCGGCCGCCACGTCGCCTTCCAGGCGGCGCTGAGTGACATCATCCAGCAGGCCCGGACGCTTGGCCGACAGGCGCAGCGCGGCTTCCGGCAAGCGCGCCTTTTGCAGCGCGACGATGTACTCGCGAGCGACTTCAGGCTTGTCGCCAGTGCGGATAAACGCCTGGTCGAATTCAAACAGCGCGTCGTAATTGAGACCGGCACGGGTCAGTGCGTAGCCCAGCGCCATGCGGCGGTTGGGATCGTCCGGCTTGGCCGCCACCAGCGCGCGGGTGCGCTGCACGGCTTCGTTGGCCTGGCCGCCGTCGGCCTGGGTGAGCGCAAGGCCCAGTTGCAGGTCGACATTGTTCGGTTCACGCAGCAGCGCGCGGCGATAGACTGCCTCGGCCTGCGCCCACTGCTTCTGGTTGCGATAGGTGCGCGCAACGGTGGCCAGCGCCTGGGAAGTCAAGTTGCGGTTCGCGCCCTGGGCCTCGTACACCTTCAGCACTTCAGCGTCCTGCCCGGCCCAGCCGGCGATCACCAGATGGTCACTGATCTGGCCTGGCGTCTGGCGCTCGGCGGGCCATTGGCGCAGTTGCGTGAGGGCGGGTGTGAAGTTGCCGTTGCGCGCCTGAATGATCAGGGCGTCATAGGCCGCATCGGCCATGGCGAAGGTGGGGACCAGCAATTGGCTGCACAAGGCGACCCCGATGAGCAGTCGCAACCGTCCTGTGGCACTGAGTGGTAGGTTTCGCAACATATCGTGAGCTTCCTTACACACGGAAAGCTGTAACGATAGGTGGTCCTGAGCAATTTGCCTCAGGGTGTCGGCGTCTCGTGACCCGACCTAGCTTTCCTGTAGGAACTATCCCCGACGCTTGTATCGAAATGGACATTTCAGAACAATTGTTCAGAATTGCCGCAGATTCTGAAAAGCGAATGGGGGAGCGGGGTTGCGTGCGATGAGGGGGTGACGGTGAGGCTACGCGCCGACCGTTTGACCCTTATCGCAGGCAACCCCGCTCCCCCATTATTTATTTCGGGGTGATGGCGAAATTCTTACTGCGCGCCGCTCACCGCACCGACTTTGGACATCACGAAGCCAATGAACTGCTCAACGGTCATCTTCTGGCCGTTGAAGGTCACTTCATTGTTGGCGTAGTGCAGCTTGGACACCACGTCGCTGCCGACCAGGGTCGCCAGTTGCGTGCCGACCGCCATGCCGCTGACCATCTCGCTGGCCATCTGGGATTGCTGCTCGATGGCTTTAGGATCGGTTACACCACCTACCTGCGCTTGCAGGGCGGCCACGTCGGCGATCATTGGCTTGGACAGGGTCAGGTTGGCGTCCAGCAGGGACACCATCTGCTTGCCCAGCTCGATCGGCGGCAGTTCCATGGAGGCCGGCTTGGCCAGGTCCACGACCAGGCTGAGCTTGCTTTCGCCGTGGGTGGTTTTCAACGACAGGTTTTCCAGCGCCAGGTGCGGCTTGGCGGCCAGCAACTGGTTGACGTTGGCTTCGGCCAGGGTTTGCTCGGCTTCGGTCAGTTGCAGCTCCGGCACCGGTTGACCGGCAGCGGCGGCGGCTTGCACCGGCTGCATCTTGTCCTGGTACAGCTTGGTCAGCACCAGGCCCGACGGCACGTCGATGTTCTTCAGGCTCACGGCCATGGCAGCGGAGCCAACCGGTTTGCCCTGGTAGCCGATCTCGTCGATCTTGTAGTCAACGCGGCCATCCATGCTGTTGTCTTTGATTTCGCTGGTATCTTTCTGCTCGAAGCCCTTGAGGGTCAGCACGGCCTTCTGCGGACCGAAGGTCAGCTTGCTGTCGGTCAGCTCAACGGTGTTCTGCCCGGTGTAGAAGCCGAAGGTGGATTTTTCCAGGTTGCTGGCGACGGTCAGGCCGGCAAACTCGGCGTCGAACGGCGTGCCATTGGCATCGATCACGGCGATCTTGAGGCTGTTCATGTAGCCATCGGCCTTGACCTTCTTGCCTTCGGCGGTGCTGTCGAAGTCCAGGTTGGCGCCGGAGAAGCTTGCCGAGGACGTTTCGTCCTTGTACTCCAGGGGCAGCAGTTCGAGGTTACCGCTGACCGAACGGTTGTAGCCGATATTGGCTACGCCCTTGAGCGGCGACACGTCCTTGGCGGCAGCGAACCATTTTTCGGTGGTGGCGTTCTTTTCCAGTTCGTAGTGACTGGTGGCCATGACCGGCAGCCATTTCAGCGACACCAGGCGCGAGAACGGCAGCGGGCCGTGTTCGATATGGTCGACAAACAGCAGTTCGGGATTGGGGTTCTGCTCGCCGAAGAACGAGCCTTGCGCCTTGAGGCGGTAGTGCGCGGTGCTGCTGAACAAGCCACGGTCCAGGGAGACCAGTTCCAGGGCGACGCTGCCGTCGACGCCGGCCATGGACCGTTGCAGTTCCTTGTTGGCGTCCTGCACCGCCGTTTGCAGCACGGGCTCCAGCTGCTTACCGGTGTACCAGGCGCCGCCTGCACTGACGACGCCAACGGCGACAACGAAACCCAAAAGAACAACTGCTGGCTTATTCATGAAGTGACCTGATCAAATCCTGTGAGAAGTGGGCTGTCTTCCTTGAACCCCAAAGGGGTTGGCTCAAGCCCGCCGAAAGCGGGGGAAGATTAGCACTGGCGGCCGCGGACGGCCCAGCTTTTCAGAGGGGTCAGGCGTGCAGTTGGTTCACGAGTACTCCAATTCGATCTCGTCGAGCTGGTGGTCAAAACTCTTCAGGCGCGCGGTCCAGGTGTACACCAACACCTCAAACTCGCGGTGTATGACGGCATTGCCCGGGGTGTCGGTCTTGGGGTCGCAGAAGTCCAGTTGGTAGCGCTCGCGGGCCATCTGCGTGGCGACATCGGACAATTCCCGCGCGTTATTCAGCCAATGCCTACCTTCGGCGACCTGCTGATCGAGGGCCACACATTGTTTTTTCAGGACTTCGAGGCTTTTTTCCAGGGGCGTGCCAGTGAGGTCGCCCATGACTTCCTGGAAGGTGCGCCCAGGCTGCCAGTAGCTGCCCCAGAAATAGCGGTCGAACACGGTTTCGACCCGGCGCAGGGCGACCTTGGTGTCCCAGATGGCCACGCGGGTCTTGCCTTGTTCGAGGAGCTTTTTCTTCACGCGTTGATTTTGGTAGGAGGCCCACGCCACGACACCGATGGACAGCGTGCCAATCACCAGGCACGCGCTGTCGAGAAACACCATGGCCTTGTCGATCTGATGGGCAAGCATGACGCCGTAGAAATAGGCAGCCGATAACAACACCAGTGCGAAGCACACGCACCAGAAAGCGGGAGCATAAGGGTTTTTCATTATTGGAATCCCCATGAGCAAACGCGAGCAGTGTCAGGCGGATCGTCACGGCGATCCACCTGACAAAGCATAGCTACCTGCTCAGGGTTTGCTGCCCTGTGACGCTTGCGTTCGTCCGCTTTCCCAACCACCGCCCAGGGCCAGGAACAGATCGATCTGGCTCATGGCAACCTGGGTGTTGGCCGCGGCCAGTTGCGCGCGGACGTCGGTGTAGGTGCGGGTGGCCTGCAGGTCGGCCAGGAACGACGCGCGGCCGGCCTGGAAGAAGCGGTGGGTCTGGTCGGCGGCTTCCCGCGCGGACTCGCCGGCCTCGGCCAGCGCGTCGCGCCGTTGCAGCTGCGCGGTGTATTGCGCGAGGCCGGTCTGGGTCTCGCGGATGGCATTCAGCACCACGCCATCGAAGTGGGCCAGGGCACCCTGGGTCGCGGCTTCGGCTTCGTGGATGCGCGCACGCGCGCCATTGGTGGGTAACGACCAGCTGATCAGCGGCCCAAACCCCCAGCGGTTGGTGGGAGCAGTACCGAGGTCGTCGAGGATACCGACGGTGCCCACTGTCGCGCCGATGCTGATGTCCGGGTACAGCGCACCGGTCGCGACGCCGATACGCGCGGTGGCGGCGGCGAGTTGACGCTCGGCCTGGCGCACGTCGGGACGGCGCTTGAGCAGGGCCGCGCCGTCGCCCACCGGCAACAACTGGGCGATGTGCGGCAGCTCGGCGCAGGTGGCGGTGCCTGCCGGCAGTTGGTCCAGCGGCTTGGCCAGCAGCATCGACAGGCGGAACAGCCCGGCCTGGCGCGCGGCTTCGTAGCGCGGCATGTCGGCACGCAGGGATTTGTATTGGGTCTGCGAGCGGGTTACCTGGGTTTCATCCCCACGCCCGGCGTCGCGCAGGCGCTGGGTCAGCTTAGTGCTCTGGCCTTGCAGGTCGAGGGATTCGTTGGCAATCGCCAGCTCTTCATTGGCCGCGCAGACCTGGGTATAGGAGCGCACCACATCGGCCACCAAGGTGATGCGGGCGATATCGGCGGCGGCTTGCGCGGCGTCGGCGCTGGCCTGGGCGCTTTCGATACCGCGTTGCAGGGTGCCGAACAGATCGAACTGGTACGAGGTGCTGATGCTGGCGCTGCCGATGTTGGCCACCGGGACTTTTTCCGTCAGCAAATAGGCCTCACCCGACTCCTGCAGGCGCTGGGCCTCGGCCTTGGCACCGGCACTCCAACCGCCGGCGGATTCGGCTTCCTGGGTCTGGAAACGCGCGCGTTGCAGGTTGGCGGCGGCCACGCGCAGGTCAGTGTTGGAGGCCATGGCCTGGCGCACCAATTCATCCAGGCGTGGGTCCTTGTAGAGCTTCCACCAGTCGGCCGGCACTGGCGCCGACACCACATTGTTGCCCTCGCCCGCCAGCTGCCCTTGCAGGTCGCCACGGTTGACGGCGGACTTTTCCGGCAGCTTGTAATCCGGCCCTACCACCTGGCAGGCCGACAGCAACAACCCCAACGCAGCGGTTGCCAGGAGCTGCTTCATGGTTTGTCTCCATCTTTGACCTTGTCACCGATGATCGACACCGTCGCCGTACGCCCGGCGATCATGCGAAAGTCCGCCGGCACATCGTCAAAGGCAATGCGCACCGGGATCCGCTGGGCCAGGCGCACCCAGCTGAACGCCGGGTTGACGTTGGGCAGCAGGTTGGAGCCGCTGGTGCGGTCACGGTCTTCGATACCGGCGACGATGCTTTGCACATGGCCGCGCAGACGCGCGTTGTCGCCGATCACGCGGATGTCCACGCTCATGCCGACGTGGATGCCGTCGAGCTTGGTCTCCTCGAAGTAGCCGTCGATATGGAACGAGTTGCTGTCCACCACCGAGAGCACCGGGCGCCCGGCCGTCACGAACTCCTGGGCACGCGGCGCGCGGTCGTTGACGTAGCCGTCCACCGGGCTGCGGATCACCGAGCGGTCGAGGTTGAGCTGGGCGGAATCCACCGTCACCTGGGCTTCGGCCAGGGCCGATTGCGCACGGGCCACGCGCGATTGGCTTTCTTCCAGTTGCTCGCTGGGCACCAGGTTGCCGAGGCCACGGTTACGCTTGTACTCGCGCTGGGCCTGGGCCAGGGTTTCCTGGCGGTCGGCCACGGCGGCCTGGGCTTGGCGCAGGGCCAGCTTGAAGCGGTCCTGGTCGACGGCGAACAGCACCTGGCCCTTGGTCACCAGTTGGTTGTCGCGCACCTCTACCTGCTGGATCAGCCCGGAGACGTCCGGGGCGATCTGCACGATGTCGGCACGGATGTGCCCGTCACGGGTCCAGGGTGCAAACATGTAGTACATGACCATGCGCCACACAACGACAACCGCAAACGTCACGATCAACAACGTGAGGACTACACGGCCGATGGTCAAAAAAGGTTTTTTCATGTCATCAGGTATCGACTGAGTGAGTCCACCGCGCCCAGCAACAGCGCGTAGAGCCCCACATTGAACAATGCCCGGTGCCAGACCAGGCGATAGAAGTGGACGCGGGTCAACAGCCCGTGCACCACCAGGAACAACACGTACGTAATGCCCATCAGCACCAGCAGCGTGGGCAGGAACACCCCGCTGATATCCAGATCACCGATCATAAAGGCGCTCCATCAGGCAGCGGCGCTTCCATCTCCGTGCCACCAATAAATTCCACCCCCGGCAGCAGCGACAGGCGCAGGCCGGCCAGCGCATGCAGCAGGTGCAGGCGGGTGTCGTCTTCGTCTTGCAGGCCCTGGCCGTTGAGCGCGCGCCGGGTGCGGTCGAGGGTCATCAGCAGACCGCTGGGCGCGGGCAAGCGTTCACCCGCCTTGAGGCAGGCCTTGAAGTAACCGCCCACGCCTTCCACCACCTGGTTGAGCAGCACGCGCGGCACGCCGTAGATGCGCGGCGAGTACGCCAGCAGATCGAGCAGGTTGAGCGCCACGCGCAAATCGCGCAGGGCGGTGCCGGTGTCCTGATTGATCAGGGCCAGGCGCGGCAGGTGCTGCATCAGGCGGTCGAGCATCTGCACGGCCATATGCCGGTGTTCGGCCAGGGTCGCAGGCTCGGTGAGGCTGACGATGTCGCGCCAGCTGAAACGGGTCAGGCGCTTGGCCGCCAGCTCGGCACCGAAGGGCCGCGCGATCAGCGTCCACACAAACGCGAACAGCAGGCCCACGGGCCCGGCCAGGTTGACGTTGGCGAAGTTGAGGAAGTCCGCGTCGTAGGCGCCCTGGATGCTGATGAACGACGAGGTATTGACCAGCGTCAGCAGCATGCCGAGGTAGAAACGCGGCTGCACGGTGAGCGTGCCGATGCAGATAAACGGCACCGCGAACGCCAGTACCAGCATCGGGAAGTCATGCAGGTTGGGCAGCACCAGGAACAAGTACAGGCTGGCGAACAGCACCGACATGGCAGTCCAGAAAAAGAACCGGTAGATCTGCGGCGCCGGGTCGTCCATCGAGGCGAAAAAGCTGCAGGCCACCGCGGCCAGGATCACTGCACTGCCGCCGTCGGTCCAGCCGAGCAGGATCCACAGCACCGAGGCGACGATGATCGCGGTGACCGTGGAAAACGCCGAGTAGAACATCAGGCCACGGTCGAGAAACGGCGTGAGGCGGCCCAGGCGCCAGTGGCGGTAGACCGCGCGCCAGGTGTCCTGGCTTTCGCACTGGATGGCGGCTTGCAGGCTGCGGCAGTCTTGCCACAGGTCGATCCATTCGCCGAGGCGATACAGCGCATTGGAAAACAGCAGCGTGTGGCGGTCGTCCAGGGCTTCGCTTTCGGGTTGCAGGGCGTCGAGTTGGTCACGCAGGGCACGCCAGGCTTCGAGCGGCGCAGCGTGCGTGGTGCTTTCCAGCCATTGCCGGCAGGCTTCCAGTATCGGCGTGATGCGCTCGAGAAACTCCGGCGCGCGATGCTCCAGGGCATACAGGGCATCGTCGAGGGCATCCACCACCGGCAACAGGTGGATCATGCGCCCGCGCAATTCCTTGGTGTTGCGCACCGTCTGCGGCCGCGCGCCTTCGTGAGGCAACTGGCCGATCATCAATTCCAGGGTGTTGAAGGTGGCGACCATGCCGCCACGCAAGGTGCTGACCTCTTGCGGCTGCACATTGCGGCTGAGGAAACGCAGGCTGTAGACCTGCGCATCGGCAAACCACTTGGCCACCGAGCCGTCGAACACCGGCATCAGGCGACGCGGCCAGAACATCGCACCGACCACCGCCGCGACCGCGATGCCCAGGAAGATTTCTTCCGTGCGCGCCTCGGCCACATCCCACACGGCCAGCGGGTTATCCACCACCGGCAGGGCGATCAGCGGCAAGGTGTAGCCAGCCAGCATCAAGGCGTAGTTGTTGGCGGTGCGCAGGTGCATGGAGAGGAACAGCAGAATCCCCGTCCACAGCGCGATCACCACCACCAGCACGTAGGGCGACTGCACGAACATCGGCACAAAAACCACCGCCGCCGCCGCGCCCATGAACGTGCCGATGGCGCGGTACAGGGCCTTGGAGCTGGTGGGCCCGACAAACGGGCTGGAGACGATATACACCGTGGCCATCGCCCAATACGGGCGCGGCATCTGCATGAGCATGGCGATATACAGGGCGATCATCGACGCCGCAAAGGTGCGCACGCCGTAGAACCAGTCGCGGGCCGGTGGAAAACCGGTAAAAAATCCGTTCAAAGTGTCGCCACCTCAAAGGCACGCAATACCCGCAGGGCCGCTTCCAGGTCGTTCGCAGCGATGTCCGCCAGCACGTCCTTGCGCAGGCGCACCAGTTGTTCTTCAACCGCTTGCACCAGCTCGCGCCCACGCTCGGTGAGGCTCAAGGCCTTGGCCCGGCGGTCGTGGACATCTTCGGTGCGGCATACATAGCCGCCGCTGCACAACTGGTCGAGCAGGCGCACCAGCGACGGGCTTTCCATACCGGAGGCCTGGGCCACCTTGACCTGATGCACACCGTCGCCCAAGCGGCCGATCATCAACAACGGCACGGCGCAAGCTTCGGAAATGCCATAGCTCACCAGCGTGGTCTGGCAGATTTTGCGCCAGTTGCGGGCGCCCACCACCATGCTGCTGCTGAGGTTCATCTGGAGTTGTTCGAGGGTCTGGGACACTGAATAATTCGCATACAGTTAGTTTGCTAACTATCAATATGGTGGATGGATCCAGAGCCGTCAAGTTTTGAAACAATTTGGCGGATGGGTGGTGGACACGCAGGGGTAAGTAAAGCGGGATTCGACGCGGGCGCTGGATTTTCAGCGGGGAATGCTACTTGGCAGCACTTCTGTGGGAGAGGGCTTGCTCCCACGTGCAGATCAGTGATGGATTCAAAGCGACTGAGGCACAGGGCGCCTAGCTCCCTCGCCCACCGCGCAACATCAGGTTCAACTCATCCACCACTTCAGCCCAATCCGCATCCTCCAGAATCTCCTCGCGCAGAAACGCGCGCTGACTCTCTGACCAGAAAAACGCATCCGCCAGGTTCAAATCCGGCTTGAGCGGCGAATGCACCGCCACAAACTGCTCGATACTCACCGGGTCATCCGGCAACCCCAGTTGTTTGAACAGTGACGGCAAGCTGTGCACGGGCGATTCCATGATGGGCTCCAGCTGGAAGGGGTTTAACCGAGTCTAGCGGCAGCCTTCGGGTTGCGCCGACGGCACGTTGCACAACACAAACAGACGCGCCCTCGCGCCGCCGCCGTCCTGACGACTCAGCTCGCGCCAACCCTCGGGCAGCGGGGCGAAGTCATCCGGCGCCTCGTTGCTGCTGATCAGCCACACGCGACGGCTTTCGACAGGCAGCGCCGACAGACGGTCGAGGTAGATGCGCCCGCCGTCCTGGTCCACCAGCGTGCCGAAGCCGTAGGCGTTCGGCCGGGTGGGCGTACCGTCGGGCTTGGGCGGGGTGTAGAGCTGCAATTGCGCGTCGGTCTGGTCGTAATACACGTAGCTGAGGTACCACATCATGTCGCTGAGGACGATGCGGTCACCTTCCTGGTAGTTGCGGTTGACGAACTCCACCGGCACGTTGAATTGGTCGTGCTCATCCACCGTGAAGTTGTTTTTCAGGCCCACCAATTCCACGCCGACAAACAGCACGAACAGCGCCGCCCCCAGCAGTGAAAAACGTGCCGGCAGGCGGTCGATGGCCAGCGCCACGAGCATCGGCAAGGCCAGGGCATAGGCGGTAAGATAGCGCTCGATAAACACCGGGGAGATGAACGACACCCCATACACCAGCAACAGCGGCAGCAGCAGAAACAGCGCCAGCAGGCAGGCCGGGCGGTAGCGTTCACGGTCACGCACGGCGGTGATCACCACCACGGCAACCAGCAGCAGCGGGTACAGCCAGAACAGCAGGGGCCAGAAACCGACGCCTTCATCCTGAAGCACGAACTGCCAGATCATCGACGGCAGGGAGAACAGGTTGACCGGATCTTCCCAGCCAATATCACCGCCGACTTTGAGCTGGTCGACGTGCTGGACCAAATCCCACAGGTTCGGCAACCACGGCAGGTACAGCAACACAATCACGGCGTTGGTCACCCACCAGGCCGGGCGCGCGAGCAGGCGCTGGCCGCGCGGTTGCGTGCGCCACAGCACACCGAGGTAGGCCCAATGCACCAGCACGCACAGTGCGGTGAAGTAATGGGTGTAGAAACCGGCAGTCATCAACAGCACATACACCGCCAGGTAACGCGTGCGCTCGGGTTGGCGCACCCAGTACACCAGCGCCAGCGTGGCAGCCAGCAGCCACACACCCAGCAACGAATACATGCGCACTTCCTGGCTGTAGCGCACTGCCGTGGGCAGCAGCGCCAGCAGGATCCCCGCCAGCACCGCGGCACGCCGGGTGGACAGTTGCCGCGTCAGCCAGATCCCCAGGCCCACGGCGATCACGCCGGGGATCGCACTCATGCCGCGAATCGACAGGATGCTGTCACCGAACAGTTCGATCCAGCCGCGCAGCAGGAAAAAGTACAGCGGCGGGTGCACATCGTGGGCCGCGTGAAACCACAGGTCGGCCGCCGCGTACTCGCTGAGCAGCAGGCTGGAACCTTCATCGCCCCAGATCGCCGCCGAGGTCAGGCCATAAAAACGCAGGCCCACGGCCAGGGCCAGGATCGGCACCCACCACAATCGGCTGAGCCAACCGGCACCTTCCCACGTGAGTCGATTGAATGCGGGCAACGTCCCGACCTTTTCGTTTTGCTCTACCACAGACCGACGCACCTCGATTTCCCTACTACTGCCCTGATTGCCTCAGTGCGAACACCGCCACTCTAGGACAAAAGCCCCCGGTTCGCTTCTGGAATCGGACAAATCAGCAATTTGTGTAGGGCTTCACCGAAGCACCCGCAGGAACAGGCTATTATTGGCGCCCTCCAAGGACTCAGGATCAAGGACACGTCATGCGCATCGGTTTTCTGTCACCCCTGGCACTGGCACTGCTCGCCGGTATTTCCCAGCCGGCACTCGCCAGCTCCGACGACTCGTGCTACCCGGACTGGCGGGTCTCGCATGACAGCCTCGATGCGTGCAGCAACCAGCCCTTTCTCAGCCCCGGCAACGACAGTCGCGTGAACCTGCGCTTGCTGCTGGCCGACAAAAAGGCCGCGCCCCTGGCGCCGAATGCCTTGAGCGAGGACGACCTCTCCCAGGGATTCGGCCCGGTGCCGTTCCCGGCATACCGCCTCGTACCGGTTCCCGCTGCGAACGAAGCGTCCGACAACTCGCCGGGCAACTCGCGAACAGCCGAACTCGAGACGTTGCTGCAACCCCTGGGCATCCCGCGCGGCGACGTCACGCCCGCCGGTGACGCCTTCCTCAACGGCGAAGGCAGCCGTTGCCGCAGCAACAACGAGGACAGCGCCACCGCGTTTATCAGCCAGGTGATCAATGCCGACATGCCGCCGGCCGAGCGCGACCTGCTGATCAAGGCGCGCCTGCAGTTGCTCGGCACCTGCACCTGGGAGGGCCAGGTGCTCGACGCGCAGCAAACCTCGTCACCCAATGCACAGCTGCTGCGCACTTACCTGCAGGCCGCCGCCGACTTCTACAGCGGACGCTTCAGCGATGCCGAACGGGGCTTTGCCGCCGCCAGCAGCAGCGAGCTGCCATGGCTCAAGGAAACCGCGCTGTACATGACCGCGCGCGCGTCGCTCAATCAGGCGCAGGCCGAGGCGTTCGACCAATACGACATGCCGCAGCTCGACCATGTGGATAAGTCCGCGCTGGGCGATGCCGAAGCGGGCTTCCTCGGCTACCTGAAAACTTATCCACAGGGCGCTTATGTGGCCTCTGCCCATGGCCTGCTGCGCCGGGTGCATTGGCTGGCGAACGATGACGACAAGCTCGCCGCCGACTTTGCCTGGCAACTCACCGACGCCAGCGACGCCCAGCGCAATGTGTCGGTGGACGAGCTGGTGGAGGAAGCCGACCTCAAGTTGCTGATAGGCAGCAGTCGCCTCGGCGACCCGATGCTGCAGGCGGTCAGGGACCTGATGCTGATGCGCACCCAAAACCCGCCGCGCTTGAGCCGCGAAGACCTCGACAAGCAGAAAGCCACATTTGCCAACGAGCCGGCCCTGTTCGACTACCTGCAGGCGGTGTACGCCTTGTACGTGGAACATCAACCCGAAAATGCCTTGAAGCACCTGCCCCGGGACGTGCCGTCAAACCTGGATTACTTCGCCTTCAGCCAGCAGACCCTGCGCGCCCTGGCGCTGGAAGCCCAGCAAGACTGGAAAGGCGCCGAGGCGCTCTGGCTGCAACTGCTGCCGCTGGCCAAGCAACCACTGCAACGCGATCAGTTGGAACTGGCCCTGGCCATGAACTACGAGCGCAGCGGCCAGTTGGCCAAGGTGTTTGCGGCCGACTCGCCGATCAGTGCCAAGCAGGTGCGCTACATCCTGCTGCGCAACGTCGCCGGGCCTGAGTTGCTGCGCCAGCAAATTGCCCAGGCCAGCGACCCGCTGGAGCGCCAGACCGCGCAATTCGTGCTGCTCTACAAAGACCTGCTGCACGGCCAGTTCGCGACCTTCGCCGAGGACTTCAAGCAACTGCCCGCCCAGGCGCCGGAAGACAAACTGGGCACCAGCCTGGGCTACGTCTACAGCGCCAGCCAGAGCTTGAAACTGTTCCAATGGAACGGCGACAAAGCCGAATCCGGCTATGCCTGCCCGAGCATTTTGCACACCGCCGGGATGCTTCAAGCCGACGCGAAAAACCCTCAGGGCCTGAACTGCTTCGGTGAGTTCATCCTGCGTAACGGCCTCGACGGCATGCCGCTTGAGCAAGCGCGCGCCGCCGGTAGCCTGGGCAGCACTGCATCGGACTTCAAGGGTGAAACCTTCTCGCGACTGGACGGTTACAAGCTCGTCATCGGCAATCCCAAGGCGCCGAAGAATGACAAGGCCTACGCCCTGTTCCGCGCCATCAACTGCTACGCGCCCGCCGGCTACAACAGCTGCGGCGGCCAGGACGTCGAGCCGGCCGTGCGCAAGGCCTGGTTCCGCCAGCTCAAGAGCGGATTTGCCGACACCCAGTGGGGCAAGTCGCTGCAGTACTACTGGTGAAGCACCTGTGGCTCGGCTTGCTGTTGCTGGCAAGCCCGGCCTTCGGCGCCGTCGACGCGGGTGACTATGACGCCTTCTGGCTGTGGAGCGGCGTCGCACCGCAGCCGGTGCTCAAGCAGGCCAAGACCCTGTACATCCTCCAGGGCCAGATCAACGCTACACGCCGCGCCCCGCAGCGCGGTGTGCAACTGATCGCCCAGGGCATCAGCGTGCCGCGCCTGAGCCGCGGTGAAGTCTGGGTGGTGTATCGCGCCCATACCCTGCACTGGCCGGAGCGCGTCTACACCCAACTGCTGGGCCAGGTGCAACGTTGGCGCGACGCGGGCAACCCGGTGGTCGGCATCCAGATCGACTTCGACGCCCGCACCCAATACCTGCACGAATACGCCGACTTCCTGCGCGACCTGCGCCAACGCCTGCCGGCCGACCTGCGCCTGAGCATCACCGGCCTGATGGACTGGAGCAGCAACGCCGACCCCGCCGCCATCGCCCAGCTCAAGGGCGTGGTGGACGAGGTCGTAGTGCAGACCTATCAAGGGCGCCAGAGCATCCCGGACTACGCGGCATACCTGCCCCGCATGAATCGGCTGGGGCTGCCGTTCAAGATCGGGCTGATTCAGGGTGGAGACTGGGATGAGCCTGGGTATTTGCAAGGGAGTGAGTGGTTTCGGGGGTACGTGGTGTTTTTGCAAAACCGTTGACATGAGTGTCAACACTGTGCAAGAAAGTGTCCTCTGTCCGCGGACAGAGGACACTCGCTTTTGGAGCCCCATGAAAAGTCAAGACATCGTCATCCTGTTCAAACTGATCAGCCTGGAACTACAGGCCAAAGGGGAGCGCGTAAAAAAACGGGTGTTCTCTGTCGAAAAAGAGAGCGCGAGCCTTGGGTTTCAGAACCTTCCGGATTACGTGCAAAACTTCGAAACTGTCGAGCTTTCGCCAATTGATGACTGGCGGGGCTGGGATGCAGTCGACGACGACTCTGAAGCAAGCAACTCACAAACCTACTCTGTGAGAGCGCTGGCTTGCGCATTGGGCCTAAGCAAAACAGAGGTTTCCTCATCCCTGAATCGTTGCAAGGAAATTGGCTTGATCTATACGAGCCACACCGATGGAATTCCTCTGGTAAGAAGCAAGGCACTGCTTGATTTAGTCACGTACAGCATCCGCTATATTTTCCCGGTTAAACCAGGCCCTATCGTTCGCGGTATTCCCACAGCCTTCGCCGCTCCGGTCTTGGCGGGAAAAGTGATGAGCGGCGGTGACCTTATCCCCGTCTGGCCGGATGCATACGGAAAAAACAAAGGTCAGGAAATCAAACCTTTGTATAAAACCGTTCCGGGCGCCGTGAAGAAAGATGAGCTTCTTTATCACTTCCTGGCCCTCGTTGACGCCATCCGCATCGGCGGCCCTCGCGAAGCCAAAGTGGCCGATGCCATGCTGCGGGAGTGGATCCTGTGACGTCCAATAGAACGATGATGCTGCAAATGCTTGAAGAGGTTGGGAAGAACTTATTGAAGAGGTGAAGCGTGCCCCCATCGACCTGCGGCAGTTCGTCAGCGGACAATTCACCGCATTACTGTCGTTATCCGCGTTTCACGACGTAATCCAAAGCACCGCTCAAAATCAAGACCGTGAGGCGTTGATTCACGAACGCCTGAAGGCACTGATCAAACTGGGAGTGCCCGCTTGATCCTGCAGGCGAGCCTCAGTCGCAAAGGAACGCATAGAACAGAAAATCGCGATGCCAGCGGTTCCACACAGAACTCAGGCGCATCCCTCTACGTGATTGCCGACGGCACCTCGAAACCAGGCAGCGGGCAATTGGCGAGAGCCTTGAGCAACCATCTGCTTGAGGGCTTTGGCGGCGCGCAGCCTTCTGTGGTGTCTTGTCCCGATCAAGCCCTGAAACGGGTACTTACTTCACTGGACGAAGTGCACTCAAATGTATGCCCAGATTTTCCATTTGCCTCCACCAGCTGCCTCGTATTGCTGGTGGTTGGCCAAACGGCCATCTCCATTCACGCTGGTGACTGCTGCCTGGGTTACCGGGAGACAGATCAACGCATGAACTGGCTGAGCCCTCCTCATTGCGGCCCCAATTGGAAAGGTGATCTTAGCCATTCATTCATCGCCAACAGCCCGGCGCGCAAAACGCTGCTCAACTGCATGAGCCACCGACGGGCCCATGAGCCTCACATTCAATCCCTGCGTATCGCCCCAGATACAACATGGATCTTGGCAACCGATGGATTCTGGGCCGAGCTCTCGGTCCAGAACCAACTCAAGGCCATCGCAAAGCAGACCCTTGGCGGAGTCGCAACCGAAGATGACGTCACGTTCATGTTATTGCGGACGTAGAAACACCGTCACCAGTCATACGTCAGGCTTGAGACCACGGTGCGCCCTGCTCCGTAGTAGCAATCCAGGTCGCTGGTGCACTGCGACACATACGTCTTGTTGGTGAGGTTCTGCACGTTCATCGCCAGTTTCACGCCCTTGAGCTTGAGCGGTGAGGCGCCCAGGTCGTAACTCAGGCTCGCGTCGTAGACGCTGTACGACGGCACGCTGAACGCGCCCTCGAAGTAGTCGCCCAGGCTTTGGCGCGCATAGCGAACGCCCAGTCCGGCGCCGAAGCCGGCCAGCGGCGTATCGCCCAGCACGGTGTAGTTGACCCACATCGAGGCAGTGAGCGGCGAGATCCCGGCAGGATGGCGGCCTTCACGGCCTTCTTCATCCTTGGTGTACTTGATGTCGTTGCGCGAGGCCGAGGCGATGACTTCCCAGGCATCGCTGAGGGCCGCCTTGGCTTCCAGCTCCACACCGCGCGAGCGCATGGGGCCGCTCTGGGTGCTGAAGGTCTCGGTGGGGTTGGTGGTGATCACGTTTTCCTGGTCCAGCTGATACACCGACACCTGCACAAAACTCTTCTGGCCCGGCGGCTGGTACTTCATGCCGACTTCATATTGCTTGCCGGTGGAGGGGTCGAACGGTTTGCGCTGGGCGTCGGTACCGGTCAGCGGCAGGAACGACTCCGAGTAGCTGACAAAAGGCGCCAAGCCGTTATCGAACAGATACACCAGGCCCGCGCGGCCGGTGAAGGCTTCGTCCTTGCTGGCAAAACGTGTGCCTTGCAGCGGTTCCTTGTTCACCACGCTGGCCCAGTCATAGCGACCGCCGAGCACCACGGCCCACTTATCCAGTTTGATCTGGTCCTGCACGTACAGCCCGGTCTGGCTCAGGGTGCGGTCCCAACGATACGGCTGGCCGAAATCCAGGCGTTGGCCGTAGACCGGCCTGAACAGGTCGATCACCGGCGGATTGCGGTCATAGCGGCCATGGAACAGGGAACCGGAGTGGTAGTAATCCAGGCCGATGATCAGGGTGTGGGCCAACGCGCCCGTGTCGAATTCGGCCTGGGCGATGCTGTCCACGCCAAACACTTTGTTGTTCTGCGCCCAGTCCACGCCGAAGCGTTGCAGGTAGCGTTGGTCCTGCACGCCGGTGGCCGGGTTGGCGACGAAACGGTAGCCGTGCAACGGCGCGGTGTAGCGGTCATCCACCTCGGCGTAGCGCGCGTTTTGCTTGAGGGTCCAGGTCTCGTTGAGGCGATGGGAAATCTCGTAGCCCAGCGCGTACTGCTCGCGGTTGTACTGGTTGACGCCCGGCTCGCCGAGGAACAAGTCGCGCTTGATCTTGCCGTTGGGGTTCGCCCACAAGGTGCCGGACGCCGGCAGGCCTTGGGCTTCGGGCACGCCTTTGTCTTTCTGATACTGGGCGAACAGCGTCACGCGGGTGTCGTCGCTGGGCTGCCAAGTGAGGCTGGGCGCGATGAACTGGCGCTTGTTTTCGACGTAATTGATCTCGTCCTGCCCGTCGTTGGCCAGGCCGGTAAGGCGGTAGAGGAATTGCCCCTGCTCATCCAGCGGGCCGCTGAGGTCGATGGCCGCGCTCTTGTGCTCATAGGTGCCGGCTTGCAGCACCACCTGGTGCACCGGGGTTTCGCTGGGGCGCTTGCTGACCATGTTAACGATACCGCCAGGCTGGTTCTGCCCATACAGCACCGAGGCCGGGCCCTTGAGCACTTCGATGCGCTCCAGGGAGTAGGGCTCGATCTGCAACGCGCCACCCGTGCTGCCGCCGCCGTAGGGCAGGTGCAAACCGTCGAGGTACAAGGGCGTTGGCGTGAAGCCGCGCGAGGTCGGCTCGTCGAACAACTTGACCCGGTCAGCAAAGCCGCCGGCGGTCATGCCTGGGGTGTAGAGCAACGCCTGGGTGACACTCTGGGCACCGCGCGCCTTGATCTCGGCGGCGGTGATCACGTTGATGGTCTGGGGAATTTCCACCAGTGCCGAATCAGTCTTGCTGCCGGACGCGCTGCGCGTGGCGACGATGCCGTCCACCGGTCCCCAGGCGCTTTCCTGGGCCTGCTGGCCGCTGATCTGGGCGGCACCGAGCTGCAACGGCCCGCCACCGGAAATCGCCTGCAACGACCACCCGCCCTGGGCCTGCACCGCCACCAGGCCGCTGCCCGCGAGCAACCGCTCCAGGCCCGACCCGACGCCGTAACGCCCCTGCAGGCCGCCACTGCGTTTGCCCTCGGTCAATGTGGCGTCGACCGATAACAAAATGCCCGAGGCACTCGCGAAATGGTTCAAGGCCTGATCGAGACTGCCCGCCGGGATGTTGTAGGCGCGCGTTGCCTCAGTGGTGTCTTCGGCGTGAACCTGGATCGGCAGCATCGGCACCGTCGCCAGCAGGCTGACAAACAAGCCACGGCGCAGGGCGCGGGCCAAGGGTTGGATTGGGTGGTGCGGCATTGCAGGACTCCCCGTGAGAACGCTTCTTGATTGGCTTTCAAGAGGTATCCCGAACGGATCGCGCAAACCGACAAGAGCTGAAGAAAAAATATTCAGGCCCGCGCCTTGATGGTCACCCAGTAGCGCGTCACCGACTGTACCTGCACCGGCAGCGAACGCTCCAGGGCCGCGAGGATTGCGTCGGTATCGTTCAGGGGGAAGACACCGGTGAGCAGCAGGCTCGACACCGCCTGGTCACAACGCAACAGGCCGGGGCGGTAACGGCTCAGTTGCGCGACGAACTCGTCCAACGGCTGGCGCTCGGCGATCAGCCGATGCTCGGTCCAACTGCTGGCTGCGGCGCCCACTGGCGGCAGCGCCGAACTGTGCCGCGCATCGAACCACAGGCTGTCGCCGGCATTCATCTGCACCGCCGGGCCATGTCGCGGGGTCACTCGCACGCGGCCTTCGTACAGGTCGACGCGGCTACCCTCGGGCAGTTCACGCACGGCGAAACGAGTGCCCAGCGCCTGCACATCACCGGCAGGCGTTTCGACGATCAGCGGGCGCACCGGGTCGTGGCCGCTGGTCAGCAGGACCTCGCCACGGATCAAGCGAATGCGCCGCTCGCTGGCGCTGAAACGCAGGTCCACCGCGCTGTCGCTGTTCAGGTCCAGGCGCGTGCCGTCGCTGAGGGTAACGTGGCGAATCTCGCCGGTGGGGGTGCGGTAGTCGGCGAAGGTGGCCTGCCAGGGTTCGCTGCGTTGCACCAGGTAGCCGCTGCCGCCGGCCACCAGCAGCAGGCCGAGCAGCTTGAGCGCGGCGCGGCGCTGAGTGTCCGGGGTGTCGCGCAACACCGCGCGGGCGCTGTCGACCGGCACGCCGCCGAGGGTTTGCTGCAGGTGCTGCAAGCGTTGCCAGGCGCGGCGATGCTCCGGATCGGCGGCCTGCCACTGGGCAAACGCTTCGTGCTGCCGGCCCTGCAGCTCACCGCCCCACTGCAGCATCAGCCATTCGCTGGCCTGCTCGACAATGGCCGGGGCGATGGGCGCGTCATGCCTCATTCTGCGTACGCCACCTGGTAGCAGGCGACGATGGCGCGGGTCATGTACTTCTGCACCGAGCTGACGGTCACGCCCAGGCGCTCGGCGATCTGCGCATAGCTCAAGCCTTCGAACTGCGACAGCAGGAATGCACGGCGCACATTATCGGGCATGCGGTCGAGCATGGCGTCGATCTGCATCAGCGTTTCGAGGATCAGCGCGCGGGTCTCCAGCGACGGCGACTCAGGCTCAGGCAAGTGCGCAATGCTTTCCAGGTAGGCGCGCTCGATGCGCAGGCGACGCCATTGGTCGATCACCAGGTTGCGCGCGATCTGTGCCAGGTAGCTGCGGCTTTCCTTGTCACCGGGGAAGCGCCCGGAGACCAGCAGGCGCAGGAAGGTGTCCTGCGCCACGTCAGCGGCATGTTCACGATCGCCCAGGCGCTTGCGCAGCCAGCCTTGCAGCCAGCCGTGATGATCGCGGTACAGGAGGTGAAGCTGTTGCTGGCCGTTGGTCGCGGTGTCCATGAAAAGCTCAGATACACGATTGAGAGCAATTATCATTACACCTTGTTTCGCGGCTGGCAAAAACTCTTTGCGGTTCAGCGCCCGGCAGTTTGCAGCGGATACACCGATTCCCAGCCGCCGCCCAACGCTTTGTACAAGCCGACCATGGCCAGCGACACCCCGGTAGAACTCTCCACCCACTGCTCCTGAGTCGCCAGCAGCGCGCTCTGGACGGTGAGTACGTTGACGAAATCCACCACGCCTTCGACGTACTGCTGTTGTGCCGTGCTCAGGGCGATCTGGTTCTGGCGCACCGCTTCGGCAAGGCTGTCGCGGCGCAGTTGGCTGGCGTTGTAGCGGGTCAGTTGGTCGTCGATTTCATGCCACGCGCGCAGCACCGTCTGCTGGTACGCGAGGGCCGCTTCCTGTTGCTGGGCTTCGCGCAGGTCCAGCATGCCTTGCAGGCGCCCGCCGTTGAACAACGGCAGGCTCAATTGCGGGCCGAAGGCAAACGCGCGCGAGCCCCACGAGCCAAAATCCGACAGTTGCATGGCCTGCGAGCCGAGGCTGCCGGACAAGGTGATGCGCGGGTAAAAATCGCCCTTGGCCACGCCAATACTGGCGGTGGCGGCGTGCAGGCGCGCCTCGGCCTGGCGGATATCCGGACGACGCTCGGCCAGCTCCGACGGCAGGCCGATGGCGACCTGGCGCTGGGTCTGCGGCACGCCAGCGTCCTTGGACAGTTGCGCGTGCAAGGCCTGGGGCGGCTCGCCCATCAACAGGCTCAGGGCGTTGATCAATTGGTCCTGGCGTTGCTGCAGATCCGGCAGGCGCGCTTCGATGGCAGCGACCTGGGCGGCGGCTTCGGCCACGTCCAGGTCGGTGGCCACGCCGTCGGCCAGGCGCAGTTGCGACAGCTTGAGGCTGTGACGCGCGACGTCGAGGTTTTGCTCGGTGACGGCGCGGGTGTTCTGCACGCCGCGCAGTTGGATATAGTCCTGGGCAGTCTCGGCGAGCACCGACAACAGCACGGCGCGGCGGTCGTTTTCGGCCACTTGCAGGGTGGCGTCGGCGGCTTCGGTTTCGCGTTTGACGCGACCCCAGAAATCCAGCTCCCACGACGCGGTGAACCCCATGTCCCACTGGTTGAAGGCCGACCGGCCATTTTCGCCGGACGGGTCGCTCAAGCCTTTGCCGCTGTTGCGCTGGCGCAGGTAATCGCCGGTGGCGTTGACGTTGGGATAGCGCTCGGCGGTGGTCACCTGGCGCACCGCACGGCTTTGTTGCAGGCGGCTGCTGGCGAGCTTCAAGTCGAGGTTATCGGTCAGCGCACGGCGTGTAAGTGCCGACAGTTGCTCGTCGTGGAACACATCCCACCAGCGCTCCTGCAGCGGGTCACTGACCGCGCGACTGGCGGCCTGACGGCCCTGCGGCTCGGCCCATTGCGTCACTTGCGGGCTCTGGGGCCGCTGGAAATCCGGGCCGACGGTGCACGCGCTCAGGCTGATCAGGCTCACGGTGAGCCAGGCAAGGTGTCTCATTGCTGGGCCACCTCACGTTGCTGTGCGACAGGCCGGGTGTCGACACTGGCTTCCACCGACATCCCCACGCGCAGGCGCTCGGTGTGGGCCTGGTTGGGCTCGAGCACGATCTTCACCGGAATGCGCTGCACCACCTTGGTGAAGTTGCCGGTGGCGTTGTCCGGCTTGACCGAAGCGAAGGTCACCCCGGTCGCCGGCGCAAGGCTTTCCAGGTGGCCGTTGAGCAACTCGCCGTCGAGGCTGTCGACGCGCACCTGCACGGCCTGGCCGGCGTGCATGTGCGAGAGCTGGGTTTCCTGGAAGTTGGCTACCACGTAGGCCTCGGCCAGCGGCACCACCGCGAGGATCTTGCTGCCCGGCGTCACATAGGCGCCGACCCGTACCGCACGCTCGCCGACCATGCCATCCACCGGCGCGACGATGCGCGTGTAGGACAGCTGATAACTGGCCATTTCCAGCGCCGCCTGGGCGCGCTTGAGCCCACCTTCGGCGGCATCGCGCTGGGCCGTGAGGATCTCCACCTGCTTGCGCTCGGCCGCCAGCACCGCCGTGGCATTGGCCAGGCGTGCGGTGGCCTGGTCGATACGGGTCTTGGCTTGCTGGGCGTTTTGCACGGTGCCTGCGCCGACGCCGGCCAGATGGTTGTAGCGATTCAGTTCGTGCTCGGCGAAGGCCACTTCAGCGCGGTCTGCCGCCACGGTGGCCTGGGCCTGGGCGATCACCGAGCTTTGGCGCTCCAGGGTCGCGCTGGCGTTTTTCAGCTGGGCCTGGGCGACCAGGGTGTCGGCATCGGCCGCTTGGGCGGCGGCGCGAAAATCACGGTCGTCGATCAGCGCCAGCAGTTGGCCGGCCTTGACGCGCTGGTTGTCTTCCACCAGCACTTCCTTGATAAAACCGGCCACGCGCGGCGCTACCAGAGTGAAGTCGGCGGCGACGAAGGCATCGTTGGTGGTCTGGCGCTTGCTGCCCAACACACCGGGCGCCACCAGGTACACCAGCACGCCGACGGCGAACACGGCGATAACGGAGACGGCAATTTTGTCTTTGCGTTTCATGAAAATTCCTTGTGGCTAGGTCGGTGCGCGAGGCGGGAAAATCCGCGTGGGCATCCAGAAAATCAGCAGGATCAACGCCACCGCGACGGCGGCCATGACGTAGTAGAGATCCGAAGAAGTGAGCACCACAGCCTGCTCGTGCAGGCGGTGGGCAAGGCCCGGCGCATCACCCTCGGCCAGCGGCGAGTTGCCCAGGCCGTCGACCAGCATGGTCGAGTGAAAATGCAGGCGCTGGGTCGTCAGCGCATCCAGCACTCCGGTGGCGATCACGGCGGCCAGGCCTTTGACGGTGTTGAACCAGGCCGAGGCGAACGGCCCGTCTGCCGGCTGGATACTGCCGGTGGAGAGCATCAGCAGCGGCAGCACGGCCATGGGTTGCCCGAAAATCTGCAGCAGGTACAAGCCGTAGAAATCGTCGCGAATCCACTCCGACGTGAGGTGCGCGCTCCCGACGCAGCACAGCACCAGCATGCCCAGCCCGGTGCCCAGTACCCAGCGGCAATCGATCCAGCGCAGGTTGCACAAGGCGGCTACCAGCGGCAGCGCGATCAATTGCGGCAGCGCCATCAACAACATCACCGGCGCGGTTTGCAGCGGGCGATAACCCTGGACCTGGGCAAGGAAACTCGACGGGATGATGATCACCGAGGTCAGCACCATCAGCACGCCGGCCAGCACGATCAAGGCAAACGACAGGTTGCGCAGGCCGAGCATCTGCAGCTTGAAAAATGGCATCGGGTGCGACCATTCGTTGAGCATGAACAGCACCAGCAACACGGTGCCGCCGCTCAGCAGGAAGGTGATCAGGCCCGACTCGAACCAGTCCAGGCGGTTGCCCTGCAGGATGCCGATCACCAGCATGCAAATCGCTGGAAACCCCAACAGCAGGCCGCGCCAGTTGAACTGCTTGAACCGCTCCAGGCGCACGGGGTCCTGCGGCAAGCCGTAGGCCACGGCGGCCATCGCCACAAGACAGGGGCCGACGATCTGCCAGAACGCCCACTGCCAACCGACATATTCGGTCCATAGCGCCGCCAGCGGCGTGCCGAGGCTCGGGCCGAAGGTGGCAGTGAGCGCATAACCGGCCAGGCCATACAGCTTGACGTTGGCGGGCAGGAAACGCAGCGCCACGGTCATCAGCATCGGCGGCAACGCCCCGCCGGCCAGGCCTTGCACAGTGCGCAGCACCAGCAGGCTTTCGTAGTTCGGCGCAAACGGGCACAGGATGCCGAGCACAGTGAACAGGCCGATGGCGCACAGGGTGAAGCGGCGCAGGGAGAAGGTCACCGAACACCAGGGCGCAAAGGCCATGGCCGACACCGAGGTGGCGGTGTAGGCGGCAACCAGCCAGGTGCCTTCGTCGAAACCGATGTAGAGCGCGCCGCGAATATCCGCGAGGGCCACCTTGGTGACCATCTCGTTGAGACCGGAGACCAGCACGGCCAGCAACACGCCGACCAGGCCGATGATGATGCGCGGGCCGAATACAGGCGGGGTGATAGCGGTGGGCTTGGCTGCGGCCTGGAGTGCGGGAGCAGCGAGGGAAGTCATGAACAGGCAACTCGGAATGGTAAATACCCGAGCAGTTTAATCAGGCGTACACATGACAAAAAGTTACTTGTCGGCAGGTTATAACTGCACCAGACGCAATCCTTAAATCACTATGAACTCGTGCTTGGGGCGATTGCGGCCTGGATCACGTCGAGGTATTCGCCGAGCCTGCGCTATCGCCGGCAAGCCGGCTCCTACAGGGGCTATGGGGTGTCAGGTGGGTTGCGCTTCGAGCCAGGTGGCGTGGCAACTCTCGCGCATGGTTTCGCGCAGCCATTTGTGGGCCGGGTCTTTGTCGAAACGCGGGTGCCAGGATTGGGCCAATACCAGCGTCGGCAGCGAGATCGGCAAGGCAAACGCGCGCAGTGGCAGCTTCAGGCGATTGGCGCTGAGCAGCGCTTCCTTGGGCACCGGCAGCAGCAGGTCGGAATCGGGCAGCATGAACATCGCGCCGTGAAAGCCCGGGGCGATCATCGCCACGCGGCGCTCCAGGCCCTGGGCGTTCAACGCGGTGTCGATCGGGCCGCGGGCGATGCCGCGCCGCGAGATGCTGATGTGGGAATAGCTGGCGAAGCGCGCTGCGGTGATCTCTTCGTCGAACAACGGGTGATCTTCCCGCGCCAGGCCGACGAAAGTGGTGGAAAACAGGTTCTGCACCTTCACTTCGGGACTGACCGGCATGGTGTTGCTCACGCGCAAATCCAGGCGCCCTTCACGCAGCGCTTCGTCGTCGGTGTCCCCTTCGGGCACGAAGCACAGCTCGCACAGCGGCGCCATGCGCTCCATGGTGTCGAACAGACGACCGCCATACACGCCGATAAAAAAGTCGTTGGCGCGCACGCTGAAGCGCCGGCGCAAGGTGCTCAGGTCGACCTGGTCCGCCGAACGAAACAGCAATGCAGCCTGCTCCACCACGTTGCGCACCTGGCCTTGCAACTGCAGGGCCTTGGGCGTCGGCACCAGGCCGCGACCGGCGCGCACCAGGATCGGGTCGCCTACCGCCTCGCGAATACGCGTAAGGGTGCGGCTCATGGCCGCCGGGCTGAGGTTCATCCGTCGCGCGGCACCGACCACGCTGCCCTCGTCGAGCAACGCGTCGAGGGCGACCAGCAGGTTCATGTCCGGTAGTTGCATGCCAAGCACTCGTGAGCAGTGGGGAGTGAGCGGAATGCAATCCTAGCAGGACGGGCGAATCAGCGCTGCATGCCCCAGCGCTTTACCGTCAGACGCTCGAAGGTGTCGAACACCAGGTTTTCCACGAGCAGGCCGATCAGGATCACCACCGCGAGCCCGGCAAACACCTTGTCGGTGTACAGCTCGTTGCGGTTCTGGAAGATGTACCAACCCAGGCCGCCCTTGCCGCTGGTAGCCCCGAACACCAACTCGGCGGCGATCAGCGTACGCCAGGCAAAGGCCCAGCCGATCTTGAGGCCGGCGAGGATCGACGGCAGCGCCGCCGGGATCAGGATGAACAGCACAAAACGCATGCCCTTGAGCCCATAGTTGCGGCCGGCCATGCGCAGGGTTTCGGACACGCCGAGAAATCCCGAATAGGTGTTGAGCGCCAGCGCCCACAGCACCGAATGCACCAGCACGAAGATCAGGCTGTTCTGCCCCAGGCCAAACCACAGCAGCGCCAGCGGCAGCAAGGCGATGGCCGGCAACGGGTTGAACATCGAGGTCAGGGTGCTGAGCAGGTCGCGGCCCAGTTGCGTCGACACCGCCAGGGTGGTCAGCGCGAACGCCAGCACGATACCAATCAGGTAGCCCTTGATCAGCACCACCAGCGAAATGCTCACTTTGCTCAGCAATTCACCGCTGAGCAAGCCGTCGTACAGTGCGTGAGCGGTCTGCAGGAAACTGGGCAGCAACAGGTCGTTATTCTGATAACGCGCGACCGCTTCCCAGAGGATCGCGAGCACGATCAGGATCAGGCCTTTGCGCAGCCAGCCTTGTTGCCACAGGCGTTGGCGCAGGGGCAGCTCGCGTTCCACGGGAACGCTGAGCAGCGGCTCGAGAGTAATTTCGTATTCCTGGCGCATGGGTTGTCCCTTCAGTAAGCGATGCGGATATCGGCGAAACCCAACTCACGTTCGGCCTCGGGCGCTTCATCGAACAACAGGCGATGAATGCGTCGCGCCGACGCCTGGAACTCCACGCCGCCGAGGCTGTGCAGGTCGTATTGATGGCTGTGGATTTCCGCACGCACCCGCCCCGGATGCGGCGACAGCAACAGGATGCGATTGCCAACCACCAGCGCTTCTTCGATGGAGTGAGTGACAAACAACAGGGTGAAGCGCACCTCCTCCCAGAGCAGCAGCAGCTCTTCCTGCATCTTGCGCCGGGTCAGGGCGTCGAGGGCGGCGAAGGGTTCGTCCATCAGCAGGATTTTCGGCTGCATCGCCAAGGCGCGGGCGATCGCCACGCGGGCTTTCATGCCGCCGGAAAGGGTGTGCGGGTAAGCGTCGGCAAAGGCGCTGAGGCCGACCTTGTCGAGGTAATGCAACGCGCGCTCTTCGGCCTCAGCACGCTTGAGGGTTTTCGACGCCAGCAACGGAAACATCACGTTCTGCTTGACGGTTTTCCAGGGTGGCAGTTGGTCGAATTCCTGGAACACCACGATGCGGTCCGGGCCCGGGTGTTCGACCTTTTGCCCCAGCAGGCGGATCTCGCCTTCGCAGGGTCTGATAAACCCGGCGATGGATTTGAGCAAGGTGGATTTGCCGCAGCCCGACGGGCCCAGCAACACATAGCGATCGGCCGGATCGATTTCGAAACTGACCTGGTGTGTGGCCCGCACCACGCGCTCGGGGGTGCGGTATTCCAGGCTGACTTTATCCACCGCCAGCAGCGGGGCGGTGGTGTGCAGGTTGCTGGCCGTGTGGCCTTGCAAGGGCGCGTTCATCTCAACTTCCTTGCAGGGGCTTGGCGTCCTGGAAGAAGTAGTCCTTCCACGATTCCGGCTTGTTCTTGATGGCGCCGACGCGGTAGAGGAACTCCGCCAGCGGGTAGGTGTTTTTCGGCGTGACGCTGAACTCGAACTGCGGGTTCTCGATGATTTTCAGCAGCTCGGCGCGGTCGATCTTGGCCTTGGTCACGCGGATGTAAGTGTCGGCGGCGGCGCCTTTGTCGTTCTGGGCGAACTGCGCCGCTTCGGTCAACGCTTCCACGAATGCCTTGTAGGTCTTCGGGTTGTCGTTGCGGAATTTTTCGGTGGCGAACAGTACCGTCGGCGAGTTCGGGCCGAGCAGGTCGTAGGTGTTCAGCACCACATGCACGTTAGGGTTGGTGAGGGCCTGCTCCTGGAATGGCGGGTTGGAGAAGTGCCCGGTCAGTTCGGTACCGCCGGCGATCAGTGCCGCCGTGGCGTCCGGGTGCGGGACGGCAACGGTGTACTTGTCGAGGCGATTGAATTCCTTGTCGCCCCACTGCTTGGCGGCGGCATATTGCAGGAAGCGCGACTGCACCGAAACACCCACGGCCGGCACCGCGATGCGGTCCTTTTCAGTGAAATCGGCGATGGTCTTGACCTTCGGATTGTTGCTCACCAGGTAGTACGGGAAGTTACCCAGGGACGCCACGGCCTTGACGTTCTGCTTGCCGTGGGTGCGATCCCAGATGGTCAGCAGCGGGCCGACACCGGCCCCGGCAATGTCGATGGAACCGGAGAGCAACGCGTCGTTGACCGCCGCGCCACCGGACAGCTGGGTCCAGTCGACCTTGATGTCGATGCCTTCCTGCTTGCCGTATTTCTCGATCAGGTTCTGGTCGCGTACGACGTTGAGCAACAGGTAGACGATGCCGAACTGCTCGGCAATGCGGATCTCACCTTCGGCGTGCGCAGCCGCCGGAGCTACCAGGCTGCCAGCCAACAGGCTGACACCCAGGCCAACCGTCGCGGCCAATCGTGCAAATGGGATTTTCCTGGACATGGTCATGCTCCGAATCAGAAAGGCGCGTCGCCCTGGATGGTGGTGCGATAGAGCTTGCGGCGCAGATTGCTCGGGCAACCGGCGGCCAGGTGGATCAACGAGCGGTTATCCCAGAACACCAGGTCATGGGGCTGCCATTGATGGCGGTAGATGTTGTGTGGCAACACGCTGTGGGCGTAGAGCTGGGCGAGCAGGTCACGACTTTCGTCTTCCGGCAGGCCAACAATGCGGGTGGTGAAGCCTTCACTGACGAACAGCGCCTTGCGCCCGTTTTCCGGGTGGGTGCGCACGATGGGGTGCACGACCTCGGCCACCTGGGCGAGCTGCTCGGGGGTCAGCGTCGGGCGCCAGTTACCTTCGAATTTGGTTTCGCTGTAGCGCGCGGTATAGGAGTGCGCGGCGCTGCGGCCTTCAACGGCTTTGCGCAGGTGCTCGGGCAATTGGTCCCAGGCCTTGTGCATGTCGGCGAACAACGTGTCGCCGCCTTCGGAGGGCAGCTCCTGGGCGTGGAGCATCGAGCCGAGGCTCGGCAGCTCTTTATAAGACAGGTCCGAATGCCAGAACTTGCCCGCATCCCCCAGGCCGATGGATTGGCCATTTTCGATGATGTTGGAAACGATGAGGATTTCCGGGTGATTGGCCAGCAGGAACTGCTTGAGCACGTGGATCTGCAGCACACCGAAGCGGCGACTGAAGGCGATCTGCTGCTCGGGGGTGATGCGCTGGTCGCGGAAGACCACCACGTGATGGTCCAGGTGTGCGCGGTGAATGCGCGCGAAATCCTCGTCGCTGACCGGGCGGGACAAGTCCAGGCCGATGATCTCGGCACCAACGCTGCCGGGCAGTGGACGAATCTCGAATGTTTGGGCGGTGGTCGCTGTTGGAACAGTAGAGGTGGCGGACATGAGGTCACTCCCGGTCAGACAGGAGAGTGACTTTATAGATATAAGAACAGCAGTTTAAATACCGTTAGTGAATATCGATATGCGGGAATGTAGCGGCGCAACCCCGCCCGGCGCGTTATTGACGCAATAAACAGCAGGGCAATAAAGCGTTGAGTCCGGGTCAACACCTGCGGCGATTGCCGACTCGGCAGGCGGCTCTTGAAACCGGGTCGCGTAAGACGCCATAAAGGCTGGATGTGGGCGCCGGGAGCGCCGTGTTGAACCGCTTACAAGCCGAAACCGTGCCCGTTTGACAAGCCTATAAGCAGTCTCTAGTGTGCATTGGATCCAATTAGCCACCCCTATTCTAATAAGGAGGATAGCGTAACCGTGACGCAGAAGCCGAACCCATTGAACAGCATCAAGATCAGCGGTCCTATTCCCGCCCATCTCGCTCGCTCCGTGATTGAAGAAACCTTGCGCAATGCCATCCTGGATGGGCGATTGCCTTGCGGTACTGCCATGCGCCAACAGGAGCTGGCCAGCCTGTTCGGGGTCAGCCGCATGCCCGTGCGTGAAGCCCTGCGCCAGCTCGAAGCCCAGTCACTGCTGCATGTGGTGACACACAAGGGCGCCGTGGTCGCACCGTTGATCGAAGATAACTCGGCGGAAACCTATGCACTGCGAATGTTGCTGGAGTCTGAAGCCCTGCGCTTGTCGATCCCCTTGCTCACCGAGGCGGATATTGCCGAAGCCGACGCCTTGATCTGCGCGCTGGAGCAAGAAAAAGACTACGCCGAGATTGGCCGCCTCAACCGCCTGTTCCACATGGCACTTTACGGCAAGGCACCCAACCAGCGGTTGCTCAAGTTGGTGGAGCACGGGTTGAATGAGGAGGAACGCTTCTTGCGTTTCAACTTGGAAGCGATGGGGCTGGGCGAAACCTCCCAGGAAGACCACCGTGAGCTGCTGCAACTGGTGGCCCAGAAGAAAATCGATGAAAGCATCCTGACCCTGCGCAATCACCTGATGCGTGGCATGGAAGTGATTACGACCTACCTCAATGGCCTGGACAAAGGCGGCAACTAAGCCGCGCACCTCTGTTTACTCCTACTGCCCCTCAAGCGCTGCGCCCCGCCGTCGGACAGGGGCGTAGCACCGAAGATATCTCCTACTTGCAATAGAGCAACTTACTGACAGCACATATTATTTAGAAAAACTTCTAACACATTTATATGCTCGCCAAACTGTTTAACCCGCTTATTATCTTTTATCACTAAACCAGCCGCCCTCTTCAACAGCGCCACACCGCCTGTGGGCGGCCGTGCGCATCACGCCTGGTTTACATCCGCTTTTCTTTATTGCCGATCACAATAGCCCCTCGCTGTTCCTACAGCAGACGCAACAACTTATAGGCATCAACCATGTATCAACCGTTACTTGAACAGACCAAACTGCAGTTATGCAATCACCCGTTATTTGCAGAAATAACTTCTCGCCACAAGTTACAACTTTTTATGGAAAGTCATGTATTTGCGGTGTGGGATTTCATGACCCTCACCAAGCGCCTGCAACAGGACCTGGCCGGTACTCGCCTGCCCTGGCTGCCACCTGCCGACCCGCACGCTGCGCGCCTGATCAATGAAATTGTACTGGGCGAAGAATCGGACTCGCATCCCCGACAAGGCTATTGCAGCCACTTCGAACTGTACCTGGAGGCCATGGCCGAGGTCGGCGCCAGCACTTCGGCGATCGAGCATTTTATCGCGCTGCTGCGCCAGGGCCTGGAGGCCGACTCGGCGTTGCAGGCGGTCGATGTGCCTGCCGGTGTTGCCCACTTTGTCAGTGCCACGCTGCACATTGCATTGAACGCGCCGACTCATTGTGTCGCGGCGGCGTTTCTTCACGGCCGTGAACGGGTCATCCCGACGATGTTCGGGCATCTCCTGCAAGCCGATGAACTCACTCATGACCCGGCGCCTACCTTGCAGGGCTATCTCAAGCGCCATATCGAAGTGGACTCCCAGGAGCACGGGCCGGCGGCCGAGCGGTTGCTGGAGCGCCTGGTCAGCGCGGATCCGGATTACCCGCGACAAGCCTGCGACACAGCCCTTGCGGCGGTGCAGAGCCGCCTTGCCTTCTGGGATGAGGTGCGGGCCTCGCTGCACAGGGTGCGCCCATGAACAGCACCGACTACTCCTCCATTGCCGACGACTGGGAGCGCCGCGCAACCATTCGCACCCGCCCTCGTCGCTGGCTCGAAAACGATGACAAATTGATCTATCCCCTGAGCCGCCAACCCCTGGTTCTCAGCGCGACCTTTCTCGAACACTGTGCGCATTGGCGCGACTTCGTGCTGGTGCAGAGCTTCTACAAATTCATCAACGACGTGGTGATTTTCGAAACCGAGATCGTCGACAAGACCGCGCGCAGCATTGCCAAGAATCGCTTCTCGCTGCCCTTCCCGCTGGCCTGCCGCGTAGACGCGATGACGGTCGTGGTGGACGAGGATTATCACGCGCTGGTCGCGCTGGATTTCCTGCAACAAACCGTGGCCATGACCGGCATCCAACCGCTGGACCTGCCAGGCCAGATCGAATTGAGCCACGCCCTGCCGGCGGCACAGGCGCACGTACCCGCTCACCTTCGCGATGCCGTGGAGCTGATCGGGGTGGCCATCGCCGAAAATACCGTCACCCAGGATGTGGCGGCGTTCTCCAAGGACAGCAGCGTCAAGGCCTCTGTCCGTGGATTGATGGCCGACCACCTGTTTGACGAAGGTCGTCATGCGCAATTCTGGACGCGGCTGGTGCGCCTGTATTGGCAATCCGTGAGCGCGGCCGACCGCGACAGCATCGCTCAGGTGCTGCCGACGTTCTTCGCCCATTACCTGACCAATGACTTGCAGAAAAACTTCGACCTGCACCTGATTGACCACCTCGACATCAGCCACAGCTTGCGCAATGCACTGCGCGATGAAGTCGCCGCGCTGGCGTTCCCCATCCACCGCCAGCATCCCTTGCTGGGAAATATCATGGGCTTCCTGCAGCACAGCGGCTTGCTGCAGACACCCAGTGTGGCGCTGGCGTTGAAGGACTATCTGCCGGTGCCCGGGAGGCCGATATGAGGCGACTGGAGATCGGCTGGAGCGGCACCAGCAGCGCCCTTGGTGCTATCCGGCAAGAGCTGGAACGGTATGGGCATATCGCGGGCGACGAGGCCATCGACCTGTTGATTGAAGACGGTAGCCAGGCATTGCCGACACACGCGGACCACCACCCGATGCTAGGCCTGCGCGCCGGCATGGGGCCGTTGAACGAGCACGGCCTGCCCGCCCTGCAACTGCGGGCCTACGGGCATGGGCGGCAACTGCTGGCGGTGCTGGACATCGCCGATGAGCCCAGTGGCAACGGCCAGCGCCTGCGCCAACAAGTGACCGGTGCGCTGGTTGAATGGATCGCGCTGCACGTCAGCGGTTTCTCGCGGGACCCTGGGTACTTCTGTTCGAGTGCGGTAGCCAATGACTGGCCGGAGCACGACTTGCGAGCGCTTGAGGCGCTGGCGTTCATACACCGATTCAATCAAACCGCAGACCCTGCATTGCTGCAGGAGGCCCGGGTGCCCGTGATCGAACGGGTGCAGGCCAGCCTTCATACGTTCGCCGACCGGCCTGCGTTGAATATCGCCGGACGCCAGGTGACCTACCGCCAGTTGCAGGTCCTGACGCTAGCGATCCAGCGCCGGTTGCGCCCTCTGCTGGAAGCAGTCGAGACGCCGGCGGTGGTCGGCGTATACCTGGAGAAATCCATCGAGCTGTACGCCAGCATTCTTGCGGTGCTGGGCTGTGGGGCGGTGTACCTGCCACTCGGACTGGAGCAGCCTCCCCACCGCCATCAGGGCATGCTCGACAGCGCGGGAGCACGGGTGTTGCTGGATGCCGGCCAACACCCCTTGCGGGGACACTTCAGTGCTCTGGATGTGAGCAGGGTGAGCCCGCTCGATGCCGACACCGACGCGGCACTGATGCACCCTCGCCCCTGCCCCGATGCGCCTTGCATGGCGCTCTTCACCTCGGGCACCACCGGCCAGCCCAAGGGCGTGCTGCTCAGCCAGGGCAACCTGGCGCATTTCACCGCCTGGTTCAGGTCCTGCATGGACGTGGGAGAACACAGCCGTGTGCTGCAATTTTCGCCGTTGAGCTTCGATTCGTCGCTGATCGATATCTTTCCCGCGCTGATAGCAGGCGCCGAGCTGATCGTCCCCAGTGAAGCGCAACGACGCGATCCCCGGCAACTGCTCGAACTGCTGCGCCGGCAACACGTCACTCACGCCTTTCTACCACCGGCTTTTCTCAACATTCTGCCGCTTGATCAACCACTGGGCCTCACGCACCTGCTGACCGGAGGCGATGTCTGCGAGCCCCATGTGATCGAGCAGTTGGCGGGACAATGCCAGTTTCACAACCTCTATGGCCCCACCGAGGCCACGGTGCTGGTCTGCCATCGCACCTTGCGCCCCGGCGACAGCAATCGCAGCCTTGGCCAGCCTATCGCCAACAGCCAGGTGCTGATCCTCGACGACCAGCTGCAACCGGTGGATGAACAGGCGATGGGCGAGGTGTATATCGTCGGTCCCGGTGTGAGCCTGGGGTATGTGAACGTGCCCCAAGGGGCCGCCAACCCTTTTGTGACGCTGGCGGTGCCTGGCGGCCAGACCCTGCCGGCCTACCGCAGCGGTGACCTGGCCAAGTGGACTGCCGACGGCATTGTGTTTGGAGGGCGGCGCGATGATCAGGTGAAGATCCGTGGTTTTCGGGTCGAGCCCCAGGACATTGAACACTGCCTGCGCAACAGTCAGCTGTATCGCCAGGTGGCGGTGGTGATCGACCGAGACGGCAGCATCCGGGCGTTCGTCGCCCAACCCCGACCGGGCGCCACAATCGCGACCCTGCAACAGCATGCGCGGCAACAGCTACCGGATTACATGCAGCCCGGTTGCTGGAGCGAGTTGCCCTGTATGCCGCCCACCAGCAACGGCAAGGTCGACCGCCAGGCTCTGCGGGCCCTGCCGATGCCAGCGCCGACGCAGCCCAGCCAACGCACTGCACGCACCCCGTTGCAGGTGCGATTGACCCACCTGTGGAGCGAACTGTTGGCAGTACCCGCCGGCGGGTTGTCTATCGATGAGGGGTTCTTCGACCTCGGTGGCCACTCCATTTTGCTGTCGACCCTGTTGCTGCGCACTCGCGAGCTATTCGGACGCAGTTTCGCCTTGAGCCATTTCATTGAAGTCCCGACGATTCGTACGCTCGCGACCTTGCTGGAAAATGGTCAACGACCCGACTCCCCGTCTGGCCAGGCGGTGAAGGATGCTCAACGGCAGCGGGTGATCCACACACTGCCCGAGGTCCGCGCAGGCGACGCGCACAAAGTGATCGTGACAGGCGCCAACAGCTTCGTCGGCGTGCATATCGTCGAAGCGCTATTGGCCGGTGGCGCGACCGAGGTGGCGTGCCTGGTAAGGGAAGAACCGGGGCACACAGCGATGGCGCGCTTCCAGCATGCGTTGCGTGAATACCACCTGGAAGGTCTCGACCTGAGCCGAGTACGGGTGTTCGCGGCCGACATCAGCCTGCCGCTGTTGGGCCTGGCCAATGAGGTGTATGACGCGCTTGCCGAAGACTACGGCGTGTTGGTGCACAACGCCGCGCGCGTCAACCACGTGATGGAATACGCCACGCTGGCCAGGGACAACGTCGAGCCTATCTTCGAGTGCTTGCGCCTGTGCGAGACCCGCCGCA
The DNA here is from genome assembly GCF_003013355.1 of Pseudomonas sp. S5D5. Taxonomy (NCBI): domain Bacteria; kingdom Pseudomonadati; phylum Pseudomonadota; class Gammaproteobacteria; order Pseudomonadales; family Pseudomonadaceae; genus Pseudomonas; species Pseudomonas sp. S5D5. The sequence goes on from NZ_PTEO01000001.1 coordinate 6,740,110, forward strand.
AGAAAGTCTTCAATTTTATCTCGACGCTGTCGGCCTGCAGCAGCATCGACGCCTCGGGGCACGTGCTCGAAGCGCCGGCATCAGACACGTTGCCGCTGTATCTGAAGAACGGCTACAACCTCTCCAAATGGGTTGCCGAACGGCAGTTGGGGCACGCGGTAAGCCAAGGTGCCTGGGTGAATATCCATCGCCCCGGAAACATCAGTTTCAACAGCCGCAACGGTGCCTGCCAGCCGCAGAAAAATCGCCTGATGCTGATGCTCAAAGGCTCGCTCCAGTTGGGCCTGCTACCGCGTCTGGAACTCAATTTCGACCTGATGCCGGTGGACTTCCTGGCCCGGTTCATTGCGTTCCACTGCGCCGGCTTTCAAGCAGGCGCAAGCGTGTTCAACCTGCACAACCCACAGCCTTTGAGTTGGGCGCACTACCTGGATGCCTTCAGCCAGGCGGGCCACAGGTTCGAACGGGTGAGCGTCGCGCACTGGCAGCAGGCGCTGCGTACGGTCAACCAGGACAACGCATTGTTTGGCGTGCTCGGCTTTTACCTCGACCGCCTGGACGAAGACATCGGCGACACCTCAATGATTCGCCATGACAACGCGCGGCAAGGCGTCCGGCAGATGGGGGAGCAGTACCCGGAAAAAGACGCGGCACTGCTGAGCAAAGGCTGCAATTACCTCAAGGCCATCGGCTTTCTTTGAAACGCCTCAGGACACCCTCATGAAACCACTGCAACCCGATACATTAATCCGCAACCCGAGCGCCCCGCCGATCGTGGCCTCTGTCGTGGTCGACTGCCCTGCCACCCGCCTGTGGAGCATGGTGGGACAGTTTGCCGGCTTCAACGTATTCATCCCGGCGCTCACGCATATCGAAATGATCGGCACCGGCGTGGGCGCTTTACGCCGCAAGTTTTTCCGCGACGGCCACTGTGTCGTGGAGCAACTCAACAGCCGCGACGAGCACGCCATGCACATGACCTGGACCACCCTCTACAACACGCTGGGCGTGGCCAGGTTGTGGGCGGCCATCCAGGTGGAAGCCATGGGTACGGAGTGTTCCAGGGTGACCTGGACCCTCGTTGCCGAGCCCATGGATGCAGCACAGGCTGGATTCGAGCAGTTCTTGCAGGGGTTCGCCGACAGTGCGCTGGAGAATGTGCGGCGGTTGCTGGGTTGAGCGGCAGGAGCAGAATGCTCCGCGCCTGCCAGGTTGATCAGCGGTTCAAATCTTGAAGCTGTCGACCAGTTGCTTCAACCGATTGGCCTGCTGCGACAGCGCATCGCAGTCCTTCAAGGTTTCATTCAGGTTGGCCACACCCTGCTGGTTCAGCAGGTTGATCTGGTTGATGTCGACGTTGAGCGTTTCCACTACCGCGGTCTGCTCCTCGGTGGCCGCGGCGACGGATTGGTTCATGCCATCGATCTCGACGATCCGCTGCGTCACGCTGACCAGGCGCTCACCGGCCTGGTTGGCGACTTCTACGCTCTCTTCGCTGGATGCCTGGCTGGCATTCATGGTGGTCACCGCTTCACGCGAGCCCACTTGCAGCGAGGTGATCATCTTGTGGATCTCTTCGGCCGACTCCTGGGTACGGTGAGCCAGGTTGCGGACCTCATCGGCGACCACCGCAAAACCACGCCCGGCCTCGCCAGCGCGCGCTGCCTCGATGGCGGCGTTGAGCGCGAGCAAGTTGGTTTGCTGGGAGATGCCTTTGATCACATCAAGGATGTGGCCAATATTGTCGGTGCTGGCATTCAGGGTTTCGATCTGCGTGCAGGACAGGCTGATCTTCTGCGACAGCGCAGACATCGCCAGGATGGTCTGTTCTACCACTTTGCGGCCATCGTCGGCCTGCTCACTGGCACCGCTGGCATGCTGGGAAGCGTCGGCGGCGTTACGTGCGATTTCCTGGGTGGCCGCCCCCAACTCATTGATCGCGGCGGCCACGCTATTGGTGCGGGCGCTTTGTTCGTCGGAGCCGACGATCGAGGCGTTCGAAGACGCCATCACGCGCTGCGACAAGTCATGCACCTGGCGAGTGGCCGAAGACACTTCGGAAATCGAGGCGTGAATGCGCTCCACGAACTGATTGAACGCACTGCCGACTTCGCCGAACTCATCCTTGCTGGTGACAGCCAGGCGGCGGGTCAAATCGCCCTCGCCCTGGGCAATGTCCTGCATGGCCACACCCATGGTGGTCAGAGGGCGCAGCAGTACCTGGATCAGCAAGCTCAGCAGCACAGCAATCACGACCACGGCGATCAGCATGGCGATCAGTGCGGAAGTACGGAATTTACCCAGCGGTGCGTAGGCTTTGTCTTTGTCGATCGAAAGGCCGATGTACCAATCTGCACCCGGCAACCCGCTGATAGGAGTGAATGACAAGATTCGGTCCTGACCATTGAGGACCACATCCTGGCTGACTTTCTCGATACGGACGTGGGTGCCTGGGTAGATGTCCTTGAGGTTTTTCATCACCTGGTCCTGATCCGGACTGACGATGACCTGGCCGTCACCACTGACCAGAAACGCGTGGCCAATACCGCCGAAATCCACCGAGTTGATGATCTTCACCAAGGTCTGCAGGCTCAGGTCGCCACCGACCACACCGAGCAATTCGCCGTTCTTTTTCACTGGCATGGCGATGGTTACGATCTGCCCACCCACTGCGGCCATGTAAGGCGGCGTGAGCATCGGCTTATCGGCGGCCACAGCTTGCTTGTACCAGGGGCGCTGGCGAGGGTCATAGCCGTCGGGCATCTTTGCGTCCGGGCGTTGGGTAAACACACCGTTGGTTTGCCCGACATAGGTGAACTGGAAGTTGGAGGTGAAGGCCGCCTGATCGACCAATCCTGGGAGGTCGGCACCACTGCCCTGATGGGCAATGTTTTGCGTCAGGCTTTCGAGCACCAGTATTCGACCACTGAGCCAGTTCTGCACACTGCTGGCAGTGAGTTCACCGGATTGCTGGATAGACGATTCCAGGTTCTGCTTGATGGTGCTGCGTTGCAGGTAGTCGTTGTAGAGGGTGAATAACGCGAAGGCCAGAACCACGACGCCTGACGCGGCCAACAGAATTTTATGACTGAATTTGAGATTCATTTCATCGACTTCTTTTGCCAAAGGGGGGTGAGCGTGCCGAGTGGAACATTCCATGTACGGTATAGGCAGCTTCTGGGGCTGCTCTATTTCGGTGCACGCATGGCTCGTCAGGCTTTCGGCCAGGCCCCGGCAAAACTTAGGAAATTGTGAGAAGGATCCTTATTTTGCGTAGGAAACCGACAAGTGGTTGTCGTACAAGGATCAGAGTTGCAAAATTTTTCAGCCTCCCAAACAATGCGACTAATTATCATTTGTAACGTTTGGCCAGGTCAGTTTGAATGCCGTCTTCTGAGTACCTCGCGTGTGAAAATGTCGTGCACACGCTTTACAGCACCCATCACCACTGGCTGAAGACCTGGCTGCGCGGGCGCCTGGGGAATGCTGCGGATGCTGCCGACCTGGCTCAAGACACCTTTGTGCGGCTGCTGCAGAAAACCGAACGGTTTGAACTCAGGGCACCTCGGGCTTTTCTGCGCACCATCGCACGCGGCTTGGTGATTGATCACTGGCGTCGCGAGGAAATCGAACGGGCCTACCTTGAGTCCATCGCCCATTTGCCGGAAGCATTGGCCCCGAGTGCCGAAGCGCGGGCATTGGTGCTGGAGTTGTTGGAAGAGGTCGCCCGACTTCTTGAAGGACTGAAGCCAAAGGTGCGTAAGGCTTTTCTATTGGCTCAGTGCGATGGATTGACGTACAAGCAAATCGCACAACAGCTGGACGTGTCGCTGCGCTCGGTCGAGCGATACGTCGCCGAAGCGCTCTACCACTGTTACGTGCTGCGGTATGAATCATGACGCCGATGGATAACGTCGCGCGTTCCGGGCCGGATCCCCAGGTGGTCAAACAAGCTATCAGCTGGGCACTGCGCCTGCGTAACAACCGCGCCAATGTGCGCCTGCGCGCGCAATGTGAGCATTGGCGCGCCGCTCACCACGACCACGAACTGGCCTGGCAACGGGTGCAGGCGCTGCAACAGGAATTGAGCAGCCAACTCACGGCGATTCCCGGGGCGCATAGGGCACTTGAGAGCAGTGCACAGGGGCTGGGACGACGGCAGGCGCTGAAGCTGTTGTCGGGTGTTGTGCTGCTCGGATCCGCGGCCTGGATCAGTCGCGACCTCACCGGCTGGCAGCGCTGGACCTCCGACCTCGCTACGGCCACCGGCGAACGGCGCAGCATCCAGTTGCCGGATGGCACCCGCCTGCAACTCAATACTGACAGTGCAGTGGACCTGGACTTCAACCCGCAGCAGCGCCTGATCACACTGCTGCGCGGGGAAATCCTGGTGACCTGCGGCGCGGCCGCATCCACGCCGTTGCTGGTGAAAACACGCCACGGCTTGCTCGAAGGCATCGATGGCCGGTTCGCCGTACGCCAAGACAGCGAATGCACGCGGCTGAGTGTGGTCAGCGGCAATGTCGCCATTCATTCCCCGCACCAGGCAGATGGCCTGTCAACGCAGGTTCACGCGGGCCAAAACTACCTCGTGAGCCCGACCCAGGCCACCCTTGTCCCCCCCCTGGATATGGACATCAGCGCCTGGGCTGATGGGCTGATCGTGACGCGTGCCATGCGCCTGGGTGATTTCCTAGCGGAAGTAGGACGTTATCGTCATGGCTATCTGGGTTGCTCGGCAGATGTCGCCGACCTGCGGCTATCGGGGGTTTTCCGCCTGGAAGACACCGACAAGTTGCTGGCGATCTTGCCGCAGACCCTGCCCGTCCAGGTGCGCTATCGCACACGTTGGTGGGTAAGCCTTGAGCGGTCTGTCTGATGTGCTGACTTTTTTTGGCGGCTTTTTCCCGTGAGACCGGCTTAGACAGTAAGCCTTTCAATCTGCCCTCACCGGCCTCTACGGACCTTGATCATGACTGTGCGTTTTCCCCGCAACTCTTCCAACTCTTCCTACCCGTTATTGAGGAAAGCCGTACGCGCGGCAATGCTGTCGACAGCGATGGGCATCAGCGTGGTATCGACCAGCAGCATGGCCGCAGAGGCAGGTGCCGTACAGGTCAGTCAACACTATGAGATTCCCGCAGGGCCGCTGAGCGACGCGCTCAATCAGTTCGCCCGGCAGGCAGGCATCACTCTTTCCGCCACGCCTGCGCAAACTCAGGGCCGACAATCGACCGGACTGCAGGGCGAGTACTCCGCCGAACAGGGCCTGAATCATTTGCTCAACGACTCCGGCTTGCAGGCTATTTCCGAAGACGGTGTCAGTTTCGTGCTGCAGGCGATGCCGCAAAGTACTGCGCTCACGTTACCGACCACTGATATCAAGGGTTTTGCCTTGGGTAACGCTCTGGGAAGCATGGAAGGCTACAACGCGACTCACAGCCAGATCGCGACCAAGACCAGCACCGCGTTGCTGGAAACCTCGCAAACGGTTTCGGTCGTCACGCGCGAGCAGATGGACGACCAGGGCTCACAGACGGTTGCGCAAGCCATGCGTTACACCCCTGGCGTGTTGACCAACCCATACGGCGCCACTCATCGATATGACTATGTGGCAATGCGCGGCTTCAACGATGGCTCAGTGGATAACATTTACCTCGATGGGCTGAAGTCCATGGGGGACAGCGGTACGTACAGCACGATGCAGGTGGATCCGTACTTTCTGGAACGCGTGGACATTCTCAAGGGCCCCTCTTCAGTGCTGTATGGACGCAGTTCGCCCGGCGGCCTGGTGGCGCTGACCAGCAAGAAGCCATTGTTCGAGCCTTATCACCAGGTGCAGGCAACCGTTGGCAGCAACGGACAGCGCGGCATGGGCTTTGACTTCAGTGGGCCTGTGGATGATGACAAGCGCATTGCCTATCGACTCACAGGGCTAACGGATAAGTCCGACACACAGTTTGATCACGCCAAGGAAAAGCGCTTCGCTTTGGCGCCGACACTGAGCATCGATTTTACCGATGACACTTCGCTGACGCTGCAAGCGTATCTGCAGCACGATCCCGACGGCGGCTACCACGGCGGGATGCCGGCAGATGGTGCATTGCATCAGCGCAATGGTCAGCGGATCTCCAGCCACTTCTTTGAGGGTGAGCCGGGGGTTGATGGTTATAAGCGCGATCAGCAGTCGTTTGGCTATCAGTTTGAGCATCGCTTCAATGATGTCTTCACCGCGCGCCAGAACTTTCGTTACCTGGACTCCAAGGTGAAGTTGGATCAGGTATACGCCTACGGCTGGACCACACCGACCAGCAATGAACTGAATCGCTACTACTCGGGCGGCGATGAGGAGCTGCATGCGTTCATCATCGATAACATGCTGCAAGCCGAATTCTTTACGGGGGCCACCAAGCACACCGTGCTGATGGGCGCAGATTATCAACGACGTAAAACGGTGGTGGACTGGACGAGCGGGTCACTGCAACCGATCAATGCGTTCAACCCGGTCTATGGCAACTCGGCTATCAGCTACTACAGCCCGACCAGTTATCTGCGACGCCTGGAACAGACTGGCGTTTATTTGCAGGACCTGATCGAAATGGATAAGTGGCGTTTTTCCCTGGGAATGCGCCAGGACTGGGTAGAGACGTCCGATGAAAATCGTATCGCTGAGGCGGGGCGACCACTTGGCACTGAGATCAGTGACAAGCGAACCAAGCTCACCGGCCGCGCGGGCGCGCTGTACTTGTTTGATAGCGGCCTGGCGCCGTATGTCAGCTACTCCGAGTCCTTCAATCCGAACTCTTATTCAGACAGCGCGGGCAACCCTCTCGCTCCTACGGACGGGACGCAGTGGGAGGTGGGGCTGAAGTATCAACCGCCGGGCACTGACAACCTGTTTACGGCCTCATGGTTTCGCATCGACCAGGAGAACCTCGCGACCAAGCTGCCACAGGAGAACTTCTATCGTGCCGTAGGCGCTGTGCGCTCTCAGGGGTTGGAGTTGGAGGCTCATATGCAGCTAACCGATAACCTGAAGGTCTTGGGTAGCTACACCTTCACCGACATCGAGTATTCCAAGTCGATGGTGAGTACCTTGAGTACCGCGGACAACGTGATTGAGAACAAGGGCAACTCGCCGACACAGGCACCTCGTCATATGGCCTCGGTGTGGGCGGACTACAAATTTGATAGTGGCGCCTTGGACGGAGTGCGGCTTGGGGGCGGTGTGCGCTATGTCGGGTACAGCTGGGCAGATGCGGAGAACACCATGAAGGTACCGTCCTACACCTTGTTTGATGCTTCGCTGGGTTACGACTTAGGCAAGGTCGGCTTGAAGGGTGTGGATGTGCGGCTGAATGCCAATAACCTGACCAACGAGACGTATGTAGCCTCCTGTGCCAGCCTGAACTTCTGCTATCTGGGGGAAGAACGCAACGTCAGCGCAACGCTGAGTTACCAGTTCTAATCCGATAGCGTTCAAACCTAGCCAGTGCCTGATAGCAGGCACTGGCTTTTTTGTGTCGGCAATATGGGTTGCCCTTTGGATTGCGTCTCTCGAATGCCCAGGGGTTCGAACCACAGAGATTTCCATCTTCCCATAAACGACAAAACCCCTGTCTGCGCTAGCAGACAGGGGTTTCGGAATTCAATCTTGACGATGACCTACTCTCACATGGGGAAACCCCACACTACCATCGGCGATGCATCGTTTCACTGCTGAGTTCGGGATGGGATCAGGTGGTTCCAATGCTCTATGGTCGTCAAGAAATTCTGTGTATCAGCCCGTCATGAAGCAACGTGCCGATGAAATTCATGGACTTCTACATAAACAAAACCCCTGTCTGCGTTAGCAAACAGGGGTTCTGGAATTTAATCTTGACGATGACCTACTCTCACATGGGGAAACCCCACACTACCATCGGCGATGCATCGTTTCACTGCTGAGTTCGGGATGGGATCAGGTGGTTCCAATGCTCTATGGTCGTCAAGAAATTCGGGTACTGAGTCGTGACCATGTGGTCTCGACTTCAGCAAATTGGGTATGTGATAGCTTTCGGTGTTTTGTGAACGTCGAACTTTCGGTTCATTTCGTCTTCACACACCGCAATCTGGTGCTCTTTTGCCTTTCAGCTCGAAGCAAGCAAATTGCTTGGGTGTTATATGGTCAAGCCTCACGGGCAATTAGTATTGGTTAGCTCAACGCCTCACAGCGCTTACACACCCAACCTATCAACGTCGTAGTCTTCGACGGCCCTTCAGGGAACTCAAGGTTCCAGTGAGATCTCATCTTGAGGCTAGTTTCCCGCTTAGATGCTTTCAGCGGTTATCTATTCCGAACATAGCTACCCGGCAATGCCACTGGCGTGACAACCGGAACACCAGAGGTTCGTCCACTCCGGTCCTCTCGTACTAGGAGCAGCCCCTCTCAAATCTCAAACGTCCACGGCAGATAGGGACCGAACTGTCTCACGACGTTCTAAACCCAGCTCGCGTACCACTTTAAATGGCGAACAGCCATACCCTTGGGACCGGCTTCAGCCCCAGGATGTGATGAGCCGACATCGAGGTGCCAAACACCGCCGTCGATATGAACTCTTGGGCGGTATCAGCCTGTTATCCCCGGAGTACCTTTTATCCGTTGAGCGATGGCCCTTCCATACAGAACCACCGGATCACTAAGACCTACTTTCGTACCTGCTCGACGTGTCTGTCTCGCAGTCAAGCGCGCTTTTGCCTTTATACTCTACGACCGATTTCCGACCGGTCTGAGCGCACCTTCGTACTCCTCCGTTACTCTTTAGGAGGAGACCGCCCCAGTCAAACTACCCACCATACACTGTCCTCGATCCGGATAACGGACCTGAGTTAGAACCTCAAAGTTGCCAGGGTGGTATTTCAAGGATGGCTCCACGCAGACTGGCGTCCACGCTTCAAAGCCTCCCACCTATCCTACACAAGCAAATTCAAAGTCCAGTGCAAAGCTATAGTAAAGGTTCACGGGGTCTTTCCGTCTAGCCGCGGATACACTGCATCTTCACAGCGATTTCAATTTCACTGAGTCTCGGGTGGAGACAGCGCCGCCATCGTTACGCCATTCGTGCAGGTCGGAACTTACCCGACAAGGAATTTCGCTACCTTAGGACCGTTATAGTTACGGCCGCCGTTTACCGGGGCTTCGATCAAGAGCTTCGCGTTAGCTAACCCCATCAATTAACCTTCCGGCACCGGGCAGGCGTCACACCCTATACGTCCACTTTCGTGTTTGCAGAGTGCTGTGTTTTTAATAAACAGTCGCAGCGGCCTGGTATCTTCGACCGGCATGAGCTTACGGAGCAAGTCCTTCACCCTCACCGGCGCACCTTCTCCCGAAGTTACGGTGCCATTTTGCCTAGTTCCTTCACCCGAGTTCTCTCAAGCGCCTTGGTATTCTCTACCCAACCACCTGTGTCGGTTTGGGGTACGGTTCCTGGTTACCTGAAGCTTAGAAGCTTTTCTTGGAAGCATGGCATCAACCACTTCGTTAACTAAAAGTTAACTCGTCATCAGCTCTCGGCCTTAAGATCCCGGATTTACCTAAGATCTCAGCCTACCACCTTAAACTTGGACAACCAACGCCAAGCTGGCCTAGCCTTCTCCGTCCCTCCATCGCAATAACCAGAAGTACAGGAATATTAACCTGTTTTCCATCGACTACGCTTTTCAGCCTCGCCTTAGGGACCGACTAACCCTGCGTCGATTAACGTTGCGCAGGAAACCTTGGTCTTTCGGCGTGGGTGTTTTTCACACCCATTGTCGTTACTCATGTCAGCATTCGCACTTCTGATACCTCCAGCAAGCTTCTCAACTCACCTTCACAGGCTTACAGAACGCTCCTCTACCGCATCACTT
>NZ_PTEO01000001.1:6752500-6944534 GCF_003013355.1 Pseudomonas sp. S5D5
TGGTGTTCCTTCCTATATCTACGCATTTCACCGCTACACAGGAAATTCCACCACCCTCTACCATACTCTAGTCAGTCAGTTTTGAATGCAGTTCCCAGGTTGAGCCCGGGGATTTCACATCCAACTTAACAAACCACCTACGCGCGCTTTACGCCCAGTAATTCCGATTAACGCTTGCACCCTCTGTATTACCGCGGCTGCTGGCACAGAGTTAGCCGGTGCTTATTCTGTCGGTAACGTCAAAACAGTTACGTATTAGGCAACTGCCCTTCCTCCCAACTTAAAGTGCTTTACAATCCGAAGACCTTCTTCACACACGCGGCATGGCTGGATCAGGCTTTCGCCCATTGTCCAATATTCCCCACTGCTGCCTCCCGTAGGAGTCTGGACCGTGTCTCAGTTCCAGTGTGACTGATCATCCTCTCAGACCAGTTACGGATCGTCGCCTTGGTGAGCCATTACCCCACCAACTAGCTAATCCGACCTAGGCTCATCTGATAGCGCAAGGCCCGAAGGTCCCCTGCTTTCTCCCGTAGGACGTATGCGGTATTAGCGTCCGTTTCCGAACGTTATCCCCCACTACCAGGCAGATTCCTAGGCATTACTCACCCGTCCGCCGCTCTCAAGAGAAGCAAGCTTCTCTCTACCGCTCGACTTGCATGTGTTAGGCCTGCCGCCAGCGTTCAATCTGAGCCATGATCAAACTCTTCAGTTCAAACATCTTTGGGTTTTTAAGAAACCCTAAACTTGGCTCAGCAATCGTTGGTTACATCTTTGATTTCTCGCGGAGTAACTTGTGATGCTGATAATCTTGTTGACTATCAGTCTGACTCCACAAGCACCCACACGAATTGCTTGATTCAGTTGTTAAAGAGCGGTTGGTTAAGATCTTTCGTCTCAACCGAGGCGCGCATTCTACAGCAGCCTCATTTGCTGTCAAGTGATTATTTTCAGAAGTTTTCGAAGATTTCTTCAACAACTTCAACCACTTGCGCTTCCGATCTCTCGTTAGCGGGAGGCGAATTCTACAGCGTTACACGCTGCTGTCAACACCTCTTTTTCTCCGCTTTCGACCGAGAAGATCGAAACGTTAATAGAGCCAAACAACACCGCCCTACCAACTCCTTCTGGGCTTCGATGAACTGAAGCAAGTCGCTGTCGAATCTCGCGTAACTCTTTGTTTACCAAGGAGTTTTCCGTTTCGACTGCGCCGGAAGTGGGGCGAATTATAGACTTCCAGAATCTGCCGTCAACCCTTAATTTTGCTTTTCTATCAATTAGTTATGATTGGTTAAAAAACCATCAATAAAGCAACACTCAGCCTCTATATAGAAGGGACGCCCCTAGATAACGCCTGCCTCCTTCAACGCCGCGATATTCACCACCCCCAATCCCAATACATCCCTCAACACCTGCGCCGTATGCTCTCCTAATAGAGGAGGCGCGCTTCGGTACTCGACAGGCGTCTTGGATAACCGGATTGGACTGGCAACCTGAGGCACCATCCCCGCCAAGGCATGGGGCAGGGCAATCGCCAATCCACGCGCCTGGACCTGAGGGTCGGCAAACACCTGGGCCAAATCATTGATAGGCCCACACGGCACACCTACCTGCTCTAACAATGACACCCACTCGGCCGTGGTCTTGAAGACCGTAACCTGGCGAATCAATGGAATCAGCTCTGCGCGATTAGCCACTCGCATCGTGTTAGTCGCGAAACGCGGATCGTCCGCCCACTGCGGCTGCCCCGCCACGTCCGCAAACTTACGAAACTGGCCGTCATTACCTACCGTCAGGATGAAGTCCCCATCAGCCGTAGGGAAATCCTGGTAAGGCACGATATTCGGGTGAGCATTGCCAAGGCGCTTGGGCGACACACCCGTCGTCAGGTAATTCATGGCCTGGTTAGCCAGGCAAGCCACCTGCACATCCAGCAACGCCATATCGATATGCTGGCCGCCGCCGTCATGATCCCGGTGAGCCAGCGCTGCGAGGATCGCCACCGTGGAGTAGAGCCCCGTGAGAATGTCGGTCAACGCCACACCCACCTTTACCGGTCCAGCGCCTTCATCACCATCACGCCGACCCGTCAGGCTCATCAGCCCACCCAGGCCCTGGATCATGAAGTCATAACCGGCGCGAGACGCATAGGGGCCCGTCTGGCCAAAGCCCGTAATCGAGCAATAGATCAGCTCCGGATTGATCTCCTTGAGCGACGCATAGTCCAGCCCGTACGCCGCCAGCCCGCCGACCTTGAAATTCTCGATCAGGATGTCGGACTTGGCAGCCAGGTCACGCACCAGCTTCTGCCCATCCGGCTGCGTGAAGTCGATGGTCACCGACTCCTTGTTGCGATTGGCAGCCAGGTAGTACGCCGCCTCACTGGTGTTTTGACCATAGGCATCCTTAAGGAAGGGCGGCCCCCATGCGCGCGTGTCGTCCCCATTACCCGGCCGCTCGACCTTGATCACCTCGGCCCCAAGGTCCGCAAGGATCTGCCCGGCCCAGGGGCCTGCCAGTACTCGTGATAAATCCAGTACCCGCAAATGCGAAAGCGCGCCCATGCCCATGCTCCTATTAATAGAAAGCCTGGAGACCGGTTTGCGCGCGCCCCAGAATCAAGGCGTGCACATCATGGGTACCTTCGTAGGTGTTCACCACCTCCAGGTTGACCAGGTGCCGCGCCACACCAAATTCATCGGAGATGCCGTTACCGCCCAACATGTCCCGCGCCATGCGGGCGATGTCCAGGGACTTGCCGCACGAATTGCGCTTCATGATCGAAGTGATCTCGACCGCCGCAGTGCCTTCATCCTTCATCCGCCCCAGCCGCAGGCACCCTTGCAGGGCCAGCGTGATTTCGGTCTGCATGTCGGCCAGCTTCTTCTGGATCAATTGCGTGGCCGCCAACGGACGGCCGAACTGCTGACGATCCAGGGTGTATTGGCGCGCGGTGTGCCAGCAGAACTCGGCAGCCCCCAGCGCGCCCCACGAGATGCCATAGCGTGCAGAATTCAGGCACGTGAAAGGCCCCTTCAATCCGCGCACATCCGGGAAGATGTTCTCTTCCGGCACAAACACGTTGTCCATGACGATCTCGCCGGTGATGGATGCCCGCAGCCCGACCTTGCCGTGAATCGCAGGAGCGCTGAGACCTTTCCAGCCCTTTTCCAGGACGAACCCACGAATATCGCCGGCGTCGTCCTTGCCCCACACCACAAACACATCGGCGATCGGGCTATTGGTGATCCACATCTTGGCGCCGGTCAGGCTGTAGCCGCCGTCCACTTTGCGTGCACGGGTAATCATCGCGCCTGGGTCAGAACCGTGGTTAGGCTCTGTCAGACCAAAGCAGCCGATCCATTCGCCGGAGGCCAGCTTCGGCAGATACTTCTGTTTTTGTGCCTCGGTACCGAACTCATTGATCGGCACCATGACCAGGGAGGATTGCACACTCATCATCGAGCGATACCCGGAGTCGACCCGCTCGACTTCGCGAGCAATCAACCCGTAGCTGACGTAGTTCAAGCCACTGCCACCGTACTGCTCGGGAATCATCGCGCCCAACAGGCCGGTTTCGCCCATCTCGCGGAAGATCGCAGGGTCGGTCTTTTCATGGCGGAAGGCTTCGAGTACGCGGGGCGCCAACTTGTCCTGGGCGAATTGCTCAGCGCTGTCACGCACCATGCGCTCTTCTTCGGTGAGCTGTTGATCCAGCAGCAGTGGATCGATCCAGTTGAAGCTTGCCTTACCAGCCATGAATGAGTCCTCGCAGGGAAAATCAGAAGTCGTGCATGGAGCCTAGGCCGAGCGAACGCTTAGGGCAAACGAGGTTTCTGCATAGGGTTGTGCTAATTTCTCACTCCGAAGCAGCCGAGAAGGGCGCAGACGTGCTTTATAAGTGAGGACTAGGTACATGCGCAGAAAAATACCCAGCACCACCGCACTGGTCAGCTTTGAGGCTGCAGCCCGGCACGAGAGCTTCACCAAGGCAGCGCACGAACTTTCCATTACCCAAGGCGCCATCTGCCGACAGATTGCCAGCCTTGAGGAGTTTTTAAGTGTCGAGCTGTTTCGACGCTCTCGACGCGGGGTCAAGCTGACGGAAGCAGGGCTTTCGTACAGCCGCCGCGTCGCCACGCAGCTGGATGCCGTGGAGCGCGACACCTTGTCCGTGATGGGCCAGCAGGGCGCCAATGTCATCGAGCTGGCCGTGGTACCCACCTTTGGCACTCAGTGGCTGATACCGCGCCTCAAGGATTTCCAACGCCAACACCCGGAAGTCACGGTTAACCTGACCAACCGCACGCGCCCCTTTCTGTTTGCCGACACCGAATTCGACGCTGCGATCTACTTTGGAGATGCTGACTGGTCGGGTACCGAATCCCACAGACTGATGGGAGAAAACCCTGTCCCCGTGTGCAGCCCGCGCCTGATGGGCAATCGCACACATTTCAGCCCCCAGGAGATCGCAGAACTGCCATTGCTGCAGCAGACCACTAGACCCTATGCCTGGCGGCAGTGGTTCAACGCGCAACAACTGAACATACCCCGCGACATGACAGGACCGCGTTACGAGCTATTCTCGATGTTGTCGCAGGCAGCCATGCATGACATGGGTATCGCGCTGATCCCGCCTTTCCTTATCCAGCGCGAGCTGAAAGAGCAGCATCTAGTGATTGCGAGTCCTGAGGCCCTGAGTAGCTCGAAGGCTTATTACTTGATGATTCCGGAGAGAAAAGTCGAATCCGCATCATTGCATGCGTTCAGGGACTGGTTAGTCGATCAGTCACAACGCTACAGCCCAAGCCTTTAAAGGCCTAAAGCTCATAGCTGACTTTGTAGTCAATTAATTTGAAGACCTACAGATATACGTATATGTCGCTTTTAAGCAGACTGTACGGTTCTGCCAAAAACAAGGCTCAAAGCCATGATTTTCATGGCTTGTGGCAACTATCGCAGGTTCATACCTGACTATTCACACCGGCCATCGAAAAAGTCCCAACAAATACCTACAAGCCTTTAAACACCTGTATTTAAAGAGGTTATTCAGGCGCATTGCGACAATCAGTCACAGGGTGACTTGTAGTTAATTTTTCGTCACCCGTCATAATCCCTTGAAGGCCGTAAAGTTCGCCTGCAAAATGCCGCGCCCCGCTGTCATTTCAGCGGGATCGTGCTGATCGGCCGCCCCAGCTGCGCCACTCACGGTGCACTGGCCTTTTTACAAAAAGATCAAAAGCAAAAAGATCATGCAGGAGATTTGACGTGCACATTGGTGTTCCTCTCGAAACCCAGACCGGTGAAACGCGGGTGGCTGCCACCCCGGAAACCATCAAGAAGCTGATCGGCCAGGGCCATAAGGTCACTGTTCAAAGCGGTGCAGGCCTCAACGCCAGCATCGTCGACAGTGCCTATGAAACGGCAGGCGCAACCATTGGCAGCGCCGGCGATGCGTTTGGCGCCGAGCTGATTCTCAAGGTGGTGGCTCCCAGCGATAGCGAACTGGCGCTGATCAAAAGCGGCACCGTGTTGGTGGGCATGCTCAATCCGTTCAGCAACGAAACCATCGCCAAGCTGGCCGGGCAGGGCATCACTGCCTTTGCACTGGAAGCCGCGCCGCGTACCTCACGGGCTCAGAGCCTCGACGTGCTATCGTCCCAGGCCAACATTGCCGGTTACAAGGCCGTCTTGCTCGCCGCCCATCACTACCCGCGCTTCATGCCGATGCTGATGACGGCCGCCGGTACGGTAAAAGCCGCACGCGTGTTGATCCTCGGCGCTGGTGTCGCTGGCCTGCAGGCCATCGCCACGGCGAAACGCCTGGGTGCGGTGATCGAAGCATCCGACGTACGCCCGGCGGTGAAAGAGCAGATCGAATCCCTCGGCGCCAAGTTCGTCGACGTGCCTTACGAAACCGATGAAGAACGCGAATGCGCCGTCGGCGTCGGCGGTTACGCCCGCCCCATGCCCACCAGCTGGATGCAGCGCCAAGCCTTGGCCGTGCACGAGCGCGCCAAGCAGGCCGACATCGTCATTACCACCGCGCTGATCCCCGGCCGCAAGGCGCCGACCTTGCTCAGCGCCGAAACCGTCGCGCAGATGAAACCCGGCTCAGTGGTCATCGACCTCGCGGCGGCCCAGGGCGGCAACTGCCCGCTGACGGTCGCCGATCAGGTCGTGGTCGAGAACGGCGTGATCATCTGTGGCCCGACCAACCTCGCCGGTGCCGTCGCCGCCGATGCGTCTGCCTTGTACGCACGCAACCTGCTGGACTTCCTGAAGCTGGTCTTCACTAAGGAAGGGCAGTTTGAAATCAACCTCGAAGACGACATCGTCGCCGCGTGCCTGATGTGCCGCGACGGCCAAGTCATCCGCAAAAACGCCTAACAGGGATTCAGACGATGGAAGAGCTTATCTCCCCCGGTATCTACAACCTGATCATCTTTGTGCTGGCGATTTATGTCGGTTACCACGTGGTCTGGAACGTCACGCCCGCGCTGCACACGCCGTTGATGGCGGTGACTAACGCGATTTCGGCGATCGTGATCGTCGGCGCCATGCTTGCTGCCGCGCTGACCGTAACCCCGCTGGGCAAGACCATGGGCACATTGGCCGTGGCCTTGGCAGCCGTTAACGTGTTCGGCGGTTTCCTCGTGACGCGCAGGATGCTGGAGATGTTCAAGAAGAAAGCCCCGAAAGTAAAAGAAGAGGCGCCGAAGTAATGAGCATGAATCTGGTCACGACGCTCTACCTGATCGCGTCGATCTGCTTTATCCAGGCCCTCAAGGGCTTGTCACACCCAACCACCTCTCGGCGGGGCAACCTGTTCGGCATGCTTGGCATGGCGCTGGCAGTACTCACCACCGTGGGCCTCATCTATAAGCTCGGTGCTGAGCTGGCCACTGCCGGTATCGGCTACGTGATCGTTGGCTTGCTGGTCGGCGGCACCGCTGGCTCGATCATGGCCAAGCGCGTGGAAATGACCAAGATGCCGGAGCTGGTAGCGTTCATGCACAGCATGATCGGCCTGGCCGCGGTATTTATCGCGATTGCTGCCGTGGTCGAACCGCAATCCCTGGGCATCGTCAAACACCTGGGCGACTCGATCCCGGCGGGTAACCGTCTGGAGCTGTTCCTCGGCGCAGCCATCGGTGCAATCACCTTTTCCGGTTCGGTGATTGCGTTCGGTAAGCTCTCGGGCAAGTACAAGTTCCGCCTGTTCCAGGGCGCACCGGTACAGTTTGGTGGCCAGCACAAGCTGAACCTGATGCTCGGCCTGCTGACCCTCGGCCTGGGCCTGACGTTCATGTTCACCGGCAACCTCACGGCCTTCGCGTTGATGCTGGCCCTGGCCTTTGTGCTCGGCGTGCTGATCATCATCCCGATCGGCGGCGCGGACATGCCGGTCGTGGTGTCGATGCTCAACAGCTATTCCGGCTGGGCAGCGGCGGGGATCGGCTTCTCGCTGAACAACTCGATGCTGATCATCGCCGGCTCGCTGGTAGGTTCGTCCGGCGCGATCCTGTCGTACATCATGTGCAAGGCGATGAACCGCTCCTTCTTTAATGTACTGCTCGGTGGTTTCGGCAATGCGCCGGATGCCGGTGCTGCAGCCGGTACTAAAGAAGCGCGCCCGGTGAAGTCCGGCTCGGCCGATGACGCGACTTTCCTGCTGACCAACGCCGACACGGTGATCATCGTTCCAGGCTACGGCCTGGCGGTGGCCCGGGCACAACACGCGCTCAAGGAGCTGACCGAGAAGCTCACCCACCATGGCGTGACCGTGAAGTACGCGATCCACCCGGTGGCAGGCCGCATGCCTGGCCACATGAACGTATTGCTCGCCGAGGCCGAAGTGCCTTACGACCAGGTGTTCGAAATGGAAGACATCAACTCCGAGTTCGGCCAGGCCGACGTGGTGCTGGTGCTCGGCGCGAACGACGTGGTCAACCCGGCCGCCAAGAACGATCCGAACTCGCCGATTGCTGGCATGCCGATCCTGGAAGCGTTCAAGGCCAAGACCATCATCGTCAACAAGCGCTCGATGGCCAGTGGTTACGCCGGCCTGGACAACGAGTTGTTCTATCTGGACAAGACCATGATGGTCTTTGGTGATGCCAAGAAGGTCATCGAAGACATGGTTAAAGCCGTCGAATAACACTGCGCCAGCGCAATACCCGAAACCCTGGCCTCCCGTAGGCTGGGGTTTTTTCGTTCCAATGCCCTGCGTGGGAATGCAGTCAGGGATGCTCTGCGTCCCGCTTTGCGCACTCACATGAAACCCGACCAAAGGCTCTAAATCGCCGCCTGGCATTCGACCATGGTAGCGGGCCGAAATTTTTTGAAATCACTACACTGCCCACCTTGCTTCCGTAGCCTGAGATAACAATTCATGTACCGTGATCGTATCCGCTTGCCTTCGTTGTTGAACAAGGTCATGAGCGCGGCAGACGCCGCCGCACTGATCGAGGACGGCATGACCGTCGGCATGAGCGGCTTCACCCGCGCCGGTGAAGCCAAGGCCGTCCCCCACGCCCTGGCCGAACGCGCCAAGACTTCGCCGCTGAAAATCACCCTGATGACCGGCGCCAGCCTGGGCAATGACCTGGACAAGCAACTGACCGAGGCCGGTGTGCTGTCGCGACGCATGCCGTTCCAGGTCGACAGCACCCTGCGCAAGGCGATCAACGCCGGCCAGGTGATGTTTATCGACCAGCATCTGTCAGAAACCGTCGAGCAACTGCGCAACAACCAGCTCAAGCTGCCGGACATCGCCGTGATCGAAGCCGTCGCGATCACCGAACAAGGGCACATCGTGCCCACCACGTCGGTCGGCAACTCGGCCAGCTTCGCGATTTTCGCCAAGCAAGTGATTGTCGAGATCAACCTGGCACACAACCCGAACCTGGAAGGGTTGCACGACATTTATATCCCGACGTACCGGCCTACCCGCACCCCGATTCCATTGGTCAAGGTCGACGACCGCATCGGTAGCACGGCGATCCCGATCCCGCCGGAAAAGATCGTCGCGATTGTGATCACCAACCAGGCCGACTCCGCCTCAACGGTAACGCCGCCTGATGCCGACACCCAGGGTATCGCCAATCACCTGATCAACTTCCTGAAGCAGGAAGTGGACGCCGGTCGCATGACCAACAAGCTTGGCCCGCTGCAGGCCGGGATCGGCAACATCGCCAACGCGGTGATGTGCGGCCTGATCGAGTCGCCATTCGAAGACCTGACCATGTATTCGGAAGTGTTGCAGGACTCGACGTTCGACCTGATCGACGCCGGCAAGCTGAGTTTCGCCTCGGGCAGTTCGATCACGCTGTCGGAGCGGCGCAATGCCGATGTGTTCGGCAACCTGGAACACTACAAGGACAAACTGGTGCTGCGCCCGCAGGAAATCTCCAACCACCCGGAAGTGGTACGGCGCCTGGGCATCATCGGCATCAACACGGCGCTGGAGTTCGATATCTACGGCAACGTCAACTCCACCCACGTCTGCGGCACGCGGATGATGAACGGCATTGGCGGCTCCGGGGATTTCGCGCGCAACGCGCACCTGGCGATTTTCGTCACCAAGTCGATTGCCAAGGGCGGCGCGATTTCCAGCGTGGTGCCGATGGTCAGTCACGTGGACCACACCGAGCACGACGTCGATATCCTGGTAACCGAGGTCGGGCTCGCCGACCTGCGTGGCCTCGCACCCCGCGAGCGCGCGCGGGTGATCATCGACAATTGCGTGCACCCGGCCTATCGCGATGCACTGAACAGTTACTTCGAATCCGCCTGCGCCATCGGTGGCCACACTCCGCACATCCTGCGCGAAGCACTGAGTTGGCACATCAACCTCGAAGAAACCGGACATATGCTCAAGGCTTGATTGATACAGATTCGAGCTGATGCAAACACAGTTTCATCAGCTCGATGAACCGACCGACCTTTTTTGAAAAAACTGTACTGCTGTACCGGTCATTTCCTACCGAAATCTCCTACGATTATCGACGAAACTGCCAATTTCGCACTATTTCAGTGCGGACAGGTACAGTTGCCCCATTTCCGTACAGTACAGCACCCTTAAACAGTTAACTGGCCCCTCACAATACAGGTGAACTGTATCTAGAGAGTCTTGCGCCGGAGGAGGATCATTGGCATCAGTTAAACCACTACCTAATCCCGCCACAAGCGGAAGGATGTCATCATGGAACGTACACTCAGTTCCGAACTGTTCTTCGAAGAAAAAGCTGTAAACACCCAGGCCTCCCTGCCTTTGCGCGTTCTCGCCAACCTGATGTTGTGGCAGCGCCGCATCTCCAGCCGCCACCAACTGGCTCGTCTGGATTCGCGTCTGCTGGCTGACGCCGGTATCAGCGAAGCTCAACGCTACGAAGAGCTGAGCAAGCCGTTCTGGCGCTGATTGGCGCCCGCTGGCCCTGACCCCACGGGTCCACTGCCAGCACTCTGATTTGTCAAAACAAAGCCCGCCCCGGGTAACCGGAGGCGGGCTTTGTTGTTTCCGGGATTCCCGTTTTGAGGCGCTAAAACAGAAGGCCTTTGCAGGGACAGGTACAGTTTAATAATTATAACAATTAAGCAGTACAATTTAGCCTGGGTGTATCTGTATCGGTCACAGCCTCTCGCCCAACATGGTGTTTCAGGACCTCATCAAAGGCACCCACCATGGCTACGCGCACCTCTCTTTGTAAGCATCTATTACGCCGTACCGCCTGCGTACTGACCAAGTGGGCGCGTCACGCATACGAAAGACGCCAACTGGCCCAACTCGATCCTCGTGAACTGTCCGACTCCGGCATCAGCCATGGAGACCGAATGGCCGAGCTCTCCAAGCCGTTCTGGCGTGACTAGGCAGTCAAGACGCTACCCGAACGGATAAACGGCGGCTTAATATCCGCTCACCACGTGGCGAACCCTTTAGGACGGGCGTCTGATCCCAACAGCTGTCCTGTGCCACTTTATTCGTTCATCTACAGGAGTCACCCCATGTCCCGTCTTCGCCTGCTGAGTGCTGCTGCCCTGTTGGCCCTGGCTGCCAACGCCCACGCGACCAGCTTCATCGTGACCACCGACTCCATCGTCGGTGCACTGAAGGCCACCTCGGATGCCAGCTCCGATGCCACTTCGTCCCTGCGCGACAACAAGGTCGTGCGCGCCGCCCGCGACGACGCCGCCAGCTTTGTTGCCAGTGAAGGCGCCATCCGTGGCGTGAAGCTGGAGAGCGCCCTGGCCCAGATCCGCCAACAGGCCCCGCAATTGAATTCCGCGACTGACGCACAACTGGCCCAGGCCATCCTGGCTATCTGATTAAGCTGACACAGGGAGCGCCCGCCGCTCCTTGGTGCCGCCGTACTGGCTCTCGCCCGGGCATTGCGCTAGCCTTGGCGCTCGTTTTCAGTTGTCGAGTCCCATGGCTTTTTCATACCGCCTGTTAATAGTCCCTGTGTTGTTTTCCATCGGTTGGTCGCCAATGGCCTCGGCCTTTGACCTGACCACCCAGAGCACCGTCGCGAGCGCCTACGCCACCAGCAAGGTGACCTCTGCGCCCTTCGACAGAAAAGTAGTCATGGCCGCCCAGGATGATGCAGCCGCTTTCATCGCCACTGACGGCCAATGGCGGGGGGCACGCCTGGAATCAGCGCTGAATTATCTGCGCCGCGCCCAACCAAAACTTAACGCCAGCGACCTTGAACTGGCGCAAGCAATTCTCGTCCAATAATCATCTTTGTATTTCGGAGTCATTCCATGCGTAGCCCGCTGATCGCCGCCACCCTTGGCCTGCTGTTGTTGGCCGACGTTGCCCAGGCGCATACCTTGGTGGCCACCAGTAACATCATTGTTCGCGCCTCTGGCCGCACCATTGATTTCACGTCGGACACCACCACCTCCATCCGCGACTCCAAAGTCGTGCGTGAAGCCCACGATGACGCAGCAAGTTTCGTCGCCACCAACGGCGAGATTCGCGGCGCGCAGCTGGAAGCGGCGTTCGACACCCTGCGAACCCGCGTGCCGGAAGCCCGCGATGCCAGTGACCAGACCCTCGCCGAAGCTATCCTCGCACTGTGAGGCGACTCGCCGCCTGGCTCCTGGCCGGGGCTGTGCTGCTGTGTGCCAGCGCAGCCCAGGCCAGCCTGCAACTGCAGCTCAAGACCGATGGCTTGAGCCCAGCCCAACAGCAGGCCAGCCAGGCATTGCTCGATGAAGCGATGCGCTCCTTGCCGCCACGTTTTATCGAGCAGCTGGACCGGCGCATCGATGTCGGCTGGACCGACAAGATGCCCGAAAACGCCTACGGCCAAGCCTCCCTGGTGTCCGAGCTGGACCTCAACCGCAACCTGCTCGCCAGCCTGACCGACGGCAGCGCCGCCACCCAGAAAACCAACCGCCCCCACGGCACTGTGCGCCGGGAAATGCTCGCCACCGTGCTGCATGAACTCACCCACATCTATGACCGTGCGCGCCTGTGGTCCAAGGACGAGCGCGCGCTGATCCAGCGTTGCAGCCGCCAGAACAACATCACCGGCCTGATCGGCCTGCCGGATCAATGCCGGGGCCAGAATGACCGGCGCTTCACCCTCAGCGATGACCCGCGCCTGCTGGATCTCGCCGGCTGGCCGCAATACGTCGGCCGTCGCGGCGAACGCGAACAGCACAACCGCCAGGTCGCGCGCAGCCCGGACATCTACGAAACCACCAGCCCGCTGGAATTCGTCGCGGTCAACATGGAGTACTTCCTCCTCGACCCAAGCTACGCCTGCCGGCGCCCCGCGCTGTTCCGCTATTACAAGGAACACTTCGGCTGGGCGCCACCCGAACAGGACACCTGCGCCAAGACCTACGCTTTTCTCAACGCCGGCAACGATTTTGCCAAGACCCCGCTGGGCCAGGTTGATCCGGAACGGGTCTACGAAATCGACTACCTGCTGGCCGAAGCCAACCAGAACCTGGTGAGCCGCTGGGGGCACAGCATGCTGCGCCTGGTGATCTGCGCGCCCGGCCGCCCGCGTGGTCCGGATTGCCGGCTCGACCTGGACCAGCATTTGGTGCTGTCCTACCGGGCCTTCGTGGGTGACGTACAGCTGTCGAGCTGGGACGGCCTGGTGGGCAAGTATCCGTCTCGCCTGTTTGTGTTGCCGCTGGCCCAGGTGATTGACGAATACACCAAGACCGAGCTGCGTGGCCTGGCCTCCGTGCCGTTGAAACTCAGCCGCCAAGAGATCAACGACACCGTCGAGCATGCCGCTGAAATGCACTGGAGCTATGACGGCAACTACTATTTCCTGTCCAACAACTGCGCGGTCGAAAGCCTGAAACTGTTGCGCAGTGGCAGTGCCAACCCGCAGCTGACCGGCCTGGACAACATCACTCCCAACGGCCTGCTGGAAGTGCTGCAGGCGCGTGGCCTGGCCGATACCAGCGTGTTGAATGACAAACGCGAGGCCATGCGCCTTGGGTATCACTTCGACTCCTTCCGCGAACGCTACCAGGCGATGTTCGACGTGCTGCGCAAGCACCTGCCGATCAAGCAGACCCAGGTCGAAGACTGGCTGTCCCTGAGTGCCGAGGAGCGCCGCCAGTGGTTTGCCCAGGCTGACCTGCGAACCAGCGCCGCCCTGTTGCTGCTGGAGCAAGCGAGCTTTCGCAAACAGTTGATGCTGGCCCAGGACGAAGTCAAACAACGTTATCTCGGCGCCCGCGAACTCAAGAATGGCGGCATGGAGAAAGCCAACGCCACGCTGCAACAGATTCTCGCCAACAGTGGCTTCCTCAGCCGCCCGGCAGAACTGCTCGGCAGTGGCGGCTACGGCCTGCCGCAACCGTCGGAGTCCAAGCGCCTGGAGTCGGAAAGCGCCGAGCGCCAGAAACAGCTGCAATCACTCACCGGCGAACTGGATAAAGAGGTGAGGGCGCTGCTGGAGCCTTCCCGCGCAGCTGAAATTGCCGCCTGTGAAGCCAACCTCAAGCAGGTCGGCGAACATTTGCGAGCGCTGCATAAAGCAGCGGGCGGCCTGGAACTGCCCTGACAGCTTCACGGCAAACACCCTTCAAATGTGGCAGCTGGCTTGCCAGCTCCCACATTGGCGCTGTGTAAATCTGACGACCGTGTATCTACCCTCCATCAACTGTTTGCCCAGCGAAAGCTGGCTGAAAGCTTCCCCGTCTAGGATCGCCCCCACTGCCGGCAACAGACCGGCTGTTAACAACAACAATGGTGATTCCCGATGTCCGCTCGTACCCGCCTGTTCGCCCCGACTCCACCCGTAAGCCACGTGCCTTTCGTTCTGCGCTGACCCCACCCGGTTCGCCATTCCCTAGCCGCGCTACGCCTGGAGTATTCCTATGCTGACTTTCCTTGGCTTTGCCATGGTCATCACGTTCATGTTCCTGATCATGACCAAGCGCCTGTCCGCGCTGATCGCCTTGATCATCGTGCCTATCCTGTTCGCGCTGTTCGGCGGCTTTGCGCCGGAGATCGGCCCGATGATGCTTGCGGGCATCACCAAACTCGCGCCGACCGGCGTGATGCTGATGTTCGCCATCCTCTACTTTGCCCTGATGATCGACTCCGGCCTGTTCGACCCGGCCGTGCGCAAGATCCTCCAGATGGTCAAGGGCGACCCGTTGAAGGTTTCCGTGGGCACCGCCGTGCTGGCCCTGGTCGTGTCGCTGGACGGTGACGGCGCCACCACTTACATGATCTGCGTGGCCGCCATGCTGCCGCTGTACCAGCGCATCGGCATGAGCCCGCGGATCATGGCCGGCCTGATCATCCTCGCCGGCGGCGTGATGAACATGACGCCCTGGGGTGGCCCGACCGCCCGCGCCGCCAGTGCGCTGCATGTGGACCCTTCGGATATTTTCGTTCCGATGATCCCGGCCATGGCCGCCGGTGTGATCGCGATCCTGGTGATCGCCTATATGTACGGCAAGCGCGAGCGTGCACGCCTGGGCGAACTGCACCTGCAAGGGGACGAGATCGACCACAGCGAAATCAGCGTGTCGCAATACCCTGACGCCCGCCGTCCGAAGCTGATCTGGTTCAACGGCGCGCTGACTTTTGCCCTGATGTGCACCCTGATCGCCGGGCTGCTGCCATTGCCGGTCCTGTTCATGGTGGCGTTCAGTATCGCGATGATCGTCAACTACCCGTGCCTGCAAATGCAGAAAGACCGCGTCGCCGCCCACGCCGGCAGCGTATTGGCAGTGGTCGGGCTGATCTTCGCCGCGGGTATCTTCACCGGCATCCTCTCCGGCACCGGCATGGTCGATGCGATGTCCAAGAGCCTGCTGGCCGTCATCCCCGATGCCATGGGCCCTTACCTGGCGGTGATCACCGCACTGGTGAGCATGCCGTTTACCTTCTTCATGTCCAACGATGCGTTCTACTACGGCGTACTGCCGGTGCTGGCCGAAGCCGCCAGTCATTACGGCATCACCGCCGTGGAGATGGCGCGTGCCTCCATCGTTGGCCAACCCGTGCACTTGCTCAGCCCGCTCGTACCGTCGACCTACCTGTTGGTGGCGTTGGCCGGTATCGAATTTGGCGATCACCAGCGCTTCACCCTCAAGTGGGCAGTACTGGTATGCCTGTGCATAATGTTCGCCGCGTTGCTGATGGGGATTTTTCCGCTGTTCAGCACTCTATAATCGTACCGACTCACCGCGCGGCGCTGCAGCTTGCGCGGTTTAACACTTGCTCAAAGGAATACACATGGAATGGCTGACCAATCCGGAAATCTGGATTGCCTTCTTCACCCTGACGGCCCTCGAGATCGTCCTGGGCATCGATAACATCATCATGATTTCGATCCTGGTCAGCCGCATGCCCAAGCATATGCAAGCGCGCACCCGGATCTTCGGCCTGGCCCTGGCCATGGTCACGCGCATCCTGCTGTTGCTGTCGATCACCTGGGTCATGCAACTTACCGCCGACCTGTTCGTGGTATTCGGCCAGGGCATTTCCGGGCGCGACCTGATCCTGTTCTTCGGTGGCCTGTTCCTGCTGTGGAAAAGCTCCCAGGAGATGTACCACGCCCTGGAAGGTGAAGACGAAACCCACGACGAGCCGAAGGGCGCCGGTGGCAAGTTCATCTACACCATCATCCAGATCGCCATCATCGACATCGTGTTCTCCCTGGACTCGGTAATCACCGCCGTGGGCATGGTCTCGCACGTGCCGGTGATGGTGGCGGCGATCGTGGTCGCGGTGCTGGTGATGATGCTGGCGGCCGGCACCATCAGCGAATTCATCGACAAGCACCCGTCGCTGAAAATGCTCGCGCTGTCGTTCCTGCTGGTAGTGGGTACCGTGCTGATCGCCGAATCCTTCGACGTGCACGTGCCAAAAGGCTACGTCTACTTCGCCATGGCGTTCTCGCTGGCGGTGGAAGCGGTGAACATCAAGATGCGCACTGCCATCGCGAAAAAGAAGAAACAGCAGGATCCTGTGAAACTGCGCAAGGACATTCCGGGTCAATAAACCTGACCCGCTGCTGAAAAGGGGCTTTCGAGCCCCTTTTTTCCCTCTGCAAAAAGCTGATTTCATGACAGTTTTATTTCAATCACGACTTTAGCTATGCGATGCTGGCGCACAGCCCATTCGCCAACTACAGCTTAAGTACAAGACGTAGAGCGGCACGCGGCAATTCTCATTTGCTCTTTTTGAGCTAACCCACACGGGGGGCCGAGCATGCTGACCTTGCTCAATCTGCTTTCCGCCGTGACCCTGCTTATCTGGGGCACGCATATCGTCCGTACCGGCATCCTGCGGGTCTACGGCTCTAACTTGCGCCAAGTCATCGGGCAGAACATGTCCAAGCGCTGGCTGGCGTTTGTCGCCGGCATCCTGGTGACCGCCATGGTGCAGAGCAGCAACGCCACCGCGATGCTGGTGACTTCTTTCGTGGGCCAGGGCCTGATGGGCTTGATGCCCGCGCTCGCGACCATGCTCGGCGCCGATGTCGGTACCGCGTTGATGGCGCGGGTGCTGACGTTTGACCTGTCATGGCTGTCGCCGCTGCTGATTTTTCTCGGGGTGATCTTCTTCCTGTCACGCAAACAGACGCGGGCAGGGCAGTTGGGCCGTGTAGGCATTGGCCTCGGGCTGATCATCCTCGCGCTGCAGCTGATCGTTGAGGCCGCCGGGCCGATTACACACGCCCAGGGTGTGAAGGTGCTGTTCGCCTCGCTGACCGGCGACATCCTGCTCGATGCCCTGGTCGGCGCCTTGTTCGCGATGATTTCCTACTCCAGCCTGGCGGCCGTGTTGCTGACCGCGACCCTCGCCGGCGCCGGCGTGATCGGCCTGCACGTGGCCATCGGCCTGGTGATCGGCGCCAACATCGGCAGTGGTGTGCTGGCCTTCCTCAGTACCAGCATGCAGAACGCCGCCGGTCGCCAGGTGGCGCTGGGCAGCCTGTTGTACAAATTGATCGGCCTGCTGCTGATCATCCCGGTACTCGACCCGCTCGTATTGTGGATGGACGGCCTGGACTACAGCGCCCAAGGCATGGTTATCACCTTCCACCTGCTCTACAACGTCAGCCGCTGCCTGATCCTGCTGCCGAGCATCGGCCCGATGTCGCGCTTGTGCGCCTGGCTGCTGCCGGAGCGCGAGGAGGTCAATGGCACGGCCAAGCCGCGTCACCTTGACCTCGCCGCGCTCACCACCCCCAGCCTGGCACTGGCCAACGCCGCACGGGAAACCCTGCGCCTGGGCGACCTGATCGACAACATGCTCACCGCCATGCAGGAAGTGCTGCGCGGCAAGCAGACCGCCATCACCCAGGAGATGCGCAGCCTCAGCGACGACGTCGAGTCACTCTACAGCGCGATCAAGCTCTACCTGGCGCAAATGCCGCGCGAGGACCTCAGTGAGCAGGACAGCCGCCGCTGGGCCGAGATCATCGAGCTGTCGATCAACCTGAAACTGGCCGGCGACCTGATCGAACGCATGCTGCGCAAAGTCCAGCAGCAGAAAACCTCGCAACGCCGGCAGTTTTCGGAGGTCGGCCTGGAAGAACTCAGCGGCCTGCACAGCCAGTTGATCGCCAACCTGCGCCTGGGCCTGTCGGTGTTCCTCAGCGCCGACCCGGAAAGCGCCCGCCAACTGCTGCGCGAAAAGCGCCGTTTCCGCGCCCAGGAACGGCGCCTGGCCCACGCCCATGTCAGCCGCCTGCAACGCAAAGTCGTACAAAGCCTGGAGACCAGTTCCCTGCACCTGGAGCTGATTGCCGACATGAAGCGTCTGAACTCGTTGTTTTGCAGCAGTGCTTATGTAGTGTTGGAAACGTCCGACACCGGCGCGCTCTCCGCCGAAGATATTGCCGACATCACGCATTCACCCTGAACGGATGATGGCGCGTGAAGTCAGTTAAAACTGACCTCACACGCCAGGAAGCTTGTTATGCGTCGCCTGTTATTCGCTTGCCTGCTCATGGGTTCCACCCATGCCTTTGCCTTTGACCGCCTGCAAGTCGAGGGCTACACCTTGCCCAATGGCCTGCAATTGCTGCTCAAGCCGGGCACCGAGCGCGGGCACGTGGCGATCCGACTGGTGGTCGGTGTAGGCCTGGATGACTTCAGTTGCGAAGACAAGGAGCTGCCGCACCTGCTCGAACACTTGCTGTTCAGCGGCCTCGACGGCGGCGGCGAAGGCGAACTGGAAGACCGCATGCAGGCCCTGGGCGGCGAGTGGAACGCCTACACCAGCAATGCCGACACCACCTTCGTGATCGAAGCCCCCGCGCAAAACCAGCGCAAGGTGCTCGACCTGCTGCTGGCGATCATCACCCGCACCGAACTGACCGACGCCAACATCCAGGCAGCCAAGCAGGTGGTGGAGCGCGAGGACGGTGGTCATTACTCACACCTGCAACGCCTGCTCGACCGCCAGGACCTGGGCCACACCGCAAGCAATCAACTGGCCGTCGAACTGGGGCTCAAATGTGCCGAACGCGCCGAGGTCAATCAGCTGACTCGCGACCAGTTGGAGAACCTGCGCAAAAACTGGTACGCGCCCAACAACATGACGCTGATCATCGTCGGCGACCTCGACAAACTGCTGCCCGCCTACCTGGAGCGCACTTACGGCCAACTTGAGCCGGTGGAGCCCAGCGAGCATCTGGCGCTGCCGGACATCCAGCACGCCGCCGCCAGCCATCGCGAGCTGATCCACGGTTGGGTCGGCGACAGCGCCAAGCTGCACTGGCTGTTCCCCGAGCCGGTGCTGGATGACCAGCATGATGAAACCTACGACCTGCTCAAGGACTACCTCGACTGGGCGCTGTACCGCCAACTACGGCTCAAGCACGCCTTGTCCTACGGCCCATGGAGCGAGCGCGAAGTGCTCGGCGGCGTCGGTTTCCTCAGCCTGAATGCCGACCTCGAGCGAGAAAATCTCCCCGAAGCCGAACACGTGCTGCAAGCGCTCAAGGCGCAACTGCTCAAGGACGGCCTCGACCCCGCCGTGTTCAGTCGCCTCCAGCAGGCCGCCGTCGCCCGCCAGGCCTGGGCCGTGCAGGGCAACAGCGCCTTGGCCGATTATTACTGGAGCGCCTCGGGCGATTACCACAATGGGCACTTCAGCGACCCGGTCAAACGGATCAAGGCCGTGAGCCTGGATCAGACGAACCAGGCGATGCGTGAGGTCTTCAAGCAACCCGGCTACTGGCGCATCGAGAAGCCGCTGCTGAGCTACGACATGCTCAGCTGGATCGGTGCCGGCCTGCTCGGGCTGATCGCCATTGTGTTGATCGGCGTGCGGGTTTATCGCAAACGAGTCGCGTAATGAGGCACCGAACCCAGGGCTAAGACGTTATTCTGTCTGGGATTTTTTCCTACAAAGACTGCGAACTGCCGAATGCCAAACCTGACCCGTCTTATCCAGCGCGTCCTCGAACTGATGAAGCGCTACCCAGGGGTGATTGCACTCGGCGGTTTTATCTCGGGTGTGTGCAGCTTCATCCTGGTGGACCGCCAGCAGGGCATGGCCAGCTGGATCGCAGTGATCATGCTGGTGAGCTGGCTGTGGTTGATGCTCGAAAACAGCTTTACCCAGCTGTTCACCAAAGTCTTCAAGCGCGAAATCCCCGAACCCTTGCTGCGCTACGCGACCCAGATGATCCACCAGGAAAGTCTGTTTTTTGTGCTGCCGTTCTTTTTCGTCACCACCGCCTGGAATAGCGGACAGTCGGTGTTCACTGGCCTGCTCGGCGCTGCAGCGCTGGTGTCGATCACCGACCCGCTCTACTACAAGTGGCTGGCGCCCAAGCGCTCGCTGTTCCTGGCATTGCACACCCTGACCTTGTTCGCCGCGCTGCTCACCGCGCTGCCAATCATCCTGCATTTGACCACCGCCGAAAGTTACAAGCTCGCCCTCGGCGTGGCCATGGCGTTGTCGATTCCAAGCCTGGCGGTAAGCCTGCCGCTGCGCAGCCTCAAGGGCTGGGCGATGCTGCTGGGGGTAACCGCCGCTATCGGCTGCGCCGGTTGGTTCCTGCGCAGTTGGGTGCCGCCGGCCACCCTGTGGATGACCGAAGTGGCCATCAGCACACAATTGCAAGACCGCACGCCGGGTGACGATCTCAAAGAAGTCACCGCCGCCCAGCTGCGCAGCGGCGGGCTGTACGCCTACACGGCGATCAATGCGCCGCGCGGGCTGGATGAGCGCATTTACCATGTGTGGAAATTCAACGGCAAAGAAGTCGACCGCATCGCCCTGGATATCCACGGCGGGCGCAAGGAAGGCTATCGCGCCTGGACCCATAAGCAGAATTTCCCGGCCGACGCGGTGGGCCGCTGGCAAGTACAGGTGCTGACCGAGGACGGGCAAGTGATCGGCGTGCTGCGCTTCAAAGTGGCGGACGCAGCACAAACGGACAACCCAAAGTAGGCCGGATCGTGCTATTACGTAGCAATTGTGGATAGCCAGACAAGCTCGGAGCTTATGACCAGCAGCACAACGGCCGGCGCCGCCCATCTCGATACGTCTACCGCCCCTCCGTTACTCAGGATTACGGGGGACTGGACGCTTGCCCACTACGCCAGCCTGAAAAAGCTTTCCGACAAACTCGACGGCCAATATGACGCCGGCGCGCGCATCGACCTCAATGGCCTCGGCGCCCTGGATACTGCCGGTGCCTCGCTGCTGGTGGAGCTGCTGGGGCCCGACCGCATCGAGCAATCCGCCGAACAGACCGACTGCAGCCTCAGCGCTGCCGACCGCGCGCTGCTCAAGACCGTCTACCGTTCCCTCAATGACTTTTGTGTGCCAGACAAAGCCCCGGAAGAAACCGCCGGCATCCAGGTGCTGGCGCGTATCGGGCGCGCGGTGGACACGGTCTGGCAGGACAGCAAGAAACTGCTGGGCTTCATCGGCCTGATCCTCGAAACCTTCGCCCGCGGCATCTTCCGGCCCAAGCGCTGGCGCCTGACGCCGATGGTAGCGCACCTCGAACAGGTCGGCCTCGACGCCGCCCCCATCGTCGCCTTGCTCACCTTTCTGGTCGGCGCCGTGGTGGCGTTCCTTGGGGCCACGGTCCTCAAGAGTTTTGGCGCGACGATTTTCACCGTGGACCTGGTGGCGTTCTCGTTCCTGCGCGAATTCGGCGTGCTGCTCACTGCGATCCTGATTGCCGGCCGCACCGCCAGTGCCTTTACCGCACAAATCGGCTCGATGAAGGCCAACGAGGAAATCGATGCGATCCGCACCCTCGGCCTCGACCCAATGGAGCTGCTGGTGTTGCCACGGGTACTGGCGCTGCTGGTGGCACTGCCGATGCTGACGTTCCTGGCAATGCTCTCGGGCATCGTCGGCGGCGGCGTGGTGTGCGCGGTGGCCCTGGATATTTCGCCGGCGATGTTCCTCTCGCTGCTGCAATCGGACATTGGCGTACAGCACTTCCTGGTGGGTATGGTCAAGGCGCCGATCTTCGCCTTCCTGATTGCCGCCATCGGTTGCCTGGAAGGCTTCAAGGTCAGCGGCAGCGCCGAATCGGTCGGCGCCCACACCACCTCCAGCGTAGTGCAATCGATCTTTGTGGTGATCGTGCTGGATGCGGTCGCCGCGCTGTTCTTCATGGAGATGGGCTGGTGAGTCGTCTACACCGTGCGCCCGCCGAGGCGGTGATTGAGGTGCGTGGCCTGTGCAATCGCTTTGGCAAACAGAGCGTGCACGAGAACCTCGACCTGGACTTGTACAAGGGCGAGATCCTCGCGGTGGTCGGCGGCTCCGGCAGCGGCAAGTCGGTGCTCTTGCGCAGCATCGTCGGCCTGCGGCGCCCCAGCGCGGGCGAGGTGCGGGTATTCGGCAAGAACCTGCCGAGCTTGTCGGAACACGAGCGCTCGCAGGTGGAACGGCGCTTCGGTGTGCTGTTCCAGAAGGGCGCGCTGTTTTCCTCGCTGACCGTGACCGAGAACGTCGCGCTGCCGTTGATCGAACACGCCGGCCTCAGCCGCGCCGACGCCGAGCACCTGGCTGCCGTCAAGCTGGCCCTGGCCGGGCTGCCGCTGTCGGCGGCCGACAAATACCCGGCGTCGCTGTCCGGCGGCATGATCAAGCGCGCCGCCCTGGCCCGCGCGCTGGCGCTAGACCCGGACATCCTGTTTCTCGACGAGCCCACCGCCGGCCTTGATCCGATCGGTGCGGCGCAATTCGACCAACTGATCCTGACCCTGCGCGATGCGCTGGGCCTGAGCGTGTTCCTGGTCACCCATGACCTCGACACGCTGTACACCATCACCGACCGCGTGGCGGTGCTGGCGCAGAAGAAAGTGCTGGTGGCCGATGCCATCGATGTCGTCTCGGAAACGGACGACGCCTGGATTCACGAATACTTCCACGGCCCCCGGGGCCGCGCGGCATTGGATGCCGCTCAACCGCTCAACGAGGTATGACATGGAAACCCGAGCCCATCATGTGATGATCGGTCTGTTCAGCGTGATCGTGGTGGTCGGCGCGATGCTGTTCGGCCTGTGGCTGGCCAAGTCCAGCGTCGATACGGCCTTCCAGGATTACGAAGTGATCTTCAACGAGGCGGTCAGCGGCCTGTCCCAGGGCAGTTCGGTGCAATACAGCGGGATCAAGGTCGGCGATGTGATCAGCCTGCGCCTGGACCCCAACGACCCGCGCCGGGTGCTGGCGCGCATCCGCCTGGCCGGCCAGACGCCGATCAAGGAAGACACGCAGGCCAAGCTCGCCCTGACCGGCATCACCGGCACCTCGATCATCCAGCTCAGCGGGGGCACGCCACAAAGCCCGGAACTCAAGGGCAAGGACGGTAACCTGCCGGAGATTATCGCTTCGCCATCGCCGATTGCCCGCCTGCTGAATAACAGCAACGACCTGATGACCAGCATCAATCTCCTGCTGCACAACGCCAACCACATGTTCTCGCGGGAGAACGTCGAACGCCTGAGCAACACCCTGGACAATCTGCAGCAAACCACCGGCGCCATCGCCGACCAGCGCGGCGATATCAAGGTGGTGATGCAGCAACTGATGCAGGTGAGCAAGCAGGCCAGCGCTGCGCTCGAGCAAACCACCACGCTGATGCGCAACGCCAACGGCCTGCTCAACGACCAAGGCAAACAGGCCTTCGGCAGCGCCGAGCAGGCGATGAAATCCCTGGAGCAAAGCACCGCGACCATCAACACCTTGCTGACCAACAACAAGGACTCGGTGAACAGCGGCATGCAGGGCCTCAACGAACTGGCGCCGGCCGTGCGCGAACTGCGTGAGACCCTCGGCTCGCTGCGTGCCATCTCTCGCCGCCTGGAAGCCAACCCCAGCGGCTACCTGCTGGGCAGCGACAAGAACAAGGAGTTCACGCCATGAAGCGTGCTTACCAACTGATCATTCCCGTGGCCCTGGCGCTGGTCAGCGCATGCTCGATATTGCCCAAGGCCGACCCTTCGGACGTATACCGCCTGGCCTCGAGCCAGACCGCGAGCCAGAGCACCCCGGTGAGCTGGTCGCTGCGCGTGAACAAGCCGCAGACCAGCGAATTCCTCGACAGCCCACGCATTGCCGTGGTGCCCAATGGCGACCTGATCAGCAGCTACGCCAACTCACGCTGGAGCGATCCGTCGCCGGTGCTGCTGCGCAATCGCTTCATGGATGGTTTCCAGCGGGATGGCCGAGTGACGCTGCTAAGTACCGACGACACCAACTTGCAGTCCGACTATGAGTTGGGCGGGCAATTGCTGGCGTTCCAGAGTGAATACCGCGGCAGTGCGGTGGAGGTGGTGATACGCCTCGACGCACGCCTGGTACGCGGCAGTGACCAGCGCATTATTGCCAGCCGCCGCTTTGAAATTCACCAGTCGGTAAGCGACACCAAGGTGGCGGCGGTGGTGGCCGGGTTTGGGCAGGCGGGGGATCAGTTGAACAAGCAGGTGGTGGATTGGGTGGTGCAGCAGGGCAATGCAGCTCCTAAACGCTGAGAGCCTCTTCGCGGGCAAGCCCGCTCCCACATTTGAACGGTGAATACATTCCGAGTGGGAGCCGGCCTGCGATAGCGGTATCAGCCAAAGAACCAATAGCACACCGCAATCGCCGCCACCACGCCGGCCAACTCCGCCAGCAGCGCACACCCCACCGCATGCCGCGCGCGCTGGATGCCGACCGAGCCGAAGTACACCGCCAACACATAGAAGGTGGTCTCGGTACTGCCCTGAATCGTCGCCGCCACCAACGCCGGGAAGCTGTCCACGCCCTGTGTCTGCATGGTCTCGATCAGCATCGCCCGTGCGGCGCTGCCTGAGAACGGCTTGACCATCGCCGTCGGCAACGCGTCGACAAAGCGTGTGTCCATCCCGGTCCAGGCGACCAGATGGCGAATGCCTTCCAGGCCGAAATCCAACGCCCCGGAAGCGCGCAGCACGCCCACGGCGCACAGCATCGCCACCAAATACGGCAGCAGGTTCTTGGCGACGTCGAAGCCTTCTTTGGCGCCTTCGACAAACGCCTCGTACACCTTGACCTTGCGCAACGCGCCGATCACCAGGAACAGCATGATCAGGCCGAACAACGTGAGGTTACCGAGGATCGACGACAACCCCGCCAACGCGGTGGCAGACAATGTCGCCAGCAATGCCATGAAACCGCCCAGCACCAGCGCGCCCGGAATCAGGTACGCCAGCACCACCGGATCCCACAGCCGCAGCCGCTGCATCACCGCCACCGACAGCAGGCCCACCAGGGTCGACGCGCTGGTCGCCAGCAGGATCGGCAGGAACACCAGCGTCGGGTCCGCGGCGCCTTGCTGGGCGCGGTACATGAAGATCGTCACCGGCAACAGCGTCAGCGAGGACGCGTTGAGCACCAGGAACAGGATCTGCGCGTTGCTCGCGGTGTTGGGGATGGGGTTGAGTTCCTGCAGCGCCTTCATGGCCTTGAGGCCGATGGGCGTCGCAGCGTTGTCCAGGCCCAGGCCATTGGCGGCGAAGTTGAGCGTGATCAGGCCGATGGCAGGGTGACCGGCGGGCACCTCCGGCATCAGGCGACGAAACAGTGGGCCGAGGGCCTTGGCCAGCCAGTCGACGATCCCGGCTTTTTCGGCGATGCGCAGAAAGCCCAGCCACAACGTGAGCGTGCCGAACAGCAGCACCATCACTTCCACCGACAATTTGGCCATGGCGAAAATACTTTCCACCATCGCTGCAAAAATCCCGGCGTTACCGCCGACCAGCCATTGCACCAGTGCTGACACCATTGCCACGACAAAGAAGCCAAGCCACAGGCCATTGAGCATCAGTTGAATCCCCCGAAAGATGGGGCGAATGATAGCGGGGCTGGCAGAAACGACAAACCCCGGATTTCCCGGGGTTTGTTCAGATCACGCCTGCATCAGCCGCGGCTGGTCTCGCCGGCCGGCAGCGCCTGCTTGCTGCGCCAGTGCGGCAGGGAGTTCCAGTAGCGCTCGCCCTTGGCGTCGTCGTACATGCCTTCCCAACGCGAGATCACCAGCACGGCCAGCGCGTTGCCGATCACGTTGAGCGCGGTGCGCGCCATGTCCATGATGCGGTCGACACCGGCGATGAACGCCAAACCTTCCAGCGGAATACCCACGCTGCCCAGGGTGGCCAGCAGGACCACAAAGGACACGCCCGGCACGCCGGCGATGCCTTTGGAGGTGACCATCAGGGTCAGCACCAGCATCAGTTGCTGGCCGATCGACAGGTCGATGCCATACAGCTGGGCGATAAAGATCGCCGCGATGCTCTGGTACAGGGTCGAGCCATCCAGGTTGAACGAGTAGCCGGTCGGTACTACGAAGCTGCAGATAGCCTTCGGCGCGCCGTAGGCTTCCATCTTCTCGATCACCCGTGGCAGCACGGTTTCGGAACTGGCGGTGGAGTAGGCCAGCACCAGCTCATCCTTGAAGATGCGCATCAGCTTGAGGATCGAGAAGCCGAACAGGCGTGCGATCAAGCCCAGCACCGCGAAGGCGAAGAACAGGATGGCCACGTAAACCAGGATCACCAGCTTGGCCAGCGGCAGCAGGGAGGCGAAGCCGAAGTTGGCGACAGTCACCGCGATCAGCGCGAATACACCGATAGGGGCGTATTTCATGATCATGTGGGTGACTTTGAACATGCTCTCGGACACGCCCTGGAACATGGTCACCAGCGGCTCGCGCAGCTCCGGCTTGAGGCTCGACAAACCGAGGCCGAACAGCACGGAGAAGAAGATGATCGGCAGCATTTCGCCACGGGCGACGGCGGCGAAGATGTTCGACGGGATCAGGTTGAGGATGGTCTGGATAAACGCATGCTCATGCTGCACTTCGGCAGCGGTGGCGGTGTACTTGGAGATATCGACGGTGCCCAGGGTACTCATGTCGATACCGGCACCGGGGTGGAACAGGTTGGCCAGCAACAGGCCGACCACGATGGCGATGGTGGTGACCACTTCAAAGTAAAGGATGGTTTTGACACCGATACGCCCGAGCTTTTTCGCGTCACCGACCCCGGCAATGCCGACGATCAGCGAAGAAATCACAATCGGGATCACGATCATCTTGATCAGGCGGATAAAGATATCGCCCGCTGGCTGCAACACATTGCTGATCCACCAGGCCTTTTCAGCACTGAAATGGTTGAGCACTGCACCGATTGCAATCCCCAGCACCAAACCGATGAGGATCTGCCAGGCGAGGCTTAGCTTTGCCTTCTTCATGTCATTACCCTTACTTCAAGTGGACTTAAGGCAAATGCGCCAGCTGGAACGCTCGAGAGCGAAAAAGTGTGTGCATCTGCCTCCATGGAAGGTCACCGCAGCGTGGCCGAAATGGCTTACTGGCAGGCGAAAAAAGGCGCAACTATTCCGATGCAAGGGGGCGACGTCTAATGCCGTAAACGCCTACCCTATGCCGAATCGGCATGGCTTTTTTTCATAATAACTGTCTGATCGGTCAGTTCAAATGCGACATTTTGGCAGGTGAACATGCCGTGAACCGGCCAATTCAGGCTCGCTCAGAGATTCAGGACGACTTCAGGTCATTGGCAAAAATGCCTGGAAATTCATAGGCGTCGTGTCAGAAATGTCCTATAGCGAGGGCAAAACTTTCTCGATAGATGGTCGCTCGTACACACCAAGTAATGGTTAAGTGCAGGCAGAAAGGAAATTCTCGGCTATGAGCGGTATGAGGAGGGAAGTAAGCAGCGTAAGCCCGCCGCAAGTTCAGCAAGCTTGAGGACTTGTGAACCTGCGTCGCAGCTTTTCGCCTGACCCGGCCCTTGCGCAGGCACTCCCTGTACCCGTAGGTCACGCCGATCTCGATTGATCAGAGCAACCCGGCCCCCTGGTCATGCCTCACCCGTGGCGAGTGAGGCAGACAGAAAGAAGCGAGGGGCTTCTTTCTATGGACGCTGATCCCGCAGACGACAAGCGCGTCAGACGGAACCTAGTACCAATTCGGATCTTTCTTCAGCTGTTCCATCAGCAGCT
This sequence comes from Pseudomonas sp. S5D5, assembly GCF_003013355.1. Classification (NCBI taxonomy): domain Bacteria; kingdom Pseudomonadati; phylum Pseudomonadota; class Gammaproteobacteria; order Pseudomonadales; family Pseudomonadaceae; genus Pseudomonas; species Pseudomonas sp. S5D5. The sequence continues at coordinate 6,780,474 of NZ_PTEO01000001.1, forward strand.
TCTGCATGCCTTCATCCGGCTTACCGATAAACCGGTAATCGGCGTGCCGAGTCGGCGACTTGTCCGCCGGCAAGCCGGCAGGGACTTCGACCAACATGGCGTAGGCATCATCCTTGTCGAAGCTGAAGGCAACGATCAGGCGCTTGTTCAGGCATGTGTCTGCGGTTTCACAGAGCGGCCCGACCAAGTACTTTTCGCCATCTTCTTCCATGGCATTCATTTGTTCGGCCGTGCCTGACAGGTTCATCACCCATTCAGGCAGGCGCTCTTCTTTCTTCACCACGCTTTGCCAGGTCTCACGGTATTGCGGGTCCGCGCTGAGCAGTTCGTTGGCCCGGGATTGACCGTCATTGGCGGCCATCGCCAGGCCGCTGCCGCCCAGGAGCAGGGCGGCAGCCATGGCTTTAAAGGAAGTGGTCATGTTCAGCCTCGGCCGCGACGACCAAAGAAGAACGAAGCGATGAACATCACCAGGAAGACGACAAAGAGAATCTTGGCGATACCCGTGGCGGTGCCCGCGATACCACCGAAGCCCAGGACTGCAGCCACAATGGCGATGATCAGAAATGTGATTGCCCAACTCAACATGGTGATTCTCCTTAAGCTTCTTTTAGAGGTAACAACGGTAGTGCGGTACGGACGCTCAAAACGAGCCCCCGACGTTCTTGCCTAGAACACCCAACGCTCTTGGGTTGGCAGCTCGCCCAGGGTTGAATCCTGGTCGGCTACGCGCAATTGCGGGGCTGTCACATCGGCAGTCACGCTACCGACGGATCGAAAATGCGTCTGGGTCATCACCGGACGTTCGAATTGCGGGGTCTGCTGGTGACTCTGCTGCCAATGCTGAAACTGCTGGCCTGCAATCAGCGTGACCATCAAGGCCAGGCTGGCAAACAGACCTTGTTGCAAGCGCAGTGGCGATACACGCAGTTGGTTGAGGCTTTGGCGAGTCATGCTGCATTTCTCCCGCATTCTGATTATTCGTTGGGATAGCTATTGCAGAGCGCATGCCAGCTTTTTTGCAAAATAAAACTCAATAAAATCAATAGGTTAAATATATGCGTTAGGGCAATCGCCTAGCATCCTGCACGATGCCCCCCTGTACGCCGTGCGAAATGCACGATGGTCAGTGGTCGGGTCGAGGGATAGAAAGCAGAGGGAATGTTGCCGAAGGGGCAAGACGGCATGAAAACGCCATCAGGCAGGGCTTTGTAGGACACCGCGCAGATAGCTGCACGATGCTGCCTATTATCGATCAGAATAGACCATGCAACTTGCCCGATTATTCCGGGACTAAACACCATCATTCATAGTTAAGGAGCGCGGGACAGATGGAATCAGCCAAGGAACTTCAAGGCCGCATTCTTTTAGTGGATGACGAATCCGCGATCCTCCGCACCTTCCGTTATTGCCTGGAAGATGAAGGCTACACCGTGGCCACCGCCAACAGTGCCGCCCAGGCCGATACCTTGATGCAGCGCCAGGTATTCGACCTGTGCTTCCTCGACCTGCGCCTGGGCGAAGACAACGGGCTGGATGTGCTGGCCCAAATGCGCATACAAGCACCGTGGATGCGCGTGGTCATCGTGACCGCCCATTCGGCAGTGGATACCGCCGTGGACGCGATCCAGGCGGGTGCGGCCGATTACCTGGTCAAGCCCTGCAGCCCCGACCAATTACGCCTGGCCACCGCCAAGCAACTGGAAGTGCGCCAACTCTCTGCACGCCTGGAAGCATTGGAAGGCGCAGTGCGCCAGCCCAAAGACGGCCTCGATTCCCACAGCCCCTCGATGATGGTGGTACTGGAAACCGCGCGCCAAGTGGCCGGCACAGATGCCAACATTCTGATTCTCGGCGAGTCGGGTACCGGTAAAGGCGAGCTGGCCCGGGCCATTCACGGCTGGAGCAAGCGGTCGAAGAAGTCCTGCGTGACCATCAACTGCCCTTCGCTGACGGCAGAGTTGATGGAGAGCGAGCTGTTCGGCCATAGCCGGGGTGCGTTTACCGGTGCCAGTGAAAGCACCTTGGGCCGCGTCAACCAGGCAGACGGCGGCACGCTGTTTCTCGACGAGATCGGCGATTTCCCCCTCACCTTGCAACCCAAGTTGCTGCGTTTTATCCAGGACAAGGAATACGAGCGCGTGGGCGACCCGGTCACCCGCCGTGCCGACGTGCGGATCCTGGCGGCCACCAACCTGAACCTGGAAGACATGGTGCGCGACGGCCGCTTCCGTGAAGACTTGCTCTACCGCCTCAATGTGATCACCTTGCACCTGCCGCCGCTGCGCGAGCGCAGCGAGGACATCCTGACCCTGGCCGACCGTTTCCTGGCACGCTTCGTCAAGGAATACGCACGGCCGGCGCGCGGTTTCAGCGATGAAGCGCGTGAGGCGCTGTTGAACTATCGCTGGCCGGGCAATATCCGTGAGCTGCGCAACGTGGTCGAGCGCGCCAGCATTATCTGCCCACAGGAAAAAGTCGAAATCAGCCACCTCGGCATGGCCGAGCAGCCGACCAACAATGCGCCGCGTATCGGCGCGGCACTGAGCCTGGACGAGCTGGAGAAGGCCCATATCGGCGCTGTCCTCGCCACCAGCGACACCCTGGACCAGGCCGCGCGCACCCTGGGTATCGACGCCTCGACCCTGTACCGCAAACGCAAACAGTACAACCTGTGAGCACTCTATGAAGCTAGCGATGAAACTGCGCACTCGTTTGTTCCTGAGTATTTCTGCGCTGATTACCGTCGCCCTGCTGGGTTTGATCCTGGGTCTGGTGAGCGTCATGCAAATGGCCAAGACCCAGGAGTCGTTGATTCGCAGCAATTTCATCACCCTGGACCTGGGCCTCAAGCTGCGCCAGAGCCTGGGCGACCAGTTGATCATGATGCTCGAAGAGCCGCCGGACCCGGAGGCCCTGCAAGCCTCCAAACAGCGCTATTTCGACTTGCTGGACCAAGGTATCGCCCATGAACAGCGCGACGGTCACGGGACCGGATTCAGCCAGGCACGAGGCCAGTACCAGGCATTGCTGGAGGCATTTGACCAATCCCAGCAAGCAGAACCACCGCCGGGTACCAAGGAAAAGCTCACCGAAACCTTCAATGTGCTGCGCAACGGGCTGATCAACGAGCACAAGCAAGCGCTGGAAAACATCAGCAACAGCGAGCACAAGTCCCGTGAGCGGGCGCTATTGATCGCAGGTTTACTGGGGCTGGTGGGGCTTGCGGTATTGATCATCGGATTTGTGACCGCGCATGGCATTGCCCGGCGATTTGGCGGGCCGATCGAAGCGCTGGCCAAGGCGGCGGACAAGATCGGGCAGGGCGATTTCGAAGTGACGCTGCCAATCTCATCGGCGGCAGAGATGAACCAGCTGACCCGTCGCTTCGGCATCATGGCCGAAGCCCTGCGCCAACATCAGGCAACCAACGTCGATGAACTGCTGGCCGGCCAGCAACGCCTGCAAGCCGTGCTCGACAGCATCGACGATGGCCTGCTGATGATCGATCGCCAGGGCCGCCTGGAGCACCTCAACCCCGTCGCCCAGCGCCAATTGGGCTGGGATGAAGAACGCCTCGGCCAAGGCCTGGGTGAAGCACTGGTGCGCCCGGAACTGGATGAACAACTGCAATTGGTGCTGCGCGGCGGCAACCTGGAGCGCGCTCCGGACGACCTGGAAGTGGAAGTCGAAGGCGAGCTGCGCCTGCTGACCTATAGCCTGACGCCCGTCAGCCATACTCAGGGGCATATCCTCGGTGCCGTGATGGTGTTGCATGACGTCACCGAACAACGCGCCTTCGAACGCGTGCGCAGCGAGTTCGTGTTGCGCGCCTCCCATGAGCTGCGCACGCCGGTGACCGGCATGCACATGGCGTTCGGCCTGTTCCGCGAGCGCGCGAAATTTCCGGCGGATTCGCGCGAAGCGGACCTGCTGGATACGGTCAATGAAGAAATGCAGCGCCTGATGCAGCTGATCAACGACTTGCTCAACTTCTCGCGGTACCAGAACGGCCTGCAAAAACTCACCCTGGGCGCGTGCGATGTCACCGACTTGCTTGAACATGCGCGTGCGCGCTTCGTCGAACCGGCCAACGCGCAACGCATCGAACTGCTGGTAGAAGCCCAGTCCGACCTGCCGCGCTTGTATGCCGACCAGGCACAACTGGAGCGCGTACTCGACAACCTGCTCGGCAACGCCCTGCGCCACACCGCCGAAGGCGGGCAGATCCGCCTGCAGGCACGTCGCCACGGTGAGCGGGTAATAATCAGTGTCGAGGACAACGGCGAAGGCATCGCCTACGGACAGCAAGGGCGGATCTTCGAACCGTTCGTACAGGTGGGCCGCAAGAAAGGCGGCGCCGGCCTGGGGTTGGCGCTGTGCAAAGAAATCGTGCAACTGCACGGTGGCCGCATGGGCGTGTACTCGCGGCCAGGGCAGGGCACACAGTTCTACATGGCGTTGCCGCTGTAACCTGTCCGGTCACGGCAAAAAAGTGGGAGCGGGCTTGCCCGCGAAGGCGGTGGATCAGTCCATGCATTTAATGACTGACACACTGCCTTCGCGAACAAGCCCGCTCCCACATTTTTGAATCGGTTAACACCTTAACTGCGGTTCAAGGCCCGCAGGATCGCAGCACTTTCGGCGTCCGGTGTGCCATCAAACAGCGATGGCCTGAAGTGCATCTGGAATGCCGCGATCACATGCCGCGTGGCGACATCCAGCTCGCCGGTCTGCGGTGTCTGGTAGCCCAGGCGCGCCAGCTCTTCCTGGAACCACGTGATACTCGGTAGATCCGCGGCGTACTGCACCTGGAATCGGGCAACAGCCTGCGCGTCCGGCCAGACCCCCAACCCTTCAGCGGCGAGTCGCTTCCACGGGAACAGCGGACCCGGATCCAGCTTGCGCAGCGGCGCGATGTCGCTGTGGCCAATGATGTTCTTGGGGTCGATGCCATTGCGCTTGCTGATGTCCTTGAGCAACACCACCAGCGATTTCACCTGGGCTTCGGAGTAGGGGTACCACAGGCGACCGGTCGGTGTGTCCTTGTAGCCGGGGTTCACGATTTCAATACCGATTGAACTGGAGTTGAGCCAGGTCCGGCCCATCCACTCGCTTTCCCCGGCATGCCATGCGCGCTGGCTCTCGTCGACCAGCTTGTAGATGGTGGCAGAGGCGTCATCGCCGATCAGGTAATGGCTGCTGACCTGGCCGTGGGTGAGCAGTGCCAGGGAGCGTTCAAGGCCGGTCGAGGTGTAGTGGACAACCACGAACTGCACGCGGTTATCGTGGTTCACCGAGGGGTGAGTGGTGTCCAGGCGCGGGCCACTGGCGCAGCCCGCGAGTAAAAGGAACAAAAAGGCGAAGTACAGGGATTTCATGGCAGAAGGCATTACGCTGAAGACGATAATGCAACAGTGTAACGTACCGTTTGTGGCTCGGCGGTCAAATTACAAAATGGAACATCTTTTACGCCGCCTGCACCTGGTTGCGCCCCGCAGCCTTGGCCCGGTACAACGCCGCATCCGCACGCTTGAGTGCCAGGTCACTGCGCTCGCCCGCCTGGAACTGCGCGACGCCCATGGACACGGTGATCGTCACCGGCTCGCCCTTGAAGTGAAACGGGCACGCCTCAATCGCTGCGCGCAACGCATCGCCTGCCGCCACGGCCTGTGCCAATGAGGAGTCCGGCATCAGCAACACAAACTCTTCTCCGCCAAAGCGTGCGATAAAATCGTTCGGCCGCAGGCGCTTGCGCAGCACGTTGGCGATGATCTTCAGCACCTTGTCGCCGGCCAGATGGCCGTAGCCATCGTTGATGCGCTTGAAGTGATCCAGGTCGAGCATCGCCAACGACAGGTTGTTGCCGCGCTGGTGCCAGAGGTTGACCTCCAGATCGAGGCGCTCGCTCCAGGCTGCGCGGTTAGGCAGGCCGGTGAGTGGATCGATCAAGGCCTTCTGGCGTTGCACCTCCAGGTGTTCGCGATAGCCCTGGGCCTCCTGCTCCATATTGGCGACCCGCTCGGCCAGCCCTTTCAAGCGCGCGGCCACTTCCTGCTCGCGCTGGTCGCGTTGCTGCTGGTGCTCGTCCATGGTGCCGAGCAAGCCTTCGAGGTGGCTTTCCAGCACGTGCTTGAGGCTGTCGAGGTCGGCGGCGTCCTGCACACTGCTTTGCAAGCCGTCGACCTGTTCGCGAATCTGCGTGTCCAGCTCACGGGCAGCGGATCGGCTGTCTGCATGCCCGTCGCTGGCGACCTGCAAATGCCCCTGGAAGGCTTCGAGGCGCTCGTTGAGCTGCTTGAGGTACGCCTCGAACTCATGCTGGCCGCTGTCGGTGATCGCCAGCATCAGCACGGCCAGATCATCGAGAATCGGTAGCAGTTCGTACCAGTTCAGGCCATGGGCCAGGCGCTCACGCATGGCTTCGGCCTGGGGCCTGTGGCGCTCGGGCAAGGACAGGTCTTCGAGCAGGCCGAGCAGGGTGTCTTCAATATGTTTGGCGACGGAGCTATAGGACGGCTCCGGCGAGTCCGGCAGGGAATAGGCGGCATCCGCTTGCAACTCGTCGGGATCGGGCTCGTCGGGCTCCAGCACAGGCGGCAGCGACAGACTGCCGATAGTGGTTTCGTCCGGCGCCTCGACCTCATCCGATGGCACGTCGATAAAAGCCGCGAGGGCGCTTTCGGGAGCGGGTTCTTCGCTCTGCGACTCGGGCTCCCTGGGCACCACGGGCGCGTCAACGGGCGGCGCCTCAGGCGGGGCCCCGAAGGCCAACGTCTCACTGGGCGCCTCGACAACGCTGGCCGGCGCGACGGGTTCAGGGGGCGGGGCAACCGCCTCTTGCGGCTGTGGCGCAAAGGCCCGCAAGGCCTGGGTGAGTTCCTCGGATTGCTCGGGCTCCTGAGCCACGGCGACCGGCTTGGCTGCAACAGGCGGCGGGGCCGGCTCGCTGGCCGCCGCTTCGTTGGCCGTCTCCTTGGCGCCGAACAGGCGCTGCAACAACCCGGGACCTGGGCGCGTGGTCTCGCCGTCCGGTTCCAGATTATCCAGCGCCTGCCCTTGCAAGTTGCTCAGCTCGCTGAGCAGCAAGGGGATCTCACGGGCCTGGCTGACACGCCCGTCCAACTGCTTGGCGAAGGTCTTCAGCGGGCGTGCGACCTCACGCGGCAGTGGCAGCTTTTGCAACTGCGCGACCAGGGAGGTCAGCGCAGTGCTCATCTGGTCCACCCGGGTTTCGCGGCGCTGCTCCGAATCCAGCACGGCTTTTTCCAGGCGCGGCAGCAAGGCCGCGAGGGCCGCGTCCATATCATCGCTACGGACAACGTCGCGCATTTCCTTCATGCATTGATCGACCGCACGGTCGGTGCCTTCAGCGGCCAGCGTGCTGCGCACCAGCCCACGGCGCAACAGGTCGAGGCGCGCAGCCCAGCGGCGTTCGAGCTTTTCTTGTTGCTCGATACTCTTCAGGTATTTTTCTTTCCAGCGCTGGGCGTCGTCGCTCATGCAAGGGGTCCGCGAGGGCCGGGGCTCAACGCGGGCAATGCATCAGCCGTGAGCGAGCCCGGCAGACGAATCTCTACCGCGACCGGCAGGTGATCGGAGATGGGCTGCGCCAGCACCTTCACGCTTTCCAGCGTGAGGGTCGGGCTGAGCAGGATATGGTCAAGACAGCGTTGCGGGCGCCAGCTGGGGAACGTGGCTTCGGCTTGCGGTGCCAGTAGCCCAAGGTCGCGCAACGGAGAATTCTGTAGCAGGTCGTTGGCATGGGTGTTCATGTCACCCATCAACACCTGGTGTTTGTAATTGCCAATCAACTCGCGGATGTAGGCCAGCTGCATCGTGCGAGTGCGTGCACCCAACGCCAGGTGCATCATCACCACCACCAAGGCCTCAGGCCCTTCGCCAAAACGCACGAGAATCGCCCCGCGCCCCTTGGGGCCCGGCAGCGGATGATCTTCGATGGCGGATGGTTTCAAGCGACTGAGCACGCCATTGCTGTGCTGCGCCAGGCGCCCCAGGTTGCGGTTGAGTTGCTGATACCAGTAGGGGAAGGCACCGAGCTGGGCCAGGTGCTCGACCTGGTTGATGTAGCCGGAGCGCATGCTGCCACCGTCGGCTTCCTGCAGGGCAACCAGGTCGAAGTCATGCAACAGGTTGCCGATCTTCTGCAGGTTGCCGGCACGCCCATTGTGCGGCAGCAGATGCTGCCAGCCACGGGTCAGGTAGTGCCGGTATTTCTCGGTACTGATCCCCACCTGGATATTGAAGCTGAGCAGGCGCAAGCGGCTGTCTGCCGGCAGGCCTGTGGATTCCAGGTGATGTTCGTTGACCTGCGGGTCATGCAGGCCAACAACGCGTTCGGTACCCCAGCGGCGCATGGCGGGCCCCTTACTTGGCTGCGCGCTCTTTGGCGATCAGCTGGTCGGCAACGTTGAGGGTCTGTTCAGGACCACCGGTAGTGCCCAGGTCGAAGCGGTATTTGCCGTTGACGATCATGGTCGGTACGCCTTGCACACCATACTTCTGCGCGAGTTCCTTGGCCTGCTTGATCTGGCCCTGGATGGCGAAGGAGTTGAAGGTGGCGAGGAACTTGTCCTTGTCGACACCCTGGGTGGCAACGAAGTCAGCCATTTCGTCCGGCTTGGTCAGGCGCTTGCCTTGTTTCTGGATCGCGTCGAATACCGCGTTATGCACCTTGTGCTCGACACCCATGGCTTCCAGGGTCAGGAACAGTTGGCCGTGGGCATCCCATGGGCCGCCGAACATGGCGGGGATACGCTTGAAGTTCACGTCCTTAGGCAACTTCTCAACCCATGGGTTGATGGTCGGTTCAAATGCGTAGCAATGCGGGCAGCCGTACCAGAACAGCTCCACCACTTCGATCTTGCCGGGTACCGATACGGGTACAGGGTTGGCCAATTCAACGTAGGTTTTACCGGCTTCAAGCGGCACGTCGGCAGCTTGTGCGGTCATGCCGAAGAGGCTGGCAGTGACGAGAGCGGCGCTGAGGATCAGATTACGCATGCTTTACTCCTGGACAAATAAAGTCGCCTCACGCGACCTTTGTTGTGACAGGTCTACGCGGGCATGAGTTCGTTAGTGTAACGGCACCGGCCACAAAAAAGGGCGGCCTGGGCCACCCTTTTTATGCTTGCATCACGGGATTAATCGAGTGTTAACGTTGCCAGGCTGATCAGTGCAGACCCTGAATGTAGCTGGACAGCGCTTCGATATCTTTGTCCGAGAGCTTGGCCGCGATGTCGGTCATCATTTTGTTGCCGGCATCGCCGTCGATGTAGCGCACTTTTTCGCGGAAATCCTTCAGCTGCTTGGCCGTGTATTGAGCATGCTGGCCACTCAGGTGAGGAAAGCCTGCAGCGGCGAGGCCGCCGCCGTCCGGAATGTGGCACGCCTTGCAGGCGGGCATGCCGCCGATAGGCTGGTCTTCAGCGAGCTTGCCGCCGCGAAACAATGCTTGGCCTTTTTCGACCAATTTCGGATCGGCAGCTCCCACACTGCCTTTCTGGCTGGCAAAATACGCCGCGATGTCTGCCAGGTCCTGGTCGCTGAGGTTGGTTAGCAAGCCGGTCATTTCCAGTACCGTGCGCTTGCCATCCTTGATGTCGTGCATCTGCTTGGTCAGGTAACGTTCGCCCTGGCCGGCCAGTTTGGGGAAGTTCGGAGCCGGGCTGTTACCGTCCGGTCCATGGCAGGCACCACACACGGCAGCTTTCGCTTGGCCGGCAGTGGCATCACCTTTAAGGGGGCCCTCTGCAGCAAAGGCAACACCGGTGACGCCCAAGGTCAACAGCAGACTCACGATCAGTTTGTTCATCAGCTAATCCAACTACGGCTAAGGGTTTAAGAGTTATCTACCGGGTTTACTCACCATCAACTCAATGACGGCCTGGTAATCCTCAGTACTGCAGTCCATGCACAAACCACGCGGCGGCATTGCCTTGAAACCCTGGTCTACGTGCTGCACCAGCGTGTCCATGCCCTGCGCCAGTCTTGGCGCCCAGGCTGCCTGGTCACCCCGCTTGGGGGCGTTCGGCAGCTGGCCGGCATGGCAAGCCACGCAAACTCGGTTGTACACCGCTTCCGGATCCTGTGTAGCCTGAGCGCCGAAAAGCGGAATCAGGACGCCGAAAGCGAGCAACCATCTGGTCATACATCGACCTTTTCAGGGTTTGAGAGCGTTTTGCGTTCTAATGCGCAATGAAGGTCTTTCGCTCCCGTGAACTTCATCCTTCGCTGGGACAAAGCACACACAAAATCTGCGGCATTATATACTGGCGCTACTGAAACGGAAACGACACCGCTTGCCGCACCCTTTCTCGGCACCGCCCACATCGGAAATCTCATGCAACTCAAGAACCCCATCCTCGGCCTGTGCCAACAGTCCACCTTCATGCTCAGCGCCGCCAAAGTTGACCAATGCCCCGATGACGAAGGTTTTGAAGTCGCCTTTGCCGGTCGTTCCAACGCCGGCAAATCCAGCGCCCTGAACACCCTGACCCATGCCAGCCTGGCGCGCACCTCGAAAACCCCGGGCCGCACGCAGCTGCTCAATTTCTTCAAGCTAGACGATGATCGGCGTCTGGTCGACCTGCCGGGCTACGGTTACGCAAAAGTACCTATCCCGCTGAAGCTGCACTGGCAGCGTCACCTGGAGGCTTACCTGGGTGGCCGGGAGAGTTTGAAAGGCTTGATCCTGATGATGGACATCCGTCATCCAATGACCGACTTCGATTTGCTGATGCTCGATTGGGCCGTCGCCAGCGGCATGCCGATGCACATCCTGCTGACTAAGGCCGACAAGCTTACCTATGGCGCAGCCAAGAACACGCTGCTTAAGGTGCAGTCCGAAATCCGTAAGGGTTGGGGCGATGCGATCACCATCCAGCTGTTCTCGGCGCCCAAGCGCATGGGCCTCGAAGAGGCTTACACCGTGCTGGCGGGCTGGATGGAATTGGCTGACAAGAGCGCGGAACTCGCGGAATAACTTTTCTGCGGGCAAAAAAAACCCCGGACTTCGTATGGGGAGGGGAAGTTCGGGGTTCAAGTTCCGGACCGCTAGGGCGGGGTCCAGATATCTGCCAACACTTAACACAACATAGGAGCATTGAAGGGCTTCACCACCCATTCAGTAACTCTGAGTTGCATTTCATGGGTTAAGTTCCGGCACGTTCAAAAAACTATTGGTAATAACCCACGGCGTTTTCTGGACTAAAGCACTCTGCCACCACCTCGGGTGGCGGCAAAGGCCCGAAATCAGTGGGCCTCGTCCCAGTTATCGCCCACGCCTACGTCCACGACCAACGGCACATCCAATTGCGCCGCCGCGCTCATGTACTCGCGGATCTTCTCGCTGACGGCTGCCACCAGGTCCTCACGCACCTCCAGCACCAATTCATCGTGCACCTGCAGGATGACCTTGGCATCCAGGCCCGATTCGGTCAGCCAGTTATCCACCAGCACCATGGCCTTCTTGATGATGTCTGCCGCCGTGCCCTGCATCGGCGCGTTGATCGCCGTGCGTTCGGCGGCCGCGCGCTCCTGGGGCTTGTTGGAATTGATATCCGGCAGGTACAGCCGGCGACCGAAGAAGGTTTCCACGTAGCCCTGGTCGGCAGCCTGGGCACGCGTGCGCTCCATGTACTCGCGCACGCCCGGATAGCGGGCAAAGTACACATCGATATAGGCCTTGGCGGTCTTGGTGTCGACGCCGATGTCCTTGCCGAGCTTCTGCGCGCCCATGCCGTAGATCAGGCCGAAGTTGATCGCCTTGGCACTGCGACGCTGGTTGGACGTGACCTGTGCCAGTTCAACCTTGAACACTTCAGCCGCCGTCGCAGTGTGCACGTCCAGGTCGTTGCGGAACGCATTCATCAGCCCCTCGTCCTTGGACAGGTGCGCCATGATCCGCAGTTCGATCTGCGAATAGTCCGCCGCCAGCAGTTTGTAGCCCTTGGGCGCGACAAACGCCTGGCGGATCCGCCGTCCTTCGGCGGTGCGCACGGGGATGTTCTGCAGGTTCGGGTCGCTGGACGACAAACGCCCGGTCGCGGCCACGGCCTGATGATAAGACGTGTGAATGCGCCCGGTACGCGGGTTGATCTGCTCTGGCAGACGGTCGGTGTAGGTGCTTTTCAGCTTGCTCATGCTGCGGTACTGCATCAGGACCTTGGGCAACAGGAAGTCATCTTCGGCCAACTTGGCCAACACTTCTTCAGCCGTGGACGCCTGGCCCTTACCGGTCTTCTTCAGCACCGGCAGGCCGAGTTTCTCGTAGAGAATCGCGCCGAGCTGCTTAGGCGATCCCAGGTTGAACGCCTCACCGGCAATCTCGAACGCCTGGCGTTCCAGCTCGACCATCTTGTCGCCCAGCTCAATGCTCTGGATGCCCAGCAGATCCTTGTCCACCAGCGCGCCCTGGCGCTCGATACGCGCCAGCACCGGCACCAACGGGATTTCGATATCCGTCAGCACACTGGCCAGGCTCGGGATGGCCGCCAGTTGCGCGTGCAGGGCCCGATGCAAGCGCAGCGTCACGTCGGCGTCTTCGGCGGCATAAGGGCCCGCCTGCTCCAGCGGGATCTGGTCGAAGGTCAACTGCTTGGCGCCCTTGCCGGCGATGTCCTGGAAGCTGACGGTGTCGTAGTCCAGGTACTTCTTCGCCAGGCTGTCCATGTCGTGCCGGGTCGCAGTGGAGTTCAGCACGTAGGACTCAAGCATGGTGTCGAAGGCAATACCTCGCACGGTAATGCCCTGGGCGGGGTCGCCGCCGATGGCGCAGTTGGCCAGGATGTTCATGTCGAACTTGGCGTGCTGGCCGACCTTGAGCTTGGTCGGGTCCTCCAGCAGTGGCTTCAACGCCAGCAACACGGTGTCGCGGTCCAGTTGCTGTGGCGCACCGATGTAGGAATGCGTCAGCGGGATGTAGGCAGCTTCGTGAGGCTCTACAGCGAAGGACACCCCGACCAGCTGCGCTTGCTGGGCATCGATCCCGGTGGTCTCGGTGTCGAACGCGAACAATTTTGCAGCATTGAGCTTCTTCAACCAGGTGTCGAAGGTCGCCTGGTCGAGGATCGTGGTGTAGTTCGTTTCTACGGGCGCCGCAGGCATCGCTTCGAGAAGATCAGCGGCGGCAGGCACCACGTCGGCGGAAGCCTTGAGCTCCACGCGCTTGGCATCGCGCTGAATCTCGTCGATCCAGCTCTTGAACTCCAGCAGGGTGTACAGCTCCAGCAGTTTTTCGCGATCCGGCTCGATCAGGTGCAAATCATCCAGGCCCACGTCCAGCGGCACATCGACCTTGATCGTTGCCAGTTGATAGGACAGGAACGCCATCTCGCGGTGCTCCTCGAGCTTGGCCGGCAACGTCTTGGCGCCACGGATCGGCAGGGTCGGCACGATATCCAGCTGCTCATACAGCTCTTTGAGGCCGCCATTCACGCCTACCAACAGGCCGGAAGCGGTCTTCGGACCAATGCCCGGGACGCCCGGAATGTTGTCGGACGAATCGCCCATCAACGCCAGATAGTCGATGATCTGCTCCGGAGCGACGCCGAATTTCTCCTTTACGCCCTCGATGTCCATCGAACTACCGGTCATGGTGTTGACCAAGGTAATGTGCCCGTCCACCAGCTGGGCCATGTCCTTGTCACCGGTAGAAATCACCACCGGGCGGCTGGCGGCCGCGCTGCTGCGGGCCAACGTGCCGATCACGTCATCGGCCTCGACGCCCTCGACGCACAGCAACGGGAAGCCCAGCGCGATCACGCTCTGGTGCAGAGGCTCGATTTGCAGGCGCATGTCATCGGGCATGCTCGGGCGGTTGGCCTTGTATTCGGCATACATCTCATCGCGAAAGGTCCCACCCTTGGCGTCGAACACCACCGCGAACGGGCTGTCCGGGTACTGCTTGCGCAGGCTTTTGAGCATGTTCAACACGCCCTTGACCGCACCGGTCGGCAGGCCTTTGGAGGTGGTCAGCGGTGGCAGCGCGTGGAAGGCGCGGTACAGATAAGAAGAACCGTCCACCAGGACGAGGGGGGCTTGGCTCATGAGCAGGATCAACCTTTTCGGCGGGTCAGGCGCTAGAATAGCCGGACCAATGACGACAAAGGGACAAGGTTATCATGCGTACATTCAATCGCCTGCTGTTGACTGGCTTGATTGCACTCGCTCCGATGGCTGCCATGGCGGCAGACAGCGCCCCTTCCGGGGATCCGGACGTTACCATTCGCACGGAAGGCGACCGGACTATCCAGGAGTACCGCCAAAACGGTTTCCTGTACGCAATCAAGGTGACCGTAAAGGGGGCACCACCGTACTTCCTGGTACGCGCGGACGGAACCGACGCGAACTTCATCCGCTCTGACCAGCCGGATATGCTGATCCCGTCATGGAAGATCTTCGAATGGAAATGATTTCTTAACTTAAATTGGCGCCGCGCACTGCGGCGCCCGTACTGGCAGTTTTAACCATGTCTGTGTTCACCCCCCTGGCTCGGCCCGAGCTGGAAACCTTTCTCGCCCCTTACGGGCTCGGCCGCCTGCTTGACTTCCAGGGGATTGCCGCTGGTAGCGAAAACACCAATTTCTTTATCAGCCTGGAACAGGGCGAATTCGTCCTGACCCTGGTTGAGCGCGGCCCCGTCGCAGAAATGCCATTCTTCATCGAGCTGCTCGACGTGCTCCACGACGCCGACCTGCCGGTGCCTTACGCCTTGCGCACCACCGACGGCGTCGCGTTGCGCGAGCTGAAAGGCAAACCGGCGCTGTTACAACCGCGCCTGGCCGGCAAGCACATCAAGGACGCCAACGCCCAGCATTGCGCCCAGGTCGGCGACCTGCTCGGCCATCTGCACCTGGCCACGCAAGGCGAGAAAGTGCTGGAGCGCAAGACCGATCGCGGGCTGGACTGGATGCTCAGCGAAGGTGCGCAGCTGATTTCGCACTTGAACGAGGCACAACAGCAGCTGCTGCAAGCGGCATTGACCGAGATCGAAGCCCACAAGGCCGACATCCTTGCCCTGCCGCGCGCCAACGTTCACGCCGACCTGTTCCGCGACAATGCGATGTTCGAAGGCACGCACCTGACCGGCCTGATCGACTTCTACAACGCCTGCTCGGGCCCGATGCTGTACGACGTGGCGATCGCGCTGAATGACTGGTGTTCGGACGTGGACGGCGTGATTGATGGGCAACGTGCGCGCGCACTGCTGGGCGCCTATGCGGGCCTGCGACCGTTCACGGCCAAGGAAGCGGAGCTGTGGCCGACCATGCTGCGGGTAGCGTGTGTACGCTTCTGGCTGTCCCGCCTGATCGCCGCTGAGTCGTTCGCAGGCCAAGATGTGCTGATCCACGACCCGGCGGAGTTCGAGCACCGGCTGGCGCAGCGTCAGCAGGTCACCGTTCACCTGCCGTTCGCGCTTTAAAGATCTACTCGGTCACTGTGGGAGCAAGCCAGCTCCCACAGGAGATCGGTGCAGCGGTCAGAGCGACTCCAGGCACCCCGCCAAGTCATTCCCCAACTTCTCCAGCACCTGCTCGTAACCCTGGGCGGTAGCCGGCGTGTAACCACCCAGCGCATCCAACTCCGCCAGCTTCACCGGCAGGCCGGCGACCAGCGTTTCAGCCAGTCGCGGACGCAACGGCGGCTCACTGAACACGCACGTCTTGCCCACTTCCTGCAGGCGCGTGCGCATCGCCGCCACATGCTGGGCACCCGGCTGAACCTCGGCGGCCACGCTGAACACGCCGGCATGCTTGAGACCGTAGGCCTCTTCGAAATAATCAAAGGCTTCGTGGAACACGAAGTAAGGCTTGTTGCCGATTGGCGCCAGGCGGGCTTTCAAGCGCGCGTCCAGGGCGTCCAGGCGCTCGTCGAAGGCCTTCACGTTGCTCTGGTAACGCGCGGCATTTTCCGGATCGGCGGCGCTGAGGTCAGTCGCCATGCGCGCGGCGATCACCCGTGCGTTGACCGTCGACAGCCACAGGTGGGCATCCAGGCTGCCTGGACGGTGATCGTGGTCATGTTCGTCGGCATCGTCGGCGTGCGAATGGCTATCTTCGGCGAAACGGCGCAGTTTCATGCCCGGCAGGTCTTGTACCGCGACCGTCGGCGCCGTACGACCTTTGAGCACGCGGGGCAGGAAACTCTCCATATCCGGACCAATCCAGTAGAGCAGGTCCACCGACTGCACGCGCCGTACGTCGGATGGGCGCAAGGCATAGTTATGCGGCGAGGCACCCGGCGGCAGCAGCACCTCCGGAATCGCCACGCCGTCCTGCACAGCCGCGGCAATCAACTGCAACGGCTTGATGCTGGTCAGCACCTTGACCTCGGCCTGAGCGGTAGCGGTAATGAACAAACTGGTGACAAATACGACAAAAACGGGAAAAAGTCGGGACACGATGACCACTCAATGGCGTAGGAACGGGTAACATAATAACGTCTCTATCAAATATCTGTCGCCGCTCATGCCTAAAACACCGCTTGCCAGCCGTCCCCACGACCACTCTCACTGCGTGCATACCGCGCTGTCGGAGGCCGATACCCTGTGCACACAGAAGGGCCTGCGCCTGACTGCCTTGCGTCGCCGGGTGCTGGAGCTGGTGTGGCAAAGCCACAAGCCGCTCGGCGCCTACGACATCCTTGGCGTGCTCAGCGAGCAGGACGGTCGCCGCGCGGCGCCGCCTACCGTGTACCGCGCGCTGGATTTCCTGCTGGAAAACGGCCTGGTGCACCGCATCGCCTCGCTCAACGCCTTTGTTGGCTGCAATCACCCGGAACACGCGCATCAGGGCCAATTCCTGATCTGCCGCGAGTGCCACGCCGCCATCGAACTTGAACAAAAAAGCATCAGCGACGCCATCATCAAGAGCTCCGCCGACGTCGGCTTCCAGGTCGAAGGGCAGACGGTCGAAGTGGTCGGTCTCTGCTCGGGCTGCCAGGGGGCTTGATGAGCAACGCGTTAATCCGCCTGGAGCAGGTTGGGGTCACGTTCGCCGGGCAAAACGTGCTGGATAACATCGCGCTGAGTGTGGAACCAGGACAGATCGTCACGCTGATCGGCCCGAATGGCGCCGGCAAGACTACCCTGGTGCGCGCCGTGCTCGGCCTGCTCAAGCCCGACACCGGTAGCGTGTGGCGCAAGCCCAAGCTGCGCGTCGGCTACATGCCGCAGAAACTGCACGTGGATCCGACCTTGCCGCTGTCGGTCCTGCGCTTTCTGCGCCTGGTGCCCGGCGTGGATCGCACTCGCGCCCAGGCCGCGCTCAAGGAAGTCGGCGCCGAACAAGTCATCGACAGCCCCGTGCAGAGCATCTCCGGTGGCGAGATGCAGCGCGTGCTGCTGGCCCGCGCCCTGCTGCGCGAGCCGGAACTGCTGGTACTCGATGAGCCCGTGCAAGGCGTCGACGTGGCCGGCCAGGCCGAGCTGTACAGCCTGATCACCCGCCTGCGCGACCGCCATGGCTGCGGCGTGCTGATGGTCTCCCACGACCTGCACCTGGTAATGAGCACCACCGACCAGGTGGTGTGCCTGAATCGCCACGTCTGCTGCTCAGGTCACCCGGAACAGGTCAGCGGCGACCCGGCGTTCGTCGAGTTGTTCGGCAAGAATGCTCAGAGCCTGGCGATCTACCACCACCATCACGACCACGCCCATGACCTGCATGGCGCCGTGGTCGACGACCCCACCGCACCTCACACCCACGTTCACGGAGATAGCTGCAAGCATGGCTGATTTTCTGCTCTACGCCCTGCTGGCAGGCTTGGCTTTAGCGCTGGTGGCGGGCCCACTGGGCTCGTTCGTGGTCTGGCGACGCATGGCCTATTTCGGCGACACCCTGTCCCACGCCGCGCTGCTGGGCGTGGCCATGGGCTTTTTGCTGGATGTAAGCCCGACTATCGCCGTGACCGTAGGCTGCCTGCTGCTGGCGGTGCTGCTGGTGACCCTGC
The DNA here is from genome assembly GCF_003013355.1 of Pseudomonas sp. S5D5. Lineage (NCBI taxonomy): Bacteria > Pseudomonadati > Pseudomonadota > Gammaproteobacteria > Pseudomonadales > Pseudomonadaceae > Pseudomonas > Pseudomonas sp. S5D5. Next base: position 6,798,447 of record NZ_PTEO01000001.1, read on the forward strand.
AGCAGCGCCAGCCGCTGGCCTCCGACACGCTGCTGGGCATCCTGGCGCCCAGCACACTGTCGCTGGGGCTGGTGGTGCTCAGCTTCATGCATGAAGTGCGCATCGACCTGATGGCCTACCTGTTCGGTGATCTGCTGGCGATCAGCCCGACCGACCTTGCCTGGATCCTCGGCGGCAGCGCCGTCGTGCTGGTGTTGCTGGTCGCCCTGTGGCGTCCGCTGCTGGCGATCACCGTGCATGAAGAGCTGGCCACGGTGGAAGGGCTGCCCGTGCCGACCCTGCGCATGGCGCTGATGTTGTTGATCGCCGTGGTGATTGCTGTCGCGATGAAGATTGTCGGCGTATTGTTGATCACATCGCTGCTGATCATCCCAGCCGCCGCCGCCCAGCGCCACGCCCGCTCACCCGAGCAGATGGCCATCGGCGCCAGCCTGCTGGGGATGCTCGCCGTTTGTGGGGGCCTGGCGTTGTCCTGGTTCAAGGACACGCCGGCCGGGCCGTCAATTGTGGTCACGGCCGCCGCCCTGTTTCTGCTGAGTTTTGTCCTGCCCCGCCGAGGGGTGTAGACTTGCTCGCTTTTTGCGCAAATAGAGAGTCGCAGGAATGAAGCTGTTCACCTCCCGTTATCTGCTCCTTGCCGCATTTTCCCTGCTGCTGGGCGCCTGTCAAAGCACACCGCCCGCCGCCCCCGAGGCCCCGGACGCGCGCGCTGCGGCCATCGCACAGCTGGAGCAAAACCTGGCCAGCAGTGAGCTGGCCACCGCCGAAGACCAATTGGCCGCGTTGCAGGCCCAGTCGCCCAACGACCCGGCCCTGGAGACTTACCAACGTCAGCTGGCCGAGGCCTACCTGCAGCGCAGCCAGATCGTGCTGCAAAAAGGTGACGTCAACGCCGCCGCCACTGCCTTGAGCCGTGCCCGTGCGCTGATGCCCAAGGCGCCGGCCCTGACCGGCGGCGTCAACAGCGCCATCACCCATGCGCGCAAAGCCGAGCTGGACAAAGCCGAGGCCGCCCTCAAGGCCGCCGAAGCCAAGCCTGCCGCCAAGGTCATCGACCCGGCCGCGCAAAGCACCACCGTCGCGTTGAACCTCACCGACATTGAAGCGCTGCGCCATCAACTCGATGCCATCGCTACCGACGTGGTGAATTACCAGTGCGACGTGAGCATCCAGGCGCCGCGCACGCAGGATTACCCGTGGTTGGCCACGTTGCTGACCAAACGGGTGAAGCGAATTGATTCGGGGTATGACCTGAAGATCCACCGGCAGATTCTGAAGAATATTCCGGCGCAGGTTGTGCTGATTCCGCGCAAGGCGCAATAAAAGCATCGCAGGCAAGCCAGCCCCCACATTTGAATGTATTCACAATTCAAAATGTGGGGGCTGGCTTGCCTGCGATAGCGGTCTAACGGTCAATCAAGCGTTTAAGCCGGAATCGCCTTGGCCTTCGGCTCGCGATCCCAAACCCGGTGCTGCGCAATCGCCGCAAAGAAGGCCTTGAACGCTTTCGCATCCGACCCCACGATCAAGCCCGCATCCACCTCCAGCTTCAGCAGATCCAGCAATGGCTTGGCGTCATTGGCGACCGTGATCGCCTTCAGGTGCTTGTACGCCTCCAACAGGAAGTGCAGCGCCACACCGTCGCCGCTCAATGCCTGCACCGACTTGGCACCCCCTGGCACAAACACCGCGTCAAACGCGATGGACGGCATGCCTTCCATCGACGCATCGACCTTCAAGCTCTTGCCATCGGCGGTTGTCACCGGTGCCGAAGTCGGCCCCAGCAACTTGGCGTGGGCACCCTCGGCTTCCAACGCCTTCTTCAACGCGGCAATCGCCACGCCATCCACGCCGTTGGCGGCCAGAATCGCGACTTTGCGCGTCTTGATATCGCCCGACAGCAGGTTCACCTGGCTCAACGCCGGCGACTCCTTCAACGACGACTTGCGTGGCGGCACGGTGCCTTTGGTCGGCGCCGGCAGGCCCAGGTTCTGCGCAACGCGCTTGGCCAGTTCCAGATCGATGTTGGCCAGGATCTCGTTCACCTGACGGGCACGGATAAACTCGCGCTCAACCTTGCCCAATTCGAAGCTGTAGGCCGCAATGATGTGCTCTTTCTCGTGGTGGCTCATGCTGTGGAAAAACAGCGTGGCCTGGGAGAAGTGATCGCCGAACGACTCACTGCGCTCACGCACCTTGTTGGCATCGACGCGCTCGTAATAGGTCTCGAACCCACCGTCCTGGGCGGCAGGAGGGGTTTCCTTCGGCCAACCGCCGTCAATGGAATTGGGCTCGTAGGCCGCGCGCCCCTTGTCGATCACCGTGCGGTGCTGGGCGTCGCGCTGACCGTTGTGGAAAGGCACCACCGGCCGATTGATCGGCAACTCATGAAAGTTCGGGCCACCGAGACGGCTGATCTGCGTATCCGTGTAGGAAAACAGACGACCTTGCAGCAACGGGTCGTTGGTGAAGTCGATACCCGGCACGATATGGCCCGGGCAGAACGCAACCTGCTCGACTTCGGCGAAGAAGTTGTCCGGGTTGCGGTTAAGCACCATCTTGCCCAACGGCGTAATCGGCACCAGCTCTTCGGGGATGATCTTGGTCGGATCGAGCAGGTCGAAATCGAACTTGTGCTCGTCCTCTTCGGCGACGATCTGCACGCCCAACTCCCACTCAGGGTAGTCGCCGCTTTCAATCGCTTCCCACAGGTCGCGACGGTGGTAATCGGTATCTTTACCGGCAAGCTTTTGCGCTTCGTCCCACACCAGGGAGCAGGTGCCGACTTTTGGATGCCAGTGGAATTTCACGAAACTCGACTTACCTTCGGTGTTGATCAACCGGAAGGTGTGAATGCCGAACCCCTGCATCGCGCGCAGGCTTTTTGGAATGGCGCGGTCGGACATTGCCCACAGCACCATATGCGCCGATTCCGGCTGCAGCGAGACAAAGTCCCAGAACGTATCGTGGGCCGAGCCGCCGGTTGGAATTTCATTGTGCGGCTCAGGTTTTACCGCGTGGACGAAGTCGGGAAACTTGATCGCGTCCTGAATGAAAAAGACCGGCATGTTGTTGCCCACCAGGTCGAAGTTGCCTTCGTCGGTGAAGAACTTCACTGCAAAACCGCGCACGTCGCGCACCGTATCGCCGGAACCACGCGGGCCCTGCACGGTGGAGAAGCGCACAAACACCGGGGTTTTATGCTCGGGGTTGCGCAGAAAGCCGGCCTTGCTCAGCGCTGAATGGTTTTCATAGGTCTGGAAATAACCATGCGCGCCAGTACCGCGGGCATGCACGATACGCTCCGGGATGCGCTCATGGTCAAAGTGCGTGATTTTTTCACGCATGATGAAGTCTTCCAGCAGCGACGGGCCACGGGAGCCGACTTTCAGGGTGTTCTGGTTGTCGGAAATCTTCACGCCTTGGTTGGTACGCAGGGCCTGGCCGGTCGCATCGGAGCGGAATTCCTCCAGGGCCTGCAGCTTGGCGTTGGTGTTGCCACGGTCCAGGGTATCGGTGCCGGCAAGTTCACTCTTCGGCGGGGTGGCTGGCTTCTTGGTACTCATCAGACAAAACTCCTTATTCAAAGTGGCCAGAGCGGTCCCCGGCTCGTTTGAGCAAAACCCCAGGCACGGCACCTGGGAAATCGAGTTGCTTAAGTAGTGACTGACACGGTTTTGTACCGTTCCTTTTTTATGACCTTTGATCGCGTTATTGCCAAATCACTGGTTGAATGCGAAATAAATGCTAAGAAACGCTATACGGACAGGCTAAAATGCGCGCCCGGCTAACCGCTGATCCCTTTTCCATGCGCCCCACAAGGTTCGCTACGTGATCGAGTTTCATAACGTCCATAAAACCTACCGCGTCGCCGGTAAGGAAATCCCCGCCCTGCACCCCACCAGCCTGCGCGTCGAAAACGGCCAGGTGTTTGGCCTGATTGGTCACTCGGGTGCGGGAAAAAGTACTTTGCTGCGTCTGATCAATCGCCTGGAACAGCCCAGCGGCGGTCAGATCAATGTCGACGGTGAAGAAGTCACTGCACTGGACGCCAACGGCCTGCGCCGTTTCCGTCAGCAGGTCGGGATGATTTTCCAGCACTTCAACCTGCTGGCGTCCAAGACCGTTGCCGACAACGTGGCGCTGCCGCTGACCCTGGCCGGCGAATTGTCGCGCAAGGAAATCGACCAGCGCGTGGCCGAACTCCTCGCCCGCGTAGGCCTGTCGGATCACGCCAAGAAGTACCCGGCGCAGTTGTCCGGCGGACAGAAGCAACGCGTCGGCATTGCCCGCGCCCTGGCGACCAAACCCAAGATCCTGCTGTGCGACGAAGCCACCAGCGCCCTCGACCCGCAAACCACCGCCTCGGTGCTGCAATTGCTGGCCGAGATCAACCGCGAACTGAAGCTGACCATCGTGCTGATCACCCACGAAATGGATGTGATCCGCCGCGTATGCGACCAGGTCGCCGTGATGGACGCCGGCGTGATCGTCGAGCAGGGCTCGGTCGCCGATGTGTTCCTGCACCCCAAGCACCCGACCACCAAGCGTTTCGTGCAGGAGTCCGAGCAGGTCGACGAAGGCGAGCAGCGTGATGACTTCGCTCACGTGCCAGGGCGCATCGTGCGCCTGACCTTCCAGGGCGAAGCGACCTACGCGCCGCTGCTGGGTACCGTCGCCCGCGAAACGGGTGTGGACTACAGCATTCTCGCCGGGCGTATCGACCGCATCAAAGACATCCCCTACGGGCAACTGACCCTCGCCGTCACGGGTGGCGATATGGAAGCCGCGTTTGCGCGCTTCACCGCCGCTGACGTCCACATGGAGGTCCTGCGCTAATGGAAGTCCTGTTGAGTTTCTTCGCCAATATCGACTGGTCCGAAATCTGGCTGGCCACCGGCGACACCATGACCATGCTGTTCGGTTCGCTGTTCTTTACCGTCGTGCTGGGCCTGCCGCTGGGCGTGCTGTTGTTCCTGACCAGCCCGCGCCAACTGTTCGAGCAGAAAGGGCTGTACGCACTGCTGTCGCTGATCGTGAACATTCTGCGTTCGCTGCCGTTCATCATCCTGCTGATCGTGATGATCCCGTTCACCGTGCTGATCACCGGGACTTCGCTGGGCGTGGCAGGCGCCATTCCGCCATTGGTAGTGGGCGCGACGCCGTTCTTTGCGCGCCTGGTGGAAACGGCCTTGCGTGAAGTGGACCGCGGCATCATCGAAGCCACTCAGTCCATGGGCGCCAGCACCCGCCAGATCATCACCAACGCCCTGTTGCCTGAAGCCCGCCCGGGCATTTTCGCGGCGATCACGGTGACGGCGATTACACTGGTTTCCTACACGGCGATGGCCGGCGTGGTCGGTGCCGGTGGCCTGGGCGACCTGGCGATCCGCTTCGGTTACCAGCGTTTCCAGACCGATGTGATGGTGGTCACCGTGGTGATGCTGTTGGTGCTGGTGCAAATTCTGCAAACCGTCGGCGACAAGCTGGTGGTGCACTTTTCTCGAAAATAACGGCCATTGCCGGCCAACTGCCGGCAGATGTCCGAACAAGGAGCTTGTTGGATGAAAAAACTACTGGTTGCTTTCGCCGCCGTTGCCGCGTTTTCCGCCCACGCCGCCGAGACCATCACGGTCGCCGCGTCGCCGGTGCCGCACGCGGAAATCCTCGAATTCGTGAAGCCTGCCCTCGCCAAAGAAGGCGTGGACCTGCAGGTCAAAGTCTTCACCGACTACGTGCAGCCCAACGTACAGGTGGCCGAGAAGCGCCTGGATGCCAACTTCTTCCAACACCAGCCGTATCTGGATGAGTTCAACAAGGCCAAGGGCACTCACCTGGTGAGCGTCGGCGCGGTGCACCTGGAGCCCCTGGGCGCCTACTCGAGCAAGTACAAGAAGCTGGAAGACCTGCCAAGCGGCGCCAACGTCGTGATCCCGAACGACGCCACCAATGGTGGCCGTGCGCTGTTGCTGCTGGCCAAGCACAACCTGATCACCCTGAAGGACCCGACCAACATCCTGTCGACCATCAAGGACATCACCGCCAACCCGAAAAACCTGAAATTCCGCGAACTGGAAGCCGCCACCCTGCCGCGCGTGCTGACCCAGGTCGACCTGGCGCTGATCAACACCAACTACGCGCTGGAAGCCAAGCTGGATCCGTCCAAGGATGCGCTGGTGATCGAAGGCAATGACTCGCCTTACGTGAACATCCTGGTGACCCGCGAAGACAACAAAGACTCGGACGCCGTGAAGAAGCTGGTTGCAGCCCTGCACACGCCTGAAGTGAAAGCCTTCATCCTCGAGAAGTACAAAGGCGCGATCCTGCCGGCGTTCTGATTCGAAACACCGAAGAGCAAAAAATGTGGGAGCGGGCTTGCTCGCGAAAAGTGCAGTGTCAGTCGACTGATCAGTGACTGAACCGATGCTTTCGCGGGCAAGCCCGCTCCCACATTTGTTTTTGGGTTGCCCGCAGATCAGGGTTTCTACAAGGCCGCGGGGTAGAAGCGCCGGGCTTATGGACGCTTCAACAATCCTGGCAATTGCGCCACCAGCTTCTGGTTGTTCAACGGTGCGCGGATAAATCCACGCTGTGTGCCGTCAGGACCGATCAGCGCGAGGTTGCCGCTGTGGTCGACGGTGTAGTTGGGCTTGCTGGTATCGGCCGGGATAAACGGGATGCTCACGGCATTCGAGACCTTCTGCACATCGTCCACATTCGCGCCGGTCAGGCCTTCGAACTGCGGATCGAAGTAACCCAGGTACTGCTTGAGCTGGGCCGGGGTATCGCGGTTCGGGTCGACGCTGACCAGGATCACCTGCAGCTTATCCACCGCCTCCTTGGGCAGCTCGCTCTTGATCTGGCGCAGCTGGGCGAGGGTGGTAGGGCAGATGTCCGGACAGAAGGTGTAGCCGAAGAACAGCAGGCTCCACTTGCCCTTCAACTCATTGACCACCACCGGCTGGCCGTCCTGGTTGGTCATGCTCACCGGCGGCAGCTGACGGCTCTGCGGCAGCAGGATGATACCGGCGTCGATCAGCGCGGTCGGGTCGCCCTGGCCTTTGCCCGAGAGCACTTTGTTGACGGTCAGGCCCATGATCAACGCGACGATGGCCACCAGGATAAAGACGGTTTTTTGAGTTCGAGTCATAGGTTCAACAGTAAGTAGTGGTCTACGAGCAGGGCGATAAACAGAAGGAACAAGTACGCGATAGAGTACTTGAACGTGTTGATCGCCGCGTGCGGCTGAGCGCCACGGTACAGCACCCAGGCCCATTGCAGAAAGCGTCCGCCCAAAACCAATGCACAGGCCAGGTACAGCAGGCCGCTCATGTGGATGACGTAGGGCATCAGGCTCACCGCCAGCAGGACGAAGGTGTAGAGCAGGATATGCACCTTGGTGTAGTGCTCGCCGTGGGTGACCGGCAGCATCGGAATATCGGCCTTGGCATATTCCTCCTTGCGGTGGATGGCCAGGGCCCAGAAATGCGGCGGGGTCCAGGCGAAGATGATCAACACCAGCAGGAGGGGTTCGGCGCTGATATGGCCGGTGACGGCGACCCAACCCAGCAACGGCGGCGCGGCACCCGCCAAACCGCCGATGACGATATTCTGCGGCGTCGCGCGCTTGAGAAAGCCGGTGTAGATCACCGCATAGCCGAGCAGGGAAGCCAGCGTCAGCCAGGCGGCCAGCGGGTTGGTGAACGCCAGCAGCAAGGCCAGGCCCGCAACCGCCAGAAACCCTGCAAAAGCCAGCGCCGCCAGCGGCGATACCCGCCCTTCGGCCATCGGCCGTTTGTGCGTGCGCGCCATCACCGCATCAATGCGCCGATCCACTACATGGTTGACCGCCGCCGCGCCGCCGGCACACAGGGCAATACCCAGGTTGCCGAAAATCAGCACCGCCCACGGCACGCCGGCGCGAGTGGCGAGGAACATCCCCACCAGCGAGGTGATGAGCATCAACACCACCACTTTCGGCTTGGTCAGCTCCAGGTAGTCACGCCAGATCGCCTGGCCGTGACGCGCGCCAATCAAGGTCGCCATGGCATCTCTCCTTTAAGGGTGATCAGGCCTGACACCTGTTTGCGCGGGATAAACCGCCAGCCGAACGGCAGCTGGTTGCGCACCCGTACCAGGCTGGTACGCGCGTGGTAATTGACCAGCACCAGGGTCAGCAGCAACGCCGCGCCCCCGGCGTTATGGCCGACGGCTACCGGCAGCGGCAGATGGAAATACACATTGCTCAGGCCCAGGCCGATCTGCGCCGCCAGGGCAATCAACAACAGGCCCGCGAGCCGCGTCATGCCCACCGCGCGCAGCTGCCAGGCCAGCCCCAGCAACACCAGGGTGACCAACACCGCGCCGATGCGATGGGTGAGATGGATGGCGGTTCGCGCGTCGCTGTCGAGCTGGCCGCCGAGATAATTGGGGCCGATGTGCTGGGTCAGGTGGAAACCATTGGCGAAGTCCGCCGCCGGCCACCACTGGCCGTGGCAGGTAGGCAAATCGATACAGGCCACCGCCGCGTAGTTGGAACTGACCCAGCCGCCCAGGGCGATCTGGCCGATCACCAGCACCAGGCCAGCCGTCGCCCAATATTGCAGGCGCTTGGGCACGATCAACGCGGGCAGCACTCCAGACAGGCGCAGGGTCAGCAGGAACAACAGGCTCAAGGTCGCGAAACCGCCCAGCAAATGCCCCGTGACCACCTGGGGCCACAGCTTCAACGTCACCGTCCACATGCCAAAGGCCGCCTGCGCGAACACCACCGCCAAAACAAACAACGGCAGCTTCACCGGCTGGCCAGGATCACGTCGATGACTCCACGAACGCGCCGCCAGCAGCACGATCAGCAGGCCCAGGGTACCGGCGAAGTAGCGATGAGTCATCTCGGCCCAGCCTTTGTCCGCCTCCACCGGCGTGTCCGGGAAATGCAGCTCGGCATGCGCCAGCTGGGCCTCGGTCTTGGGCACGCTGATAAAGCCGTAGCAACCCGGCCAGTCCGGGCAACCGAGACCGGCGTGGGTCAGGCGCGTATACGCGCCGAGCAGTACTACAATCAGCGCCAGCAGGGTGGCAAACAACGCGAGGCGAAATCCAGGCTTGGCCATGACGATGCCCTTATCCGATATTCGACAGTTTCAGCAGATGGCGCAGATCGTTGAGCAAGTCCTTGCCCTTGACCTTGGCGTCGTAGCGCAGCACCAGGTTGCCGTGCGGGTCGACGATCCACAGTTGCGCATCGCCCGGCGCGGCGGCGTCCTTGGTGAAGGTCGACAGGTCCAGCGAGTAGCGCTGCAGTTGTGGATATTCAGCCTTGAGCTTGGCCTCGTAGTCGGTGCTCACCGGCTGCGCGCTGGCCAAGGCGTGGCTGGCGCGCGATGCATCCCGGCCGAGGCTGATTTGCAGCTGGCGCGCCAGGTACACCAGTTGCTGGCAATCGGCGGCGCAGGCCGTGGGCGCCGTGACCAGCAGTTGCCAGCGCTCTTCATCCGCCTGCACGCCGATATCGGCGCGGGTCTGGCCGTTGCCGATCAGTTCGCCGTGGTAACTGCGGTTGTCCGGCACCCAGAACTGCAGCTTGTACATGAAGGTGGCCAGCGCCATCGGGCCGATCACCATCATCAGGATCAGGATCAGCTGCCAGCGGCCTTTACGCCGATTGAGCGGTTCAGACATGTTGAGTGGATTCATGGCCGCTCCCATGGTGCTTCTCCTTTGTGTTGTGCCATCCGAGGTAGAGGTAAAGGGCCAGCAGCGCCAATGCCATGGCGAACCACTGCACCGCGTAGGCCAGGTGCTTTTCCGGGCCCATGGCTACGATGGGCCAGCTGATTTCGTACGTACCAGGGCCAGCTTCGGCGCGCAGCTCGTAGGCAAAACCGCTACGCCCAAGCTCAGCCCACAGCGCGTCGGGGTGCAGGGCGGTCAGCAAGCGCGGCCATTGCGCGCTCGTCGGGTCGGCGTGCAACTGGAAGGTTTCACCCGGTGCGACGTACACCCAGGCGTCGAGATTCACCGGCTGTTCAGGTGTGGTGAACACCGGCGGGGTGCGCCGGTCGGGCCAGGGCAGCCAGCCACGATTGAGCAATAACCACAGGCCGCTGGCCTGGTCGTGGAAGGGTTGCAGCAGCTCTACGCCGGCCTTGCCATCGCGCATGCGGTTGTCCAGCAACACGCTGTGTTCGGCGTCGAATTGCCCGCGCAGACGGACCCGGCGGAAAGCCGGATCAGCCATCTCACTCAGTTGTGTGCTGTTGACGGGATCGGCCACCCGCCGCTCGGCATAACTGTCCACCAGCAGCTGTTTTTCATGCCCGCGAGACAGCTGCCAGAACCCCAGGCCCACCATCAACGGCAGCAACACGAGCACCACCAATGTCGGTGCGAGCCCTGGGCGAAAGCGTTTCATGGCGCTGGCTATACTTGTTTTCATTGCCCGCCCATCCCATTGGAGCCAGACCATGCTCAAAGCCATCATTGCCCTGATGCTGATCGCGACTGTCGTGAGCCTGTTCAGTGGCTTGTTCTTTCTGGTCAAGGACGAGGGCAACTCCAACCGCCTCGTCACTGCCTTGACTGTGCGTGTGGTGCTGGCCGCGATCACCGTGGGGCTGATCGCCTGGGGCTTTTTCAGCGGCCAGCTGGTATCGCATGCACCGTGGTAAGGCGCGCTACAGCACGTAGACGAAGAAAAACAGCCCGATCCACACCACATCCACAAAGTGCCAGTACCAACTGGCGGCCTCGAAACCAAACTGGTGCTCGGCATTGAAATGCCCGCGCAGGATGCGCATCAGCATCACAAACAGAATGATTGTGCCGATGGTCACGTGGGCGCCGTGAAAGCCGGTGAGCATGAAGAACGTCGCGCCGTACACACCCGAACCCAGTGTCAGGCCGAGCTCTTTGTAGGCATGCATGTACTCCTCGGCCTGGAAGCCCAGGAACGCCCAGCCCAGCAGCACCGTCAGCGCCAGCCAGATTTTCAGCGCGCCGCGATGGCCTTTGCGCAAGGCATGGTGGGCCAGGGTGATGGTCACGCTGGAGCTGACCAGCAAGATCGTGTTGACCAGCGGCAGGCCCCACGGGCTGATGGTGCCCTCCGGTGCGGGGTACATTTTCGGGTCAGGGTTGTTGAGCAGCGGCCAGGTGAACTCGAAGTTCGGCCACAGCATGTGCGCGATGCCCTTGTGCCCTTCGCCGCCCAACCAGGGACCGGACATGTGCCGCACGTAAAACAGCGCACCGAAGAACGCGACAAAGAACATCACCTCGGAAAAGATGAACCAGGTCATGCCCCATCGAAACGAGCGGTCCATCTGCGGGCTGTACAAACCGGCGCGGCTTTCCTTGATCACCGCGCCGAACCAGCCGAACAACATGTAGGCCAGCAGCAGGCCACCGACGAAGAAGATCCACGGGCCATGGGACTCCGGGCGCGCCGCCTTCAGGTCGTTGAACCACACAGCCAGGCCGTACACCGTGATGAGCATGCCCAGGGTAGCAATTATTGGCCATTTGCTTTGCGCTGGTACGTAGTACGTATCATGAGTCGACATGTATTCGCTCTCCTGATTGAGCGGGCAAACAGTAGCTAGCCGCCGCTATGGACAGCCACCGGCGGTTGGCGCGCAGTGATATCAAACAGCGTGTACGCCAGGGTCAAATGCTTCACATCCTTGGGCATGTCGCGGTCGACAATGAAACGCACCGGCATTTCGATGCGCTGGCCTGGCTGCAGCACTTGCTGGGTGAAGCAAAAGCATTCGGTCTTGTGGAAGTACATCGCCGCTTCGGCCGGGGAAATGCTCGGTACAGCCTGGGCGGTCATCGCTTTGTCGGTAGGGTTGTAGGCCACGAACAGCATTTCGGTGACGGCCCCCGGATTGACCACCACCTCATCGGCCTTGGAATGAAATTCCCAGACCATGTCGATGGCATTGGTCGACAGGAACTGCACCCGCACCTGCCGCGTGGCGTCGACGACCTGCTCGCCCTCGTACTGCCCGGCGGTCTTGCCGTTGATACCGAACGCCTTGCACATCACGTCGTAGATCGGCACCAGCGCAAAGCCGAAGCCGAACATCGCCACCACCAGGATCAGCAGGCGGGTGACCAGGCGCCTGGTGGGGATCGACTCAAGCATGACGATCACCCGCTCTTGGCTTTTCTGTAGGAGCTGGCTTGCCTGCGATAGCGGTGTACCAGTCACCCAATCCATCAACTGTCAGGCCCTCATTGCAGGCAAGCCAGCTCCCACGGGAGACCCTGGCAGCCTGCGCCAAGCTGTTCACTTGACCTCCGGCGGCGTCGTGAAGGTGTGGTAGGGCGCAGGCGAGGGGATGCTCCACTCCAGGCCTTCCGCGCCATCCCAGGGCTTGGCCGGCGCGGGCGGGCCACCACGGATGCACTTGATCACGATGAACAGGAAGAAGATCTGCGTGGCGCCAAACATGAAGGCGCCGATCGAGGAGACCATGTTGAAGTCGGCAAACTGCAGGTTGTAGTCCGGCACACGGCGCGGCATGCCAGCCAGCCCGACGAAGTGCATCGGGAAAAACGCCATGTTCATGCCGATGAAGGACAGCCAGAAGTGCAGCTTGCCGAGGGTTTCGTCGTACATGTGGCCGGTCCATTTCGGCAGCCAGTAGTAGGCCGAGGCGAAGATGCCGAAGATCGCACCGGGCACCAGTACGTAATGGAAGTGCGCCACCACGAAATAGGTGTCGTGGTATTGGAAGTCCGCCGGGGCAATCGCCAGCATCAGCCCGGAAAAGCCGCCGATGGTGAACAGGATCACGAAGGCCACGGCAAACAGCATCGGTGTCTCGAAGGTCAGCGAGCCTTGCCACATGGTGCTGACCCAGTTGAATACCTTCACCCCCGTCGGTACTGCAATCAGCAGCGTGGCGTACATGAAGAACAACTCGCCCACCAGCGGAATGCCGACCACGAACATGTGGTGCGCCCACACGATGAACGACAGGAACGCGATGCTCGCCGTGGCGTACACCATCGACGTATAGCCGAACAGCGGCTTGCGCGAGAACGTCGGGATGATCGAACTGACGGCACCAAAGGCCGGCAGGATCATGATGTACACCTCGGGGTGGCCGAAGAACCAGAACACATGCTGGAACAGCACGGGGTCGCCACCGCCGGCGGCACTGAAGAAGCTGGTGCCGAAGTGGATGTCCATCAGCATCATGGTCACGCAACCGGCCAGCACCGGCATCACCGCGATCAGCAGAAAGGCAGTGATCAGCCACGTCCAGACAAACAACGGCATCTTCATCAGGGTCATGCCGGGGGCGCGCAGGTTGAGGATGGTGGCGACCACGTTGATCGCGCCCATGATCGAACTGATACCCATCAGGTGAATCGCGAAGATGAAGAAGGTCACGCTTTCCGGCGCGTAGGTGGTGGAGAGGGGCGCGTAGAAGGTCCAGCCGAAGTTCGGCCCGCCACCCGGAGTGAACAGGGTCGACACGAGCAACAGGAACGCCGCCGGCAACAGCCAGAAACTGAAGTTGTTCATGCGCGGCAGGGCCATGTCCGGCGCGCCGATCATCAGCGGAATCATCCAGTTGGCCAGGCCGACGAACGCTGGCATCACCGCGCCGAACACCATGATCAGGCCGTGCATGGTGGTCATCTGGTTGAAGAACGCCGGCTCGACGATCTGCAGGCCGGGCTGGAACAACTCGGCGCGGATCACCATGGCGAACGAACCGCCGAGCAGGAACATGGTGAAGGCGAACCACAGGTACATCGTGCCGATGTCCTTGTGGTTGGTGGTCAGCACCCAGCGCATCAAACCCTTGGCGGGGCCGTGGGCATGGTCACTGGCGTGGCCATGGTCGTCGATCACAGTGCTCATGGCCGTTCTCCTGCAAGCGAGTGGGCGGGGCGGTTCGGGGCATACGCAATGAAGGAGGTCATTTGCTTTCCGCCTGCTTGATGGCCAGCACGTCTTTAGGCGTGACCATGTCGCCTTTGTTGTTGCCCCAGGCATTGCGCTCGTAGGTCACCACCGCGGCGATATCCACTTCCGAGAGCTGCTTGCCGAACGCCGCCATGGCGGTGCCGGGCTTGCCGAAGTAAACGCGGTGCAGGTGATCTTCCTTGGGCCCGGTGGCAATCGGCGAGCCCTTGAGCGCCGGGAACATCGGTGGCAGGCCCTGGCCCTCGGCCTGGTGACAGGCCACGCAGGTGGTGTGGTAGACCTTGTCGCCGCGCGCCACCAGCTCTTCCAGCGTCCATTCCTTGGAGGTCAGTTCCTTGAGCTTGGCCGCCTCTTCCTTGCGCTCGCCGAGCCAGGTGTCGTAGTCCGCCTTGGACTTGACCTCGACCACGATGGGCATGAAGCCGTGATCCTTGCCGCACAACTCGGCGCACTGGCCGCGGTAGATGCCGGGCTTCTCGATACGGGTCCAGGCCTCGTTGACGAAGCCGGGGATGGCGTCACGCTTGACCGCAAAGGCCGGCACCCACCAGGAGTGGATCACGTCGGCGGCGGTCACCAGGAAACGCACCTTGGCGCCCACCGGCAGCACCAGTGGCTGGTCGACCTCCAACAGGTAATGCTCGCCCTTGACCGCCTGGTTATGGATCTGCTCGGCGGGCGTGGCCAGGTTGCTGAAGAACTCCACGTCCTGGCCCAGGTATTTGTAATGCCACTTCCACTGATAGCCGGTGACCTGGATATCGATGTCCGATTCACTGCTGTCGTAGATATTGATCAGGGTCTTGGTCGCCGGGATGGCCATCGCGATCAGAATCAGCAAGGGCACCACAGTCCAGAGAATTTCCACGGTGGTGCTCTCGTGGAATTTGGCCGCGACCTGGCCCGTGGACCGGCGGTGAACGATCATCGACCAGAACATCGCGCCAAACACAACAATGCCGATCACCACACAGATCCAGAAAATGGTCATGTGCAGGTCAAACACAGCGTGACTGACTTCAGTCGCCCCTGGCGCCATATTCGTTGTCCAGGCGGCGTGCGCCTGGCCGAATACCGACCACAACAGGAGGCCCATCCAAACGTGTGGATGTCGCATCATTGCGGGTTCCCCTTATCGTTCTTGTTATCCCGCCGGTTTGCACCTGCGTCGAAGGGAGCGGCTTCCATACTGCTTACAACCGCTTAGCCTTGCCTGCTCATGCAGTCTGGCGTCATCAGCTAATCGCGTACAAATCCGAGTATAGACAGGCTCTGCAACCCCGCAATGTGTAGGGGCAAATGAGCAAAAATGACTGGTCGAAGCCAATAAAACCGGGGGCGGAATCGTTTATCCGACGAACGATGGCAATTCGATATAACGCACGCGCATAACCATGAAATAATTATGACAAATGCGTCTTAGGCGCTCGTATAAACGAGCTACCTTATCCTCTCCCTTTTCCTACGCCTGTTTCACTGGAGCTTTCATGAACACCGCCGCATTGCGCGAGCAGATTTCCCATGCCCATCAACACGAAGCCAGCACTGGCCAGCTTGCCCAGCAACTGGAAAAACAATTGCCGCACCTGCATTCGGCCATTTCCCTGGCTGACGGTGATCGCAAGATTGTCATGACCCGTTTTGTCACCGCCTACATTGAGCTCGTCCCGGACCTGCTGGAAGCCGCCAACGACGTGGCCCGCGAAGCCGGTATCGAAAGCCAGATCAAGCCGGTGCTGAAAATCGCCGAGCATTTCTTCCTGCAACCGCCGGCGATCCTGGCCGGTCACGAAGGCCTGGACGGCTTGCTCGACGAGGCCTACCTGGCCCATCGCCTGGTGGAAGAAGTCAACGATCTGTATATCAAGCATTTCGGCCAGCCGTTGATTCCGGCCGACACCACCGTAGCCAACCTGATTGCCCACCAGCTGATCGGCGAAGAATTCGCCAACCAGCTGGATGAGGCCGTGCACCTGGCGGTAGATGAAATGCTCAACGAGGAGAGCTTTGCGCTGGAGTCAGTCGAGGCCTATCGCGAAACCCTCAAGAGCCCCAACACAGAAGCTGCGTGGAAGCGCTGGCCGTGCCTGTCGCGCCAGTTGGGGGTTGAGTTGGCGTTGGAACAGCCGGCGTAACGCTTTAGCCTGACGCAGAACAAATGTGGGAGCGGGCTTGCTCGCGAATGCAGCGTGCCAGTCACTGAATATTTGACTGATCCACCGCCTTCGCGAGCAAGCCCGCTGCCACTTTTTTGATCCGGTTTCGTCAGCCAGCAGAAGGTGCCGAACCGATTCCCACCGTCGTACGCACCCGGCCTTCCAGCCTGCGCTTCAACCCACGCGCCTCGATCACCAGCGTCGAGCCCTTGGCGGCATTCGCCCGGCCCCATTCTTCCAACAGCTCCAGGCAGGAATGGTCGATGTAACTCAAGTTACTCAGCGGCACATGCACCGTGGTTCCCGCAGGTACCGTCGACAGCACCTGGGTCAGCATCGGCACTTTCAGGAAGGTCGCCGCACCGGTCAAGCGCAACTCCATTTCACCTGCCTGAGACAGGTCGACCAGGCTGACTTTCAAGCGCGACGCCTTCAAGGCCAGCTTCACCAGTGTCAGTCCGAAACCCACCAGTACGCCGGTCAGCAGGTCGGTAAAGATGATCGCCAGCGCCGTCGCCGCATAGGTGAACATCGGCATCCGCCCATAGCGTCCCAACGCCCGGAACGCCTTGACGTCAACCAGCTTGATGCCGGTGTATACCAGCACACCCGCAAGGCTCGCCACCGGAATGCTTTGCAGCACACTCGAGAGCAACAGCACGAACGCAAGCAGCCACAGCCCGTGGAACATCGCCGACAAGCGCGTGGTGGCGCCCGCCTGTACGTTGGCCGAACTGCGCACGATCACACCGGTCATCGGCAGGGCGCCGACCAGGCCACAGAGCATGTTGCCTACACCCTGAGCGGACAATTCCTTGTCAAAATCAGAACGCTGCCCACTGTGCATGCGATCGACAGCCGCCGCAGACAGCAAGGTTTCGGCGCTGGCGATAAACGCCACGGCGAACGCGGCGATCAACAGTTGTGGATCGGCCAGGTTCAGCAGGTCGCTGGGACGCAACCAGTCGATGGCATCGGCGAGGTTTTCCGGGACCTCCACGCGCTTGACCTGTAACGCCAGCAACAAGCTGGCACCCGTTGCCAGGCCTACGCCCAACAGGGCGCCTGGTACAAAGCGCAGGGTTTGCGGGCGGAACTTGTCCCACAGGTACATCACCAGCATCGTCGAAAGCCCCAGCAAACCGGCCTGCCAACCCAGGCCGCCGCCAACAGTCGGAATGGCCTCGACCAGCGCCGCCGGGAAGCCGGCCAGGTTATCCAGCCCCGATGGCTTGGGGGCACCGTCGAGCATCACATGCACCTGCGACAGCACAATCAGCACCCCGATCCCCGCCAGCATCCCGTACACCACCGCCGGCGCCGTGACACGAAACCAGCAGCCCAGGCGCAGACGTCCAGCCACCAATTGCAGGAAGCCGGCCAGTAACAGGATCGGCCCGAGCATCAGCATGCCGTGCTGGCGCACCAGTTCGAACACCAATACCGCCAGGCCCGCCGCCGGGCCGCTGACCTGCAGCGGCGAACCTGCCAGCCAACCCACCACCAGGCCACCGATGATCCCGGTGATCAGGCCCTTGGCCGGCGGCATGCCCGAAGCAATCGCAATGCCCATGCACAACGGCAGGGCGACCAGAAACACAACCACGGACGCAAGCAGCTCCCGTGGCAGTACAGCTTTCAATTGAGCAGCACGCATGATGACTCTCCCGAGGCATTCGCCGGGCGCGGCAAAGCCTGGCTGCGTCCATGGCAGCCACCGCTTTACCCGGCAGGGAAGTGTGTTAGAAGCGCGCTTTAGGCGTCGCGGAAGGAATCGGGCCTTCGCCCCCCAACGGTCGGAACGTCGATTGATCCGCGTCGTAAGCCCGGATTTCGCTGGTCTCGATGTTGTAGATCCAACCGTGGATGAACAGGTGACCATTGGCCATGCGCGATGCCACAGAAGGGTGGGTGCGCAAATGCTGCAACTGGGCGATGACGTTTTCTTCGGTCAGCACCTTCATGCTCTCGCCTTCATTGGCGCAGTCGCAATTGTCGTGGACCATGGTCTTGGCGACCTCGGCATGCCGCAGCCAGGCCTTGACCGTGGGCATCTTCTCGAGGCTCTCAGGGTTGAGTACCGCGCGCATGGCGCCACAATCGGAGTGCCCGCACACAATGATGTGCTGCACGCCCAGGGCGAGCACGGCGTACTCGATGGCGGTGGAAACACCCCCGTTCATCTGACCATAGGGCGGCACTACGTTGCCGACGTTACGCGTCACGAACAGGTCGCCAGGCGAGCTCTGGGTAATCAGCTCCGGCACGATGCGCGAGTCGGCGCAGGTAATGAACATCGCCCGTGGGCTCTGGGCCGTGGCGAGTTTCTTGAAGAGTTCTTCCTGCTGGGGGAAGACGTCGTGATGGAAATGCAAAAAGCCGTCGACGATGTGCTTTAGCGCTGCATCGGCGGATTCCGCCACCTGAGGGGCAGAAGCCGACGCAGCCAACGGCTGTTTATCCTTGTCACTCATGATTCATCCTCTTGATTAATGCAGGGGGAGCTTGCAGGCAAGTTCGACGCCGGGCCATTGGAATAGTTGTAAACATCCAAAAACCCGGCTTGCGACTCATCAGTCACTCGCTGAACAAGGTAACCGCCGAAACTTAACTCAAACTGAATGAACCGCTCTAGACCGCGGGTTTCAGTGATGTCAAAACGCGACTATTCCTATTGGAAAGCAGGATACGCCTCTACAGTTTACAACAATGCCATCTGCCTGCCCGGTGGGCAAAACGCGGTGCAATCCAGATTAAACCCTTCCCGTCGGTTAAGCCCCAGGCGCTTGATCGCCTTGCTGAAACGCTGGGCGAGCAAATCGGCAAACGGCCCCTCGCCGCGCATGCGTACGCCGAAACGGCTGTCATACACCTCGCCGCCGCGCACCTGGCGCACCAGGCTCATCACATGGGCCGCGCGCTGCGGGTAATGCGCCGCCAGCCACTCCTCAAATAACGGCGCCACCTCCAGCGGCAGGCGCAACATCATGTAGGCCGCACTCTGGGCCCCCGCGGCGTGGGCTTCGGTGAGCAGGCTTTCCAACTCGCTGTCGTTGATCATCGGGATCATCGGCGAACACAACACGCCGACCGGGATTCCCGCCTCGCGCATCACCCGAATCGCCCGCAACCGCGCCTTGGGCGCCGCCGTACGCGGCTCCAGGATGCGCTTGAGCTCATCGTCCAGGCTGGTGAGGCTGATCATCACGGCGACCAGGCGCTGCCGGGCCAGTTCGGTGAGCAGGTCGAGATCCCGCAGGATCAACGAACCCTTGGTGATGATGGTCACCGGGTGCCGATAACGCAGCAACACTTCGAGGGTTTGTCGGGTGATCCTGTACTCGCGCTCGATGGGCTGGTACGGGTCGGTATTGGAGCCCAGGTTGATCGGCGCACACACGTAGCCGGGCTTCGACAGCTGCTGTTCCAGCACGTCGGCGGCATTGGTCTTGGCGATCAGTCTGGTTTCGAAATCCAGCCCTGGCGACATATCCCAGTAAGCATGGCTGGGCCGCGCATAGCAGTAGATACAACCATGCTCGCAACCCCGATACGGGTTGATGGAGCGATCGAACGGCAGGTCCGGCGAGTTGTTGCGGGTGATGATGCTCTTGGCCGTTTCGATGCGCACTTCAGTGCCCTGGGTCGGCGGCACTTCCTGGAACCAGCCGTCGTCCTCGACCACGCTGACGGTCGGCGCAAAGCGGTTGTGCAGGTTGGTGGCCGTGCCCCGACCCCGGGGCGGCAGCGGAGTAGACATGAAAGCGCCTCGATACTGTTTTTATATACAGTATCGAGGCGCGAGGTTCCTGACCAGTGCCGTCTGGCGGTCAGGGCAGGATCAGTGCTTTTGCGTCACTTGGCCCAGGTCATCGCCCGAGGTCGTGCGCATATCACTCTTGCGCAAGTCCGCCACGTCGCTGGCCTTGACCGGCGCGCCCTTGTTGCCCCAGCTGCCGCGAACGAAACTGACCACATCCGCCACTTCCTGGTCCGACAAACGCCAGGCGAAGGCCGGCATGGTGAAGGTCGACGGTGCCGTGTGCGTCGCCGGCAAGGTGCCACCGTTCAACACGATGTTGATCAAGGACGTGGCATCCGCCGTCTGCACCACCGGGTTGCCGGCCAGCGCCGGGAAAACCCGCGTGTAGCCATGGCCGTCGGTCCGGTGGCAGGCCGCGCAGTTGTCGATATACACCGACGCGCCCGGCTTGCTGTCATCACCCTTCCACAATGCCTCGGCCACCTGCTTGTCGTAGACGTGCGGCTGATCCTTGGGGTCCACCGCCGGCAGGCTCTTGAGGTAGCGAGCGATAGCGGTCAGGTCGTCCTGCGACATGTATTGCATGCTGTGCACGACCACGTCGCTCATGCCGCCAAACACCGCGCTGCGATCACTGCGACCGGTCTTGAGAAATTGCACCAGTTGCTCCTCGCTCCAACTGCCGAGGCCGTCCTTGTGATCGCCGCGCAGGCTCTTGGCGATCCAGCCTTCCAGCGGCGCGCTGCCGGACAGGAATGCATTGCCGTCAGTCGCACTCAGGGCTTTTTCCTGCATGGTCAGCGCCCGTGGCGTATGGCACGCGCCGCAGTGACCAAGGCCTTCAACCAAGTAGGCACCGCGGCTGATCACCGGGTCGGCACCCGCCGCTGCCTGGTAGTCCGCCACCTCGGGGGCGAACATCCAGCGCCACGCCGCCAACGGCCAGCGCATGCTCAGGGGCCACGGAATATCGCTGGCCTTGTTCTCCTGCGCGACCGGCTCGACGCCCTTCATGAAGTACGCATACAACGCCTGCATATCGCTTTCGCTGACGCGCGCATAGGACGGATATGGCATTGCCGGGTAAAGCGTACTACCGCTCTTGGCGACGCCATGGCGGACGGCCTTGTCGAAGTCCTCAAAGCTGTAGTCACCCAGGCCGGTCTTGTCCGGGGTGATGTTGGTGGAATAGATCACCCCGATCGGGGTCTCCATCGGCAGGCCGCCAGCGAATGGCTTGCCGCCTTTGGCGGTATGGCAGGCCACGCAGTCACCGGCGCGGGCCAGGTATTCACCCTGCTTGACCAGGTCGGTTTCAGCGGCGCTGATCGAACAACTGCTGAACAGCGCCAGGGAGGCGATAACGAGTGCTTTCATGGTCATCGCTCCTTATGCCTGAACCAGTGGGCCGGGGTTTTTCAGGTACTGCTCGCGGATCGCCCGCGCCGACCAATAGGTCAGGGCAGCGACCAGGCCGGTAGGGTTGTAGCCCAACCCTTGTGGGAAGGCGGACGCGCCGGGGACAAACACGTTGTGTACATCCCAGGATTGCAGGTAGCGGTTCAACGCACTGGTCTTCGGGTCGGTGCCCATGATCGCGCCACCATTGAGGTGGGTGGTCTGGTAAGAGGCGGTGTTGAAGTGCTCACCGACCTTTTTGCCGAGCACGGCAATCGCCTTGGGGTTCATTGCCTGAGCGACCTTGCCCATCTTTTCCATCATGAAGCGGTTCATCTTGATGTCGTTTTCCTGCCAGTCGAACGTCATCCGCAGCAATGGCAAGCCGTAGGCATCGCGATACACCGGGTCCAGATCCAGGTAGTTGCCCCGGTAGGATTGATGCGCGCCGTGGGAGTCCATCGACACCTGGTGGGTGTAGTAATCGGCGGTAGCGCGTTTCCAGGCACTGCCCCAGGCCGGGGTGCCCGGCGGGTTGGACGTACCGGCAATCGGCCGGCTGCCAGCCTGGTTGACCCACATCGGCGAGCCGCCCACAAAGCCGTGGGGCCCGTGGTCGAAGTTATCGGCGTTGAAGTCATCGATGGCCACGCCATTGCCGCCCGCGCCGATGAAGTTGTTGGTGTGGGTGTCCTTGTCGAAGAACGCCTTGATCGTGCCCATGTTCTGGTAGGCAAAGTTCCTGCCCACCACGCCCTCGTTGGTAATCGGGTCGTAAGGCTTGCCGATACCCGAAAGCAACATGAGGCGCACATTGTTGAACTGGAAGGAGCCGATGATCACCAGGTCCGCCGGTTGCTCGCATTCGCGACCCTGGCCGTCGATGTAGGTCACGCCCGTGGCCTTGCTCTTGGTGCTGTCGAGATTGACCTTGAGCACGTGGGAATTGGGCCGCAGCTCAAAGTTCGGCACCTGGCGCAGCGCCGGCAGGATGTTCACGTTCGGCGAGGCCTTGGAATACATGTAGCAGACATAGCCACTGCAGAAACCGCAGAAGTTGCACGGGCCCATCTGCGCGCCGTAGGGGTTGGTGTACGGCCCCGAGGTATTGGCCGACGGCAGGTTGTAGGGTTTGTAGCCGACTTCGGCCGCCGCTTTCTGAAACAGCTGTGCGGAGACGGTGTTTTTCTGCGCTTCCAACGGGAACGGGTTGGAGCGATCCGGCGCATACGGGTTGCCGCCACGGCCTTCGCCTACGAGCTGACCTTTCACGGTCCAGGCCTGGCCTGAGGTGCCGAAGACTTTCTCCGCATAGTCGAAAAACGGCTCCAGCTCTTCGTAACTGACGCCGAAGTCCTGGATAGTCATGTCCTTGGGAATGAAGTTCTTGCCGTAGCGCTCTTCATAGTGACTGCGCATGCGCAACTCGATCGGGTCGACGCGAAAGTGCACCCCCGACCAGTGCAGGCCCGCGCCGCCCACGCCGTTGCCGGGCAAGAACGCGCCCAATTGGCGGTTGGGCAGGGCGACATCATTCACGCTATGGCGAATGGTCACGGTCTCCTTGGAGATGTCCTGGAAGAGTTTTTTACGCACGCTGTAGGTCAATTCGTCGATGACCTGCGGATAGTTGCCGTCCGGGTACGTGTCCTGCATCGGGCCGCGCTCCAGCGCTACCACGTTGAGGCCGGCTTCCGTCAGCTCCTTGGCCATGATCGCGCCGGTCCAGCCGAAACCCACGATCACTGCATCCACTTTCTTCATGATGGTCGCCACGTTTATGCCCTCTCGCCGCGGATGGAAACAGCCGGGAAGGGGTATTGCTCGTTGCGTTCCACCCAATCCATGAAATCGGCGCGGGCGCCGGGGAAGCCGATCATGGTCCAGCCGACCATGCCTTTGTTGCCGCCGTGAATCGGGTCGCAGAAGAACCCTTCCTTGGTGTTTTGCAGCAGCAAATTGAAAAACATCTTCGGCGGCACTGTGTCGAAATGCGCGCTGACTTCACTGCCACCGGCTTCCAGGCGCCGCAACATATCGTCCTGGGTAGCGCTGTCTTGTGCAGCAAAAGCCTTACCGTTGAACGCCTTCGACCAGGCATCCGTGGCAGCAATGCCCAGGCGATAAATCTCCTTGGGCACCAGCTTGCTCTGCCAGCCCATCTCGGGCGCGGCATCGGCATTGAATGGGCCTTGCATGAACCACAGTGCGCCGCTGGCGTAGGGCGTGTTCATCTGGCGGTCGATGTACTCCGGCGCGCCGGCTTCCAGCGCACCGGGCCCTTGGGCGTCGGCAGGGATCAGGCGGGCGACGGCGGCGTTGAGAAACGCCCACTCTTCGGCGCTGAAATAGCTCGGTTCATAGGCCTTGTCGCTGGCCGCAGGCTTGGCCGGCGCAGCCTGGGCAGGCTCGGGCGTGGCCATCAGCATCGAACCGCCAAGGCCGGTACTGGCAACCGTGACCACCGGGATCAAGGTCAAGGATTTGCGCAGAAAGTCACGCCGGGGGTTGTCTTGATCTTGATCAGACATGGGTGCACCTCATCATGTGGTCACGGGTTTTATCAGCCGCTTCTGGGAGCAGCGTGAAGGCTTGCCAGGAAATGGGATCCAAAGGGATAGAACATATTGGCAATCAATAGTTACAAATGATAGCAGGCTAAGGATTTGAAGAATCGATTCAGCGAGAAAAACAGCCGATCCGGCGCTTCAATCACGATTCTTTGACGAGCCCCTCACGCGCCGTTGACCGCCGGCAAGCGACGCTAGGGCTCATCAATCAACGCCCTGCTCGGTCACTCACCATGTTCAAGATTCGATTGCTGCCAGCGCTCGGCCTGGCCTGTATGGCGCTACTCGCCATCGCCCAAGCCCGAGCGGACGAGACTACGTCGCTGCGCTCCCCGGAGTGGGCCCAACCCGTGGGCAATCAATTCAACCTGCACCAGATGACGCCCACGCTCTATCGCAGTGCGCTGCCGGACAGCAGTGCGTTGCCGGTCTTGAAAAACCTGAAGATCGGTACGGTGATCAACTTTCTGCCGGAATCCGATTCGGCCTGGCTGAAGAACGCTGATATCAAGCAGGTGCAACTGACCTACCGCACCAACCATGTCGATGACGCCGACGTTCTCACTGCGCTGAGGGCCATTCAGGCTGCCGAGGCCAACGGTCCGGTGCTGATGCATTGCAAGCATGGCTCAGACCGCACCGGCCTGATGGCGGCGATGTATCGCGTGGTGATCCAGGGATGGAGCAAGGAAGACGCGCTGAACGAGATGACCTTGGGTGGTTTCGGCGGCAGCAGTGGCTTCAAGGACGGTGTTCGCTACATGATCCAGGCGGATGTCGACAAGTTGCGCATGGCCTTGGCGAATGGTGATTGCAGCACCAGTGCGTTTGCACTGTGCTCGATGAAGGATTGGATTTCGACAACCAACAAGACTGAAGAGCAACTGTAGGAGCCTGCCTGCGAAGCAAGTACGCGGTGTTTCAGTCACACCGCGTTGGGGCTATCGCAGGCTAGCCAGCGCCTCCAGGAAGCAGGCTTCAGTGTTTTTTCAGCTTGGGATTGGGAAAGAACTGCACCGCCTGCACCTTTGGATCCGGCGCTTTCAACGCCGAGGTGTTGACCCGCGTACCCAACTCCTTGGGCACCGACAACCCCTGGTCATTCAGCGTATCGGTATACCCGCAGGCCACACACTCGCGGTGCGGCACGTTGTCTTCGGTCCACATCTTGAGCTTGTCCGGCTCGGTGCACGCCGGGCACACCGCCCCGGCGATAAATTGCTTTTTGGTAATCACAGGCCCTTCACTCATGCTGCCGCGTCCTCACTCAGGCCGCTGTGGCGCAAGAGTGCGTCAATCGACGGCGCTCGTCCGCGGAAGTCGACGAACAGCACCATCGGTGCCTGCGAGCCGCCACGGGCGAGGATCGCCTCGCGGAATGCGCGGCCGGTCTCGGCATTGAGCACGCCGTCTTCCTCGAACTTGGAGAAGGCATCCGCCGACAGTACTTCGGCCCATTTATAGCTGTAGTAACCCGCCGCATAACCGCCGGCGAAGATGTGCGCAAAGCTGTTCGGGAAGCGGTTGTAGGCGGGCGGACGCATCACCGAGACCTCGTCACGCACGCCTTCGAGCACTTGCGCCACGCTGCGGCCATCGCCGTGAGTGGCATGCAGTTCGAAGTCGAACAGCGAGAACTCCAGCTGGCGCACCATCATCAGGCCCGACTGGAAGTTTTTTGCCGCGAGCATTTTTTCCAGCAGGTCCTGGGGCAGCGGCTCGCCGGTTTCATAGTGGCCGGAGATCAGTGCGAGGCCTTCCGGCTCCCAGCACCAGTTCTCCATGAATTGGCTCGGCAATTCCACCGCATCCCAAGCCACGCCGTTGATACCGGACACGCCGGCATGTTCGACGCGGGTCAGCAGGTGGTGCAGGCCGTGGCCGAATTCGTGGAACAGGGTGGTCACTTCATCGTGGGTCAACAGGGCAGGCTTGCCGCTGTCGGCCGGGGTGAAATTGCACACCAGGTTGGCGACCGGGCTTTGCAGCACGCCGTCGAGGGTGCGACGACGATCGCGCGCACCGTCCATCCAGGCACCGCCACGCTTGTTGGCGCGGGCGTACAGGTCGAAGAAGAAGCGGCCGACATGCTGGCCGTTTTCCTTGATTTCAAACAGGCGGACATCCGGGTGCCAGGTGTCGAAGCCTTTTTGCTCGGCAATCTCGATGCCGTACAGACGCTGCACGATGGCAAACAGGCCGCCGAGTACTTTGTCGATCGGGAAATAGGCGCGCAGGGCTTCTTGCGACACGCTGTAGCGCTGCTCGCGAAGTTTTTCGCCGTAGAAACCGCTGTCCCAGCTTTGCAGGTCGGCGCAGCCTTGTTCGGCGGCGTAGGCCCGCAGTTGCTGCAGATCCTGGGCGGCAAACGGCTTGCTGCGCTTGGCCAGGTCACGCAGGAAGGTCAACACCTGGTCGCTGGACTCAGCCATTTTGGTCGCCAGGCTCAGCTCGGAGAACGAGGCGTAGCCGAGCAGCTTGGCCAGTTCCTGACGCAGGTCGAGGATCTGTTCCATCACCGGGCCGTTATCATTCTGACCGGCGTTCGGGCCTTGGTCCGACGCACGGGTGCAGTACGCCGCGTAGACTTCTTCACGCAGGGCGCGCTCCTGGGCGTAGGTCATCACCGCGTAGTAGCTCGGGAACTCCAGGGTGATCAGCCAGCCATCCAGGCCTTTGGCCTGGGCGGCGGCAGCCATCTGCGCCTTGGCCGAATCGGTCAGGCCGGCGAGGGTGGCTTCATCGGTAACGTGTTTGGTCCAGGCCTGGGTGGCGTCCAGCAGCTGGTTGGAAAACTTGCTGCCCAACTCGGACAGCTTGCTCTGCACTTCGGCGTAGCGCTTTTGCTGCTCAGGCGGCAGATCGATACCCGACAGGCGGAAGTCGCGCAGGGAATGTTCCAGGATGGTTTTTTGCGCCACGTCGAAACCGGCAGCCTCCGGGCTGTTGGCCAGGGCTTCGAAGGCCTGGAACAGTTCGCGGTTCTGGCCCATCTCGGTGGAATAGGCGCTCAACGCCGGCAGGCAAGCCTCGTAGGCTTCGCGCAGCTCGGCGCTGTTGCACACGGCGTTGAGGTGGCTGACCGGGCTCCAGGCGGCGCCCAGGCGGTCGTTCAGTTCGTCCATGGCCAGCACCAGGCCTGCCCATGTCGGATTTTTACCCTGGCTTTGCAGGATGCCTTCGATGGCGACACGGTTGTCGGCGAGGATCTGTTCGATGGCCGGCTGCACGTGCTCGGCACGGATCGCCGAGAACGGCGGCAGGTCGTAGGACTGCAGAAGAGGGTTGTTCGCGCTCACGGTTGGCACCTTGGCTGAAGAAACATGTAAGAACAAAGATGGGGCCATCTTAATTACAATCAACGCCCACCGCAGCTATCAGCACATAAGAGAGAGGCTATCGTGACCCTTCGCACCTATCAGAACCACACGCCAACCCTGGGCGCCGGGGCTTTTGTCGATATTTCGGCGGTGGTGATCGGCGATGTCGAAATCGGCACCGACAGCTCGGTCTGGCCGCTGACCGTGATTCGCGGCGACATGCACCGCATCCGTATCGGCGCGCGCACCAGCGTGCAGGATGGCTGCGTGCTGCACATTACCCACGCCGGGCCCTTCAATCCTGACGGCTTCCCGCTGCTGATCGGCGATGACGTGACCGTCGCCCACAAAGTCATGCTGCATGGTTGCAGCGTCGGCAACCGGGTGTTGATCGGCATGGGCAGCATCGTGATGGACGGCGCCGTGGTGGAGGACGACGTGATCATCGGCGCCGGCAGCCTGGTGCCGCCTGGCAAGAAACTCGACAGCGGCTTTTTGTACGTGGGTAGCCCGGTTAAACAAATCCGCGCGCTGACTGACAAGGAGCGTGCCTTTTTCACCTACAGCGCCGCGAACTACGTGAAGCTCAAAGACCTGCACCTGGCGGAAGGATTCGATCAATGACCCTCAACTACTCAACCGTCCTGTTCGACCTGGATGGCACCCTCACCGATCCGCGCGAGGGCATCACCCGTTCGATCCAGTACGCCCTCGGCAAGCTGGGGATCGATGAGCCGGACCTGACCAAGCTCGAACACTTCATCGGCCCGCCGCTGTTGCAGGCGTTCATGCAGTTTTATGGCTTCGACGAGGCCAAGGCCTGGGAGGCGGTGAATTTCTACCGTGAGCGCTTCAAGGTCACCGGCCTGTATGAAAACCGCGTGTTCGACGGCGTGATGCCACTGCTGGAAGACTTGGGCAACCAGGGTCGCCAGCTCTATGTAGCAACGTCCAAGCCTTGGGTGTTTGCCCGCGAGATCGCTCGGCATTTCGACTTCGCCAAGCACTTCAAGGTGATCTACGGCAGCGAGCTGGATGGGACGCGGACCAACAAGGTTGAGCTGATTGCGCACTTGATCAGCGAGGAAGGCCTTGATCCTTCGACCACCCTGATGATTGGCGACCGCAAGCATGACCTGATCGGCGCCCGCAGCAATGGCCTGGATTCGGCGGCGGTCGGCTATGGATTTGGCAGTTTTGCAGAGTTGAATGCCGAGGCGCCGACCTGGCATTTCGAAACGCTGGCCGAGATGCACCAGGCATTTTTGCCGCGCGCTTGAGACCGCCTTCGCAGGCAAGCCACACACATTTGATCTTCTTACACCCGAGGCCCCGAGTCATACCCGGAGCCCCCTGTGGGAGCGGGCTTGCTCGCGAAGGCGGGCTGTCAGTTGATGCCGTGCATGCCTGACCCACCGCCTTCGCAGGCAAGCCAGCTCCCACATTTGATCTTCTTACACCCGAGGCCCCGAGTCATACCCGGAGCCCCCTGTGGGAGCGGGCTTGCTCGCGAAGGCGGGCTGTCAGTTGATGCCGTGCATGCCTGACCCACCGCCTCCGCAGGCAAGCCAGCTCCCACATTGGGTCTTCATACACCCGAGGCCCCGAGTCATACCCGGAGCCCCCTGTGGGAGCGGGCTTGCTCGCGAAGGCGGGCTGGCAGTTGATGCCGTGCATGCCTGACCCACCGCCTTCGCAGGCAAGCCAGCTCCCACATTGGACGTCATACACCCGAGGCCCCGAGTCATACCCGGATCCCCCTGTGGGAGCGGGCTTGCTCGCGAAGGCGGGCTGGCAGTTGATGCCGTGCATGCCTGACCCACCGCCTTCGCAGGCAAGCCAGCTTCCACATTGGATCTTCTTACACCCGAGGCCCCGAGCCATACCCGGATCCCTCTGTGGGAGCTGGCTTGCCTGCGAGAGGCCCTGATGGCCCCGTACCCTCCAACTGCCTCAACGCCGCCTTGCGCTGCGCCTGCGGCAGCCGCCCCAGTTGCTCGACCGCCGCATAAAACTTCAGCCAATCCCCGCCCTGCTGCGCATACAACGCCGAAAACGCCGGCACCCATTGGTCATACAGCCCAAACGGTAGCAACCGCGCATTGTTCATCGGCTGGTTGATCCACACGTCATAACGCTTGTCGCCGCCCCACTGGCTATCACGCAGTTGCCGATAATCACTGCGCAAACGCTCGAATTCCGCCGCCTTGGCCTGACGCATCACCTCGCCAGACAGGGGCTGCGCATAGAGTTTTTCCAGGCGGTGACGGGTCTCGAGGATCAGCCGGGTGAATTGGTCACGCTGCGCCACCGCCGAGTCGCTGAGGGGCGCCAGGCCCCGTGCCGCGCGCCATTGGCGGGTGCCTTCCTGTTCGACGAAATTGGCGAATGACTCGTTGAACTCGGTGTCATCCTTCACATAGAAACGCTGGTGCGCCAACTCGTGGAAGATCAGCGTGGCCAGGCGCTCGTCACCCCAGTTCATCATCGAATTCATGATCGGGTCGTTGAACCAGCCCAGGGTGGAATAGGCCTCGACGCCACCGATCGAGACATCCATGCCCTGTTGCTTCAACAGCGCCGCCTCACCGCGCGCCGCACCTTGGTTGTAGTAGCCGCGATAGGCCACGCAACCGGCAATGGGGAAACAGTGGGTCTCAGGCGACAGGGAAAATTCCTGCGTGGCAAACACATTCCAGACCACGTAAGGCCGGCCAATATCGGCGTACAACCGGTAACTCTGGTTGTCAGGAAGGTGCAGGTGCTCGCTGGCGAATGTCCGCGCTTTTTGCGATTGCACCAGGTGCTCACGCAGTGACTGTGGGCGGGACGGGTCGGCGATGACCTCGGCCACCGGCTCGCGGGCACGCAACAATTGCCATTGTCCGCTGGCCAACTGGCTGTAATAACTGAGGCTGGAACAGCCGCTGAGCAACACAACCACTGCCCCTGCAAGAAAACGCCTGACCATGCCCCGACCACTCCTGGCTGATTTGCTCGCCAGACTATCCTGCCTATACGGAATTTTTCCATGGCGTGACGTGTTTATACTCATAGCGAGTCTGTTGCCGTGCGCGCCAGGCTCAATTCTTTCCCTGCGATGAGTGCCTGCCATGCGTCAGCTCTTGCTCCCCGTCACCGCGCTGTTCCTGAGTGCGTGTGCTTACACCCCGATCCCGCCGGTTGACCCGCACCAGGCCTGGATCGATTTCGCCACCCCGACACCGGGTGCCAAACTGGTGATGGCCCAGCGCCTGGACGGCAAGAACCTCCCCGACGGGCGCTACTTCCAGGTCCCGCCCGGCAGTCATGAGTTGATGGTGCGCTTTGATTTCGAAGTGCCGACCGGCGGCAGTTTCAGCGGGTTTGGACAAACGACGGATCGGACGTGCTTCATTACCTTGCAGTACGACCATTTCGAAGCCGGCCAACGTTATAGCCTGGAAGGGCGCTCATTGGCCTACACGCCGAATATCCGCCTGTACAACGCCGCCCGCCAATTGCTGGCCGAAGAACGCAGCGTCAACTGCCTCTGATCAGTCGTTGTTCTTCTGGTAGACGATGGCTTTGGTGCCGTTCTCACAGCTGCCGACGACCATGGCGGAGTCGTGCTTGTCGGCTTCTTCCTTGCTGACAATTTCCAGGGTGTAGGACGGAACAGCGTTCGCCTGGATCTTGACCTCAATCTCTTTCCTGAGCTCTTCGCAGTCTTTTGGCGCGGCCACGGCCGAAGTGGCCAAAACACCGCAGATGATCGCCAAGGCAAAACGTTTCATGTGTGAAGCTCCCTGAATGCATTGCGCACGGGTGTGCGTCTAAGGCTGCATAGGCTATAGGACCACATCGGTGAAACACGAGTTCTGATTTAACGCAGATGTTTTGGCGCCACCCAAAAACACCTGCAGGCGCCGGCTTGCCGGCGACCTACAGGTAGCGGTGTCAGTTTACGAGGGTGGCATCCAGGCTGATTTTCGCATTCAGCACTTTCGATACCGGGCACCCTTCCTTGGCTTTCTTGCTCAGTTCATCGAACTGCGCCTGGCTCGCGCCTGGAATCTTGGCCTTGAGGATCAAATGCACAGAAGTGATCGCAAAGCCGCCATCGACCTGGTCCAGGGTCACTTCAGCCTGGGTGTCGATGCTGTCAGCCTTGAGGCCGGCATCACCGAGAATCATCGAAAACGCCATCGAGAAACAGCCGGCGTGCGCCGCACCGATCAGTTCTTCAGGGTTGGTGCCCTTGCCGCCTTCGAAACGCGCCTTGAAGCCGTAGGGGGCTTCGCGCAGCACGCCGGTTTCCGTGGAAATGGAACCCAGGCCAGTCTTCAGATCACCTTCCCAATGCGCGGATGCCTTTTTAACAATACTCATAGCTTTCTCCTCGAACGGTGGTTTTGCGTCAGTAAGGTTCTGAGGATAGAAGCTTTGGCAAAGTTCACTTGTAAGAGAAACCTAGCGATTAAGTAGGAAATTTCGGGCCAGCTATTGAATCTCGGGTATATGCCCTCATTGCATAGGACATGCACATGAAGCGGCAGGTTTTGGTTCGTCTATGAAGCCTGCGCCCCCATTGGAGAAGCAGGCTTATGAAATCGCTGTCCGACGTAAAGTTCTCGACCCTCGACCTCGTGCCCGTGCGGGCCAACGGCAGTCCGGCGCAGTCGTTACGCAATTCCCTGGACCTGGCCCAGCACGTGGAAAAGTTCGGCTACAACCGTTTCTGGGTGGCGGAACATCACAATATGGACGGAATCGCCAGCTCGGCTACTTCGGTCTTGTTGGGCTATCTGGCTGGCGGTACCTCGACAATTCGCGTCGGCTCCGGCGGCGTCATGCTGCCCAACCATGCACCGCTGGTGATCGCCGAGCAGTTCGGCACCTTGGAAAGTCTCTACCCGGGCCGTATTGACCTGGGCCTGGGCCGCGCGCCCGGTTCCGACCAAATGACGGCCCGCGCCCTGCGCCGTGAGCGCTCGGGCAGCGCGGATGACTTCCCCGAAGATGTCGCCGAGCTGATGGCCTACCTGGGCCCACGCACGCCCGACCAACGGGTGATCGCCGTACCGGGCACCGGCACCAATGTGCCGGTGTGGCTGCTGGGTTCCAGTCTGTTCAGCGCCCAGTTGGCGGGGGAGCGCGGCTTGCCCTACGCCTTCGCCTCCCATTTCGCACCGCGCCTGATGCATGAAGCGATTCGCGTGTACCGCAATCACTTCAAGCCATCAGCCGTGCTCGACAAACCCTACGTGATGCTCGGCATTCCACTGGTCGCGGCGGACACCGATGAGCAGGCGGACTACCTGGCCACCTCCGTATACCAGCGCATCCTTGCGCTGATGCGCGGGCAAAGCCTGGTGCAGCGCCCGCCGGTGAAAACCATGGACGGCCTGTGGCTACCGCATGAAAAAGATGCGGTAGGCAGCTTCCTGGGCCTGGCCATGGTCGGCAGCCCGGCGAAGATTCGCGCCAAACTGGAGGTGCTGGTCGAACAGACCGGCGCTGACGAGCTGATCTTTACCTGCGACCTGTACGAGCATGCCGATCGGATTCATTCCTACGAGCTGCTGGCACAGTTGATGAAGGGCTAAAACTTCAGGCGAAAAAAAACGACGCACCTGTGGCCAGGGAGCTTGCTCCCGCTGGGCTGCGTAGCGCCGCCGAAAAAGGCAGTGCTGCGCCCTCCAGCGGGAGCAAGCTCCCTCGCCACAAGTGCGTCGATTTTATAAGTGAAGCACGGGATCACCCGCGCTTGTAGGCGATTTCCTTGGTACCGGCTTCGCAGCTGCCGACCACTGTGTGATCGCTCGGCGCTGCGCCCTTGTCCACGACTTCCAGCGAATAACCCGAAGCGCCCTTGGCGTCGATTTTCGCTGCAATTTCGCTTTTCAGCTCTTCACAAGGCTTGCCCGCCGCCAGGGCAGTGCCCGCAATGCTCAACAAACCTACCGCTAACAAGAACTTCTTCATCCGTTACTTTCCTTGCGCTGATCGAAAAGAGCGTGCCGACGCTTTCGCCTCGGCACCCATTGGTTGTAGCGCAGGTTATGGCAATCGGCCAGTCGGCAAGTTCAACCGACGTGATCAACTACTGGCAATTCGGAACCCGACTTTGAGGGTGACCTGGAAGTGCGCGGCCTTGCCGTCCTTGATGTGGCCACGGGTTTCGGTCACCTCGAACCATTCCAAGTGCTTGATGCTCTTGTTGGCTTCGGCCAGGGCGTTGTTGATCGCATCTTCAATGCTGGTCGCCGACGAGCCAACCAGTTCGACTTTCTTGTACGTGTGATGATCAGACATAGCGTTTCTCCTGAGGTCTCTAGTGAGCGTAGCAGTCAATGTTCGTAATGCTTCTGGCGACCGTTCCTACCTGAAAGTTCAGATTTACTGCACTTTCTGAAACGGGCGCAGTCGGTATCTACACCTGCCACTCAATCATTTCAGGAGAGTCCACATGGCCAACACTTCTTTACGCAAAGCGTCGCTGGAAAGCATGGAAGCCGAGATTTCGAGCCTGCTCAAGTCGCTTGAGAGCCTCAAGGACGATGCGTCCGATGAGTCGCGCAAAACGCTGAAGGCCCTGAAAAGCAATGCCGAGAATGCCCTCAAGCACTCCCGCCACCTGATCAGCGACGCGTACGAAGAAAGCAAAGTCAAACTCCGCGAAACCGGTGTTGCGACCCGGGACTACGCACAAGAGCACCCATGGACTACCGCCGGCGTCGCCGTTGGCGCACTGGGCCTGCTGGCGGCTTACCTGCTGTGCAAACGCGGCGACTAAACATCCTGGTGCGCCAGCTCAGCCTTGAGCCACTGCGCCAGTTGCCCGGCGCGCCCATCTGCGGCGCGCTTGGGTAGCCACAACGCCAGGTGCGCCGGGGTTTCACTGAAGCCCCACGGCGCCACCAGGCGACCCGCGCGCAGATCCTCTGCGACCAGCGGTTCCGGCGCAATCGCGACCCCAAGACCTGCCACCGCCGCCTCCAGCAAATAATACAAATGCTCAAACCCCTGGCCGTGTTTCAACATGCCGGGCGCGATGCCGTGTTGCTGCGCCCAACTGGGCCAGGCCTGCGGGCGGGAAGTGGTGTGCAACAAGGCTTCTGCGCACAGCGCTTGCGGCGGCGCCTGGCGCAAGCGCTCGTAACCGGAAAAACGCGGGCTCATCACCGGGCCGATACGCTCGCTGGCCAGTTCATACACTTGCATGTCCGCCGGCCA
This sequence comes from Pseudomonas sp. S5D5, assembly GCF_003013355.1. NCBI lineage: Bacteria > Pseudomonadati > Pseudomonadota > Gammaproteobacteria > Pseudomonadales > Pseudomonadaceae > Pseudomonas > Pseudomonas sp. S5D5. Next base: position 6,832,823 of record NZ_PTEO01000001.1, read on the forward strand.
CGGCGGCTCGGCAAACACCAGCAAAGCGTCCAGGCCGGGGCGCCTGGGGTCGAGGTCGCCGTCACCCGCCGACAGGTGCAGGCGCAAGTCCGGCAAGTCGGCATTCAAACGACCCAGGCGCGGAATCAACCAGCGCGCCAGCAAACTGCCCGAGCAGCCCAGCACGAAGGGTGCGTCGGCGCTGGCCTGGGTGAGTTCGGCGCAGACATCTCTCAGACGCTCGAACGCTTCAGCGCTGGCATCACGCAGCCGGGCGCCGGCATCTGTGAGTTTAAGGCCGCGTCCATCCTTGGCGAACAGGCTGACACTCAGGTGCTCTTCCAGCACCTTCAACTGGCGGCTGACGGCACCATGGGTCACATGCAATTGCTCGGCCGCCTGGCTGACACTGTTGAGCCGGGCGGTGGCTTCGAACGCACGCAAGGCATTCAGGGGCGGAAGGTCTCGACTCATCTGTGAGTTTTCCTGACAGGTTACGGCGATCTTATCGGTTTTCACTGCGGGATGTGAGGGGTAGAGTGACCGTCATTGCTGGTTACCCAAATTCCTACCTGGAGCGTCCCATGACTCAGTCCCAGACCGATCTGCGCAACGGCCCTGATGCCAACGGCCTGTTTGGCGCGTTCGGCGGCCGCTACGTCGCCGAAACCCTGATGCCGTTGATCCTCGACCTGGCCCGCGAATACGAAGCGGCCAAGATCGATCCGGCGTTCAACGAGGAATTGGCCTACTTCCAGCGCGACTACGTCGGCCGCCCGAGCCCACTCTACTTCGCCGAACGCCTGACCGAGTTCTGCGGCGGCGCCAAGATCTACCTCAAGCGCGAAGAGCTGAACCACACCGGCGCGCACAAGATCAACAACTGCATCGGCCAGATCCTGCTGGCGCGGCGCATGGGCAAGAAACGCATCATCGCTGAAACCGGTGCGGGCATGCACGGCGTGGCCACTGCCACCGTTGCCGCACGGTTTGGCCTGCAGTGCGTGATCTACATGGGCACCACCGACATCGAACGCCAGCAGGCCAACGTGTTCCGCATGAAGCTGCTGGGCGCTGAAGTGATTCCAGTCGTCGCCGGCACCGGCACCCTGAAGGACGCAATGAACGAAGCCCTGCGCGACTGGGTCACCAACGTCGACAGCACCTTCTACCTGATCGGCACCGTGGCCGGCCCGCACCCGTACCCCGCGATGGTGCGCGACTTCCAGGCCGTCATCGGCAAGGAAACCCGCACCCAGCTGCAAGCCCAGGAAGGCCGCCTGCCGGACAGCCTGGTCGCGTGCATCGGCGGTGGTTCCAACGCCATGGGCCTGTTCCACCCGTTCCTGGATGACACCAGCGTCGAGATCATCGGCGTTGAAGCCGCCGGCCACGGCATCGAGACCGGCAAGCACGCCGCCAGCCTCAACGGCGGCGTACCCGGCGTACTGCACGGCAACCGCACCTTCCTGCTGCAGGACGACGACGGCCAGATCATCGACGCCCACTCGATTTCCGCTGGCCTGGACTACCCCGGCATCGGCCCGGAACACGCCTGGTTGCATGATATCGGCCGCGTCCAGTACACCTCGGTGACCGACGACGAAGCCCTCGACGCGTTCCACAAATGCTGCCGCCTGGAAGGGATTATTCCTGCACTGGAAAGCGCCCACGCCCTGGCTGAAGTGTTCAAGCGCGCTCCGACCTTGCCCAAGGATCACCTGATGGTGGTGAACCTGTCCGGCCGTGGCGACAAAGACATGCAAACCGTGATGCACCACATGGAACAGGCTTCACAAGAGCCATCTCAGCAGGAGAAACACTAAATGAGCCGCCTGCAAACACGTTTTGCGCAACTGAAAGAACAAAACCGCGCGGCCCTGGTGACCTTCGTTACCGCTGGCGACCCGGGTTATGACACCTCGCTGGCGATCCTCAAGGGCTTGCCGGCAGCCGGCGCCGATGTGATCGAGCTGGGCATGCCCTTCACCGATCCGATGGCCGACGGCCCGGCCATCCAACTGGCCAACATCCGCGCACTGACCGCCAAGCAGAACCTGGCGAAAACCCTGCAGATGGTCCGTGAGTTCCGCAAGGACAACACCGAGACGCCGCTGGTGCTGATGGGTTACTTCAACCCGATCCACAAATATGGTGTGCCGCAGTTCATCGCCGATGCCAAGCAAGCCGGTGTAGACGGCCTGATCGTGGTCGACATGCCGCCCGAGCATAACGGCGAGCTGTGCGACCCGGCCCAGGCTGCGGGTATCGACTTTATCCGCCTGACCACGCCGACCACCGATGATGTGCGCCTGCCTACCGTGCTCAACGGCAGCTCCGGGTTTGTGTACTACGTATCGGTGGCCGGTGTGACCGGCGCCGGCGCGGCGACCCTTGAGCATGTCGAGGAAGCCGTAACCCGCCTGCGCCGGCATACCGACCTGCCGATCAGCATCGGTTTTGGTATCCGCACGCCGGAACAAGCTGCCGCCATCGCGCGCCTGGCAGACGGTGTCGTGGTGGGGTCGGCCTTGATCGATCACATTGCGAATGCCAAAACTGATCAGCAAGCGATTGATGGCGTGTTGGGCCTCTGCGCGGCACTGTCGGAAGGTGTCCGCAACGCCCGTAAGTAAGCGGCTCGTAAGCGGTAGGTAAAGTTCCTGATACAGAGGAATCATACCGTCGATTCAGTACCTAAACTGACAAGACCAAGGGATTTCGAACCTCGTTCGAGGTCCCTTTTTTGTTCGTGCAGTACTGAGGAAACACCCCATGAAAATGCCTAAACGCTTGATAGCTGGTCTCGGCGTGCTGATGCTCGGCGCAAGTGCCCTGGCGCAAGCCGCGCCTTACGACCAAGGCGGCCCAGACCGTGGCGGCCCGCAAGGCCAGCACGAGCAACATGGCGACGACCACCGCGGCCCACAGGACAACCGTCGCGGCGGCCCGCCCCAGGACTTTGGCCCGGTGCGGCAGATCATCCACGACAACCATGGTCAGTTCGCGCGCGGCGCCCCACCGCCGCCGAATGTGCGCCTGGTACGCGGCCAACCACTGCCCCGTGGCTACTACGGCGAACGCCTGGACAACCGAGCGCTGGCGCGCCTGCCGGTGTATCCAGGCTACGAATGGCGCCGCTCCGGCCCGGACGTGGTGTTGATTGCGGTGGGTACCGGCATCGTCTACGAGATCCTCGACGGCGTCCTCAACTGAAACCGAGGGACAGGGGGAGCTTGCAAGGCAAGCAGGCTCCCTGTGACAAGCCCGCTTCCTGTGTAAGAAGACTCCCTGTGACAAGCCCGCACCCTGTGCAAGAAGACTCCCTGTGACCAGCCCGCTTCCTGGGGCAAACCCGCATCCTGTGGCGAGCGGGCTTGCCCCGCGTTGGGCTGCGCAGCAGCCCCAATAGAGAAGCTACTGCGGTATTTCAGGAATAACGCGTCGACAGATTTTGGGGGCGCTTCGCACCCCAACGCGGGGCAAGCCCGCTCGCCACAGGATGCGGGCTCACCACAGGATGCGGGCTTGCCATAGGGTGCGGGCTTGCCACAGGGAGCCTGTCTGCTACAAAGGCTCACCTGGTAGAGAAGCCCCCATCAGCGCCAAACACCCATCCCCCACAGGCTATTCATTCAGTTCAATACGCTCGACCTTACCCACCAGCAGCACGTAGGAAAGCGCACCGAGCAACGCCAGCACCGCGATGTAGGTGATCGCCGGCGCAAACGAATCGCCGCTGGCCAAAAAGCCAATCACGATCGGCGTGGCAATCGCCGACAGGTTGCCGATGAAATTGAACACCCCTCCCGTCAGCCCGAGCAGACGCGCAGGCGCCAGGGTCGAGACCAGCGACCAGGTGATCGACGCCAGGCCATTGCCGAAAAACGCCAGCGCCAGGAACGCAATCACCCATGCCGTCGAGTCCACGTAGTTGGCGCCGATGATCGCCGTGGAAATCAGCAATCCACCGATGATCGGCAATTTGCGTGCGAAACCCACCGACGCCCCACGACGAATCAGCCAGTCGGAAAATATCCCCGAGCAGAGCACCCCAACAAACGCAGCCAGAAACGGCAGCGACGCCAGCAGGCCGGACTTTATGAAGTCCATGCCGCGATATTTCACCAAGTACGTCGGGAACCACGTCAGGAAGAACCACAGCGTCGAGTTCAGGCAGAACTGCCCGAGGTAGATGCCCCAGAGCTTGCGCTTGCTCAGCACGATGCCCAGGTCGACCCAACTGAACGGCGCCTTTGTGGCTTGCGCCTGCATGTCCACCAGCCCGCCACCTTCGCGGATCAGGTCGATTTCAGCGGCGTTGGCGCCTTTGAAATCCTTCGGCTCGCGGTACACCGCGTACCAGATCACTGCCCACAGGATGCCGACGCCACCGGTGGCGACAAACACCATGTGCCAGCCAAACGCGTGCTGCAGCCACGCCAGGACCGGCGTGAGAAAGGCCAGCCCGACAAACTGCCCGGAGGTATAGACGCCAATCGCAGTGGCGCGCTCGCGTTCGGGAAACCAGGTGGTGACCACACGGCTGTTGATCGGGTAGGCCGGCGCCTCCAGGGCGCCGACGGCCATGCGCAGCACAAACAGCGCGATGAAACTGGCGGCAAACCCGAGCATTACGGTGGCGATCGACCACAGCAGCAGGGCAGCGGTGTAGAGAATGCGGGGCGGCACGCGGTCGACCAGCCAGCCGCCAGGGATCTGCATGGCGGCATAGGTCCAGCCGAACGCGGAAAAGATCAGCCCGACGTGCACCGGGTCGATCCCCAGTTCACTGGTCAGTGCCGGGGCGGCAATCGACAGGTTGCTGCGGTCGAGGTAGTTGATCACCACGGTGATAAACAGCAGCACCATGATGAAGAAGCGCTTTCGGGTAGGCGTGACTAAAGATGCCCGCCCGGTGAAGGATTCAGGGTGCATGGGGGTTGCCTCTTGTTATGTTTATTGAGGACGGGTCGACGCGGTCAATGTGGGAGCTGGCTTGCCTGCGATGGCGGTGCGACCGCTGACTCATCTGGCACAGGCAGACCGCTATCGCAGGCCAGCTCCTACATTCGAACAGGTCCCTTCAGGTCAATATCACCACTCGGCAAAACTGCCGTCGGCATGCCGCCAGATCGGATTGCGCCAGCGGTGGCCGATGGCCGCGCGTTCGATCACGTATTCCTCGTTGATCTCGATGCCCAGGCCTGGCCCGTTGGGGATCTTCACGAAGCCCTGGTCATAGTCGAACACGCCCGGGTCGCGCACGTAGTCGAGCAGGTCGTTGCTCTCGTTGTAGTGAATGCCCAGGCTTTGCTCCTGGATAAACGCGTTGTAGCAAACCGCATCCAGTTGCAGGCAGGCCGCCAAGGCAATCGGGCCCAACGGGCAGTGCAGGGCCAGGGCCACGTCGTAGGCTTCGGCCATGTTGGCGATCTTGCGGGTTTCGGTGATGCCGCCGGCATGGGAAGCATCCGGCTGGATGATGTCGACGTAGCCTTCGCTGAGCACGCGCTTGAAGTCCCAACGCGAAAACAGGCGCTCGCCCAAGGCAATGGGCGTGCTGGTCAACGGTGCCAGTTCCTTGAGGGCTTCGTAGTTTTCACTGAGCACCGGCTCTTCGATAAACATCAGTTTGTACGGGTCCAGCTCTTTCATCAGCACCTTGGCCATGGGCTTGTGCACCCGGCCATGGAAGTCGACGCCGATGCCGACATTAGGGCCGACTGCATCGCGCACGGCCGCGACGTTGGCCAGGGCCAGGTCGACTTTCTCGAAGCTGTCGACGAACTGCAATTCTTCGGTGCCATTCATTTTCACCGCAGTAAAACCACGGGCCACGGCCTCTTTGGCAGCGCGCGCGGTATCGGCGGGGCGGTCGCCGCCGATCCACGAATACACGCGGATCTTGTCACGCACCTGGCCACCGAGCAGGTCGCTGACCGACACACCGAGGGCCTTGCCCTTGATGTCCCACAGCGCCTGGTCGATACCGGCGAGGGCACTCATGTGTACGGCGCCGCCTCGGTAGAAGCCACCGCGATAGAGCACGGTCCAGATATCTTCGATATTGCGTGGGTCTTTGCCGATCAGGTAGTCGGACAGTTCCTCGACCGCAGCAGCCACGGTGTGGGCGCGGCCTTCGACCACGGGTTCACCCCAGCCGGTGACGCCCTGGTCGGTCTCGACCTTGAGGAAGCACCAGCGCGGCGGGACGATGAAGGTCGTCAGTTTGGTGATTTTCATCTGTTATCTCTCTTATAGATGCGGCGCCTGCAGGCGCGGAACTTGATATCAGCTCAGGGCTTTCCAGGCGGCGACATAAGCCTGGGCGCGGCTCGCTACCTGATCCACTGTCATACCCGGTTTGAACAATCCCGACCCCAACCCGAAGCCCTTGGCGCCGGCGTCGATGAACACCTGCATGTTGTCCGGGGTGATACCGCCCACCGGCAGCAGCAACGTGCCGGCCGGCAATACCGCCAGCCACGCCTTGATCACCGAAGGGCCCATTTGCTCGGCCGGGAACAGCTTCAACACGTCGGCACCTTCGGCCAAGGCGGCGAAGGCTTCGGTAGGCGTGGCCACGCCGGGCGACAGGTACAGGCCGGCGGCTTTCGCCGCGCGCAACACCTTGGCATCGCTGTGGGGCATGACGATCACCTGGCCACCGGCGGCCTGCACCTGCTCGACCTGCTCGGGCGTCAACACCGTGCCGGCACCGATCAGGCAATCGGCGGGCAGGCTGTCGCGCAAGGTGCGGATGCTGGTGAACGGGTCGGGCGAGTTCAGCGGGACTTCGATCACCCGAAAGCCCGCCTGGTACAGCACTTGGCCGATGGCTTGGGCTTCGTCCGGTCGTACCCCGCGCAGAATCGCGATCAAACCGTTTTGTGCGAGTGCTTGCTTGAGCATGTCAGGCCTCCGTTGCAGGTTGAGTGAGCCCGGCCGCCACGGCCAATTGCCACAGGCCACGCTCGGTCGCTTCCTGCGCCAGGCTGACGTGGGCGAAACCGCACAAGGCGAGGGCACGTTGGTAGCGGGCGCAGAGGGCGCCAGCACCGACCAGGATGATCGGCGTTTGCTTGGCGTGGCCAGGCAAGCCGGCGAGTTCATGGCCGATCAGCAGGCCAGATAAGTAATCGGGTTGTTGCTCCGGGGCGAGTTCGGCGGTGAGGCCCAGGGCGCGTGCGCTGAACAGCGTCGACAGCACGCCACGCTGGCCGTCCCTGGAGAGCGCCACCTGCACGCCGCGATCAAACGCGTCGGCCTGAAACTGCTCGGCGACCTTTTGCGTACGCCCGAGAATGCTGTGCTTGCTCAGTACCGCGAACAGCTCGCCGGTCATGAAGGTGTCGAAGTGAGTGATGCAACCGTCGACCACCTCGACCCATTTGGAATGGCTGCCGGGCAGGCCGATCAAGACTTCAGCGGTGCTCGGTAGGCTTTGCAGCACGCCCAGCACCTGGGTTTCTTCACCGCGCATCACGTTGGGCAAGCCGACCTGCTCGATCACACCCGGCACGATGTGCACCGCCACGCCGCGCAGGCTGCGCACGGTGTGCAAGGCCTTGCCGAGGCTCGCGACGTCCACGGGGGTATTGCGATAAGCCGCTTCGCTCCAGCCCTGCGCGCTGCCGACCATGCCGCAGGCGATCACCGGCAAGGCTGGCTCGGCGTCGAGCCAGTCGCCGCACGCCGCATCGAACGCCAACTCGAAGCCATCGCTGCAGCGCACGCCGGCAATATCCCGGGGCTCGCTGGGCAAGTGCATGATGCCGGACGCCAGCGCGCGCTGTTCCAGCACCACACCCGCCGGGCCGAGTTTGTAAGCACGAAGGGAGCTGGTCCCCCAATCGAGCGCGATCAATTGCGCCTGCATCGCTTCACCTGAGTTCTGAGCGGATGCAGCGAATATAAACCCAGGCGTACGCAAGTCTCAATATATAAATACACATCCCATATATAGGGAGTACGCGTGCAAGGGAACCGGCCTGGCGGCAATAGCGCTCTTGAGGCGCCATCGCCGACAGGCCGGCTCCTGCATCAGGGCGCAGGTCAGAAAATAGACAGGTCCAATTCGCGCATCGCCCCCATCCAGATCGCGTAGTCGGTGTGATCTTTCAGGTCATCGCCGGTATCGGGGTGCAGGAACACCACCAGGCCATTGCGGTTGAGCGCCAGCCACGGCAACACCACGCCGATGTATTCGGCGTCGAACGCCAGTTGGCAACTCCAGTCCGGGTGCGGGCCGACGGGCCGTTCATGCACGCGGCCCATGCGCAGCGGAAACAGCCTGGCACCGTCCTCGCACAAGGCCCGCGCCTGGTCGATGGTGCTGGCGTCAAAGTAGATGTGGGCGTGGTAGCCCTTGATACGTTGCATGTCGGACTCCGGATCCACTGTGCGCCAAATCCTAGACCGCAATCGATGGCAGGGCCAGCCCGGTCAGCGACTGCGCGCTGTTGGCCTGCTCCGCCACCAGCCAGTCGACAAAACGCTCGACCAGTTGCCCCCGCCGCTTGCGCTGGGGTTGCACCACGTAATAGCCGAAGCGCGAGATCACGGTGTCGCCGATTGGCCGGCACAGCCAGTTCTGTTCCAGCAGGTTATCCACCAGGTGGCGCCAGCCGATGGCCACGCCCTGGCCGGCAATCGCCGCCTGGATCAGCAGGGTGTAGTTGTCGAAGCGCAGTTGCCCCGGGGTGGGCGCGGTGCTGATGCCCAGCTCGCGGAACACACCACTCCAGTCGAACCATTGGCTGTTGTTTTCCTGGCGCAGGTGCAGCAAGGGGAAATCCTGCAAATTCTGAACGGTCAGCGGCACGGCCTGGTCCTTGAGCCACTGCGGGCTGCAGACCGGGAATACTTCCTCGTTGAACAGCCACAGGCTGTCGCCCTGTTTGAACCGGCCATCACCGAAGAGCACTGCGACGTCGATATCGCTGCGCAGGGTCGCGTGGTTGCGCTCGCTGGTCACCAGGCTCACGTCGACCTGAGGGTTGGCCTGGTGGAAGCGATGCAGGCGCGGCATCAGCCAATAGGCGGCGAAGGCGAAGTCGGTGGCCACTTGCAGCACTTCATGCTGGTCCTGCTGGGTAATCGCGCTGAGGCCGTGATTAATGCTTTGCAGGCCGCCTTGCACATGCTCGAACAGCAGCGCACCGGCGTCGGTCAGCTCGATGCCACGGTAGATGCGATCGAACAGGCGGATCGCCAGCTGTTCTTCCAGGCGCTTGATCTGCTGGCTGATCGCGGGCTGGGTGGTGCCCAGCTCCATCGCTGCCGAGGTAAAGCTGCGGTGGCGCGCGGCGGCTTCGAAGGCGCGCAACAGGTCGAGGGACAGGTCACCGAGGGCTTCATACATAAGCTGTGCTTATCCTAGACATTGCTTTTCATGGGCTTTACCCCATTTTCCATGGGCTGCATGCTCATTCGCATAAACACCGCCTATGGAATGCCGAAGACCCATGAAGCGCAAGAACATTCTTTTCATCATGGCCGATCAAATGGCCGCGCCGCTGCTTCCGTTCTACGGACCTTCCCCGATCAAGTTGCCCCACCTGAGCCGCCTCGCCGCGCAGGGTGTGGTGTTCGACGCCGCTTATTGCAATAGCCCGCTGTGCGCGCCGTCGCGATTTACCCTGGTCAGCGGCCAGTTGCCGAGCAAGATCGGCGCCTACGACAACGCAGCAGATTTTCCCGCCGATGTCCCGACCTATGCCCACTACCTGCGTCGTCTCGGTTATCGCACGGCGCTGTCGGGCAAGATGCATTTCTGTGGCCCCGATCAGTTGCATGGCTATGAAGAACGCCTGACCAGCGATATCTACCCGGCCGACTACGGTTGGGCAGTCAATTGGGATGAGCCGGACGTACGCCCCAGCTGGTACCACAACATGTCCTCGGTGCTGCAAGCCGGCCCTTGTGTGCGCACCAATCAACTGGATTTCGACGAAGAGGTGGTGTTCAAGGCCCAGCAATACCTGTTCGACCATATCCGCGAAGACGGCGACCAGCCGTTCTGCCTGACCGTGTCGATGACCCACCCGCACGACCCGTACACCATTCCCAAGCCGTTCTGGGACTTGTACGACGATGCCGACATCTCTTTGCCTGCAACACCCGCGCAAGGCGACCTCGACCCGCATTCGCAACGCCTGCTCAAGGTCTACGACCTGTGGGACAAGCCGCTGCCGCTGGCCAAGATCCGCGATGCCCGCCGCGCCTACTTCGGCGCGTGCAGCTATATCGACAGCAATGTCGGCAAGCTCCTGCAAACCCTGGAAGACACCGGCCTGGCCGATGACACGATCATCATCTTCTCCGGCGACCATGGCGACATGCTTGGCGAGCGTGGCCTCTGGTACAAAATGCACTGGTTTGAAATGGCTGCGCGCGTGCCGCTGCTGGTCAGTGCGCCGGGGCAGTTTGCCGCGGGCCGCGTGACCCACGCCGTTTCCACTGCCGACCTGTTGCCGACCCTGGTGGAGCTGGCCGGCGGCGAGCTGGACCCACGCCTGCCGCTGGATGGCCGCTCGCTGCTCCCGCACTTGCTGGGGCAGGGCGGGCACGACGAAGTGTTCGGCGAATACATGGCCGAAGGCACCATCAGCCCGCTGATGATGATCCGCCGTGGCGCCTACAAGTTCATCTACAGTGAGGACGATCCTTGCCTGTTGTTTGATGTACATAACGACCCGCACGAGCGGGAGGACCTCAGCCAGGCACCGGAACACCGGCCACGGTTCGAGGCGTTTTTGCGTGAAGCGCGGGCCAAATGGGACATCCCGGCGATCCACCAGCAGGTGCTCGCCAGCCAACGCCGTCGTCGCCTGGTGTTTGAGGCGCTGACCCAAGGCAAGCTGAAGAGCTGGGATCACCAGCCACTGGTCGACGCCAGTCAGCAATACATGCGCAACCATATCGACCTCGACGACCTGGAGCGCAAGGCACGTTATCCACAACCCTGCCAAAACCAATAAATACAGAGGGAAGGCCATGCAAAAATTGACTGTGGTGCTGGGCATGCTGGCGTTGAGCTGCGCCAACGTGTACGCCGACACCGGTTGTGAGACGGTGAAGATGGCCGATCCAGGCTGGAGCGACATTGCCGCGACCAATGCCATCACCGGTTTCCTGTTGAGCGGCATGGGCTACAAGGCCAAGGTCGACACCCTGGCGGTGCCGATCACCTTTGGCGGGCTCAAGGATGGCCAGGTGGATGTGTTCCTCGGCAACTGGATGCCGGCGCAACAGGGCTTCTACGATAAGTTCGTGGCCAATGGCGATGTGGTGCAACTGGCGAAAAACCTCGACGGCACCGAGTTCACCCTCGCCGTGCCGGACTATGTGTGGGACGCCGGGGTACATGACTTCGCCGACCTGAACAAATTTGCCGACAAGTTCGACAAGAAGATCTACGGCATCGGCTCCGGCGCGCCGGCGAATATCTCGCTGCAGGAGATCATCAAGAAAAATGACTTCGACCTTGGCCAGTGGAAGCTGGTGGAATCCAGCGAACAGGCGATGCTTGCCGAGGTGTCGCGGGCAGTGAAGAAACAGAAGTTCGTGACCTTCCTCGGCTGGACGCCGCACCCGATGAACGTGCAGTTGAAAATGCATTACCTCAAGGGTGGCGAAAAGTACTTCGGTGACACCGGCAGCGTGTACACCTTGACCCGCAAGGGTTATGCACAAGCCTGCCCGAATGTCGGAAAACTGCTGACCAACCTGATTTTCACCCAGGACATGGAGAACGCGATCATGGCGCAGGTGGCCAACAACAAGGTCAGCAATGCCGATGCGGCGAAGGCGTGGATCAAGGCGAACCCGGCGGTATTGGACAAGTGGCTGGACGGCGTGAAAACCGTGGATGGCCAGGATGCGCTGGCCGCCGTGAAAGCCAAACTCTGAAGGCAACACCACCCCCTGTAGGAGCCGGCTTGCCGGCGAAGCACTCGAAAACGCCGCGTTTTTTCAGACAACCCGCGTTATCGTTACCCACCTTCGCTGGCCCGCCAGCTCCTACAGTATTTCGAGCAGCCCGATGCCCCGGCCCACCCGCCAATCACTCTTCCCCTTCCTCGCCTGGCTCCCGCGCCAGACCCGCGCCAGTGTCGGCCGCGACGCGATGGTCGGCCTCAGCGGTGCCGTGCTCGCCTTGCCGCAGTCGATTGCCTACGCGCTGATTGCCGGTCTCCCACCCGAATACGGCCTGTACGCCGCCATCATCCCGGTGCTGATCGCCTGCCTCTGGGGCTCGTCCTGGCACCTGATCTGCGGCCCCACGGCGGCCATTTCCATCGTGCTCTACGCCAGCGTCAGCCCGTTGGCCGTGCCCGGATCACAGGACTACATCACCTTGATCCTGCTGCTGACCTTCCTCGCCGGGGTGTTCCAGTGGCTGCTGGGCATGCTGCGTTTCGGCGCGCTGGTGAATTTCGTCTCGCATTCGGTGGTGCTGGGTTTCACCCTCGGCGCCGCCGTGGTGATCGCCCTGGGGCAATTGCCTAATCTGCTCGGGCTGGATTTGCCCAGCCAGGCCACAGCGATCAACAGCCTTCTGGCGTTGATCGACCATGGCGGCGAGTGGGACCACGCTTCCTTGGGCCTCGGTTTAGGCACGTTGCTGGTGGGGGCGTTGCTCAAAGTGCTGGTGCCGCGCTGGCCGACACTGCTGATCGCGCTGGCCCTTGGCAGCCTGGCCGCCTGGGTATGGCCGGCGATGTTCGGGCATGTGGCGCTGGTCAGTTCGTTTATCGGCAAGCTGCCACCGTTCAGCCCGTTGCCGATGGATCTGGACATGATCCTGCGCCTGCTGCCCAGCGCCGTTGCGGTGGGCATGCTGGGGCTGGTGACCAGCCTGTCGATTGCCCGCTCGCTGTCGGCGCGTTCTCAGCAATTGCTCGATGCGAACCAGGAAGTTCGCGCGCAGGGTTTATCCAATATTGTTGGCGGATTTTTCTCCGGCTATCTGTCAGCCGGTTCCTTCACCCGCTCCGGCCTCAGCTACGAGGCCGGTGCCTGCTCACCCTTGGCCGGGGTGTTTTCTGCCCTCTGGGTGGCGCTCTTCGCACTGTTTGGTGCGGCGCTGATCGCGCATATTCCGATCCCGAGCATGGCCGCCAGCATCTTGCTGATTTGCTGGGGCCTGGTTGACCAACGCGGCATTCGCGCATTGTTCCGGGTCAGCCGCGCCGAGTTTGTGGTGATGAGCCTGACGTGCGTCGCCACGTTGTTGCTGGAGCTGCAAACTGCGATCTACGCGGGGGTGCTGGCCTCGCTGTTTTTCTACCTCAAGCGCACGTCGCAACCGAGGGTCCAGCAGTGGCGCGACGGAGATGAAGATGTGTTGCGCGTGGGCGGCTCGATCTTTTTCGGCGCCAGCCATTACCTGCAAGTGCGCCTGCAAAGCCTTTCGGGCGAGCGGGTGGTGATCGAGGCGCAGCAGATTAACTTTATCGACTATTCCGGCGTCGAGATGCTGCATCAGGAAGCGCGGCGGTTGCGGGGGTTGGGGCGTAGCCTGACGTTGCGCCGGGCCAGGCCACAAGTAGTGGAAGAGTTGAAAAAGCTGGAAGGGGCGGATAAATGCCCCATCCATTTCGAAGACTGAACGCGGTTAAACCTGTGGGAGCTGGCTTGCCTGCGGTTGCGGTGTCTCAGTGCCAGGTGTGTGGCTGACCCACCGCTATCGCAGGCAAGCCAGCTCCCACATTTGGATTTGCGTCAGGCCAGCTGCCGCCGCAGTTCAGCTAAAACCGGGGCCGACTCCGGGCGCACACCGCGCCACAGGAAGAACGCTTCCGCGGCCTGTTCCACCAGCATGCCCAGGCCATCCATCGCCACGGCGGCACCTTGCTCGGTAGCCCAGCGACAGAACGCGGTCGGTTCCTTGGCGTACATCATGTCGTAGCAGAACGTCTTGCCCGGTTCGATCAGGCTGCCGGCAATCGGCGGTACATCGCCTGACAGGCTGGCGGACGTGGCGTTGATGATCACGTCCACCGGCTCACGCAGCCAATCGAAACCACTGGCAGACACCGGGCCCAGATCGTCGAACAACTCGGCGAGCAATTCGGCTTTTTCCACCGTGCGGTTGGCGATGATCAATGAAGCGGGCCGCTCGGCCAGCAACGGCTCCAGCGCGCCGCGCACCGCACCACCGGCACCCAGCAACAGAATGCGTTTGCCCTGCAGGCTTAACCCGGCGTTGACCGTCAGGTCGCGCACCAGGCCGGCGCCGTCGGTGTTATCGCCGAGCACGGTGCCGTCGGCCAGTTTGCTCAGGGTGTTCACAGCACCGGCGCGTTGGGCGCGTTCGGTCAAGGTATTGGCGAGGCGGTAGGCGTCTTCCTTGAACGGCACGGTGACGTTGGCACCACGGCCCTGCTGAAAGAACTCACGGGCGCAGCCGGTGAAATCCTCCAGCGGCGCCAGCAGGGTGCTGTAGTCCAGGTGCTCGCCGGTCTGCTCGGCGAACATCCGGTGAATCAGCGGCGACTTGCTGTGGCCGATAGGGTTGCCGAATACCACGTAACGATCCATCAGACGGCCGCCTTGGGCGCAGCCACGCCAAGCCAGTCGCGGTCTTGCAGGAAGTAGTCAGTGAGGCGTGCTTCTTCGCTGCCGGCTGCGGCTTTCCAGTCGTAGCTCCAGCGCACTTGCGGCGGCAGCGACATCAGGATCGACTCGGTACGCCCGCCCGACTGCAGTCCGAACAGGGTGCCGCGGTCGTAGACCAGGTTGAACTCAACGTAGCGGCCGCGGCGAAACTCCTGGAATTCGCGCTGCTGCTCGGTGTAAGCCATGGCTTTGCGGCGCTGCACGATGGGCAGGTAAGCGTCGATGTAGGCGTCGCCGATCGCGCGGATGAAGGCGAAGCAGGTATCGAAGTCCCACTCGTTCAGGTCATCGAAGAACAGCCCGCCGATACCCCGGGGCTCGTTGCGATGCTTGATGTGGAAGTAGCTGTCGCACCAGGCCTTATAGCGCGAGTAGACCTCTGCACCGAACGGCGCACAGGCCTGCTCGGCCACACGGTGCCAGTGGATGCAGTCTTCTTCGTTGCCGTAGTAGGGCGTGAGGTCGAAGCCGCCACCGAACCACCACACCGGCTCTTCGCCGTCTTTTTCAGCGATGAAAAAACGCACGTTGGCGTGGGAAGTGGGCACATGCGGGTTGTGCGGGTGGATCACCAGCGACACGCCCAGGGCTTCAAACCCGCGACCGGCCAGCTCGGGGCGATGCGCGCTGGCGGACGGTGGGAGGCCGCTACCGAACACGTGGGAAAAGTTAACGCCGCCTTTTTCGATCACCGACCCGTTTTCGATCACACGGGTGCGCCCGCCGCCGCCGGCAGGCCGGGTCCAGGCGTCTTCGATGAAGCGAGTGTCCGTCTCGAAGGTTTCCAGGGCGCTGCAAATGCGGTCTTGCAGGTCAAGCAGGTAGGCCTTTACAGCCTCGGTGCGGGTAGTCATGGCATCACCTTGAATCGGGCAAAGCTACGCGAGGCCATTGGGCGTCGGCGGCAAATGGGCGCACAGGATACCACTGCACCCTGTGTCGCCGCAGTTGACGAAGATCAAGCTTAGGAGTGGGATAGTGGGCTACGCGAAATAGACCTCAGGAGAAGTGCAGATGGCCAAACGTATCCAGTTCAGCGCCCATGGCGGCCCCGAAGTGCTTGAGTATGTGGACTACACGCCGGCAGAGCCGGGCCCGCAGCAGGTTCGCGTGCGTAACGAGGCCATCGGCCTGAACTTCATCGATACCTATTTTCGCAGTGGGCTCTACGCGCCGCCGGCCTTGCCATCGGGGCTCGGCGCGGAAGGCGCCGGCGTGGTCGATGCGGTCGGCAGTGAGGTCAGCCAGTTCAAGGTCGGCGACCGCGTGGCCTATGGCAGCGGCCCGCTGGGCGCCTACAGCGAATTGCACGTGCTGCCCGCCGCCAATCTGGTGCACCTGCCGGACGACATCAGCTTCGAACAAGCCGCCGGCGCCATGCTCAAGGGCCTGACCGTGCAATACCTGCTGCGCCAGACCTATGAGCTCAAGGGTGGCGAGACCATCCTGTTCCACGCCGCTGCCGGTGGCGTGGGCTCCCTGGCCTGCCAATGGGCCAAGGCGCTGGGCGTCAAGCTGATCGGTACGGTCAGCTCGCCGGAAAAAGCCGCGCTGGCCAAATCCCTCGGTGCCTGGGAAACCATCGACTACAGCAAGGAAAACGTCGCACAGCGCGTTCTGGAATTGACCGACGGCAAAAAGGTCCCGGTGGTGTACGACGGCGTCGGCAAGGACACTTGGCTGACCTCTTTGGACAGCGTGGCACCACGCGGCCTGGTGGTGAGCTTCGGTAACGCGTCAGGCGCGGTGGACGGGGTGAACCTGGGGATTCTGGCAGCCAAGGGCTCGCTGTACGTGACCCGCCCGACCCTGGCGACCTACGCCAGCAACCCGAAAGACTTGCAGGCCATGGCTGACGACCTGTTTTCGATGATCAAGAGCGGCAAGGTGCGCATTGATATCAATCAGCGGTTTGCGCTGGCGGATGCGGCCAAGGCGCAGACGGAGCTGTCGGGGCGTCGCACCACCGGGTCGACGATTCTGCTGCCGTAAGGCTTGAGGGTGCCATCGCCAGCAAGCCGGCTAAAGCGGGCCTGCCGGCGATGGGCACGATGCGCCCTCAGGACGGCCGCACCACCTCACCGGTTGCCAGGTTTCGAATCAGGCTCGGGTTCTTGCGCCCACCCAGGGCGCCGCCCAATACCAGGTCCACCTGGCCGCGGAAGTACTGCTCCACGCGAATTCGCGTGCGCGCGGCAGGACGGCCTTGAGGATTGGCCGACGTCGAAATCAACGGCCCGACCAGCGAACACAGGTCCCGCACCAGTGGGTGGTCGGTGACGCGCAACGCGACGGTGTCGTGCATCCCGGTCACCCATTCCGGCAACAGATCCTGGTGGGGCACCAGCCAGGTGTTCGGCCCCGGCCAAGTGCTGGCCATGCGGTCGATCCAGTCCTGCGGGAAGTCTTCGAAGAGAAAATCGAACTGGCGAATGTTGTCCGCCACCAGGATCAGGCCCTTGTCTACCGAGCGGTTTTTGATCGCGAGCAGACGGTCGACTGCCTCTTCATTCCACGGATCGCAGCCCAAGCCCCACACCGCCTCGGTTGGGTAGGCGATCACCGCGCCTGCGCGAATTTCTCGTGCGGTTTCCAGCACACGCCACCTGTTGACCATTGCTCACTCTCCGGACTAAAGCTCTGCGCAGTTTACCGATCTTCGTTACAAAACCTAGCAGCGCGCAAGCCAGCGCCCGCTTTCGCAGATCACCTGGCCTTCCAGCTCCAGTTCCGTCAGGGTCGCCAACACCTGGGACAACGGGCGCCCGCTGGCAATCGCCAACCCCTCACTGCTGTGAGGCGCCGCGTGCAGCAGCGCCACAAGCGGATGCACCACCGGTATCGGCACCGGGCGAGACAACGCCTGCCAGCCGCGCAACCCTTCCAGAATGTGCTCGATGGTTTCCACCAGTACCGCGCCGTCGCGGATCAACTGGTGGCAGCCCTTGGCGCCGGGATGATGGATAGAGCCCGGAATCGCATACACCTCACGCCCCTGTTCAGCCGCCAGTTTCGCCGTAATCAACGAGCCACTGGCGATGCTGGCTTCCACCACCAGTACGCCCAGGGACAGGCCGCTGATGATTCGGTTGCGCCGTGGAAAGTTGGCCGCATGGGGCGCGGCGTCCAGCGCAAACTCGGAAACCACTGCGCTGCCATGGGCAATCATCGCTTCTGCCAGGCGTTTGTGGCGCTGTGGATAAAAATTTTCCAGCCCCGTGCCGAGCACGCCGATGGTCTGGCCGCCGACGTCCAATGCCGCTTGATGAGCCGCACCGTCGATGCCCAACGCCAGGCCACTGGTGATGACAAAACCGGCGCTTGCCAGGCTGCGGGAAAAGGCAGCGGCGGTGTCCATGCCTGGGCGTGATGCACGGCGACTGCCGACCATCGCCAACTGCGGTTTTTCCAGGATCCCGGGGTCGCCTGCGACGAATAAAAGCGGCGGCGCATCGTCGATCTGGGCAAGCAAGGCGGGGTAGTCCGGCTGGTCCCACATCAGCAAATGCTGGGCCGGGTGCTCAAGCCAGCCCAATGCCCGGCTGGCACCGTCGCGGATCTCGTGACTGCGCCGAGCCTCGGCGCTGATGGCTGGCAAACCCAGGGAACGCCAGGCACTGGCCGGCGCGCTGATAGCCTTTGAGGCCGAGCCGAATGCCTCGATCAATAAGCGAAAACGCTTCGGGCCCACTTCCGGCAGCCTGTGCAAGCGTAGTCGGGCTTCCAGTTCTGAAGGGGATATTTCACTGCTGTTTATCGGATACATCTGATCATCCTTGACCGGAACAAGCTGTGGATAACTCTGTTGGTAACTTATTTAGCAGGCTATTTATTGCGTTTGATCAGCACTCTCGAAACGATCCATTACGGCCAGGGGTCGGGAAGCGCTGAGCACCAGGCCATAGCTGAGCTTTTCATAGGTGCGAAACACCAACAGCGTGCCGGCGCGTTCGTCCGGTAGCGTGACCGGTGCGCCAGTCAGGGTGTCGCGCACGGTCGCGCCGGCCTTGATCAATGTCAGCAGTTGGCCTTCGACCACACCGTCACGGCGGCCTTTGTTCAGGGTGACGGCATCCAGCACGCCGATCTGGGTCACGCCCCTGGGAATATCGATGATCTGTCCCGCAATGAACGGCGCCGACCGGGATGCGCCAAAGTTGGCCGGATCGATGGCAGGTTGGACGCGCAGCAAGCGATCGCCAGGCCGGACCTCCTGGGTGACCCGATGCACGGCGAGGGTGGTGAGATCACCTGCGGTTACAAATTGTGCGGTGCCGATGTCATCCGCGTTGATACCCAGCAGCTCCTGGGTGTGCGGATCGGTGTAAGCCTTGCCGCGTCGCACGATTGCATAACCCGGCTGGGCAGGGTCCAGGACGCCCCGGGCATGCACGTGCTCGTCATGGGCGCCCAATACCCGGCCGTTGCCGGCGGCGACAATGTAGGGCGCGGTGTCCAGGTCGGTGGGCGAATCAAGAATGCGGTTGTGCAACAAAAAGCGCTGGATAGCCTGATAGGCCGGCGGATCCAGGCGCTGGACGGGTGCAGGAAGCAGGGCCATGGCAAGCGGGGCCCACAGCAGCAAGACGAGTAGCGATTTCCTCATGGGGTGAATCTCCTTTATTATGTGCGTTCGCGTGAAATGCCATAGCCTTCGCGGCTTGCGAGCCTTTCACACCGGCTGTCTGGGTCCATCCCAACGCCGATTTGCCTCTACCTCACATGTGCAGCAATTACGCTTATGGCTATTTTGAACATCCTCGAATTCCCCGACTCGCGCCTGCGCACGATCGCCAAACCGGTGGCCGTAGTGGACGACAAGGTTCGTCAGTTGGTCGATGACATGTTTGAAACAATGTATGAAGCCCCGGGCATCGGCCTCGCCGCGACCCAGGTCAACGTGCATCAGCGCGTCGTGGTCATGGACCTGTCGGAAGACCGCAGCGAACCGAGGGTGTACATCAATCCCGAGTTCGAACCGCTGACCGACGAGATGGGCGAATACCAGGAAGGCTGCCTGTCGGTGCCGGAGTTCTACGAGAACGTCGAACGCCCGCTGCGCGTGAAGATCAAGGCCCTGGACCGCGACGGCAAGCCGTTCGAGCTGATCGCCGAAGGCCTGCTGGCAGTCTGCATCCAGCACGAATGCGACCACCTCAACGGCAAGCTGTTTGTCGATTACCTGTCCACGCTCAAACGTGACCGGATCAAGAAGAAGCTGGAAAAAAAGCATCGCCAGCAAGCTTGATGCCCTTCTTCCAAAGGCTTGCTGCGGCAAGCCTTTTTCTTTTGTGACTGCTTTTAACCGAGACCTCCCATGACCGAGCCATTGCGCATTGTTTTTGCCGGCACCCCCGAATTCGCCGCCGAACACCTCAAGGCGCTGCTTGCCAGCCCTTATGACATCGTCGCGGTGTACACCCAGCCGGATCGCCCGGCCGGTCGCGGGCAAAAACTGATGCCGAGCCCGGTCAAGCAACTGGCGCTCGAGCACAACATTCCTGTGCTGCAACCGCCGACCCTGCGCAATGCCGAGGCCCAGGCCGAACTGGCCGCGCTGCAGCCGGATTTGCTGGTCGTGGTCGCTTATGGCCTGATCCTGCCGCAAGCGGTGCTGGATATCCCACGCCTGGGTTGCATCAACAGCCATGCGTCGCTGCTGCCGCGCTGGCGCGGTGCAGCGCCGATCCAACGCGCCGTGGAAGCCGGTGACCGTGAAAGCGGCGTCACCGTGATGCGCATGGAGGCTGGCCTGGACACCGGCCCGATGCTGCTCAAAGTCACCACCCCGATCACCGCCGAAGACACCGGCGGCAGCCTGCACGACCGCCTGGCCGAACTGGGCCCACCTGCCGTGATCCAGGCCATCGCCGGGCTCGCCGCCGGTACCCTGGAAGGCGAAGTGCAGGACGACAGCCTGGCCACCTACGCCCACAAGCTGAACAAGGACGAGGCGCGCATCGACTGGAACCGCCCGGCCGTGGAGCTGGAGCGCCTGGTGCGCGCGTTCAACCCGTGGCCGATCTGCCACAGCAGCCTCAATGGCGAAGCCCTGAAGGTATTGGCCGCCACCCTGGCCGACGGTAAAGGCGCTCCTGGTGAAATCATCGGCGCCAGCAAGGACGGACTGCTGGTCGCCTGTGGTGAGCAGGCGCTGTGCCTGACCCGTCTGCAATTGCCCGGGGGCAAGGCGCTTAATTTCAGCGATTTGTTCAACAGCCGTCGTGAGAAATTTGCCCTGGGCACGCTTCTCGGGGTGGTCGCGCAATGAATCCGCGTCTGGCCGCCGCCAAGGCTCTCGCCGCCGTCCTCAACGGCAAGGCTTCGCTGAACAGTTCGTTGCCCACGCAGCTGGATAAGGTCGACGACCGCGACCGTGGCTTCACCCAGGACCTGGCCTTCGGCACTGCCCGCTGGCAGCCGCGCTTGTCGGCGCTGGCGGCCAAGCTGCTGCAAAAGCCGTTCAAGGCGGCGGATGCCGATGTCGAAGCGTTGCTGCTGGTGGGCCTCTACCAGTTGCTCTACACCCGCGTGCCGGCCCACGCGGCCATCGGCGAAACCGTCGGTTGCGCCGATAAACTGAAAAAGCCCTGGGCCAAGGCGCTGCTCAATGCCGTACTGCGCCGCGCCCAGCGTGAAAGCGAAGCACTGCTGGCCGAGCTGGAGCATGACCCGGTGGTGCGCACCGCCCACCCGCGCTGGCTGCAAAAGTCCCTGAAAGCCTTCTGGCCCGAGCAATGGGAAGCCATTTGCGCGGCCAACAATGCACACCCGCCGATGATCCTGCGGGTCAACCGTCGCCATCACCACCGGGACAGCTACCTGCAACTGCTGGCGGACGCCGGCATTGGCGCTACCGCCTGCGTGTACAGCATCGACGGCATTGTGCTCGACGCCGCCACCGATGTGCGCAGCCTGCCGGGCTTTGCCGAAGGCTGGATCAGCGTGCAGGACGAAGCCGCGCAACTGGCCGCCGAT
The DNA here is from genome assembly GCF_003013355.1 of Pseudomonas sp. S5D5. Taxonomy (NCBI): domain Bacteria; kingdom Pseudomonadati; phylum Pseudomonadota; class Gammaproteobacteria; order Pseudomonadales; family Pseudomonadaceae; genus Pseudomonas; species Pseudomonas sp. S5D5. Next base: position 6,854,408 of record NZ_PTEO01000001.1, read on the forward strand.
CTGCTCGACCTGGCCCCCGGCCAGCGCGTGCTGGACGCCTGCTGCGCGCCTGGCGGCAAGACCTGTAACATTCTGGAAGTCGAAAAAGACCTCGCCGGTGTGGTCGCCGTCGACCTGGAAGCCAAGCGCCTGGTGCGCGTGCGGGAAAACCTCGCACGCCTGGGCCTGAGTGCCGAGCTGATCGCCGCCGACGGCCGCGACACCGCCACCTGGTGGGACGGCAAGCCGTTCCAGCGCATCCTGCTCGACGCCCCCTGTTCCGCCACCGGTGTGATCCGTCGCCACCCGGACATCAAGCTGACCCGCCAACCCGACGACATCGCCGCCCTGGCCGTGCTGCAAGGCGAGTTGCTCGACGCACTGTGGCCGACCCTTGAAGTCGGCGGCATCCTGCTCTACGCCACCTGCTCGACCTTGCCCACCGAAAACACCGAGGTGATCCAAGCCTTCCTCGCCCGTACCAGCGGTGCGCGTGAGCTCGATCTCGCCACGGCCGCCGGCATCAAGCAGCCCCATGGTCGCCAATTGCTTGCACAGGAAGGCGGACACGACGGCTTCTATTACGCCAAACTGATCAAGATTGCCGCCGCACGCGGCTGAATGGGTTTAAGGGAGTGACCGGATGAAAATCATCATCCTTGGGGCAGGGCAGGTCGGTGGCACGCTGGCCGAGCATTTGGCCAGTGAAGCGAACGACATCACTGTGGTCGACACCGATGCCGAACGCCTGCGCAACCTTGGCGACCGCCTGGACATCCGCACCGTGCAGGGCCGCGCGTCATTTCCGACGGTGCTGCGCCAGGCCGGTGCCGACGACGCCGACATGCTGGTTGCGGTGACCAACAGCGACGAGACCAATATGGTCGCCTGCCAGGTCGCCCACACCCTGTTCCACACGCCGACCAAAATCGCCCGCGTGCGTGAGGCGGCTTACCTGACCCGTGCCGGGCTTTTCGACAACGACGCGATTCCAGTGGACGTGCTGATCAGCCCGGAACAGGTGGTGACCCACTACATCAAGCGCCTGATCGAAATTCCCGGGGCCTTGCAGGTGATCGACTTCGCCGAGGGCAAGGCCCAACTGGTGGCGGTGAAGGCCTACTACGGCGGCCCGTTGGTGGGCCAGCAATTACGCCAGCTGCGCGAACACATGCCGAATGTGGAAACCCGCGTGGCGGCGATCTTCCGACGCGACCGACCGATCCTGCCCCAGGGCGACACCGTGATCGAGGCCGACGACGAAGTATTTTTCATCGCTGCCAAAGCGAATATTCGTGCGGTCATGAGCGAAATGCGCCGGCTGGACGAGACCTACAAACGCATCGTCATCGCCGGTGGCGGGCAGATTGGCGAGCGCCTGGCCGAAGCCATCGAGAGCCGCTATCAGGTCAAGATCATCGAGATGAATCCGGCACGCTGCCGGCATTTGTCCGACACCCTCGACAGCACCGTCGTCCTCCAAGGCAGCGCCTCGGACCGTGACCTGCTGATGGAGGAGAACATCGCCGACGCCGATATCTTCCTGGCGCTGACCAACGATGACGAGGCCAACATCATGTCGTCCTTGCTGGCCAAGCGATTGGGCGCCAAGAAGGTGATGACCATCATCAACAACCCGGCCTATGTCGACCTGATCCAGGGCGGCGATATCGACATCGCCATCAGCCCGCAGCTGGCGACCATCGGCACCTTGCTTGCCCACGTGCGCCGTGGCGATATCGTCAGCGTGCACTCCCTGCGCCGTGGCGCGGCGGAAGCCATCGAGGCGATTGCCCACGGCGATGCGAAATCGAGCAAGGTGATCGGCAAGGCCATCCGCGATATCGGCCTGCCGCCGGGTACCACCATTGGTGCGATCATTCGCGACGAAGAAGTGATCATTGCCCACGACGACACGGTGATCGCCACGGGTGACCATGTGATCCTGTTCCTGGTGGACAAGAAACATATCCGTGATGTGGAGAAGTTGTTCCACGTGGGGCTGAGCTTTTTCTGATCAGCATATTCAGCTGATCCTGCCGCCCTCATCGCGGGCAAGCCCGCTCCCACAGGAGATCCTGTTCCTGTTATGGAAGCGGGTTTGCCCGCGAGGGCGTTATTGAAAACCCGACCTAGCTAAAGGATGCACAGCCATGCTCGAATCCCTGGAAAAAATGCTCGCCAAGGGTGTGGATAACTCATTGCTACGCTTTGGCTTGGGCAAGGGGTATCTGGACTTGAAGGACAACGCCAAGGCGGCGGAGCATCTGCATAAGTGCGTCGAGTTTGACCCGAAGTATTCGGCGGCGTGGAAGCTGTTGGGCAAGGCCCATCAGGCCAACGGTGACAGTGCCGCAGCGCGGCTGGCGTGGGAGAAGGGGATCGAAGCGGCCCTGGCGCATGGCGATAAACAGGCCGAGAAAGAGATGACGGTGTTCCTGAAGAAACTTGATCGCCAGGCCTGAAAGAGACTCTTGTGGGAGCTGGCTTGCCTGCGATGCAGGCAACTCGGTCCTTCAGTTACACCGAGGTGATGCCATCGCAGGCAAGCCAGCTCCCACACTAGATCTGCATGGGTCTACAGATCGAGGTACATCAATACCACCGCGCCTCGCCCGGCGGGCGTTTCTTGAAGCGCTTCATGCTCCACATGTACTGGCTCGGGTAGGCGCCGACATAACGCTCCACCACCTTGCTCATCGCCGCGCAGGAGGTGGCAGTGTCGGTGCTGTACATGTCTTCCGGCGCCGCTTCCAGGATCACCTTGTAACCCGAGCCGTCCGGCAGCCGCAGGGCATGCAGGAATACGCCGACGGCCTTGTGGCCCGCGAGCATGTTCGGCACGAACTTGCTGGTCAGGGCCTGGGTGGCGAAAAACGGTACGAAGATGCCGGCCGACTCCGCCGGCTCCGGGTCGGCAGGGATGCCCACCTGGCCGCCTTTGCGCACTTCCTTGATCACACTCAGAATGCCTTCCTTGGTGGAGGCCGCCACGCGGTTACCCAATTGCACGCGCTGTTTGCGCAGCAATTCGTCCACGGCCTTGAGCTTGGGCGGACGGTAAAAGATGATCGGTTTGCACTGGCTGCAATAGAAGTGGTTCAACACCTCCCAGTTGCCCAGGTGGCTGGTGATACCGACCACGCCCTTGCCCGAGGCCAGGGCTTCATGCAGCACTTCCAGGCCTTCGACTTCGCGCACCAGGTCAATGGAGCGCTGGGCCGGCCAGATCCAGGCGCAGGCGCTTTCGGTCAGCGACTTGCCGATGTCCATCAAGCTGCGACCGACCAGGCGTTCGCGCTCGACCGGGTCCATCTCGGGGAAGCATTTGGAGAGGTTGATCCGCACCGTGTCGCGAGAGCGGTTGGGGGTCTTCCACATGATCCAGCCAATCGACGTGCCGACCGCTTGAACCGCGCGCCAGGGCAATAGGGCAAACAACCGAAGAGCGCCTACCAGCAAGGCGCCTTTAAACTTTTCCACAGGTCACTCCTGATCGTGTGTGGTGCGCAAAGCGGCCATTCTAACCGGCGTTGGCCAAGTCCGCGTAACGGTCGCAATCCTGAGTGTGGTCCATGACCATGCCCGAGGCCTGCATGAACGCGTAACAGATGGTCGGGCCGACGAAGGTGAACCCGGCTTTTTTCAGGGCGCGGCTCATGGCCTCAGCCTCCGGCGTAACGGCCGGGACCTGGCTGCGGTCCTTGAAATGATTGACCTTGGGCACGCCGCCCACAAACGACCACAGAAACTCCACGGGGTGCTCCAGCGCCAGCCAGGCAGCGGCATTGCGTCGGGTGGCGTTGAGCTTGAGGCGATTGCGCACGATGCCCGGGTCGAGCATCAGCGCTTCGATTTCTGCATCGGTCAGCTGTGCCAGGCGCTGGGCATCAAAGCCGAACAAGACCTTTCGATAATGCTCGCGTTTGCGTAAAACGGTGATCCAGGACAGCCCCGCCTGGAACCCTTCGAGCAAAAGCAACTCGAACAAACCCTGCGCATCGCGCAGCGGCGTTCCCCACTCTTGATCGTGATAAGCCATGTACAGCGGATCTTCAGAACACCAAAAGCAGCGTGGCATAAGGCTCCAGGGAGTGGTGGCAGGGCCGAATCGGGTATACTCCCGCTCTTTAAATCGCAGCCCAAGTAACAGGTGAATTTCGTGAGCCAGCCTACGCCAGCCGTGCGTACCTTCCAAGACTTGATCCTCGCCCTCCAGCAATACTGGGCCGAGCAAGGTTGTGTGGTACTTCAGCCCTACGATATGGAAGTAGGCGCCGGCACTTTCCACACCGCTACCTTCCTGCGGGCCATCGGCCCGGAAACCTGGAACGCCGCTTATGTGCAGCCCAGTCGTCGCCCGACTGACGGCCGCTACGGCGAAAACCCGAACCGTCTGCAGCACTACTACCAGTTCCAGGTAGTCCTGAAGCCGAACCCGGACAACTTCCAGGAACTGTACCTGGGCTCGTTGAAACATGTCGGCCTGGACCCGCTGGTCCACGACATCCGTTTCGTCGAAGACAACTGGGAATCGCCAACTCTCGGCGCCTGGGGCCTGGGCTGGGAAGTCTGGCTCAACGGCATGGAAGTGACCCAGTTCACCTACTTCCAGCAAGCGGGCGGCATCGAGTGCTACCCGGTGACCGGCGAGATCACCTACGGTCTCGAGCGCCTGGCCATGTACCTGCAAGGCGTGGATTCGGTCTACGACCTGGTCTGGGCAGACGGCCCGTTCGGCAAAGTCACCTACGGCGACGTGTTCCACCAGAACGAAGTGGAGCAATCCACCTACAACTTCGAACACGCCAACGTCGACAAGCTGTTCGAACTGTTCGACTTCTATGAAAGCGAAGCCAAGCGCCTGATCGAACTCGACCAGCCGCTGCCGTTGCCGAGCTATGAAATGGTGTTGAAGGCGTCCCATACCTTCAACCTGCTGGATGCTCGCCGTGCCATCTCGGTAACCGCGCGCCAGCAATACATCCTGCGTGTGCGCACCCTGGCGCGTTCCGTCGCCCAAGCCTACCTGCTGGCTCGCGCCAAGCTGGGCTTCCCGATGGCTACCCCGGATTTGCGTGATGAAGTGTTGGCTAAGCTGGAGGCTGCACAATGAGTGCTCAAGATTTCCTGGTTGAACTGGGCACCGAAGAGTTGCCACCCAAGGCACTCAATACCCTGGCCGACGCGTTCCTGGCCGGTATCGAAAAAGGCCTGCACAGCGCTGGCCTGAAGTTTGAAGCGAAAAAAGTCTACGCCGCGCCACGTCGCCTGGCCGTATTGCTGACCGCGCTGGAAACCCAGCAGCCAGACCGTAACATCAACCTGGACGGCCCGCCGCGCCAGGCCGCTTTCGATGCTGACGGCAACCCAACCCAAGCGGCCCTGGGTTTTGCCAAGAAGTGTGGCGTCGAACTGAGCGAAATCGATCAGAGCGGCCCGAAACTGCGTTTCAGCCAGGTCATCAAGGGCAAGCCAACGGCCAGCCTGTTGCCGACCATCGTGGAAGATTCCCTGAACGACCTGCCGATCCCCAAGCGCATGCGCTGGGGCGCGCGCAAGGAAGAGTTCGTGCGTCCGACCCAATGGCTGGTGATGCTGCTCGGTGACCAGGTCATCGACTGCACGCTCCTTGCCCAGAAGGCCGGCCGTGATTCCCGTGGCCACCGCTTCCACCATCCGCAGAGCGTGCGCATCACCTCGCCGGCCAACTACCTCGACGACTTGCGTGCAGCCTACGTGCTGGCCGATGCCAACGAGCGTCGCGAGCTGATCAGCAAGCGCACCGAAGAGCTGGCCCGCCTGCAGGAAGGCACCGCCATCGTGCCGCCAAGCCTGCTCGACGAAGTGACCGCGCTGGTTGAATGGCCAGTGCCGCTGGTGTGCTCGTTCGAAGAGCGTTTCCTCGACGTGCCGCAAGAAGCGTTGATCACTACCATGCAGGACAACCAGAAGTACTTCTGCCTGCTGGACGTGGATGGCAAGTTGCTGCCGCGCTTTATCACCGTGGCCAACATCGAGAGCAAGGACCCACAGCAGATCATCGCCGGTAACGAGAAAGTCGTGCGCCCGCGCCTGACCGACGCCGAGTTCTTCTTCAAGCAAGACAAGAAGCAGAAGCTCGAAGACTTCAACCTGCGCCTGCAAAACGTGGTGTTCCAGGAAAAACTCGGCAGCGTCTACGACAAAGCCGTGCGCGTTTCCAAGCTGGCCGCCTACATCGCGCCACGCATTGGTGGGGATGCTGCCTGGGCTGCGCGTGCAGGCTTGCTGTCCAAGTGCGACCTGGCCACCGAGATGGTCGGCGAGTTCCCGGAGATGCAAGGTGTTGCCGGCTACTACTACGCCCTCAACGACGGCGAGCCGGACGATGTCGCCCTGGCGTTGAACGAGCAGTACATGCCGCGCGGTGCCGGCGCTGAACTGCCGACCACCCTGACCGGTGCAGCCGTGGCGATCGCCGACAAGCTGGACACCCTCGTGGGTATCTTCGGTATCGGCATGTTGCCTACCGGCAGCAAAGACCCGTATGCCCTGCGCCGTGCGGCCCTGGGCGTGCTGCGTATCCTGATCGACAAGAAGCTGGACCTCGACCTGACCCAGGCCGTGGTGTTCGCGGTCGGCCAGTTCGGCGGCAAGGTCAAGCAGGCCGGCCTGGCCGAGCAAGTGCTGGAGTTCGTGTTCGACCGCCTGCGTGCGCGTTACGAAGACGAAGGCGTGGATGTCTCGGTGTACCTGTCGGTACGTGCCCTGCAGCCAGGTTCGGCGCTGGACTTCGACCAACGCGTACAAGCCGTGCAGGCCTTCCGCAAACTGCCTGAGGCCGATGCCCTGGCCGCCGTGAACAAGCGCGTGTCGAACCTGCTGAGCAAGGCCGAAGGCCTGGGCAACGCCGATGTCGACCCTGGCCTGTTTGCCGATGCCAAGGAGTTCTCGCTGAACTCGGCCATTGCCAAGGCAGAAAACGCGGTGAAGCCACTGATCGCCGAACGCAACTACGCCGAAGCCCTGGCGCGCCTGGCCACCTTGCGTGAGCCGGTGGATGCGTTCTTCGAAGCGGTGATGATCAATGCCGAAGACGCGGGTGTACGCAAAAACCGCTACGCCATGCTGGCGCGTCTGCGTGGCCTGTTCATCAATATCGCCGACATTTCCGTACTGGGCTGATCATGTTGAAACTGCTGATTCTCGATCGGGACGGGGTGATCAATTACGACTCCGACGCTTACATCAAGTCGGTGGCGGAATGGATTCCACTGCCCGGCTCGATCGAGGCCATCGCGCAGTTGAGCAAAGCCGGCTGGACGGTGGCCATCGCCACCAACCAGTCCGGCATCGCCCGCGGTTACTACGACATCGCCACCCTGGACGCCATGCACGCGCGCTTGCGCACGTTGGTGGCCGAGCAGGGCGGTGAGGTGGGACTGGTGGTGTACTGCCCCCATGGGCCGGATGAGGGCTGCGATTGCCGCAAACCCAAGCCTGGCATGTTGAAAACCATTGCAGAACATTACAAGGTGCCCTTGGCTGGGCTATGGTTCGTCGGGGACAGCCTCGGTGACCTGGAGGCGGCCAAAGCCGTCGACTCTCAGCCAGTTTTGGTTAAGACCGGGAAAGGCGAAAAGACCCAGGCGAAAAACCTGCCGGTAGGCACCTTGATTTTTGACGATCTGGCGGCGGTTGCCGCAGAACTTATCAACAACTAGCCGCCCTCGACTTCCTGACCAAGGACCGTTCGGGAGTGCGCTTTTAACAGGCGGGCGTTGTCCCGCAACGGTAAATGCCGCCATGTCGATTTTGCAGGCCATCAGAACCTTTTTCTTTTACCTGCTGTTGGGCACCAGTTCTTTCCTCTGGTGCACCCTGAGCTTTTTTATCGCGCCCTTCCTGCCGTTCAAGGCGCGCTATCGTTTTATCAACGTCTATTGGTGCCGCTGTGCGTTGTGGCTGACCAAGGTGTTCCTCAATATCCGTTTCGAGGTGAAGGGCGCCGAAAACGTGCCGGACCAGCCGTGCGTGATTCTGTCGAACCACCAGAGCACCTGGGAGACGTTCTTCCTCTCGGCGTACTTCTCGCCCCTGAGCCAAGTGCTCAAGCGTGAGCTGCTGTACGTGCCGTTCTTCGGCTGGGCCATGGCCATGTTGCGTCCCATCGCAATTGACCGTGACAACCCCAAGGCGGCGCTCAAGCACGTGGCCAAGAAGGGCGACGAGCTGCTCAAGGACGGCGTTTGGGTGTTGATCTTCCCCGAAGGTACCCGCGTGCCCTACGGCACCGTAGGCAAGTTCTCACGCGGTGGTACCGCGTTGGCAGTCAACGCCCACCTGCCGGTCTTGCCGATTGCGCATAACGCCGGCAAGTACTGGCCAAAGACCGGCTGGGCCAAGCGTGAGGGCACCATCACCGTAGTGATTGGCGAACCGATGTATGCAGAAGGTGAAGGCCCGCGCGCCATTGCCGCGCTGAATGACCGTGCTGCGGCCTGGAATGAAGCGCAGCAGCGGGCCATGGGTTCGCTGCCGCCAGAGCCGGTTGTGGTCGACACGCCGGTGGTATGAGCATCTGTGGATAACCTGTGTACGGTTTGTTGGCGAATGGGGCTTTTTGACTTATAAGAAGCTGATTTACTTACATATTTCCCAAGCTCATAAAATAGCGGAAAAGGTGCATAAGTTTTTCTCGCATAAAAAAAACCGGTCCTTGGGACCGGTTTTTTATGCACAGCAGGAAAGTGGGTTTTCTCACTCTTCCCACAGCGGCAGCTGCAGGCTGAACGTGGTGCCTTTACCGACCACGCTTTCGCAACTGATCCGCCCTCCATGACGCTCGAGAACGGCTTTGACCATGGTCAGGCCCAGCCCCAGGCCTTCACTGCCCTGCGCGGAATCGAAGCGTCGGTACTGGCTGAACAGCTCCGGTAAATCTTGCGCAGCAATCCCCGGCCCCTGGTCGCTGATACGGCATTCCAACCAACCTTGCACAGTGGCGTGACTCAGCCGGACGGTGGTACCGGACGGGGAGTACTTGATCGCGTTCTCCAGCACGTTGAACAACGCGCGCGTGAGTAACGATTGATCGGCCCACACCATGCCCTCATCGGCTTCATCCAGGTCGTGCACCAAGTGAATGCCCTTGAGCTGGGCGATCAACGCGACTTGATCAAAGGCATCCATCACCAGCATCGCGAACAGGGTCGGCTGGAATTGATAGCCATCAGCCTCGGCTTTCGCCAGCTGTACGAACGACTCGGTAAGGCTCAAGGCGCGTCGTACCTGCTGCTCGATCTGGGCAAATACCGGTGACTCGCCGTTGTGCACATCCAGCAGCGCGAGGATCGCCGAGTGCGGCGCGCGCAGGTCATGGGACAGGAAGCGCAGCATGGTCTCGCGATGCTGCTGGGCATCGCGTTCCTTGCTCAGGTCCGTCAGGCTCAACAGCCAACCGAGCGCGACGTCACCTTCTGCCGGCAGCAAGGGGGCCAGCTCCATGCGCAGGCTGCGCTGGCGGATATCTCGGAACTCGACGAGTTCGAGTGCGGACAGGGCAGGGCGCACACCATTGTGCAGCGGTGGATAACCGAGGTCGGCGAGTTGTTCGATGAGGTTTTCGTTGACCAGGTCATTGCCGAACACCTCACGGGCGATACGATTTGCCAGCAAAATATTGCCGCCGGGATCGGTGATCAGGGTGGCTACCGGTAAGCACTCCAGGCCATCGGCCATAAAGCGCCGCGTGTCTCGCGTGCGGCTCACGGCTTGCTCCAGCGCGAAGATACGCCCCTGCAACACATCGCCATGGCTGGCAGGCGCGCGCCGGCGCTCGGGCAGCACTTTGGGCTCGTTATCCAGCCGCGCCAGCTCCCAGCCGAAATAGGCGAGGATCGCGCTCAGGCGCCGCCAGTTCCAGATCAGGTAGCTCAGTAACAAACCAATCAAGCAGGCCGCCGGCGACCACCAGTGGCCCAGGCGCAGCAGCGCCCAGGCACCGAACAACGCCGTGGCCATGCAGCCCAGGGTCATCCATAGCGCATAGCGCGGGCGATACAGCAGCAATCCCAGCAACAATGCGACCAGCGACGTCGCCAGGGTTGCCGCCAGCCATGCGGGCACGTCAACGATGCTTCGCCCTTGCAGCAAGCCATTGAGCACATTGGCCTGGATCTCTACGCCGGCCGTGGTGCCAACGGTGGAGGAGAGGGGCGTGACGAATCGATCGCCCATTCCGGAGGCCGTGGCGCCCACGAGAATCAGACGGTCGCGCAGTTGCTCGGGAGGCACCTCACCGTTTAATACACTGACGTAGGACACACTAGGGAAATGCGTGTGCGGCGCAATGAACGGGATGCGAATGGCATGCTCCCGGTGCCAGTGTTGATCGATCGGCTCGCGTGCCTCTCCCGGCATCGGCGACTTCTCACCGCTCATCTCATAGGCCAGCCATGCCAACTGCGCAACAGCAGCATCCGGTGGGCCCTCGCGCATATACAAGCTGCGCACCACGCCGTCGTTGTCGGCTTCCACGTTGATATGGCCAACGCCCCTGGCGCATTTCAGCAGCGCGGACATTTGCTCGCCTGGCCGGCTGTAGCTGGCGGTGCTATCGCGCAACAGTGGCAACAACACGTTACCGGCGTTGCACACGGCATCGGCCAGGCGTTTGTCATTGGCTGGGTTGCCAGGCTCGCTGAAGATCACATCAAACAGGATACCGGCGGGTTGTGCGGCATTCAGACGGTCAATGAGGTCGGCGTGCAAACTACGCGGCCAAGGCCATTGACCGAGCTTTTTCAGGCTTTGATCGTCAATCGTCACCAGCAAAATACGCGGGTCCACCGGCAGTGGGGTCAGCCGACGCAGGCTGTCATACAACGGGTTGTTCAAGGCAAGGCCGGGGCTCAATGACAGATAGGCCGTGATCGGCAGCAGCAGTAAACCGATCCAAAGCCACTCGCGGACCAGGCCATGGAACAAGCGCTGGGCGTGGGTGGGCTGGCGTTTCTCGGGCTTGCCCCAGAGCATCATCGGTCAGCCACCGGTAGCCTGCGCCTGTGCGGCGGGCGGGTAGTAGAAAATGTCATAGACCCCGGTTTCTCCTTCCAGTCCGTGGGCGTCATACGCCGACAAACGCACGTGATAAAACGACGCCTTGAGCCCAGTGAAGCTCATTTTCGGCTCACTGGAGAAGTTTTCCTGCTTGATGTTCATGAAGGCTTTATCAGTCGCCACCTGGGCGCGATAACGTTGCGCGCCCGCCAATGGCCGCAGGTAGAGACGCCAGACGGGCGCGTCGCCTTTCTGCCCATCCTGGCCAATGAGTTTCGGCGCGGGCAGCAACGCTAACGGCTCAAGCTCGCCTTGTTTCTTGAACAGCAGCCCTTGTCGCGCGCCGACCTTTACTTCGCTGTCAGACGGGCCAGCCTTGCTGTCACGGTTGACCGCGACCTGGCCGTCGAGTACTTCGAGCACCGATTGCTCACCGTCATCGCGCACTCGAAAATGGGTGCCACGTACCCCCAGCACGCCCACCGGCGTGACGATCTGGAAGCGATCATAATCGGTGGCCCGCTTGATCACATACGCTTCGGCCTGGCCTTGTTCGAGTATCACTTGGGGGATCAACTGCTTCTCGTCGAGGTGCAGGCGCACCTGGGAACTGGACGGCAGCACCACCCGAGAACCGTCACCGAGCAACAGGCTGACAAATGCCGCAGCGGATGTTCTCACCCCCTCTTGCTCATCAATGGTCATGCCCTCCTGCAAAGGCGTCACCTTGCCGCGTACATCGAGCTTCCAGGCTTCCCCGGTCAGGTGCTGGACAACAGCCGGCAACGGCTGCGCACGGCACAGGGTATGGTCATCAATATAGGCCGGCCGCGCTTTGGCCGATGCACCCGCAACCCCTACCGCCAGGATCAACAGGGAGGGAAGGGCGCGAAGCATTGAATGGGGGGAAAGCGTCATGGTTCTCATCAATGTCCAGGTTCCAGAGGACGTCTGACATCGGCACGCGGGCATTTACGGCAGCGCATGTGTCGGCTGATCCTTTTACTTACCCTCGGGAGCCGGTATCTTTCCCACAGAGGTACCCAGGACTTTCAGGGGGTTACGGCCCTTTGATATCAGCGTACCGAGAGATCCAAGGGGTCGTCGAATCTGACCACAATTATTCAGATTCAATGGCCGGCAACTGCGCAGTATGTGCCGTTATTCATTGGCCGTCGGCTGCCCTATATTAAGAACAAAGGACCCTCGACATGCGTGTCGCAATACTGGATGACGAACCTGCCGAGTTGCGGCGGGTGGAACAGACACTGCGACAGATCCCCGGCACCGCGGAGCAGCCTTGGTCCCTGCATTGCTTCGAGCGTGGTGAAGACCTGCTACGCCAACTGCGCCGGGAAACCTTCGACCTGCTGATACTCGACTGGCAACTGCCCGATATCACTGGCATTGCCTTGCTGCGCTGGACCCGCGAACACATGGAATCGCCGCCCGCCGTCATCATGCTCACCAGCCGCGATGCCGAGAGCGATATCGTCACGGCGCTCAATAGCGGCGCCGACGACTACGTCAGCAAACCCTTTCGTCCCAACGAACTGAAAGCCCGTGTCTCTGCAGTGTTGCGTCGCCATGGCCTGCAGAAGTCGGCGACCCAAGAGGTGCAAAGCTTCAACGACCTGACCTTTGACGATGCTGAACTGACGGTGACCCGAGCCGGCAAACCGATCAACCTGACCGAGCGTGAATACCGCCTGGCCAGTTGCCTGTTCGCCAACCTGGCCCGACCGCTGTCCCGTGAGTACCTCTATGAGCGCTTCTGGACTCATGAAGAAATGGTCTCGTCTCGCCCATTGGATACGCATATCTACCGGCTGCGTAACAAGCTTGGGCTGACGGCGGATCGGGGTTGGCAGCTGTTGACGATCTACGGGTATGGGTATCGGTTGGAGAGTGTCGCAACGGCGCCATCGCCCAACTGAAATGGCGATGTTCCACGTGGAGCATTTAAAAAATGCCCAATAAAAAAGGCCAACGCTGAGCGTTGGCCTTTTTGTTTTTAGCGGTCTTGCCTGATCAGAAGTCCAGGTTGGACACCGCCAATGCGTTGCTTTCGATGAAGTCACGGCGAGGTTCGACCGCATCACCCATCAGGGTGTTGAAGATCTGGTCTGCGCCAATGGCGTCTTCGATGGTCACGCGCAGCATGCGACGCTGAGCCGGGTCCATGGTGGTTTCCCACAGCTGATCCGGGTTCATTTCGCCCAGACCTTTGTATCGCTGGATGGTGTGACGCTTGGTGCTTTCAGCCATCAGCCAGTCGAGGGCTTCCTTGAATTCCTTGACCTGCTTCTTGCGTTCGCCACGCTGGATATAAGCGCCGTCGTCCAGCAGGGTGCTGAGTTGCGCGCCCAGGGTTACCACGGTCTTGTAGTCATTGCTGCCGAAGAAGTCGCGGTTGAAGGTGACGTAGTTCGACAGGCCGTGGGAGATCAATTCCACCTCTGGCAGCCAGACATTACGTTCACGGTCTTCGCGCAGACTGGCTTTGTACACCAGGCCAGATTTCTCCACGGTGCGCAGGCGCACTTCGTACTGGGCCAGCCAATCCTGCATGTGAGCGTGGTCACCCAACTGCTCCAGGCTTACGGATGGCAGGTAGATGAAGTGCTCGGTCAACTCCTGCGGATACAGGCGCGACAGACGCTTCAGAGTCTTCATCACCATGCGGAAGTCGTTAACCAGGCGCTCCAGCGCCTCACCGGAAATGCCCGGGGCTTCGTCGTTCAAGTGCAGGCTGGCATCTTCCAGGGCCGACTGCGTCATGTACTCTTCCATGGCGTCGTCGTCTTTGATGTATTGCTCTTGCTTGCCCTTTTTCACTTTGTACAACGGCGGCTGGGCGATGTAGATGTAGCCGCGCTCGATCAGCTCCGGCAGCTGACGGAAGAAGAACGTCAGCAGCAGGGTACGGATGTGCGAACCGTCGACGTCAGCATCGGTCATGATGATGATGTTGTGGTAGCGCAGCTTGTCGATGTTGTACTCGTCACGGCCGATACCGCAGCCCAACGCTGTGATCAAGGTGCCGACTTCCTGAGAGGAAATCATCTTGTCGAAGCGCGCCTTCTCGACGTTGAGGATCTTGCCCTTCAACGGCAGGATCGCCTGGGTGCGACGGTTACGACCCTGCTTGGCGGAACCGCCAGCAGAGTCACCTTCCACCAGGTACAGCTCGGAGAGGGCAGGGTCCTTCTCCTGGCAGTCAGCCAGTTTGCCTGGCAGGCCGGCGATATCCAGTGCGCCTTTACGGCGGGTCATCTCGCGAGCTTTACGCGCCGCTTCACGGGCACGAGCCGCGTCGATCATCTTGCCGACAACCAGCTTGGCTTCGTTCGGGTTTTCCAACAGGAAGTCCGAGAAGTACTTGCCCATTTCCTGTTCGACGGCGGTCTTCACTTCGGAAGACACCAACTTGTCTTTGGTCTGGGAGCTGAACTTTGGATCCGGCACTTTCACCGAGATAATCGCGGTCAGGCCTTCGCGCGCATCGTCACCGGTAGTGGCAACTTTGTGCTTCTTGGCCAAGCCTTCGGCTTCGATGTAGGTGTTCAGGTTACGCGTCAGTGCGGAACGGAAACCCACCAGGTGAGTACCACCGTCGCGCTGAGGAATGTTGTTGGTGAAGCACAACAGGTTCTCGTTGAAGCTGTCGTTCCACTGCAGGGCGATTTCCACGCCGATGCCGTCTTCGCGCTGGATGTTGAAATGGAACACCTGGTTGACCGCAGTCTTGTTGGTGTTCAGGTATTCAACAAACGCACGCAGGCCGCCTTCGTACTTGAACAGCTCTTCCTTGCCGCTGCGCTCGTCCTTGAGGACGATACCCACACCGGAGTTGAGGAAGGACAATTCACGAATCCGCTTGGCCAGGATGTCCCAGCTGAAATGGATGTTCTTGAAGGTTTCAGCCGATGGCTTGAAGTGGATCTGAGTACCGGTCGATTCGCTGTCGCCAACGATCTTCATCGGCTCTTTCGGTACACCGTGGACATAGGTCTGTTCCCAGATCTTGCCACTGCGGCGAACGGTCAGGATCAGCTCTTCGGACAGTGCGTTCACCACCGACACGCCCACACCGTGCAAACCGCCGGAGACTTTATAGGAGTTGTCGTCGAACTTACCGCCGGCGTGGAGCACGGTCATGATGACCTCTGCCGCCGAAACGCCTTCTTCTTTGTGCACGTCTACCGGAATACCGCGACCGTTGTCGCGCACGGTAATCGACTCATCCGGATGGATGATGATGCTGATGTCGTCGCAGTGACCGGCCAAAGCTTCGTCGATGGAGTTGTCGACCACCTCGAACACCATGTGGTGCAGACCGCTACCGTCATCAGTGTCGCCAATGTACATACCGGGACGTTTGCGTACGGCATCCAAACCTTTCAGCACTTTAATGCTGGTCGAGTCGTACGTGTTTTCTTCGCTCATGCCTTCACTCCCGATGGTCGTGGGTCTGGGTGATACGGCCTTGTTCCACGTGGAACAAAGCGACTGGCGTATCCGTGTGCCAGCCTTCCCTCAATAATTCGTGATCTACACAGGTGATGAACACCTGGCAGCGTAATTCTTCCAACAAGCGGCATAACGCGCGGCGGTGCTGCTCGTCGAGTTCGGACGGCAAGTCATCCACCAGATAAATACACTGACCGCGCCGGGCTTGGCTAACCAAGTGGCCTTGGGCAATCCGCAGTGCACACACCACCAACTTCTGCTGACCCCGGGACAAGATGTCCGCGGCATTGTGTGCGCCCAATCTAAGACGCAAATCAGCCCGTTGAGGGCCGGCCTGGGTATGACCCATTTGCTGATCCCGCTGCAAAGACGTGGCGAGCACGGCACTGAGGTCGCGCTCTTTGTCCCAACCACGGTAATAACTCAGCGTCAGCCCCTCGAGATCTAGCAACTCGCTCAAGGTCTGCTCAAAGACTGGTTTCAAGGCTTTGATATAGGCGCGGCGGTATTCATCTATTTCGTCGCTGGCCAGGCACAGTTCCCGGTCCCAGGCCGCTTGCGAAGCGGCGTCAAGTGTACCATGCCGCAGCCACGAGTTCCGCTGCCGCAGGGCCTTCTGCAGGCGCTGCCAAGTGGCCATGAAACGCGGTTCCACGTGGAACACTCCCCAATCGAGGAATTGCCTGCGGATTTTCGGTGCACCTTCCAACAGCCGAAAGCTGTCGGGGTTGATCAGTTGCAGTGGCAGGATTTCCGCCAACTGCGCAGCGCTGCGGGCATTTTGCCCGTCGATGCGAATCTGGAACTCCCCACCGCGATCACGCGATATCCCCAGGCTGCTGTGCCCACCTTCCGCCAGTTCGACTTGGCCAAATACCGTGCACGCCAGTTGCTCGTATTGAATCACCGGTAACAGGCGCGCACTGCGGAATGAACGGGCGAGACCCAACAGGTGAATGGCTTCCAGCACGCTGGTTTTGCCACTGCCATTGGCGCCGTGGAGAATATTGATGCGGGGGGAGGGGGAGAAGGTCACCGGGTGCAGATTGCGCACCGCGGTGACCGAGACGCGACTGAGGGACATCTAGCTTCTGCTGAGCATGATTACAGGCGCATCGGCATGACAACGTAAGCCGAGTCGTCGTTGTCGGATTCCTGCACCAGGGCACTGCTGTTGGAGTCGGACAGGATCAGGCGAACCTGTTCGGTCGTCATCACACCCAGCACGTCGAGCAGATAGCTCACGTTGAAGCCGATTTCCAGCGAGCCGCCGTTGTAGTCGACGCCCACTTCTTCTTCCGCTTCTTCCTGCTCCGGGTTGTTGGCCTGGATCTTCAGCTGACCATTGGCCAGTTGCAGGCGGATGCCACGGTACTTTTCGTTGGACAGAATCGCGGTACGGCTGAACGCTTCGCGCAGGGCCTGACGATCACCGATCACCAACTTGTCGCCGCCCTTAGGCAGTACACGTTCGTAATCCGGGAATTTACCGTCAACCAACTTGGAGGTGAAGGTGAATTCGCCGGTGGTCGCACGGATGTGGTGTTGACCCAGGACGATGCTGACGTTGCCATCCGGCTCGGTGAGCAAACGCGCCAGCTCGAGGATACCTTTGCGCGGCACGATAACCTGGTGGCGATCGGGCTGGCCGATGTCGGCTTTCATCGAGCACATGGCCAGGCGGTGACCGTCAGTGGCCACGGCGCGGATGATGCCTTCGGAGACTTCCAGCAGCATGCCGTTGAGGTAGTAACGCACGTCCTGCTGCGCCATGGCGAAGCTGGTGCGTTCGATCAAACGACGCAGTTTGCTTTGCTCCAGGCTGCACGTCAGCGAGCCAGGACCTTCTTCCACGGTCGGGAAATCATTGGCAGGCAAGGTGGACAAGGTAAAGCGGCTGCGACCGGCCTTGACCACCAACTTCTGCTCATCAACCTTGATGTCGATCAGCGCGTCGTTGGGCAGGCTTTTGCAGATGTCCATCAGCTTGCGCGCCGGTACGGTGATCTCGCCAGGCTCGGCGGGTTCTTCCAGCTGCACACGACCCACCAGCTCGACTTCCAGGTCGGTACCGGTCAAGGACAATTGCTGGCCTTCGACCACCAGCAATACGTTGGAGAGCACCGGCAAGGTCTGTCGGCGCTCGACGACGCCTGCGACCAGTTGCAGGGGTTTCAACAGGGCTTCGCGTTGAATGGTGAAATGCATGGTCTAGTCCCTTGCCTTAATAAGCTGCGCTGGTGTCATCAAGTTGTCAGTGTACGCAGCAGGTTCTTGTAGTCCTCGCGAATATCCGCGTCGGATTCCTTAAGTTCATTGATCTTGCGGCATGCGTGCAAGACCGTTGTGTGGTCGCGACCACCAAACACATCACCGATTTCCGGCAGGCTGTGGTTGGTCAACTCCTTGGAGAGGGCCATGGCCACCTGACGGGGACGTGCCACCGAACGCGAACGGCGCTTGGACAGCAGGTCGGAGATCTTGATCTTGTAGTACTCGGCCACGGTGCGCTGGATGTTATCCACACTCACCAGCTTGTCTTGCAGGGCCAGCAAGTCTTTCAGGGATTCGCGAATCAACTCGATGGTGATGTCGCGGCCCATGAAGTGCGAGTGCGCAATGACCCGCTTGAGCGCGCCTTCCAGCTCACGCACGTTGGAACGGATGCGTTGGGCAATAAAGAAAGCAGCATCATGCGGCAGGTCGACCTTCGCCTGATCGGCCTTTTTCATCAGGATCGCAACGCGGGTTTCCAGCTCCGGCGGCTCGACCGCCACGGTCAGGCCCCAGCCGAAACGTGATTTCAGGCGTTCTTCCAGCCCTTCGATTTCCTTCGGATAACGGTCACTGGTCAGGATGACCTGTTGGCCGCCTTCGAGCAGGGCGTTGAAGGTGTGGAAAAACTCTTCCTGGGAACGTTCTTTGCGCGCGAAGAATTGAATGTCATCGATCAGCAACGCATCAACCGAGCGGTAGAACCGCTTGAACTCGTTGATGGCATTGAGCTGCAAGGCCTTGACCATGTCAGCCACGAAGCGCTCCGAGTGCAGGTACACGACCTTGGCATTCGGGTTCTTCTTTAATAGGTGGTTACCCACAGCGTGCATCAAGTGGGTCTTACCCAAACCGACGCCGCCATAAAGGAACAGCGGGTTGTAGCCGTGCTTGGGGTTATCGGCGACCTGCCAGGCGGCCGCGCGGGCCAGCTGGTTGGATTTACCTTCGACGAAGTTCTCGAAGGTAAAGGTGCGGTTCAGGTAGCTGGTGTGCTTGAGCGCGCCTTCGACCTGCACGGTGCGCTGTTCGGCGCGGACCGGCGCCTGCTGGGAGCTGGCGCCCGCCATCGGGTCAAAACTGTCGCGGGACGGTTCTTCGTGTTCGGGCGCATTTTTTTGCGCGGCGGATTTCGAAGGTGTCGGCGCAGGAGCTGGCGTGTTGTTGACCGGTGAGGTCGCCGCCTGAGCCTGCGATGCCGCAGCCGCCAACGGCGCGTTCGGCGCAGCACGCGGGACTGAACTGCGTTTGCTGCCTATTAATAAGGAGAGCACCGGCGCGAGACCATTGCCATGTTCATCGAGCAATTCGAGAACGCGGCTCAGGTACTTCTCGTTGACCCAGTCGAGGACAAAACGGTTAGGCGCATAGACACGCAACTCGTCGCCTTCGGCTTCGACCTGTAGCGGACGGATCCAGGTGTTGAATTGCTGGGCTGGCAGCTCTTCGCGCAAAAGCTCCACGCACTGCTGCCAAAGTTCCACTGACACGGATATCCCCTAAGTTGAAAGCCGGTGAGGCAAAAACAGCCGCCATTGTAGCGGCCAGCCGTCCACTTATCCACATGTAGGTTGCGCACAGGAGGCCCAAAATCAACGCGTTAAGTGAGAAAAAGGCGACCAATGGTCTGTGCATAAGCTCTGTGGATAAGCCTACCTAAGCTCGTTGTACAAGTGGGGTCGAAAGTCTGTGGGTAACTGGCCTGTGGATAACAACCTATTCCACACACAGCTTATCCGACAGTGCAGCACAGGCAGAGCACCGTTTTCCCCCGTAGTTGTCATTCTCTGTACAGTAGGCAGCTCATGGCCTCAGGGCACTTATCCACAGAGGATCGCCTGCCTAGCTTTTATAAGCTTTACAGAAAAGCTTTAAATAACTTCCTTCTTTATTTTTATATCTATGGCATTGCTCGTGAAAGCCGAGCGCATGGAAAACGGCGGATGGCCGGTAAAGATCTAATTAAAGGAAAAGCTGGTTGGAAATTGACCTAGAGGCTTGCTTTCTCTAGAATCGCCGGTCTCTTAAAACGGGGGCCATTCCGGCCCGTTGTGGACGAACCAGGTAACAACGCCATGAAACGTACTTTCCAACCAAGCACCATCAAACGCGCCCGTACCCACGGCTTCCGTGCTCGCATGGCTACCAAGAACGGCCGTGCTGTCCTGTCGCGTCGCCGCGCCAAAGGTCGTGCGCGTCTGGCAGTTTGATAATCCGGTACTGGTGGTGAGTCAGGACTTCAGTCGGGAAAAGCGTCTGCTAACCCCCCGGCACTTCAAGGCAGTCTTTGACTCCCCCACCGGCAAGGTTCCGGGGAAAAATCTCCTGCTCCTTGCGCGTAACAACGATCTTGATCATCCCCGTCTCGGGTTGGTGATCGGCAAGAAGAGCGTAAAGCTCTCCGTTGAGCGCAATCGCCTCAAGCGTCTGATGCGCGAATCGTTTCGCCTCCACCAGGACACTCTGGTTGGTTGGGATATTGTTATCGTCGCGCGCAAAGGCTTGGGTGATGTAGAAAACCCCGAATTGATTCAGCATTTCGGCAAGCTCTGGAAACGTTTGGCGCGTACCCACAAGCCAGCACCAGCAGTCAGCACCGAAACTGTAGGGGTAGACAGCCTTGATGCGTAAACTGGCCCTCGTTCCGATCCAGTTTTATCGCTATGCCATTAGTCCTCTGATGGCCAGCCACTGTCGTTTCTACCCCAGTTGTTCCTGCTACGCGTTAGAGGCCATAGAAAATCATGGTCTTCTGCGCGGTGGCTGGCTGACCTTTCGTCGTTTAGGTCGCTGTCATCCGTGGAATCCCGGTGGTTATGACCCGGTTCCACCTATCCCTACCTCCCGTTCTTCTTCGATGGCCGAGTAATCATGGATATTAAACGCACGATCCTGATCGTCGCCCTGGCAATCGTGTCCTACGTCATGGTTCTTAAGTGGAACCAGGACTATGGCCAGGCTGCCCTGCCGACTCAGAATGTTGCTACCAATCAGGCTGCGCCGGCTATTCCGGACACCCCGCTGGGTAACAATGCGTCCGCGAGTGCCGATGTTCCCAGCGCGAATGGCGAGACAAGCGCCCCTTTAGAAACGCCAGTGGTCACCAATAAAGACCTCATCCACGTGAAAACGGATGTGCTCGACCTGGCTATCGACCCACAAGGTGGTGATATCGCGCAGTTGAAACTGCCGCTGTATCCACGTCGCCAAGACCATCCGGATGTCCCGTTCCAACTGTTCGATAACGGTGGTGAACGGACTTATCTGGCGCAAAGTGGCCTGACCGGCACCAACGGTCCGGATGCACGTGCTACCGGTCGTCCGGTTTATTCGACCGAGCAAAAGACTTATCAACTGGCTGACGGCCAGAACCAGTTGAACGTCGACCTGAAATTCAGCCTCGACGGCGTCAATTACATCAAGCGTTTCAGCTTCACCCGTGGTTTGTACGACTTGAAGGTCACTTACCTGATCGACAACGAAAGCGACAAGCCATGGAGCGGCAACCTGTTTGCCCAGCTCAAGCGTGACGCCAGTTCCGATCCTTCTTCCAGCACCGCCACTGGCACCGCGACTTACCTGGGCGCTGCCCTGTGGACAAGTAACGAGCCGTACAAAAAAGTGTCGATGAAAGATATCGACAAGGGCTCGCTGAAAGAAACCGTCCAAGGTGGCTGGGTTGCCTGGCTGCAACACTACTTCGTGACCGCCTGGATCCCGAACAAGGGTGACGCGAACCTGGTTCAAACCCGCAAGGACAGCCAGGGTAACTACATCATTGGCTTCACTGGCCCGGCGTTGACCGTCGCTCCAGGTGCCAAGGCCGAGACCAGCGCTACCCTGTACGCCGGTCCGAAAAGCCAGGCCGTGCTGAAAGAGTTGTCCCCAGGTCTTGAGTTGACTGTGGATTACGGCTTCCTCTGGTTCATTGCCCAGCCGATTTTCTGGTTGCTGCAACATATCCACAGCATTGTGGGTAACTGGGGCTTCTCGATCATCTTCCTGACCATGCTGATCAAAGGGATTTTCTTCCCGCTGTCGGCCGCCAGCTACAAGTCGATGGCGCGTATGCGTGCCGTTGCGCCGAAACTGGCCGCGCTGAAAGAGCAACATGGTGATGACCGGCAGAAAATGTCGCAGGCCATGATGGAGCTGTACAAGAAAGAGAAGATCAACCCGCTGGGTGGATGCTTGCCGATTCTGGTGCAGATGCCGGTATTCCTGTCGTTGTACTGGGTACTCCTGGAAAGCGTGGAAATGCGCCAGGCACCGTTCATGCTGTGGATAACTGACTTGTCGATCAAAGACCCGTTCTTTATCCTGCCGATCATCATGGGCGCGACCATGTTTATCCAGCAGCGTCTGAACCCGACTCCGCCGGATCCGATGCAGGCCAAGGTAATGAAAATGATGCCAATCATCTTCACCTTCTTCTTCCTGTGGTTCCCTGCTGGTCTGGTGCTGTACTGGGTGGTCAACAACGTGTTGTCGATCTCTCAACAGTGGTACATCACACGTAAAATCGAAGCGGCTACCAAAAAAGCTGCGGCGTAATTTACTCTGTGGATAACCACTCAAGACGCCCCCTAGTGGGGCGTTTTGCTTTCCGTCACTTTTGTTCTGGAACCTGCTGATGAGCGCTCCTCGTGAAACCATCGCTGCTGTCGCTACCGCTCAAGGTCGCGGCGGTGTCGGTATCGTTCGTATTTCCGGGCCGCTTGCCGGCAGGGCAGCACAGGCGATCAGCGGTCGCGAGTTGAAGCCGCGGTATGCCCATTACGGGCCGTTCCTGGACGCTGACAACAGTGTGTTGGACGAGGGCCTGGCGCTTTATTTTCCAGGCCCGAATTCATTCACCGGTGAAGACGTCCTGGAACTGCAGGGCCACGGCGGCCCGGTGGTGCTGGATATGTTGCTGCAGCGCTGCCTGCAATTGGGTTGCCGCCTGGCTCGCCCGGGCGAATTCAGCGAGCGCGCCTTCCTCAACGACAAGCTCGACCTGGCCCAGGCTGAAGCCATTGCGGACTTGATCGAAGCCAGTTCTGCACAGGCGGCACGCAATGCGTTGCGCTCATTGCAGGGGGCTTTTTCCCTGCGTGTGCATAACTTGACCGAGCAATTGATCAGCCTGCGCATTTACGTGGAGGCTGCGATCGATTTTCCGGAAGAGGAAATCGACTTTCTTGCCGATGGCCACGTCCTGGCAATGCTGGATAAAGTCCGCGATGAGTTATCCACAGTACTGCGTGAAGCCGGGCAGGGCGCGTTGTTGCGTGACGGTATGACCGTGGTGATTGCCGGCCGGCCGAATGCGGGCAAATCCAGTCTGCTCAACGCCCTGGCAGGTCGCGAAGCCGCGATTGTCACCGAGATCGCCGGCACCACCCGTGACATCCTGCGCGAACATATCCACATCGACGGCATGCCGTTGCACGTGGTCGACACCGCCGGCCTGCGCGACACTGAAGACCAGGTGGAAAAGATCGGCGTCGAACGCGCCCTCAAGGCAATCGGCGAAGCTGACCGCGTGCTGCTGGTGGTGGATGCCACGGCACCGGAGGCTGTGGATCCTTTTGCACTGTGGCCGGAATTCCTCGAGCAACGGCCGGACCCGGCCAAAGTCACCTTGATCCGCAACAAGGCCGACCTGACGGGCGAAGCCATCGCCCTGGAAACCAGCGAGGATGGCCACGTCACCATCAGCCTGAGCGCCAAGTCGGCAGGCGAAGGCCTGGAATTGCTGCGTGAGCATCTCAAGGCATGCATGGGCTTCGAGCAGACATCGGAAAGTAGCTTCAGTGCGCGCCGCAGGCACCTGGAGGCACTGCGCCACGCCAGCGCGGCGCTGGAGCATGGTCGAGCGGAGCTGACCCTGGCGGGGGCGGGGGAGCTGCTGGCTGAGGATTTACGCCAGGCGCAGCAGCTGCTGGGGGAAATCACCGGTGCCTTCAGCTCCGATGATTTGTTGGGACGGATCTTTTCCAGCTTCTGCATCGGCAAATAACCAGGTTATCCACAACCCCTGCCGGCGACAGTGGCCTGAAGACGTCCAGATGCTTCAGGCCTCATCCATCACCAGTTATACGAAACTGTCCCAAGCAGTGTACGGCTGTCGCCCCAATAACAGCGGCCCGCATCGTTACAGCCGGACACATATTCCTTGTCGAACAGGTTCTTGGCGTTCAGATCCACAGACCAGTGTTTGTCTATCTGATAACCCACTGACGCATCCACCAAGGTGACACTTCCCGCGTCGAGTTTTCCGTACAGCGATGGCGCCGTGTAGGAAAAGGTGCTGTCGAAATAACGCACACCGCCGCCCAGGGACACGCCTTTCAACTGGCCGTCGAGGAACCGGTACTTGCTCCACAGCGACGCCTGGTTGCGTGGAACTCCGCTCATCTGGTGTCCTTCGACCAGCGACGTGGCCGAGTCCTTGGTAATACGTGCGTCCGTGTAGGTGTAGGCCGCAGTGAGGTTCAGGTTGGGCGTAATGTTGCTGTTGACCTCCACCTCCACGCCCTTGGCTCGGCTCTCGCCAACCTGGCGATAACTGTTGGTGGTTGCATCGAGGTAGGTGTCGTCCTGCTTGCGCAGGTCATACACCGATAATGTCATCGCGGTGTCCCAGCCGATCGGCTCGTATTTCACACCCACTTCGTACTGGCTGCTGGTGATCGGCTTCAAGGGGGAGCCGGCATTGGAAATCTGCTGCACCGGTACAAACGCGGTGGAGTAGCTGACATACGGCGTCAGGCCGTTGTCGAACTGATACATCACCCCGCCCTGATAGGTGAACTTGTGATCCTGCGAGTCGGTATTGCTGGCCTTGTTCACTTTGTCGCGGAAGTCACTGTCGACCCAGTCCTGGCGGCCTCCCAGCAGAAAAAGCCAGTGGTCATACTTGCTCTGGATCTGTGCATAAACCCCTTTCATCTGCTGTTCGAGCAAGGTGTTTTGCACCGCGACCGGCGTAAGCGGGTCGCGCAGGTATACCGGGTTATACACATTGATGGTGCCGGCGAAGCCAGCGTCCCAGTCCTGGTTGAATGAGGTGCGGTCGTAGCTGGCGCCGAACAACAGGGTATTTTCCAGTTCGCCCAGCTGGAATTTGCCTTCAAGCTGGTTATCCAGGGAGTACACCATCGACTTGTTGTAGCGGTCGTAGGCGGTCATGTTCAGTTGGGTACCGAATCCACGATTATTCAGCGTGCTTGGCCAGGTTTCATGCCGGTTGATGCGTGACTGCATATAGCGCGAGTTCTGGCGGAACTGCCAGTCGTCGTTGAGGGTGTGGCTGAATTCGTAGCCGGTGCTCCAGGCTTCGCGTTCGAAGGTGTTCCAGTCCGGATCACCGAGCATGGTGTGTTTGGACAGCTTACCGTTGGGGTTTTTAAGCAACGTGCCGGCAGCGGGCAGGCCGAGTTCCAGGTTGGTGTGGTCTTTCTGATAGTTGGCCAGCAGGGTGAGGGTGTTGTAGTCGTCGAAATTCAAGGTCAGGGAGGGCGCAATATAGAGCCGATCATCCGGGACGTGATCGGTCTGGGTGTCGGACTTGCGACCCAGCATCACCACGCGGCCAAGGATGTTCTCGTTGTCATTGAGCGGACCGGAGATATCCACACCCACCTGGCGACGGTTGTTCGTGCCATACCCCAACTGCACCTCGCCTTGCGGGGTAGAAGTCGGGTGTTTGCTGACCAGGTTGACCAAGCCACCTGGGGCGTTTTCGCCGTAGAGCAGGGAAGACGGACCACGGAAAATCTCGACCCGCTCCAGGCCATAAGGCTCGCTGGTGGTGTCGTACCGATTGCCTTGTACGCGTAAGCCATCACGTAGCAGGCCGTAGCCATAATCCGTGGCGTTGAAACCGCGAATGAAGAACAGGTCGCCCGCCAGGCTGTCGCCAGCCGCAAAGGGTGGAGCGAAAATGCCGGGTACATAGCCCAATACTTCAGTCAGGCTCTGGGATTTCTGGTCCTTGATGCGCTGGCCGGTGACCACCGACACCGAGCGCGGTGTTTCCGACAGCGGCGTGCTGGTCTTGGTACCGATGCGGCTGTTTTGCGCCTTGTAGCCAACATCCGCGGCGATGTCCTGATTGAAACCCGCCTGTTGATAAGTACTCACGGTTGTTGGGGCGAGGGTCAGTTGACCTTCGGGAGCCGCCTGCAGGACATAGCTGCCGGGGGCCTGGGCGACAGCCTGCAGTCGCGAGTCTTGCAGGAGCAGTGCGAAGCCCTGATCCACCGAATAGTCCCCCTCCAGCCCTGGGGTGTTCAATTGCGCGGTTTGCTGGGGCGAAAAGGACAGAATCACATTGGCCCGGGCGGCAAACTGGCTCAAGGCGCCGTCCAGCGGGCCAGCCCCAATGGTGTAGTGCTGCACCGCGCTAGCAGCCATCGCACCCGTGCAGAGCAACATGCTGGTGGCGGCAGACGTGAGCAGCAAACCGCAGCTCATGCCGTGGTAGGAGAGTCGTTGGCGGATCTTGGTAGGAAGGCGCATAGGTGGATAAGCCCTGAAGGTAGCGTCGTGATTACCTGTAGGGCCGCGCCAGGTAAAAAAAAGATAACCCCCTTGTGGATAATTTTTCCCCTCAACCGATGCGCTTCACCGATACCCAATAACGGGTGAAGTATTTCACCTGGATCGGCAGGGTTGCTTGCAGGTTGGCCAATACCGCGTCGGTGGCGTCCAGGCGAAACGTCCCGGAAACACGCAGGCGTGCCGAGGCCGGATCGCACTGCAGCATGCCCGGCCGATAGCGGGCGAGGTCGTCGATCACATCCCCAAGCCGTGCGTCCAGCACGATCAGTTGTCCGTCGACCCAGGCTGCCTGGGTGCGGCGATAAGGCTGGTTGAGCCCCACGTGCTGTCGGTCGAAGTCGACGCTTTCACCTGCTCCGAGCAGTCGGACATGATCGGGTTGGTCACCCGGCGCCACACTGACTCGATCTTCCAGCACACCAACGCGCGTGGCGTCCGGCAATTGGCGCACGGTAAACCGCGTGCCCAATGCCTGGATCCGGCCCTGGCGCGTCTCCACATAAAAGGGCGTCTGCCCGCCGGACTTGCCGGTGTGGATAAGCACTTCACCTTCGCGCAGGCGGATCAAACGCTGGCGATCGTCGAATAGCACATCAATCGCGGTGTTGGTATTCAGGTCTATCCGCGTGCCATCCGCCAGCTCGATGCGCCGTAGCGTGCCCACCGGTGTGCGGTAGTCAGCCCAGACATTGCCCAGGGAAGTATGTTGCTGGACATTCCAGCCCAGGTAGCCGGTTCCACCGAGTACCAGCATCCACTTGAGCACCTGGCGGCGTTGTTGCGTGGTCGACAATGCGCGGCGCGTGAGGTCCTGGGGCAGGGCGCCGAGGCTGCGCTGTAATTGCTCCATCTGGTTCCACGCCGCCAAGTGGGACGGATCACCATTGAGCCATTGCTGCCAGGCATGACGCTCGGCGGCGGTCGGCGGCTGGGATTGAAATTGCACAAACCAACTGGCGGCCGCCTCGAAGGTCTTGCGATCGGGCGCAGCCATCAAAGACTGGCCATGATCAGCGAGCATTCGGTCAGGGCGCGGATCATGTGTTTCTTCACAGTGGTCAACGAGACCTGCAACTGGTCGGCAATCTGTTGATAAGTCAGCCCGTCGATCTGCGAGAGCATGAAGATCCGCCGTGCCCGTTCACCCAGGCCAGCCAGCGCTTTATCCACAGCTACCAGGGTCTCGATGATGATCGCCTTGTCTTCTTCATTGATGGCGGTGGCTTCGGGACGTTCGGCCAGGGTCTGTTTATAAGCTTGTTCGATGGCATGGCGGCGGTAACGATCAATCACCAACCCCCTGGCAATGGTCGCCAAGTAGTCGCGCGGTTCGAGGATCTGTCCCGCATGTCGCCCTCCCAGAATGCGCACGAACGTATCGTGCGCAACATCAGCGGCATCGCAGGCGTTATGCAATTTACCTTTGAGCCATCCGTGCAGCCACGAGTGGTGTTGCTCATAGATGTGCTGGACGGCAACGGTGTGTGAAGAAGGGGACATAGGGCATGACAAGCGAGGTTAATGATAATCGCTATTATTAACTGCGCCGTGGTTTTCTCACAATAGCTCTGTTTTTGCCGCAGTCGGAGGATTCTGGTGGCTTCGTCGTGGGCGCTATTCACTCGGATCCAGCAATTTCTGTGGATTAAGCCCTGTGAATAACCGCCCCTGTGCCCAGTTGATAACAGGGCTTGAAACCTGAGCAAAAACCCCTCTGTGGATAACCACCTGTTTAATCCACAGGCTTACAGCACTTATCCAAGGGCCTCCTTGGCACATGACCACAGACTTTTGAAACGCTGTACACAACGTAAATAAAGGCCTGTAGAGATCTATCCACAGAAACCGTGCTCAGTAGAAATAAACATAAAAACAAAGATTTAATAAATTTCTCTCTTTTAATTTCTATTGTCTGTGATTCATCCACAGCTGGTTAAATTTTGTGCAAAGGGTTCTTTAGGAAGGGCTAAGTCCCTATACTTGCCGCCAAAGCTCTAAAACCAGCTCAACCAATCAATTCCTAATTACCTACATAAGCAGGCACGAGGTGCGTGGTGGATTTCCCTTCCCGTTTTGAAGTGATCGTCATCGGCGGCGGTCATGCCGGTACCGAGGCAGCACTGGCGTCAGCACGCATGGGCGTAAAAACCCTGTTGCTCACGCATAACGTGGAAACCCTCGGTGCAATGAGTTGCAACCCCGCTATTGGCGGGATCGGCAAAAGCCATCTGGTCAAGGAAATCGATGCCCTTGGTGGCGTCATGGCTGAAGCAACCGACAAGGGTGGTATTCAATTTCGCGTGCTCAACAGCCGCAAAGGCCCGGCAGTGCGTGCCACTCGGGCACAAGCCGACCGCATCCTGTACAAGGCGGCGGTACGCGAAACCCTGGAAAACCAGCCGAACCTGTGGATATTTCAACAAGCTGCCGATGACCTGATCGTCGAACAGGACCAGGTCCGCGGTGTTGTCACGCAAATGGGCCTGCGGTTCTTCGCAGAATCCGTGGTGCTGACCACCGGTACGTTCCTCGGCGGACTTATCCACATCGGTATGCAGAATTATTCGGGCGGTCGCGCCGGTGATCCGCCGTCGATTGCCCTGGCGCATCGCCTGCGTGAACTGCCACTGCGCGTCGGGCGCCTGAAAACCGGGACCCCGCCGCGTATTGACGGGCGTTCTGTGGATTTCTCGGTGATGACCGAACAAGCCGGCGATACGCCGATTCCGGTGATGTCGTTCATGGGCTCCAAAGAGCAGCACCCGAAACAGGTGAGCTGCTGGATTACCCATACCAATGCGCGCACCCACGAAATCATCGCGGCCAACCTCGACCGCTCGCCGATGTATTCCGGGGTGATCGAGGGCATTGGCCCACGTTATTGCCCGTCGATCGAAGACAAGATCCACCGCTTTGCCGACAAGGAAAGCCACCAGGTCTTCATCGAACCGGAAGGCCTGACCACTCACGAGCTGTACCCGAACGGGATTTCCACTTCGCTGCCGTTCGACGTGCAAATCCAGATTGTGCAATCGATCCGTGGCATGGAAAACGCTCATATCGTGCGTCCGGGCTACGCCATCGAGTACGACTATTTCGACCCGCGTGACCTGAAGTACAGCCTGGAAACCAAGGTGATCGGCGGTCTGTTCTTTGCTGGCCAAATCAACGGCACCACCGGTTACGAAGAAGCCGGCGCCCAGGGTTTGCTGGCCGGAACCAACGCGGCATTGCGCGCGCAGGGCAAGGACAGCTGGTGCCCGCGTCGCGATGAAGCGTATATCGGCGTACTGGTTGATGACCTGATTACCCTGGGTACCCAGGAACCGTACCGGATGTTTACCTCCCGGGCGGAATATCGCCTGATCCTGCGCGAAGACAACGCCGATCTGCGCCTGACCGAAAAAGGTCGCGAGCTGGGCTTGGTCGATGACGCGCGCTGGGCGGCCTTCTGCAAAAAACGCGAAAGCATCGCGCTCGAAGAGCAGCGCCTGAAAAGTACCTGGGTTCGCCCGGGCACCGAGCAGGGCGACGCGATCGCGGAAAAATTCGGCACGCCGCTGACCCACGAATACAACCTGCTGAACCTGCTGTCCCGTCCGGAAATCGACTACGCTGGTCTGGTCGAAGTGACCGGCCAGGGCGCAGAAGATCCACAGGTCGCCGAACAGGTCGAGATCAAGACCAAGTACGCCGGTTACATTGATCGCCAACAGGACGAGATTGCTCGCCTGCGCGCCAGTGAAGACACCAAGCTGCCTGTGGATATCGACTACACCGGGATTTCCGGGCTGTCGAAAGAAATCCAGAGCAAGCTGGGGATAACTCGACCTGAGACCCTCGGCCAGGCTTCACGTATTCCTGGCGTCACCCCGGCGGCCATTTCGCTGTTGATGATTCATTTGAAAAAACGCGGCGCGGGCCGTCAGTTGGAGCAAAGCGCTTGAGTTCGTTGGTCACCTCGCAACACGCCGAAGAGTTATCCACAGGTGCACGCCAGTTGGGCGTGGACCTGACCGAAGCCCAGCGCACTTTGCTGCTGGGTTATCTGGCCCTGTTGATCAAATGGAACAAGGCTTACAACCTGACTGCTGTGCGCGATCCCGATGAAATGGTCTCGCGTCATTTGCTCGACAGCTTGAGCGTGATGCCGTTTATCGAAAACGGCCGCTGGCTCGACGTAGGCAGTGGCGGCGGCATGCCCGGTATTCCGCTGGCCATCCTGTTTCCGGACGCGCAAGTGACGTGCCTGGACAGCAACGGCAAGAAAACCCGCTTCCTGACCCAGGTCAAACTCGAACTCAAGCTGGATAACCTGCAAGTTATCCACAGTCGGGTCGAAGCCTTCACGCCTGAACAGCCTTTCAACGGAATTGTTTCCCGGGCGTTCAGCAGCATGGAGAACTTCAGCAACTGGACTCGCCACCTGGGCGACCGCGATACCCGCTGGCTGGCAATGAAGGGCGTTCATCCAAGCGACGAGCTGTTAGCATTGCCGGCAGACTTCCACCTCGATAGCGAACACGCCTTGGCCGTACCCGGTTGCCAAGGCCAACGCCATCTGCTGATACTGCGCCGCACGGCATGATTGGGAACACAAGCAAGAATGGCTAAGGTATTCGCGATAGCGAACCAGAAAGGTGGCGTGGGTAAAACCACCACCTGCATCAACCTCGCAGCATCCCTGGTCGCCACCAAGCGTCGGGTGCTGTTGATCGATCTCGATCCACAGGGCAACGCCACCATGGGTAGCGGTGTGGATAAACACGGCCTGGAAAACTCGGTCTACGACTTGCTGATTGGCGAGTGCGACCTGGCCCAGGCCATGCACTATTCCGAACACGGCGGTTATCAACTGCTGCCGGCCAACCGCGATTTGACCGCGGCGGAAGTGGTGCTGCTGGAAATGCAGATGAAAGAAAGCCGTCTGCGCAGCGCCTTGGCGCCGATCCGCGAGAATTACGACTACATTTTGATCGACTGCCCGCCGTCACTGTCGATGCTGACACTGAACGCGCTGGTGGCCGCCGATGGGGTGATTATCCCCATGCAGTGCGAGTACTACGCGCTGGAAGGTTTGAGCGACCTTGTGGATAACATCAAGCGCATCGCCGAGTTGCTCAACCCGAACCTGCAGATCGAAGGCCTGCTGCGGACCATGTTCGATCCGCGCCTGAGCCTGATGAATGATGTGTCGGCGCAGCTCAAGGAACACTTTGGCGATCAGCTGTACGACACGGTGATCCCGCGCAACATCCGTCTGGCCGAAGCCCCGAGCTACGGCATGCCGGCCCTGGCGTACGACAAACAATCGCGGGGTGCCATTGCCTACCTGGCACTGGCCGGCGAAATGGTTCGTCGCCAGCGCCGCAACTCACGCACCGCTGCAGCCCAGCCAACTTAAGGAATCCCCATGGCCGTCAAGAAACGAGGTCTCGGACGTGGACTGGATGCACTGTTGAGTGGTCCGACCGTCACATCGCTTGAAGAACAAGCGGTGCAGGCCGACGAGCGCGAGCTGCAACACCTGCCCCTGGACCTGATCCAGCGCGGCAAATACCAGCCACGCCGGGACATGGACCCCCAGGCGCTGGAAGAACTGGCCAATTCGATCAAGGCCCAGGGCGTGATGCAGCCGATCGTGGTACGCCCGATCGGTGGCGGACGCTTCGAAATCATCGCCGGTGAACGCCGCTGGCGTGCCAGCCAGCAGGCTGGCAAGGACACCATCCCGGCGATGGTGCGTGATGTGCCGGATGAAACGGCCATCGCCATGGCGTTGATCGAGAATATCCAGCGTGAAGACCTCAACCCGATCGAAGAAGCGATCGCGTTGCAGCGTTTGCAGCAGGAATTCCAGCTGACCCAGCAACAAGTGGCCGAGGCTGTGGGTAAATCCCGGGTCACCGTGTCCAACCTGCTGCGCCTGATCGCGTTGCCGGAAGTCATCAAGACCATGCTGTCCCACGGTGACCTGGAGATGGGCCATGCCCGTGCTTTGCTCGGATTGCCGGAAAATCAACAGGTTGAGGGGGCGCGACACGTTGTCGCACGAGGGCTCACCGTTCGTCAGACAGAGGCCCTGGTTCGCCAATGGCTCAGTGGTAAACCTGCACCGGTCGAAACGGCCAAACCTGATCCGGATATTGCACGTCTGGAGCAGCGCCTGGCCGAGCGCCTGGGCTCTGCGGTGCAAATTCGCCACGGCAAGAAAGGCAAAGGCCAATTGGTCATCGGATATAACTCTCTCGATGAGCTTCAGGGCGTCCTTGCCCACATCCGCTGAAACATTTGCTTATGTAGCGCGTGATCGGAAATCACTACCCGGCAGTTGAATAGGGGCAGAACCGCCCCTATACTCTGCGCGCATTTTGTCGGCACAAATTATGCCAAGTTATTGATTTCCGGCAGCCGACCATTGAGGAGCAAGAGTGATGGAAACCCGCACGCCAAACACGTTGCCGTTCCATCGCTTGGCCGTTTTCCCGGTTTTATTGGCTCAGTTAGTCATTTTGCTGATCGCCGCATTGGCGCTTTGGTATTGGCATGGAGTCGTAGCCGGGTATTCAGGACTTTGCGGAGGCCTGATAGCCTTGCTGCCCAATATGTATTTTGCTCACAGGGCCTTTCGGTTTTCCGGCGCCCGAGCAGCCCAGGCTATCGTCCGGTCCTTTTATGCCGGCGAAGCAGGGAAACTGATTTTGACGGCAGTGCTGTTTGCACTGACCTTTGCAGGTGTGAAGCCATTGGCGCCGCTGGCTGTATTCGGCGTCTTCGTGTTGACCCAACTGGTCAGCTGGTTCGCTCCCCTGCTAATGAAAACAAGACTTTCGAAACCTTAGGGCGTTTGAGGCAACCATGGCAGAAACAACCGCTTCGGGCTATATCCAGCACCACTTGCAGAACCTGACCTTCGGTCAGCTTCCCAACGGCGGCTGGGGCTTCGCCCACACCGCAGCAGAAGCCAAAGAAATGGGCTTCTGGGCTTTCCACCTGGATACTCTGGGCTGGTCGGTCGCACTGGGCCTGATTTTCGTCCTGATTTTCCGCATGGCGGCAAAGAAGGCGACTTCCGGTCAACCAGGTGCCCTGCAAAACTTCGTTGAAGTATTGGTCGAATTCGTCGATGGCAGCGTGAAAGACAGCTTCCATGGCCGTAGCCCGGTGATTGCACCGCTGGCACTGACCATCTTCGTCTGGGTGTTCCTGATGAACGCCGTCGACCTGATCCCGGTCGACTGGATTCCTCAGCTGGCCATCCTGATCTCCGGCGACCACCACATTCCATTCCGTGCGGTTTCCACCACGGACCCTAACGCCACCCTGGGCATGGCCCTGTCGGTGTTCGCGTTGATCATTTTCTACAGCATCAAGGTCAAGGGCATCGGCGGCTTCATCGGCGAACTGACCCTGCACCCGTTCGGCAGCAAGAACATCTTCGTTCAAGCCCTGCTGATCCCGGTGAACTTCCTGCTGGAGTTCGTGACCCTGGTCGCCAAGCCGATTTCCCTGGCCCTGCGACTGTTCGGCAACATGTATGCCGGCGAACTGGTGTTCATTCTGATCGCTGTGATGTTCGGCAGCGGTCTGCTCTGGCTCAGCGGCCTGGGCGTGGTTCTGCAGTGGGCGTGGGCTGTGTTCCACATCCTGATCATCACCCTGCAGGCCTTCATCTTCATGATGCTGACCATCGTCTACCTGTCGATGGCGCACGAAGAGAACCATTAAGACCAGTCTCGACTAGTCTGATGTCCTTCCCGGTCACCCGGGAAGGTGGGCTCTAACGGCCTATGAAACGATTTGTTTTACCGCTTTAAAATCTAAAAAACCTAAACCATACGACGTAAAAGTCGGGAGGAAAGATGGAAACTGTAGTTGGTCTAACCGCTATCGCTGTTGCACTGTTGATCGGCCTGGGCGCCCTGGGTACTGCCATTGGTTTCGGCCTGCTGGGCGGCAAATTCCTGGAAGGCGCAGCGCGTCAGCCAGAAATGGTTCCAATGCTGCAAGTTAAAATGTTCATCGTCGCCGGCCTGCTCGACGCCGTGACCATGATCGGCGTTGGTATCGCACTGTTCTTCACCTTCGCGAACCCCTTCGTTGGTCAACTCGCTGGCTAATCACTCGACTTTTCGAGTGATTGGGGTGATGGACAACGAATGAGCGAGGTGTTGGCGTGAACATTAATGCAACCCTGATTGGCCAATCCGTTGCGTTCTTCATTTTTGTAGTGTTTTGCATGAAGTTCGTGTGGCCTCCGGTCATCGCGGCTTTGCACGAACGTCAGAAGAAGATCGCGGATGGTTTGGACGCTGCCAGCCGTGCAGCTCGCGACCTGGAGTTGGCCCAAGAGAAAGTGGGTCATCAACTGCGCGATGCTAAAGCACAGGCAGCTGAAATCATTGAGCAAGCCAAGAAACGCGGTAACCAGATCGTCGAAGAGGCTGTTGAAAAAGCCCGCGTCGAAGCTGGCCGTGTGAAGGCTTCGGCTCATGCCGAGATCGAACAGGAACTGAACGGCGTCAAAGACGCGCTGCGTGCCCAACTGGGTGCTCTGGCGGTCGGCGGTGCTGAGAAGATCCTCGGTGCCACAATCGATCAAAACGCGCACGCGGAGCTGGTTAACAAACTGGCTGCTGAAATTTAAGCGAGGGCGATCATGGCAGAACTGACCACGTTGGCCCGACCTTACGCTAAGGCAGCCTTCGAGCACGCCCAGGCCCACCAGCAGCTGGCCTCTTGGTCAGCCATGCTCGGCCTGGCTGCAGCAGTGTCGCAAGACGACACCATGCAGCGCGTGCTCAAGGCCCCGCGCCTGACGAGCGCAGACAAGGCCGCCACTTTTATTGAAGTGTGCGGCGACAAGTTTGATGTGAAAGTGCAGAACTTCATCCATGTCGTTGCCGAAAACGACCGTCTCCCGCTACTGCCGGAGATCGCCGCTCTGTTCGACCTGTACAAGGCCGAAGCAGAGAAATCGGTAGACGTTGAAGTGACCAGTGCTTTTGCATTGAACCAAGAACAGCAAGACAAACTCGCCAAGGTTCTCAGTGCACGACTCAATCGGGAAGTGCGCCTGCAAGCTTCGGAGGACGCATCCCTGATTGGTGGTGTTGTTATCCGTGCCGGCGACCTGGTTATCGATGGCTCGATTCGCGGCAAAATCGCGAAACTTGCCGAAGCATTGAAATCTTGAGTTTGAAGGGGCAGCAGAGCAATGCAGCAACTCAATCCTTCCGAAATAAGTGAAATTATCAAGGGCCGCATCGACAAGCTCGATGTGACCTCCCAAGCCCGTAACGAAGGCACTGTCGTCAGCGTATCTGACGGCATCGTGCGGATTCACGGTCTGGCCGACGTTATGTACGGCGAGATGATCGAGTTTCCGGGCGGCGTCTACGGTATGGCCCTCAACCTGGAGCAAGACTCCGTAGGTGCCGTTGTATTGGGCGCGTACACCAGTCTGGCTGAAGGCATGAGCGCCAAGTGCACCGGCCGCATCCTGGAGGTTCCGGTTGGTAAGGAACTGCTGGGCCGCGTAGTCGACGCACTGGGTAACCCTGTTGACGGCAAAGGTCCACTGGGCAACACCGAGACCGACGCGGTCGAGAAAGTTGCTCCAGGCGTGATCTGGCGTAAGTCGGTAGACCAGCCTGTACAGACTGGCTACAAGGCTGTCGATGCCATGATCCCTGTCGGCCGTGGCCAGCGTGAGCTGATCATCGGTGACCGTCAGATCGGTAAAACCGCTCTGGCGATCGACGCGATCATCAACCAGAAGAACAGCGGCATTTTCTGCGTCTACGTAGCTATCGGTCAGAAGCAATCGACCATCGCCAACGTGGTTCGCAAGCTGGAAGAAAACGGCGCCCTGGCCAACACGATCATCGTGGCTGCCAGTGCTTCGGAATCTCCTGCGCTGCAATTCCTGGCACCGTACTCCGGTTGCACCATGGGTGAATTCTTCCGCGACCGCGGTGAAGACGCGCTGATCGTTTATGACGATCTGTCCAAGCAAGCAGTGGCTTACCGCCAGATTTCCCTGCTGCTGCGCCGTCCACCAGGCCGTGAAGCCTACCCAGGCGACGTGTTCTATCTCCACTCCCGTCTGCTGGAGCGCGCATCCCGCGTTTCCGAAGAGTACGTAGAGAAGTTCACCAACGGCGCAGTGACCGGCAAAACCGGTTCCCTGACCGCACTGCCGATCATCGAAACCCAGGCTGGCGACGTTTCCGCGTTCGTTCCGACCAACGTGATTTCCATCACCGACGGTCAGATCTTCCTGGAATCGGCCATGTTCAACTCGGGCATCCGCCCTGCAGTGAACGCCGGTGTTTCGGTATCCCGTGTGGGTGGTGCCGCTCAGACCAAGATCATCAAGAAGCTCTCCGGTGGTATCCGTACCGCTCTGGCTCAGTACCGTGAACTGGCGGCATTCGCCCAGTTCGCTTCTGACCTGGACGAAGCGACCCGTAAGCAACTTGAGCATGGTCAGCGCGTTACCGAGCTGATGAAGCAGAAGCAATACGCCCCGATGTCGATCGCTGACATGGCGTTGTCGCTGTATGCCGCTGAGCGTGGGTTCCTGACCGACGTTGAAATCGCCAAGGTCGGCAGCTTTGAACAAGCGCTGATTGCTTACTTCAACCGCGATCACGCCGAATTGATGGCGAAGATCAACGTGAAGGGTGACTTCAATGACGATATCGACGCTGGCATGAAAGCCGGTATCGAGAAGTTCAAGGCCACCCAAACCTGGTAAGCCGCAGCGGGAGCCGCAAGGCTCCCGCTTGCTAACCTGATAGGTGTTACATGGCAGGCGCAAAAGAGATTCGCAGTAAGATTGCGAGCATCAAAAGCACGCAAAAAATTACCAGCGCCATGGAAAAAGTGGCGGTCAGCAAAATGCGCAAGGCACAAATGCGCATGGCTGCTAGCCGTCCTTATGCGGAGCGTATCCGCCAGGTAATTGGGCATCTGGCCAACGCCAACCCGGAATACCGCCACCCGTTCATGATCGACCGCGCAGTCAAGCGTGTGGGTTATGTGGTAGTGAGCAGTGACCGTGGTTTGTGCGGTGGTCTGAATACCAACCTGTTCAAGGCCCTGGTCAAGGACATGGCGGTAAACCGCGAAAACGGCGTCGAGATCGATCTGTGTGTTGTTGGTAGCAAGGGTGCGGCCTTTTTCCGCAACTTCGGCGGTAACGTCGTTGCAGCTATCAGCCACCTGGGTGAAGAGCCGTCGATCAATGATTTGATCGGCAGTGTGAAGGTGATGCTGGATGCGTACCTGGAAGGCCGGATTGACCGCCTGTCCGTGGTATCCAACAAGTTCATCAACACCATGACCCAGCAGCCAACCGTGGAGCAATTGATTCCACTGGTGGCGACTCCGGATCAGGAACTCAAGCACCACTGGGACTACCTCTACGAACCAGACGCCAAAGAGCTGCTTGACGGCTTGATGGTGCGCTACGTGGAGTCGCAGGTGTACCAGGCG
This sequence comes from Pseudomonas sp. S5D5, assembly GCF_003013355.1. Classification (NCBI taxonomy): domain Bacteria; kingdom Pseudomonadati; phylum Pseudomonadota; class Gammaproteobacteria; order Pseudomonadales; family Pseudomonadaceae; genus Pseudomonas; species Pseudomonas sp. S5D5. The sequence continues at coordinate 6,892,229 of NZ_PTEO01000001.1, forward strand.
GTGGTCGAGAACAACGCAGCTGAACAAGCGGCGCGGATGATCGCGATGAAAAACGCTACCGATAACGCCGGTGATCTGATCAGCGATTTGCAGCTGATCTACAACAAGGCGCGTCAGGCTGCGATCACCCAAGAGATCTCGGAAATCGTCGGCGGCGCTGCCGCGGTTTAACGGTTCAAATATTCAGAGGATCCAGCTATGAGTAGCGGACGTATCGTTCAAATCATCGGCGCCGTTATCGACGTGGAATTTCCACGCGACAGCGTACCGAGCATCTACAACGCGCTGAAAGTACAAGGCGCGGAAACTACTCTGGAAGTTCAGCAGCAGCTGGGCGACGGCGTAGTTCGTACCATTGCGATGGGTTCCACCGAAGGCTTGAAGCGCGGTCTGGACGTTGTCGACACTGGCGCTGCCATCTCCGTACCGGTCGGTAAAGCGACCCTGGGCCGGATCATGGACGTACTGGGCAACCCGATCGACGAAGCTGGCCCGATCGACACCGAAGAGCGCTGGGGCATTCACCGTCCAGCACCTTCGTTCGCCGAGCAAGCTGGCGGCAACGACCTGCTGGAAACCGGCATCAAGGTTATCGACCTGGTTTGCCCGTTCGCCAAGGGCGGTAAAGTTGGTCTGTTCGGTGGTGCCGGTGTAGGCAAGACCGTAAACATGATGGAACTGATCCGTAACATCGCCATCGAGCACAGCGGTTATTCCGTGTTCGCCGGTGTGGGTGAGCGTACTCGTGAGGGTAACGACTTCTACCACGAGATGAAGGACTCCAACGTTCTGGACAAAGTGGCACTGGTTTACGGTCAGATGAACGAGCCGCCGGGAAACCGTCTGCGCGTAGCACTGACTGGCCTGACCATGGCCGAGAAGTTCCGTGACGAAGGTAACGACGTTCTGCTGTTCGTCGACAACATCTACCGTTACACCCTGGCCGGTACTGAAGTATCCGCACTGCTGGGCCGTATGCCTTCGGCAGTAGGTTACCAGCCGACCCTGGCTGAAGAGATGGGCGTTCTGCAAGAACGTATCACTTCGACCAAGGAAGGTTCGATCACTTCGATCCAAGCGGTATACGTACCTGCGGATGACTTGACCGACCCATCGCCTGCGACCACCTTCGCCCACTTGGACGCCACCGTCGTACTGTCCCGTGACATCGCTTCCCTGGGTATCTACCCAGCGGTCGATCCACTCGACTCGACTTCGCGCCAGCTGGATCCGAACGTGATCGGCCAGGAGCACTACGACACCGCTCGCGGCGTCCAGTACGTGCTGCAGCGTTACAAAGAACTGAAGGACATCATTGCGATCCTGGGTATGGACGAGCTGTCGGAAACCGACAAGCAGTTGGTATCCCGCGCTCGTAAGATCCAGCGCTTCTTGTCGCAGCCGTTCTTCGTGGCTGAAGTCTTCACCGGTGCCTCGGGTAAATACGTTTCCCTGAAAGACACCATTGCTGGCTTCAAAGGCATCCTCAACGGTGACTACGACCACCTGCCAGAACAAGCGTTCTACATGGTCGGCGGCATCGAAGAAGCGATCGAGAAAGCCAAGAAACTGTAATCCAGGCGCCCGGAAACGGGCGCTCATCAGGTTGAGGCAATCAGATGGCTATGACAGTCCATTGCGATATCGTCAGCGCGGAAGGGGAAATCTTCTCCGGTCTGGTAGAAATGGTGATTGCACACGGCGAACTCGGTGACCTGGGTATTGCCATGGGCCACGCGCCGTTGATCACCAGCTTGAAGCCAGGTCCGATCACTCTGACCAAGCAAGGCGGGGAAAAGGAGGTGTTTTACATCTCCGGTGGTTTCCTCGAGGTTCAGCCGAACATGGTCAAGGTACTTGCCGACACCGTGCAACGTGCTGGCGACCTGGATGAAGCCTCCGCTCAGGAAGCCGTCAAGGCTGCCGAGAAGGCCCTGAACGAAAAGGGTGCGGACTTCGACTACAGCGCTGCTGCTGTACGTCTGGCCGAGGCTGCAGCCCAGCTGCGCACGCTCCAGCAGATCCGCAAGAAGTAAGCGGCTACGCCGTAATACTTATGCGCGATTGATTAAAAAGGGTAGCCTCGGCTACCCTTTTTCTTTTTCAGCAAAACACATCTCTGGTCTGAAGCAGGACCGCTCAGGATTGGTAGCCATTCATGTCTCTTGAAATCGTCATTCTCGCCGCAGGCCAGGGCACCCGCATGCGTTCAGCCCTGCCCAAGGTGCTGCATCCGGTCGCCGGCAATTCGATGTTGGGCCATGTTATCCACAGCGCTCGGCAGTTGGACCCCCAGCGAATTCACGTGGTGATCGGCCACGGTGCCGATGTGGTGCGCGAGCGCCTGGCGGCCGATGACTTGAATTTCGTTCTGCAAGACAAACAGCTGGGTACTGGCCACGCCACCGCGCAAGCCGTGCCGTTCATTACCGCCGACACCGTGCTGATCCTCTATGGCGACGTGCCGCTGATCGAAGTGGAAACCTTGCAGCGCCTGCTCAAACACGTAGTGCCTGGCCAGATGGGCCTGCTGACCGTTGAGCTGGACGACCCTACCGGTTATGGACGCATCGTGCGCAACGCCGACGGCAAGGTCGCAGCCATTGTTGAACACAAGGATGCCAGCGAAGCCCAACGCGCGATCACCGAGGGCAACACCGGCATTCTTGCGGTGCCAGCCAACAAACTCGCCGACTGGATGAGTCGTCTGTCCAACAACAACGCCCAGGGCGAGTATTACCTCACCGACGTGATCGAGATGGCCGTGAGTGATGGCCTGCTGGTCGCCACCGAGCAACCCCACGACCCGATGGAAGTGCAGGGCGCCAACGACCGCAAGCAACTGGCCGAACTGGAACGTCACTATCAACTGCGCGAAGGCCGTCGCCTGATGGCCCAGGGCGTGACCTTGCGCGACCCGGCGCGCTTCGATGTACGCGGTGAGGTCACCGTTGGCCGCGACGTGCTGATCGACATCAACGTGATCCTCGAAGGCCGTGTGGTCATCGAAGACGACGTAGTGATTGGCCCGAACTGCGTGATCAAGGACAGCACCCTGCGTAAAGGTGTGGTGGTCAAGGCCAACAGCCATATCGACGGTGCCGTGATGGGCGAGGGCAGTGACGCTGGCCCGTTCGCGCGGTTGCGTCCAGGTAGCGTGCTGGGAGCCAAGGCCCATGTGGGTAACTTTGTTGAATTGAAGAATGCCAGGTTGGACGCGGAAGCTAAAGTCGGCCACTTGACCTACCTGGGTGACGCCACTGTAGGCGCGCGAACCAACATTGGCGCCGGCACCATCACGTGTAACTACGATGGCGCCAACAAGCACCAGACCACCATTGGGGCGGACGTGTTTATCGGTTCCAATAACTCCTTGGTTGCTCCGGTCACCCTCGACGATGGCGCAACCACAGCAGCCGGCTCAACCATCAACCAGGATGTGGATAAGTCTCAACTGGCCGTCGCCCGCGCCCGCCAGCGCAACATCGACGGTTGGAAACGCCCGGTCAAAATCAACAAGACCTGAGTTATCCACACGTTCATCGGCTAACGCTATCTCCTGTGGGAGCTGTCTTGCCTGCGATAGCGGTCTGGCGTTCACCATGAATGTCGCCTGACACGCCGCGATCGCAGGCAAGCCAGCTCCCACATTTTTTGCTCCGAGTATTCAAAAAGCTCATTCCCGCGCTTGACGATCTTTCGCCAATAGGTTTTGATTGCCTTCGTTATCTTTCGAAGCGAAACTTATCATCACCATGTCGAAACGAAATACACCCCAACGACGCCACAACATCCTGACCTTGCTCAATGAACAGGGCGAAGTCAGCGTGGACGAATTGGCAAAGCGTTTCGAAACGTCGGAAGTGACCATCCGCAAGGACCTCGCTGCCCTCGAAAGCAACGGCCTGCTGCTGCGCCGCTATGGTGGCGCGATCACTATGCCGCAGGAACTGGTCGGCGACGCCGCCCAACCCATCTCGGTTTACAAGCGTGCCATTGCGCGGGCCGCCGTGATGCGTTTGCGTGAGCACGCCCGCATCATCATCGACAGCGGCAGCACCACGGCGGCCATGATCCCCGAACTGGGCCACCAGCCCGGCCTGGTGGTGATGACCAACTCCCTGCACGTGGCCCGCGCCTTGAGCGAACTGGAACACGAGCCGGTGCTGTTGATGACCGGCGGCACCTGGGACCCGCATTCGGACTCATTCCAGGGCCAGGTTGCCGAGCAGGTGCTGCGGTCCTACGACTTTGACCAGTTGTTCATCGGCGCCGATGGCATCGACCTGGAACGCGGTACCACTACCTTCAACGAATTGTTGGGCCTGAGCCGCGTGATGGCCGAGGTCGCCCGTGAAGTGGTGGTGATGGTCGAATCCGACAAGATCGGCCGCAAGATTCCCAACCTGGAACTGCCCTGGAGCAGCGTCCATACCCTTATTACCGATGATCGCCTGCCGCTTGAGGCCCGCGACCAGATCCAAGCCCGTGGCATTACGCTGATATGCGCGGCAATCATCTAGGAGAAATACCATGTGTGGAATTGTAGGCGCAGTCGCTGAACGCAACGTCACCGCCATCCTGCTTGAAGGTCTCAAGCGCCTGGAATACCGCGGCTATGACAGCGCCGGTGTGGCGGTCTTCACCAACGCCGGCAAGCTTGAGCGCATGCGCCGCCCGGGCAAGGTCGCCGAGCTGGAGCAAGCCCTGCTCGGCGAGCCGCTGGTCGGTCGCCTGGGGATTGCCCACACCCGCTGGGCCACCCACGGTGCGCCGTGCGAACGCAATGCCCACCCGCACTTCTCCGGTGACCTGGCCGTGGTGCACAACGGCATCATCGAAAACCACGAAGTACTGCGCGAACAACTCAAGGGCCTCGGCTACGTGTTCACCTCGGACACCGATACCGAAGTCATCGCCCACCTGCTCAACCACAAGCTCAAGGACCACAGCGACCTGACCACCGCCCTCAAGGCCACGGTCAAGGAACTGCATGGCGCCTACGGCCTGGCGGTGATCAGCGCCAGCCAACCGGACCGTGTGGTGGCCGCTCGCAGTGGTAGCCCGCTGGTGATCGGCCTGGGCCTGGGTGAGAACTTCCTCGCGTCCGACCAACTGGCCCTGCGCCAGGTCACTGACCGCTTCATGTATCTGGAAGAAGGCGATATCGCCGACATCCGCCGTGAAAGCGTGTCGATCTGGGACGTCGACGGCAATCCCGTCGAGCGCGAAGCCGTGCAATACCGTGATGGTGCCGAAGCCGCCGACAAGGGCGAGTTCCGCCACTTCATGCTCAAGGAAATCCACGAGCAGCCTTCGGTGGTGCAACGCACCCTGGAAGGTCGCCTGAGCCAGAACCAGGTGCTGGTCAACGCGTTCGGCCCGCAAGCCGCCGAGCTGTTCGCCAAAGTGCGCAATGTGCAGATCGTCGCCTGCGGCACCAGCTACCACGCCGGCATGGTTGCGCGTTACTGGCTCGAAGAGCTGGCCGGCATCCCGTGCCAGGTCGAAGTCGCCAGCGAATTTCGCTACCGCAAGGTGGTGGTGCAGCCTGACACCCTGTTCGTGACTATCTCCCAGTCCGGCGAAACCGCCGACACCCTGGCCGCCCTGCGCAACGCCAAGGAGTTGGGCTTCCTCGCGAGCCTGGCGATCTGCAACGTCAGCATCAGCTCGCTGGTGCGCGAATCCGACCTGACCCTGCTGACCCAGGCTGGTCGCGAAATCGGCGTAGCCTCCACCAAAGCCTTCACCACCCAACTGGTCGGCTTGTTGCTGCTCACTCTGTCCCTGGGCCAGGTTCGCGGCACATTGGCCGCCGGTGTCGAAGCCACCCTGGTAGAAGAACTGCGTCGCCTGCCGACCCGCCTGGGTGAAGCCCTGGCCATGGACAGCACAGTGGAAAAAGTCGCCGAACTGTTCGCCGACAAAAATCACACCCTGTTCCTCGGCCGTGGCGCGCAATACCCGGTGGCGATGGAAGGCTCGCTGAAGCTCAAGGAAATCTCCTACATCCACGCCGAAGCCTACCCGGCCGGCGAATTGAAGCACGGCCCACTGGCCCTGGTGGATGACGACATGCCGGTGGTGACCGTCGCGCCGAACAACGAGCTGTTGGAAAAGCTCAAATCCAACCTGCAGGAAGTGCGCGCCCGTGGCGGCCAGTTGATCGTGTTTGCCGATGAGAAAGCCGGCATGGTCAACGGTGAAGGCACCCACGTCATCAATATGCCGCACATCCACGACACTCTGTCGCCGATTCTCTACACCATCCCGTTACAGCTGCTGTCGTACTACGTCGCCGTGCTCAAGGGCACCGACGTCGACCAGCCGCGCAACCTGGCGAAATCGGTGACCGTGGAGTAAGCCGCCATACCCTGGAGGCCCGCCCGGGTCTCCAGGTCCCCGCGAAAGGATGCGACCTCAATGCACACGCCCTCCCAGATCCATCCACGTCTGCACAATCGCCGATTCACTGTCGCCAATAACGCCCAAGGGCTGTCGGGTACGGGTACGGTGTTTCATTACCTTGTCGAAGGTGATGCCATCTCCGGGACCTACCAAGGCGGTCGCATCCGGCTGGGTACGCAAGTGGGACGCGTGACAGGCCCCGATACCATCGAGTTGCTGTATCAGTGCCTGACGCTGGACGGTCAGCTGCTGTCCGGTTGGTCGCGTGGGACGGTCGCTGTAGACCCTGTCGGACGCACTACGCTGAGCTTCGAGTGGGGCTGGTTGTCAGGTGCCGCTGGCGGTGGCGAGTCGAGCTACCTGGAGCTTTCCTCGGGTTAAGCACCTCTTGTCGGTTCTGTGGGCCAGTGCCCGTCGCGTGACGCCGTTTTCCCCCTAGAATGCGACCCTGTGGATAACTCAGCCAGGGAACGCCTTCACCATGAATATCGAACTGCTAATCGCCGGCATCGTTGCGCTGATCATTGTCGTGGGCGTCGTCGGCTGGATGGTGGGGGTCTACAACGGGCTGGTGATGCGGCGTAACGATGTGGACAAGGCTTTCGCCAACATCGACGTATTGCTCAAGCAGCGGGCCGATCAGATCCCGGACCTGATGCGCGTGGTCCAGACCGCCATGAACCATGAGAACGCGCTGTTCACCCGCCTGAGCGACGCGCGTACGCAATACCTCAACGCCAGCAGCCTCAACGACAAGGTCGACGCCTCCAACCAGCTCAATGCTGCGCTGAAGTCGGTGATTGCGGTGGCGGAGAATTACCCCGCGCTGATCTCGGGGCCCAACATGGTCGCGTTGCAGCAGGCGATCTCGGCGGTGGAGGAGCGGATTGCCGACCGGCGTGAATTCTTCAATGAGTCGGTCAACCTCTACAACATCGCGATTGCGGTGTTTCCCGACCTGTTCTTTGCGCGAATGCTCAGTTACCAGCGTATTCCGTTGCTGGCCATCAGTGCTGAAGAAACCCGCTACGAAGGCGTGAAGCTCGAAGTGCCGGGTACATGAAGACCACCCAGGCTGGCGCCATCAAGAAAAAGCAGGCATGGAAAACCCTGCTGGCGCTGCTGATACTCGCAGGCTTTATTGGCTTGATGGTCTATGCGCCGAACATCCTGATCGCGTTGTTTTTCCCGACGTTGATCCTGCTCGGCCTGTTGGCCAGCTTCGGCCCCAATTTCTACAAGACGGAACAGCGGCTGGCCACCAGCCAGATCCGCTCGTTGGCGATGGGGTTGGTGGAACTGCGCGGCAAGGTGGTTGTGGATAAGCCGCTGGTGTCGCCGGTGTATGGCAAGCCCTGCGCGGGCTACGTGTTGATCATCGAAGACGGCAAGAAGGACGACGACGGGCACTGGAGCTGGAGCCGGGTTTCGGGCGAGGCGCGCTGCAATGACTTCAGCCTGCAGGACGCCAGCGGCGAAATCCGGGTGATTGCCGAGGGCATTGATCTGTTCGGCAACAAGTCGCCTGACGATTACGAGCCGATGGGCAGCTCCCGCCGCCAGGGTGAAATCCTGCTGAGCCAGGACCTTGATGTGATGCTCATCGGCGATGCCTGCGAACGCGACGGCCTGCGCGTGATTGCCCAGGGCAAACAGGCCAAGGCGGTGTTCGGTGTAGCGCTGACTCAGGATGTGGAAAACCGTCGGGTCCTCGCGCCGCTGTGGCGCGCCGCTGGCTTCTACGCGGCCTGCGTGGGGCTGATCGGCGTGGGCATCATGGCCCTCACGCCCGAACACATTGCCCAACTGCATTTGCCGGGGCCGGACACTTATCAACAGATGGCCGAGCTTGGCCCTGTGTATAAATTGCTGGCCTGGTTATATCGCGAGGGCGGTTTCCAGATTCCGTTCATGGCGGCGTTTGGCTTCTTCCTGGCGATGATCGTGGTGCTGATGGCGACCCGCCTGGTGCTGCCCAAGGGCATCCGCATGGCCGTGGCCCGGGTGTTGGGTGCGTGGACCGGGCTGGGCATGGTGATTGGCGGCGTGGTCACCTTGCTGCTGTTCGTGGCCCAGGTGGATACGCTGAAGTTGTTTCTGGTGTGGATGCTGATCTTGGTCGGCACCCTGGTGTTCTCGATCTTCGAGCAGCGCAAGCTGGGCGCGGCGTACAACCATTTTGCCAAACGCGTGGGCAAAGCCAGTTTCGGCGACGAAGACGCCTGATCAGGGCACAAACTCCACTTTTAGCCCGCGACTCGCGCTACGCCCCTGATCATCACTGACCCGCAGCCGGTATTCCCCCGACTTGCCCGGTCGCCAATTCAGCGTGGTTTGCGGCGGGCCCTGGCCGATCAGGGTCTGGTCGGCGAACCAGTACAGGGTCGCCGCATCGCTGGCGGCGTTGGCGTTCAGTGGGATGCTTTCCTGGGGCTGTGACAGGCGTAACTGGTAGCTCACCTGGGTCAGGGGCGAGCGAATCTGCGGCGCTTCGCTCTGGTCGCTGAGGCGGTTGGGCTGGCAGTTTTTCATCACCGTGGGCGGCGTGCGGCGCGGCAGGCCGGCGGCGCGGTACAGGCGTTGTATGTCGCTGGGCCAGAACTCGAAGACTTCCTCGCGGGTGTACTGCGCCTCGAATGGCGGGCACGCGGCCTTGCCGGTGCGGGTGTCGATCAGCACCGGGCGGTGCAGGTTGGAGACGCGTATCGGTGAGACGCCGGGGATGTACCAGGTCTTGCGGGTTTGCGGGCACCAGCGGTTGGGCAGCTCGCCGGAGGCTGCGCACACGTCGATACGCACCAGCCCGGGGGGCGGCTTGTCAGGCTTGATCAGCACATTGGGCAAGGCCAGGGGCAGGGCGTCGGCGATACGGAAGAACAGTGGCGCGGCGGTTTTGGCGCCGATGAACGCCGGGTTCGGCCGCCCATCGAAGTTGCCCACCCACACCACCAGCACATACGGGCCGATCAAACCGGCACTCCAGGCATCGTGAAAGCCCCAGGAGGTGCCGGTTTTCCAGGCGGTGCGCCAATGGCGGCCGGGCAAGCCATCCGGACGCGGATTGCGGCGCAGCATGTCGCGCACCATAAACGCGGCCTGGGGGGTAAGCAGTTGCGCGCCGGTGGTCTGCGGTTGCTCCTGCAGATAGCGCAATGGCCGTCGATGCCCATCGCCGGCCAGCATTACATACAGCCCCGCGAGTTCTTCGGGGGTCATCTCGCCACCGCCGAGGGCCAAGGCCAGGCCGTAATGGCTTTCACCCCGCAGGCCCTTGATACCGGCCCGTTGCAACAAGCCATACAGCGAAGGTGACCTCACCTGGCTGGCCAGCCACACCGCCGGGATATTGCGACTACGGATCAAGGCATCCCGCGCCGTAAGCGGCCCGACAAAACTGCCGTCGAAATTTTCCGGCTGGAAGTAGCCAAAATTACTCGGCAGATCTTTGAGGATGCTCATCGGATGAATCACCCCCTGATCCAGCGCCAGCCCATACAGGAACGGCTTGAGGGTCGAGCCCGGCGAGCGCCGCGCCAGCACGCCGTTAACCTGGCCATGCAGGCTTGTGGATAAGTAATCCGCCGAGCCCACCAGGGCCTTGACGCTCTGGTCGCGGCTGTCGATCAGGATCGCCGTAGCGTTCTCCACCCCGGTGCTGCGGCGCTCGGCGATAAAGCCGGTGATCAAGCGTTCCAGCAATTGCTGAAGTGGCAGGTTAAGGGTGCTGTTCAGCTCATTACCGGTCTGGGATGCCAGCAGTTGCTCGCTCAGGTGCGGTGCCAGAAACGGGATCTGCTGGCGGTTGCGGGCTTCCAGGGGCAGGTCGAGCAAACTGGCGTTGCGGGCGTCCTGTGGATAAGTTTCGCGCCAGTCGGCCATCAGCCGCAGCCGCGCGTTTTGCAGCGACGGCCCGAAGCGCGCGCGCCGCCCCGGTTGCTGGGGGATCACCGCCAACGCCAGGGCTTCGGACAGCGACAACTGCGCCGCCGACTTGCCGAAATAAATCCGGCTGGCCGCCTCGGCGCCTTCAATATTGCCGCCCATCGGTGCCAGGTTCAGGTAGGCCTCGAGGATGTCGTGCTTGCTGTAGCGCGCTTCCAGCCACAAGGCCAAGGCGATCTGCTGCAGTTTGCCCGGTACTTGCCGGGTGTTGAGATCCCACAGGCGCCGCGCCAGTTGCATGCTCAGGGTCGAGCCGCCCTGGCGCTGGCCACCGGTGTAGGTCGCCATGGCTGCGCGCAGCAACGCCGGAGGATTGACCCCCGGGTGCCAGTAGAAATTACGGTCTTCCTTGAGCAGCAGGGCCTCGACCAATGATGGCGACATGCGCTCCAGCGGCAGCCATAAACGGTATTGGCCGTCCTGCGCGAGGGTCATGCGCAACAGCGAGCCGTCGTCGGCCAACACCACCCGTGACGAGGTCACGGCCTGCTCCAGCGGGGCATGGGGCCACAGCCGCAACCCCGCCAGCACCACCGCCGCTGCCAGCAGCGGCGTCAGGCGTTTAAGGCTTGGTAATTTCAAGCTGGCCTACTTTGCCGCGCCCTTGCAGGGTGGTTTCGTACATGCCTTCGGCGTAGGCCGGAGGTGTATTGAAGGTGCCTGCGTTGGTGGCGCGCACGCGGTAAACGAAAGTGCCTACGTCGCGCAGCGCAGTGCCGTACAACACCACCCGATCATCGCGGACATCCACATACTCCGGCTGCCAGTTACTCAGCTCGGTTTCGCCGATCGGCGCCTGCCAGGTGTCGGCCTCTTCGTCGCTGGCTTCCACGTACTCGGATTCCTCTCCTTCACTTTCCTCGGCACTGGCGGCTTCCGGCTCCGGCGGCAAGTTATACACAGGCTCGACGCCACCCGGCAGCAAGTCGACCACGGCGACTTGCTGCACTTGGTCACGGTCGGTGGCGCGCAGGCGCAAGCGCACCAGGAACTCGTCGCCCACCGCCACTTTGCTCACCGGCTCACCCTTGAGGTCGAGGTATTCGTGGATGATCTCCAGGCCATTGGTGATTGGCTTGAGCTTCGCGCCCTTGTCGAAACCGGCCTCGCTGAGCATGTAGAACGCCGCCGGGCCGTCGGATTTTTCCATCACTAGCTTTTGCGTGGCACCCGGCACGGCAGCGCGTGGCGGCTGGCCAGCCATTTCCAGCAGTTGTTGCTGCTTGTCGCCCAGCCAGGCGGTGGCCTTGAGGGTCATGTCGCTTTGCGCACGCTGGCCATAGTTGTCCAGAGCACGCAGCAACAGGGCGGCCGACAGCGAGTTGTAACGTTGCTCGTTGAGGCGCTTACCGAGTTTATCCAGCAACGCCACCGGCACATCGTCCAGCAGTTCGGGGAAGTGCCGCGCCAGCAGGTGCAGATGCTCGGCGTCATGCACCAGCGGGTCGTAGTACAGGCCATCGCTTTCCCACTTATCCACAAGCGAACGCCATGGGATCTTGCGGAACAACGTATCGGCCTGGCGATCCTGCTTGAGCAGCTTGTAACTGGCGGCCAGGTAAGCGGCGCCGAGGTCGTTCTGCCAGGTGTCCTTGAAGTAGCTTTCGTAGCGTTCGCGGATATCGCTCAAGGCGCCGCTGACGAGAATCCCCTGACGGCTCAGCAGGTAACTGGCGTAGGCACGGTTGCGCAATTCCGACAGGCCTTCGCTCGGGCCGTTGGCCAGGTCTGTCAGATACGCATTCGAGCGCACCAGCAGGTCTTCGGGCACCGGCAGCCCACGTTCCCGGGCTTCGATCAGGAAGTCGGTGGCGTACAGGCTGGCATACGGCGCCACGTCCGGGTTGGCCGCCCACAAACCGAAGCCGCCGGCCTGGTTCTGGCGCTGGCGCAGCATGCGTACCGCGCTGCCGAAGGCCTGTTCGGCCTCTGGTGCATTGCCGCCCCAGATCAATGCCGGCATGGCCTTGGACACCAGTTGCTCGGTGCAGGCATAGCCGTAGTCATCCAGGTAATGCTTGAGGCCGTTGGCCCACACCAATGGCGAGGCCGCCACACCCAATTGCACGTCGCGCAATTGACTGAACAGTTCGCGGGTCGGCTTGAGCTCTTTGCTGGCGCTGTCGAAGCGGCCCAGGCTCAGGGCCACGCGATGCTCGCTCAGTGGGCGGATCGAGGTGGTTTCGGCGACCTGGATACGTTTGCCATCCGGCAGCACCGCGACAAAACGCAGGTCCGCCGAACCGAGGGTGTCGCCGACCTTGATCTTGAACTCGGCGGTGCCTTCCTTGCGCGGTTGCAGGGACAAGGTGCTGCCCTTGTCACCCTGCACCACCAGGCCGGCGCTGGTCTGCACTTCAAACTTCACGTCCGCCGCCGCGTCGAGGTTACTGAACACCCCGGCACTGACGTTGAACACATCGCCCGGGGCCACGAAGGCCGGCACGTTCGGCGTGATCACAATCGGCCCGCGCACCTCGGTGTTGGCCTCGCTGACGCCGACGCTATCGGCATCCACCGCCACCGCAAACAGGTGCAACTTGCCGTTGAAGCTGTCCGGCACCTGGTAATGCAGCACGGTTTCACCCGCCGGCAGGTCCACCAGGCCCGACCACCAGGCCACTGGCGGCTGGTGTTTGCGCTTGAACGGGTTGAGGTGGTTGGCCAGGGCGCCTTCGGTATCGCCACCCGGCGCTGCCCCACTGAGCAGGCGGCTGAATTCCGGCAGGATCAGGTCAAGGATCTGACTAGTGCCGACCTCCAGCGCCCGCTTCTGGAAGAAGAAGCCCAGCGGGTCTGGCGTCTGGTAGCGCGCCACTTGCAGGATGCCTTCGTCCACCGCGTACACCACAGCGCGGCCCGGACGGTCGGCGTTGACCTTGATGTCCAGGGTCTGCCCCGGTTCGATCTTCGCCGGGCCTTCGACCTTCAGTGCCATGCGCCGCGCATCCAGGTTAATGCTGAACGGCACCACGCCGTAGGACAGCGGGCTCATATAGACCTCGGACGAACCGATGTCCCGCACGAACTGCACGTTGACGTAGGCATTGCCCTCAAGCCCTGCCGGAACGCGGATATGTTGCACGCTGTTGGTGCTGTCGGCCTTGAACCACTGCTGGGTGTAGACCTTGTCGCGCTCGATGGTGATCAAGCCGGCGCCGGTGTACGGCGCGCGGATGCTGATCGCGATCTCATCGCCGGTGGCGTAGCTGCGTTTATCCAGGCGCAATTGCAGCTCAGCGTTGCGTTCCAGCGAGCGCGAAGTGTTGCCACGGCCGGCCACGCTGTAGTCAATCTGGTTGAGCAGGTTGCCGTTGGCGTCTTTGAGTTGCAGGGTGAAATCACCCGGCGTGCCGGTGTTCAGCGTCTGCTTGGCACCTTCCTGGGTCATCACCAGCGGTGAGGCAGGTTGGCTGATGTTCTTGATGCGCGACTCGTATTTGTAGGTGCCGTTGGACTGTTTCACCAGCACCGACACGTAGCGGTGCTCGACCACTTCGCTGGTCAGGCCGTCCACTGCCAGTGGCGTGAGGTCCGGCGCGACGGCCAGCCATTGCACCTGGCGTGGGGCGTCCTTGGCGACGTACGACAGCGAATCCTGACTTTTCACACCCACCAGGTAGGGCGCGGATGACACCAGCACGGCACTTTGCGCGGCCACGTTGCGGCCGCCTTCAGCCTCGAACACCTGGGTCATCACCTGCAGGCGATAGGTGCTATTGGCGAAGCGTTGCAGGTTGAGGTCGAGCACGGCCTGGCCGTTGTCATCGACGGTGGTCTCGGCCAGGTCTTCGGTGCTGGCCTCCTCCAGGGCATCGTTGAGGCGGAAGCGGTAATCGGGGTAACGGTCGAAGGCCGCGAGCGTGGGGCTCAGGGACATTTTCGCGGTGACACGCCGACCGGATGCCGGGGCACCGAACAAGTGCATCGCAGTGACTTTGGCCACCACCTGGTCAGGTGGGATCCAGCCCTGCACCGGGGTGTCGTGCAGGCTCAGGCTGACCTTCATGCGGTCCGGCTCGAAGTCGCGGACTTTGAAACTGACACTGCCCAGGTCGGTGCGGGTCTGCTTCTCGCCGATCAACTGCAAGGTCGCGGTGTAGTCGCCGGCGGGGGCTACTTCGCTGCTGGGGAAATCAAAGGTTTCAAAACCGCTGGCGGACAGCTTCAGCGGCTGGCGAATCACTTCCAGGCCACGTGGGTCGGTGATTTGCAGCTCCACCGGCAGGCCTTGCAGGGCGCCTTTCCAGTTGCCGCTGCGCACGATCATGCCCAGGTGCGCGGTTTCGCCGGGCCGGTACAGCCCACGGTCGGTGAACAGGTAGGCGCTGAGACGATCAACCGCACCGTCTTCTTCCAGACCGCCGACGTCGAAGCGCGATAAATCCAGTTGTTGGGACTGACGGGCAATCGGCAGGAACGACTGGTCATTGCCGCGAGTGACCACATACATCAGCGGCGTTTTCTCACGGCGCAGTTCATCCAGCTTGGCGAAATGCACGTGGCCTTCGGCGTCGGTATGGCCGCTGCTCACCGGCAAACCGTTGCGGCCAATGATGTCGACTTGCGCATCCGCCACCGGCGAACCGCTGCCGATGGACTGCACGTACACATCATGGCTGCCGTCGCTGGAGCGCTTGGCGATGATGCCAAGATCGGTCACCACGATAAAACGCAGATCGCTGGTGCTGCTGCGCTCGTACTCGAATGTGCGCGTTGCCGGGTCATCCTGCGGACTAAGCTTGAGTACGAAAATGCCGCGACGGCCGCCATTGGCGGTGAGGTAGTGGCTGAGATCGACGTTGTCGTAGACAGTTTTCGCAGGGTCCGAGGACGACAGCGGAATATCCAGTGCCTGACGCTCGACCATACGATCGAAGTATTCGTTGCCGAAGTTAGGCCGCGCAAAGCTGCCGCTGCTCTGGTCCACCAGGTGTTGCAATTGGTTGGGCAGCAGGCGGGCGATTTCCACATGCGCGCCGGGCACGCCGCGAGCCATGAAGCCCAGGCGTTTTTCGCCATTGAGGCTGAGCAGCGCGCCGTCGGACAGGAACTGCAAGGTGCGCGGATACGCGGGCATGCTGAGCAGCGACGCTGTCGGATTTTTCGCCAGGTAGCCACCGATGGCTTCGAGGTTGGCGGGCACGCGCACATACACGGCGCGACCGGCCGGGGCCTTGAATTTGAAGGCGTGCAGGGTGTTCAACGGTTCGACGCTGGGCACGTGGGTCAAGGTGATTTTGCTGCTGCGGGCGAGCAGGGCGTCGTCGATGTCGTTGCTGTTGTAGGGGCGCGTGTCGTCCTGGGCTTTTTCCGGCAACAGCCAGGCCTGCACCTTACCGGCGATGGTTTCATCGGCTACGGCGCTGGAGCTGCTGAACATCAGCACCGGCTCGGGCTCGCCGCGCGCGTTATCCACAAAGCTGACGTCGGCGCCGGTAAAGGTCAGGCGGTAGCGGCCGGGCACGGTGACTTCCGCCACCAGCGCTGCGGCGCTGGCGTTACCGCCGTCGCGCGCCTTGATGCCTTCGTCGAGCTTGGCGCTGACCGGCGTGCTTTCCAGCGGTGTAGCCAGGGCGGCAGAGCGTATGTAGGCGTTGAGTTTTTTCTCGTCGAAGGTGATTTCCGGGCGGTTGGGCAATTGGGCGTCGCGGTAGGCCAGGCCTTTGCCGAGGGTCACCGAGACACGCTTGCGCAGGCTGTCTTCATCAACAGGGTGGGAAAAATGGAAGGTTGCCACCAGCTGTTTCAGCGTCGGGTTGGACGGGTCCTGGTACAGCTCGTTTTGCGCCAGGGTGGCGCGGAACGGTTGGGTGGAAAACTGGCTGCTGTATTGGCTGAGGAGCACGCCATCGGCCAGCAGGTTTTTCTTGGCCAGGCCGAGGGTGTAATGGGCGTCTACCGGCCAGTCCTTTTCCGGCACGAACAGCAAGGTGCGGTCATCGGACCAGCGCCAGGCACCGGCCACGGAGGGGTTCAGGGTGATGCCTTCGGTCACCGGCTTGCCAATGGCGGCCAGCGGGGCCACGGATTCGGCGAAGCGTACTTGCAGGTTATCCACAACCGGCGGCTGCTGTGTGTAGTCGGTCAGGTTGGGCTTGTGCAGCGAATACCCCACGGTGTGGGGCTGCGGCAGGTTGGAATACCAGTGCCAGCCGTAGAACCCCGCGGCCGCCAGCAACACCAGGCCCACTACGCCGGCGCCGGCCTGACGCGGATAGGCACGCGCCTTGTGCCCCAGGTTCGCCACGCCACGGCCGATCGCACGGAGCCAGAGCGGCGGATGCCATTGGCCGAAAACGGCCCCCACCACAGTCAACAACACAGCACTGATACGGCGGCTGATCGCTTTGAACGAATCGAACATGGTGAGCATCCCTGGCTAAGTGCGGCGTATCTTACACGCGTCTTTGATACAAAAGATGACGCCGATACGCCCTACCGCTAGGCGTGTTGCACAAAAGTGAGGCGCACCGCAAAACCGATCAGAAGACTGCCGAACAACCACTGCTGCATACGCTGCGCCGAGCGATTACGCGCCAGCCAATGGCCGATGCGCGCACCCGTCAGGGCATAACAACAGTCGAAGGCGAAACCGACGCTCACCAGCATCACCCCCAACCACGCAAATTGCATTGCCACCGGCCCAGCCTGCGGGTTGATGAATTGCGGCAGCAATACCGAGCAGAACAACAGCGCCTTGGGGTTGAGCAGGTTGGTGAGCAGGCCGCGTTGAAACGCTGTGCGCCAGGCATGCGCCGTTGGCGGCGTGTTCGCGTTGGCGAGGGACGGCAGCATATTCGCGCGCAAGCATTGAACACCCAGCCATAGCAGATAGGCCGCGCCGCCCAGGCGCACCACATCGAATGTCCACGGCGCCACTTTGAACAAGGTCGCCAGGCCCATGCCTGCCAGCGCCACATGGCACGCCCGGGCAATCCCCAGCCCGATCGCCGTGGTCAGCGCGAGGGCCTTGCCCTGGCGTGCGCCGGTCTGCAGCAACAGGATCATGTCCGGCCCCGGCAACAGATACGCCACCGACAGGGCCATCAAAAACAACCAGAGTTCCGCCATGTTCCACCCCCTTATTTGGTCGACTGATTCTAAGGCGCGAGGGCGGGGCAGGTGCTTGCGTAATAAGCCAGAAAAGCGTCTATTCTTGGCATTCTCTGCCACTGAATAAGCTACCGGCCATTCACTGATGCCAACTCTCAAACTCGATGTGTTTGATCGCAAGATTCTCGAGGCCCTGCAACGCGACGGCCGCCTGAGCAACGTGCAACTGGCCGACGAAATCGGCCTGTCTGCCTCACCGTGTCTGCGGCGTGTGCGCCTGCTGGAAGAGGCCGGCGTGATTCGCGGCTACCAGGCCACGCTCGACCGCGATGAAGTGGGGCTGGGCATGATGGTATTTGTCGGGGTGAAAGTGGAGCGGCATAACGACACCGAGGCCAACGCCTTTCGCGAGGCGGTCACTGCGCTGCCCGAGGTGATCTCGGCATTCCTGGTCTCGGGCGAGTCGGACTTTCTGCTGCAGGTGGTGGTACCGGACTTGCGTGGCTATGAGCGGTTCGTCACCGGCAGCCTGTTGAAGCTGCCGGGCGTGAGGGATATCCGCAGCAACTTCGCGATCCAGACCGTGAAAACCCCGGGGGCGTTGCCGCTCGGGCATTTGCCAGGCTAATGATCCGTAGGCGTCGGGGTGCCAGCGATGAGGCCTGCGAATTTCATGCAGTGTTCAAGACCGTCATCGCCGGCAAGCCGGCTCCTTAGGATTTTTCAGGTCCACCAGTAGCGCACGAGGTGGAAGAAGATCGGCGCGGCAAAACACACCGAATCCAGCCGATCCAGCATGCCGCCGTGCCCTTCGATCATGTGCCCCCAGTCTTTCACGCCGCGGTCGCGCTTGATCGCCGACATCACGATGCCGCCGGCAAAGCCCAGCAGGTTGATCAGCAATGCGATCAAAAACGACTGCCACGGGTTGAACGGCGTGGTCCACCACAGCGCCGCGCCGATCAGCGAGGAGAGCAAAACCCCGCCGATAAACCCTTCAACGGTCTTGGACGGCGACAGGTTGGGCGCGATCTTGTGCTTGCCGAACAGCTTGCCGCACACGTACTGCAGGACGTCCGAGAGTTGCACCACGATCACCAGGTAGGCGATCAGCAAGAGGTTGCGGCCCTCATAGCCAGGGATGTCGAGGGTCAGCAGGGCCGGGACGAACGACACGCAGAACACCGCGATCATCAGGCCCCACTGCACCTTCGAGGCGCGCTCCAGGAAGTGCGTGGTGTCGCCGCCAAGGGAGGCGAGGATCGGCAGCAGCAGGAACACGTACACCGGGATGAAGATCGAGAACAGCCCGTACCAGTCCGAGTAGATCAACAGGTATTGCAGCGGCAGGGCCAGGTAGAACGCGGCCACCAGGGCCGGGTAGTCGCTGCGGCGGGTAGGCGTGAGGGTGAGGAATTCGCGCAGGGCGTAGAACGAGACCGCGTAGAACAGCAGGATCACCGCGCCGGTACCGAGCCAGAAGGCGATGCCGATCACGACTACCATCACCCACCAGGCGTTGATGCGCGCGTTGAGGTTCTCGATCACCGCATTCGGCGTGCCACGCGTGCGCAGTTTGAGGACCAGGCCGATCAGCGAGGCGAGTACCAGGATCGCGCCGATCCCGCCGAACAACATCAGGGTTTGGCTATCCATCTCAGGAATGCTCCGGGGCAAGGGCGAGCAAAGCATCGCGGGTACGGGCGAGGAACGCGGCTTTGTCTTCGCCTTCGGCCAATTGCAGCGGGGCGCCGAAGCTGGTGGTGCACAGCAGAGGCAGCGGCAGCACGCGGCCCTTGGGCATGACGCGGTTGAGGTTGGCGATCCACACCGGGATCAACTCGGCCTGTGGGTAACTTTTCGCCAGGTGATACAGGCCGCTTTTGAACGGCAGCAGGCCGTCTTCCAGATTGCGTGTGCCTTCGGGGAAGATGATCAGCGAGTCTCCACCCTCCAGCGCATCGAGCATGGGCTGCAAGGGGTTATCCACAGGGTCCTTGCGCTCGCGGTCGATCAGCACGCCATTGAACACGCGGTTGATGATGTAGCGGCGCACTGCGCTTTTGTTCCAGTAATCGCTGCCGGCTACCGGGCGCGTGAATTTGCGCAGGTTTTGCGGCAACGACGCCCACAGCAGCACGAAATCGCCGTGGCTGCTGTGGTTGGCGAAATAGATGCGCTGCACCGGCACCGGCGCGCAGCCCAGCCACAGGCTGCGGGCGCCGGTGACGGTGCGGGCCATGGAGGTAATCAGCGTGGCGACCACGGGTTCGAACATGGGGATTCCTTATCCGGCGAAGGGCAGCCAGGGGCTGGCGAGGATCACGGCGAGGGTCAGCAGCGCTTGCGCGCCCAGCAGCCAGGCTTGTTTGCGCAGCAGTTTGAGGGCGCCGCGACGGCGCTCGGTCCAGGGGCGGCCCGCGCGCTTGGCCGACTGCAGGCCAAGGGATTGCAGGGCCTGGTCGAGGTCTGCGGTACGATCGGTGTCGCGGGCGAGCAGCGCGAAGAGGTCGGCATCAAAGGCCACGCGCAGTGCCCAGTACTTTTGCAGCAGCCCGAGGATAATCATCCACAGGCTGAGCAGCAGGCAGATGGTCGAAATACTCGCCATCAGCAACTGGGCCAAGCCGAATAACACACCGACCACGGTCAGGCCTGTGGATAACTGATCCAGTGAACGACCACGGCGTAGCAGGCTGGCGACGACCTGCAGTTCCATATCAGCGGGCATGGGGCAAACCCTCCAGAGCTTTACGGTGAGCGGGGTGCAGGACTACACGGGTACGCGCTGCACGAATAATAGCCAGCGCGTCATCCACCGTGGCCGCGCGGCCGCTGTGCAGCAGCCAGGCAGCGACGGCGGTGGCACTGCGTGAGTAGCCGAGGGCGCAGCACACCAGCAGCGGCCCGCTCTGGCGCAGACGTTCGATGGCGTGCGCGGCTTGCAGGCATTGTTCGGGTGTCGGTGCGATCAGGTCCAGCACGGGCACATTCTGATAAGCGCGGCCCTGTGGATTAATCGGCAATTCGGCGCACAGGTCGACGATAGCCTTGAACGGCTCCTGCTCGTCGGTGCTGGGAATCCTGCCGAGCCAGACGTTATCCACAATCAGATCAGGCTGTGGATGTTTGCGTGTCCACAGCCGTGAATTGACCCACGCGCCCGCGAGGTAAGGCGCGTACAGCCAGCGGGCGGCGGGTGTGAGCCGGCCATCGGCGCGTTTCTGGAAGCCTGCAGCACTAAGCACGAAGTAATTGGCCTTGATCAGACCCAATGAAACTGCTGGCCACAGCAGCCACAACCACCCACCGCCCAGCCCAAAGGCCAGGATGACCAACACCAGGGCGCCGAGGCCGTAGCGCGCGCCCAACCGCCAGCGCTTGGGGTCTCGCGTCAGCCGCGCATTCAATAGCGGGCTGGGGTGCTCCAGCGGCCACAACCACACGCACAGCCAGCCGGCGAGGGCGCCTGTGGGTAAGTCGATAAAGTGGTGTTGATAAGTGGTCAGCACTGAAATCCCGATCAACGCGAACCAGCCATGCACCACCCAGCGCCAGAAGCCCTGCGTATGGCGTTGGTACATGACCCACAGGATCACCAGCAGCGCGATGTGCAGCGAGGGCGCCTGGTTGAACGGCTTGTCGAACCCCGCCAGCACGGCGAACAGCCAGCCAAACACGCCGTCCAGTTCCGGGCGTTCGAAGGTGAAGCGCAGCGGCCAGATCAGGAAGCAACTCACCGCGATGACCTGCGCCGTCAACAGGCGCAGGGCATGTTGCTTGAGCTCGTGACGGCTATTGGGCAGCAACAGCGAGAAACCGTAGAGCAGATCGATGGACCAGTAGGGCACGATGGTCCAGGCCCAGAAGGGCATATGGGTTTCCCAGTCGAACACCAGCGTGCCGACATCGCTGCGCTGGCTGGTGACCCAGGTGGCGAAGCCATAGGTACTGAAAAACAGCGGCGCCAACAGCAGCAGCCATAGCACCGCTGGCTTTAACAGGCCGGGTTCGCGCATGTTCAGATCTTCTGTGCTAGGGACACGGTAAAGATGCCCCACTCGTCCACACGCTGGGTGATCTTGCGGAAACCGGCGGCTTCCACCAATTGGTCCATTTCCGCCTGGCTGCGGCGGCGCATCACCCAGGCCTGGCCCTGGCGATGGCTGGTCAACGCACGGGCGATCAGTTCCAGCTGCGGGTGCCACGGCTGGCCGGTGTAGACCAGATAACCGCCAGGCTCCACGGCCTCGGCGAGACCCGCCAGTGAGCCGCCGACCATGCCGTTGTCGGCAAACAATTCATACAGCCCGGACACCACCGCCAGCGTCGGCTTGGGGTCCAGTGCGGCCAGGTCCAGTCGGTCGAATGCATCGCCTTTGACGAACTGCGCGATATCTCCCAGGCCCTTCTCGCGGATCAGCGCGCCACCGTCGCGCACGTTGATGTCGCTGTAGTCGCGCAGCAGGATCGACTCCGGCAGCGGCGACACACCCTGCAAGGCTTCCAGGATGTAGCGGCCGTGGCCGGCGGCGATGTCGACGATGCGCACTTCGCGCTGCTCATCGCGCAGCCGGATCATGGCCAGGCGCAGCAGTTCTTCGACATTCAACTTGCGCTGGCGAATGCCACGCCAGCCGATGGAATTGAGGTAATTGGTGTCGATCATCCGCCCCAGCCCGCCCTTGCCGGTGGGCTTGTTGCGGTACACGTAATCCAGGGTACTGCCGGAGTCGAAGCCGGTGTCGAAACCGAGTTTCACCCCGTCCGACAGGTTCTTGCCCAGGCCCATGCTGGCGCGGGTCAGGCGCCAGTACAGGTCGCGCAGGGAATTGCGCGGCAGCGGCGCGGCGAGGGCTTCGGACTCGGCGCAGGTGGCACCCAGTTTGTCGGCGTCCAGCAGGCAAGCGCGGTCCAGCGGCTGGGTGAAATTCTGCAGGATAAAGCGCCGGGCACTGCTCACGGCCACCGCGCGGTCGCGTTCGCCAAGGGTGTCGTGGAAGAAACCGGGAAGGATATGCAGCTCTTTTTTCAGGCTGCCAAGGCGGTCGAAAAACTGTTGCTGGGGTTTGCGGTGCACCACAAAGTCGGAGCCGGAGATCAACAGTTGGGTCGGCACCTGGATCGCCTGGGCATCGGCCACGACGCGGTCGGCCGCTTCGTACAGGCCAAGCAGCACATTGACCGAGATGGCCTTGGTGATCAGCGGGTCGCTGTCGTAGGACGCCACGCGCTCAGGGTCATGGCTGAGGAACTTGGCCTTGACGTAGCTGTTGACGAAAAAGTTGCCGCGAAACTTGCGCATCAGCGCCAGCCCTGGCCGTGCGAACGGCACGTACAGCTTGACCTTGAACGCCGGCGAGGCGAGTACCAGCGCGCGGATTTTCGGCGCGTAGTCATGCACCCAAGTGGCTGCGATTACCGCGCCGACGCTTTGCGCGACCACCGCGAAGTTTTCTTCCTCGATGCTGTAAGCCGCGCCGATATGCTCGCAGAAGGTCTGCACGTCGCGGGCGCTGGTGGCGAAGCTTGGGCTGTCGCCGCGCGCGCCCGGTGATTGGCCGTGGCCGCGGGCGTCCCAGGCGAAGAAGTCGAATTGCGGCAGGTCGAGTTCATCCACCAGGTGCGCGATGCGCCCCGAATGCTCATGACCGCGATGGAACAGCAGGATCGCCTTGCGCGGCTCATCGCCCGCAGGCGCAGTAGCCGGCCAGTGCCGATAGAAAAGCTCGACGCCATCATGGGTACTGAAGGTGTGCTCTTGCTGTTCGCGCATCGCAAAAATCCTTATGCAATCGGTGGAGTATCTGAGTGTTCCTTGAGGCCCTGGCGCACCCGGTTGACCAGGGTGTAGGCGAGCAGGGCGGCGACCAGCCACATCACGGTGTCGACCCAGCCCGCGCCGAGCCAACCCAGTGCAACACCGGTGGCCAGCACGCCGAGGACGAAGGCCCGGTCACTCTTGCCCATCGGCCCGTCGTAGCGGCGCGACGCACCGACCATGGGCCCGAGCACGCCGGCGTATTCGCTGAATACCGCCAGCAGCGCCACCAGCAGCACCGGCGCCAGGCTCACACCGGGGATCAGCGCGAAAGGCAGGATCAGCGCGCTGTCGGCGATGACGTCGCACAGTTCATTGAGGTAGGCGCCCAGGCGCGACTGCTGGCCAAATTCACGCGCGAGCATGCCGTCGATGGCGTTGAGGGCCATGCGCAGGATCATCCACAACGGGATCAGCGCAAACAGCCAGAGGTGTTGAGCGAAGCTGGCGATCAGCAGGCCGACCAACAGGGAAACCACGCCGGCCAGGACGGTGATCTGGTTGGCGGTGGTGCCGTTGTCGTAGAGGCGCTGCACGAGGGGGCGCAGCAGGTTTTGAAAACGCGGCTTGAGCTGATAGATCGAAATCATGGGGAGTGACGCTTCCTTGTCCGTGAGCCCGCGAAAAACTGGTTTGGAGTGTGCCGATTATTCATGGCCTGCACCAGTGATGGCGCGTGTTTATGGGGGTTTTGTCACGCTATCGGAGGCGTCGCCGAGCAAATCAGCAAGCGGGCCGCCCCACGAATGCGGTGGGTAAGGGTGAACAGCGATAAATGACAGACCGCCATCGTGGGCAAGCCCACTCCCGCAGGGGTTTTACGCGGGTTTCGAACAAAAATTTCACGCTGCGTGTTATATCGTAACGAATTGTGTACAACTGGGCGTTAAGTAGATGCAAGTGGATCTAGAGGCTGACGGCGCTTCGGTGGAAGGCCTGCCGCGTTTTCAGCAAGGGCTGTTCCATGCCCGTCGATTGCGCCAGGCCGGCATCAGCCTGACGGCCCTGGCCGTTGCCGGTTGGGTGCTGGCGCTGTTTGTCGCGCTGTTTGCGCCGCTGTCGATCTGGCCGGTGGTGTTGATCAACTGTGCGTCGGCGCTGCTGGTGCTGGTGGCCGGGTTGCAGTCGGCGTGGTGGGTCGCCGATTGGCGTGCCCAGGCGCTGGAAGAACCGGTGGCGGCGTTGACCGAACAGCCCGATGACCCCGTCACCTGGCATCGAAGCCTGGCCAACCGCCTGGGCAGTGGCCTGCTGGCCCAGATCGGTGCGCCGGTGTTGTGGCTGTGCGGTTGGGCGCTGCTGGCGCTGGTGAGTGTTATCGAGTTCTGGAACCTGGCGCTGCCCGCCGCGGCGGTGGGGCAGTCGGCCAGTGTCGGTGCCGCGCTCGGCTTGGCACTGGCGTTTGGTCTGCTGGTGTTCGAACGGCGCCTGGCTCAGGAAACCGCCACGCAATGGCCGGAAGCCGCGCAATTGGCACAGTTGAACCGGGTGGCGATTGTGTGCCTGGTGGTCAGCGCGATCTGCCTGCTGTTTGCCGGCGCAGCGTCTGTCTGGCCGCTGCGCCTCGCCACACTGATCGGCCTGTTGCCCGCCCTGGTGGCGCTGGAGTTTCTGCTTCGGGCCGTGCTGTCGCTGTTCAGCCCGCGCCAACCGCGCCTTGAGCCGCGCTTGATGGCGCAGAGCTTTATTGCCGACCTGCTGCGCTGGCCGCCGCAACCGTTACTCGCCTTGCAGCATGAGCTGCACAACCGCTTCGGCATCGACCTGCGCCAGATCTGGGCGTTTACCTACATGCGCCGTGCATTCCTCCCGGTGCTGCTGGTGGTGCTGGCTGTCGGCTGGACACTGACCGGCGTGCATGAAGTGCCGCTGCAGGGGCGTGGGATTTATGAACGCTTTGGCAAGCCCGTCGAGGTGTTCGGGCCCGGCCTGCATACAGGTCTACCCTGGCCGTTGGGCCGTGTCATCAACGTGGAAAATGGCGTGGTGCATGAGTTGGCCACCAGCGTCAGCGAAGCGGCTGCGCCGGAACTGGCGCCTGCCGAGGGCCCGGCGCCGTTGATCGCCAATCGGTTGTGGGACGCCAGCCATGTGAATGACAAATCCCAGGTGATCGCCAGCAGCAGCGGCGACAAGCAGAGCTTCCAGATCGTCAATATGGACGTGCGGTTTGTCTACCGCATCGGCCTCACCGACCAGGCCGCGCTGGCCGCCACCTACCACAGCGCGGACGTGCCGACCCTGATTCGCAGCACCGCCAGCCGTATCCTGGTTCACGACTTTGCCTCGCGCACCCTCGACGAATTGCTCGGCGAGCAACGCACTCGCCTCGCTGACGAAATTGGCAGCGCGGTGCAGGCGGACCTGCAAAAACTCGACAGCGGCGTGGAAATCCTCGCCACGGTCGTGGAAGCCATCCACCCACCGGCCGGTGCCGCCAATGCCTACCACGGCGTGCAAGCCGCGCAGATTGGCGCCCAGGCCCTGATCTCCCGCGAGCGCGGTGCCGCCAGCGAACAGACCAACCAGGCCTTGCTGCAAGCCAGTACTGCGCGCGACCAGGCGCTGGCCAGCGCGCGTGAAGTGAATGCCGGGGCCCAGGCGGCCGACCTGCGCTTTGCTGCCGAACAAAAGGCCTACGCCACGGCTGGCCAGGCCTTTGTGCTGGAGCAGTACCTCGGCCAACTCAGCCAGGGCCTGGCCCACGCCAAGCTGCTTATTCTGGATCACCGCCTGGGTGCCGATGGCGCGCCGACGATCGATCTGCGTTCTTTTACCTTACCGGCCGATCCTTCGGTGCCGCGTAAAGCCGTTCAATAAGGAGTCTGTCTGTTGAGCGCTCATTCTCACGATCATCATCATGGCCATCACCACCACGCTCATCATGGTGATGAACACGCGGCAGGCCCGTTCCCCTGGCGGCGCATGGCCTGGGCGGTGCTGCTGGTGCTGTTTGCCGTAGCGGCGGCGAGCCTGGTGCAGGTGCGTTCCGGTGAAGCCACGGTGATTACTCGCTTCGGCAACCCGTCGCGGGTATTGCTGGAGCCGGGCCTGGGCTGGCGCTGGCCGGCGCCGTTCGAAGCGGCGATCCCGGTGGACCTGCGCCTGCGCACCACGTCCAGTGGCTTGCAGGATGTAGGCACCCGCGACGGCCTGCGCATCATCGTGCAGGCCTATGTGGCGTGGCAGGTGCAGGGCGATGCCGACAATGTGCAGCGCTTCATGCGCGCGGTGCAGAACCAGCCGGATGAAGCGGCGCGGCAGATTCGCACCTTTGTCGGCTCGGCGCTGGAGACCACGGCCGCCAGTTTTGACTTGTCGAGCCTGATCAATACGGATGCCAGCCAAGTGCGCATTGCCGATTTCGAGGCTCAGTTGCGCCAGCAGATTGATCAACAATTGCTCACTACTTATGGCGTGCGCGTGGCCCAGGTCGGCATCGAGCGGCTGACGTTGCCGTCGGTCACGCTGACCGCGACGGTCGACCGCATGCGTGCCGAACGCGAAACCATCGCGACCGAACGCACCGCCGTGGGCAAGCGTGAAGCGGCGCAGATCCGTTCCGCCGCCGAGCGTGATGCGCGCATCGTGCAGGCCGATGCCACGGTGAAAGCGGCTGACATCGAAGCACAGTCGCGCGTCGAAGCAGCGCAGATCTATGGGCGTGCCTACGCCGGCAACCCGCAGCTGTACAACTTGCTGCGCTCGCTGGATACCTTGGGCACCGTCGTGACGCCGGGTACCAGGATCATCCTGCGCACCGACGCGGCGCCGTTCCGTGCATTGGTGGACGGGCCGAAGGACGTCCAGCCATGATCGAGCGTGGCAGCCCGGACAGCCCGTGGATCCAGGCTGGGCGCCTGACCTTTCTGGCGCTGTACGCGGTGACGGTATTGGCGGCATTGGCCTGGGCGTTTTCCAATGTGCGGCAGATCGACCCGCAGAACCGTGCCGTGGTGTTGCACTTCGGCGCGCTGGATCGCATCCAGAATGCCGGCTTGTTGCTGGCCTGGCCGCAGCCGTTCGAGCAAGTGGTGCTGTTGCCGGCGGCGGATCGCGTGATCGAGCGGCGCGTGGAGAACCTGCTGCGTTCCGACGCTGCGATCCAGGCCGACCGCGTGGCCAGTTTCGCCACCCCGTTGAGCGACGCACTGGCCGGCTCCGGCTACTTGCTGACCGGCGATGCCGGCGTGGTGCAGCTGGATGTGCGGGTGTTCTACAAAGTCACCGAGCCCTATGCGTTTGTGTTGCAGGGCGAGCATGTGCTGCCGGCGCTGGACCGCCTGGTGACCCGCAGCGCGGTGGCCCTGACTGCCGCGCGGGACTTGGACACGATCCTGGTGGCGCGCCCGGAACTGATCGGCACCGACAACGGCGCCGCGCAACGGCGCGAAAGGCTGCGTGGAGACCTGGTGCAAGGCATCAACAAGCGCCTCGCGGAGTTGACGTCCACTGGCCTGGGATTGGGCATACAGGTCACCCGCGTCGACGTGCAATCAAGCCTGCCGGGGCCGGCGGTAAATGCCTTCAACGCCGTGCTCACCGCCAGCCAGCAGGCCGACAAAGCGGTGGCCAATGCGCGTACCGACGCGGAGAAACTCACCCAGACCGCCAACCAGGAGGCCGACCGTCTGGTGCAGGTTGCCCATGCCCAGGCCAGCGAACGCCTGGCCAATGCGCAGGCGCAGACTGCTACCGTCGCGAGCCTGGCCCAGGTGAAAGACCCCGGCTTGCTGCTGCGTTTGTACCGCGAGCGGCTGCCGAAGATTCTCGGCCAGGCCGGCGCTGTGACCACCGTCGATCCTAAAGACGACTCCCGCTTGATCATCCAGGGAGCCGAACAATGAGCGCACCCATGTTGACCTCCGCCGAGCAGCGCAGCGCCGCCCGGCAATTGACCCTGGCGATGCTCGCCCTGGGTTTGCTGGTGCTGGGCCTGGTCTGGCGCTGGCTGGCGCCGGACCAGGGTGGCGTCAGTCAATTGCTGCTCGGCGTTGCGTCCTTGCTGGTCGCGGTGCCGGTAATGCGCTCGGCCTGGTACAGCCTGCGCTTCCCCAGCCTGCATGGCATCACCGACCAGTTGATCGCCCTCGCGATGATGGGGGCGTGGGCCACCGGTGACCTGCTGACCGCCGCACTGCTGCCGATCATCATGATTTTCGGGCACGTGCTGGAGGAGCGCAGTGTGATCGGCTCCCAGGAGGCGATCCACGCCCTGGGTAAATTGACGCGCAGCCATGCCCGTCGGGTGCACGCCGATGGCAGCATCCATGAGGTGGATAACGGCACGCTGAACCCCGGCGATATCGTTGAAGTGCGCGCCGGTGACCGCGTGCCGGCCGATGGCGTGGTGCTGTCGGGCCAGGCCAGCCTGGACACGGCGCCGATCACTGGCGAGTCGGTGCCGCTGGAGGCCCATGTCGGCGTCCAAGTGTTTGGTGGCGCGATCAACCTCGACGGCCTGTTGCGTTTGCAAGTGACCCGCACCGGCAATGAGTCGACGCTGGGCAAGGTCATTGCGCTGATGCAGAACGCCGAGCGTTCCAAGCCGCCGATCACGCGGCTGCTGGAGCGTTACGCCGGCAGCTACATGGTGCTGGTGCTATTGCTGGCGGCGGTGACCTGGTCTGTGACCAATGACGCCCAGGCGATGTTGGCTGTGCTGGTGGCGGCGTGCCCGTGTGCGTTGGTGTTGTCGGCCCCGGCCACGGCGATTGCCGGGATTGCCGTGGCGGCACGGCATGGGATTCTGATTCGCAGCTCGGCCTTCCTCGAAGAGTTGGCGGACCTGACCTCGCTGGTGGTCGACAAGACCGGCACCCTGACCTTTGGCACCTTGCGTTTGCAGTCCATCGAGAGTGTATCGACGGATCGCCAGGCGCTGCTCAACCTGGCGGCCAGCCTCGGCTCGGCCAGCAGCCACCCGGTCAGCCGCGCGTTGGCGGGGCTGGCGACGCCGGAGCAACGGCTGGCGCTCAGCGATATCCGCGAGCGCCAGGGCCTGGGCGTGGTGGCACAGACCGAACAGGGCGAGGCGGCGCTGGGGCGTCCGGAGTTGTTCGAGCAATTGGGTATCGCCGCGACGCCTGTTCCTGACCACGACGGCCCGATTGCCGGGCTGGCGCTGAAGGGGCAATTCGTCGCCTGGCTATTGCTCGCCGACAGCGTCAAGCCCGAAGCCCGCCAGGCGCTGCAGGAACTGCGCGACCTCGGCCTGGGCCGCCAACTGCTGCTGACCGGCGACCGCCAGAGTGTGGCCGACAGCCTGGCGCTGGACGTGGGCATCAGTGATGTCGAAGCCCAGGCCCTGCCGGAAGACAAGCTCAACCGCGTGCTCGGCGAGATCGACAGCGGCTTTCGGCCCATGGTGGTGGGCGACGGCATCAACGATTCCCTGGCGCTCAAGGCCGGTGTGGTCGGCGTGGCCATGGGCGCGGGCGGCGCGGATATCGCGCTGGCCTCGGCGGATGTGGTGTTGATCGGCAGCGACCTGCGCCGGCTGGGCACCTGTGTGCGCTTGAGTCGCCAGTGCCGGCACACGTTGCAGGTCAACGTGATCATCGGCCTGGGCTGGACGCTGGCCATCGTGGTGTTTGCCGCCTTCGGCTGGCTGGGCGCCGCCGGGGCCATGATTGCGGCGGTGCTGCACAACCTCAGCACTTTGCTGGTACTGGGCAATGCCGGGCGTTTGCTGCGGTTTCAGGAGCCGCTGCTGAAGCTTGAGGAATAATTTTCGAATTATTTTTGTAGCGCTGTAACGCCGGCAGAGGGCCTCACTCTAGTGGTGTGTCGAGACTGAACAATCCGTTCAGACCGACTCCACTACCGATCATGAGGACTACAAAATGAACATTAAATCCGCTGCTGCCGGTGCCGCTCTCGCCATGGCCGCCGCTACGATGTTTGCCGGTGTTGCTACCCAGGTCCAAGCCGCAGACGCCTCGGTTCATTGCTATGGCGTCAACGCCTGCAAAGGCCAGAACGACTGCAAAACCAAGGACCATGCGTGCAAAGGCCAGGGTTCTTGCAAAGGCCAGGGCTTCCTCTCCATGAGCAAGGCCATGTGCGACCAGAAAGGCGGCACCGTCGGCGAGTAACCGGCAACCGAGTGCAACCGCAGCGGCTGCCTCCCACCGCTGCGGACACTTTTACCTTGGAGTGTCCTATGCCCACTTCTCTTGCGAGCCTCGGTTACGGCCTGGGCTTACGCAGCGAGTACTACCAGCAGATCCTCGAACAATCGCCGCCGGTGGATTGGTTCGAAGTGATCTCCGAAAATTACCTGGTGCAGGGCGGCAAAGCCCTGTACTACCTGGACGCAATCGCCGAGCGTTATCCGCTGGTGATGCACGGTGTGTCCCTGTCCATCGGCGGGCCGCATGCCCTTGATACCGATTACCTGAAGCAGCTCCACGCCCTCGCCGAACGCATCCAGCCGGCGTGGATTTCCGATCATCTGTGCTGGAGCCGCGGCAGCGCGCACCAGCTGCATGACCTGCTGCCGTTGCCCTACACCGAAGAAAGCCTTTACCACGTGGCCGCCCGCGTGCGGCAGGTGCAGGATGTTCTGCAGCGCCCGCTGGTGCTGGAAAACGTCTCCAGCTATGTGCGTTCGAAGGCCGATGAATTTACCGAGTGGGAATTCCTCAACGCGCTGACGCACTTGTCGGGGTGCCAATTGCTGCTGGACGTCAACAACGTCTACGTCAGCTCGCGCAACCACGGGTTCGACGCCTGGACCTTCATCCGCAACCTGCCGCCTGCGAGCATTCGCCAACTGCACCTGGCCGGGCATATGGACTACGGCGATTATGTCGTCGATACCCATGACCAACCGGTATGTGATCCGGTGTGGGCGCTGTACCAGCAGACGTTGGAGCACCTGGGGCCGGTCTCGACGCTGTTGGAGCGCGATGATCATTTCCCGCCGTTCGACGTGTTGCTCACCGAGTTGGACAAGGCTCGCGCGTTGGGTGCTAGCGCCCTGGCCCGGAGATCCTTATGCGCCTGACCGATTGGCAGCTGGCGTTTGAACAGCATGTGTTATCTGAAACCTCGCTGGCCGACAGCAGCTTTGCCGCCACTTTGCTGGGTGGGCCGACGCTGGACGTGGACACGGGCCTGGCGATTTATCACAACGCCTACCTGTCACGGCTGCAGGACGTGTTGCGGCATGACTTCAGCGCCATCCGATATTGGCTTGGGGACGATGAGTTCGCCGCGCTGACCGAGGCCTACGTGCGGCGTTATCCGTCGGCCCATTACAGTTTGCGTTGGCTGGGCGAGCGGTTCCCGGGGTTTATCCTCGAACACCTGGTGGCCGAACAGAGTGCGCCGCTGGCCGAGCTGGCGCGCTTGGAATGGGCCTTCACCCTCGCATTCGATGCGCCATCAGGGCAGCCGCTGACCCTGGACGACATGGCATCGTTGCCGCCTGAAGCCTGGCCGGCGCTGCAGGTCAGTCTGGCGCCCTCGGTGCAGCAGTTGCTCTGCCACTTCAATACGCTGGCGCTCTGGCGGGCCAGCAAGGAGGAGTCCGCCTTCCCGCCCAGCCAGGCGTTGGCGTTGGCGCACATCTGCCTGGTGTGGCGTCATCAGAATGTGTGCCATTACCGCAGCCTGGAGCCGGCAGAAGCCTGCGCGCTGGCCGGTATGGTGACCACCGGCTGGAATTTTTCAGAACTGTGCGAGCAGCTGCAGGTCACTTATGCAGAGGGAGCCCCATTGCAAGCGGTCACGTGGCTTAAACAGTGGATCCAGGACGGTTTGCTCGAGCGCCGAGCCCCATAGAAGAACGCTATCAAATCGATAGCCTCCTACTTTGTCTTCGGATGGTCTACCCTCACACCAGACGTCTGAAACAAGGGGGGACTACTCATGCTCGCGCAACTTCCACCGGCCTTACAGAATCTTCAGCTACCGCTGCGTCTTCGACTCTGGGATGGCCATGAATTCAACCTGGGTCCCGATCCCAGTGTGACCATCGTGGTGAAGGACCCCACGGTTGTCTCCAAGCTCACCCATCCCACGCTCGATTCATTGGGCGCAGCCTTTGTCGAGGGCAAACTGGAGCTGGAAGGCTCCATCAGCGAAGTGATCCGGGTGTGTGATGAATTGAGTCACGCCCTGATCGATGACGACGAGGGGAGTCGTCCGGTGCGCTCGATCCACGACAAGGCCACTGACGCAGCGGCGATTTCCTACCACTACGACCTGTCCAACGAGTTCTACCAGCTGTGGCTGGACCAGGACATGGCGTATTCCTGCGGTTATTTCGAAACCGGCAGCGAGTCCATCGACCAGGCCCAACAAGACAAATTTCGCCATCTGTGCCGCAAGCTGCGCCTGCAGCCGGGCGAGTATCTGCTCGACGTCGGCTGCGGTTGGGGCGGGTTGGCGCGGTATGCCGCGCGGGAGTTCGGCGTCAAAGTATTTGGCATCACCCTGAGCAAGGAGCAGTTGGCGCTGGCCCGGGAACGGGTCAAGGCCGAGGGGCTGGAAGACCAGGTCGACCTGCAACTGCTGGATTACCGCGACCTGCCCCAGGATGGCCGTTTCGACAAAGTGGTCAGCGTGGGGATGTTTGAACACGTCGGCCATGCCAACCTGGCGGAATACTGCAAGACCCTGTACGGCGCGGTACGCGAAGGCGGCCTGGTGATGAACCACGGCATTACCGCCAAGCACACCGACGGTCGACCTGTGGGCCGTGGCGCCGGTGATTTTATCGAACGTTATGTCTTCCCCAACGGCGAGCTGCCGCACCTGGCGATGATGACTGCCGAAATCAGTGAGGTCGGGCTGGAAGTGGTCGATGTCGAAAGCCTGCGCCTGCATTACGCGCGCACCCTGGACCACTGGAGCGAGCGGTTGGAAGACAACCTGGAAGCGGCGGCGAAGATGGTGCCGGACCAGGCGCTGCGTATCTGGCGGCTGTACCTGGCCGGTTGCGCCTATGCGTTTGCACGCGGCTGGATCAACCTGCACCAGATCCTCGCGGTCAAGCCGCACGCCGATGGCAGCCATGAACTGCCGTGGACGCGGGAAGATATCTACCGCTGAAACACAATCATGACAGCTGCGGTGATCTACATGTGGGAGCGGGCTTGCTCGCGAAAGCGCTTTATCAGTGACTCATCGAGTACTGATGTAACGCCTTCGCGGGAAAGCCCGCTCTCACATGGATCGCGTATTGATCGCTAGAGAATGGGTGAAATAAGCCGCGCGACCCGCATGCCCAGTTGTTGCAGGCGGCGGGTTTCGCGGCTTTCTTCCTGGCTGACTTCATGGGCCAGGGCGAAGTCGTCGAGCAGCATCTGTTCCACTTGCTGGGCGAAGGCTTCGTCGACCGTGAGCAACATCACTTCGAAATTCAACCGGAATGAGCGGTTGTCCATGTTCGCACTGCCGATGGCGCTGATCTCGCTGTCGACCAACACCACCTTCTGATGCAAAAAGCCCGGCGTGTAGCGGAATACACGAACCCCGGCGCGTACCGCTTCGATCGCATACAGGCTGGACGCGGCGTAGACGATGCGGTGGTCGGGGCGCGACGGCAGCAGCAGGCGCACATCCACCCCACGCAGCACCGCCAGCCGCAGCGCGGCAAACACGGCTTCGTCGGGGATGAAATACGGGCTGGTGATCCACACGCGCTCGGTCGCCGCGTGGATGGCCTCGACGAAAAACAGCGAGCAGGTTTCATACGGGTCGGCCGGACCGCTGGCGAGCAATTGGCAGAGCACACCGTCTTCCGGGTAGGCGTCCGGCAGGATCAGCGGCGGCAACTCGCGTGCGGCCCAGAACCAGTCTTCGGCAAACGACTCCTGCAGGCACGCGACCACCGGCCCGGTGACCTGCACATGGGTATCGCGCCAGGGCGCCAGCGGCGGCTTTTTGCCGAGGTATTCATCGCCGACATTATGCCCGCCGACAAACCCGGTGACGCCATCCACCACGACGATCTTGCGGTGGTTGCGGAAGTTGACCTGGAAGCGATTGAGCCAGCCGCTGCGGGTGGCGAAGGCCTTGACCTTGACCCCGGCGTCGCGCAGCGATTGCACATAGTGATGGGGCAGGGCGTGGCTGCCGATGCGATCGTAGAGCACATGAATATCCACGCCCTCGGCGGCCTTGGCTGTCAGCAAGGTGTGCAGTTGGCGGCCCAGTTCATCGTCGTGAATGATGAAGAACTGGAACAGCACGGCCGTCTTCGCGCGGCGGATGGCGTCGAAGATCGCGCTGAAGGTAGCCTCGCCATTGATCAGCAGGCGCACCTCGTTGTTCGCCAGGCACGGCATGCGGCCCAACTTGGGCATGGCGCGCAGCGAGGCGTAGGCGCTGGAGTTGCGCGCGGCCAGGGCTTCCTCGACCCACGGGCGCCAGTTCAGCTCAGTGATCGCGGTGTGCATTTCCTGGTTGGCTTGGCGCCGCGCCTGGATGTAGGCGTCGAAGGTGCTGCGGCCGAAAATCAGGTAGGGAATCAGCGTCAGGTAGGGCATGAACATCAGCGACAAGGCCCAGGCGATCGAGCCTTGGGCGGTCCTGACGGTCAGCACCGCGTGGATCGCGGCGAGGGTCCCGAGAAAGTGCAGCGTGGCGATGAAGTAGGCGAGCAGGTGCGGGCCAAAAAAATCCATGGACGACATGACTCCAGACAATCCAGTGCCTAACAGACCATGAACGGCTGCGAATGTCGCTATTTTATTTGCCGTGCAACACTGGCACTTTTGCGGCGTCTAACGCCCACAATTGCCCAGGAGTTACCCGATGAATGCTCGTCTGCTTGGTTTGGCCATGGTTATTGGTGTGTCGCTGCCCGTGGCGGCGCAGGCGCAGATGCTGGCGCCGGGCTTGTGGGAATTGACCACCAGCAACATGAAAGTCGATAACCAGGACCTGCCGGACCTGTCGTTGATCCTCGGTCAGCTCAAGCAACAGATGACCCCCGAACAACGCGCGATGCTGGAAAAACAAGGCATCACCATGGCCGGCAAAGGCGTGCAGGTGTGCCTCACGCCGGCGCAAGTCGCCTCTGACTCGATCCCCCTGACCGACCCGCAATCGGGCTGCAAACAGGAAGTGACCGACAAGACCGGCAACCAGTGGAAATTCCGCTTCAGCTGCCCGAAAGCCCAGGGCACTGGCGTCGCAACCTTCCAGAGCCAGAAAGAATTCACCACCACCGTCAACGGTACCTTCAATGCCACCGGCATCCAGCAGAAGGGCAGCCTGGACAGTCATGCGCAGTGGCTCGGCAACGATTGCGGTACGGTCAAGCCGCGCGCTTAACGCAGGAAATGCAGCGGCAAGCCCTGGCAGCTGTCGACCACCTGGCCTTTGTGCCAGGCCAGGTGGCCAGACACCAACGTGGTGCTGACGCTGTGGCGAAAGCGCCGCTCGGCAAAAGGCGTCCAGCCGCAGCGGGCCAGGATCGGCTCGTCGCTGACCGGCTTGCCTGCAGGCTCGGGTTTGATCAGCACCAGGTCGGCCCAATACCCTTCACGTAAATAACCCCGATCCGGGATGGCGAACAAGTCGGCGACGCGGTGGCTGGTTTTCGCCACCAGGGTGGTCAACGGCAGCAGCCCGTCGGCGACCAATTCCAACAACGCCGGCAGCGCGTGCTGCACCAGCGGCAGACCCGCTGGCGCGTCCCGGTACCCCAGCTGCTTTTGCGCCCAGGTATGCGGCGCATGGTCAGTGCCAATCACATCCAGGCGATCACTCAACAAGGCCCGGCGCAGGGCGTCGCGGTCGGCGCGAGTCTTGATCGCCGGGTTGCATTTGATCTGGTGGCCAAGGCGGTGATAGTCGCGGTCATCGAACAGCAGGTGGTGCACACAGACTTCCGCCGTGATGCGCTTTTGCGCCAAGGGCAGGTCTTCAAACAGCTCCAACTCTCGGGCGCTGGTCAGGTGCAGTACGTGCAAGCGCGTCCCCAAGCGCCTGGCCAACTCCACGGCAAAAGAAGACGAGCGATAACACGCCTCGGCATCGCGGATCAGCGGGTGGGCAACCGCCGGGATCTTGTCCCCGAAGCGCTCGCGCAGGCGCTGTTCATTGGCCTGGATGCTCGGCGTGTGTTCGCAGTGGGCGAGGAGCAGGGTGGGCACCTCGGCAAACAGTCGCTCCAGAACCTTCGGGTCGTCTACCAGCATGTTGCCGGTGGAGGCGCCCATGAACACTTTGACCCCGGCCACTTCGCGCGGATCGAGCGCGGCAATGGTGTCGAGGTTGTCGTTGCTCACGCCGAAGTGAAAGCCGTAGTTGGCCACCGAGTGCAGGGCCGCGCGGCGCTTTTTATCGGCCAGGGCTTCCAGGGTCAGCGTGGCCGGGTTGGTGTTGGGCATGTCCATGAAACTGGTGATGCCACCGGCCACGGCCGCCCGGGACTCGCTGTAGAAACTGCCTTTGTCCGGTGCGCCAGGCTCGCGGAAATGCACTTGGTCATCGATCATGCCCGGCAGCAGCCACTGGCCTTGGGCGTCAATGGCCACCGGCGCATTGCAGCCCTCGATGCTGGCGGCGATCTTCTCGATGCGGCCGTTGGCAAGCAGTACGTCGGCGTCGAATTCCTGGCCCTCATTCACCAGGCGGGCGTTGCGGATCAGCAGGCGGCTCATGGTTCAGAACTCGTTTTGCAGGGCTTTGTAGCCGCGCACCAGGTCGACGTTGGTACGCGCCACGTCTTCGGAAAACTCCGAGGCGCTGACGCTGACCGGCGGGAATTGCGACAGGTCGGTGTTGGGCCCGATGCGCGTGGTGGAGGGCACGTAAAACGCGGCGGGCAAGTCGCGGCCGTCGACCACCGAGTTGTGGCGCACTACGCAGCCGTCGCCCACGGCGCAATTGAACAGCACGCTGTTGAAGCCGATGAACACACGGTCGCCGACGGAGCAGGGGCCATGGACGATGGAGCGGTGTGCAATCGAGGTGAACTCGCCGATGGTCACCGCCGCGCCGGACTTGGAGTGGATGACCACGCCGTCCTGGATGTTCGAGTTGGCGCCGATGGTGATCGGGTCCATCGCGCCGCTGGCGTCGACTTCGTCGGCGCGGATCACGGCGTAGGGGCCGACGAACACGTTCTCACCGATGATGACCTTGCCGCAGATGATCGCGGTCTTGTCGACGTAGGCCGATTCGGCGATCACCGGCAGATCGCCGGAAGGGTTCTTGCGGATCATGCAGCGGGCTCCGTAATGATGTGAACGTAATGACCGTCGATGGCGTTGTAGAAACAGGTCGGGCGGCCGGTGTGGCAGGCCGGGCCTTGCTGGTCGACGATCAGCAGCACTGCGTCGCCGTCGCAATCGAGCCGCGCTTCCACCAGCTGCTGCCAGTGGCCGGACGACTCGCCTTTGCGCCACAGCTGCCGGCGCGAGCGCGACCAGTAGCAGACCTGCCCGGTGGCCAGGGTTTCGGTGAGGGCCTGGCGGTTCATCCAGGCCAGCATCAATACCTCGCCGCTGCCGTGTTGCTGGGCAATGGCGGCGATCAGCCCATCGCTGTTCCACGCCAAGGCATCGAGCACCGGGTCGAGTGGAAAGCGGCTGCCGAGGGCAGCCTCTTCCAGTTCGAGCATGCTCACGGTCATGGCTTGCCCAAGGCGGCGCACAGGGTATTGAGGTTGTATTCGAACAGCCCGGTGAAGGTGCTGGCCGGGCCTTCGGCGGCCAGGGCATCGGAGTACAGCGTGCCGCCGATCTGCGCGCCGCTTTCGTCAGCGATCTGCTTGAGCAGGCGCGAGTCCTTGATGTTTTCCATGAACACCGCCTTGACCTTGTCTTTGCGGATCTGGGTGATCAGCGCAGCGACTTCGGCAGCCGACGGTTCACGCTCGGTGGACAAGCCTTGGGGCGCGAGGAACTCGATGCCATAGGCCTGGCCCAGGTAACCGAAGGCGTCGTGGGAGGTGACGATGCGACGGTTGCCCGGCGGCAGTGCGCCGAACTTGGTCTTGGCTTCGGCCAGCAGGCGGTAGATTTCTTTCAGGTAGACCTGGCTGTTGCGCAGGTAGTCGGCCTTGTTGGCCGGGTCGGCGGCGACCAAGGCCTTGGTGATGTTGTTCACGTAGATTTCGGCGTTGGCCAGGTTGTGCCAGGCGTGCGGGTCGGGGATGGTTTCGCCGTCCTCTTCCATGGTGTGGGAAATCACGCCCTTGCTGGCGGTGACCACGGTGGCCTTGGTTTCGGTGCTGGTCACCAGGCGGTCCAGCCAGGGTTCGAAGCCCAGGCCGTTCTTGATGATCAGCCTGGCCTTGAGCAGCGCCTTGGCGTCGTCCGGGGTGGGCTCGTAGGTGTGGGCGTCGGAATCCGGGCCGACCATGTTGCTGATCTGGATGTGATCGCCACCGATCTGGTGGGTGATGTCATCGAGAATACTGAAACTGGTAACCACCTGGAGTTTGTCAGCGGCCTGGGCCGTCGATAACGACAGCACCAGACTGAACAGCACGAGTAGAGCGCGCATCGGGAAACACCTCATTGGGATGACAGCAAGGGCGGGCGGCGCAGCAAGCCGTGCACCGGACCGAAGACCACGGACAGCAAATACCCGACGCCAGCCACCAGCACGATCGCCGGGCCGCTGGGTAGCGAGTAGTAGAACGACAGCAGCAAGCCAAACCACACCGACAGGCATCCCAGCACCGCCGATACCGCGATCAGCACCGGCAGGCGCCGGCTCCAGAAACGTGAAGCGATGGCCGGCAACATCATCAAACCCACCACCATCAACGCGCCGATAGCCTGGAAGCCGATCACCAGGTTCAGTACCACCAGGGTCAGGAACAACCCATGGGCGAGCGGGCCGAGGCGACTGACGGTTTGCAGGAACAGCGGGTCGAGGGTGTCCAGCAGCAGCGGTTTGTAGATCAGCGCCATGGCGAGCAGGCTGAAACCGGAGACCCAGAGCATGCCGGTCAGGGTGGTTTCATCCACCGCCAGCGCGGAGCCGAACAGCAGGTGCAAAAGGTCCAGGCGCTTGCCGGCGATGCCCAGGATCAGCACCCCGGCGGCGAGCGAGATCGGGTAGATGGCGGCGAGGCTGGCGTCTTCGCGCAGGCCGGTGCGGCGGGTGATCCACGCCGACAGGCCGGCCATGCCCAGGCCTGCGCCGAGGCCGCCGATGGTCAGCGCGGGCAGGCTCAGGCCAGCGAACCAGAAGCCCAGCGCGGCGCCGGGCAGGATGCCGTGGGCGACGGCGTCACCGATCAGGCTCATGCGCCGCAGGATCAGAAACACCCCCAGCGGCGCGGTGCTGCAAGCCAGTACCAGGCCGCCGATCAAGGCGCGACGCATGAACACGAAGTCGAGGAAGGGCATCCACAGGTGGGCGGCGAAGTGCATCAAGCCACCTGCATGTGCGGTTGCGGGCGGATCAGCTCTTTACTGGCCCCGAACACGCAGCCGGTGCTCTTGATCTGCACCACTTGCTGGGTGTGGTGGCGCACGGAGGCGAGGTCGTGACAAACGATCACCACGGTGCGGCCTTCATCGTGCCAGGCGTGCACATGTTTCCAGCACAGCGCCTGGCCTTCTTCGTCGAGGGCAGCGTGGGGTTCGTCGAGCAGCAACACTGGCGCTTCGGCCAGGCTCATGCGGGCGAGCAGGGCGCGTTGCAGTTCGCCGCCGGACAAGGCCATCAACGGGCGATGTTCAAGGCCGCTGAGGCACCAGTCTTCGAGTACTGCTTGCAGGCGTTCGCTGCGTTGCGGCGGCGTGAGTCGGGTGCCCCAGAAACCGGCGGCAACCAACTCTTGCAGGCTGATGGGGAACTGGCGGTCGAGGTGCTGTTGCTGAGGCAGAAACGACAGGCCGCCGCGGCGTGGAACATCCACGGTGACTTTACCGGCGAGCGGTTTCTGCAGGCCTGCGATGACTTTGAGCAAGCTGCTCTTGCCGGTGCCGTTGGCGCCGATGATGCCGGTGAGGCTGCCTTTTTCCAGGGTGAAATCCACCGCCGGCGTCAGCGGTTGGCCGGGGGCGCCCCAGCGCAAAGCGGTGCAGGTGATCATGCAGAGGGTCTCGTCCAGCGGCTTTCAGCCACGGCATCGTGCGCGTGCAGGCTTTCGGCGTGGATCACTTTCAGGTGGAAGGCGTTGATGGCATCCGAGCGCTTCAAGGCGAGGTTCAGGCGGCGGGCAGCGTCTTCGCAGAACATCAGGTTCTGCCCGTTGGCCAGGGCGAAGGCTTGTTCATCCGCGCGTTTTACAGCGGTTTGTACGGCGGTGCCGAGGGCCGCCTCGACGTCGTCGATCAGCGCGGTGATGGGCAGGTCGGGCTGTTGGCCGTCCAGCTCGATCAACAGCTGCGCACTGCTGCGCTGGCTGTGGGGCGTGGCAACAATGCCGTTGGCGCTGCCGAGCCAGGTGAGGACGTCTTCATGTTGCAAAGGTGTGTTGCCGAAATCTTCAACAAATTGCTGCTGAATCAATTGCCTGGCGAGGGCGGCCGAGCAAGGGCAGGTTGAGGAATAAGTAACGTCAATTTTTAGTTCCACGTGGAACATCTGGTTTTGCAGACGCGCTTCGATGCTTACCGGATAGCTTTTCCAGCCGGCCAGCGGGCTGACCAACGCCGGGCGTTTGAGCAGCAAATCGGTGTGGATCCGCAGGTAGGCGTTCTTAGATAAACCTTCATGACTGTCGAGAAAACGCTGCAGTACATTACGCAGAAGTGCCGGCGTAAGGGGCTGCTGGTCGAGCACCTCCAACGCCAGGTACAGGCGTGACATATGAATGCCACGGGCGGCGCCATCGTCCAGGCTGACGCCGGCATCGGCGGTGGCGGCCAGGCGATGGCCGTCGATGAGGATCGGCAAGGCGATACCGCACATACCGACCCAGTCGAGTGGCAAGGCTTGGCGTGAAGCCTGCGCGGCGATATCCGGCAGAGTCAGCGCATTCATGAGCAGGTCCATCGTTGGAAATAAAAAGACATGTTATATTATAACTATTGAGTCGACGATGATTTTTCTGCTCCAGCCTTTTTTCAGTCATGTCGAGCAGGGACGCTCCTTTATTTGCGGTATTTGTCATGCACAGACGTCAGCTCCTAAACCTGCTTCTGGCCAGCCCGCTGTTCACCTTGCCTTTCACCGCGTCGGCCACGCAGATTCGCAATGCGCGCCTGTGGCGCTCGGACGACAAGCTACGGCTGGTGTTCGACCTCAGCGGGCCGGTGCAATACAAAACCTTTTCGTTGAGCGCACCCGAGCGCCTGATCATTGACCTCAGCGGCGCGGGGCTCAGTGGGGATTTCTCCCAGTTGATGCTCAAGGGCAGCGGGATCACGTCGATTCGCTCCGGGCATTTCGGCAAGGGCGATACGCGGATCGTGCTCGACCTGGCCGCGCCGATGCAGCTCAACAGCTTTTTGTTGCCGCCCCAGGACGGCCAAGGGCACCGGCTGGTGCTGGACCTGACCGGCGCCACCCATGCGCCGCGCCAGATCGCGGCGCAGCCTGCGCCGTTGGTGGCACCGGTGGACAAGGCTCATCCCAAGCGCGACATCATCGTGGTGGTCGACCCCGGCCACGGCGGCAAGGACCCCGGCGCCGTCGGCTCCAAAGGCCAGCGTGAGAAAGACGTGGTGCTGTCCATCGCCCAGCTGTTGGCCAAGCGGCTGAAGCGCGAGAAGGGCTTCGATGTGAAGCTGGTGCGCAATGACGACTTTTTCGTGCCGCTGCGCAAACGCGTGGAAATTGCCCACAAGCACA
This sequence comes from Pseudomonas sp. S5D5, assembly GCF_003013355.1. Taxonomy (NCBI): domain Bacteria; kingdom Pseudomonadati; phylum Pseudomonadota; class Gammaproteobacteria; order Pseudomonadales; family Pseudomonadaceae; genus Pseudomonas; species Pseudomonas sp. S5D5. Next base: position 6,934,182 of record NZ_PTEO01000001.1, read on the forward strand.
ACGCCGACATGTTCATCTCGGTGCACGCGGATGCCGCACCACGGATTACCGCGTCGGGCGCTTCGGTGTATGCCTTGTCCGAAGGCGGCGCCACGTCCGCGACCGCGCGCTTCATGGCGCAACGTGAAAACGGCGCCGACCTGCTCGGCGCCACCAGCCTGCTGAACCTCAAGGACAAGGACCCGATGCTGGCCGGGGTGATCCTGGACATGTCGATGAACGCCACCATCGCTTCCAGCCTGCAACTGGGCAACTCGATCCTGGGCAGCCTGGAAGGCATCACCTCGTTGCATCAGAAACGTGTAGAGCAGGCCGGCTTCGCGGTGCTCAAGTCACCGGACGTGCCGTCGATCCTGGTGGAAACCGGGTTCATCTCGAATGCGCGGGACAGTGCGCGACTGGTCACCGCGCGTCATCAACAGGCGGTTGCCGATGGCCTGTTCGAAGGTTTGAAGAAGTACTTCCAGAAGAACCCGCCGATGAACAGCTACATGGCCTGGGTGCAGGAACAGAAGGATGCCCAGGCCTAGCAGCCGGTTATCCGGCTGCAGGTGAACTTGGCGCTGGCGCCACCCGAACTGGAGAACCGGTTGAGGGTGGTCCAGCCCACGCGCCGTGTGTAGCCCACCCACGCCTCACCGTCCGAGGCCAATCCGGTAAAGAACGTCAGCTGCCCATAGCGGCTGTTGGTCTGTGCCCAATAGCGTTTGCCGATCACCTCGAAGCCGCGCAGGTACGTGGTGCTGCCGACCGTTGCCACGCTGTAGGCATTGCCCAGCGGGTCGACACACGCCAGCAGGTTGGCGCTGCGCGTGCAGTTGGCCAGCAGGCTCGGTGTCTGCGCGCAGGCCGGGCCTGCCGCTGCCAATAACAGGGCGCACCACAGATATTTCATAGGGCTTCTCGGGGCAGGGAGGGTTCCAGCATTGCGCCCTTCGTCGTGACGAGCAAGGGGGATTGGCTTATTTGTATTGTTATACTATAACATTAAACCACAGCCTGACCCGTGAACCGCTCCCCATGACTGAACAAGACCTCCTGGCCCAGCCACACGCCGACTACATGAATGAAGCCCAGCAAGGCTTCTTCCGTGCGCTGTTGCTGGTCCAGCGCAATGAACTGCAAGCGCGTATCGATGCCGAGTTCCAGCAGCTGCGCGAGCAGGAAACCAACAGTGATCCCGCCGATGTGGGCAGCGCCGAAGAGCAGCGCCAGTGGCAGCTGCGCCTGCTGGAGCGGGAAAAAAAGCTCCTGGACAAGATCGACGACGCCCTCGAACTGCTGGCCCGTGGCGAATACGGCTGGTGCCGCGAAACGGGCGAGCCCATCGGCCTGCAACGCCTGCTGCTGCGTCCTACCGCCACACTGTGTATCGAAGCCAAAGAACGTGAAGAGCTGCGCGAACGCCATAAACGGGCGATTTGACCGGCCACCCTGATGAGGAATACCTGATGCCCAATCGTCTCCCCGTTACCGTGTTGTCCGGCTTTCTCGGCGCCGGTAAAAGCACGCTGCTCAACTACGTCCTGCGCAACCGCGACAACCTGCGCGTGGCCGTGATCGTCAATGACATGAGCGAAATCAATATCGACGGCAGCGAGGTGCAGCGCGACGTCACTCTCAACCGGTCCGAAGAAAAACTGGTGGAGATGAGCAACGGCTGCATCTGCTGCACCTTGAGGGAAGACTTGCTCGAGGAGGTCGGAAAACTCGCCAAGGAAGGTCGCTTCGATTACCTGCTGATCGAATCCACCGGCATTTCCGAGCCGTTGCCCGTGGCCGAAACGTTTACCTTCCGCGACGAAAACGAGCAAAGCCTGGCCGACATCGCGCGCCTGGACACCATGGTCACCGTGGTTGATGGCATGAATTTCCTGCTCGACTACCAGGCCGCCGAAAGCCTGGCTTCACGCGGCGAAACCCTTGGCGAGGAAGACGAGCGCTCGATCACCGACCTGCTGATCGAGCAGATCGAATTCGCCGACGTGATCCTGATCAGCAAGATCGACCTGATCAGCAGCCGTGAGCGTGAGGAGCTGATGGCGATTCTCGAGCGCCTGAACGCCCAGGCGGAAATCATCCCGATGGTCATGGGCGAAGTGCCGCTGCACAAGATCCTCAATACCGGCCGTTTCGACTTCGAACGTGCAGCGCAGGCCCCGGGGTGGCTGCAGGAATTGCGCGGTGAGCATGTGCCGGAAACCGAAGAGTACGGCATCGCCTCCACCGCCTATCGCGCGCGCCGTCCGTTGCATCCGCAGCGCTTTTTCGACTTTATCGACCGCCCATGGGTCAACGGCAAACTGCTGCGCTCCAAGGGCTTCTTCTGGCTGGCCAGCAAGCACCAGGACGCGGGCAGCTGGTCCCAGGCCGGCGGCCTGATGCGGCACGGCTTTGCCGGTCGCTGGTGGCGTTTCGTGCCAAAAAGCCAGTGGCCCCAGGATGAAGAAAGCGTCGCGGCGATCATGGGTAACTGGCAATTGAGCACTGGCGATTGCCGTCAGGAACTGGTGTTTATCGGGCAGAACATCGACTTCGCGCGCCTGCGTGCCGAGCTCGATGCCTGCTTGCTCACCGACGAAGAACTGGCCTTGGGCGTCGACGGTTGGCGCTTGCTGGACGATCCCTTTGGCCCTTGGTATGACGAGGCGGCCGCCTGATGCTGGCCCCGGTTATTCCGCTGCGCCCGGTGATCCGCCAGACCCGCGGCGAAACCCCGCTGGCGCTGTCCGACATCCTCGAAGACGGCGTCAACCTGGCGCTGTGGCAGCGCCAGCTGCCGCTGCACATTGCCGAGTTCGGCGCGTTGCTGGTGGCGCTCAATGAGCCGTTGGCCGATTCGCTGGTCGTGGAGTTGAGCCGCGAAGACGCCGCGCCGAACTTGCAGGGCCTGGCGTCCAGTTGTCGCGATCTTGAAGGCTATGAAGGTTTTATCGCTGATGTGGCGTGGCTGGTCAGCGCGTTTGCCTGCCTGCTGGGTGCCAAGCGAATCGGTGTGCGCCTGCGCCTGTTGGACAAGGCCATGTGCCCGCGCTTTCACGTGGACCATGTGCCGGTGCGGCTGATCACCACCTATGCCGGGATCGGCAGCCAATGGTTGCGCGAAGGTGTGATGGACCGTCGCCTGCTGAGCCGGCCGGAGGCCGAGCCTACCGAGCGAATCGAGCAGATTCACTGCGGCGAGGTGGCCTTGCTCAAGGGCACGAAATGGCATGGCAATGAAGGTCATGGCCTGATCCATCGCTCGCCCGCCCTGAAGATGGATGAACGCCGCTTGATCCTGACGCTGGATTGGCTGGCATAACCGCGTAGGATCTAGCGTTCTACACGGTCTGAATGAAGCGTCTCATGCTGCAGAACATTCCCACCCACGTGATTGCCGGACCTTTGGGCGCCGGCAAGACCAGCCTGATCAAGCACCTGCTCGCGCAACGCCCGGCCAACGAGCGTTGGGCGGTATTGATCAACGAGTTCGGGCAGATCGGCCTGGACGCTGCGCTGCTGACCCAGGATGACGACGGCATTGCCTTGGGCGAAGTCGCCGGTGGCTGCTTGTGCTGTGTGAATGGTGCACCGTTCCAGGTAGGCCTGGGCCGTCTGCTGCGGAAGGCCAAGCCGGATCGGCTGTTTATCGAGCCCTCCGGCCTGGGGCACCCGGCGCAGTTGCTCAAGCAATTGCGCCAGGCGCCGTGGCAGAACGTGCTGGCGGTTCAGCCCTGCGTGCTGGTACTCGATGCCCAAGCCCTGGCGGCGGGTAAACCGTTGCCACCGGCGCAGCAGGAAACGCTGGCCAGTGCCGGGCTATTGGTATTGAACAAGGATGAGATGCTGGATGCCGTGCAGCGCCAGGCTGTCGAACGGCAGTTGCCGGATTGCCCGGTGTACTGGACCCGCCAGGCCCAGTTACCACTGCAGCAGCTACCCGGATTAAGCGCACAGGCCGCCGCCGCGGTGGATAACTTCGCCGTGCCCGAGGGGCTCGCGCAACTGCCGGCGATCTGGAACGATCCCACGCTACCGATTTGCTTGAGCCAGGCCCAGGAAGGCGGTTGGAGTATTGGCTGGCGCTGGCACCCGAGTCAGCAATTCGATGCCGTGCGGGTATCCGGATGGCTGGAAAGCCTGGAATGGCGCCGCGCCAAGCTGGTTATCCACAGCGCCGAAGGCTGGATGTCCGCCAACGCCGTGGATAACGCTTCGCTTGCCTGGCAACCCAGTGAATGGCGCCGCGACTCGCGGATCGAATTGATTTTCAGCGCACCACAGGACGTGGCCGCGTTGCAGATGGCGCTCGCGGCCTGCCGTCAGTGACGATTCTTGGCCGCGTGGTCCTCGCGCCATTGGCTCAGCTCAATCACATCGGCACTGGGCAATGGCGTCTTGATCTCGAACGGGTAGGGCGCCAGTTCGATCTGCGCGCTGTGGGCGCCGAACTGGGTGATCGTCCCCGGATGGCGGGTCTCGCCGGTGACGGTGAATTCGAAATTGTAGATGCGCGCCAGGCGTCGCCGACCACTGGCATCCTTCACAAAACCGATGCGCTTGAGCGCCACCGCACCGTCGAGCAGCTCGATATCGAGCTTGGCGCAATGCTGCTTGACCCGTTCCAGCGCCCGCTCGCGCAGGCCGTGGTTGTGCCACACCCAGGCGGCAGCGGTCGCCAGCAGCATCAACACGAAGATGTTTCCCAGGGTCAGCATGCAAAGAACTCCAACAAAGTGAGAGCAGCTTAACTGTGTCGCCGGTCTGTCGTACAGGCTGCGTTTAGTCGCATACTGCGCGGCCAGAATTTCAATGGCTTTACGGAAATCTCCCGCATGAAACGCACACCTCATCTGCTTGCGATCCAGTCTCATGTGGTCTTTGGCCACGCCGGAAACAGCGCTGCCGTGTTCCCCATGCAGCGGGTCGGGGTGAATGTCTGGCCGCTGAACACCGTGCAGTTCTCCAACCACACCCAGTATGGCCAATGGGCGGGAGAAGTGTTGGCGCCGCAGCAGATTCCGGCGCTGGTGGAAGGCATTGCCGCGATCGGCGAGCTGGGCAACTGCGACGCGGTATTGTCCGGTTACCTGGGCAGTGCGGACCAGGGGCGCGCGATCCTCACCGGTGTGGCGCGCATCAAGGCCATCAACCCCAAGGCCCTGTACCTGTGCGACCCGGTGATGGGGCATCCGGAAAAAGGCTGCATCGTGCCGCAGGAAGTCAGCGATTTCCTGCTGGAAGAAGCGGCGGCGATGGCCGACTTCCTGTGCCCCAACCAGCTGGAACTGGACAGTTTTGCCGGACGCAAGCCGCAATCACTGTTCGATTGCCTGGCCATGGCCAAGGCGTTGCTGGCGCGCGGGCCGAAGGCGGTACTGGTCAAGCACCTGGATTACCCCGGCAAGTTGCCGGATGGCTTCGAGATGCTGCTGGTGACCGCTGATGGCAGCTGGCACCTGCGCCGGCCGCTGCTGGCGTTTCCGCGCCAGCCGGTGGGCGTCGGCGACCTGACCTCCGGGCTGTTCCTGGCGCGTGTGCTGCTCGGCGACAGCCTGTTGGCGGCCTTCGAATTCACGGCGGCGGCAGTGCATGAAGTGCTGCTCGAAACCCAGGCCTGCGCCAGTTACGAATTGGAGCTGGTGCGCGCCCAGGACCGCATCGCCCATCCGCGTGTACGCTTCGAGGCCACGCCCATCGGGTTGTAGGCCTCCGCCGGATTGAGCCAGGCCAAGAGCGTCCGGTATTATCGGGCGCTTCTTGTCCCCCTGTGCTTTTCAAGGAAGATCCATGTCGCCATCCCTTAGGGTTTTCTCCGCGCTCAGCCTGGCCTCGCTGCTCAGTGCCTGCAGTGTCAACGGCAGCTACCCGGACGCCACCGAACCTGATGCGGCGAAGCTGCGCTTTATCTCCAACACACAGAACTCCACGCTCGATCTCTTCGATGCGCAGCACTGCGCAGGCCGTACCACCGGCATGCTCAACAACTTCATGATGGCCGATACCCGGCGCCGCGCCGACATGAGCGTGCCGCCGCCACCGAAAACCCGTGGCCTGCTGGAAGTGAAGTTGCCCGCCGGCCAGCCGCTTTTTGTGCGACTCAACACCAACGGCGGCTCCTACGTATGCGCCAAGGCGTTCAATTTCACGCCCGAAGCCGGCAAGGAATATGAAGTGACCTTCGACGTCGACGGGAGCAACTGCATTACCACGTTCCGTCGCCTGTCACGGTTCAATGGCAAAGACGCGCGTACGCCACTGCCAATGTTCGAAACCCCGTTGCTGGCATGCGCAGGCAGCACGCCGATGTTCCCCAGGCAGCTGCCCGAAACCGCCCAGCGCACAGCGTTGATCAACACCATCGTCGACACCAACGTGCAGCTGTTCAAAATGATGAACCCTGATACGCCGGCCGAAGCACCGACGACCGCCAAAGCCCTTGAGGAGCAGATTGCCAAGCGCAAGGTGGCGATGGGATCGTTTACGTTGCCGCAGGATTACTGGGCTCAATATCGCCAGAACTACGCACTGTTGAATGAAGAGGCTGCAGCCCAGCAGACACGCACGCTGGGGTTCTATAAGGAGGTTTATCGCTTCCGGCTCACGCTTATCGAGGACGCGGTGCTGCAACAGTGGCTGAACCCGACGGACCTCGGCACGCGCGAGCGGGTCAAGGCCAACGACAAGATGATGACCACGTACTACACCAATACACGCACGTCAGTGATGATCGAGGTGCTCAACCATCACATGGAGCGCATGAGCCAGTTGGACCAGCGCTTTGATGTCTGTGCCCACTACGACAAGTGCTGGCACCTGTAGGCGTGGGCGCGCTCGCGCTTACTAGGCGTCTGCCTTGATCTCCTGGTAGCGCTTCTCCAGCTCCTGGCGAATCTGCCGACGCTGCTGGGCCTGCACGAACCGGCGCTTGTCTTCGCTGTTGTGGGGCTGCAGTGGTGGCACGGCGGCGGGTTTGCGCTGGTCGTCCACGGCCACCATGGTGAAGAAGCAGCTGTTGGTATGGCGCACCGAGCGTTCGCGGATGTTCTCGGTGACCACCTTGATGCCCACTTCCATCGACGTGTTGCCGGTGTAGTTGACCGAGGCGAGGAAGGTCACCAATTCGCCGACATGGATCGGTTCGCGAAAGATCACCTGGTCGACCGACAACGTGACCACATAGCGACCGGCATAACGGCTCGCGCAGGCGTAGGCCACTTCGTCGAGGTACTTGAGCAGGGTGCCGCCGTGGACATTGCCTGAGAAGTTGGCCATGTCAGGGGTCATCAATACCGTCATCGACAGCTGGGCGTTTCCGGGTTCCATAGCACACTCACGGGTTGTAGGCATTGGTTGGGGGGCACCTCTGCGGGTGCTGGAATCTTTGCAGCGCCATCCTTTACGGGACGCCGGTGGGCGGCTTGCCGTCACGCGTGCACCGATCTGTTTCCATATATTGCACCGGCTTTCCGGCGGAAGTCGCGGTGTTAACCTTCAAAAGCCCATCTCAGGGCATTTCTTACGATCAAGGCAGACTCTTCCTCTCGCTCTTTGCGACCGTTCAAAGGCGCGGACGGATGCAGGAAGAGCGCCAGTACCCTCAAGGAGCCCCTCGCCATGCACGCCATCAGCTTTATCCAGGACCTGGCCGTGATCATGTTGGTGGCCGGGGTTGTCACCATCCTGTTTCACCGCCTCAAGCAACCCGTGGTGCTGGGGTACATCGTCGCCGGCTTCATCATCGGCCCCCATACGCCGCCTTTCGGCCTGATCCACGACGAAGACACCATCAAGACCCTCGCCGAGCTGGGGGTGATCTTCCTGATGTTCTGCCTGGGCCTGGAATTCAGTCTGCGCAAGCTGTTCAAGGTCGGTGCCACGGCGTTTATCGCGGCGTTCCTGGAAATCATCCTGATGATCTGGATCGGCTACGAGATCGGCCGCTGGTTCGACTGGAATACCATGGACTCGCTGTTCCTCGGCGCAATCCTGGCGATCTCCTCGACCACCATCATCGTCAAGGCACTCAATGACCTGAAGATGAAGAACCAGCGCTTCGCCCAGCTGATTTTTGGCGTGCTGATCGTGGAAGACATCCTCGGGATCGGCATCATTGCCTTGCTGTCGAGCATTGCCGTCAGTGGCACGGTCAGCTCCGGCGAGGTGTTCTCCACGGTCGGCAAGCTCTCGCTGTTCATGATCGTCGCACTGGTCATCGGCATTTTGCTGGTGCCGCGCCTGCTGGCCTACGTAGCTAAGTTTGAAAGCAACGAAATGCTGCTGATCACCGTACTCGGCCTGTGTTTCGGCTTCTGCCTGCTGGTGGTCAAGCTGGAATACAGCATGGTGCTGGGCGCGTTCCTGATTGGCGCGATCATGGCCGAATCGCGCCAGTTGATTAAGATCGAACGCCTGATCGAGCCGGTTCGCGACATGTTCAGCGCCATCTTCTTCGTCGCCATTGGCTTGATGATCGACCCGCAGATCCTGCTGCAATACGCCTGGCCGATTGCGGTAATCACCGTGGCGGTGGTGCTGGGCAAGATGCTGTCCTGCGGCCTGGGCGCGTTTATCGCCGGCAATGATGGCCGGACCTCACTGCGCGTAGGCATGGGCCTGTCACAGATTGGCGAGTTTTCCTTCATCATCGCCGCGCTTGGGATGACCTTGCAGGTGACCAGCGACTTCCTGTACCCGGTGGCGGTTGCCGTTTCGGCGATCACCACGTTGCTCACGCCGTACCTGATTCGCGGTGCCGACCCGTTGTCGTTGAAGATTGCCGCCGTGATGCCCAAGCGCCTGAGCCGGGTGTTTGGCCTGTATGGCGAGTGGCTGCGCAGTATCCAGCCGCAGGGTGAGGGTGCGATGCTGGCGTCGATGATTCGCAAGATTATCCTGCAAGTGGGGGTGAACCTGGCGCTGGTGGTGGCGATCTTCTTCGCCGGCAGTTACTTCGCGGCGCGCATTGGCGGGTATCTGGAGGGGTGGATCAGTGATCCAAGCTGGCAGAAGGCATTGATCTGGGGTGGGGCGCTGCTGTTGTCGCTGCCGTTCCTGATTGCGGCTTACCGCAAGCTCAAGGCGTTGTCGATGTTGCTGGCAGAGATGAGCGTGAAGCCGGAAATGGCCGGGCGGCACACCCAGCGTGTACGACGCGTGATCGCCGAGCTGATCCCGCTGTTGTCGCTGCTGGTGATCTTCCTGCTATTGGCGGCCTTGTCGGCCAGCATTCTGCGACCAACAAGTTGCTGGTGCTGATCGCCGTCGTCACGGCCGCAGTGGCGGCCGTGCTCTGGCGGTGGTTCATCCGCGTGCATACGCGCATGCAGGTCGCCTTGCTGGAGACCCTGGATAACCACAAGGACACGCCGGAGCATTGAGAGCAACGGTGGCGAGCTTGCTTGCGCTGGGCTGCGCAGCAGCCCTGAACAGTGATCTCGCCACACACGCCTTGTGGGATCAGCTTTCCAGCCAGACGTCCCGTGCCCAGTGCCACACCGATTCCCAGGTTTCTTCGGTGACGAGTTCTTCTTCGCCGGACCACAGCACCACGGTGCCGTCTTCTTCGACGCAGTAGTAGTCGTCACCGTCCTGGCAGATCGGGATCATGCTGCGATCAACGCCGGCATCCCAGGCGTTGGCGGCCACGTCGGGCAGGTAGGTGTGGGATTGCGGGTCGGTGACGGTCACCGGCTCCAGGCTGCCGTAGACCACGTCGCTGACGGTCAGCAGGAATTCGCGGAACACAAACGGATGTCGATGAACAGTTGTTCCTCGATTTCCACCAGTTGGTCTTCGTCAGGCAGTTCCAGAGGAACCGGGACCGGTTCGTTGGCTTCACGCAATTGTTCGATGATTTCTTCCACGGCCGGGATCCTCTTGCTAGATGGCGCGGTTTATAGGGGCGTTTTATACAGTAGCTCGCTATAAGTGCAACCGTGAAATAGAAAACCCCGGACAGGTCCGGGGTTTTTTGTTACGGCTTGCTCAAGCGCGCGGGTATCAGCCGTTCTGGCGGATACCGGCGACCAGCCAAGGCTGGTTGTCGCCTTGGGCGCGTTCCATGTTCCAGCTTTCGCTGAACACTTCGCCCTGGTCGAAACGCGAGGTCTTCGACACACCGCTGAAGGTCAGGGTGGCGATGGTCTTGTCGGCGCGGTCATCCACACCTTCCAGCTGTACGCGCAGGTCGTCGATGTAGGTCGACTGGAAGGCGTCGCCCAGGTCGGCGCGTTCGCGTTTGAGGAACTCCAGCAGTTGTGGGGTCACGAACTCGGAGATCTTGTCCATTTCGTTGGCGTCCCAGTGCTGCTGCAGGGACTGGAAGTGGCTGCGGGCCGCTTCGACGAAACGCTCTTCGTTGAACCACGC
>NZ_PTEO01000002.1:0-60921 GCF_003013355.1 Pseudomonas sp. S5D5
GGGATCTGCTGTCACTGACGAATCTTGAACGTGATCATGGGCGGTGGTTATGTCCCGGATGAGAACGAAAACGGACAGCTTCTGCAGGCGATTAAAGAGATCATCGCCGATAACATTCCGCCCGAAAAAGTGCGCACGACTCTCGCCGAGTACGGGATCACGGACGCCTATACCAAGGCGGTCACGTACACAAAGGAAGAGATCGAAGCCAAGCTCAAGAACCTGTCAGCGCTGCCCGTGGGAGCTATGGTGCCGTTCCCGCGAGGGACTGTGCCGGCTGGCTTCCTTGAAGCAAACGGCGACTCCTTCAACCCGGATACCTATCCAGATTTGGCCGCCTATTTGGGGGGGAATACGCTCCCTGATACTCGCGGCGAATTCCTTCGCGGCTGGGACCATGGGGCGGGGTGGATGCCGGGCGCGCAATTGCCTCTATTCAGCTCGATAGTCTGCAAGGCTTTCGCGTGGAGTCGATGCGGGGTAAGGCCGGCACATCCTGGGGTAACGATGATGGCGGAGCTGGTGATCCAGCGTGGGGCCCGCCGATGGGCTCAGCCACTCAGGGTACAAGACCCCGTAACTTAACGGGCGCTTTCGTAAGTGATGGCGTGAACGGCACCCCACGGATAGGCAGTGAGACGCGAGCCCGCAACTTGGCGGTGATGTGGTGCATCAAAGTTTGGAATGCACCAGTCAACCAAGGAAACATTGACGTTGCGGCGCTTGAAGCAGAAGTGGCGCGGATGCGCTCTCTGGTGATCACGACCACCACAAAAAGCTATTTGTTTCATCTACGGGGGTCAGCGCAGTCGTCTCGCTCAAGGCTGAAAAGCTGATCATCGGTAACGGTGCTGCTACGAAGGCAGTAACGCAAGTCGATCTATCCGTGAACATGACGGCGTCTGGTTTGGGTGGCCTGGATACGGGTGTGGTTGCTGCGTCGAGCTGTTACGGCATTTGGGTTGCATCAAACGGTGCAAACACGGCCGCCATTGCAGCGCTAATGCCGGTATTGCAAGGGGCGCTTACGCTCGGCTCGCCGGTAATTACTGGCCTCGCTAGTACCGCTTCAATGCGTGCTGGCATGCAGTTCTCTAGCGCGTTTTTCCCGTGGGGTGTGACGATCAAGTCGATTGACTCGGCGAGTCAAATCACTGCCAGCCAATCGGCGCTGGCGACGGTAGCAGCGGATAACCTGCGGTTTGTGTACGAGCCGATTGCCTGCGGGTTATGTGGCGAGCCGCTTTAGTGCGCTGTTTACTGATGCCACGGCAAGCAAGTTTCCTCTTGCGTATACACAGGTTGATAAGTGGATTCTCTACCGCCCTGGCGCTGGAACCAACATTGTCAACTTGCCGTTGCTTGCGAGTGGAGTGCAGGGAGCTACAGCGCAGCCGCCGACGTTCGTGCCGGTTGCTGTTGGGGCGTTGGTGCCGCCTACGGCCTCTAAAGTGAAGTTCACTGTATGGGGGCATGTCGGGAATACATCAGTTATCGCCGCGCCAAATCCTGGCCATTATGGAATTACAAGCGTTCCTGCAGGTGCCTCTCCGCTGCACATAAGTGATTCCGCCGCCGCGCACAACGCAGAAACAGGCGAAATCACTATTGAGCGTGGGTACATGTATTACGCGTCTGGTGCTACTTACTCGGGTCTTGCGTGCAATGGATATGAGGACAATATATGAGTGGCTTTGCTGTTCGTAACGATGGTGAGTTGGGGTGGCGGGCAATCACCAGTATTGAGGAACTGTTCCCCAATGAGGTTTTTTCAGCGGTTGAGCCTTTGCCGGTGTCTGAACCTGAGCCAAGTATTGAGGAGTTGAGCGCCAAGGCCAGGGAGCAGCGGACAAGTTGCTGACCATCGCCGCAAACCGCATGGGACCGCTGCAAGACGCTGTAGACATCGGTCGCGCTACCGACGGCGATGTTGCGCAGCTGACGCTGTGGAAGGGCTACCGGGTCGACCTCAACCGGATTGAGCAGCAGGAGGGCTTCCCGGCCGAAATTCAGTGGCCGCTATCGCCGATGAGCAGCCGGCACCTGAGCCTGAGCCTGAGCCGGTAGAAACGCCGGTAGAAACGCCGGCTGAAACGCCGACCGAATAACGCCCCGCACTGACGGGGCGTTTTCTTTTTCACTATCTGAGGTTTACCCATGCTGTCGCATATCCTGCGCGCTGCTTTGCAGTGGGCGTTGTTTCTCCCGTTACGCGTAACGCTGATCCTACTGGGCTTTCTGGTGGTGCCCTTGGCGCTGCCATTCATGACCATTGAAAATCCGCCCATCGCCTTCACCCAGGCGCCTGGCTACTGGGGGCTTGGCCGTCTGCCGGCGTGGGCCTGGCTGTGGTCCAACGACCGCGACGGCGCCCTGGGCGATAAGCGCGGCTGGTGGCATATGAACACGCCGTTCGACCTGGGCGCCTATCACTGGTTCTCTCAGTTCTGGTGGCTGGCTATCCGCAATCCTGCGAACAAATGCGTTTCTGCCCCTGGTTCAGCTGTCCGGTGGCCGAGTGCGACTACCGCTATTGGGGCTCTGAGGTGGTCAAGGATCGCCCAGGGCAGGGAGGGCGGCGCCTGATTTTGGCTACGCACAAGACAACCGGCCGCCTACTACGGTTTCTACGGGGTGTGGCAGTGGTCGGCCACGCGTGCCCTGGTGATTCAGATTGGCTTCAAGCCAGAGCCAAGCGACTGGAAAGAGGACTACAGCGCCGATCCAACCGCGCAGTGGAAGGGCCTCACGTTTGAGGTAAATCCCTGGAAAGGCATCTAGGCCTATCCGACAAAGGGTCGGCCAGGCGCCGGCCCGCGTCGGGTACAGTGCGCGCGCCGCGCAATATCGTCAGGCCACCACTGTTTATCTATCCAGTATTGGGCGATTCTAGATAGAATCGCCGCACTTGAATGACTGCTGTAGGAAGGAGCCCCTATGTCTGATACACCCTCTGCAAACCCTTTGATCAAAAGTGACCAAGCGTCTACTATCGACGCGATTAATCAGTACGTTGCGTGGTTGTGTATTCAGAAGGGCAACGACGACACGGCGCACCCAGGCGAGGCGCTGCAACTGGAGACGTTGCGGCAGGCGCTTGTTTCGCTTAAGAAAGTGTAAATTTACACTAATTGTGGACGACCAAAGACTGGCGCGTTATTCTGAGCGCCGTCAGCCCCTTGGGGGCACAGCAGTTACGAAGAAATTAGAAATTTTTAGGCAGGCTTAAAAAAGAAAACCCCCGACCTTGGCGGGACGGGGGCTTCTGGTGATCGGCACAAACGGCTTCTCAACCTGGCAGGTAGAAGTCTATTAGCTGATCACCGCATAAGCAAGCCCTAGCTCTATAGGGATGTTTGGATGATTGGCGAAGCCTCAGTAGAAGGCCGCCCCTGCATTATGTGGGGGCGCATAGATTTTCAGCCCCTGGCCCGCGCCCTGCGCCGGGTTCTGGTTGCCGGTAGCTCCCTGTGAGGTCCGTTAGCCAGCTGCTGCCCGGTTCCGTAGAGGCCGCCGCATACGCCGGCCTGTCTGACATCCCTGAGCTACTGCCAAAGCGCAAAAAACTGCCCCTGCGTGACCGCACGGGCCAGCAGCGCCGCCAAACTGGCGTCACCGTCGATCAAGCGCGCATGTTTGGCGGCTTGTTCAGCAAGACCATTGCCCGCGTTCACGAAGAAGCCGACAAGCGCGAGGGGAAGTACCTGCGCCGCTTTGACGATATCAACGACTCCCGCACCTATCAGCAGCGCTGGGACGCCCTGGCCGAACTGATCGGCCCGCTGTGCGCACGCCTTGACCTGGCGCAACTGGTCGTCGGTTGGCTGGATAAGAATGGCAAGATGCACGTTAACCGCCAGCAAGCTATGCGAGGATTCAGGGGTGCGCGAGTGGACCCTATCGCGCCTGCTGAGCGACCTTGAGCGCGCCGGCTATGTGCGCCGCAAATTTCGCCGGATCTTTCACAAGGGTACGAAGTGGATAACGCGCGTGACGATTCACGTGCGCCGCCGCTTCTTTATCGACTTAGGGTTGGGCCATGAGCTGGCCGACGCACAGACCCGTAAGCGCGTAGAGCGCCGCACCGTGCTGGGTGTAGCTCAAGACACTCGCAAAGCCGCCTTTACCAAAGAACAGGCCGCAGCTAAGGTCCGCAAGGACTCCCACGAAGGCGCCCAGCGCGCTGCCCGGCGCAAGAAGCAGGAACAGCAGGGCGTCAACAAGCTGGAATATAAACGGGCCTGGACAGCGGCCTGGGTGGAGTTCGCGCAGGCTCGCCCCAACCTTGCTGGCAGGCAGCGTTCCGAAGCGTTCGCCCGCGAATACCCGCACTTCGCCGTCCACCCCGACAGCACCGACAGCCTCCCATAGCCTCTCTCAGACTGCACCGCCTCCCGGCGGTGCCTTCGCACGTCTGTATCCCGCCAAAGCCCTTGCCGGCGCGCCCAGGCCCACATATCCCCCCTCAAAACTCCCGATCTACCCCCGCGCTGAGCAATTTCCTGCCCGAAAATCGAAGGCATGCGCCGGCCAGGCGCCAGGCTTTTAAATATCTGCAAGATTAGGCGTTCACTGGTACCGAAGGGCTTTTAAAGATCCGCTTTAAAGCTCATAAACCGTGCCAACTGTGCATGTCTGACTGGCGTAGTAAGAATGCCTGCCCACTTCGCGCCTGGAGGCGCGGGGCAAGGAAACAGCTCTGCGCTAGTGGTGCCGCCGTTCCGTCAGCGAGGCGCCTTCCAGTCGCTGTGGGACGTTCTACGGCTGCGCACGACTCAAGACCTCCTTGCGTCCCTTCGCTCCTTCACGCGCCGGCTACGCCCAGTCGGTCGCGCAAGCGCTCCAGTGATCAATACGAGGGGTTCGCTTACGGTATTTGCATGGCTTCAAGCGCCGTAGCGCCTGCGTGAGCGGTTTGCGGATGATCTGCAGGGCGTGGCCGCCCTGCAGGGGTTGCGCTGCCCGTGTGCCTTCTGGTGCGTTAGCAGAGATTCCGCCGGCATGGCCGGCATTCTAAGTATTCGCATCGCGCCAATAACGAAATAACGAATTGACGAAATAACGAAACACAAATAAGGTTCATCCCAAGGCCGGGCATTACGCCAAGGCCGCTATCCGGGTATGAACCGATGACTAGGCAAGAACCGCACGTGGTCGCGTTGAAGGCGGCATTTTTTGAGCGTTACGCAATCCAACTTAATGCACGTATTGCCGGGGGATCGCGCGATTGCCTGGTACTGGCAGTGCCGGAGTTTCGTAAAAGGGCCGAGATAGACAGGTCGCAGTTGATAAGCATCGGAATTTGGCTTGAAGCTCAAGGCTTTTTTGTGCGAGGATTACGGCCGTGTAGGCCTGCTGGCTTCGCCCTCTGGCTGGACCTGCTGGAACGCTGGGGTATCCGTCAAAGTAAGGTATTGCCCCAGGCATTTAACGAAATAACGAAATAACGATTTAACGAAATACCGCCGGCACTGCCGGCGGTTTAGCATTGGAGGCTGATGGATGTTTGCGTTGTTACTGCGTGATGGGTCGCGCGAGGAAATAGAGGCTTCGGATTTTTGGGAAGCTATGCGCGCGGCGCTGCGTTTCGATGCGGCCCAGCTGGAGGTGTCTGGTGATTCGCCGCGGTTGATGACGGCCGAGCAGGTACGCCATGAACTTGCCCTGGATCGCCCTGGGCTGTTCGATTCGTATGCCCGACTGGCTGCCACCACCGCCGCCGAGTTTCGCGAGTTGTTGCGAGTGGCTGACTTATCGGGGAGTGAGGCCGGCATGCTGGTTGGGGTCGAGTCGCGGAAGATTCGCAAGTGGGCAGGTGGAGAAGGGGAGCCGCCGTATGCCGTATGGCGCCTGCTCAGCATCTATGCTGGCCTGGCAAGCGCACCACGATTTCAGCCGCCGAACTGATCGTTTAACGAATTAACGAATTAACGAATTGACGAAATAACGAATTGGTTTTAAAGTCTGCTCCAAGGCCGGGGACTCACCCAAGGCCGCACCCCGGAGCAGACCCGATGACGACTACGCAACTGGCGGCCCGCATGCAAAAAGCGGCCGATCAAACTCCCCACCCCCCGCCTCATTGAAGCTGTCCAGCACCTGGGCGGTGCCATCTTGCCGCCTGTTGAAAATATGGTTCGCGTAGCGCTTTTGACTGCCTATGAAGCACGTGCCGGCGGCAAGGCCATGGATGCATTGATGGATGAAATTGGACTTTAAGCCTTGTTGCCCCGGCCAGTCCGGGGCTGTTGACGGAGCCGCCAAAATGGCCAAGAAGAAAGCCCCCGCCCAGGAACTGCCGCTGGAGCAGCAGCCGCTGTTCCTCAAGACTCTTGAGTTTCTGCCAGATGATCGCGGCGAGCTGGAGCAGCTGGCCGCTGACATGCTGCAGCTGTTCAATGACGCGATGATCGCGGCCAGTGCGCGCGATATCGAAACGTCAGCGCTTCGGTATAACGCCGTGGTCTACCGGCTCCACGGCAATACGTTCATGGGTAGTGGCACGAAGGATGGGGCCGGGGGCCAGCTGTGCAAGAAATTGGCCGCGCCTGCAGGCGTGGTGCCTGGCTGGGGGCAAGCCGGGGAGTACTTGCTAGAGGTCGAAGGCATGCGCCTGCGGGTGGTGGTTGACCCCTGGGGCATGAGCGGCACGTACAGCCTGAGCTTTTACGCCGTGGATGCTTCGGCCAAATTCATCAGCGAGACCGGCTACCTTAGCCAGTTCCTGCACCCTGATAAGCATGTGGGGCAAACCTTCGGCCAGGCGGTGCGCGGCCTTGTGGAGCAGCTGCTGCAGGGTGAGTTCAAGCCGAAGGCCATCCGCGAGGATGAGCGCGCTAAGGTTTCGGTACCGGCGTGGCTTGTGCCGGCGCTGCAAGGCGTTACGCGTAACGGGCAATTGAATATGCCGCTGTCGGGTGAGCCGCAGTTGTCGGAGTC
Organism: Pseudomonas sp. S5D5; assembly: GCF_003013355.1. Classification (NCBI taxonomy): domain Bacteria; kingdom Pseudomonadati; phylum Pseudomonadota; class Gammaproteobacteria; order Pseudomonadales; family Pseudomonadaceae; genus Pseudomonas; species Pseudomonas sp. S5D5. The sequence goes on from NZ_PTEO01000002.1 coordinate 6,940, forward strand.
GGTCAAGAAAGTGCCGATGAGCAACGCCGAGCGGCAGCAGCTGCTACGGCAGCGCCGCAAGGAGCGCGCGCAATCCGAAGGCCTTAAGCTTATCCCGCTGACTCGCACGGACCGCATGGTGCTGAGCCTGGGCCTGTTGGCCCATGAGGATCTGGATCATCGGCCAAAGGATTGGGTCACCAGCAAGAAGCCGGGCTTTGATGCATTGCTGACCAAGCTATGGCCCGAAGGTGATAACGGGCGCTACCTGGCTGAGCCGAACCGTAGCACTTACCGGCCTACCGCGTTCCTGCGCGATGAGCTGGAGCGGCAAAGGGTGATGGTTCAGCGTCTGCAGGATCAGAACAGCGCCCTGCGTGCAGGTGAGCCGGTTGCCGGCCAGGTGATCGTGTCCGCTGATGACCCGGACAACTGGACGCGCACCGTGCAGCTGACGCGGGATGAAGATTCGCTGATGGCGTGGGCTTTCAGTGTGTTTTTCACCGCGCGCGCCGATCTTGATCACCTAAAGTCGCCTTTGGTGCTGGAGAACTTAGAGACGATATTCCAGGGCTGCCCCTTCTGGACCGAAGAATTTAAAGCCAAGCTTGATCAGGATCAGGGAATAATCAACGGCAACAAGCGTCGGGATAAAGAGGCTAAACGCGGCTGGCAGTGCTACGAGGACGAACGCAAACAGAACGTTCAGCTGTTCAAAGAGCGCGCCGCTGATCGTGCGGAAATCAAGCGCCTGCAGGAAGCGCTGCAGCAAATCGCCCAGGAGGTGACCGGCGCACCAGCTGCAGCCGCGACACCGAGCAACATCGAGGCGAAGTTGCGTGAGCAAATCGCCGGCCTGCAGGATCAGAATGTACTAGAGGTGGCTGATCGAGGCCGCGCGTTTGAGGCGGTGGCCGTGCTGCAGGCGCGCCTAAAGAGGGCCGGTCTGCCCAGTGACTACCGCAAGCAGCCTGGTGAATAAGCCAGGCGTTACCCATAACGAACAGAAGGGAAGCGCACATGACCGAGACCCCGAAAACCCCAAGCCTGGCCGACTGGCAGGCGCTGTATGACGACAAGGCCGCCCTGGTCAAGTCGCCGGAGGCGCAGCAGTTCGCCCTGAACGAGCTGGCCGAGGCGCTGTGCGCCCAGGGCGTAATCACGGCCGACGAGCTGCCCGACTTGATCGAGCAGGCCGACGCGGCCTATCAATGGGGTGTTGAAGAACAGCTGAGCGCTGAACTCAATGCGCCTGACGTGAACTGAACAGAAAGGAACCCCCGCTATGCCGATGATCCAGATTGAACAAGACAGCCCCGAGACGCTGGCCAAGGCGCGTGCGCGCCATGACCACATGACCAGCCAACTGCGCCGGTTCGCCGATAACTCGTCGTTACAATACGGCTGCGCCATGCATGAGGCTGGCTATCTGGCGGCGCTGCTGATACATGGACTGATCAGTAACGCGATGTATGAACAACTGACCGCCGAGCTGGAGCAGGTGCGCGCCAAGTTCGACGCCGAAGGGTAGGGGCGCGCGTTACCAATAACGCCGCTTATGTTCAAAAGGGGGGTACACCGAGCCAGGGTGTGGCCCCCTTTTTTTATGCCCTCGGTTGCCACACCCCCCTAGACTGGTCTACCACACCCCCTATTCTGGTTTTACGCACTGACACCCCCGCACTCGAAATGGACCCGCGCCATGCCGTTACCCGTCACGTCTTCCTATGAAATGCGCCTGAGCGCCCTACGCAGCTATGCCCCCGAGGTGGCCGAACTGGCCGCGCGCGTCGCCCAGGTGGTGAAGCCAGAAGCCCTGGCGCAACCTGTCAGCGCCTTGGAAAGCGATCTGTTCGACCACCTGCAGCCGGTCGGCCAGCAAACAGGCGCGCAGCGTCAATCGCTTGGGCGTGTGGCTTTACAGCCTGGTACATGGCCAAGCCCTGCAGCACGCCGAAGCGGCCGTGTTCCTGGCCGAAGCGGCCAACCACGGCGGGCCGTCAGGTATTGCAGAATGAGCGCCGAAGCGCTGGCAGGGGTGCCACTCCCGCCTGGTGCGCGAGCATGCGCTAAAGCACCTGGCTCGCATCGAGCGGGCCGAGGATCTGCAGGAAGTCAGCCTGGCCCTGGAGCGCGCCGAAGGCTACGGCGAAGGTCTGGAGGTGATCCGGGCGCTTAATCCGGCGGATCTGGAGGCGCTGTATGTGGCCTTCGACAATGCCGCCACGGCTCGCCGCGAGGTACTGACGGCATGATCGGCGAGGCGATACAGCTGGATTCCCTGGCGCACCTGGTGGCCCAACACGCCATCCGTGAAGCCGTAGTCGGCCGGGTCAAAGGGGATAACGCGCAGTGGACGCTCTCTGTACGCCTGGGCGGCCCCACGGCGCGCCTGGTGCCCGTGCGCAGCCGGCGCGAGCCCCTGAGGATCTGGACCAGCTTAAAAGCCGTGGTGAAGTTTGCCGACAAGGTGGGGATCACCAGTTTCAGTGTGGAGCTGTGACTACACGCCCTGGGCGCGCGGCTTTGTCCAGGGCTTCGGCGAGGATCTGCGCGGCCGTACTGAGCGAGCTATAACGGCGGGCCAGCTCCAGTTCGGGGGTGCTGGACGTGGTGCGCTGGTACTCGGCGTGCATCGTGCGGAAATCCTGCAGCGTCTGCAGCTCAAACGGGGATAGGTCGAGGGTCACTTGCATGCGGTGTCCTGGGCGGTGATCGAGGCCGCCAGTGTTACCCGTCACGCAGGCATAAAAAAGCCCCGCCAGGTGCGGGGCTGGGTGTAGCCGATGAGCTATTAGCGGCTTCCCTTAGATTCTTTAAGCAGTGCAAACCCTTGGCAGCACGTCGACCATGCTCATTTTGTGCATGGCGGCGAACATCTTAAGGTCGTGCTTGAACTGAGCATCCACCTTGAAGTTGGCAGTTACTAGCTCTTCTGGTGCTGCTTGGTGCGTATGCCCTGCCTTTGTTAGCGCTTCGGCAGCCAAGGGGAAGCCGGCGCGGTGCCCTTGGTATTGTTTCGACGGGGTGGCTTAGGGGCGGCGACTGTCATTGTTGAGTTTCCTTTAATTCGTTAATTCGTCAATTCGTTACTTTGATTGTAGCTCAATCGCTCGCTTGATAATTGAGGAAATAAGGCGCTCCGCCTGGGTTCGCAGGCCTCTGTGCGACACCTCTATCACCGACAAGCCAACATCCATGGCGCGGCTATAGCTGACCTTTTGCGGCAGATGACCGTCCAGTACGTGATAGGGTTTCTGGCTCAAATATTCCTGTGCCTCTTCCAGTTCGGCCACGCTGTCACCTACGTGATTCAAAGCAAACGCTATGCGCTCAATAGGTATGCCGTGCTTATGGTGCAATGCATCGGCAAGCTTTACTGCAGGATCTAGGTCATCCAGCGAAAGGCCGGTAGGGATCACTAAAAGGTCGCAGGCTTCGGCCATTTCCGCCGTGTCTTTGCTGGCACGCGCGCACCGTCGAAGATCATCACGTCATAGTTGTCAGCCTGGGCCAAGGCGTGTGCGACAGAGCCAAACTGCTCTACGTCTATTTGCGGCAGGTGTCCGCGCTGCAGGCGGCGCTGCCAGATAGCTGGTAGATTGGTTCAGGTCAAAATCTGCGATCTTCACCGACCATTCATTTTGCGCGAACCCAACCCCCGTGCCGCGCGCGTCTGTGGATTTGCCAGGTCCACCTTTCTGAGTTGCAAAGCCTACGATCAATGCCATGTTGAGAAATTTCCTGTTCGTTATTTCGTCAATTCGTTAATTCGTTAACGCAGGCGAGTATAGGCCGGCCTTATCGCGACATCAAGAAAATAACGAATTAACGATTTAACGAAATAACGAAAGGATTAGACGTAGAAAGCTTGCCGGCATGGAGGGCCGCCCGCTGAGGCGGGAGAAGTGCGCACGCTGCGCGAGAACTCGGTGAGGGTTCGGCTGCGACGCTGGGAGCGCGGCCGGTTGAAGTCAGTGTCGACCTCAAGCACTGCAATAACGCACAGCATCAGGCATAGGGCCTGCGGGACTAGAACGCCCAGGGTAAAGCCGCGCGTGATCATGTGAGCTTTGTTCTTGGCGCCCAGCTTGCTCAAGATGTTCCGTTCAACCATGCGCATACCGATATCGTCCAGCTGCAGTTCCTCGGCGATCATCGGAGTAGCAAAACCCTCGGCGGTTTTGACCAGAACGAACAGTTCTTTATCTGTCAGGTTCTGGCCCGGGTAGCCGATCACTTCGTCGCCGTGGATCTGGACGCACGCATTCATGGGGGACGCTTCTTGCGAGGGGGGAGGACGGTATTAGTGGCTAGAAAGATCGAGGTGCAAGGCATCCACCTGACGCTTAAGCATGCGAGTAGGTCGCCATTGCTTCCATGCTGTCGATGGTGACGTGACCTTGATCGATGGCATACAGGGCCATGGCTTGCATGCTTGAGGCCAAAGAAGAAACCTCTCTCAATGCCACAACGCGGCGCTGTTGGACTATAAGCGCGCCGCTGGAGTTGGCTGGAGGTTGGCTGTTTGGAGAGGAAACTACGCTGCCTTGCATGGGGGTTAACCTGTCATTCCTGAATTGGCGTGGCATGTTACACTTAAAGTGTAAATTGCAGCAATAAAAAAGCCCTCGATCTAAGGGCTCTTTCACTACCTGTCGTGGGAAATTCGGACGACTCGGCCGACGATATCAAGCTGCTCCAGTTCCTCACGTGTCAGTTTGGTATCAGGGTACTGCTGAGAATCTGATGCTTTAAGGGTAAAGGTGTTGTTCATCTCGGGGCATATCCAGCGAATCCATATTGTGTCCGCCACGACTATGCCAAATAGGTCAGCACCTCGCACCGCGACCTGATCGCCATCAAGTAGCACTTCGGCCCCTTCAGCGATAAGCGGCGCCATGCTGCTATCAATTTGCTTAATGCATAGCAGCTTGTTCCGGTTCAGCCCCCGGCTTTCGATGTACTCAAGGCTGAAAGCGTGTTGTCCGTGACTTGCGACAGGATAAGCAGCCCTTTTTTAGTCGAGATATTAGGGGGATGGCCGTCACATAGTTTGAAGTTACGGCGGCTTAGCTGTCGTTGTCTGTGTACCCCTGGAGCCATGCAGGGGTCTTACCAAACAGTTTGGGCAAGCAGCACCACCTGATCGACTGGCGGCATGCGTAGGCCCAGCTCCCAATTGGAATAGCGGGAGTAAGCAATGGGAGTACCAGAGAGGTCTGTGAGACGTTTTGCTGTCTCTTCAAGTGTCCAGCCTGTGGCCGCTCGACAATCTTTAAGCCGCTGGGACACAACTTTTATCAATTCAGACATGCGCAATCTCTCATAGGGCGCCGTGAGGTTTCACGCCTTGGCAGTTGTTTAATACTAGCGTCTATCTGGTGAAATATACACTTTAAGTGTAGAGGGCGGCAAAAAAAGCTTGAGAAATGGGACACGGTCGAAATAGACTTACACTAATCGTGTAAAAGGAAGTCTATCCGTGGAACTAAACAAGTGGATTGAAAACATAGGCGGCGTAGAGCTGGCGGGCAAGCTAAGTCCTGCTGGTATCCAGGCTGTTGCCAGTCTACTGGGTGAAAAGCCACGGACTGTGTTGTCTTGGTATCGCCAAGAACGCATCCCGTCATTTGCAGCCGGCTGCAACATCATCATCAAGTCAAGAAAGGCAGTCGACTGGAACGGAATCTACAGCCCGTTTGCCGTCAATCTGCTTAAGGTCGGTAAAGAAAATGCCGGCGCTTAACTTGCCTTCCGCTTTCTCGGCCTCGGCCGTCGCGCGGCGCATTGAAGGCCGTTACGGCCTTGCCGGCTTCGCTCGACTGATCAAGCTTCTAGAAATTCTGGCCTCTAGTGACACTGCTTCTGGCGGAATTGTTCCCCTTCCCGCAGCGATTGGCGTGATGCCCTGGGCGTCTCTGACGATGAGCTGTACGACTTCCTTGGCGCCCTTATGCGGTCCGGCTGGCTCTCTTTCTCCGAGGGTGACGAGCCAGGCGCGCCCCTAGTGGTGGTTTTCAGCCAGGCGGACGACTACTTGCCCCAGGCTGAGCCACTTCTTTTTACGTCGCCTGAGCAGTGGGTTTTCTGGTGTGAGACAGAGTTGAACATGCGCCGTGAAGTGACCGGCGATCCCCTGACCCTCGGGCTGTTTCGTCGCTGGTGTGCATCGAACGTTACGGTAACGGAAATGCATCAGGCCTGCGAAGAAGCGGCCCCGCATCACTCCGAACTAACGCCGGGCGTACTGCACGCGCAGCTGCAGGCCGTGCGCCGCGCGCGACTGGATAAAGCCCGCGCCTGATCATGGCCAGGTATTCGCAATCCCCCAAGCATTGCCGCTGCAGAGTGCGCAAGTGCGGGGCTCGCTTCAAGGGCACGCCTGACGTAACGGGTTGCCCGGCCTGCAACCGTCCAGGGCGCCTGGACAAGTGGGCCCAGTCAAGGCCCTGGCGGGCCAAGACTTGCCACTGTGATGCATATCCGTTTTACCACCGCCAAGGCGGCGGGCTTTGTAATGGCCCCCGCGTCTGGCCCGCCATGCCCGGCATTGCCGGCTTACCGTTTTGATGGGAGCAACAAACAGCATGATTCTTATTGGTTTGACCGGCGGTAAGCCTGAGCAACGCAGGGAAATTGCCGAACGTCTGGAGCGTTTTGGCGGTAGCCGCTTGCGCACCTGGGCGGGCACTGATGTGCGCCGAGGTGCGCGGGTGCGTGACTTGGTTATCGCGCTCAATGATTCGACCAGCAATAAGTCCTTGGGCGGCCTGGTGATTTACAACGTCATGACGCTGGATGAGGCCCAGGAAATCCGCCGCCGTGGCGGCGTTATCTGGCATGTCATGGGCGCGCCTTCGGAATCGGTGCCTATGGAACGTGAAGACCCGAAAGTCACGCATATGCAGGGCGGATGCCGGCACTTTCTCGACGCTATCGACGCGCTGAAAGAACACTTGCTGAGCATCGCTGAGGCTCACTGATGGCCGCCCCTGAAACCGCGCTGGACAAGCTGCTGCACGCCTGGGCGGCCTGGTCCTTTGGGGATATTGGGGGGCTTGGATCTGGCAGCACCATGCTTGCGCAGCTGATCGAAAAGAAAGGTGAAATTTTCTTTGGCGGCTCTACCGGTTCAAGCGGCCCCGCTGACGGTATCGAGGTGCGGATAGAGGCCGCCGTTATGGAAATGGCGGCGAAAAGCATTGATCAGGCTGACGTGCTGCGCCTGGAGTATGCCGCCGGTTGCTGGGAAGTCTGCAACCGTCGAAAGATCAAAGACTACGACCCCGGCACAGCCTCCCAACTGGATCGCGCGCGCGCTCTCGGGCTGAGCTGGAGAACCTACAAGCGACGCCTGGCGGCGGCGCGCGAAATGATCACTGAGAGGCTGGAAGCATATGCGAAGCGATGAAATAGCGCGGCTTGAGGCGCACTTACTGCAGGAGCAGCCGCGCTGCACAGAGTGCCAGGCCATACGACGCCTGGTCAGTCATACCGCTGACCTGCAGACGTTCGTCCTGGCCCTTGCGGACCATCACGCAGCCCCTGGGCCGTGCCCCGAAAAGACCGCTGAGCATTACCAGCTGATGAGCCGGGTCAAGGCTTTGGTTGATCAGATCGGCAGGCCAGCAATATCACCAGCAGTACCCGCCAAGGACTAACAGAGTCCGTATGCCACCTATTCCCATCCCTGTAGCTGCAGTGCGCCCGTCATTCGCATGGGTAGGGGATGGCTACGCCCGAAACGCGGCCTAGCGCTCTGACCAGTGGCTGGCCGCCTTGATTGGTTGCCAGACATGACCGACGCAAAAACCCTTCATATCAAGTTCACGGACGCCGAGCTGCGGCGCCTGGCTGAACAGTCCGTTACGCATAACGTGCGCGATCACCGGCACCCGCGCTGCACTTTCGCTTCGGGAAAGACAGGTCGCGCGGCTCTTGGCACGTGGTTCGCCATGTTGCCGGCAAGAGCCCTTCCCGAAAGCTGGGTAACTGGCCCGACATTTCCGCCAAGACGGCCATAGAGCTGTTGCCCAAGAAGCTGGCCGAGTTGACCGCTGACCCTTCGTCAATCGTTGCCGTTTCTTCCTGGGAGCGCGTTGAGGATCTGTTGCGCTGGTATGCCGATCGCATCGAGCGCACCCGTAAGCTGTCTTCAAAGTGGAAAGGTACTGTTCGCTCCCTGGTGGCCTGCCAGCTGCTGCCGCGTGTTGGCTCCCTTAGTCTGCAGATGGTCGACCGCCAGGCGCTCGATGATCGCTTGATATGGCCCATGCAGGAGGTGCGCAGCCTGGCCTATACCCGACAAGCGTTTGGGTTGATCAAGAAGGCATTCAAGCAAGCGGCCGGCCTCGACATGTTGAGCGTCAACCCACTGGCCGAAGTGGTGTTTTCTGACTTCATTGATACGCCCATTCGACCCAAGCCCTGTGCGCTTCGTCCTCACCAGTTGCCGGACCTGGTTAAGCGGTTGTCTGCAGAAGAAGTCCGTCAGACCAGCATGTGCATGCTGCCTTTGATGATGCTGTGTCACGCCACCAGAATCAGCGAAACCCGCCTGGCCAAATGGTCAAATCTAACCCTTGAAGGGGAGGGGGAATGGTTCCTGCCGGCGGCCGATACCAAGACCGATAACGATCATCGTCTACCCCTGACCCGGCACACCGTCGCACTTCTTAAAGCCTATCGAACCCGCCAGAAGCAGGCCGGGTATGCAGGCGTTTATCTGTTCCCGCGCGGTGATGGTGACCCCATCACGGATAACCAAGCCCAGGAAATTATTGCGTCCCTGACTGCAGGGGAGTGGACCAGTCACGACTTGCGAAAGATCGCCCGAAGCATGTGGCTTGACCTGGGCGTCGAGTACTTCATTGGCGAAATGCTGCTGAACCACGCCATGGACGACCTGCAGGCCGCATACATCCATACCCATGCTGAAACCCTCAAGCGTGACGCCCTGGAGCGCTGGCATCTGTGGCTTGAAGCGCAGGGCCTCTCTTTTTTTGCCGCCGAGACAGCGCCGAGACGCGCAGCAGTAGAGACGACCACCGAAACCAATAACGGCGCGGCTTAGAGCCCTGCCAGCCAATCCATTGCAAAGGAGGATTTTAGGATATGAGCAAGCAACCCGTTACCCTATTGGAGCTTAGTCAGGACGTTTTCGGTGGTGATCTGGCGGACCCCGGCCAACTGCCCCTGATGGCTGCTAGCTTGAACCACGCAATCGCTGTCACTGAGGTTCGGGAGTGGATCGAGGCTAGCCCATTGTCGGAGCTGAACTACACGCGGTTGCGGTGGATTCTGGTAGTCCTGCGCCGGTCGAGACTGCATAGGCCGGAGCCGGTCCGGACGGCTCTTACCTGGCGGGAGCGGATCACGGGGAGGCTGAACCCATGAGAGAGGTGATCGAGCAGCGAAGGTTCACCCGGGAAGAAATTTGCAAGGCCTTTAGCGTGCCCTCTGAGCTTTTGACTGTGACGGGTAACGCCAAAGTGAAGAAGGCGGGCACCAAGCGGCAGCAGCGGCGCCGGGAGCGCCTCAAGGAGCAAGGCGTAAAGGAAGTGACCGCAAAGCTTGGGCCTGGTCTTCTGGCCTTGCTCGATGAGTCCCGAACAATTCGCGGTGGGGTTGATGGCCCCTACGATGTAGAGGAATACATTGCCGCCCTGGTGCGCGAGGATGCCGCCAGGCTAAAGGGGCAAATAGCCGATGCGCAGCAGTATCCGTGCCGGCAATGCGGCAAGACGCTGCCAGATGGTTGTGGTGGGGCATTTAAGGGCGAATTGGCCTGCTTGCACACCCCGGCCGCGTGGAAACTACGCATTCCAACTGTAGACGCGTGACGGGTAACGCAGAGACCTATTTCGGTTGGACGCCGGATGGCGAGACGAGGCTGGCCCAGTTACGTATCGTTTTACCTATCGTGGCGTGTTTGCGTTCACGGCCCTAACAATCAATCACATACAAAGCCCCGGCGGGTGATCTGCCGGGGCTTTTTGCTGTCTGGAGCCCGCAAATGAACAGAATCAAACGGGCACGGCTCGCAATGGCGGCCCTTTTGATTGTGGTCGCGGCGGGTTGCCGGCGGGCCAGGGCTGAAACGGTTGAAAAGGCCCTGATGGTGCCGCCGGCCACATATGCCGGCGCTACTTTCTTTGGCGCGCCCGTCACCAGCCTGACGCAGTGGGTCATGTTCTTTTACGCGCTGTCCATGCTCGCCTGGCACATCAAAACCAAGTGGTTCAACAAGAAACAGGAGGCGGCCGGATGAAACTGCCGCGCGGTCTAGTGTTGCCGCTGGCAGCTGGCTTTATGCCGGTCCTGCTGGCCCTGGTGATGTTCTTCGAGGGCATCAGCTTAAAGGCGTATCAGGACGGTGCTGGAGTCTGGACGATCTGCTACGGCCACACTGCCGGCGTCCGGCCGGGTGATGCTGCGACACGCGCCCAGTGCGTGGCCTGGCTTCGCGAGGATCTGCAGATATCCATAGGGGCCGTCGACAAGCATCTGAAAGCCGATGTTGGTTGGCTGTGTCGCGTTGCCCATGTGGACTTCGCTTTTCAGATGGGCGAAACGAAGTATCGGCGCTCGACTCTGCTGGCTCGCTTCAATGCTGGTGACCGCTACGGCGCGCCGGATGAGTTCTTGCGGTGGGTCTACACCGGCGGCAAGGACTGCCGCCTGGCTGAGTCCAACTGCAGCGGTGTAGTAACCCGGCAGCAGGTAAGGCGAGAGCTTTGCCTTGCCGCGCCTTGATCAGTATCCAGCGGTACCTAATCCGCTTTGCTGATGGCCGTACAGCCACCGCCCTGGATATGGACGGTGAAGACCCTGCGGAAATCATTGTGTGGCTCGCCACCTTCTTTAAGCCCGGCCAAGTGCTGGAGGTTATCCATGTCGTTTAGTCCTTTGGTCGCCGCTGGTGGCCTTGTTGTCGTGTTGTCGCTTTGGGCCGTCGATCACACCACCCAGCTAAACAAACTGGCAATGAGTCAGAACGCGGATTTGCGCAAGTCAGTAGAGGCGTCCGAAGCGAATAACCAGCTTCTTAAGCGTGCGCTACTGAATCGTGAAGCCACGCTTACCGTGCTGGGCCTGATCCACGAGCGCACGCGATCCATCAACGCCGCGCTGGACGGCCAGACCGCCCAGCTAAATCGAAGCCTGACCGAGCTGAAACGCACCGATGAAAAGACCAACACTTATCTGGCTGGCCTTGTCCCTGGCCCTCTCGGGCTGCGCTACGCCAGGCCAGACACTACCGACCCAGTTGCCTACCGAGCCGGCGCCCTTGTCCTGCAGCCTGGTGCCGTGCCACCTGCCGGGCCGGCCAGCCCTGGTAAGTAATGAAGACTGGACCGTCGCGCTGGATGAGACGGAAGGCGCGTTAGTCCGCTGCGCCGTTCAGGTGCTGGACTGCATACAGATACAAGGAGCTGCCACCAATGCCGCCAAAGGCCAAGCGCCCGTGCCGTTCGCCAATGTGCCCGGGCAAGACCCGGGCCCCTAGCGGGTACTGCGAGCAGCACGCACACCTTGCCAGCGGCTGGGTCCAGCCCGGCCGAGGGACAGCCGAGCAGCGCGGGTATGGCTGGGAATGGCGCAAGAAGCGTGCGGCCGTCCTCAAGCGTGACCGTTACTTGTGCCAGTGCGAAGACTGCAAGGGTTGCACCCTTCCAGCATCAGAAGTTGACCACATAACACCTAAATCCATGGGTGGAAGTGACGATTTTTGCAATTTGCAGTCGCTAAACGTCGATTGCCACAAGGCTAAAACGCAAAGGGAAGCCATCGCCGCGCGCGTGTGAAATATTCGTCTATTTTCGTCGAAAAACGTTGACATGGCGGAAAAATGACGGGTCTGGAGGGGGGCGGGCAAAATCTCTGCAGCTTTTCGCCTTCTCCACCGATCGCCCAGCCTTTTACGCGCGACCGCGAAATTAAAAAATTCGTACTTTTGGAAAAATTGGGGGGTTCCTGTGGGCCGTCACGCCAAACCGACCGCCTTGAAAGTGATCCAGGGCAACCCTGGCAAGCGGAAACTGAACAAGAACGCGCCGTCTCCCGACGCGCTAACGCATGTGCCTGACCCGCCTGACTGGTTCGGCGAAATCGCGAAGAACATCTGGCGTCAGGTTGCGCCCTGGTTGATCGAGGCCAGGATTTTGACCGGCACTGACATGCACAACCTTGAGGCGTTTTGCATGGCATACCAGCGCTGGCGAGAGGCCCAGGACGACATCACCAAAAACGGGATCATCGTCATGGGCGCCAAGCAGGAAATCAAAAACCCTGCCTGCACTGTCTCCAACGAAACGCTACGCCAGATGGCCGCTTATGGCGGTGCGCTTGGACTTGATCCTGCAGCCCGGGCGCGCCTCAAGCCTGGCGGCGAACAGAAACCAGACAACCCCTTTACCGCACTGCGGGGAGGCAAAGCCGGATAAGACCCTCTATGGCCAGCTCACCAAACGTCAACGCGGCGAACAAGTACGCCCGCGACGTGGTGGCGGGCAAGATTGAAGCGTGTAAGTGGGTGCGCGCCGCCTGCAGGCGCCACCTGGACGACCTGGCGAAGTCCACTAAGAAGGGCTACCGCTGGAAGTTCGACAAGGCCGAGGCCGAGCGCGTCTGTGTCTTTATCCAGTTGCTGCCGCACACCAAGGGCAAGTGGGCCGGTAAGCGGCTGCTGATCACCCTGGAGCCGTGGCAGAAATTTATCTTCTGCTGCATTTTCGGGTGGCGATCCAAGCGCAATGGTCTGCGCCGCTTCCGTGAGGTGTATTGCGAGATTCCCCGCAAGAACGGCAAGAGCGTTATTGCGGCTGGCCTCGGGCTATTCATGTTCATTATGGATGGCGAGTTTGGCGCCGAGGTGTACTGCGGCGCGACGACAGAATACCAAGCGCTTGAGGTTTTCCGGCCGGCGAGTCGGATGCTCAAGAACACGCCGCAACTGATTGAGGAATGCGGCGCCGAGATAATGGTGATGAACCTTTCTCTGCCTGATGACGGCAGCCGGTTCGAGCCATTGGTTGGCGATCCTGGCGACGGTAGTTCGCCCAGCTGCGCCATTGTCGACGAGTATCACGAACACGTTTCGTCGGCGCTTTACGACACCATGATCACCGGCATGGGTGCCCGCGAGCATCCGCTGATGTTTGTGATCACAACGGCCGGCTACAACCTTGCCGGGCCTTGTTATGTCCAGCGGGGCCAGGTCAAGGACATGCTGCTGCACGCCCTGGGCGAAGGCGGCATAGAAAACGATGAGCTTTTCGGGATCATCTACACCATTGACGAGGGAGACGACTGGCAAGACCCGAAGGTGTTGCGCAAGGCCAACCCGAACTTTGGCGTGTCGGTCGATGATGAATACCTGTTGCGCATGCAGGCGAACGCCAAGCGTTACCCGTCACAGCTGAACAAATATCTAACCAAACATTTAAACGTGTGGGTTAGCTCCCGGTCGGCCTGGTTGAACATGTCGGACTGGGCGGCGTGCGGAAATCCTGAACTGACCCTGGAGCAATTCCGGGGCCGTAAATGCTGGATCGGGGTCGACCTGGCGAGCAAATCAGACATTACCGCTGTGGCCCTGGTGTTCAAGGACAAGGACGAGCGCGGCCGCGATGTGTGGACGGTGTTCTGCAGGTCGTACCTTCCCGAAGGCGCGATAGAGCGCGCGACCACGTTTAAGGATGCCTACGAAGGCTGGGTGGTGTCTGGCGATCTGCTGACCACAGACGGCGAGGAAACCGACTTTGATGTGGTGCGCGATGACATCAAAGACCTGGCCGAGATGTTCGACATTCAGGAAATCGCCTACGACAAGTGGCGCGCCACGCAACTGGCGCACCAGCTGCAGGCGGACGGCGCCGAGGTGGTCGAGGTCGGCGGCGGTATTCAGACCATGAATATGCCCATGCGGGAAGTTGAAGCGGCGCTGGTTTCGCGACGCTTCAATCACCCTGAAACGGTGTGCTGTCGTGGATGGCGGGGAACGTGACAACCAAGGAATACCGAGGCTGTTTGACCCCAATGAAGGAAGACGAAGGCAAGGGCAACTTGCGCAAGATCGACGGCATGGTCGCCATTCTGATGGGGATGAGCCGCGCAATGCTGGCCGACCAGGCGCCCGGCAGTCTTCTGAACAGCATGACTGACGATGACCTTTTAACCATGTGAGCCCCCTATGAAAAATTGGCTTCCTGAACTGATCGGGACGGCAGGCTATTGCCTGTTTGTTGCCGGGCTGTACGTCCAGTTCGGCCCTGGCTGGGCGCTGATGGCCGGCGGCGTCTTGCTGCTGGCCGCCGCGATCAAGGCGGTTCGGACATGATCCTGGGCGCGATGTATGAAAACCGTAGCAGCCTGGAGAACCCCGCTACCAAGATGAACAGCCAGGAGTTGGGCGAGCTGCTGTGTGCCGGCAACGGTATTGCCGTCAGCCCCGCCACGGCGCAAAGGCTGACGGCGGTGTATGCGTGTATCTACGTGCTGTCCAGCACCATGGCGCAGTTGCCCTTAAGCGTGCTGCGTAAGGTCAACGGGGAGATTGTGCCGGCCACGGATCACCCTGCGCACTACCTGCTGCACGATGAGCCCAATCAGTGGCAAACGTCCTACAAGTGGCGCGAAACCAAGCAGGCGCACACCCTGGGCTGGGGCAACGGTTTTACGCGCCTGGTGCGCAATCGCCGGGGCGAACTGCAGGCGCTGGAAATGTGCGAGCCCCAGGTAACCGACCTGGTGAAGAACGGTGGCCGCTGGATCTACGCCACGCAGGATGACGATGGCATGCCCCTGGCAGTCGCGCCCGAAGACATGGTTCACCTGCGCGCGATTGGTTCCGGCCGGCGAATGGGCACCAGCCCGATTCGACAAAACGCCGAAACGATTGGCCTCGGCTTGGCTGCAGTGCGTTACGGCAAGGAGTTTTTTGAGGGTGGCGGCCGCCCTACAGGGCTTGTGACGCTCAAGGACGGAAATCTGCAGCGCGACGGCTGGGAGCGCCTTAAAAGCGTCTGGAACAGCGCGGTAATCAAGCTCAAGCAATCGGAGAATAAGACCCTGCTGTTGCCAGCGGATCTGGATTACAAGGCGCTGACTATCGCGCCTGAGGATGCCCAGTTTCTGGAGACGCGCAAGCTGACCCGTAGCGAGATTGCCAGCATATTCAATGTGCCTTCTCACATGATCAACGATCTTGAGAAAGCCACGTTTTCCAATATCAGCGAGCAGGCTATCCAGTACGTCCGGCACTCGGTAATGCCCTGGGTTAAAAACTGGGAAGAAGAGCTGAACCGCCGGGTGTTTACCCGGGCTGAGCGCCTGGCCGGCTATTACATCAAGTTCAACCTGGCCGGCCTGCTGCGCGGCACCCCGAAAGAGCGCGCCGAGTTCTACCGGATCGCGATCCAAGACGGCTGGATGTCTCGCAATGAGGTCCGCGTGCTGGAAGACCTGAACCCGATGGCCGGGCTCGATTCGATGTTGCTCAACGTCAATACCACGTTGCTGGGCGCTGACGGCAAGCCGTTACCCGTAACGACAAAGGAATAACCCCATGAGTGAGTTTGAGAAACGCATGCTGCTCGCGCAGCACTGCGAGCTTCGCGCTGTGCCGGTGGAAGAGGGCGGCGATCAAAATGCGTCACCGCGCATTGCCGGCTACGGCGCTGTGTTTAATCAGCGTAGCGACCTGCTGGGCGGTTTCTTTGTTGAGCTGATCGCCCCTGGTGCATTCGATGACGTGCTGGGCCAGGACGTACGCGGGCTGTTCAACCATGACCCCAACTACCTGTTGGGCCGCACGGTCAGCGGCACGCTGCGCCTCTCGGTAGACCAGCGTGGCCTGGCCTACGAAATCGACACGCCCAACACGCAGACCATTCGTGACCTTGTTGTCGAGCCGTTGAAGCGCGGCGACATGAGCGGTAGCAGCTTCGCCATGCGTGTCGCCCCTGGTGGCGACACCTGGCACGAAGAAGACGGCGTGGTGGTGCGGACGATCTACAAGATCGCTGAACTGCGCGACGTGGGCCCGGTGTCATTCCCGGCCTATCCCGATTCAAGCGCTGCACAGCGCTCCCTGGACGCCTGGAAACAGGCGAAAAACGAAGGCCTTGAGGGTCGCGCTCAGTTTGAGCGTGAAGCCCGTGAGCGCCTGCTTGATTTGAACGACCTTTAAGCCCTTGGGGGATTTATGACTCTGCAACAACTGAAAGAACTGTACGCCCAGAAAGCCGCCGAAATGCGCAGCCTGCACGAAAGCACCGGGGACGAAGTGTGGACCAGCGAAACCCGCTCCAAGTGGGAAGCTATCAGGGTCGACCTGAAAGCCTTGAAAGAGAAGATCGAACGCGAAGAAGAGCTTCGCGAAAACGATCAGTCCTTTATCGAAGAGCGCGCCCGCAATGCCAATCAAGGCACCCAGCATCAGCAGCAGCTGACGGGCGAACAGGCTGAACTGCGCAGCGCCTTCGATGCGTTCTTGCGCGGTGGCGCTGAGCATCTGACTGCAGAACAGCGCTCGGCAGTATTTGCCATGCGCGCCCAAGGCGTACAAGGCCCCGAAGCTGGCGGCTATACGGTGCCTACCACGCTGCAGGCGAAAGTAATCGAGGCCCTGAGCACTTACGGCGGTATCGCGTCCGTATGTCAGTTGCTCAACACCGACAACGGCGCGCCCATTGCCTGGGCGGTGAGCAATGGCGGCGAAGAAGAGGGCGAGCTGATCGGCGAGAACAAGCAGACCGGCGAAAAGGATGTTGAGTTTGGTATGGGCACGCTGGGCTCCCACACCATCAGTTCGAAAATCATCCGCGTCTCTGAGCAGCTGCTGCAGGATTCCGGTATCGACATGGAAGCCTTCCTGGCCGGCCGCATCAGCAAGCGCTGTGGTCGCACCCGCAACCGACTGATCGTGCAAGGCACTGGGGCAGCCGAGACGGACACCGCGCCGGCCCAGCCCAAAGGTTTGGAGGCGGCTGTAGGTGTGGGCAAGGTGACGGCCAGTGCATCCCAGTTCACCTGGCAGGAAGTCAACGGCCTGATTCACTCGGTCGATCCGGCCTATCGTGCGGCCCCTAACTTCCGCCTGGCCTTCAACGACAATACCTGCCAGGCCATGGAAGAAATGGTCGACGGCAACAAGCGGCCGCTGTGGCTGCCGGGTATCGACAGCGACCGCCCGGCGACCATCCTGAAACAGCAATACGTGATCGATCAGGCGATTGCCAATATCGGCGCTGGTAAGAAGTTCATGTATGCCGGCGACTTCAATGAGCTGATCTTGCGTGCCGTGCGCAGCCTGACCCTGAAACGCCTGGTCGAGCGTTACGCTGAGTTCGGCCAGGTGGGTTTCCTGGCGTTCCTGCGCTTCGGCATCGTCCTGCAGGACACTGCAGCCATCAAAGCATTGGCCGGCAAAGGTGCCGAAGTCGAGGCCTAAGCCTGGAGCGGGGCCGTGCAAGCGGCCCCTGTATGCGCATGTTGACGCTTGAGCAAATTAAGCAGCATTGCCGGCTTGAGCTGGACGACACCGAGGAAGACGAGCTGCTGCAGGGTTACGGCCGTGCAGCGCGGCGAATGGTCGAGACTCGCACCGGCCGCAAGCTGGTGCGGGTCGAGTTACCCGCTGACGCGCCGCCGGATGCTGCCGGCGATTACGACTACCTGCGCAGCCTGTTGCCGGCAACGGCGCCGGAGAATGCGTTACCCGTAACGGATGACGTAACCCTGGCAATGAAAATGCTGGTCGCTCACTGGTACCGCAATCGCGAAGCCGTCACCGAAGCCACTGCAACGGGCTCACGCGCGTTACCGCTGGCCTTTGAGGCGTTGGTAGGCCCTTACAACTGGATATCGCTATGAAGCACCCAGCCGCTGGCGAGCGGGATAAACGCATTGAAATCCGGGTGCGCAATGACAAGCCCTTGAATGACGCCGATCTGGTGTCGGGTTACATCATCGTCGGTCACCGCTGGGCGCTGCTGGAGCCGCTGGGCACGCTGTTGGTGCATAGCGGTATTCAGGTCAACAAGAAGATCACCCACCGCCTGACCTTCAAGCGCCTGCCGGGGATTGATGACCGGCATGAGGTTGTCCAGGGCAAACGGTTGTTTCGGGTGGTGGGTGTGGGTGACGTGAACGAATCGGGCATTGATACGGTGCTTGAGGTCGAGGAAATCACCGGCAACCCGGCCAGCGCGTCGTCCATGCCAAAGCGGGATATCTACGATGAGTAACAGCGCCGAGGTTAATGGCTACCTGCACATTGAGGGTTTCGAGAAGTTCGACCGCGAAGCCTTCGACAAGAAGAAAGTACGCGCCGGGATGCGCAAGGCCGGCCGCCTGGTAACGGGCAAAGCGCAGATGAATCTGGCCTTGGCCCGGGGTGCTGCAGGTTACCCGCACGTGCGTACAGGTCGCTTGCGGGATTCGGTCACCTTCAAGGTGTCGCGCTCCGGGTTCATGGTGAAGGTGGCGCCGAAGAAGACCAGCGACATGACGGCCTTCTATCCGGCCTATCTGCACTACGGGGTCAAGCAAGGCGGCCGCATCAAGGGCCAGGCCGGTGGCCGTCGCGCACGCGGTGGCCGGGCGGATCTGGTGGCGGCCCGCCGTGCTGGAGGTTGGCGGATTGATCCGCGCGACAACTACATGGCCGACGCCCTGCAGGATTCGGCGGCAGGCGTGCAGAAGATCCTGGGCGCCGCTTTCGCGGATGGCCTGCGATAAGCGCAACCCTTCTACAAGCCCCGTATCTCGGGGCTTTTTTATGCCTGGAGTTCAACGGTGAAGCTGATCCCGATCATCAAGCACCTGCGCAATACCTGCCCAACATTTGCGCGTCGTGTGTACGGGGGCCTTGATTGGGACCCGGTCGCAAAGAGCGTTAAGACCGACATGCCGGCCGCCTATGTAATCTGCATCGGCGACTCTGCAGACCCTTCGGATGTGTCGGGAATGATCCGGCAGAAAGTGCGCGATGCAATCGACGTGAACGTTGAGGTGTGGTGTGAGGACGAGCGCGGCCAGGGCGCCGCTGACCTGATTCACGACCTGCGCGCCGAACTTTGGCGCGCCTTGGTGGGGTTCAAGCCAGGTGGAGACGGCGACCCGCTGCAGTACGACGACAGCGAACTGTTGCTGATCGACCGTTCGAAGGCTGTCTACCGCTTTCGCTTCTTCACCGAATTCATGATCGGCCGCACAGAGGTGAGGCCAGGCCAGTCGCTGGGCCCGCCAGAAACCTGGCAAGAGGTCGAGCAGGACGGCCTTGTCTCGTTCGATGGCGTGAACATCGATGTCGATTTTATCGACCCCATTTTTGACAAAAACCTTTCCCCTGCCGGCCCTGACGGCCGGATCGAAATCAAAGCCCGCGAGGATCTGCAACCGTGACGCAAATCTACCTGAAACCAGTGGCCGGCCGGGATAGCCCCGACCCGGCCAAGGGCGGCGCCCTGCTGCCTGAAAAGGGCGACAGCGTGCCCCTGAACGCTTACTGGCAGCGCCGTATCAATGACGGCGATGTTGTGAAGGCTGAGCCACCGAAGGCCGCGAAAGCGACCACGAAGGGCGCCCAGCCAGCGGACAACGGGAGTGCTGAGGCATGAGCGTAAGTTTTAATCAAATCCCCGGCGATATCCGGGTGCCTCTGTTTTATGCCGAGGTCGATAACTCCCAAGCCAACACTGCCCAGGAAAGCCTGCGCCGGCTGATCATCGCCCAGGTGAATGATGACGCAGACAGCGAAGACATTGGCCGCCTGGTGCTGGTGTCGCGCACTACCCAGGCCACGCTGATTGGCGGGCAAGGCTCGATGCTGGCCGCGATGCATAAGCGACTGCGCTCTATCGACGTGATGGGCGAGGTTTGGTGTCTGCCGCTGAAAGTCGAAACGGGCACTGCCGCGAAAGCTACCGTTACCGTAACGGGCGCCGCGACGGAATCCGGCTTGCTCTATCTGTACGTGGGCGGAAAGCGGGTGCGCTCGATTGTCACCGCCCAGGCCAGCGCGGCGTCGGTTGCGGCGGCGCTTGCCAAGGCGATCAACGACGACATTGATTTGCCGGTGACGGCTGCAGCAGTCGAGGCGGTTGTAACGCTGACTTGCAAGTTCAAGGGTGAGCTTGGCAATGACATCATTGTCTTGATGAACCGCCTGGGCCGCGCAAATGGTGAGTACACCCCTGCCGGCCTGACAGTAACGGCCACCGCGATGACCAGCGGCGCCGGCACGCCGGAAATGTCGGCCGCCCTGGCGGCCCTGGGTGATGAGCCTTTCGAGTTCATTGCACAGCCCTGGACGGACCCCACCACGCTCGATGCGTGGAAGTCGACCATGGATGAGAGTTCCGGCCGCTGGTCATGGTCCAAGCAGCTGTATGGGCACGTGTACGCCGCGAAGCGCGGCACGCTGGGCCAGCTGGTGGCCGCAGGGCGCGTGCGCAACGATCCGCATATCAGCATTGGCGGCTTTGAGAAAAGCTTGCCGCAGCCGGTGTGGGAGGTCGCCGCGCAATTCATGGCCCGTACGGCTGTGTTTATCAGTGCTGACCCTGCACGGCCCACGCAAAGCGGCGAGCTGGGCGCAATTCAGCCGGCGGCCGCGAGTGATCGCTTCCTGATTGATGAGTCGCAATCGCTGCTGACAAACGGGATTGCTACGTTCAGCTCCACCGGCGGTTCCGTGCGGATTCAGCGCGCCATTACGACCTACCAGCGCAACGCCTACGGCCAGGCTGATGACTCGTATCTGGATAGCGAACCACTGCACCAGTCGGCGCATGTGATTCGCTTCCTGCGCACGCGCATTACCAGCAAGTACGGCCGGCACAAGCTTGCCAATGACGGGACGAACTTTGGCCCAGGCCAGGCGATTGTCACGCCGAACGTGATCCGGGGGGAGTTGATCGCCGCCTATGGCGAGCTGGAGCGTGCCGGCCTGGTGGAGAACGCCGAAATGTTTAAGGCCAACCTGATCGTGGAGCGCGACCCGAGCAACCCGAACCGCTTGAACATCCTGTTCCCGCCGGATCTGGTGAACCAGCTTCGCGTGTTTGCGCTGCTGTACCAGTTCCGTTCGCAGTACCCCGAAGCGGCGTAAGCCGACACATGAATACCCAGCCCGCCACGTGCGGGCTTTTTTATGGGAGGCCATATGGGCCAAGCAGTCGCAGGCACTTGTTACATCAAAGTCGACGGTAGCCAGCTGGTGGTCACGGGTGGCGTAGAGGCGCCCGTCTCCAAGGTCAAGCGCGAGTCGATCCGTCCGGGCTATTTCAAGGAAGAGGACGTAACCCCTTTCGTAAAGGTCGACGCGGTGAAAACGCCGGGCCTGGACCTGGCGAAGATCACCACCAACACCAACATGACCGTGACCGCCGAATTCAAGGATGGCGGCGTGTACGTGTTGAGCGGCGCGTACCTGGTGGATGACGCCACGGTCAACGGCGACGACGGAAAACTCACCCTGAAATTCGAAGGCATCAACGGAGATTGGCAGTAATGACCAACACGACCATTCACAAACTGAAAGTACCGATCACCGCACACAACGAGCAGCTGACTGAGCTGGAAGTGCGCCGTCCTACCACCAAGGAAGTTCGGGCCATCAAGGCGCTGCCGTACACCCTGAGCGAAAACAGCATGCCAGTGGTGGAACCTGACGTGGTGTGCAAGTACATCGCGGTTTGCACCGCGATCCCGCAAAGCTCGGTTGAGCAGTTGGACCTGGCCGACCTGAATGAGCTGGCGTGGATTCTGATCGGTTTTTTCATGACTCCGGCGTCGACTCCGCAGACCGCCTGATTAGCCTGGTCTATGACCTGGCGTATTTCTGGAAGGTCGACCCGGACAACATGATGGGCCGGCCGATGGATGCGCTGCTCGAAAGCTTTGAGCAAGCGCACCGGATCTTGAATGAGCAGCAGGTGGGTTAATGGCCGATAAGTTCCAGCTAAAGGCGCTGATTACAGGCGTCGACAAGCTGTCGCCGATGCTGGGCACCATCCGTAAAAACGCCATGGGACTGCGCAAGCAGTTGAACAGCACCGGCCTCGGCAAAATCACGTTCATGGAAGCCCTGCAGGGCGGCGCTATCGCGGCGCCGTTCGTAATGGGGGTCAAGGCTGCCATAGGCTTTGAAAGCGCCATGGCGGACGTTAAGAAGGTGGTTAACTTCGATACGCCGCAGCAGTTTAAGGACATGAGCCAGGACGTTCGGAACCTGTCCAAAGAGCTGCCCATGTCGGCCGAAGGGATTGCGGCCATCGTGGCCGCCGGTGGGCAGTCAGGCATTGCCCGGGAAGAACTGAATGCGTTCGCCCAGGACGCGGTAAAGATGGGGATCGCGTTCGACACCACGGCGGAAGAATCTGGCTCGATGATGGCGAAGTGGCGCACCGCGTTCAAGTTGAACCAGACCGAAGTGGTTGTGCTGGCCGACAAGATCAACGAGTTAGGCAACACCGGCGCCGCCAGTGTTGGGCAAATCTCCAAGATCGTGACGGCCATCGGCCCCCTGGGCGAAATTGCCGGCCTCAATGCCGGCCAGATTGCCGCCATGGCCTCGTCCTTGGCAGGGGTAGGTATCGCCGAAGATGTAGCCGCGACGGGCATGAAAAACTTTGCGCTCACGCTGACAGCCGGCACCGCGGCTACCAAGTCGCAGAAGCAGGCCTTCAAGGCCTTGCGCCTGGATTCCGCAGCTATCGCCAAAGGCATGTCGGTGGACTCCGAGGGCACCATTAACAAGGTGCTTAAGTCGATTGGCAAAGTTGAGAAAAGCAAGCAGGCGGCCGTGCTGACGCAGCTGTTCGGCAAGGAGTCGGTAGGGGCCATCGCGCCGCTGCTGACCAACTTGGACACACTGCAGAAGAACTTTGGCCTGGTGAACGACCAGACAAAGTTCGGCGGCTCGATGCAGAGGGAATATGCATCCAGGGCGGCCACCACTGCGAACGCCATGCAGCTGATGCAGAACCGCGTCACCGACCTGGGTATCTCTGTCGGTACCGCG
Organism: Pseudomonas sp. S5D5; assembly: GCF_003013355.1. Taxonomy (NCBI): domain Bacteria; kingdom Pseudomonadati; phylum Pseudomonadota; class Gammaproteobacteria; order Pseudomonadales; family Pseudomonadaceae; genus Pseudomonas; species Pseudomonas sp. S5D5. The sequence continues at coordinate 29,954 of NZ_PTEO01000002.1, forward strand.
TTGCTGCCGCCGTTGAATGACTTCCTTGAAGCCGTTGGGCCGATCGTCTCGCAAATCTCGGCAGTGGTTGCTGCTAACCCGGGCTTGATCAAAGCGATTGTTGGGGCTGCTGCAGGCTTCGCCGTGCTGCGCCTTGCAGTGATCACGGCAACCTTTGCCATGACCATGTTCGACAACGTGACGAAAAAAAGCATCGTCGGGATTGTGGTGCGCGGCCTGGCGATGGCCGCCGGCATGTTGATTGCCAACTGGTCGGTGGTCGCGCCGTACTTCCAGGCGATTTGGGCAAAGATCCAGGGGCCGGCAATGGCGTTGTGGGCTTGGCTGAAAAATGCCTTCACCTACACGCCGCTTGCCCAGGTGATCGAAAACTGGGGGCCGCTGACGGAGTTCTTTGCGGCGACGTGGGAGTTAGTGCAGGCGCTGTCTGTGCCGTTCTTTGACTTCATGAAGTCGGCTTTCGACTTTTCCCCGCTGGGCCTGATCATCAAGCACTGGGAGCCGATAACGGCGTGGTTCCAGGGGCTGTGGGACACCATCAAGCCGATCATTGAACCTATCCTGAAATTCATGGGAGGTGGTGAAGGTGGCCCCGGGATCATCAAGACCGCGACCAATAAGGCCAAGAGCTGGGCGGAAGAACAGCGCGAGCGGAATGCGGGGGCTGGAGGCGGCACAGGGGCCTTTGTGCAGGCTGATGCAGTGGATCAGGCAATCAACGCCCAGGCGGCGCGCAATGCGTCCATGGGCGGCCTGGATGCTAAATCCCTGCTGCGCACCCCAGGTGCGCCGTCAATCAATCAGCAGGCGGCAGCCAACCAGCGCAACAATCTGGAAGGTTCGCTGTTGATCAAGATGGAGGGCGCGCCGCCGGGTACGCGCGTGGAGGGTTCCACCAACCAGCCAGGCCTTAAGGTCGATTCGCAATTGGGCACCCGTAGCCTGTCGAGGTAAGCAATGGCCACTTGGCGCGAGCAGTTACAACCGGCGTCGTTTCGCGGGGTGCCGTTTCACGTTGAATCGGAAAGCACCCCCGTAGGCCGCCGGACGCAGGTGCATGAATTCCCCCAGCGCAACCGGCCTGTGGTTGAAGACCTGGGCGAACAAACCCGGATCATCAAGTTCACGGCGTTTGTGGTGGGGGAGGATTGTTTTTTTCAGCGGGACAACTTACTGCAGGCGCTCAATCAGCCAGGCCCTGGGACGTTGATTCATCCGTGGTACGGGCAGATGTATGGCACCGCCACGGATTGTTCGGCGGGCCATGCGTGGAATGAAGGCGGCGTCACGCGCTTTGAGTTGATGTTTGTTGAAGGGGGTGAAAAGGGCTACCCGGCCGGCGTGCCGAACACGGCACGTCAGCTGGAGGCCGAGAATGAAAGCCTCTTGGATTCCGCGATTGCGCGGTACAAGGCGGCGATGGCCCTGGTCAATAAAGCCCGCCTGAGCGTCAAGGCGCTGCAGAACGGCCTAGCCGGGGTGCAGATGTTCATTCAGCAGGAAATCAGCCAGATAACGGGCCTGGTTAGCTCTGTGGTCACGCTGGCCGACATGGTGGCGAATTTCCCCGACAACCTGGCAAGCATGCTGCAGTCGCAGTTTTCCAGCATGTCGACCGACTTTGACCGGTTCAGCCTTTCGCGGCGCACGGCCGGCAGCAAGGTGGACGCTGCCCGGGGCATTGCGGCACTGCCGGCGCCTGCAGGCGGGGCGGCCACCATCGCGGCCGTAACGGCTACGCGTGACCTGGTGCGCGACGTGTTGATCATCGACGCGTTGCGCATTGTCGCGTCCATGCCGGTAGTTCAGGCGCCGTCTGTGCTGCCTGGCGTTCCGACCCTGGAGCAGCAAGTGGCGGCGCCGATTGAGCGTGCCGAGGTGCCGGTAACTGACGATGTGCTGTCGTTGCGTAATGACATCAGCGCAGAGATTTGGGACGCCCAGCTGCAGGCGCCGTACGCGCACTTTGAACGCCTGGACAGCGCCAGAAAGCTGGTCAGGGCGCACCTGGCCGAAGTCGCTAAGGCCGGTGTCCGGCTGATCGAACTGACCCCGAAACAAACCCTGCCGGCGTTCGTGCTGGCTTACCAGCAGTTCGGTGACGCATCGCGCGCCGATGAAATCGTTACGCGTAACGCCGTGCAGCACCCGGGCTTCTTGCCGCCGCTGCCGCTGAAAGTCGCCCAGGAGTAACCCTATGGACCCGCAAAACGCTGTGACACTGAGTGTCAACGGCATGGATTACAGCGGCTGGAAGAACGTCAGCATCACCGCATCCATTGAGCGCCAATGCCGAGATTTCAGCGTTGGCGTTACTTGGGAGTTGTCCGGGGACGTGCCTATCCCAATTCGCCAGGGGGACCGCGCTGCCGTGCGCATTGGCGCCGATCATGTGTTGACGGCGTATGTCTTCAAGACACCGATCAGCTATGACGCCAGGCAGATTACCCGGGCTATCGGCGGCCGTTCAAAGACGGCGGATCTGGTGGACTGCGCCGCGATCAACAAGCCCGGCCAGTGGCGCGGCCAGAGCATTCAAACCATCGTGAAGGCCTTGGCGTCGACCTACAAAATCGAAGTCGTTAGCCAGGTGCCCGAGACCAGCAAAATCACGGATCACACGATTGAGCCCGGGGAGACGGTTTTTGAATCCATCGACCGACTGCTGACGCTTTCCCGGTTGTTGTCGACCGATGACGAGTTGGGCCGGCTGGTGATCGTTTCCCCGGGCAGCGCAGGGCGTGCAGTCGACCGCCTGGAGCTGGGGCAAAACATCTTGACCGGCAGCACTGAGCTGGATTTTTCCGGGGTTTTTTCGGAATACCGCGTGATCGGCCAACGGAAGGGCACCGACGACGAGTCGGGCGCTGCGTCGTCCGAGGTGGCTTCAACGGTGACCGACCCACGGGCGCCGCGCTATCGGGTGCTGCAGATACAGGAAAGCGGAAACCTGACGCCTGAGCTGGCCCAGGCCCGGGCGAACTGGGAGCGCGGGAACCGCATCGGCAAGGCGCTGACGCTTAAGTACAAGGTTCAGGGGTGGCGGCAGTCAAACGGCGCGCTGTGGCGGGTGAACCTGATGGTCCGGGTAGTCGACCGCGCCTTGGGCATTGATCGCGACATGTTGATCAGCGAGGTGCAATACAGCCTCGACGAGACGGGCACCACCTGCAGTCTGTCGGTTGCGCCTGCAGAAGCTTTTCTGCCCGAACCCAAAGACCCGCACAAGTCGCGCAAGCTCAAGAAGGGCGGCGCAGCGGACAACTTTGAATACCTAATTCCTGCCGACTGGAAGCCCGAATGAGCAACCTAAAAAACATTCTCGTACGCGGCACGCTGAGCCTGGTCGACGGCCTGAAAAAGCTGCAGGAACTGCAGGTGAAATTGCTGGCCGGAGAAATCAAGGACGGCATGGAACACTTCGAGCCCTACGGCTTCACGTCCAACGCCAAGGCCGGCGCCGAGGTGCTTGCCGGCTTCTTTGGCGGCGACCGCTCCCACGGGGTGGTGATCTGCGTTGCTGACCGGCGCTTTCGCCTGCAGGGCCTGCAGAGCGGCGAGGTGGCGCTATACACCGACGAGGGCGACAAGCTGCACTTTAAGCGCGGCCGTGAGATCGAAATTGAATGCATGGTGCTTAAAGTCAAGGCAGAGACAGCGGTTGAGTTCGATACGCCGGAGATTCGCACCACCGGCAAGATCGTGTCTGCAGGTGATCAGGTGGCCGCAGGCATTAGCCAGGTTCAACACGGCCACACCGAAGTCATGAAGGGCCCGGCCATTTCCGGCCCGCCTGCAGCGCCGGAGTGATCATGGCCCTTATCAACGAAGACGTGACCGAAAGCGTCTGGCGCCGCGCGGCCGTGGTCAGTCTGCTGACCTGGCGTCGTGCCGGCACGGATGACCCGCTTGATGATGCTGAGCGCTACGGCTGGTGGGGTGACAGCTTTCCCACGGTGACCAGCGACCAAATCGGCTCCCGCCTATGGCAGCTGCGCCGGCGCACTCTCAACGCGGACACGGTGCGGGACGCTACAACGTTCGCCCGGGAGTCGCTGCAATGGATGCTCGATGACGGCCGGGTGACGGCCGTCGACATCACCACTACACGCGGCGTTGATCGCCTCGACATGCGCATTGTTCTGGTTTTCCGGGGCGGTGCACTGCTGGAACTCTCTCTAGACAACTTGTGGCAGGTGATTCATGCCGTTTAACACTCCGACCATGCCCGAACTGATCAGTCGTGCCCGTAGCGACCTGGCGGGCTCTAGCGCGCTGCTGCGCTCTGACGCCGAAGTGCTTGCCCGGGTCAACGCTGCAGCGTCCTACGGCCGCTATGCGCATCAAGCGTATATCGCTGACCAGATCCTCCCCGATAAGGCCGATGAGGACACGTTGCGCCGTATGGCGCGGGCCAGGCTCAAGCGTGACCGGTTGCCGGCGGTAGCTGCAACAGGGCCTGCCAGCTTCACCGGCGCCGTGCGCGCCGTGCTCGATGCCGGCACGTTGCTGCAGCGCGAGGACGGGCAGCGCTTTCGGGTGTCGTTATCAGTAACGCTCAATTCCCCGGCCGGCGTTGCCACGTTGGAGGCGGTCGACGCGGGCCAGTTGGGCAATACCCCCGCCGGCACCGTGCTGCGAAGCGTCTCACCCGTCGAAGGTGTAGCGGATACCTTCACCGTCCTTGAGCCAGGCATTACCGGCGGCACCGAGCAAGAAAGCATCGAGGCGCTGCGCGCCCGGGTGATCCGCTCTTATCGAGTGGTGCCTCACGGGGGCAGTACCAGCGACTACGAAACCTGGGCACTTGAAGTGCCTGGTGTGACCCGGGCATGGGTTCGCCGGCACTGGATGGGCCCCGGCACGGTAGCGGTATTCATCGTCAGGGATGGCGACGTGAACCCCATTCCAGGGCCGGAAGCGCTGGCCCTGGCGTTCGCTTATATCGAGGGCGAGCGGCCGGTAACGGCTGAGCTGGCCGTCCTGGCGCCTGTAGAGAAGCCGATTCAGTACGAAATCAAGTTGCTGCCTGACAGTGGCGTCGTCCGTGCCGCCGTCGAAGCGGCCCTGGTGGATCTGCACAACCGCGAATCAGACCTGGGCGTCACGTTGTTGGGTACGCATATCAGCGAAGCCATCAGCGGCGCTGCAGGCGAGAAGGATCATGTGTTGTTCAGCCCTGCCGGCAACGTGGAGCCGGGCGCCAATGAGCTACCGACCTTCGGGGGGATCTTATGGCGATAAGAACAGCGACGGATTATTACCGCCAGTTGGTCGCGTTGCTGCCGCCAGGGCCCGCCTGGGACGTGGAGCTGGTGCCGGAAATTCGCGAACTGCTGCAGGCCGGATCTGTGGAGCTGGCCCGCGAGGATCTGCGGCTATCTGACCTGCTGGCAGAGAGTGACCCGGACACCGTGCGCGAGCTGGTGCCCGACTGGGAACAGGTCATGGATCTGCCGGACCCATGCTTGGGGGAAAGCCCGGCATTCGAAGACCGCCAGCTGGCCGTGCGGCGCCGCCTGGTTGAAGTGGGCGGGCAAAAGCCGGCGTTCTTTGTGCAGCTCGCCATTACCCAGGGCTACCCGGAAGCCACTGTGACCGAACACCGCGCGCCGCGCTTCGGTGCGGCGCGCTTCGGCCGCTCTCACTTCGGTACGTGGTCGGCTCAATTCATGTGGACGTTAAACACGGGGCCCCGCCGTCGCCTGGGCCGACGCTTTGGCGCCAGTTACTTCGGCGAGCGATTCGGGGTTAACCCAAGCGGAGCACTTGAATGCGTGATTCGACGCAGTGCGCCGGCACATGCATTGGAATTTATTAATTACGGGGTTGGGGTTTAAATGGATTATCCAAAGAGTGTGCCAAACGTGGGTTTGGTTAACGGTAAGTTTGTGGATGAAAACACAACTACCGGACAAGTTGGCTCGCTGATTCCCGCGACCTGGGGATCTGCTGTCACTGACGAAATCTTGAACGTGATCATGGGCGGTGGTTATGTCCCGGATGAGAACGAAAACGGACAGCTTCTGCAGGCGATTAAAGAGATCATCGCCGATAACATTCCGCCCGAAAAAGTGCGCACGACTCTCGCCGAGTACGGGATCACGGACGCCTATACCAAGGCGGTCACGTACACAAAGGAAGAGATCGAAGCCAAGCTCAAGAACCTGTCAGCGCTGCCCGTGGGAGCTATGGTGCCGTTCCCGCGAGGGACTGTGCCGGCTGGCTTCCTTGAAGCAAACGGCGACTCCTTCAACCCGGATACCTATCCAGATTTGGCCGCCTATTTGGGGGGGAATACGCTCCCTGATACTCGCGGCGAATTCCTTCGCGGCTGGGACCATGGGCGCGGGGTGGATGCCGGGCGCGCAATTGCCTCTATTCAGCTCGATAGTCTGCAAGGCTTTCGCGTGGAGTCGATGCGGGGTAAGGCCGGCACATCCTGGGGTAACGATGATGGCGGAGCTGGTGATCCAGCGTGGGGCCCGCCGATGGGCTCAGCCACTCAGGGTACAAGACCCCGTAACTTAACGGGCGCTTTCGTAAGTGATGGCGTGAACGGCACCCCACGGATAGGCAGTGAGACGCGAGCCCGCAACTTGGCGGTGATGTGGTGCATCAAAGTTTGGAATGCACCAGTCAACCAAGGAAACATTGACGTTGCGGCGCTTGAAGCAGAAGTGGCGCGGATGCGCTCTCTGGTGATCACGACCACCCACAAAAAGCTATTTGTTTCATCTACGGGGGTCAGCGCAGTCGTCTCGCTCAAGGCTGAAAAGCTGATCATCGGTAACGGTGCTGCTACGAAGGCAGTAACGCAAGTCGATCTATCCGTGAACATGACGGCGTCTGGTTTGGGTGGCCTGGATACGGGTGTGGTTGCTGCGTCGAGCTGTTACGGCATTTGGGTTGCATCAAACGGTGCAAACACGGCCGCCATTGCAGCGCTAATGCCGGTATTGCAAGGGGCGCTTACGCTCGGCTCGCCGGTAATTACTGGCCTCGCTAGTACCGCTTCAATGCGTGCTGGCATGCAGTTCTCTAGCGCGTTTTTCCCGTGGGGTGTGACGATCAAGTCGATTGACTCGGCGAGTCAAATCACTGCCAGCCAATCGGCGCTGGCGACGGTAGCAGCGGATAACCTGCGGTTTGTGTACGAGCCGATATTGCCTGCGGGTTATGTGGCGAGCCGCTTTAGTGCGCTGTTTACTGATGCCACGGCAAGCAAGTTTCCTCTTGCGTATACACAGGTTGATAAGTGGATTCTCTACCGCCCTGGCGCTGGAACCAACATTGTCAACTTGCCGTTGCTTGCGAGTGGAGTGCAGGGAGCTACAGCGCAGCCGCCGACGTTCGTGCCGGTTGCTGTTGGGGCGTTGGTGCCGCCTACGGCCTCTAAAGTGAAGTTCACTGTATGGGGGCATGTCGGGAATACATCAGTTATCGCCGCGCCAAATCCTGGCCATTATGGAATTACAAGCGTTCCTGCAGGTGCCTCTCCGCTGCACATAAGTGATTCCGCCGCCGCGCACAACGCAGAAACAGGCGAAATCACTATTGAGCGTGGGTACATGTATTACGCGTCTGGTGCTACTTACTCGGGTCTTGCGTGCAATGGATATGAGGACAATATATGAGTGGCTTTGCTGTTCGTAACGATGGTGAGTTGGGGTGGCGGGCAATCACCAGTATTGAGGAACTGTTCCCCAATGAGGTTTTTTCAGCGGTTGAGCCTTTGCCGGTGTCTGAACCTGAGCCAAGTATTGAGGAGTTGAGCGCCAAGGCCAGGGAGCAGCGCGACAAGTTGCTGACCATCGCCGCAAACCGCATGGGACCGCTGCAAGACGCTGTAGACATCGGTCGCGCTACCGACGGCGATGTTGCGCAGCTGACGCTGTGGAAGGGCTACCGGGTCGACCTCAACCGGATTGAGCAGCAGGAGGGCTTCCCGGCCGAAATTCAGTGGCCGCTATCGCCCGATGAGCAGCCGGCACCTGAGCCTGAGCCTGAGCCGGTAGAAACGCCGGTAGAAACGCCGGCTGAAACGCCGACCGAATAACGCCCCGCACTGACGGGGCGTTTTCTTTTTCACTATCTGAGGTTTACCCATGCTGTCGCATATCCTGCGCGCTGCTTTGCAGTGGGCGTTGTTTCTCCCGTTACGCGTAACGCTGATCCTACTGGGCTTTCTGGTGGTGCCCTTGGCGCTGCCATTCATGACCATTGAAAATCCGCCCATCGCCTTCACCCAGGCGCCTGGCTACTGGGGGCTTGGCCGTCTGCCGGCGTGGGCCTGGCTGTGGTCCAACGACCGCGACGGCGCCCTGGGCGATAAGCGCGGCTGGTGGCATATGAACACGCCGTTCGACCTGGGCGCCTATCACTGGTTCTCTCAGTTCTGGTGGCTGGCTATCCGCAATCCTGCGAACAACATGCGTTTCTGCCCCTGGTTCAGCTGTCCGGTGGCCGAGTGCGACTACCGCTATTGGGGCTCTGAGGTGGTCAAGGATCGCCCAGGGCAGGGAGGGCGGCGCCTGATTTTGGCTACGCACAAGACAACCGGCCGCCGCTACTACGGTTTCTACGGGGTGTGGCAGTGGTCGGCCACGCGTGCCCTGGTGATTCAGATTGGCTTCAAGCCAGAGCCAAGCGACTGGAAAGAGGACTACAGCGCCGATCCAACCGCGCAGTGGAAGGGCCTCACGTTTGAGGTAAATCCCTGGAAAGGCATCTAGGCCTATCCGACAAAGGGTCGGCCAGGCGCCGGCCCGCGTCGGGTACAGTGCGCGCGCCGCGCAATATCGTCAGGCCACCACTGTTTATCTATCCAGTATTGGGCGATTCTAGATAGAATCGCCGCACTTGAATGACTGCTGTAGGAAGGAGCCCCTATGTCTGATACACCCTCTGCAAACCCTTTGATCAAAAGTGACCAAGCGTCTACTATCGACGCGATTAATCAGTACGTTGCGTGGTTGTGTATTCAGAAGGGCAACGACGACACGGCGCACCCAGGCGAGGCGCTGCAACTGGAGACGTTGCGGCAGGCGCTTGTTTCGCTTAAGAAAGTGTAAATTTACACTAATTGTGGACGACCAAAGACTGGCGCGTTATTCTGAGCGCCGTCAGCCCCTTGGGGGCACAGCAGTTACGAAGAATTAGAAATTTTTAGGCAGGCTTAAAAAAGAAAACCCCCGACCTTGGCGGGACGGGGGCTTCTGGTGATCGGCACAAACGGCTTCTCAACCTGGCAGGTAGAAGTCTATTAGCTGATCACCGCATAAGCAAGCCCTAGCTCTATAGGGATGTTTGGATGATTGGCGAAGCCTCAGTAGAAGGCCGCCCCTGCATTATGTGGGGGCGCATAGATTTTCAGCCCCTGGCCCGCGCCCTGCGCCGGGTTCTGGTTGCCGGTAGCTCCCTGTGAGGTCCGTTAGCCAGCTGCTGCCCGGTTCCGTAGAGGCCGCCGCATACGCCGGCCTGTCTGACATCCCTGAGCTACTGCCAAAGCGCAAAAAACTGCCCCTGCGTGACCGCACGGGCCAGCAGCGCCGCCAAACTGGCGTCACCGTCGATCAAGCGCGCATGTTTGGCGGCTTGTTCAGCAAGACCATTGCCCGCGTTCACGAAGAAGCCGACAAGCGCGAGGGGAAGTACCTGCGCCGCTTTGACGATATCAACGACTCCCGCACCTATCAGCAGCGCTGGGACGCCCTGGCCGAACTGATCGGCCCGCTGTGCGCACGCCTTGACCTGGCGCAACTGGTCGTCGGTTGGCTGGATAAGAATGGCAAGATGCACGTTAACCGCCAGCGCAAGCTATGCGAGGATTCAGGGGTGCGCGAGTGGACCCTATCGCGCCTGCTGAGCGACCTTGAGCGCGCCGGCTATGTGCGCCGCAAATTTCGCCGGATCTTTCACAAGGGTACGAAGTGGATAACGCGCGTGACGATTCACGTGCGCCGCCGCTTCTTTATCGACTTAGGGTTGGGCCATGAGCTGGCCGACGCACAGACCCGTAAGCGCGTAGAGCGCCGCACCGTGCTGGGTGTAGCTCAAGACACTCGCAAAGCCGCCTTTACCAAAGAACAGGCCGCAGCTAAGGTCCGCAAGGACTCCCACGAAGGCGCCCAGCGCGCTGCCCGGCGCAAGAAGCAGGAACAGCAGGGCGTCAACAAGCTGGAATATAAACGGGCCTGGACAGCGGCCTGGGTGGAGTTCGCGCAGGCTCGCCCCAACCTTGCTGGCAGGCAGCGTTCCGAAGCGTTCGCCCGCGAATACCCGCACTTCGCCGTCCACCCCGACAGCACCGACAGCCTCCCATAGCCTCTCTCAGACTGCACCGCCTCCCGGCGGTGCCTTCGCACGTCTGTATCCCGCCAAAGCCCTTGCCGGCGCGCCCAGGCCCACATATCCCCCCTCAAAACTCCCGATCTACCCCCCGCGCTGAGCAATTTCCTGCCCGAAAATCGAAGGCATGCGCCGGCCAGGCGCCAGGCTTTTAAATATCTGCAAGATTAGGCGTTCACTGGTACCGAAGGGCTTTTAAAGATCCGCTTTAAAGCTCATAAACCGTGCCAACTGTGCATGTCTGACTGGCGTAGTAAGAATGCCTGCCCACTTCGCGCCTGGAGGCGCGGGGCAAGGAAACAGCTCTGCGCTAGTGGTGCCGCCGTTCCGTCAGCGAGGCGCCTTCCAGTCGCTGTGGGACGTTCTACGGCTGCGCACGACTCAAGACCTCCTTGCGTCCCTTCGCTCCTTCACGCGCCGGCTACGCCCAGTCGGTCGCGCAAGCGCTCCAGTGATCAATACGAGGGGTTCGCTTACGGTATTTGCATGGCTTCAAGCGCCGTAGCGCCTGCGTGAGCGGTTTGCGGATGATCTGCAGGGCGTGGCCGCCCTGCAGGGGTTGCGCTGCCCGTGTGCCTTCTGGTGCGTTAGCAGAGATTCCGCCGGCATGGCCGGCATTCTAAGTATTCGCATCGCGCCAATAACGAAATAACGAATTGACGAAATAACGAAACACAAATAAGGTTCATCCCAAGGCCGGGCATTACGCCAAGGCCGCTATCCGGGTATGAACCGATGACTAGGCAAGAACCGCACGTGGTCGCGTTGAAGGCGGCATTTTTTGAGCGTTACGCAATCCAACTTAATGCACGTATTGCCGGGGGATCGCAGCGCGATTGCCTGGTACTGGCAGTGCCGGAGTTTCGTAAAAGGGCCGAGATAGACAGGTCGCAGTTGATAAGCATCGGAATTTGGCTTGAAGCTCAAGGCTATTTTTTGTGCGAGGATTACGGCCGTGTAGGCCTGCTGGCTTCGCCCTCTGGCTGGACCTGCTGGAACGCTGGGGTATCCGTCAAAGTAAGGTATTGCCCCAGGCATTTAACGAAATAACGAAATAACGATTTAACGAAATACCGCCGGCACTGCCGGCGGTTTAGCATTGGAGGCTGATGGATGTTTGCGTTGTTACTGCGTGATGGGTCGCGCGAGGAAATAGAGGCTTCGGATTTTTGGGAAGCTATGCGCGCGGCGCTGCGTTTCGATGCGGCCCAGCTGGAGGTGTCTGGTGATTCGCCGCGGTTGATGACGGCCGAGCAGGTACGCCATGAACTTGCCCTGGATCGCCCTGGGCTGTTCGATTCGTATGCGCCCGACTGGCTGCCACCCACCGCCGCCGAGTTTCGCGAGTTGTTGCGAGTGGCTGACTTATCGGGGAGTGAGGCCGGCATGCTGGTTGGGGTCGAGTCGCGGAAGATTCGCAAGTGGGCAGGTGGAGAAGGGGAGCCGCCGTATGCCGTATGGCGCCTGCTCAGCATCTATGCTGGCCTGGCAAGCGCACCACGATTTCAGCCGCCGAACTGATCGTTTAACGAATTAACGAATTAACGAATTGACGAAATAACGAATTGGTTTTAAAGTCTGCTCCAAGGCCGGGGACTCACCCAAGGCCGCACCCCGGAGCAGACCCGATGACGACTACGCAACTGGCGGCCCGCATGCAAAAAGCGGCCGATCAACTCCCCACCCCCCGCCTCATTGAAGCTGTCCAGCACCTGGGCGGTGCCATCTTGCCGCCTGTTGAAAATATGGTTCGCGTAGCGCTTTTGACTGCCTATGAAGCACGTGCCGGCGGCAAGGCCATGGATGCATTGATGGATGAAATTGGACTTTAAGCCTTGTTGCCCCGGCCAGTCCGGGGCTGTTGACGGAGCCGCCAAAATGGCCAAGAAGAAAGCCCCCGCCCAGGAACTGCCGCTGGAGCAGCAGCCGCTGTTCCTCAAGACTCTTGAGTTTCTGCCAGATGATCGCGGCGAGCTGGAGCAGCTGGCCGCTGACATGCTGCAGCTGTTCAATGACGCGATGATCGCGGCCAGTGCGCGCGATATCGAAACGTCAGCGCTTCGGTATAACGCCGTGGTCTACCGGCTCCACGGCAATACGTTCATGGGTAGTGGCACGAAGGATGGGGCCGGGGGCCAGCTGTGCAAGAAATTGGCCGCGCCTGCAGGCGTGGTGCCTGGCTGGGGGCAAGCCGGGGAGTACTTGCTAGAGGTCGAAGGCATGCGCCTGCGGGTGGTGGTTGACCCCTGGGGCATGAGCGGCACGTACAGCCTGAGCTTTTACGCCGTGGATGCTTCGGCCAAATTCATCAGCGAGACCGGCTACCTTAGCCAGTTCCTGCACCCTGATAAGCATGTGGGGCAAACCTTCGGCCAGGCGGTGCGCGGCCTTGTGGAGCAGCTGCTGCAGGGTGAGTTCAAGCCGAAGGCCATCCGCGAGGATGAGCGCGCTAAGGTTTCGGTACCGGCGTGGCTTGTGCCGGCGCTGCAAGGCGTTACGCGTAACGGGCAATTGAATATGCCGCTGTCGGGTGAGCCGCAGTTGTCGGAGTCGGTCAAGAAAGTGCCGATGAGCAACGCCGAGCGGCAGCAGCTGCTACGGCAGCGCCGCAAGGAGCGCGCGCAATCCGAAGGCCTTAAGCTTATCCCGCTGACTCGCACGGACCGCATGGTGCTGAGCCTGGGCCTGTTGGCCCATGAGGATCTGGATCATCGGCCAAAGGATTGGGTCACCAGCAAGAAGCCGGGCTTTGATGCATTGCTGACCAAGCTATGGCCCGAAGGTGATAACGGGCGCTACCTGGCTGAGCCGAACCGTAGCACTTACCGGCCTACCGCGTTCCTGCGCGATGAGCTGGAGCGGCAAAGGGTGATGGTTCAGCGTCTGCAGGATCAGAACAGCGCCCTGCGTGCAGGTGAGCCGGTTGCCGGCCAGGTGATCGTGTCCGCTGATGACCCGGACAACTGGACGCGCACCGTGCAGCTGACGCGGGATGAAGATTCGCTGATGGCGTGGGCTTTCAGTGTGTTTTTCACCGCGCGCGCCGATCTTGATCACCTAAAGTCGCCTTTGGTGCTGGAGAACTTAGAGACGATATTCCAGGGCTGCCCCTTCTGGACCGAAGAATTTAAAGCCAAGCTTGATCAGGATCAGGGAATAATCAACGGCAACAAGCGTCGGGATAAAGAGGCTAAACGCGGCTGGCAGTGCTACGAGGACGAACGCAAACAGAACGTTCAGCTGTTCAAAGAGCGCGCCGCTGATCGTGCGGAAATCAAGCGCCTGCAGGAAGCGCTGCAGCAAATCGCCCAGGAGGTGACCGGCGCACCAGCTGCAGCCGCGACACCGAGCAACATCGAGGCGAAGTTGCGTGAGCAAATCGCCGGCCTGCAGGATCAGAATGTACTAGAGGTGGCTGATCGAGGCCGCGCGTTTGAGGCGGTGGCCGTGCTGCAGGCGCGCCTAAAGAGGGCCGGTCTGCCCAGTGACTACCGCAAGCAGCCTGGTGAATAAGCCAGGCGTTACCCATAACGAACAGAAGGGAAGCGCACATGACCGAGACCCCGAAAACCCCAAGCCTGGCCGACTGGCAGGCGCTGTATGACGACAAGGCCGCCCTGGTCAAGTCGCCGGAGGCGCAGCAGTTCGCCCTGAACGAGCTGGCCGAGGCGCTGTGCGCCCAGGGCGTAATCACGGCCGACGAGCTGCCCGACTTGATCGAGCAGGCCGACGCGGCCTATCAATGGGGTGTTGAAGAACAGCTGAGCGCTGAACTCAATGCGCCTGACGTGAACTGAACAGAAAGGAACCCCCGCTATGCCGATGATCCAGATTGAACAAGACAGCCCCGAGACGCTGGCCAAGGCGCGTGCGCGCCATGACCACATGACCAGCCAACTGCGCCGGTTCGCCGATAACTCGTCGTTACAATACGGCTGCGCCATGCATGAGGCTGGCTATCTGGCGGCGCTGCTGATACATGGACTGATCAGTAACGCGATGTATGAACAACTGACCGCCGAGCTGGAGCAGGTGCGCGCCAAGTTCGACGCCGAAGGGTAGGGCGCCGCGTTACCAATAACGCCGCTTATGTTCAAAAGGGGGGTACACCGAGCCAGGGTGTGGCCCCCTTTTTTTATGCCCTCGGTTGCCACACCCCCCTAGACTGGTCTACCACACCCCCCTATTCTGGTTTTACGCACTGACACCCCCGCACTCGAAATGGACCCGCCGCCATGCCGTTACCCGTCACGTCTTCCTATGAAATGCGCCTGAGCGCCCTACGCAGCTATGCCCCCGAGGTGGCCGAACTGGCCGCGCGCGTCGCCCAGGTGGTGAAGCCAGAAGCCCTGGCGCAACCTGTCAGCGCCTTGGAAAGCGATCTGTTCGACCACCTGCAGCCGGTCGGCCAGCAACAGGCGCGCAGCGTCAATCGCTTGGGCGTGTGGCTTTACAGCCTGGTACATGGCCAAGCCCTGCAGCACGCCGAAGCGGCCGTGTTCCTGGCCGAAGCGGCCAACCACGGCGGGCCGTCAGGTATTGCAGAATGAGCGCCGAAGCGCTGGCAGGGGTGCCACTCCCCGCCCTGGTGCGCGAGCATGCGCTAAAGCACCTGGCTCGCATCGAGCGGGCCGAGGATCTGCAGGAAGTCAGCCTGGCCCTGGAGCGCGCCGAAGGCTACGGCGAAGGTCTGGAGGTGATCCGGGCGCTTAATCCGGCGGATCTGGAGGCGCTGTATGTGGCCTTCGACAATGCCGCCACGGCTCGCCGCGAGGTACTGACGGCATGATCGGCGAGGCGATACAGCTGGATTCCCTGGCGCACCTGGTGGCCCAACACGCCATCCGTGAAGCCGTAGTCGGCCGGGTCAAAGGGGATAACGCGCAGTGGACGCTCTCTGTACGCCTGGGCGGCCCCACGGCGCGCCTGGTGCCCGTGCGCAGCCGGCGCGAGCCCCTGAGGATCTGGACCAGCTTAAAAGCCGTGGTGAAGTTTGCCGACAAGGTGGGGATCACCAGTTTCAGTGTGGAGCTGTGACTACACGCCCTGGGCGCGCGCGGCTTTGTCCAGGGCTTCGGCGAGGATCTGCGCGGCCGTACTGAGCGAGCTATAACGGCGGGCCAGCTCCAGTTCGGGGGTGCTGGACGTGGTGCGCTGGTACTCGGCGTGCATCGTGCGGAAATCCTGCAGCGTCTGCAGCTCAAACGGGGATAGGTCGAGGGTCACTTGCATGGCGGTGTCCTGGGCGGTGATCGAGGCCGCCAGTGTTACCCGTCACGCAGGCATAAAAAAGCCCCGCCAGGTGCGGGGCTGGGTGTAGCCGATGAGCTATTAGCGGCTTCCCTTAGATTCTTTAAGCAGTGCAAACCCTTGGCGCAGCACGTCGACCATGCTCATTTTGTGCATGGCGGCGAACATCTTAAGGTCGTGCTTGAACTGAGCATCCACCTTGAAGTTGGCAGTTACTAGCTCTTCTGGTGCTGCTTGGTGCGTATGCCCTGCCTTTGTTAGCGCTTCGGCAGCCAAGGGGGAAGCCGGCGCGGTGCCCTTGGTATTGTTTCGACGGGGTGGCTTAGGGGCGGCGACTGTCATTGTTGAGTTTCCTTTAATTCGTTAATTCGTCAATTCGTTACTTTGATTGTAGCTCAATCGCTCGCTTGATAATTGAGGAAATAAGGCGCTCCGCCTGGGTTCGCAGGCCTCTGTGCGACACCTCTATCACCGACAAGCCAACATCCATGGCGCGGCTATAGCTGACCTTTTGCGGCAGATGACCGTCCAGTACGTGATAGGGTTTCTGGCTCAAATATTCCTGTGCCTCTTCCAGTTCGGCCACGCTGTCACCTACGTGATTCAAAGCAAACGCTATGCGCTCAATAGGTATGCCGTGCTTATGGTGCAATGCATCGGCAAGCTTTACTGCAGGATCTAGGTCATCCAGCGAAAGGCCGGTAGGGATCACTAAAAGGTCGCAGGCTTCGGCCATTTCCGCCGTGTCTTTGCTGGCACGCGGCGCACCGTCGAAGATCATCACGTCATAGTTGTCAGCCTGGGCCAAGGCGTGTGCGACAGAGCCAAACTGCTCTACGTCTATTTGCGGCAGGTGTCCGCGCTGCAGGCGGCGCTGCTGCCAGATAGTGCTGGTAGATTGGTTCAGGTCAAAATCTGCGATCTTCACCGACCATTCATTTTGCGCGAACCCAACCCCCGTGCCGCGCGCGTCTGTGGATTTGCCAGGTCCACCTTTCTGAGTTGCAAAGCCTACGATCAATGCCATGTTGAGAAATTTCCTGTTCGTTATTTCGTCAATTCGTTAATTCGTTAACGCAGGGCGAGTATAGGCCGGCCTTATCGCGACATCAAGAAAATAACGAATTAACGATTTAACGAAATAACGAAAGGATTAGACGTAGAAAGCTTGCCGGCATGGAGGGCCGCCCGCTGAGGCGGGAGAAGTGCGCACGCTGCGCGAGAACTCGGTGAGGGTTCGGCTGCGACGCTGGGAGCGCGGCCGGTTGAAGTCAGTGTCGACCTCAAGCACTGCAATAACGCACAGCATCAGGCATAGGGCCTGCGGGACTAGAACGCCCAGGGTAAAGCCGCGCGTGATCATGTGAGCTTTGTTCTTGGCGCCCAGCTTGCTCAAGATGTTCCGTTCAACCATGCGCATACCGATATCGTCCAGCTGCAGTTCCTCGGCGATCATCGGAGTAGCAAAACCCTCGGCGGTTTTGACCAGAACGAACAGTTCTTTATCTGTCAGGTTCTGGCCCGGGTAGCCGATCACTTCGTCGCCGTGGATCTGGACGCACGCATTCATGGGGGACGCTTCCTTGCGAGGGGGGAGGACGGTATTAGTGGCTAGAAAGATCGAGGTGCAAGGCATCCACCTGACGCTTAAGCATGCCGAGTAGGTCGGCCATTGCTTCCATGCTGTCGATGGTGACGTGACCTTGATCGATGGCATACAGGGCCATGGCTTGCATGCTTGAGGCCAAAGAAGAAACCTCTCTCAATGCCACAACGCGGCGCTGTTGGACTATAAGCGCGCCGCTGGAGTTGGCTGGAGGTTGGCTGTTTGGAGAGGAAACTACGCTGCCTTGCATGGGGGTTAACCTGTCATTCCTGAATTGCGTGGCATGTTACACTTAAAGTGTAAATTGCAGCAATAAAAAAGCCCTCGATCTAAGGGCTCTTTCACTACCTGTCGTGGGAAATTCGGACGACTCGGCCGACGATATCAAGCTGCTCCAGTTCCTCACGTGTCAGTTTGGTATCAGGGTACTGCTGAGAATCTGATGCTTTAAGGGTAAAGGTGTTGTTCATCTCGGGGCATATCCAGCGAATCCATATTGTGTCCGCCACGACTATGCCAAATAGGTCAGCACCTCGCACCGCGACCTGATCGCCATCAAGTAGCACTTCGGCCCCTTCAGCGATAAGCGGCGCCATGCTGCTATCAATTTGCTTAATGCATAGCAGCTTGTTCCGGTTCAGCCCCCGGCTTTCGATGTACTCAAGGCTGAAAGCCGTGTTGTCCGTGACTTGCGACAGGATAAGCAGCCCTTTTTTAGTCGAGATATTAGGGGGATTGGCCGTCACATAGTTTGAAGTTACGGCGCTTAAGCTGTCGTTGTCTGTGTACCCCTGGAGCCATGCAGGGGTCTTACCAAACAGTTTGGCAAGCAGCACCACCTGATCGACTGGCGGCATGCGTAGGCCCAGCTCCCAATTGGAATAGCGGGAGTAAGCAATGGGAGTACCAGAGAGGTCTGTGAGACGTTTTGCTGTCTCTTCAAGTGTCCAGCCTGTGGCCGCTCGACAATCTTTAAGCCGCTGGGACACAACTTTTATCAATTCAGACATGCGCAATCTCTCATAGGGCGCCGTGAGGTTTCACGCCTTGGCAGTTGTTTAATACTAGCGTCTATCTGGTGAAATATACACTTTAAGTGTAGAGGGCGGCAAAAAAAGCTTGAGAAATGGGACACGGTCGAAATAGACTTACACTAATCGTGTAAAAGGAAGTCTATCCGTGGAACTAAACAAGTGGATTGAAAACATAGGCGGCGTAGAGCTGGCGGGCAAGCTAAGTCCTGCTGGTATCCAGGCTGTTGCCAGTCTACTGGGTGAAAAGCCACGGACTGTGTTGTCTTGGTATCGCCAAGAACGCATCCCGTCATTTGCAGCCGGCTGCAACATCATCATCAAGTCAAGAAAGGCAGTCGACTGGAACGGAATCTACAGCCCGTTTGCCGTCAATCTGCTTAAGGTCGGTAAAGAAAATGCCGGCGCTTAACTTGCCTTCCGCTTTCTCGGCCTCGGCCGTCGCGCGGCGCATTGAAGGCCGTTACGGCCTTGCCGGCTTCGCTCGACTGATCAAGCTTCTAGAAATTCTGGCCTCTAGTGACACTGCTTCTGGCGGAATTGTTCCCCTTCCCCGCAGCGATTGGCGTGATGCCCTGGGCGTCTCTGACGATGAGCTGTACGACTTCCTTGGCGCCCTTATGCGGTCCGGCTGGCTCTCTTTCTCCGAGGGTGACGAGCCAGGCGCGCCCCTAGTGGTGGTTTTCAGCCAGGCGGACGACTACTTGCCCCAGGCTGAGCCACTTCTTTTTACGTCGCCTGAGCAGTGGGTTTTCTGGTGTGAGACAGAGTTGAACATGCGCCGTGAAGTGACCGGCGATCCCCTGACCCTCGGGCTGTTTCGTCGCTGGTGTGCATCGAACGTTACGGTAACGGAAATGCATCAGGCCTGCGAAGAAGCGGCCCCGCATCACTCCGAACTAACGCCGGGCGTACTGCACGCGCAGCTGCAGGCCGTGCGCCGCGCGCGACTGGATAAAGCCCGCGCCTGATCATGGCCAGGTATTCGCAATCCCCCAAGCATTGCCGCTGCAGAGTGCGCAAGTGCGGGGCTCGCTTCAAGGGCACGCCTGACGTAACGGGTTGCCCGGCCTGCAACCGTCCAGGGCGCCTGGACAAGTGGGCCCAGTCAAGGCCCTGGCGGGCCAAGACTTGCCACTGTGATGCATATCCGTTTTACCACCGCCAAGGCGGCGGGCTTTGTAATGGCCCCCGCGTCTGGCCCGCCATGCCCGGCATTGCCGGCTTACCGTTTTGATGGGAGCAACAAACAGCATGATTCTTATTGGTTTGACCGGCGGTAAGCCTGAGCAACGCAGGGAAATTGCCGAACGTCTGGAGCGTTTTGGCGGTAGCCGCTTGCGCACCTGGGCGGGCACTGATGTGCGCCGAGGTGCGCGGGTGCGTGACTTGGTTATCGCGCTCAATGATTCGACCAGCAATAAGTCCTTGGGCGGCCTGGTGATTTACAACGTCATGACGCTGGATGAGGCCCAGGAAATCCGCCGCCGTGGCGGCGTTATCTGGCATGTCATGGGCGCGCCTTCGGAATCGGTGCCTATGGAACGTGAAGACCCGAAAGTCACGCATATGCAGGGCGGATGCCGGCACTTTCTCGACGCTATCGACGCGCTGAAAGAACACTTGCTGAGCATCGCTGAGGCTCACTGATGGCCGCCCCTGAAACCGCGCTGGACAAGCTGCTGCACGCCTGGGCGGCCTGGTCCTTTGGGGATATTGGGGGGCTTGGATCTGGCAGCACCATGCTTGCGCAGCTGATCGAAAAGAAAGGTGAAATTTTCTTTGGCGGCTCTACCGGTTCAAGCGGCCCCGCTGACGGTATCGAGGTGCGGATAGAGGCCGCCGTTATGGAAATGGCGGCGAAAAGCATTGATCAGGCTGACGTGCTGCGCCTGGAGTATGCCGCCGGTTGCTGGGAAGTCTGCAACCGTCGAAAGATCAAAGACTACGACCCCGGCACAGCCTCCCAACTGGATCGCGCGCGCGCTCTCGGGCTGAGCTGGAGAACCTACAAGCGACGCCTGGCGGCGGCGCGCGAAATGATCACTGAGAGGCTGGAAGCATATGCGAAGCGATGAAATAGCGCGGCTTGAGGCGCACTTACTGCAGGAGCAGCCGCGCTGCACAGAGTGCCAGGCCATACGACGCCTGGTCAGTCATACCGCTGACCTGCAGACGTTCGTCCTGGCCCTTGCGGACCATCACGCAGCCCCTGGGCCGTGCCCCGAAAAGACCGCTGAGCATTACCAGCTGATGAGCCGGGTCAAGGCTTTGGTTGATCAGATCGGCAGGCCAGCAATATCACCAGCAGTACCCGCCAAGGACTAACAGAGTCCGTATGCCACCTATTCCCATCCCTGTAGCTGCAGTGCGCCCGTCATTCGCATGGGTAGGGGATGGCTACGCCCGAAACGCGGCCTAGCGCTCTGACCAGTGGCTGGCCGCCTTGATTGGTTGCCAGACATGACCGACGCAAAAACCCTTCATATCAAGTTCACGGACGCCGAGCTGCGGCGCCTGGCTGAACAGTCCGTTACGCATAACGTGCGCGATCACCGGCACCCCGCGCTGCACTTTCGCTTCGGGAAAGACAGGTCGCGCGGCTCTTGGCACGTGGTTCGCCATGTTGCCGGCAAGAGCCCTTCCCGAAAGCTGGGTAACTGGCCCGACATTTCCGCCAAGACGGCCATAGAGCTGTTGCCCAAGAAGCTGGCCGAGTTGACCGCTGACCCTTCGTCAATCGTTGCCGTTTCTTCCTGGGAGCGCGTTGAGGATCTGTTGCGCTGGTATGCCGATCGCATCGAGCGCACCCGTAAGCTGTCTTCAAAGTGGAAAGGTACTGTTCGCTCCCTGGTGGCCTGCCAGCTGCTGCCGCGTGTTGGCTCCCTTAGTCTGCAGATGGTCGACCGCCAGGCGCTCGATGATCGCTTGATATGGCCCATGCAGGAGGTGCGCAGCCTGGCCTATACCCGACAAGCGTTTGGGTTGATCAAGAAGGCATTCAAGCAAGCGGCCGGCCTCGACATGTTGAGCGTCAACCCACTGGCCGAAGTGGTGTTTTCTGACTTCATTGATACGCCCATTCGACCCAAGCCCTGTGCGCTTCGTCCTCACCAGTTGCCGGACCTGGTTAAGCGGTTGTCTGCAGAAGAAGTCCGTCAGACCAGCATGTGCATGCTGCCTTTGATGATGCTGTGTCACGCCACCAGAATCAGCGAAACCCGCCTGGCCAAATGGTCAAATCTAACCCTTGAAGGGGAGGGGGAATGGTTCCTGCCGGCGGCCGATACCAAGACCGATAACGATCATCGTCTACCCCTGACCCGGCACACCGTCGCACTTCTTAAAGCCTATCGAACCCGCCAGAAGCAGGCCGGGTATGCAGGCGTTTATCTGTTCCCGCGCGGTGATGGTGACCCCATCACGGATAACCAAGCCCAGGAAATTATTGCGTCCCTGACTGCAGGGGAGTGGACCAGTCACGACTTGCGAAAGATCGCCCGAAGCATGTGGCTTGACCTGGGCGTCGAGTACTTCATTGGCGAAATGCTGCTGAACCACGCCATGGACGACCTGCAGGCCGCATACATCCATACCCATGCTGAAACCCTCAAGCGTGACGCCCTGGAGCGCTGGCATCTGTGGCTTGAAGCGCAGGGCCTCTCTTTTTTTGCCGCCGAGACAGCGCCGAGACGCGCAGCAGTAGAGACGACCACCGAAACCAATAACGGCGCGGCTTAGAGCCCTGCCAGCCAATCCATTGCAAAGGAGGATTTTAGGATATGAGCAAGCAACCCGTTACCCTATTGGAGCTTAGTCAGGACGTTTTCGGTGGTGATCTGGCGGACCCCGGCCAACTGCCCCTGATGGCTGCTAGCTTGAACCACGCAATCGCTGTCACTGAGGTTCGGGAGTGGATCGAGGCTAGCCCATTGTCGGAGCTGAACTACACGCGGTTGCGGTGGATTCTGGTAGTCCTGCGCCGGTCGAGACTGCATAGGCCGGAGCCGGTCCGGACGGCTCTTACCTGGCGGGAGCGGATCACGGGGAGGCTGAACCCATGAGAGAGGTGATCGAGCAGCGAAGGTTCACCCGGGAAGAAATTTGCAAGGCCTTTAGCGTGCCCTCTGAGCTTTTGACTGTGACGGGTAACGCCAAAGTGAAGAAGGCGGGCACCAAGCGGCAGCAGCGGCGCCGGGAGCGCCTCAAGGAGCAAGGCGTAAAGGAAGTGACCGCAAAGCTTGGGCCTGGTCTTCTGGCCTTGCTCGATGAGTCCCGAACAATTCGCGGTGGGGTTGATGGCCCCTACGATGTAGAGGAATACATTGCCGCCCTGGTGCGCGAGGATGCCGCCAGGCTAAAGGGGCAAATAGCCGATGCGCAGCAGTATCCGTGCCGGCAATGCGGCAAGACGCTGCCAGATGGTTGTGGTGGGGCATTTAAGGGCGAATTGGCCTGCTTGCACACCCCGGCCGCGTGGAAACTACGCATTCCAACTGTAGACGCGTGACGGGTAACGCAGAGACCTATTTCGGTTGGACGCCGGATGGCGAGACGAGGCTGGCCCAGTTACGTATCGTTTTACCTATCGTGGCGTGTTTGCGTTCACGGCCCTAACAATCAATCACATACAAAGCCCCGGCGGGTGATCTGCCGGGGCTTTTTGCTGTCTGGAGCCCGCAAATGAACAGAATCAAACGGGCACGGCTCGCAATGGCGGCCCTTTTGATTGTGGTCGCGGCGGGTTGCCGGCGGGCCAGGGCTGAAACGGTTGAAAAGGCCCTGATGGTGCCGCCGGCCACATATGCCGGCGCTACTTTCTTTGGCGCGCCCGTCACCAGCCTGACGCAGTGGGTCATGTTCTTTTACGCGCTGTCCATGCTCGCCTGGCACATCAAAACCAAGTGGTTCAACAAGAAACAGGAGGCGGCCGGATGAAACTGCCGCGCGGTCTAGTGTTGCCGCTGGCAGCTGGCTTTATGCCGGTCCTGCTGGCCCTGGTGATGTTCTTCGAGGGCATCAGCTTAAAGGCGTATCAGGACGGTGCTGGAGTCTGGACGATCTGCTACGGCCACACTGCCGGCGTCCGGCCGGGTGATGCTGCGACACGCGCCCAGTGCGTGGCCTGGCTTCGCGAGGATCTGCAGATATCCATAGGGGCCGTCGACAAGCATCTGAAAGCCGATGTTGGTTGGCTGTGTCGCGTTGCCCATGTGGACTTCGCTTTTCAGATGGGCGAAACGAAGTATCGGCGCTCGACTCTGCTGGCTCGCTTCAATGCTGGTGACCGCTACGGCGCGCCGGATGAGTTCTTGCGGTGGGTCTACACCGGCGGCAAGGACTGCCGCCTGGCTGAGTCCAACTGCAGCGGTGTAGTAACCCGGCAGCAGGTAAGGCGAGAGCTTTGCCTTGCCGCGCCTTGATCAGTATCCAGCGGTACCTAATCCGCTTTGCTGATGGCCGTACAGCCACCGCCCTGGATATGGACGGTGAAGACCCTGCGGAAATCATTGTGTGGCTCGCCACCTTCTTTAAGCCCGGCCAAGTGCTGGAGGTTATCCATGTCGTTTAGTCCTTTGGTCGCCGCTGGTGGCCTTGTTGTCGTGTTGTCGCTTTGGGCCGTCGATCACACCACCCAGCTAAACAAACTGGCAATGAGTCAGAACGCGGATTTGCGCAAGTCAGTAGAGGCGTCCGAAGCGAATAACCAGCTTCTTAAGCGTGCGCTACTGAATCGTGAAGCCACGCTTACCGTGCTGGGCCTGATCCACGAGCGCACGCGATCCATCAACGCCGCGCTGGACGGCCAGACCGCCCAGCTAAATCGAAGCCTGACCGAGCTGAAACGCACCGATGAAAAGACCAACACTTATCTGGCTGGCCTTGTCCCTGGCCCTCTCGGGCTGCGCTACGCCAGGCCAGACACTACCGACCCAGTTGCCTACCGAGCCGGCGCCCTTGTCCTGCAGCCTGGTGCCGTGCCACCTGCCGGGCCGGCCAGCCCTGGTAAGTAATGAAGACTGGACCGTCGCGCTGGATGAGACGGAAGGCGCGTTAGTCCGCTGCGCCGTTCAGGTGCTGGACTGCATACAGATACAAGGAGCTGCCACCAATGCCGCCAAAGGCCAAGCGCCCGTGCCGTTCGCCAATGTGCCCGGGCAAGACCCGGGCCCCTAGCGGGTACTGCGAGCAGCACGCACACCTTGCCAGCGGCTGGGTCCAGCCCGGCCGAGGGACAGCCGAGCAGCGCGGGTATGGCTGGGAATGGCGCAAGAAGCGTGCGGCCGTCCTCAAGCGTGACCGTTACTTGTGCCAGTGCGAAGACTGCAAGGGTTGCACCCTTCCAGCATCAGAAGTTGACCACATAACACCTAAATCCATGGGTGGAAGTGACGATTTTTGCAATTTGCAGTCGCTAAACGTCGATTGCCACAAGGCTAAAACGCAAAGGGAAGCCATCGCCGCGCGCGTGTGAAATATTCGTCTATTTTCGTCGAAAAACGTTGACATGGCGGAAAAATGACGGGTCTGGAGGGGGGCGGGCAAAATCTCTGCAGCTTTTCGCCTTCTCCACCGATCGCCCAGCCTTTTACGCGCGACCGCGAAATTAAAAAATTCGTACTTTTGGAAAAATTGGGGGGTTCCTGTGGGCCGTCACGCCAAACCGACCGCCTTGAAAGTGATCCAGGGCAACCCTGGCAAGCGGAAACTGAACAAGAACGCGCCGTCTCCCGACGCGCTAACGCATGTGCCTGACCCGCCTGACTGGTTCGGCGAAATCGCGAAGAACATCTGGCGTCAGGTTGCGCCCTGGTTGATCGAGGCCAGGATTTTGACCGGCACTGACATGCACAACCTTGAGGCGTTTTGCATGGCATACCAGCGCTGGCGAGAGGCCCAGGACGACATCACCAAAAACGGGATCATCGTCATGGGCGCCAAGCAGGAAATCAAAAACCCTGCCTGCACTGTCTCCAACGAAACGCTACGCCAGATGGCCGCTTATGGCGGTGCGCTTGGACTTGATCCTGCAGCCCGGGCGCGCCTCAAGCCTGGCGGCGAACAGAAACCAGACAACCCCTTTACCGCACTGCGGGGAGGCAAAGCCGGATAAGACCCTCTATGGCCAGCTCACCAAACGTCAACGCGGCGAACAAGTACGCCCGCGACGTGGTGGCGGGCAAGATTGAAGCGTGTAAGTGGGTGCGCGCCGCCTGCAGGCGCCACCTGGACGACCTGGCGAAGTCCACTAAGAAGGGCTACCGCTGGAAGTTCGACAAGGCCGAGGCCGAGCGCGTCTGTGTCTTTATCCAGTTGCTGCCGCACACCAAGGGCAAGTGGGCCGGTAAGCGGCTGCTGATCACCCTGGAGCCGTGGCAGAAATTTATCTTCTGCTGCATTTTCGGGTGGCGATCCAAGCGCAATGGTCTGCGCCGCTTCCGTGAGGTGTATGCGAGATTCCCCGCAAGAACGGCAAGAGCGTTATTGCGGCTGGCCTCGGGCTATTCATGTTCATTATGGATGGCGAGTTTGGCGCCGAGGTGTACTGCGGCGCGACGACAGAATACCAAGCGCTTGAGGTTTTCCGGCCGGCGAGTCGGATGCTCAAGAACACGCCGCAACTGATTGAGGAATGCGGCGCCGAGATAATGGTGATGAACCTTTCTCTGCCTGATGACGGCAGCCGGTTCGAGCCATTGGTTGGCGATCCTGGCGACGGTAGTTCGCCCAGCTGCGCCATTGTCGACGAGTATCACGAACACGTTTCGTCGGCGCTTTACGACACCATGATCACCGGCATGGGTGCCCGCGAGCATCCGCTGATGTTTGTGATCACAACGGCCGGCTACAACCTTGCCGGGCCTTGTTATGTCCAGCGGGGCCAGGTCAAGGACATGCTGCTGCACGCCCTGGGCGAAGGCGGCATAGAAAACGATGAGCTTTTCGGGATCATCTACACCATTGACGAGGGAGACGACTGGCAAGACCCGAAGGTGTTGCGCAAGGCCAACCCGAACTTGGCGTGTCGGTCGATGATGAATACCTGTTGCGCATGCAGGCGAACGCCAAGCGTTACCCGTCACAGCTGAACAAATATCTAACCAAACATTTAAACGTGTGGGTTAGCTCCCGGTCGGCCTGGTTGAACATGTCGGACTGGGCGGCGTGCGGAAATCCTGAACTGACCCTGGAGCAATTCCGGGGCCGTAAATGCTGGATCGGGGTCGACCTGGCGAGCAAATCAGACATTACCGCTGTGGCCCTGGTGTTCAAGGACAAGGACGAGCGCGGCCGCGATGTGTGGACGGTGTTCTGCAGGTCGTACCTTCCCGAAGGCGCGATAGAGCGCGCGACCACGTTTAAGGATGCCTACGAAGGCTGGGTGGTGTCTGGCGATCTGCTGACCACAGACGGCGAGGAAACCGACTTTGATGTGGTGCGCGATGACATCAAAGACCTGGCCGAGATGTTCGACATTCAGGAAATCGCCTACGACAAGTGGCGCGCCACGCAACTGGCGCACCAGCTGCAGGCGGACGGCGCCGAGGTGGTCGAGGTCGGCGGCGGTATTCAGACCATGAATATGCCCATGCGGGAAGTTGAAGCGGCGCTGGTTTCGCGACGCTTCAATCACCCTGAAAACGGTGTGCTGTCGTGGATGGCGGGGAACGTGACAACCAAGGAATACCGAGGCTGTTTGACCCCAATGAAGGAAGACGAAGGCAAGGGCAACTTGCGCAAGATCGACGGCATGGTCGCCATTCTGATGGGGATGAGCCGCGCAATGCTGGCCGACCAGGCGCCCGGCAGTCTTCTGAACAGCATGACTGACGATGACCTTTTAACCATGTGAGCCCCCTATGAAAAATTGGCTTCCTGAACTGATCGGGACGGCAGGCTATTGCCTGTTTGTTGCCGGGCTGTACGTCCAGTTCGGCCCTGGCTGGGCGCTGATGGCCGGCGGCGTCTTGCTGCTGGCCGCCGCGATCAAGGCGGTTCGGACATGATCCTGGGCGCGATGTATGAAAACCGTAGCAGCCTGGAGAACCCCGCTACCAAGATGAACAGCCAGGAGTTGGGCGAGCTGCTGTGTGCCGGCAACGGTATTGCCGTCAGCCCCGCCACGGCGCAAAGGCTGACGGCGGTGTATGCGTGTATCTACGTGCTGTCCAGCACCATGGCGCAGTTGCCCTTAAGCGTGCTGCGTAAGGTCAACGGGGAGATTGTGCCGGCCACGGATCACCCTGCGCACTACCTGCTGCACGATGAGCCCAATCAGTGGCAAACGTCCTACAAGTGGCGCGAAACCAAGCAGGCGCACACCCTGGGCTGGGCAACGGTTTTACGCGCCTGGTGCGCAATCGCCGGGGCGAACTGCAGGCGCTGGAAATGTGCGAGCCCCAGGTAACCGACCTGGTGAAGAACGGTGGCCGCTGGATCTACGCCACGCAGGATGACGATGGCATGCCCCTGGCAGTCGCGCCCGAAGACATGGTTCACCTGCGCGCGATTGGTTCCGGCCGGCGAATGGGCACCAGCCCGATTCGACAAAACGCCGAAACGATTGGCCTCGGCTTGGCTGCAGTGCGTTACGGCAAGGAGTTTTTTGAGGGTGGCGGCCGCCCTACAGGGCTTGTGACGCTCAAGGACGGAAATCTGCAGCGCGACGGCTGGGAGCGCCTTAAAAGCGTCTGGAACAGCGCGGTAATCAAGCTCAAGCAATCGGAGAATAAGACCCTGCTGTTGCCAGCGGATCTGGATTACAAGGCGCTGACTATCGCGCCTGAGGATGCCCAGTTTCTGGAGACGCGCAAGCTGACCCGTAGCGAGATTGCCAGCATATTCAATGTGCCTTCTCACATGATCAACGATCTTGAGAAAGCCACGTTTTCCAATATCAGCGAGCAGGCTATCCAGTACGTCCGGCACTCGGTAATGCCCTGGGTTAAAAACTGGGAAGAAGAGCTGAACCGCCGGGTGTTTACCCGGGCTGAGCGCCTGGCCGGCTATTACATCAAGTTCAACCTGGCCGGCCTGCTGCGCGGCACCCCGAAAAGCGCGCCGAGTTCTACCGGATCGCGATCCAAGACGGCTGGATGTCTCGCAATGAGGTCCGCGTGCTGGAAGACCTGAACCCGATGGCCGGGCTCGATTCGATGTTGCTCAACGTCAATACCACGTTGCTGGGCGCTGACGGCAAGCCGTTACCCGTAACGACAAAGGAATAACCCCATGAGTGAGTTTGAGAAACGCATGCTGCTCGCGCAGCACTGCGAGCTTCGCGCTGTGCCGGTGGAAGAGGGCGGCGATCAAAATGCGTCACCGCGCATTGCCGGCTACGGCGCTGTGTTTAATCAGCGTAGCGACCTGCTGGGCGGTTTCTTTGTTGAGCTGATCGCCCCTGGTGCATTCGATGACGTGCTGGGCCAGGACGTACGCGGGCTGTTCAACCATGACCCAACTACCTGTTGGGCCGCACGGTCAGCGGCACGCTGCGCCTCTCGGTAGACCAGCGTGGCCTGGCCTACGAAATCGACACGCCCAACACGCAGACCATTCGTGACCTTGTTGTCGAGCCGTTGAAGCGCGGCGACATGAGCGGTAGCAGCTTCGCCATGCGTGTCGCCCCTGGTGGCGACACCTGGCACGAAGAAGACGGCGTGGTGGTGCGGACGATCTACAAGATCGCTGAACTGCGCGACGTGGGCCCGGTGTCATTCCCGGCCTATCCCGATTCAAGCGCTGCACAGCGCTCCCTGGACGCCTGGAAACAGGCGAAAAACGAAGGCCTTGAGGGTCGCGCTCAGTTTGAGCGTGAAGCCCGTGAGCGCCTGCTTGATTTGAACGACCTTTAAGCCCTTGGGGGATTTATGACTCTGCAACAACTGAAAGAACTGTACGCCCAGAAAGCCGCCGAAATGCGCAGCCTGCACGAAAGCACCGGGGACGAAGTGTGGACCAGCGAAACCCGCTCCAAGTGGGAAGCTATCAGGGTCGACCTGAAAGCCTTGAAAGAGAAGATCGAACGCGAAGAAGAGCTTCGCGAAAACGATCAGTCCTTTATCGAAGAGCGCGCCCGCAATGCCAATCAAGGCACCCAGCATCAGCAGCAGCTGACGGGCGAACAGGCTGAACTGCGCAGCGCCTTCGATGCGTTCTTGCGCGGTGGCGCTGAGCATCTGACTGCAGAACAGCGCTCGGCAGTATTTGCCATGCGCGCCCAAGGCGTACAAGGCCCCGAAGCTGGCGGCTATACGGTGCCTACCACGCTGCAGGCGAAAGTAATCGAGGCCCTGAGCACTTACGGCGGTATCGCGTCCGTATGTCAGTTGCTCAACACCGACAACGGCGCGCCCATTGCCTGGGCGGTGAGCAATGGCGGCGAAGAAGAGGGCGAGCTGATCGGCGAGAACAAGCAGACCGGCGAAAAGGATGTTGAGTTTGGTATGGGCACGCTGGGCTCCCACACCATCAGTTCGAAAATCATCCGCGTCTCTGAGCAGCTGCTGCAGGATTCCGGTATCGACATGGAAGCCTTCCTGGCCGGCCGCATCAGCAAGCGCTGTGGTCGCACCCGCAACCGACTGATCGTGCAAGGCACTGGGGCAGCCGAGACGGACACCGCGCCGGCCCAGCCCAAAGGTTTGGAGGCGGCTGTAGGTGTGGGCAAGGTGACGGCCAGTGCATCCCAGTTCACCTGGCAGGAAGTCAACGGCCTGATTCACTCGGTCGATCCGGCCTATCGTGCGGCCCCTAACTTCCGCCTGGCCTTCAACGACAATACCTGCCAGGCCATGGAAGAAATGGTCGACGGCAACAAGCGGCCGCTGTGGCTGCCGGGTATCGACAGCGACCGCCCGGCGACCATCCTGAAACAGCAATACGTGATCGATCAGGCGATTGCCAATATCGGCGCTGGTAAGAAGTTCATGTATGCCGGCGACTTCAATGAGCTGATCTTGCGTGCCGTGCGCAGCCTGACCCTGAAACGCCTGGTCGAGCGTTACGCTGAGTTCGGCCAGGTGGGTTTCCTGGCGTTCCTGCGCTTCGGCATCGTCCTGCAGGACACTGCAGCCATCAAAGCATTGGCCGGCAAAGGTGCCGAAGTCGAGGCCTAAGCCTGGAGCGGGGCCGTGCAAGCGGCCCCTGTATGCGCATGTTGACGCTTGAGCAAATTAAGCAGCATTGCCGGCTTGAGCTGGACGACACCGAGGAAGACGAGCTGCTGCAGGGTTACGGCCGTGCAGCGCGGCGAATGGTCGAGACTCGCACCGGCCGCAAGCTGGTGCGGGTCGAGTTACCCGCTGACGCGCCGCCGGATGCTGCCGGCGATTACGACTACCTGCGCAGCCTGTTGCCGGCAACGGCGCCGGAGAATGCGTTACCCGTAACGGATGACGTAACCCTGGCAATGAAAATGCTGGTCGCTCACTGGTACCGCAATCGCGAAGCCGTCACCGAAGCCACTGCAACGGGCTCACGCGCGTTACCGCTGGCCTTTGAGGCGTTGGTAGGCCCTTACAACTGGATATCGCTATGAAGCACCCAGCCGCTGGCGAGCGGGATAAACGCATTGAAATCCGGGTGCGCAATGACAAGCCCTTGAATGACGCCGATCTGGTGTCGGGTTACATCATCGTCGGTCACCGCTGGGCGCTGCTGGAGCCGCTGGGCACGCTGTTGGTGCATAGCGGTATTCAGGTCAACAAGAAGATCACCCACCGCCTGAC